>CAYOLO010000001.1:0-29258 GCA_964404855.1 uncultured Gammaproteobacteria bacterium
AAATTAAACTTATATAAATAAGCCAAAAAAGCTCCTTTGCAATTGAAGCTTTTTTCAGCTTGTGTATTATTCAAATTCGCGCCCCGTTTGTCAAGGAAGAACTTCAGGATTTTCTGCTAAAGCAGAAACAATTTTTTTCAATTCCCTTTCTTGGCCGTGCGAACTCCCGGCGAGAGTTCTTTCTTGGCATTTTGTGCGCTCTTTTTCTTAAAAGAAAAATCCCTGCCCGCTTACAAAAAGATGCCTGCGAAAAGGAATTGACGGAAGTGGGAGATAAAAAAGGCAAAAAAGGAACACTCCTGACTCTCGCAAGCTCAAGAAAATGCCCTCCTTTTTGGGGAGGGCTGTGTGGATGGTTTAGACGGCAGACAAGCTGCCGTGCGGACCGATGAGCTGAATACCAGCGTGGTACACGACCATATCGTGACTTGGACTGAATACCCTCTCGCGCTGGTCTTGGACCTCGAGATTGAGGGTCCAGTTCGTCAGCGATTTGGCTCGGACGTAGACACGACACTGTCCGATCGGATTGGTTTTGATGTGCTTGAACCGATCGTTCATGATCTTGGCAGCATCGAAGTTGATGACTCCGGCACTGGCCAGGGTCAACCTTTCAAGGCTGGCGAGCAGGGACTGCTCGAAGGCACTCGATTCTTCGGCCTGCGCCATAACCTTGCGGAATCTGGCGATGGCGACTTCCAGAGGCTGATCTTGGAGATCAATGGCGAGCGTCGAGAAGATCGTCAGCACGACTGTTTTGTCCGCGAACGCGGTTTCAATCAGACGTGCAATTGTCGTGCCGGCGGATTTGCAGCCGACTACTTCGAACATGTGTGGGAGTTTTGTCCCATATGGGACAATATCCTTGATCGAGGGAAATTTTGACCTGTTCTTCCTGACCGACAAACTTCACTTCCTTTTTTTATGTGCGAATGGAAGGACATTATATCCTATAATATTTGAAAAATCAAATTGAAGGAAAGTTATGCAGTTTGACCTTTGGATTTGGCAATAATTGTTGCGGCAATGTTATTTGGCACAACATCGTAGTGACTTGGAAGTAGAACTGATGTTCCCCTACCTTGTGTCATAGACCTGAGGTTGGTTGTGTAACCAAACATTTCTGCAAGAGGTACGAGGGCTTTAATAATTGTTGCATTTCCACGGGATTCAGAGCCTTGAATTTGAGCACGCTTGCTAGAAAGGTCACCCATAATGTCTCCCATAAATTCGTCAGGAACTGTAACTTCTGCGTTCATCACCGGCTCAAGTAGAACCATGTCGGCGTGCTTTGCAGCATCCTCGACAGCCATGCTTCCTGCAATTTTGAAAGCCATTTCTGAAGAGTCAACGTCGTGATAAGAACCGTCATAGACTGTGACTTTCATATCAACAACTGGATAGCCAGCCAAAATTCCGGAGGCCATTTTTTCAATAATACCTTTGTTAATTGGGGTAATAAATTCTTGAGGAATTGATCCACCTTTAATTTCGCTTGCCCAAACATAACCTTCACCACGTCCGAGAGGCTCAATGCGAATCAAACAATGACCATACTGACCACGTCCACCTGATTGGCGAATATATTTACCTTCGCCTTCAGCGTTTTTGGTAATGGTTTCGCGATAAGCAACTTGAGGTTGTCCAACGTTCGCTTCAACTTTGAACTCGCGCTTCATGCGATCAGCCAAAATTTCAAGATGAAGTTCGCCCATTCCAGAGATGATTGTCTGACCTGTTTCGTGGTCGGTTCGAATACGGAAAGTAGGGTCTTCTTCGGATAACTTTGATAAGGCCAGTCCCATTTTTTC
The DNA here is from genome assembly GCA_964404855.1 of uncultured Gammaproteobacteria bacterium. Classification (GTDB taxonomy): domain Bacteria; phylum Patescibacteriota; class Microgenomatia; order CAYQLK01; family CAYQLK01; genus CAYQLK01. The sequence continues at coordinate 1,812 of CAYOLO010000001.1, forward strand.
TTGGTCGGCCTTGGTTTTTGGTTCAATAGCTAGATCAATAACTGGTTCTGGGAAAGTAATGTTTTCTAAAACAATTGCCTTGCCTTCTTCAGCAAGAGTGTCTCCTGTAATTGTTTTCTGCAAACCAATAACTGCGACAATTTCTCCAGCAAAAGCTTCTTTTATTTCTTCGCGTTTGTCAGCATGCATCAAAAGCAAACGGCCGGCGCGTTCTTTCTCACCTTTGGTAGTGTTGGTGATATAAGATCCTGATTGGAGGGTACCGGAGTAAACACGGACAAAAGTAAGTTTACCGACGTGTGGGTCAACTTGGATTTTGAAAGCTAGACCACAAAATGGTTCATCTGGGGTATTCTTGCGAACTTCTGGTTCACCGGTTTTGGGGTTGGTTCCGTGAGTTTCGCCAACGTCTTGAGGAGAAGGCAAAAACTGCACAACTGCGTCAAGTAGTGGTTGGACACCTTTGTTGCGAAGCGAAGATCCGGCAAGAACTGGAACAATTTGATAATTAATAACTGCTTTTCTTAAAGCTGCATATAGTTCATCAATCGTTGGCTCTTCACCGTTTAGGAATTTTTCAATTAAATTGTCGTCGGTTTCAGAAATTTTTTCGACCAAAACTGCGCGGTATTTTTCTACTTCGTCTTTGTGTTCGTCGGTCACATCAATGACTTTGTATTTTGCGCCTGTTTCGTCGGTTTCCCAAATATATTCTTTGCGAGTAAGTAGGTCGATTACTCCCAAGAAGTCGTTTTCGGCACCAATTGGAATATTGTAAGCTACCGCTGGAGCAGCAAGCCTGTCTCTAATTGATTTGAGTGTAGCGTGAAAGTCAGCACCAAGTTTGTCCATTTTGTTAACAAAACAAACTCTAGGAACTTTGTATTTGTCGGCCTGACGCCAGACTGTTTCGGATTGTGACTGAACACCTTCTTCGGCATCGAGAACAGTAACTCCACCATCAAGTACACGCAATGCGCGCTCTACTTCGGCGGTAAAATCAACGTGGCCTGGAGTATCAATAATATTAATACGGTGTTCTACGCCTTCGAAAAGATTGGCAGTTGGTGTCCAAAAAGTTGTAGTAGCAGCTGAGGTAATAGTAATACCACGCTCTTTTTCCTGCTCCATCCAGTCCATAGTTGCGGCACCTTCGTGGACTTCTCCAATTTTGTAGCTTTTGCCCGTGTAATATAGGATTCTTTCTGAGGTAGTGGTTTTGCCTGCGTCAATATGGGCAATAATTCCAATGTTTCTGATTCTGTCTAGTGGGTAGGAACGTGTGTCAGCCATAGATTACCACCTAAAATGTGCGAAGGCTTTGTTAGCGTCAGCCATTCTGATAGTATCTTCTCTTTTCTTAATAGCTGCTCCAACATTGTTACTAGCATCAATAAGTTCAGCAACTAGTTTGTCTTTCATTGTGTGATATTCGCGTGAAGGTCGGTCGTGAGCGGCTTTTATGATCCAGCGAATAGCCAAAGCTTCTTTGCGGTCGCCTCGAACTTCGACAGGAACCTGATAGTTGGCACCACCAACACGACGAGGGCGAACCTCAACTCTTGGTGCAACATTATTAATTGCGGCTTCGAATACTTCCATGCCGTCTTTTTTGGTTTTGACTGCAATTTCTTCAAGTGCAGAATAAACGATTTTTTGAGCAATGGTTTTTTTGCCTGATTCCATAACTCGGTTAATAAAACGAGTGACAACTGGCGAGCTATAAACTGGATCTGGCTCGGTAATTCTTTTGGTAAATGTATTTTTTCTAGACATGATTATTAAATTCCTTTTGCGGCTGCTTCAGCTGCACTTGTAGCCCCACCTTTTTTGGTTCCGTATAGGGATCTAGCTTTTTTACGATTGACCACACCAGTTGCATCAAGTTTGCCACGAATAATGTGGTACTTAACACCTGGAAGGTCTTTGACACGTCCACCACGAACCATAACAACTGAGTGTTCAGCAAGTTGGTGACCAATACCTGGAATATAAGCTGTAACTTCTTGCTTGTTACTTAATCTAACACGAGCAACCTTACGAAGAGCCGAGTTTGGTTTTTTTGGAGTCATGGTTTTGACTACAGTACAAACACCTCTCTTTTGAGGAGCGGTTCCAAAAGTAGGCTGGTTAATAAGAGAGTTAAAACTCTTCCTAAGAACTGTAGCTTTGATTTTTTTTGGCTTGGATTTGCGTCCGTGCCTGACAAGTTGTTGTATGGTTGGCATTTTTTTATAGCCGCGGGATTATACCTAAGGTTTTTAAGCCGCGTCAACCTCACCTTCTGCAGGAATGTTATCAACCGAGGCTCTATCAATCGAAGTTGGAATCAAACGACCGATGATAACGTTCTCTTTCATACCAAGCAGTGGATCGACTTTTCCTTCAGAAGCAGCCTGTGTTAGAACGTTGGTTGTTTCTTGGAAGGAAGCAGCTGATAAGAAACTTTCGGTATAGAGAGATGCTCTGGTAATACCAAGAATTATTAATTCTGCAGTAGCTGGCTCTCCACCTTCGGCGATGGTTTTGGCATTCTCGTACTCATAAATATGCTTAGCAATGTGCTCACCTGGAAGGAATTTGGTGTCGCCAGAGGAGGTAATTTTAACTTTTTCACTCATCTTGCGAATGATTACTTCGAAGTGTTTGTCATCAATTGGTACGCCTTGTGCTTCGTAAACAGCCTGAGCTTCATCAGCGATGTATTTTTGTGCTTCACGAAGACCTTTGACTCTTAAGATTTCTTTGACATCGAGGTGACCTTTGGATAATGGTTCTCCAGCGGAAATTGTGTCACCTGTGGCAACCAAAAGATCTTCTGTTAAAGGAAGCAAGAATTGTTTCTCATTAACTGGCTTGTCAGAACTTTTGATTGTGATAACAAAACCTTCTGGGGTTTCGTCAACAGTAACTTTTCCAGTGATTTCAGCAATTGGTGAGGAAATCTTTGGTGTTCTAGCCTCAAGAAGTTCTTCAACACGTGGAAGACCTTGAGTAATATCAGTACCAACGATACCTCCAGTGTGGAAAGTTCTCATTGTTAACTGTGTACCAGGTTCTCCAATACTTTGAGCAGCGATAACACCGACTGGTGTTCCGATTTCTACAAGTTTGCGAGTTGAAGTGTCGCGACCATAACATAGTGCACAAATACCAATTGTTGCTTCACAAGTAAGTGGTGAACGAACAACTACTTCATCGACTGCTTCAGCAATAGTTTTGGCAGTAATAAGGTCAACAAGATCGCCGGCTTTGGCTATACCTTTAACTTCTTTAACCAAAACCTGACCAAGAATACGAGCATCAAAAGCAGCTCTTCTGAACGGGTCGGTCTTAAGAACAACTACGCCCTCTTTAGTACCACAGTCAAGCATTCTGACGATAACATCGTGAGACACATCGACTAGACGACGAGTTAAGTAACCTGATTCGGCGGTACGTAGAGCACGGTCAGCAAGACCTTTTCTAGCACCACGACTTGAGGTGAAGTATTCAAAAACAGATAGACCTTGACGGAAGTTACTCTTGGTTGGAAGAGGAACAATCTTTCCAGAAGGGTCCTGAACCAAACCTTTCATACCAGAAAGCTGTTTAATCTGGTCAGAAGAAGCACGGCTTCCACCTGAGTCAGAAATCATTTTGACAGAGTTGTCGGATTTAATCGCAGCCCAAGTCTTTTGGTAAACAACATCGGTTGTTTCGGTCCAGATATCATTAGTCAAACGACGCTTTTCAGCTTCGGTAATAAGACCATCGTCAAATTTCTTTTCGATTTCGTCTACTCTCTTATCGGCTGCAGCGATAATTGTGTCTTTTTCTGGCACAATCTCGTTGTCGAAGACGGAAACAGATAGTCCAGATACTGTAGCGAACCTGAAACCAATGTTTTTGACATTGTCGATAAGCTTAAGTAACTCTTCTTCACTTAGATCTTCAAGGTAAGTTGAAATCGTAGATTTGATTGTTGAGTTACGGAAAGTCTCATTAAGGAATGGAATTTTGTCAGGCAACATACGGTTGAAATTAATTCTTCCAACAGTTGTTTCGACGGTTTCGCCATTCATTTTGACTTTAATAAATTGACGCATACTGATTTTGCCATTCAACCAAGCAAATATTGCTTCATCCTCGTCAACAAAAAGCGTATCAACTGGTGTTGAGTCTTCGTCAATTGAAGTGATGTAGTAAGCACCAAGAGCCATTTCCTTGTTAGGAATAGTAATAGGTGTACCGTCAGCTGGGCGAAGAATATTTTGTGAAGCCATCATTAAACGACGAGCTTCGGCTTGTGCATCGTTGGAAAGTGGCACGTGAACAGCCATTTGGTCTCCATCGAAGTCAGCATTAAATCCAGCGCAGATACAAGGGTGAATTCTGATTGCATCACCTTCAATAAGTACAGGATAGAATGCCTGAATACCTAGTTTGTGCAATGTTGGAGCACGGTTTATGAGAACTGGGTGATTCTTAGTAATTTCTTCGAGAATATCCCAAACTTCTGGCGGTCTTTTCTCAAGAACGTGTTTAGCGCTCTTAACGTTTGGAGCAAGTCCAAGTCCGATAAGGTCACGAAGAACGAAAGGCTTAAACATTTCGAGAGCCATTTCTTTTGGAATACCAACTTGGTCAAGGTCAAGTTCTGGACCAACAACAATAACTGAACGTCCAGAGTAGTCGACACGCTTACCAAGAAGGTTTTGACGGAAACGACCTTGCTTACCGCGCAACATATCAGATAGAGACCTAAGCTCTGCTTGATTACTGCGAGTGTTGGTTGAACGAGTGTTGGTGTCAATAAGAGCATCAACAGATTCCTGCAACATACGCTTTTCGTTTCTCAGAATGATTTCTGGCGCACCAAGATCGATTAGTTTTTTGAGACGATTATTGCGGTTAATGACTCTGCGATAAAGATCGTTAAGGTCACTTGTAGCAAAACGTCCACCGGAAAGCTGAACCATAGGCCTGAGATCAGGCGGAAGTACAGGCAAAACAGTTAATACCATCCAAGTTGGATTAATATCGGCTTTGCGCATACCTTCAGCTACTCTTAAACGCTTAGCAGCCTTGATGTGCTTAATGCCAGAAACTTCAGTAAGTTCTTTTCTTAAGTCAGTGACTAGAGCGTCTAGGTCGATGTTTTCAAGAATAGTCTTGATAGCCTCTGAACCCATTCCGACTTTAAGGAAAGATGTAACCCCAAGATAGTTAAGGTTAAGATAATCCTCTTCTCCAAGAAGGTTGAGAGCTTTAATTGAAGTCATTAATTTTTCGAGTTTTTTGAATTTTTCCTCGATTTTGCCGATTTCTACGCTGTGAGCGTCTCTTAGCAAGGCAATTTTATGACGTGAACCAAGTTCCATCTCTTCGACTTTGAGGTCGAGGTTGGTTTTCTCTTTGGTTTTCTTGAAAGCTTTGATTTCGCCTTCTGATTCTTTTTTGGAAGCGTTAATCTGTTCTTCAAGAACTTTAACAGCTGCAGCAATTTCTTTTTCCTGCAAACTCTTTAGTTTTTCAATGTCGGTTTTTCTCTTTTCTGGATCGAGAGAGATTACGATATAGCTTGCGAAATAGATAACAGCGTCAAGATTACGTGGAGAAATGTCTAGAAGAAGTCCAAGTTTGCTTGGAGCACCTCTAAAGAACCAGCTGTGTACAACAGGAGCTGACAAACTAAGATGTCCCATTCTTTCTCTTCGAACACGAGCTTGAGTAACTTCGACTCCACATTTCTCACAAATAATTCCACGGAATCTGATCCTCTTGTATTTACCACAGTAACATTCCCAGTCTTTGACAGGTCCAAAAATACGCTCGTCAAAAAGTCCGTCCTTTTCTGGTTTGAGGGTACGGTAGTTGATTGTTTCAGGTTTGGTTATTTCACCATGAGACCATTCTTTGATGTTTTCAGGCGAAGCTAAAGTAATTTTTAGCGCTTTAAAATCCAATAAGGCTTTCATTATTTGTCCTCTCCTTCTTTGACTTCCTCGTCAGAGGAGGTATTTTCTTCTAGTTCGGTAAGTTCGGCTTCGGCTTCGGCATCTTCAGCTGATTCGTCCTCGGTAATTACGGTTTGTGCTTCAACTGATTTGATGTCTGGGACGATTTCTGCCAAGATTTCCTCTTCGGCAACGTCGGCTTTTACTTCGACCTTGTCGTCAGATTTGGCGTCAACTTTTTCAACTTCTTCAATGATTGTTGCACCAAGGGCTTCAACATTTAATGAGAGTGATTGTAGTTCTTTTACTAAAACTTTGAATGATTCAGGGATTTGAGGAGTTGGGATTTCTGCGCCCTTAATAATTGCCTCAAAAGCCTTAGGTCGACCAACAATATCGTCAGATTTGATAGTTAACATTTCCTGAAGAATATGAGCGGCGCCGTAAGCTTCGAGTGCCCAGACTTCCATTTCTCCAAGACGCTGTCCACCCATTTGAGCTTTACCACCAAGTGGCTGCTGAGTAATAAGTGAGTAAGGTCCAGTTGAACGGGCGTGGGTTTTATCCTCGACCATGTGGATAAGTTTGAGAATATAAGAAGTTCCAACAACAATTGGTCGGTCAAAAGCTTCTCCGGTACGTCCGTCGTAAAGAGTGGTTTTGCCACCGACTGGAAGACCAGCTTTTTCAAACTGTTCGACAATTACGTCTTCATCAACCTCTTCAAATACTGGTAAGGCTACTTTGTAACCTAGTTTTTCTGCTGAAGCTCCAAGATGAGCTTCCATTAACTGTCCAAGGTTCATACGAGCAAGAACAGATAGAGGGCTAATGATAATATCGACAGCTTTACCTTCAGCGGTGTGAGGCATATCTGCTTCTGGGACAATTTTGGAAATAACACCTTTGTTTCCGTGACGTCCACAAAGTTTGTCTCCAACTACGACTTTTCGCATTTGAGCGATTTTGACGGTGATTTTCTTGATTGCGCCTGGTTCTAGTTCGTCACCGTTTGCACGAGATAGAACTTTGATACCAATAACAGTTCCGCGCTCTCCGTGTGGAACTCTCAATGAAGTGTCGCGAACTTCGCGAGCTTTCTCTCCAAAAATAGCTCTTAGCAAGCGCTCTTCAGCGGTAAGCTCTGTTTCACCTTTTGGAGCGATTTTTCCAACAAGAATATCGTTAGGTCCGACATCGGCACCGATAACAATAACTCCGTCTTCGTCAAGGTTGGCAAGATCTTCTTCTGATACGTTTGGAATATCGCGAGTGGTTTCTTCCTGACCAAGCTTGGTGTCGACAACGACAGCTGTGTGCTCTTCGATGTGAACAGAGGTAAGAAGGTCTGATTTGACTAGTCTGTCAGAAATAACAATAGCGTCTTCGTAACCAAGACCATCAAAGCTCATATAAGCAATGGTTAGGTTTTGTCCGAGAGCTAATTCTCCACCTTCAGAAGCTGGACCGTCGACTAGAACATCACCAGTTTTTATGGTGTCGCCTGTGTATACAAATGGTCTTTGTGAGTAGCAAGTTGATTGCTGTGAGCGAACGAACTTGCGGATTGGGTAACTAACAAGCTCTTTGTCGCCTGTGTATTTGACTACGACTTTGTTAGCGTCAGCAAATTCGACTTTTCCGTCTTTTTCAGCAACAACAACACGCCCCATAGTGACAGAAACTGGATATTCCATACCTGTACCAATGATTGGAGAATGTGGAATAAGAAGTGGTACTGCTTGACACTGCATGTGAGTACCCATCAAAGCACGGTTAGCATCGTCATGGCTAAGGAAAGGAATCAGTGAAGCAGACGTACCAATAATCTGACGAGGAATAATATCAATGTAATCTACATCAGTTGATAACGCAGTTGTGAATTCTCCCATGTGACGAATAGGTACACGGTTTTCGACAATCTGACCGTCTTTGGCGATTTCTATTTCTGAGTGAGTGATGATTGCGTCGTCTTCGTCGTTGGCTGTGATGTAAACGATTTCGTTAGTAACGTAAGCTTTGCCGTCTTTTTTGATAACTTTGCGGTATGGAGCTTCGATGAATCCAAGTTCGTTGATACGAGCATAGAGAGCCAAATAGGTAACGAGACCAATATTTGGACCTTCTGGGCTTCTAACAGGACAAATACGAGAATACTGTGAGGAGTTAATGTCGCGAATCGAAAAAGCTGCACGTTCTCTGGTGATACCACCTGTACCCATAACTGAGAGTCTGCGCATTGTGTCGACTTCTGCAAGCGGGTTGGTCTGATCAAGAATAGTAGCTAACTGAGATGTACGGAAAAATTCGTTAATGGCTGACATGACTGGTCTAGCATTAACAAGTGTAGCTGGTGTGGGTGGAATTTCTGGATTAGCAGTAGTCATTCTTTCACGAATAACTCTTTCTAGTCTTAGAATACCGACACGGAAAGCGTTTTGCTGGGTAAGTTCTCCAACAGAACGAACACGACGGTTACCAAGGTGATCAATGTCATCTACGCGACCTTTGTTAAAACTTAGTCCAACTAGGTAAGCAATAGAAGCAAGAAGATCTTTCTTGTTAAGAATTAATGGATTAATTTCTTCACTGTCATCAGTTTTTATTAGTGGTTTGACGTCTTTTAGTTTGCGGTCCATTTTGTAACGACCGACTTCAGCTAGATTGTACCTGCGGTCGTTGAAGAACATTCCTTCGACCATAGCGCGAGCGGTATCAAGGACCAAAGGGTCGCCTGGGCGCATTCTGCGGTAGATTTCGATTAAAGCTTCGTCAGCGTTGGTGGTGGTGTCTTTGGCTAGAGTGTTGTGGATGAATTGAAGTTCTTCTTCTGGAAGAAACTTAAAGGCTTCCAAAATCTCTTCGTTACTAGAAAGTCCAATTGCACGAAGGAAGGTAGTGACTGGGAATTTGCGTCTGCGGTCGATTTTGACATTAATTGTGTCTGTTCTGGATAGCGAGAACTCAAGCCATGATCCTCTTAGAGGACGGATTTCAGCGGTATAAAGAATTTTGCCTGTTCCTGGGTCCATAGCAGCTGAATAGTAAGCACCTGGAGCACGAACTAGCTGGTGAACAATTGCACGTTCAACGCCATTAACAATAAAAGTGCCACGTTCGAGCATTAATGGAATATCACACAAGAAAACCTCTTGGTTGATTGTTTCTTCGGTTTGTTTGTTGGTGAGTTTGGCGTAAACCTTAAGAGGAGCGTCGTAGGTTAGACCTTTTTCGACTGCTTCGTCAGGAGTAATGGCTGGCTTACCGAGAGTTAGTTTGGAAAATTCCAAACGATAGTTCTTGCCGGTAATGTCTTCAATTGGATTGATTTCGCGAACAACTTCGTCAAGTCCAGTGTCCAAAAATTTCTGGAAAGAGGTTTTGTGGATTTTTAATAAATCAAGACTAGGAAGATTAGGAGTTTCGCGACCCCAATAAAGACGTGTTTTGTAGTTTGTTTCAGCCATAAAAAATAACTTTTAAAAAAAACAGGCAGCGAACTATTTATATGTAATTAAAGGAAATCTTAGTTACCCGAGCCCTATTGCGAGGCGCAACTTGAATGTTGCTTTTGATGCTCAAATCTTTCAGACGAATACAACATTGACCACAGGGAAGATTCCCTTGCAGGTCAAGTAGTTAAACGAATAATACATATATTTCAAAATGGTGTCAAGAGGAATTATTAGAGGATTTGTTTTTACCAAAAAGCCAAGGTTTTCAATTACTTTAATTAGCACTATTCTTGGAAGTTAGCTTTTTGTTAAAAGCGAACTCTGCGCAACCAAAGTTGCTTCGACCAGCGTGATTTTTGGTTCTCACTTTTTGTTCACTCTTTTACTTGAAAGCAAAAACCATGCCCGTTCACAAAAAGAGGTCTAATTAAAATAATTGAGGGATTAAAAGACAAAAAAGAGCCCTCCGTTTGATGGGAGGGCGGGTGAACTTTTAGCAAGCTTTTGCCTGCTTGCTTCCTGAAGTAATAGTCCAATCAGGGCAACCATCTGTGTCTGTGGCGTCAATCTCAGTGTAAAAAATGACAAAGACGGCGACAATTAGAGTAGTGACGGTAATGGCCACAATCGCAACTGTGCCACCATCACCTTGGACGAACCGTGTAATTCTTCTTCTCACGAGTATCCCTATTCCTTTTTTAGCGAGGTAAAAGTTCGAGGACAATGATACCTCGTAACTTTTTTTGTGCAAGAAAAGAAAAGCCCTCCTTTTTAGGGGAGGGCGGATGAACTGAGACTACCTCAGATGATCGCAGATTTCGGCAAACGGACTGCCGATGAGAGGAATGTTGTTTTGGCACTCCTCAGAAACCTGCGGGGTCGCGAAGCCACCGTTGAGACTGATCGCACCGCTTATGAGTGCGACGAATACGAGGGTGGTTCCGAAAACCTTGGTAAGGCTGGCCATAAACAAGAACATGCTCCTTCTGTGCTGAGATTTGTGAAAGTTCAGTGTGCTAATTATACCTCATTTAAGGCTAAATGTCAAATACTACAGGATACTTTTGTTTGCAAAAGGATCATTCAGGACGTAGTGAGAATTTATGAAATAACGAGCTGGCCGAAGTTATGAATAAATACGAGCGAGTAACTATAAGCACCAGAGTTCGTTGGAAAATATATTTTTAATTACAATTTGTTTTTCAATTCTCTTCAGTGGCGCGTAAGAAATCCCGGCGAGATTTCTTTCTTTCACTTTTTGTTCGCTCTTTTGCTTACACAAAAACCATGCCCGCTCGCAAAAAGAGATCCACTAAACAGAATTGAGGAATATGGGGACAAAAAAGGCAAGAAATAGCCCTCCGTTTGACGGGAGGGCTGGGGAAGGAGAGGATGTCAGGCAGAGACTACCTGTTTTTGGGGCTTGAAATGCTTGACCGAGGTCAAGTACTGAGCAAGTCCATTGCGGATGGACTGGAGTTCTGGACGGTGGCCGACATTGCGCATCCGATGATCGATGACGTCCATGACGAGTTCGGCTTGTTCGGGGTCGAGTCGGAACCCTTTGGGATAGCGCGGCTGGCCGATGAACTCGCCCGGACCCATATACTTGAGCAGCTGAACTTCACAGCCAGCCGCTTCGTAACCGTCCATGGCGCCGACGTAGATGTCGTGTGGACCTTCGCAGTGAAGACCAACGACCTTGTCTTTGGCGGCGAGACCGTCTTGGTAAGCGCGCTTGTAGGCCTCAGGGTACGCGTCTTCGAGGTGGGTGTCGCTTCGGTGTGCGAAGAGGTATGCGTCGACCTGACGAGGTGAAAAAGTCTTTGACATGTCGTTATTGGACGGCGGGAGAACACAAACGGTTCGCATTTGATTCTAACTCCTTAAGTTAATGAACTGAGACTATTTTATCACACTATGGGTCGTTTTTCAAATAAAAAGTGAGTAAATAATGCTTAAAATATTTTTACTATGGGTAAAACTAGCTTAAAAGGTGTATAATTGCCTCTGCAAATCTATGACTTTAATTATTACCGTAATCGAAAAAGACCATATCTGGCAATCTTCTGACCACAGAATAACCAAAATAAACGGCGACTTGTTTGACGACAAGTCTATTAAGCATATTCATCTTAACTGCACAGATGGTATTGCCCTGCTTTCTTGGACAGGACTGGCTGAACTAAAGGACAAAACTAGGCTTAATGTGTGGCTAAAAGATGTCCTTAAGGCTGGAGTTGGAACAGTTGACGAAACTCTTAAAAATATTACCGAAAGAGCAAATGTCGATATCGGTGAAACCTTTGAATTAGTAATTAGCGTTGGAGCTTTTATTGACGGCCAACCATGGTATTACGAAATAACTAATTTTGTCGGCGAAAAAGGCAAGGAAAAACTAAAAAGTAAATTTTCTATCAAAAAATCGAAAGCCGACAAAGACGGATTTTTCCACGGCGGTAGCGGGAAAATCGGACTAACCAAAAAAGATATTAGTTCGCTTAAGTCTGCAGCTAAAAAGGCTGTTAAGGATCCTGATCAGTTTGCAAAAACCTTAGCTACTGTGAACAAAAAGGTCTCTGGAACGGTTAAAACCGTAAGCCCAACTTGCACAACCGCATATATTACCTCTGTTGGAGGAATTACAACCGAAATACACACTAACGAAGAGCACGAAGATTTTGTGTACATTGTCCCTAGCTCTGTTTAATTAGATTAGTTCCCAAAAAATTTAATATTAAAAAAATTAGCAAGAAAATGGCGCCCTTTTTATGGGGCGCCGTTTTTGTTTGCACAATGTTGTCGGTTTGGCTTTTTAGGCCGCGACGAGGGTTGAGGGCAGCTTGATGCCTACGGCTTCGTCGAGATCTTGGTCGATTTCGAGGATTGGCCAGTTGGCTTTTTCGACTGCATCCCAGTAGCCACCATTGCCGATGGTTCCACTGGCGGGGACGGGAATCTGCGGCATCTCGCTCTTTGCGATCATGTCCCGAAGATGGGTCACGAACGCGGCGATGTTTGTTCCGCTGATCGTCAGCTCGAAGGCGATGTTGGGGCAGGATTCAGGCTCGCCGTTGCTGTAGCCGAAAGCAGGACTCTGCTTCGGGGTGCGACGAACGACGATTTTGTAGCCGCCGTTCTCTTTGCAAATCTCGGTCTGCCCTCCGTAATATACATACGGGAGCGGTCCGGATCCTGCCGTTTCCGGAAGGATTACCTGCATCCCCGAGCCAAGCTCTTTGTTGACCAGAACGAAGTTCTGACCGCCATTGTAGCCAGGTGTAGGGCTGCCGGCGAGCACGACGTTGACGTAGTTAAGGTCGCCTGCCTGGGTGAAGAAGGCGGAGATTCGGCCGCGGTACTTTCGTCCGTGTCCGAAATCGGCGTTGAGGTAGGTTGTTCCTACAGCGAGGTTGAAATGGAAGCGAACTTCCACGTCCTTGTTCGGCTCGGTAGGCTCAACGTTGAGCCCATGAACATGACTAACTGCCTTGAGTTTCAAATACCACTCTCCTGTTTGTAATGTGCGATAGCAATTATACCTCTTTTAAGGCTAAATGTCAAATACTATAGGTCCTTTACGAACTGTAAATGATTAAATTTTGCAATGAAAAGGCGCCCTTTTTATGGGGCGCCAGTAAGTGGTAACTGCGACTTTAACACTGGGAATACTCCCCAGAGTTTGAATCACACTCTTCTTCTTTTGGACCGAGGAGGGATCCGACGATTCCGCCGATTATTGCCAAAGCTATCATTGGCAAAATGACCCACCTCAAAAGATCTTTTTTAGACACTTTTGCCTACCTACCGCGTGGCCGATTTTTGACTTTTTTGCGTTCGGTATCCCAATCTACTTCCTGCCACTGGCCATCCAAGTAACGAAAGCAGATACGGATTCTGCGGTTGGGAGAAGTGGCCATGAAGAAACCTTTTTCGAGATAGGATTCAAATGAGTCCCTAATCCGACGACTAGCTTCTTCCAACGACAGACTGTGCGTGAGTGCTGCAATCGGAATTCCAGCCTCTCGATTGTTATCTCTTCCGTCCGCCCAGAATTCCCAACCCCGAGAGTAAACTCTCCTTTCTTTCCAGAATTGACTGACTGAGTCAGTTACGACTTCAGCGGCGAAATCGAATGGGTAGGTTTCGGAAATCGGACGAATAATGACAAAAGAATGGGTGACGGCGAGAAATTGATGGACGACGACGTTAAAATCTCGACCACTCATGTTGTTATAGGTCCTTTCTGCGTTGGCTTAACGTGCGGGGGAATAATAACAGGGTCAGATTAAAAAATACAATATTTTTGTTTATAGTTACTCGCTCGAAGTCGTAAAAATTCTGGTTCCACCAAATTTTTTCTTTATTCTCACTACGTCCTGTGCATTGGGAAGCCCAATGCTAAGAAAAAGCCCTCCTTTTTAGGGGAGGGCGATGGGAAGTGCTCGGAGAGAGCTAGATGACGAGGACGTCGGCGATGTTGGGGTCGAGAACGACGAACAGGTCGGGAGCGTCGGGAGCGAAACGCTCCGTGCGGACGAACAGGTTCGCCAGGTTCTCGACGTCGGGCAGGTAGACCTTCGTCACCCGACCGAGGCAGATGGGGCCGTCCTTGAGCGTCGGTTGGATGACGTAGAGGTTGGCGATGATCTGCGGAATCGTGTTCACCTGGGCGCCGATGAGGGCGTCGAAGTTGTTCGCGATCCACTGAGGGCCGCCGATGGGGAATTCGATCTCAACCTGAGCGGCAAGCGCCGGATCGACTTCGGTCCGAGCGAGGATTTCGATTTCGCTGGCGAGGTCGCGTTCGGTCTGCGGTGGGGCGGGATGCGTCATAGAGTTTGATCTCTCCATTTCCATTGCCTGCCGAATTACTGGTCAGGACTTATATGGTTTTTGAAATGTGCTTACGCAGCATTTACTGCAGTATCAATTGTACCTCATTTAAGGCTAAATGTCAAATACTACAGGATACTTTTGCTTGCAAAAGGACCATGCAGGACGTAGCGAAAATGAGTGAGGAATGAGCCTTGCCGAAATGACGAATGAATTTGCGCGAGTAACTATAAACACCAGAGTTCGTTGGAAAATATATTTTTAATTACAATTTGTTTTTCAATTCTCTTCAGTGGCGCGTAAGAAATCCCGGCGAGATTTCTTTCTTTCACTTTTTGCTCGCTCTTTTGCTTAAAAGCAAAATCCATGCCCGCTCGCAAAAAGAGATCCACTAAAGGAAATTGAGGAATATGGGTACAAAGAAAATTGGAGGACAAGGGCAATTAATGGGAGAGTTTGGTGATGATTTGAGCAGATTCTTCTTCGGTAGCCATTCGAGGACGAGAATTGTCTTCGATAATGGTGAATTTGCGCTCAATTAGACTGAATTTGTCGTCACGAAAGTCGAATTTGTACAAAACCCCCTCTCTAGTCTCCTGCGACCAGTCCTGATCAAAAATAGTATTCCCCTGCCCGTAACTAATAAAAACATTGTTATATTCTTCTGTATCCATAATCCAATGTGAGTGATTGCCTAAGATCAAATCTGCTCCAGAATCGACAGCCAGATGAGCAAGTTTGATCATATTATCTGATGGTTTGCGAACATACTCCGGCCCCCAGTGAAAACTCACGACAACCGCATCTGAGGCTGTTTTGGCTCTTTTTATTAGAGTTGTGATATTTTCCTCTGTTGCATTGTTGAGGTTTGGCCACTTGTTGCCCAACTCTACAAAGCCGATGAGGGCGATTTTTCGACCTTTAAGCTCATGATAAGAAACAGTGTCATATGCACCAAATGGAGTAATTCCCTCGGTGTTTAGAGCTTCAATGGTCTGATCGAGGCCATTTTGGCCGTAATTTGTAGTGTGATTGTTAGCAAGTGAAGCTGCATCAATGCCTGCAAATTTGAGCCCTTTGGTGTTAATAGTACTTCCGCAGAATTTGAACCCAGTAAGAATAATCGGACATTTTGCAATCAGTGGACCTTCTAGGTTGGTAATTGTAAGGTCGGCATGATTGAGGTAATCCGCAATACCTGAAAAGGGATAAGTTGGGTCGTTTTTGGCAACAACCTTGGCATTCACGTCACGGACAAGTCCAATATCACCTGTTGAGATGAGAGTGAAATTAAAATCATTGCGTACTTCTGATTGTAGTGGTGCTGAACGAGAAGGTTTTTCAGGCGAAATAGGGTTGTTTGCCGAAAAAGGATTACAGGCGGTAATAATTAGTCCGCTTATTATTGAGGCAAAAATTGAACCTGTTTTGTGAAATTTAAAATTCACTAGAGGTAATTGGCGATATTGTTTTGGTGTTGTTCGTAGGTCTCAGCATAGTGTGGTGTTCCGTCTGACTCGTGAAGATAATATAAATATTCACTTGGTTTGGGCTTAAGCACAGCTTCAACAGATTTGAGCCCTGGATTATTGATTGGTCCTGGAGGCAAACCCGAATATTTGTAGGTGTTGTATGGAGAATCAATTGATTTGGCTTCAACCAACGCAACTGAGTCGTGTGCCCACCAGCCATCTTCGTTTTCGCCTAGTAAATATTGCAAAGTCGCATCAACCTCTAAACCTTGGCCGATTTCTAGTCTATTTAATAAAATGCCTGCAATAATTGGCCTGTCAGCATCATTACGGGATTCTTTTTCGACAATTGAGGCTAGAGTTACGACTTCTAGCTCAGTTAAACTTGTGCCTGAAGCAATGATTTCTGTCTGGACTTTGGTGTTAAAAGTTTTGATCATTACATCAACTACATCTTCAGCTGAAACATCGACACGAAAATCATAAGTATCGGGGAACATATAACCTTCTTTGGCAAGACTTAGGAACTCTTTTTCGGGTAAGTTGAGTTGTCTGAAAAGCCTGCGAGCAACCTCCTCGTTTCTAAATCCTTCCGGAATAAGCACTCTGACATCCTGAGAACCACTACCTTTTAGGGTTTCGGCAATTTGAGCAAAAGTCATACTTGGAGATAGTTTGAAATAACCAACATGAATGTTTTTTTCGAGATTATTACTTTTTAGATAAAAACGAAAGGCGGTATCGGATCGAATTAAGTTTTTATCTTTTAGACCTTTGGCAACAGAAGTTGCCGTGTCGCCTTCTTTTATGGTGAAAACTACATCAGGACTTTTTGCCTCTTTGGAAATTGGGCGCGATTGGTAATCAATGTACTTAGAAATAACAAATGGTGTGACAATAATTAATGCCAAAACAGAAGCAACAAAATAAAAAACTTTGGCGTTTCTGCGAATGTTTCGTTTAGCTCTTTCCATCTAAGTAAATCTGTAGAATATTGGCAGCCGCTTGTTGGTCAACTGTCCTGCGAACTTTACCAGCTTTAATATTAGCACGAGTTGCATCCTGATAGACTTGCCAAGTGGTTAATGTTTCGTCGACGGTTTCCACAGAGAGGTTTTTGGATTTAAGCCTTTTTATCAATCCATCAACCTGTTCCCTATTTACACCTTCTGGATAACCAACCACGATGGTTTGAATATTTTTGGCCTTAACTATCTCTTCGATTTGGTCGGCTAAGCTGTCGAGATTTTTGTAGCCAATTGTTTTAAGTGGTCCAGCCATTACCCCTTCTGAGTAGGCAAGGCCGACTTTTTTGGTGCCATAATCGATGCCGAGATAATTCATTAATGGGTATTTTACTTCATTTTTTTCTTTTCAAGAAACAAGATTTTTTTAAATTACATTTATTTTAATTTCACTGTTCACTTCAGCTCTTTGGCTTGCTAGCGTCGAGCACCTTGTTTTGCCGTCGCAAAACAAAAGGCGTTCACAGTGAAATACGGACACGCTTACTTGCTCTGCAAGCAGCAATTAGATAAAGTTTGATCTAAAAAATTAGATTGGTTGGTCGGATTTGAGGCGAGCAGTTATGACCAGCCGTTTCGTGTTGAGTCCTGGTGGGACGCAAGTCATTAGTGTTACATATTTGCCAAATGCGTCGGGTGGATTGAGTACAGAGATTGTTTCTGGTTCGACAATACGGGTTTTTTCGACAGCGTAGGTTTGTTTGCGACCATTGTACTCAATTGTAAATTCATCATTAAAACGAAGCTTGGGCAAGTTAGAGAAAATAGATTTGTAGTTTTTTTCACTAAAAAACTGAGGCAAAACAGAATGCCCTGTAAGAAAAGAATTACCTACCTCGCCAGGAAGAGCTGTGCCTGGGAAATGTCCAATGTTTTTGTCAAAATCGGTGGAATTAACCTTTACTTCGGCTTGAAAAATATCGAGTTTGGGAATTGTGATTACAAAACTATCCACAGGAGACTCGTGTGGAGTAAAGTCAGTTCTGAAATAAGAGAATCCATCAGAATCAGTCGCAACAGTTACGGGAATATGGGTAGTAGTTTGGCTACTTGCACCAAGAACACCTGGGTGCGCTGCAATAATCTCATCGACAGGGATTGGATAGGCAGTCGCAACTTCTGCGGTCGGATTCGAGGCATAAAATCCGATAAACGGCAGAGTGACATAAGCAATAATGCCAAGACCTACTACCAAAGCAAAGCCCCCGAGAATCAAACTTGGCATTTTCGAACTGCGATGCGGGCGAGATTTAACGTAGCGATACAGGGTCATGTTGTGGAATTTTGTAACTTTTTACTAAAAACTACAATACACTAATTATTCAGGAAGGACGTTTATTTTGATTTGTTTAGTGTTTGCTGGTGCAGTTTTCATAAAATCCGGCAATGGCGGAATAAGATTAAATTCAAAACTTGCTACATTTGGAAAAGAACGAATGTAGTCGCCTACAGCACCAGCGCTCTTGCCTTTTATTTTGGATGCAATTTCGTTAGTATCAACGGTCGCAAAAACTTTGGTAGAAAGATTAAGTTCAATTTCGAGTTTGCCTGCTGTGGAATTTTTGACAACGGGATTGATTTTTATATCTTCTTTGCGAACCGAATAACCCTGTGGAACAGATTTTAATATTAAGTCGTAACTAATATTATTAATATCATCTGTGGAATAGACTAAGGAGCTAAAAGAGGCTTTTTGATCATAGCCGACAGAGGTTGCCTCGTCTCCAACAGCGGCATTATATTTTTCGGAAATAATTTTGGTCGTTATTGCAGTTTTTAATATTTGAGTAGATGGGTTTTCTTGTTGAATCTTGGCAACGGCGGAATCAAGTAATTTGGCTGAAAGTTGAGATTTAACTCTTTTGGCATCGTCTTCACTAAAAACCGTGATCTGTCTTGAAGATCCTCCTGAAAAGGCGTTTTTGCTGCGGGCGGATAAAATATTGACATCAAAATTAGAAAATTTAAGGTCTTTTTCGGCGGCAATATTACTGTCCGTTCCAACAGCAGAGGCTGTGACATTTCCGTCGGCTTTACCATAAGTTGAACCTTCAACCCCAGCAGACTGGGACGCGACCACAACATCATTATCCAAAGCAAACGAAAGGCCGCCAGTAGTCATGACTGAACCTTTGGGTACAGTACGGAGAGAATCGGTTTTGTTGTACACAGTTACAACGCCTTTTGCTCTTTCACCGACAGTTTTTGTGCCTGAAGCGACTGTGCGCTCATTGCCCGACTCCTCAATACTTACGGCTTTGGCTGGGATTGTACGCGTATCGACACTAGCTGAGATTGCATCAGTTGTGGCGGTGATTACAAACCTCTGATCAAAATCTTGAGTTTTAACTTTGATATTTATTTCGGCAGTTGGAATTACTAAGTAGATAACCGCAAGGCCAATTAAGACAAAGCTTATTAGAACAGAGTAAAAAACCGTTTTGTGTCTTTTTATGGGTTTGAAGGCAAGTAGCGGTGCAAAAATATTAAAACTAACTCTTGGTTTACTTTTAGGTTTACGAGCTGGTAACTGATTAGTCAGGGAGTGACTGTCTGGGTTAGGAAACGCATCTCGACCAGGAAAGGATGATTCGGGCTCAACAGTAACCTCTTTGACGGTTGGCTTTTTCTCAACTGGTGTTTCGTTTAACTCTGCGATATCTTCTCCTTGAATAAAACCAAAACTGTTTTCTTCAGGTTCTTCCTCAGGAAAAGGAGTAACTATTTGTGGTTCGTCTGGCAGAGGCGAAGCGTCAATTATCTCTTCCTCTGGGGCTTTTTCTACATTCTGAGAGGCATGCTGGAATTCGTCTTGTGCGGCAAAATCACTGGCGGTCGACATTGCAACGGCTTCTGCTAAGGAAAAATCGGTTACTGCGGTAACTTTTGGAATGTGTAAAAAGGCAGCGTAATCGCCTGTTTTTTGTAGCCAGTTAAAATTATTAAATTCATTTTCGATCTCTGCCAACTCGTCTTGACTGCTTGCGCCGAAGATAATAAAGCGGGCAGGGAGATTTTCGGATTTGGAATTATTAAAGAGATCAAAAACTGACTGAGGAATATCGGTTGTTTTTTTGAGGTCTTGAGAATATTTAACCGTACCAGAATTGATAACTGAGACTGAAACCTTGTTGTATCCAACTTCGACCAGGTTGGCAGTGATTGGACCTCCGAGTTTGGAAGCCAAAAAGTAGGATACAGCACTATCTATCGGAACAAAGGCAATTGGTTCGATTTCCAAATCTTTACATAGTTTGTCGACTAGATGCTCGTGAGAAGGCAGAATTTCTTCTTGGTCGATCCACGAATTAGGCAATCCAAAAACTGCATCTTCAAAATCTACTCCAGCGTCTTTGCCAGCCTCGTCAATTGATTCTGCGACTAAATGTTCGATTTGGTCTGGGTCTGTGAGATCTTTACGAGAATGGCCGACGATATTGTATCCGCCGCCAGCCTCGGTAATCATTTCCCAAACAGCTGTCTCAACACTAGAGAGTGAAATTACAACAGATAAATAATAGTGTGATGAGTTTTTGTTGGCCGTATGCCGATCGAATAGTTTGATTTTAGAAAACATGATAAAAATTGGCAGTTATTGAAGTTATTATATGACCACAAGGGAATTAAAATCTAATCCGTAATTATAAAATCGCCTAAAAAGAATATTTTATTGTGTCGGAACGGTCTGATCAGTACCAGCTGGAGCTGGCTCTTGCACTGGGTTTTCGATTGGAAGTGGCTGATCAACTGGCGGCCCAGTTGTGTCAGTAGTTGGTAATTTTGTCTCTGTGTCAGTAAATCCGCTTTCGACAGGCGTGGATGTTTCTTCGGATGGGGTTTCAGAAACTTCCTTGGGCGTAATTGTGTAATCTGGACTGACTTTGTTAGGTTCGGGTTTGTCAGACAGCATAAAGTAAGCTGCAGCTCCCCCACCACCAATAATCAAAATAATTACCGGAATAAGAATCATCCAAAGTTTTTTGCCTTTTGAGGAATTAACATTTGTGGTTGCTACCTCTGGAATAGCAGAAGGACTGGAAGGAAATGCATTATTCATTGGTTGAGTTGGTGCTACACCAACTGGGGTTGAAGGTATATAAGGTGAGGCAGCTGACCCAAACGAATCGGGTGGCGTTGAATTAGCTGGCGGATAAGAACCAAACTGTCCGGTCGAAGCAGGACTGGTGTAGTTGGGTGTAACCTCAGGTGCGGGCGCTGGATTGGCAATAGGATTAAACGGCGCAGGCTGAGGAGCCTGTGTTTGAGGCTGAGCACTCATTGGGTCTACAGGAGGAGTCGTAGGTGAAGACGAATTGGAATTAGGGTTGTTTGGATCCATTTTGGGCAGTTAAGATTAACTGAATTTTAGCAGATTAACCTTAAAGTGAAAAGTTTAGGAAATAGTTGCGTAGATACGTCTAATGCCAGCTGAGGCTGATTTTTCTTTCTCAATCTTAAAACTATTGAGCTGACCGGTGGAGTCAGCGTGCGGACCACCACAAAATTCTTTAGAAAAATCTCCCATGGAATAAACTTTAACCATTTCACCATACTGGTCATTAAATACTCCGATTGCTCCCGACTTTTTGGCTTCTTCTTTGGGCATAATATTCATTTCTACCTTAAGATCTTTTTTTATTTGGTCGTTAACCAAATCTTCAATCTGTTTAAGCTCTTCGGGAGTAACTTGTTTATTGTGAACAAAATCAAACCTTAATCTTTCGGGTGTGATATTTGAGCCTTTTTGTACAGCTTGTTCACCAAGCACAGTTCGAACAGCCTGATGTAGTAAGTGGGTAGCAGTGTGAAGTTTGCGTGACTGATCTGAGTGATCAGCTAGACCACCCTTAAATTGCCCAGCATTAACTGTTCTAGATTTTTCTTGATGAGCCTTGAACAACTCCTGAACAACTAGGTCGATGTTTTTGATATCTAAATCAGATTTTTGTTTTTGGAGCTCTTCGTATGTAACTTCGATGGGAAATCCGTAGGTTTCGAACATAAAAAAAGTAAGCTTGGCGATTTCGGAAGAGTCCCCAGAAAGTAGATTTGGTTCGTTACTTATTCTTTTTTCCAAAAATTTAAGCCCGTCAGAAATAGTATTAAGAAATTTCTTAACTTCTGTTTGGATAATATCCGGCGCCTCTAATACAGCTTGCTCAGAAAATTTGTAATGTGGTGTTAATAACTTAGCTACTTCTTTAACAAGAAGAGTAAAGTTTTCTGGAGTTGAAAAATTAATTTCTCGACCAGCTCTAACGGCGCGCCTAATAAGTCTGCGAGCGATATATCCTCGTTCTTTGTTAGAAGGATATACACCATCGAAAGCTAAAACTGAAGCGGCTCGCAGATGGTCAGCAATAATACGAGCGTTTTTGTTGCTGGAAATATTTTCCTTAATATCACTATTTGAAGAGATTATTTGAAAAAGTGAAGCAAAAACGTCAGTTTCAAAAATATTATCTTTTTGGTTAAGTACGGCCAGCATTCGCTCAAGCCCCATGCCTGTATCAACACTTTTTTGAGTAAGAGGAAGATAGGAGCCCTCGCTGGTTTTTTCGTATTGCATAAAAACGTTGTTCCAGATTTCGACCCATTTGTTATTCTCTGATGGTTTACCTACTGGATTGCCCTGTCCTGTCCAAAAAAATATTTCAGTGTCTGGACCACAAGGTCCAGTGGTACCAGCTGGTCCCCACCAATTATCTTTTTTACCAAGTGATTCAATACGATTTTCTGGTATGCCTAAGCTGGTCCAGATTTCTTTGGATTCTGTGTCTTCTGGTGCGTCCTTGTCGCCTTCAAAAATTGTCACAGCCAAATGTGAAACTGGAATATTTAGGTTTTTAGTCAAAAACTCAAAAGACCACTCGATTGATTCTTTTTTCCAATAATCACCAAGAGACCAATTACCAAGCATCTCAAAAAAAGTGCAGTGTGTATCATCACCAACTTCGTCAATATCATCTGTCCTTAAACAGCGTTGAACATTAGCCAACCTTTTGCCTGCAGGGTGATCTTCGCCTAGAAAAAAAGGTACAAGCGGGTGCATACCGGCGGTGGTAAACAGAACCGTTGGGTCATGTTCAGGCACGAGAGGAGCAGAATTAATGATTTCGTGATTTTTGTTTTGGAAAAAATCTAAGAAAAATTTTCTTAAGTCGTGTGATTGCATTTGGCAATATTATATACGTAGCTTAGGTATTTTCTAGACTTGAACTGTGTCTAACGCATACCTATCCTTGATTCTCGGCCAAATAACGTCTCTGGCCACATTAATCTCAGAAATAAGTTGAGACTCGTCAAGAAACCCTAACTGCTTGAGATAGGTCAAAGTAATAAAGTTAGTTCTGGCAATAAAAGCGAGGTCAAGATGGCCAATTTTTTTAAGATTTTCGACCAAAATCAATTGCTCCAAATAAACAGTGGCGCGACTTTCGCCAACATACGGCACACTTTGCTCTAAGGCAAACGAGTTGCGAAAATTTCTTAATGTTCGGTTGAACGATTCTCTAACTAAGCGGGCACGTTCTTTTTCAAGACTGGCTTGTGGCAAAGGAGAGCCAATTTGTCTGGCATCAAGAAGCCTTAACTGAGGGTCAAGAAATGCTTGAAAACAGTCTTTAAAACTACCACCCTTAAGACGAGCATCGATGGCAAAAATATAACCAATATTAAACGCTTCTTGAGGTGGCAAACCAAAAACCTCTTGCTCGAGATCTGTTTCGAGATATTTTCCCCCTGCTTCGGTAAAAACCGACCCTCTGTCGGCACCTCTTTTGGCAAACAACTTGAGCGGAATAGTACGCCTGTTTTCATGCTGAAGAACATGACCATTCTCATGCCTTGCTACAGGAAGAGCGTTATAAACTGGGCGAGAAAAAGAGGCTGGGATGTTCACTTTTTTAACATTGCCTGTTATCGAAATTGTTTTTCGACCTTCTTCAATATTAAGTCGCCACCCTTGTTTGGAATTTTTGGCTCCTTCTGGAGCAATAGGAATATCGTGAGCGGTGAGCATTTCAACAAACCAACCTTTCATCTCTTCAGCATCTATTGGATTGTCGGTAATTTTTTGTGGGTCGAGACCTTTCCTAATTAAAGTCTCGTCTCTTGAGGCTTGAATGTTAGCCATCTCGTATTGAGCCAGTTTTTGTTTGGCTTCTGCGACAAGTTTTGAGGAAACTTGTTGATAGTCGCTTTCTACTATTTCCCCTTCAACCCCTTCGAGGAATTTGTCAATTCGGTCAACATTTTTTAGTGACATTGGAGGAAGGAGTCCTAATAATTTTTGTTCATTTTCTGATAACGATTCAATTCCTAAGACATCGGCTTTGGCTTTTAAGCCATATCTGTGAATGTATCCCTCGGCAAGATATTCATTGACTCTGGTTTTGTACATTTTTAATACTATTTTTTTAGCCTCTTTTAATTTTTCTGTATCGGAACCAGAAGCCTCTGAGGCAGTTTCTACTTCCTTTAGTTCTGCTCTAAGATTTTTAAGCCCACCGATTCTGGCTAAGCCTTTTTTGGCGCTACCGGTGATTGTGATAAATACAGGATTATGAATATCATCAAAATTAATTAATCCGTCTAAATAATTTTGGTATTGAGTTACAAAATTATCCGTCACATATTTCTCGGCTCGTTCTCGAAAATCTTGCCTGCGAAGTTTAAAGTTCCTGACATCGAATTTTGTCATTTCTTCCTCATCTTCGTCCTCGTTTGGGTCTACATCTTTTTCCGGTACAAAAAATGAAGCACTATATTGGTACATGAATTTTTTGGCGTCTTCTGGTGTTTCTATTGAGTAAAGCTGCCCCATATCAAAAGAGGTGTAAGGAAAAATGTCACACAGAGCCTCTTTACCTTCTTTGGTAAGTAGATAATCGATTGGAAAATCAAAACTACCACTACTTGGTTTAACGGCTGCTTCTAGCTTGTCGCCAATTGGAGATTCCCAATCGAGAAGGTCTTGGGTGTCTTTTTCCGTTAGACCAATTGCTTCTGTTTCTTGAAATCTATTTATTTGGCGCTCGACGGAGAGAGAAGTTCGCTCGGGATATAGGTAATGTTCAGGTGTGGCCATAGTTATTTTTGGTTACTAGAACAAGTATAATACTATGAGCTCGCTAACTAACGTTAAATATAAAAAATGAAATTATATATATTTGCTACCAATAAGGATTTGTCCGCTCCGATAATTAGTGATGAGGCTAAAAATCAAAAATTAGTAACAGAAATATTCTTTTATGAAAATTTAAAAATATCAGAGGGGCAACTGACAAATTTTGGTTCGAAACTAACATTTTTAAATGGCGACAAAATAATTATCAGGTGGCCGTGGGATGCAGACGATACCTCGATAGAATACAACTTAATTGTTAAATATTTGTGCGAAAAATTTCAGGAGAATATTTGTTTGGATTTTGATTGTTTAAATAAGTTTTCACCAGACTATGAGGATAAATATTTCCAAAGTCAGGTTTTTGAAAAACTAAATATATCTACACCAAAAACTGTTTTGGGAAATGTGGAATTAGCCAAAAAAGAAATTGGGTTCCCGATGGTTATTAAAAAAAGAATAAGTAGCAGATCTAAGGGTAATTTTTTAATCGAGAATAAAGAGCAATTTAATGAAAAAATTAAATCCTTGGGTTTGGATAAATACATTTTTCAAAAATACACCCAAGTTGAACAAGATTTGAGAGTATTGGTTTTGAAAGATAATGTTTTGGGATGTGTTAGTAGACATATGCATGTGCGAGATGAAAACAGGCTGTCAGTTAAAGGTATGGATAAGGTTGAAGAAATTGACGAACGTATCAAACGTGACGCTATAAAAATACGAACATATTTAGGAGCAGATTTGGTTGGATTTGATGTCTTGGTAGACAGCGATAACAAGTATTTTTTTATAGAAGCAAATTTGAGTCCTCAGTTTGGAACTTTTACGCAGACCACAGAAATTAATGTTGCCAAAAAGATAATTGAGGCAATAATTTGAAAAATCTGTAAATTGGTTTTAAAAAATGTTACTATGGTAAGTAATAACTGTGCACAAAAAAAATAAGTGAATAAAGCTGTTTTGAGATTAAAGAATAGGCTTGGTTTTACCTTAATTGAGGTGTTGGTTGTTGTGGGCATTTTGGGAATACTTATTACGCTTGTGATAGTAGCTGTCAATCCAGCTAGACAACTTCAGCAAACTAGAAACACACAAAGAGCATCAGACTTGAAAGCTGTGCAGACAGCATTGGAGGCTTATCGTGTCGCGAATAATATTTACCCACTATCAACTGTTGATAATCAAATTACGGGCGCTCCATGGGGCGGAAGTTGGCTTGGATATCTTAGTAATGTTCCGCAAGATCCGACTGACGGCCACACTTATTCTTATGTGAGTACAGATGGAACAAACTATCAATTGTATTCTGACTTTGAGGGTACCCCACCCGAGACTCTGGCTTGTGGTGCTGGATGTGGACCAAATGGTTTGTTTGATGCTGGCGTTGCTAGTGGAAATAGTACATTGTCGACTTTTACGCCCGCGCCAACGCCAACACCGTCACCAACACCCATACCATTACCTGCTGGTAAGGTATCTTACTTTGGATCTTCATCATCTTATCCGAGGGTAATCCAAGTTGATTTTGACCCGTTGGATGTGTCGAATGGCGGACAGCAAATACTGACAATAAAAGCCTGGTCTGATTTTCCTATAACTGCTGTCAGTGCCTATTATATTCTCGACGGAACCACATCAGAAGTTTATCAACTCAACCAAACTTCAGCCGCTTTAAATAATGGTGTTTATAAAGATGTGTGGGCAAAAACAATCACAGTAAATGGCACTCATAACACCAATTACGAATTACATATGACTGTCACTGATAGTAATGGAGGTACTGTATCTCCGGTAATCCAAATTAAGTAATGAAAACCCTACAAGAGACACGAGCTAGATTAATCAAAAATAAGTTTTTTGCAATTAGTGTTTTTGGTGCAATAGCAATATTTTTT
This sequence comes from uncultured Gammaproteobacteria bacterium, assembly GCA_964404855.1. Lineage (GTDB taxonomy): Bacteria > Patescibacteriota > Microgenomatia > CAYQLK01 > CAYQLK01 > CAYQLK01. Next base: position 28,562 of record CAYOLO010000001.1, read on the forward strand.
ACTGTCACTTATTTGTTTATTGGCGTTAGTCATTCGTATGCCGTGGATTGTACTATTCCAAAAAGTGGAACGGTGACAATAAATAGCACTTGTAATATTCCTACAAATGGTTTGGTTAATGGGTCGACGACCGTAAGAGTGTTGGGTGGTGACGGAAGCGGAATAAACATTACCAGTGGAAGTATGACTGTCAATACTGGTGTTACGCTGGTTTGGGGTCCTGGTTCCTCAATTACAAGAAGTGCCAGTACGACTTTATTTAACGCAACTGGTGCACAAATAACACAAAAATATGTTTGTTTTTATGATCCAGATGGCGACCTTGCAGCAAATGATTACGCGACCACAACACAAGGTGGAACTGCGGTAGTTCAGGACTCGTCAAGCTGCTCTGCAAATTACAGAAGACAGAATACATTAAGCGGTGATTTTACGAACATGAATAATGTCGCGTATGATCAATCACCTGGTGACGCCGCTTGTTACAACCAAACACCGTGCTATTCGAGTTTTTATCCTGGGTTTTATCCTGCTTTTTATCCATCATTTTATCCTGGGTTTTATCCTGGGTTCTACCCATCCTTCTACCCTGCTTTTTATCCTTACCAAACATTTTATCCGTCGTTTTACCCATCTTTTTACCCTTACCAAACATTTTATCCGTCGTTTTACCCATCTTTTTACCCTTACCAAACAT
>CAYOLO010000001.1:29358-414939 GCA_964404855.1 uncultured Gammaproteobacteria bacterium
TTTATCCTGCTTTTTATCCTGGGTTTTATCCATATCAGTCGTTCTATCCTGGGTTTAATCCTTATTTTGGATTTTACCCCGCGAACTATGGTGGGTTTTATCCATACCAGTCGTTCTACCCTGGCTGTTTCTTGGAGGGTACTAAGGTCTTAATGGCAGATGGCACGAGCAAAAACATTGAAGATATTAGTCGCGGCGATGTTGTAATATCTTATGATTTGAATACCAACAAGAAGGTGGTAAATACAGTTGTTGAAAAGTACACTCACCCTGACTACCCTGATTATTTGATTATTAATGGATCACTTAGAGTAACTACAAATCACAGAATTTGGATTAACAATATTGCTTGGGTTCGTGCTGATGAGCTTAAGGTTGGAGATATAATGACTAATAGTGCAGGTGAAGACATTGTTGTATCAGATATTGAGTTGAAGTCTGGAATTAACACCGTTTATAATTTGCATTTAGCCTCAGAAAATCACAACTACTTTGCCGATGGAATCTTAGTCCATAATGGTAAACAGTAAACATAACCAGATTTAGCCCCAGATAACTCACATTTTCCATTTGAATACTTACTCGTAGAGTGGATTATTTTGATGAAAATAATCCTTCACTAAGTGAGGGTATAAATTACAATTTTACCCTATAGTATGATATAATTGTTGTACGTGGCACCATTAATTGGAGCATGCAAGTACTTTAAATCCACTAAGGAGATGTCCAAGTGCGAACCAAAGGCCGCACCACCGCCGTTTTCGGCACGATTTTTCTGGTTTTGATGGCTCTGGTTCTTACACCGACATCTTTTGCTTCTTGTTCGACTGGAGTCGAAGAGAACGAAGATGTGGTTGTTGGATCAACTGCCACCTCTACCTCAACACCAACCTCGACTCCGACACAAATTCCTGAACCAACTCAAACACCTGCACCGACAGCAACACCAATAGTTCGCCCGAGGTACATATCTTCACTACAAGATCCAGTTCAGCCAGAAGCAACGAAAATTGTTGTTGGCGGAGCAAGTGATTACGTTGTGGGGAGTAGATTCACACTGAATTTTGGTACCCCAACTAGCGAAACGATACAGGTTATCGCTGTTGGATTCGAAAGAAGACCAAATCATGGTGTAAACATTTTAACGCTCAATCAGGCTCTACTGTTTGCTCACACAGTCGGCGAGAGCTTGACAGAAGCGCAAGCGGAATCCGTACCCATTCCTGTCAGCCCAGCAAATGTTAGTTTCGTGTTTGACCCATCTACGTCAGATGAAGATCGCGAACTAATTGTGAATGCAATTGCATTTGCTCACAACTTCTTTTCTGAGAATCTCGGTCGCACCGTTACAGACCAGATAGAAGTTAAGACACTTCAGCAAGGATGCTTGAATGGAGGACAATACGTCGCCTATCCTGGTGGTCTCTGTATCACCATAGGAACAGGCGAATGGTTGTCGTTAAGCAAGAATGGCAAAGCTAAGATTTTGGCTCATGAGTACTATCATATCCTCCAGATTTCAGTTGGGTGCATTCAGTGGGGGGATTTCTTCACCTACTACAACACCCCCAACTGGCTAACGGAAGGAGCGGCAGAATTCGTAGCTAGTCTCGTTTTGTCATACTCAGGCGGAACCCCCATAGAAGCCTCACGGCTTTCATTGAAGCAGAACATCGAGATTAATCCACCTGATGCTTTGAGTCGGTACGAGACGCAAGCAGTGAGGCTTCGGTATGATCTTGCTGCTTTAGCGTCAGACCGAATCTCAGGCGGTAGCGCACCAAAACTATTGGCCTACTGTAGCCTTAGGGCAAACGGCCAAGAGTGGCACGAATCGGCTTTCCAGGCTTTCGGACTTACTGTCCCAGAATTCTACGAGCAGTTCGAGCTTTACCGCGCGAACGGCTACAAGTAAGGAGGTATACACTATACAGCCCAGCTGCACAAATCGTGCAGCTGGGCTTTTTCTTTGTCTAAAGTGAAAAACTTATTCGACTACAAATATTTTCCCAACCATATATGGGGAAATATGATCATGCATCCCCCATTCACCAACTTTGTCAAAAACGAAACTCCAAGACTCCCCTGGTTCGATAGTTTTGCGAGGGTCAAAGTCGGAATATTGACTGTGCGAAGGGTGCAAGTCAGATGCTGGCCAGTGATAAAAAGTGTCAGAATTCTTAAAAGTTACTTTTGTGCCTTTTGTAATTTTTATTTCATCGGGAATATATCCATCTGAGGTCATTTCTATTACTACTTCTCCTGATTGGGTAATTGGGGTAGGTTTTGGTGAGTCTTTATGGTTGTTTAGACTATCAGAAGTACTACAACCAAATACAACAAATGGGGTTATAAAAAATATAATATTTTTTAACTTCATACTATTTAATCAGGAATGTCTTTTTTTAAACAATCCTCAAAATATTCCAGTTCACCTTTTTGACAAAATTCAATTAATATTTGGGCATCATAGTAGTTTTCGTTATTGGCAGCCCCCAAGGCAATATAACAACTTGATTTGTTTTCAACTTCGGCAAGTTTACAGATTTCGAATGGTACTGTGTTGCTAAGTAGAGGATCCCTAAGAATTGAATACCTAACTGCCCCACCGTAGCAATATTTTCTAAACTCTTTTTTGGAGTCTCTCTGGCAACTTTCTACCACTACTTTTGGTTTGTGGTTAGAGTTGACTAAGAGAAGATTGGCGCCCGAATCATAACATCTGTGGATATAGTTACGCTTTTTTTTAGGGTCTTTTTCGGGAATATTTTCACAATTTGAAAATACTACTTTTGTATCTTGACTACCGGTACGCCCTGGCACATGGCTGAAACATTGACCGACAAATTTTTCGGGTATTTCTAGACAGGGAAAATAAACATCATCTTTATTGTAAAGCTTGTTGACATTAGACAGATAGTCAACATCACTTGTTCCTGGGACACTGCCAGCATGAAATGTCCCTGATAGACAAAGTTGGACTTCGTCACTACCAAAAGTTGGACTTAAGCTATCGCAAATTGCCAAAGTTTCGTTAAGACTTTGATCTGTAAATATTGCCATACCGTGACCAAACCAATGTAGACACTGATTAATAAAATACTGCTTTGATTGTATGGCTGGATTTTCCATACAGGCTTTTTGAACAACTCTAGTCCTATCTTTAGCTGGTAATTTGCCTAGACCGACCTCAATTACCCCATGATAACAACCAAAGGCACCCCACCCATCACAATCAACCAAGGCCTTGCCCAGACTATCGATAAGTTTTAATTCCACATCACTGAAGCCCTCAGTCGATTTAATGACCCCATTAGTGTTTTGACTGTCTTCAAAATATTTAACTGCAAAATCTCCAATCGTGTGAGATAAATCATGACTATAGGAAAGTAAAAACGGGTGCTCTTCAGCAACCGGCTCGATCACATCCAACGCCACTCTTGCGCCCTTTTTGGCGGACAAATCTCGCATTAAATTATTTACGCATCGTTCAGACTCAACTTCATTGTTGTTAATACAATTTTTAGCTTGTTTTTGAAATTTTTCTATTTCTTTGCGATATTTTGCTGAGTTATTGGTTGCCAATGGATTGGCATTGTAATAGGCATCATCTGGCGAAATATAATAAGAATTGAGAGTAATAAAGGGTTCAAAATTAGCGATTTTTTCGTTTTTGACTGATAAGACACCAATACCAAAAACCAGAACGGCGCTTAGTATAAGTATTATTTTTTTATGTTTGAAAATTTTCATCTAGTATTAAAACAAGTCTCTCTATTATAAACGAACTTTTTACAAAACTCTTGTCTGTATGCTTCACCTTGCAATCTGGCGAGGTGAGAAGCTAATTGAATAAGACAGCTATCCTTTAATGTTTCAGAGGAGTTACATATTTCGACACTAAGATTCCCAAATGGATCGGTTACTAAACTAGATAAAATTGCTCCACTTAAGCAGATATCAATTTTTGTTTTTATGGCATTTTGACAAACTTTGACTAACTCCTTGATATTGCCCTCGGTGATAAAGAAAAAATCTGCACCGAGCGAACCGACACACATATCAATATAACTATCAGATAATTCCATACATGCCTTAAAGGAGTTAGGTATGTTATTAGTAGTTCTGTATGTATAGTTACCAATATTTCGAACACAAAGATCAAGATATGGCTGATTTAACTCCAAACAAAAACTATGAATATTATCTGGAAGTTTTTTGTTGTTATTGCCACTGATTGTGTCATCAATTGTTTCCATAAAAACACCACTTCCACACTCGACTTTTGCAATCTCGCTTTTTAATGAATCACAATATTTAAGTGAAAGCTTGGTGTCACTACCAGTAAACTCAGCTAATCCATGCCCCAAACCGTGATTGCAGGCAGTTAGTTGCTGACCAGGGAAATTATATTTAGCAAAAGAATCACATACCAGTGATAGATTAGTAAGGAGTTGTGTGTGCGCCTTTAGTGCACCAATGAGTACTCCATGATAGCAAGCATTACCACACTCAGGTGTGCATTTTGACAACGACTCGCCAACATCTTTTGAATATTGACCATCTATCTCTCCCGCAATATGTCCCAAGGAATGGCATGCTATTTTTTGCGAATAATTATTAGTGGAACCATTTGTATATATTTTTTCCAACGCGATAATTGTTTTGGCCGCAGAATGTTCAATTACAAAAGATTTTGACTTTTCTTTAAAACAGGCATTAAGTTTGGATTCGTCAGTATTTTCACAGATTTTTAACAAATTACGAACACTGTTTTCAATTTCTAAATCTCCGTTATTTTTTGTGACCTCGATAGGAGTTATATATTTTGAAAAAACAACGAAAAAAATAAAGAAAACAGACCAAATTAATAATATTATAAATTTGCGTTTCACGATTTAATTATTTTGTGGCATATTAACGAATTATTTACTAACAAATCAAGGGTAATTATTGTTGTTTTGTTTTATTAACAGAATCAAGACAAATTTCTTTTTTGTCAGAACTTAAAATATTACAAATATCGTTAATTTTTTCAGCTCTATTTGAAGAATTCATTCTTAATACAATTGCATCGAAACACTCTTTGGACTTAATTGGGTCAAAAGATGAACAAATTTCTACTCCTTTTCTAACTAAGGGGTCCGACATTACGCTTGATTCAAGCACACCAGAATAACATTCCTTTAGGTAGTTTTTTAAATACTGCGTACAAAAAGTCTCAAGTTTTTTATTGTCGCCCTGATAAACAAAAAACATATTTTGACCCAATGCACTTACACAACCACCAACAAAACTACTTGGAACACTAATACAGGCATTTACAGACTCTTGTTCAGAATTATTTCGGATATATGCGTGAGTACCTGCGGTTATGTAACAAGTTTCTGCATATGTACCCCAAAGCGTTCCGCAAAATTTGGCAATATCATCAGGAAATTCTAATAATGCATGATCAAAACTAGATGGTTCGTATAATTCCATAATTACACCTGCCCCACAATTTCTTTGCCCCTCTGTTGAATCTATTAGATCACAATACTTTAAGGATTGAGTCAAATCAAACCCTGATAAGTCAGCAACACCATGACCTAACCCGTGAAAACAATCTGAATTGGTTGAAGCCTCTACTCCATTAATTTGATTTTTACAAAGAATTCCAATATTGTCCAAAATTTTGTACCCTGTCGAAATTGCGCCTTCAACAACACCATGAAAGCAGCCGGAAGTACAAATATTGGGACATTCTAAAATAGTTTTATTTAAATCTTTGGAATATGCACCAGCGGTTTGACCAACTGCATGTGCCACATCATGACACTGGTTAATACCGCCGCGATCAAAATCAACAGAATACAAATAGCGATTTTCTAACTCAGCCATCATTGGCTTTAATCCAAATGTCTTGACTCCTTTTTCAAGGTTTTTTTTGTAACAAACAATATATTTAGTTCTTTCTTTGCTTTCTGAGCAGTTTTTGCTAGTTAAATCAAATATTTGAACTATTTCTTCGTTCGATTCTGTATTATGTTTCGAAGGATTATTGGTAAAAAAAAGCGAATATGCTACCCCAACAAAAAAAATGAGTACGAACGAAGCTATACGAAGTATCCTTGTCACAAGTTTGGTAGATAAAGCTTAAAAATATTTATGGAATATTTATGTATCCGCTTTCTTTATCGTCACATTGAAGACCATAAAATCCAATACCGTTTCCAAAGTCAGCAATGACCTTAATTGAGTCATTTGCTTTGAGGTCATAGCTTTTTTCCCAAATTTTTAGCTTGTGATTAACCTTATCTTTATTTTTAATTTCAAATTCTTTACCTAAGCCGATTTTGGCAACTTTTGGTGTAGCTTCACAATTGGATAATTCGACAATATTAGTATCTACCGAATTTTTGAAAAGATCTTGAATTTTTGCATCACTCGTAGAGTTTTCCTGCTTAACATCCTGTGAAGCATTATTGGACTTGGCTGGTACAGTATCTGATTGAGAAATGTTGATTATTTTATTAGAAAAAAACTTATTTCCAAATATGTTGCCCAAGAAAAGAGCTGATGCTAAAAAAGCTACCAACGCAATCCCGTTTGCAATTTTAGAGAAAAATGTTTTTTGAGAGTGTTTAACCTCTTTACTTGATTGAGAAGCTTTTTTTCCTTTAACTGTTGTTTTTTTTACGGTTTTGTTTGGCATTTGTTTGTAATTACACAATAATACTGATTCATTTTATCATGACAGGACTTGGCAAAATCTGTGGATAACAAGTCGCAAAATCCCATAGAGTCTTGTTTGCCTATACCTAATAATACTTCAACGCTTTTTTCGATGCAATAACTTTGATAGCTGCCGCCTGATATTGACATACAGATTTCTTTGACTTTATTGCCTTGATATCCATCGACTACAGGAATCATTCTTCCAATGCCACCAAAACAATTTTCTTTTGCTGTTTTTTCAACAACCCCCTCACATAACTCAACCATTTTTTGGAAATCATTAAAATAAACCCCTGCCCACCATGCTGGTTGTTCAAAGTAACAATCATTGGCATATTTATCGTTGATTTCGTTGCACGGCTCAAGAGGATTATTATTGTCAAGAGGCCTTAATTCGATTTCACCCGAATCTAAACTTTGCATTGTTCGTGTGTTGTATTCCATGAATACTCCATTATTACAACCGTTAATGGATGATATTGAAGACAAGCTTTCACAGTCTTTTAATGCGCTTTTTAGTCCTTCGAGATCGTAACCATTTAGGTACAAAACTCCATGGCCTAATCCGTGTATACAACCACCGTATTTTAGTGGCTGACTACCATCGCCAAAGCAATATTTGTCTCCAGATTGATATAAGTCTTTTCCCTCTTTTTCAAAGGCTTTAATAAAAAACCCGTGATAGCAACCATATGAAAATGCTTCGTCACAAATTAGTAACCCATCCATACCTCCATGAGAGTATATTTCCGTGCCTATCCAATGAGCTAGATTATGAACTTTGGTTTGGTCGATTTGACTATATCGATTTTTAAACACCTCGTACACCTCTTTATTTGATAAGCTGTTAAATACTTTTGTCAAAATTGCCTTTTCTGTTCGGTAATCATAAGTGCTGTTAGTTACAACTGGAAGAGTCTCCTCGGTGTTTTGATTGTTATTTGAAAAAAAAACTGTCCCTACTACGCCGACAATTATCAATATTATTGACCCACTAATGAATATGGTTTTTTTAATTTTTGTCAGTTTCACAAACATATTGATATTCTTTTTCAATTTTCGAACATAGGCTTTTTATTTTTTCCTCTGAAAAACTATTAATTGTCATTAATGAATAAAGATCTGAATAGCAGTTCTTCTTACCTTCACCAAGACTTGCAAGTTGACATAAATTAAAGGGGGCGTTTTGGTCACCCAAGGCAAAAAGTGAATTGCTTATACCTGCAATACACCTATCTGCTAATTTTTGCTTCATATACGAGCAATAAAGTTGAATTAATTTGGGGTCGTTCTTGGTTGCGGTACTGATAATTCTTCCAATATTATTTGCACATTCAACTTGATACTTGTCAGGAATTAGATCACAATTTTTAGCAGTTTTTTTAATATCTCCTTTATTTACCCTGAACCACCAACTTGCTTGTTCTAAATAACAATAAGATTGATGTTTATCATCAAATTTATTACATGGGAGTAATAAATCATTTTCGCTTAGAAATGGATGTTTGTCGGGAGTAAACCCATTGTGATCGCCTAAAGTATTCTCCATAAACGCTCCAATATAGCAATGTTTAAGATCATCTTCTTTATAATCACCCAACTGTTCACAGGTATCAATTGCTTTAAAAATATCATAATCTGCTTCCGCAGTAAATGCGTGTCCAGCAGCATGCAAACACATTTGGTTTTTGAAAATTGACAGTGTTTGACAGTGCTGCATCATTGACCTCACACCATCTAGGCCTATATCTGAAATCGCTGTAATAACTACACCGTGTGAACAGCCATTTAATTCATCATTTTGACAAATTGGCAGAGCTTTTTCTTCGTACATTTCATATGCTACTTCTCCAATAATATGAGCTACAAGATGAGTTTCACCAAATTTGGTAATCGGAGATTCGTTTAATAATTCTATGGCTATTTCAGGACCGACTTTGTGTGCCAAGGTCCTAGCAAGGGTCAGTCTTTTTGGTGAATTTTCATTCTTCTCTATTTCCCTCATTAACACTTTGCCTTCTTCTTTCGTCCACGATAAATCGTCATTATCGCCATAGAAAGAAATGACTTTAATTTTTCCTCCCATGCTGGGGTTTAAATGATCATGAAAAAACCAGGTGCCATTATTTTGAATTTTAAACTTCCAGGATTCTCCAGGTTTTATTGGCGTTTGTGAGTCGAACTCGGGATAATTTTGATGGGTGGGATGTAAATTAGAAGCGGGCTGATGAGAAACGGTGTCATTGTTGATAAAAGTAATTATCGAGCCACTAGAAACTAAAACTTTTCTTGGTTCAAAACCATTACCTGTAATGACAATATCAATATTTTTATTTTGAGGAAGATATAAAGGTATGGCTGAGAAATTAAAATCTTTAACATTAACTACCCCTGATACAAACACAAAAACGACTAATGCAGAAATTATCGGCAAAATAACTGGAATAATTACTTTCTTAATCACAGGATTAGTTTAAACAATTAGTTGGAAATATTATATACAGGTTTTGTGTATATAACTTGCTGCTGTTTCTTTTGGCACAAAGCAAGCTGCGGTCGAAGTACCTTTTTCACTCGTCTGAATCAAAATTGGAGCTCTAACACTAATACCTAATTTATCTCCCGAGCTCGAACTAGCTACAGATGCACAATCTTGAATTGTACCCCCGTCGGGACTTTCAGGGTTGGTGATACCAGAACAAGCAAGTTTGCCTACTAAGTCAACATATTCTTTGTTGAAATATGCCGTAATTGAAGTCTCTGCCAGTTTTTGATTAACATTGGCACCTGTGTCTAGGGCCCACGTTCGAATGTATCTCGGAGTATTGTTTGAGGTACCAGTCACATATAAAACAAAAAATGCTTTACTATTAACTGTCCATGTTCCAACATAAACATCGCCTGTTTCCTCTGCTTTTGTAACAAGTTTAATTTCAAGTGAGGTTGGCTTGTACTCGTTTTGATACACTTTTGTGAAAATGTCAGAAATATAACTTAATCCAGACTCTGGAAGGTCAGTGGAATAATTAATTCCCCCAATATTTCTTCCAACTGTATTTTCTTGCGGTGTTGGTACTAAGTTGGGTTTTTTACTTAAAAAATTGCTGTTTATAAAATTAAAACCTAAACCAAATATTGATCCAATTCCAATTAATATAAGTATGAAAATAATATATTTAACAATCGACCCGCTTGGCCTATTTGCTTGAGAATTACTGATGTTTTTTTGGGTTTTAGTTTTCATTTTGTTACAAGGTAATTATATGCAAGCAGCTTGAGTATGGCAAATTGAATTAATCTCCAATATTTATACTCTGTCCAGACCCTTTGTCGACCAAACACAAATCTCCGTACTTTCTGTTTTTTTCACTGCAAGTTTTTTTTACACTGTCGCCAGAGAATAAACCAGAATTCGACATTGTATAAATCATAGCAAAACATTTTGACGCAAAATCGTTATTCTCAAGACTGTCGCAAAAATCTACGGTTTGAGATAATTTTTCGGGCACAGTGGAGAGTGTGCTGCCGACGATATTAGCATAGCACTGATTTTCAAACTCGGGATCTAAAGCTTGAGGGATCTTACACAATTTGGACATTTTGTTTAAGTCAAACCCGTAGCTCGCTGTCAGAATACCTATGGCATGTGTTTTACATTTATTTCTGCCTTCTGTTGATGGAGATTCATTACACAGGTCAAAAACTTTGTTCGGTTCTTGTGAATATTTAACTACAGCCGCGTGTGTTATTTCTTCCCAACAAGCCATCGCAATTGGATCAGAATATTTTTTACACATTAGTTCCATTTCATCAAGCCTGGCCGACCAGTCTAAATATTTTTCTGTCACAATTTTGTGATCAATCAGATTAAGAGCGGTGATGTTTTCCATAAATACGCCTTGATTGCAGTAGTGGTTTTGAAGTGTTTGAGTAAATACCTTACAAGTATTGAGAGCTTCATCAATATCACCACCAAATGAAACCAGAACTATATGACCGACAATATGATTACAATCGTTAATTGGATTATCACCACAGACAGAAATGATATTTTCATTAGTGATTTTGCCTTCAGGTAATGTTCCAATATAGGCTTCCACTATTCCATGCTGAGCTCCATAGTTACAAGTTTGGTTGATTTTGGGCAGATTCTGGCGCCAGTTGCTAGGATCTTTTAAATACTCACCTGTTCCTATTCCATGTGCAATCCAATGACAACCAAGTGCCACGATGTCGATTTTTTTCAACTCCTCAAGTTTTTTAAAGGCGTAAACGCTGCCATGCTGAGCTGAAATTTTCTTGAACTCCGAAGAATAACAATATTCCCTACTGTCAAGAAAAGTTGACTGATATTTTTCTGAACATTTTGTAAATATTGAATATATGTCTTGATTGTTATTGTCCTTATTTAGATTAGAGTTAATAAAAATAAAAGTAAGAATAGAAGAAATAGAAATAATCAGTACACCTAAGATAATCTTTATAGATTTGTAAGACCTTGAGTTTCTTTTTTGCAATTTTGAAACGCTGATTTGTTTGATTTTATTGACTGACATAAGGTTTGACCAATTTCTTCAAAATTTTGATATTTTTGAGAATAAACTTGTCTGACTGCTCCGATTATACAGTAGCTTAACCAATTATTAGCTGTAAGATTACAAGTTTGGATGATTTTTTCTGCATTAGCTTTAGACTCGAATACAATGAAGTAGCCTAGACTTACAAAACATTCCTCTGCCACCCTGTTCAAAGTAATTCGCTCACAGTCGCTGATTATTTTTTTTATATCCCACGAATGCTTGTTGGCGTAAACATTAAAAACGTACCTAGAACAATTATTTTCATATTCAATCTCGATACCTGAACACCTTTTTATAAACTCCTCTTCGTGTCCTGTATATAGCTCTGGATGCTCTGAGTACTCCATAAAAACACCGTCGTAGCAATAACTTCTGTTTTCATTTTGAAATGCCTTGCAGTCGATCAATGATGATTCAAGATTATTATTGTTTGCACCAAAGAGACCATGACCAGACCCGTGAATACATCCGGATAAAAAATCGGGGTTTAATCTAAATGTTTCTGTGCAAACTTTTTCTATTTCTGGTATTACACTTTTACCGAGAGTTAGTATTGTGCTTTCAGTAATCCCATGAAAACAACCATAACTAAATGTTGCGTCACATATTTTAAGACCATCAACGCCGAATTTTTTGAATGCAGAATTGCCGACAATGTGAGCAAACTGGTGAACATCATCAATTGTTTGGTTATCTTTTGTAAATTTGTTTTTTAGAAAAATCCAGGATTCTTGTGGGTCTTCCATTGCTGCTTTTGAAAAAGATTCAAGCTTTTGCTGATATGTTAAAGAATCAAAATTAGAAAGCGGATTAGTTTTTTGTGGGTTATTCCGAACTAAAAATAATCTTAATGCTGCAAAAATAAAGACACAAACAAGCAGAATACAAATTAGTTTGATATTTTTACTCTTTCTGAACATATTTTTTTATTTTCTTCACTTTCTACTACCTTGCATGCGTTCAAATGATCAGATATTGATAACCATCTGGTAAAAACCCAAGATACCCTTTCAAAGCAATAGGGTTGATACTCACTCTGAAGGGTGGTACAAAAATCAACAGCTTGAATTAATGCAGCATTCTGTCCGCCAAATTTATCATCAAAAGCGCTTACGATACCTAAATAGCAAAATAGTTTCTGTTTGCTTGTTCCGTTAACTACATTACATATATCTTTTAATTGCAAAATGTTTTCAGCGTTTGGCATAACGCTACTTCCAATTGCGCCAAAACATTCGTCTTGAGCAGATTCTGGTATGTTCTGGCAAAATTTACTTGTCTCTGTCCAATTACCATGACCAATATGGTTATGATAAATCGTTAGAAAAATATAGCACTGCTCTTGGAAGTTTGTTGCAAGCTTATTACATGGGTATAACTTATCTGATGTTGTTGGAAGATATTTAGAAGGTAAATCGGTGCTTGAACTTTGAGGAAAATTTTCCATGAATACTCCCCCGTAGCAAGTAGATTTTTGAATATTTAATTCATCACAAAGTAGCAATGAGTCAAATAATTCGTAGTTTTTTGCAACCATAATTGCATGCCCAACACCATGAATACATTGTTCCAGAAAACCTTGTTGATTTTTTTCGATAAAAATATCACAAGCGCTTTGCATTTTTTCTTTGAACTCCAAGCTCTCGGGGGATGAGGAGAGGCTACTGAGTAAGCCAATCACAACACCATGATAGCAAGCATTAAAATATACAGGCGTACACTCAATAAATACTTCGGCCAGGTTTTGGCTTATAAAATATTTTTCCATTGATAAAAAATGTAAATAATCATGAAACTGGTAAGGGGTATCTTTCGCTTGAATTATTTCCAATGCCTCAAGAATATCTGTAAAGGAATATTGACTTAAATCACTTATAGCCAGTTTTCTGGTACAGGAGTTTCTGGAAGATGACTCATTACACTCTGATATGTTTATTGGTAAAGAATCAACTAAGGCTAAGTTTTGATTATTCGCTTTGAACAAGTTTTTTAAAACAAAACACGAAAGAAAAAAAGTAGTTAACCAAAAAAAAATAAGTAATTGTTTTATTTTCACTTGAACATCAAAGACTTAAAAATCCTTTTGAATATTCAAATCCAAACAGAGACTTAAATGGCTTGTCGTCAGTTATATCAATTAACCTTTCACCTGTAGTGTCTTCAATTAGTTTGACTGTGTAATTTGAAATTTCTGGGTCAATTTTTTGAACTTGCGGTTTGATTGTTTTGATTTTTACATTTTTGTGATTTCCTTTTGTTAAAAAATCTGTTCCACCTAAAAATAAACCGGTATTTCTATCTGATTTTGCGTGCTGAAATATAGAAGCAAATCCATTTCCTGGCATGTTAATAGAGTCTATAACTACCTCATCGGCAATAGCTTGTGAAGTTATTGAGATACTTAAATTCTTTGCTCTAAAATAGTCAATCCATACGAGGGCTGCAAAGATAGCGATTATTATTAATGGAATTAGGAAAACGAATATTTTTTTCATTAATTTAAGAGCATTGTGATGTATAATTTTACTATAAAAGTTATGAGAGCAAAAATTATTATCGTTATTGTTTTGACTGGGACTATTTTGGTTCTGGCATTTTTATTATTTAGACCAAGCGGCGATCAAAAGTCAAAAGAAAATTCTGCCTCAATTAAACCTAAGGCCTTAACAACAATAACGAGCGAAACTAAAAAGCAAACTAATGAAGAATTTGGAATTAGGTTTGAATATCCCGCTAACTATGAACTAACTGAATCTATTGCAACCAGCCTGTATGGATCAACGGAGGCAGTTGCTTATACATTTATTGATACAACTAGGCCATATATTGCACCAGTTAAATTAAGTTTTTATAAAATTTTAGAAATAAAAACAATTGAAGAGTTAGTATCTATATTAAAAATTGATTTTCCTAATATTACTACTCAAACTTGTAAACCACAGAAACAAAATACCATTTGTGTCGCACTACTTACAAAAGAGGGTGAACCCCAACCACCGTTTCATTTTATAAAACAGTATGATTTTGGACTGACTGCTACGACGATGGACTTTCCTGAAAAAGATACAGTTCTTTATGACGATTATGATCAAAATGGTGTAAGCCTAGATGACCCACTAGCTAAAGTGTTTAGTACTTTAGAAAGGACGGAGTAGAAAAAAACTTCAAAGTAATTTATGTATAAACTTGTTTTTATTTTGACAAGTCTGGGAGTTGTTGTAATTAGCTATATCTTGATTTTTTTGTTTATTCATAATTACATAAAATCGACAGCATTACTGCTTGAAATTTTCCCATTAATTGAACCAAGACCGTTATCGGTTCTTGAAAAAGAGCCTATTAAGAAGGAAGTGGAAATAATTTCAGGAAAAAATATTTTAAAAACCGATATTTGGATACCTGGAGATTTAGATGACAAAAAAAAATATCCTGCAATAATTTTATCGGCAGGTGTTAATTTACCAAAAGACGATCATAGAATTCTTGCAACCATTAAGGGTTTGGCAAAAAGTGGTTTTGTTGTAGTAGTGTCAGATGTTCCGGAACTGCTTGCGTCAAGATACCTAAGTAGTACGATTAACGATTTTGTAAATATTTTTCAATTTGTTGAAGAGCAGCCATATGTTGAAAAAACAAAGGTTGGCTTCGCTGGATTTTGCTTAGGATCATCATTCGCATTACTGGCATCTAGCGAAGAAGAAATTAGAGATAGGGTTTCATATATTCTTGTTAATGATGTTTTGTATGATATGTATAAATTTACAAGAGACGCTGTTACCGAGAAAATTAACGACAACGAACCGGTTATTGATTGGTACGCGGAGGACGAAACAAGAGAGATACTTTACCGAGAATATTCTGACTATATTATTGATGACAAGGAGGGATATTTGATTTTTCAAACGCTTTTTAAGCGAGAAAGATTAACCGAGGAACAGTACAAAAATTTATCAAATGATGGTAAAGTTTTTTATGACTTTTTATCCAATACCGACCCAAACAAATCGCCTGAGTTATTTGCCAGACTCCCAGAAGAAGCAAAAAAAATTATTGATAATATGTCCCCAAAAACAAAAATTCGTGATGTGAAAGCCAAATTGTTTGTGACTTCAGGCAGAAATGTATTTTTGCCAGCAAGCCAAGCAAAAGATTTAGTTAACGACCTTCCGAAGGATCAAGTTTCTTATACGAGCTTGGAGTTTTTTCAACACGACAAGACGGTAAAATCTGAAAATGCTTTTGAAAATATAATTCAAGCCATGTTTGCAATAAAACATTTAAAAAATGTTTTTGATTTTGTTCAGCACTAAGAATATTTATTTCGAAATATAAATCATCCCGATTCCCATTCCGTCTATTTCACTATTTGATTGGTTATCATATTCTGCATAGAAATCAATTAAGTCACCTTTTCTCACTATTTGTTGATTTTTTTTGTAAGTAAAATAAGGAATTTTTTGAATATTTGTAAAATCGGGACTCGGTGATATTTTGTAGCTAGCGTCTCCAATTTTTATTGTGATTTCTTTGCCGTAATTGTGCAAATGTCCACCAATATAGACAACCTTGCCGTTGTCGGGAGCATAAACCTTAGGGTCGATTGTTAAAGTTTGTTTGGTTTTAGCTGGAATATAAAAAGTGGGATCGTTCGTACAGTTTTTGACATCAACCCAGATTGGCTGTACAGGAATTAGTTGTGAAAAAAAGTTTTTTGGCTTGGTTTTGAATGTAAACCGAATTTTAATATCGTCTAGTTTTTTTGGTGTGGGATTAATTAAATGATTAATTACCGCAATACCATCTGTACGATTAATCGGATAGCCATACCCTTTAGGTAAAACTAGTGGACTTATCTCTTTGCCGTTTGCGTGAATTCTTTCTTTAAAAACATTGGGGCATGTGTAATCTGGTTTGCTTAGATTCTCTAAAATCACATGATGGATAGTTTCTCTCTCAGCACCCACGACCTCATAATCAATATTGGTAATCCAAAATGATTGTTTGGGAAAAAACTTAATAAAATCATACTTTCCAATATAGTCGTTTTCGGCAATAGTATAGCTATGGCTAGTAAGAACAATTGTTTGAGGTGAGGTAAACTTTGTAAAAATAAAACAAAGTACTAAAATCGTAATCCAAATATAAATTTTTTTCATAAATCGAGACAATTTTAGTGTATGATATTAGTGTCAATTTAGCTATGAGAATAACACATCACAGACAACTATTTTTTTTGATTAGTATTGCATTTATTACTATCGTAATTTTAATTTTTCAAAAAAATCATTCAAATGATTTGAGTAGAAAAAATGTTTTTGAATTTTTTACAGACCCAATTGAAATTAAGGCAAACTCAAAACCAGTTGATTTAATGAAAGGCGTTGAGACGAACCTTTATTCAAATGGAGAGTTTGTAGTGCCAATGGATGGATATATAAAATCATATAATCCAGAGGCTGTAAATGCGCCAAAAGAATCAATGAGATACACCTACGCATTTAAGGTTGGAGAAAAAGATCCAGTGTGCAACAAAAAAGATGAATTGGCGCATGTGGTATCTATTGAATATAACGAAATGCACTACTACTCAAAATTTGGTTATGGTTACAAAGTTAACAAGGGAGACAAAATACATTTTAGTTCTGCGTTTGCTAATTTTTCGAATATCGATCTGAAAAATGTCCATACAAAATTTAGAATCGAAATGGCTGAAATGAGCGAAAATTTAATTCCTGTCACGCCTGTTTATCTAAATGCCGTACCTTGCACTTCAATGTTTTTTGTTCCTGCAAAAACTAAGGACTATGTCAAATCAATGGAGATTCCATATGAAGTACCGTTTGATAGTAAATTAATGATGGCAGGATCACACGGACACAACTACACTGACACAATATCTTTAATTAAAAATGGCAAACCAATTTGGACTACTGGACCTTTGCTAACAGACAATGGAATGAACGCAGGCAACCCAATTTATCTAAATGTAGGCGGAATTGGATATGCCAACGATGGAGTAAGGTTTAAAAAAGGAGACAAATTATCAGTATCAATAAAAATGACCAATCCAAAAGATACACAAATTGACGGAATGGGCACAATGTTAATTTTTCTAATTCCTGATTCTGGAGATCAGATTTTTCCCAATGCTGCTCACTGATAATTTAAATAAATGATTGATGATGCCATAGCATCGATTTCTTTATCAAGCGGATTTTCATAAAGTCCTTCTATTTCAATTTTTTGCCCACCATATACTTTGAAATTTTGATTATCAATATCACTAAAGAAATTTATTTTTTTGATTACCCCATCCTCAGATTCGGGAATATAGTTTATTTCCACGTCACCAACTTTGAGTTTTAGATTTTTGCCATAGTTGTGAAGATGTCCCCATGCATATAATAATCTTGCGCTGGTCGGGACTGTGTCTGGATAAGTTAATGTTAATGTCTCGGACGTTTTTGGCGGAATAAAGACGCTGGTGTCCCATTCGCATTTTTTCACATCAACCCAGATTGGGTGAGCAAATCGCAGCCTTCTAATGAAAGACTCTGGCTGAAAATGAATCTTAGCTTTAATTTTTATATTTTTGTACTCTTCTTTTGTTGTGTTATATAAGTGAATATAAGTTCCTAATTGTTCTTTTTGTTTCATATAATAACCGAAGCCAGCGGGTAGATATAAAGGAGTAAACTCTTTAGCGGTGGCATGTAGCCTGTCGGGGAAAAAGTTGGGGCATGCTCTATCTCGTCTAGAGTTGTTAACTAAAATTGCATGATGGACTCTTTCTTTGGGCGCTCCAGTTATTTCGAACTCCACCCCTGTTATCCATCCATTACTAGGAATTGAATGTTTTTTAAAATTATAGATTCCATACTCGTTCCCAGACTCAAGAACTAGAGAATCGCTTTCCACTTCAAATATTTTGTCCTTAAAAAAATATAAAGATGAGAAAGAAATAATAAAAAATATAAACCAGAGAAATACAATTTTTTTATGTAAGAACATGCGTTGTACTATTGTATAATATCTATATTCGATTACCAATGATTCGGGCATTATTTTTGGGTATATTTTTTTCATTTTTAATTTCGTTTTTAGTAGGTTTTGGCCTTGTAAAATTAGGTGTAAGTTTTGCTAGTAATAATATTGAAGACAAAGAGCTTGCCTTGTTTATGAAGACTTGTATAAATGATAAGGACAAAGACCATTGTTATGACAAGGTAGCTGAACAATTAGCAAATAAATTTACTTTTGATCAAATTAAGACTTTTATGGTTAAAAATCTCACAGCTCAGGAGCTGGATAATTGTCACACAATTTCGCACAATATTGGGAAAGAAGTCTATAAAAAAACCGGTGATTATTTAATTACTTTTACAGGATCTAACTTGGAATTATGTATTTATGGGTTTTCACATGGAGCACTAATGCAGTATTTCAAAACCACAGGTTTTGAGGATGCAGGCGATAAAGAAAAAATTAAAAAAATATTTATTACTGTTTGCCAAAAAGGTGAAACAATAAAAGAAGTGAGTCAACATGTGGAGTGTGTTCATGGATTGGGACATATTGCGATGATACTTTCAAACAATTCATTGAAAGACTCACTAGAAATTTGCGATCTTTACGATAACGATGTTTATAGCAAAATGTGTTATGGGGGAACTTTTATGGAAAATTTTATGAATACCTCGGCAGGCTCTAGAAACCGACTAGTCGAGGGAGAAAATTTTGACAAGCCTTGTAGCGTTATAGATTCGAAGTACTGGGATTTATGCTACTACTGGAAAGGTGCATTCTTTTTTGTGACATCTAAAGGTAATTTTACTAATGCGGTTAGTTTGTGTTTGAATGTTCGAAAGGATTATGAGAAGGAGTGTTTAAAAAGAATGTCGAGGGTTTATACACAAGCAAATACAGGAAAACTAAAGGAAATATATTCTAATTGTCAAAAATTAATGTTTAATAATGGTATTGAAAGCTGTATTACTGGAGCAGTCGAATCAATAATCGGCGATGTTGGAGACAAAAAATATTTACGCGATTTTTGCAATATGACAGGAGATAAAATTGATATTTGTTACGGAGTATTTATGAAAGCAATTGAAGAATGGGGATCAGATACAAAAGAAGAGCTGGAAAAAGAGTGTAACTTTTTATTGGACCTGAACTACAAAAATAGATGCATGACTAATTTAGGAAAAAAATTCCTTTAAAGTAGGGTGATTTTGGTATTCTATCAACAAACTGACAATACTATAGATAATCATCAACAAATAGTAAATTAAAATGGGAGGTAAAAAAACAAATAAAAAAAATGCAATTGTTTTAGAAACGCAAGAATATGTCAAATTAAAAAACTCAATTGAACAAGAAGGAATATTAAATAGATCATATTTTTATTACTCATTACTTGCCTGTTGTGACTTATTAATATTTGCGCTTTCAATTATTGCTGTTTTTATCTCAACTAATATTTGGTTAATTGTAATATTTTCAGCAATGGTTGGTTTTTTTGCGGTCAGAATGGGTGGACTTATGCATGACGCTGGACATCAAGCTATTTTTAGGAGTGAAAAAAATAATGATATTGCAGGATATATATTTGGAACATTAGCAACGATTGCTTTTGCTGGATGGAAATCTTCACATAGTGCCCACCATGCGAACCCCAATCAAGAGGATGAAGACCCAAATGTTGAATTACCAATTTTGTCGTTTAATGTTGAAAGGTATCAATCAAAAAAGGGGTTGTCCAAACTGCTTAGAAAATATCAAATGTATTTGTATTACCCACTTCTTATTAGTGTTGGTTTTGGTATGAGAATTGCGGATATTTTTTATTTTAAAAGCTCATTTAAACTACCAAAGCTTTGGCAGTTGGAGATTTTTTTAATTGCATTTTTCTGTATATATTTCTTACCTTTTTTAGTCTTTCCTTTTACTAAAGCTGTAGTAGTTGTGATTGTTTCAAATATTGTTACCGGAATTTATTTTTCTACAATATTTGCCCCAAACCATAAAGGTATGTATGAGCCCAAAAAAGGCGAGCGCTTGTCTTTTATTAAACATCAAATTATTACTTCGAGAAATATAAATTCGAACCCAATAACTGATTATGTTTTTATGGGATTAAATTACCAGATTGAACACCATCTATTCCCAATGTGTCCGAGGAATAAATTAAAATACATTACTCCACATGTTGCGAAGGTTTGCGATAATCAAAAATTGGAATTTACTAAAGTTTCTTTTATTAGATCTAATTTAATTATTCTTGAATCACTAAAAACAGTTGTCACTAAGGCAAGTACTATTTAAGACTAATCCGTAACACATTGTGCGTATACACCCCTCATTCTCTCTGGCAATAGTTTGGCAATTTGAACTCCTAAAATGTCAGCATTATTAATGTTAGATTCTGGATTATTCTTATCTCTGCTTATGGTAAAAGACTGACCTATTCTCATTTGATAGGTGGATTTTGCGCGATTAAACCAAAAACCGATTGGTAACATAGGAACCCTCATGGCGCCAGCTAATTCGGCTAACTTACCAGCCATAGGATCAACTTGATGTAACTCAAATTCGTCCTTTCCAGTAGGATATAAGATAAGAACATCACCGTTCCGAAATACTTTTGGAATTTCTCGGGAGTGAGTATTTGTTGGAATCATTCCAAATACCACAGAGGTGTTAAACAAAACTTGATTTGCAACATTGTTGGCCTGACCGACAACTTTTTCAACGCTAGCATGAATGCTTTGACTTATTGGTGGTGTCAAATGTGGATAAACCAAATTAAGGCGAGTATTTTTTTCTGTTTTTTCTACAAGTCTTTTTTCATTTTCGATAACTGGAATAAAATTTCTTGTTTCCCCATCAGGCAGATGTTCACTCACAGCATGAGCCATAATCGGAGCCTGAGGCATGCCTTTGTGTATGCCACGATTGAAGTGATTCGAAATAATAACAAATGATCCTGTTTGGGGAATATGTTCCTGACCAGATACATTAACACCGTGTTCAAAGTATGATTTTAATTTTTCGTCTTTTAAGGGATGGGAAAATGGGTTACCGTTTGCAATATCAACAAGTACTTGTTCAAATGCTGCTTTGGCCGTTGGATCCTTAAGGTTTTGGCCTGGACCACTATATTCCATAGATAAATGATAAGCTCGCATTCCAATACGCTCAACTTTGTTTAGGGGGCGGGTAGCGTCAGGTTTTTCAAAATAATATGGCTCTTTTTCTTTCATAAAGGTTTTTTGAGTTTGGCAAAGTATATTACTACTAATCAGGCTGAAAAACAACCCATAGTGTTATGAAAATTGATTATTAGAGAAATTACTTTTTTTTAAAAAACCTGCGAGTTTTTTTAGTTGGAGCTTCAACCGCTTCAGAAGTATTTACAGGACTTGTTGTTTCAACAATATTATCACTTGGGGATTCAGAATCGCGAGGTAAAAGCTTGTCAATATTTAAGCTGCCGATTGTTTTAATACTTTCAATCGTTTCGTTCACACTGTCTTTAAGGTCTACAGCTTTTTCTTTTACCTCATTTTCGGCAATATGAAGTGTTTTTTGTGGATCTTCAACAATATTTTCTAATGATTTTTTAACATAGTCGTAAAGTTCTGGAGTCTTTTTTCTTCCGGAATCAGAAATAAAATAAGCCACACCAGCACCAATTGCCGTACCAATTAAAAAACTAACAGTGATATTCTTTTTTTCGTCGTCCATTACTTGCGATTGGCGAACTTTTCAACAATTCCAATTCCTGCCTGAATTCCAGAAGTAAGATTTGCCAGCGAACTAACTGGCTGTTTAACACTTTCGGTTATATCGCCTGTATCATCTAAGATTCGATTCATTTTCCTGAGACTGACCCTTAGGTCCTTAAGTAGTTGATAGACTTGATACCCAATAAAAAGAATAGCGGCCGTAACGATAATTGCGATTAGGAGAATAATAAATTGAACAGGATCCATATGGGCAGTATTGTTTTTATAATGACTCTGGGGGTAATTTTATCAAAGTGGGCGTGTAAGTCAACGACGGTTTGGCCGTGAAAATTACTGCGGATTATAAAATATTGTGAGATTCTTGGTTGTTTTCCTATTGTTTCTGTCAATTGAGACTATTTCATATTTATTCAAGCCTGAATCAAGAATTACAGGTTTTGAAAATTCACCCTTAGTGGTCAGCGAAGTCTGATTATTATTAATAAAAAGAGTCGAATCTGGGCCGGTTTTACCGGTGATAAAAATATTTTTGGTGTTAAATTCTTGATTGTCCTGCGGAGATACAATGTTTAAATTAGGACCAGATGATAGAGAAAAAAATAAATTGCCAAAGTAGAACAAAAACAAAAATGCAATTACAGCAATTGCAAGGTAAAAAATTCTCTGAGGTGTTACAGAAAATATCGAGTTGGATAATTGAGTTAGAAATGGCTTAGCCATGGCTAAATTATCAGGCTTATCTGTCTCTCTGCGATAAAGGGCTACAATATTATCGGGGTCAAGATTTAAAAAAATTGCGTAATTTCTAATAAATCCTTTTATAAATGTAGATGGGGGTAGATTATTAAAGTCACCTTCTTCAATTTTTGACAGTACAGTTTTTTTTATTTTTATTTCGTGTTCAATGCGCTCGAGCGTATAGCCTTTTTTTAACCTCTCACTTCTTAACTTTTCGCCGGACTTTTGCATAGTGGAGGTATTTTACAACCTCAGCGTGAGTTTTTAAAATTAATCTATTTTTTCCTGAGTAGAATCGCTGGAATTACCAAGTACGAGTGATGGATCAGTAATCAATAATTCGCGAGGTTTTGACCCATCACGAGGACCAACAACCCCTGCATCCTCTAATTGGTCGATAATTTTAGCTGATCTGGCATAACCGACGCCTAGTTTACGCATCAAAAAGGAAGAGGAGGCTTGATTTTGAGAGATAATTGCGTACAAAGCTTCTTCAAACAACGGGTCGCGATCACTTGCTCCCCCACCAATTCCTCCAGCACTTCGACCAACGGCCATACTAGTAATCTCTTCGACATATTCAGGTTCTTGACCGCTACTCTTTAGGAATGAAACTAGATTATGAATCTCGTCGTTACTTACATATACACCTTGAATGCGAGCTGTTTTTGATGAATCTGGCGGAACATATAACATATCTCCCTTGCCTAAGAGTTTTTCAGCACCTGACATGTCAATAATTACTCTAGAGTCAGTTTGGGAAGTGACATTGAAAGCAATACGTGTTGGAATATTAGCCTTGATTACACCAGTTATGACATCCACTGAAGGTCTCTGTGTTGCCAAAATCAAGTGAATACCAACAGCACGAGCCATTTGGGCAAGACGGACGATTGCCTGCTCTACCTCGATGGCTGCTAGCTTCATAACAGTATTAAGCTCATCAATGACAATAACTATAAACGGCATAGCTTGAAAACCAGACTGACGATTATATTCATCAATGTTTTTGACGCCAGCCTGAGACAAAAGTTCATATCTATTATCCATTTCTCTAACTGACCACTTCAGAGCTGAAAGTGTTTTTTCTGGCTCGACAATTACTGGATTGAGTAAATGAGGTATACCATTAAATGGGGCAAGTTCTACTCTTTTCGGGTCTACGAGAATAAATTTTACTTCGTCTGGATTGGCTCTAAATAAAATGGAGCAAATAATTGAGTTAATTAAAACCGATTTACCTGAACCAGTAGTACCCGCAACAAGAATGTGTGGCATTTTGCTGATATCAGCAACAAGGGGTTGACCTGAAATATCTAATCCTAATGCAAAGGCAAGTTTTGATTTTTCGGACTGCATGTTTTTGCTAGTGAGCATTTGACGCAGATTGAGAGTCTCTCTTTTTAAATTGGGAATTTCTATGCCGATTAGCGACTTACCAGGAATTGGTGCTTCGATTCTAACGTTACCGGTTTGAGTCGCTAGAGCCATCGCAAGATCTGATCCAAGATTCACAATTTTTGATACTTTTGTTCCAAGTGGCAGACTTATTGCATATTGGGTAACGGTAGGCCCTGGGTTATATTCAACAACTTTTGCTTGAATTGAGAAACTTTCGAGAACTTTTTCAATTGTGTGGGCATTCTTGTTAACATCTCCTCTGTCGGCTTGCTCACCAGAGTCGGAAGAAAGTATGGAAAGGGGTGGATATTGCCAAGCTCGTCTTGTTTTTGGAACATTGGTTTGAGCCTTGTTAGGAATTTCTGGCCGAAATTTTTCAACATCATCTTCTTTTGGGGCAGCGATTTCTACTGTGCTGTTTTGCTGATATTGATGTCCAACTGTAATTCCCTTAGGCTTGGGGCTTTTTTTGAAAATCTTACTTAGGTTGCCAACCGTTAGTGCATAGGCCTCACTAAACGGTGTATCTGTAGCTAGAATTAACCCTGAAGCTAAACCAAAACCGACAACTATTATTCCACCTAAGGGGGTTAATATTTCCGAAAGCGTTAACCAAACTACTGACCCAATAATGCCAGATGACTCAGAAGAGAATGCGGAGGTAAAAGAAATCATTGAAACAACAACGATAAAAATACCTAAAATCAAATTTACTTTTATGAATTTGAGTCTTAAGCCTAATAAGAACAATCCGCAGACAATACCTAATATTGCAATGACAAAAGCCGACCAGCCAAAAATAAACTTGAGAGTGACTGAAAAATAAGATAGCCCACCGGAGGGTTCAAAGACCGATAATAAACTTAAGAGCGAAAAAACTAAGATTGCTAGCGCAAATATGCTTTTGATTGTCGAACCCTTAAGAAGCTTAGATTTTTTTTGTTTCTTAAGCCTTTTTTTGTACTTTCTCATTGGCAGGTTAAATTAGTCGGCAGGTTTTTAAACCTATACTTCTATCGTAAATATTAATACTAATGGTCGTTTACGATATTCTTCTAGAAAATATCTCTCCAAGGATTCTTTAATCCGATGCCTTAAAGAATTAGAATCAATTAGAGACCTGTTGTCCATTACTTTTGAGATACTTCTCTTAGAGGACCTAATTATCTCATTTTTGTCAATTTTTATGAAGCCTCTAGTAATTATTTCAGGGTCTTGATACAAGGAACCATCTTCATGATTTATTTTGAGAATTGCTAAGACAATACCATCAGAAGATAATGTTCGTCTGTCTTTGAGAATTGCTTCGTCAATCTCACCAGCTTCGAGGCTATCAACAAAAATATTTTCTGCTGGAATTATTTTGCCATAAGTAATCTTTTGGTTATAAATAATTACCTCTTGAGCAGGTTTAGGAATTAAAATATTTTCATTTTTGTAACCCATCGCAGAAGCAATTCGACCATATTGTTTCATTTGTCTTAAAGAACCTCCGATCGGTAAAACATTTTTAGCTTTGGTAAGAGCCATCATCAGTTTGAGGTCCATTTCGGCACCGTGACCAGAAACGTGTAAATCTTCCAAAATCGAGGAATAATAAACCTCAACACCAAGTGCGGTTAACGAGTTAATCATATTATCGACTGCTGTTTCGTTACCAGGAATTGGGTCTGCGGAAAAAACAACAGCATCGCCCGAAGCTAAAGTAACTTTGCGGTGTTCTCCGGTAACTGCCATTGACAAAGCGGACTCAGGTTGGGCTTGAGAGCCTGCAACAATTACCACCAAATCATTGCGGTGATGTTGAATGGCTTCAGGTTTAACTAACATTTTTTTGGGAATATTAATAAAACCTAAATTTTGTGCAATCGTAATATTTCGATCGATTGATCTACCGACCAAAGCAACTTTTCGATTAAACTTGACGGCTGATTGAACGGCCTGGTCAATTCTTGAAATGTTTGACGAGGCAGTTGTGATATATACGTTACCTTTTGTTTTAGATACCACTTTGTCAAATGAATCTTGGATTTTGACTTCTGATAAAGTGTAGCCTTTTTTCTCACTACGCAAACAGTCAGACAAAAGCAAAAAGACGCCGTTCTCTTCACCGGCAATTTGAGAAATTCTTGTGGCGTCCGAAGCACGACCGTCAACTGGGGTCCAGTCGAACTTAAAGTCAGGAGAATGATAAATCGTATAACCCTTAACTTTAAGCACAATGCCTTTTGAGTCAGGCACCGAATGGGTGATGTGAACAAATTCTGCCTTAAAGTCCCCGAAACTGTAAGTTTTGCCCTCTTCAATTGTATGAATCTGAAAACGGTTTCCTCCTTTGGTTTGTTCAAGTTTACCTTTAATAAAACCAGCGGTGAGTTTTGCTG
This sequence comes from uncultured Gammaproteobacteria bacterium, assembly GCA_964404855.1. Classification (GTDB taxonomy): domain Bacteria; phylum Patescibacteriota; class Microgenomatia; order CAYQLK01; family CAYQLK01; genus CAYQLK01. The sequence continues at coordinate 55,933 of CAYOLO010000001.1, forward strand.
TAAAAACCGGCACGGGAATTTTGGGCAATATATAAGGTAGTCCACCCATATGATCCTCGTGAGCGTGACTAATCAAAAATGCCCTGACTTTTTTAAATTTTTCGGGCTGCATTAGATAAGATATGTCTGGCAAGACAAAGTCGATTCCTAAGTTGGTTTCGTCAGGGAATCCAATACCACAATCTAAAACGATAATATCGTTCTCCGTCTCATAAACAAAAAAGTTTTTAGTAACTGTACCGACACCACCAAGTCCTATGATTTTGATATCAAAAGGGTTTTTAGTCTGTGGCGTTAGAGAATTAGGATTATTAACATTTCTAGGTTTGAATGTTTTCATGATTGATTTTGTCTTGTTATTTAATTATAAGTTTTTTCTAGTTAAACAATAAAAGTAATTTAAAAATATTATTCACAAGCTAAACTTATTTTAACTGTTCATTACAAGCCTTGAATTCTACTACAAATTGAGTTTTTTTATTGGTTTATAATTGTTTAACTGATTTCTAATGCCAAGCAAAAAAAGACTATTTATTTTCTCATTATTCTCTATACTATTTTTAACTGGAGTTTTTTCTAAATCTTTAACTAGTTATTTGCCTGATTTTGCTACCAATATTGGTGGCGTTGGTGATAAAAATATTGCTCAACTGAAAAAGTGTGAGGAAAAACCTTATGATTCAATACAGTTTGACAATTCAGAAAGAAGTATTTGTTATAAATCAAGCATTACCAAGCTAATCAGTGACGAGTCTTTAGGTGCGACAATAAAAACCTTGAAGGCTTATATGCAAACAGATGAGGGTAAAGTACTAAACGGCAGGAGATGCCACGATCTTGGACATGGAATTGGAATTGAGGCTGTAAAAAGAGGTATCCCAAGTAAAGAAATATTAACTGAGTGTGCGGACTGGTGTGTTGGCGGTTGTCTAAATGGTGCGGCGCATGTATATGTTCTTACTGACCATCAACCGGAAGAGTTAGTAAGTTTTTGCAATGTAGGTGGAGTTGCTGAAAATCTAAAAAGGATGTGCTACCACGGACTTGGCCATGGATATATGGAGGCAAATAGTGCTGACATAACAAAGACAATGGATTTTTGCGAACAAATACCGTCCGAGCTTGGGCAGTACGAGTGTGGGCATGCTGCTGTTATGGATTATGCGCTTCTGTACACAGCACCAGTAAGAACAATTCCAGAAGATATTGTTGGTTTTTGCGACTCTAAGCAGGCGGTTTTTCGTCCTAGTTGTTATGAATTTGTTGGGTTTTTGGCATATTCAAGAACGGTCGATACTAAAGACTCGTTTGCTGCCTGTAAAAAAATACCTATGGAATATAGAGAAAATTGCCAAGAAAGAATTGGTGAAGCTTACTTTTCAATTCTCGGACGTGATCCTGAAAAAATAGTAAAAGGATGTGAAATTGGAAATGGAGAGGAGACCGTTGTATGAAAGGGGCAGTAAGATCTTCAATTTATGGCGCAGATAGTTCTTTTGGCGGGTTGGGGGCAAGGTTCTGCTCTCTATTAATAAGCGAAGGTTCGAGAATAATTTGTTTTGAATTTTTGGGTGGAGAAATAGAATCAGTTCACGGACAAGAGAGAAGAACAGAGACCTGTAATGAGTTGTCAGGAGCAGACAAAAAAAACTGTCAAAAGATCAGACAAGAAAGAGATATGACGATTAAATAAGAATGAGAATGAAAATGAAAATTAAAACCTTTGCCAAACCATATGTAATATTTTTTTTCGTTTTGGTAATTGGTATTGTGTCTAATATTTTTTTTGATTTACCAAAAGGAATATCTACAACAAAAATTAACTCTCAACTTACAATACAAATGGAGGCTTGTGAAATCTATGAGTATTCAGACAGTAATTTTTTAGCCTCTGAGAGACGCACTTGTTACAACGATAAAATTTTTAGCCATATACGCGAAAACGGCTTGAAAAGTACCCTCCTGGGACTTGAAGATTATATGAAAACTGAACAGGGATCGTATTTAGTCGGAACACGCTGTCATGATATTGGGCATGGTATTGGTATTGAGGCTGTAAAAGCTGGATATTCATCAAGAGAGATTTTGGAAACTTGTAGTACATCGTGTGAAGGTGGATGTTTAAATGGTGCGGGGCATGTATTTATTACAACGCTATCCAGAAATGGAGACTTAAATAGTTTTTGTGATTTGGATGGAATCAATAAAACGGTTCGCGATATGTGTTTTCATGGAATTGGACATGGACTGATGGAATATTACAGTTTGGATATTCCAAAAGTAATAAAGGATTGCCAAAGAATTGAAAAAAATTCCGATAAATTTCAATGCGGACATGCGGCATTTATGGATACTAATTTAGTTAACCAAGCTCCTTTTGATAAAATCCCAAAAAAACTTTATGAGTACTGTAAAGAACTTGAAGAGGTACTAAGATATTCTTGTTATCAATTTGGCGGATTTTTGACTTTTGTTAGAGATCTAGATATTAATGAGTCATTCGATTTTTGTACAAAAGTTCCAACTCAGATTTCTAATATCTGTTTTTCAAGAATTGGTGAGTCTGCATATTTGCGCAATAATGGGGATGCACAAAAAACTTTGGGGCTATGTAAGCGCGTAGAAAATAATCAGTTCAGAAGTTGCTTAAAGGGGGCTAATATTTTTTCAATTCATACCCCAGATAGTTCTTTTGGGACTAAAGCAAAAAATATTTGCTTAGCAGTTGAGGGAGAAGTTAGGTCGGGATGTCTGTCTGATTTGGGGGCAATGATTGTTAAAACTTACGGCAATGAGCAGTTAAATACTTTTTGTGAAACTTTAACCAGTATCGATAAAAAAAGTTGTTTTGAAATAAATCAGTCAATAATTAATGAACCTGATTTTGTACAGGCAGATTAAAGTAATTCTTCTTGAATAACACTAATTTCTGAATCTAATTTAGGATTATCTTTAATTTTTGATTCGTCTAAAATAATTTTAAGTTTTTGAAAATCGTTCTCTAGCTCTTTTAAAATGTTGCCTGCTCTAAGGGCGGCAGCGGGGTGGTACAACGGGAAAAGATGATATTTTCCAACTTGATAAGACCTGCCATGAGCTTGAGATATTTTTTCTTCTGGTAAAAAAAGATTCATTGAAAACCTACCCAAGGTTGCAATTACTTTGGGCTGAATAATTTGTATTTGTCGTTTTAGGAAAGGAGTATAAATTTTAATTTCTTCTGGGGTTGGATCACGATTCTCTGGTGGCCTGTGTTTAATAATGTTTGTTATAAAAATATCTTCTCTGTTTAAAGATATGCTGTCTAACATTTTGTCTAAAAGTTTACCTGCATTCCCAACAAAAGGCTTACCTTTTTGATCTTCGAAAAAACCTGGCGCTTCGCCGATAAACAAAATATCAGCATCTGGATTACCGTCACCTGGGACGGATTGTGTGGCCGTTTTGTAAAGAGTGCCAAGGCGTAGATTTTTGACCTCTTCAGCAACTTGACCAAGGAGTTCTTGTTTTTCTTTTACTGTCACGTTATTTGATGATAATTTTAAAAGCGTTTAGATATTAATTGCTAAAGCTTACCACGATGGAACAAAATCTTTAATGTTTTCTTCGGTGATATGAAAATCTTTATTTTGGGTTTGAATTACCTGAAACGCGATACGCCTAGCAATACCACTAATAGTTCTCTCCAAGGACCTCATTCCACCGTCAAATCCGAGCGGTCTAATAATTTTTGACCAAACACCATCATCAACTGCAATTCTTACATCACTAAGACCTGAATTTTTAATAACTTTTGGGAAAATATATTTTTGGGCAATAACAAGTTTTTCTTCATCCGTATAAGATGGCATTTGTATTGGCTCAAGACGGTCCATGACAGCGGTTGCAATATTACCTGTATTGTTGGCCGTAGCCACAAACAGGACATCTGATAAATTAACGGGATAATCAAGATAATGGTCTGTAAAAGCTGAGTTTTGTTCTGGGTCAAGAAGCTCAACCAAGACACCCATAATATCGTTTCTGGTTTCGGTTGAAACTCTATCTATTTCGTCTAAAAGTAAAACTGGATTACGGCTTTTGGCTCTTTTTAAGGCTTTTATGATTAAGCCAGGTTCTGCATCAGGATAGGCCCTGGATTGTCCGCGCAATTGAATTGAGTCCCCCATTCCTCCAAAAGGAATACGAATAAATTCTCTACCCATGGCTTCGGCAATTGATATTGCCATTGTGGTTTTTCCTGTTCCAACTAGTCCAATAAGAAATAAAATTGGCGCTCTGGAAACACCGGCGTTTTGTATTAATTGGAGTTTAAGTACCGAAAGATATTCGATGATTCTGGTCTTAATTGGATCCAGTCCGTAGTGATTTTTGTCAAAAACTTCCTTGGCTTTCGTGAGATCAAGCAAGTCGTTGGTTTTGGAGTTCCATGGCATAGAGACAATCCAATCAATATATCTACTGACGGCTTCGTATTCGTTACTGTAACTTCCGAGTGTAACCATACGCTCAAGTCTGGTCAGTTGGGAATTAACTTTTTCCAATAGATCAGGAGGAAGCTGAACTTGTTGAACTTTTTGAGCGAGTTTTGCGATGTCTTCTTGGGCAGTTTGGGGCATATAGGAATTTTAACGGAAAAAAAGTAATTTAGCTATGAAGTTTTAATTTGAGTTTAAAAAAAATACACCCCACCGAAATCTAGTGGGGTGTTGCGTGGACACACTACATTGTCTTACTGCTCCAAGAACAGCCAATGTGGCAAGTTAGACACCGCCACCACGAAGTACCATTTTTGGACGGACTGACTTGGTTGAGTGCACCATGTATTTCACACGATGGATATGTTCCGGCAGGAAAAACTTCCAAACCAAAACGATTAACTGACAATACCTTTCCTTGTGGTTCAGGTAGTGCAGTGAGACTGTTAGAAAGATGCCAAGAACCGCGGATCAACTCAATTACCAGCCTTACTTTCGGGTGTGTGGGAGAAAGTATACACAATACAATAAAAAATATGAAAAAGGACCGCCTTTTTAGGGGCGGTCCGTGGGGGGGGGTGGGAGGCCAGGCCTCAGTCGTTGTAGCCGAACATGTCCTGCATCATGGTGAAGTGCGCAGCGTCGCTCTCGCAGGGGCGGTAGCAGCCGGCAACATCACAGAGGGTCTGACGCTGGACGATGTTCTGCCGGGGCGGGGGCGGCTGCGGCGTCATACGAGCAGCACGCATGGCGAGCTGGTCGCCGATCCGGCGCTGATTGACGAGCCGCGAGGCTCCTTCGAGTGGACCACCTTCGTTTGCTAGTGTCATGACCATGACTTGTCCTCCCGTTTGCCAAACTTGAGCTGGCGTGGATACCTGTGACCGTAGTCGCAGGTAATCAATCCAGCTCAAACTTGAATATTAAATATGTTAATTTAACCACTTAATTATACCCTATAGTATATAATTTGTCAAGTGTTACTACACTAAGACATAACTTATAGTTTGATAATAACTCAGAAATATAGAATCATTAAAGTATAAATTATCCTATTTGTGAACGGAAGTAATTAAATTTGTTATTATTAATTTAAATGAAGACACTGCCAATTGACGCATCTGGGTTGGGACGAAAAATCGTACTTAATTTCATTCTCGGCGTAATTTTTATATTAATAATAAATGGGGTTTTTGTTGGTTATAAATTGTTGAACAGACAAGGTACACCCGAAAAAATAAATATTTCGACTTCTCAGGAAAATGCTGACAAGCTAAAAACTCAGCTAGTTTATAACTCTGAAGAAGAAGGTTATGGAAATTTTTATTCAAATGCTTTGGATGCTGTAATTACCTACCCAAAAGAAAAATTTGGATTTACTGACTCCGGAAGAAGTGTGCTAATTGAACCAAAGAGCAAAAAAAGATTCGATTCGGTTGTGTTTAATAGTTTATTTCTTTACAAGTTTGATCAGGAAACAGTAGGTGAAAATATTGACGAATTCCTTATAAATGAACTTAAGTCGGATACAACCATAATCAGTTCGGAACTAATTGATGCTAAAAACGAAAGAGAAATACGAAAAATAAAATTCAAAACCAAAGAAAAAAGCATTTTTTCAAAAAACGACCAAGATAAAATACAGATGTTTTTTGTGCACAAGATAGACAATGCTTACTTCCTTGCAAAAATTTCTTATCTTGGTGGTTTTGCTAACCAGCAATTAGAAAACGATCTTGAAAAACTTTTGACCGAAGGTATTAAGTTAGGTTCGGAAGGAATAGAGAAAAATATTCAGGTGGTTATAGAGCCTTATATTTTAACGGATTCTGGATTAAGTTTTAATTTTGACAGAACCAAATGGAGCGGAAGTTCTGATGCGGAACATGTAGTCAATTTGGAGTACAAACGTGAAGATCAATCAAAAGAAAAATTAACCAGTTTAACTATTGGATTTGAAGTAGATAGTGATGCTAGTTTTGAAAAATCACTATCAGCTGCCAAAGAAAAGGAAGCGCTTAAAAAAAACGGTGTATATAAAGACTCGTATAGACTGTTAACTGACGCTGAACCAGTTGAGATGCTGGGCACCACCTTTTATAAATCGACTTCTACTTATACTTCTGACTGTTGTAGTGATCTTGGTATACCTGCTTATAAGGCATTTAGTGTTACTTATTTCGGTTATGTAAAAGAGTTAAATTCCTATCTTGCTATTCATATCGATACCGACGACTTAAACTCTCAAGGCTCAAAGGAAGCAGAAATTATTTCTGCAACACTCAACATACAAATACTTACAAAATCAATTTCAGCTAATTATACAAACCTACAAAGACGTGTTTTAGGGACTAGAACGGATGATAGTAATACTGTGGAGATTGATAAGCCGTCAGTCCTTGGACAGAACTCAATCGTACATATTTTTAATAATTCCTGCGTGGACGCGACAATTGTGTCAATGCCTGAGACGAGCCAATACAACGGTAAGCAATATAGAATTTGTTCAGCAGGTGAAGGAACAGGGTTTTTTATAAACGAAAATGGAAATCTGATTACTAATTCCCATGTTGCCAACCCTAGCCCTGAGGACATTGTATATGCTGATATTAATAACGCTGATTCTAAATTTTGGATAGATTATGCAACAGGATTTCTTAGTAACTTTACTACCGAGGAAGAATTATATGCAACATTTGAAACTACACAAGATTTATTGATTGCCATACTAGAAAGATTTATCGCCGACATTGATAATAATAATATTAAACTTGAAAAAGATTATGAGAACTATCTAGAAGGAAAAAATGCTTTTGAGTTTGATTACGCTCTTCGTGATTTAAAGGACAAGGATAAGCACATTAAAGCAAGTCTGGTTGACGGCACAATCGACTCTGGAATTAGAAGCTCTTATGATGCGATTCAACAATGGAAAAACGGAACTCCTGAGGAAGACATTGTGGCGGGTATAAATACCCCTGATGTTGCGGTGTTAAAAGTAGAAAAAAATTCAGAAATTGCCAATTTTCCAGGACTTATTTTAGAAAACCCAAACCTTGTTACTGTTGGGCAAAATATACAAGCAATCGGATTCCCTGGTGTTGCTGATAATCGTTCATTGTTTTCAAAAGAAGCCTCAACAATTCCAACTATTACGAAGGGAACAATTTCTGCGATAAAACCAAATGTAAATAGCACTTTTAATCTAATCCAGATAGATGCCTCAATTAATCACGGAAACAGTGGCGGACCTGTACTTAATAGTAAAGGCAGAGTTATTGGAATCTCGACATATGGAGTAAGTCCTGAAGAATCAGGTGGAAATTTTAATGCTGCGGTTTCTGTTGAGTCTATTCAAAAAATCTTAATGAAAAATAATATAGACAACCAAATCGGCCAGGCAAGTATCTACTTAGAAGACGGATTGGATAATATACTGAGAACCTACTATTCTTTGGCGGTAACTGATTTAACAAAATCTAAAGAACTTTATAACTCAAAATACGATTTGATTACTCCGCTTATTAGCATTTCGGAAGAAAAAATCAGTCTTGGAGAGGATAATAGTCCATTGATTGTCATAGGGAGTCTGGAGCTTAAGAAAAACGATGTAATTATCATTATCGGTATAACCAGTATCGTAGTACTAATTATTCTAATAGTACTTATTATTTTGATAATTCGTTCACATAAAAAAATGCACGGCACTATGGCGAGAATTGAACAAAATCAAATACCTAACTACCCTGCTCAACCTCAGGTTAACCAATCCCCATATCAGCCTGTAAACACAGCTCAAAATGTTTACCAACAGGTTCCGCCAACAAACATTAGCCAAAGTCCGCTACCAGCTGAAACACCTATTCAAAATCCCTTGAATCCTCAACAATAATTAAGAATAATCAAATAATATTTGTTATTTTGGTTGAATTGTAAATCCGGTATATTTCTTCGATGAGGGATCTTGGTAAAAATTCGTAGTAAATTGGTTTTCAGAAACGGCTTGAAGGTTAAAAACTTTTACAAGCTTGTCTTTGTCAGAAGTGTCATACCCATCGATGATGTACAAACTAATTTTTAAGAATGCGCCGTTAGCATCAAAATAAAAGTCGACAAAATAACCACTTCCACGATAAGTTGAGCGAGTTTCTAATGTTGTTCCATCTTTAACAGTATCCTCGGTCTGCCCAAGTGACTTGGTAACCTCGGTCAAATTTTGTCCAGCAAGCGACCCCAGGTCTATAAGTAAATCTGAACCGAAGTCGTTAACTGTTGGACTTGTATCGATTGAAGTCGCGGTTTCGTTAGTGGGAGATGGTTTATTTGGTAATACCTCTTGTGTGTCATCAGATTTTTGTATTACGGATTCGTTTTTATTTTTTGGGTCAGAAGTTGGGGAGGAAGTATCTTTATTTAGGATAAGAAAAAGACCGATTCCGATTACAGCAAGAAATACTATCGACACAAAAATTAAAAGTATTATTAGAACTGAGGGTGTTTTCTTGGAAACTGGAGGCTGATAAATAGGCTGACTTGGCATCGCTTGCGGACTTGGAGGAATCGGCTGAACAGTCGACTGGTTGAGAGATGATTGGTTTGGAATAACTTCAGGGTAGTCAGGCATTATTTATTTATTGAAATTGATATATATGAATCCTCGTTATTATTGTATATAAATTTATACTCATATGGTGGCACGACATTATTAAGATTAAAAAGCGATTTCATCTCAGCTTCTGTTTCTCTTTCGTAGAATTCTATAAATTCAATTCGTATTCCATTATTAATATTCGTAACATTGTCGATGTTAACTAATAAATAGTAAGGAAGACCAGAATGTTCCTTTGGATACATGACTAATGTCGTCATGTCGAAATCCGTATTTTCTATATCGTGTGGCTCACCTAATAAAGAAATTATTTCTTCTTTCGTTTTTCCTAGAATTGTATTGGGGTCAAAAATTACCGATGACTGAGAGTTGTCAGCGGTATCAGTTGAGATTTCCGCTGCTTGAATTTCCTGAGGTTTCGGTGTAGGGGTGGCGGTAGGCTTTGGTGCGTATGTTACCTGAGGAACTGAGGTTGGAGAAATTTTCACGTTTGCCACAATCTCCGTATCTTTACTGTTTTGCCCGTATTGGGTTGATGCTGGTTTTTTCATTAGTAAGAACATGCCAATAATAATTCCACTTATCAAGGTAAGTCCAAAAATTATGATTATGATAATTAATATTTTATGATTTGAATTGTTGGGCTGAAATTGTGGCGGTTGCGATATTGTGGCAGATGTCTGATTAGTACTGGGAGGATTAGATAGAGAGCTAGAACCAGAGTATTCCATTATTCATATTCCTCTAAAGAAAAGTCGGTTGAGCCTGTTGGATAAATACTCACAGCAGAAATAAAATTATATTTTTCGATAATATTGTCCTTGATAAAATATTCTGTCGCAGATGTTGAAAGGTTTAAGGCTTTGTATATATCGTCTTGTTTAAAAACTATTCCATAAGGGTCTTGGGGGACTGATACGCTGATATATCTAAATTCTTGACTATCTAAATCATAATAAACAGAAATAGACCAATCATTATCGTAGTTGTACCAACTAATTCCATTATTAGGTTCACCGAGAATTGAATAAACTTCTTGTTTAGTCTTGTTTATAAGACTCGGCACATCATAAAGAATTCCTAAGTCTGGTGCTTGCGAAGCTTGATTTTCAACACCTGACTCTTGTGATTTTTCGGAAGAAGATTTGTCATCTAGTGATGAATCCGATTTAGAAATAAGATTGGATTTCTCATTTGTGTCTTGAACTGTTTTCGATCTGGTAATAAAAAAAACTGCACCGCAAATTGCAATTATCAGAACAAGACCAATAACCAAAGCAATAATGATTAGTTTTTTGGAAGATTTTGGACTTTGAGAGATTGGATTTGTACTTACTGGCTGAGTGACAACTTCTGGTTGTGGCGGAAAAGTAGTTGGTGTTGGTTGACTGGGAAATTGTTGGGAGGGTTGAGCAATCGGCTGAACAGGTGGCAGTTGACTGCCAAGAGGCGGTTGAGGGTCTGTAGGCAGATTATCCATACTACTAATGATAGTAGCATGGATTAGTTAAGATTATCTACGAGGTCCGCGGCTGCGGTCGAAACCGCCCCCACCACGTCCACCGCGGTCAAATCCACCGGAGCGACGACGGTCGAAACCGCCACCTCTGCCTCCGCCGAATCCACCACGATCTCCGCCGCCTCTTGGTCCGCGCTCTTCGTCCTCAGACTTAGCGTCGTCACCAAATCTCATTGAAAGATTAAGTCTGCCCATATTGTCTACTTCGACAACACGAACTTTGACTTTTTGTCCGACTTCGAGATAGTCTTCGACTTTTTCGACTCTGGTTGGAGCGATTTCACTAATATGAACCATTCCTTCTTTGCCTGGTAGTACTTCTACAAAGGCTCCAAAATCCATAATTCTTTTGACTTCTCCTTCGAATTCTTCACCCGGAGTTAATTCGCGAGTTAGACCATCAACGATACCAATGGCTTTTCTAATAGACTCGATATCAACACCTGAGACTGAAACGTTTCCGTCGTCGTCGATGTTAATTTCAGTGCCTGTTTCAGCCACGATTTTGTTAATAGTTTTGCCACCCTGACCAATAACGGCTCCGATTTTTTCTGGGTCAATTTTTATAGACTCGATCTTTGGAGCGTATTGGTTAAGCTCTTTGCGCGGTTCAGCGATAGTTTCAGCCATTTTTTCGAGAATGAAAATTCTAGCTTTGTATGCTTCGCGAACAGCCTCCTCAAGAATTGGAAGAGGGATTTCGGTTAGTTTGATATCCATTTGGATTGCTGTAATACCTTCTTTGGTACCGGCAACTTTGAAATCCATATCACCGTTAGCATCTTCCGTGTAAGCAATATCAGTAAGCACAACGTGCTTTTTGTCATTGGTCATAAGACCCATGGCAATACCGGCTACAGGAGCAGCAAGTGGTACACCTGCGTCCATAAGACAAAGTGTTGAACCACAGACAGAAGCCTGTGAAGTTGAACCACTTGATCCTAAGATTTCGGAAACAACTCTAATTGCATATGGGAAATCAGATTCTGATGGCAAAACTGGTTCGAGTGCTCTTTCGGCTAGCATTCCGTGTCCGATTTCTCGACGACCTGGGGATCCAAGACGACCTGACTCTCCATTACTAAATGGAGGGAAGTTGTAGTGGTGCATGTAGCGCTTGGTTGACTCACCATACATTCCATCAACGGTCTGATAAAGACTTGGTGAACCAAGAGTTGCAACCGATAGGGCTTGAGTTTTACCTCTTTGAAATAGTGCTGAACCGTGAGTTCTTGGAAGAAGTCCGACTTCAGAAGTTAGTGTTCTAACTTCGTCTAGTTTGCGTCCATCAAGACGTAGACCTTTTTCCAGCACCTGTTCGCGAACGAAGTACTTAAATTCTTTTTCAAGTACGGCATAAATTTCTTTTTTGGAAACTTCACCTGCTTCGAGCTCTTTAGTGAACTGACTGGTTATCACATTCATTTGAGTGTGAAACCAAGTTTCGTCCATCGCTGTTTCAACATCGTTAAGAGTTGGAATAACATCTTTTTTGATGAATTCCTTAACAGCCTTGGTCTTAACTTCGTCAATTACCAAAGGCTCGTACTCGTGTTTGGTGTTACCAACTTCTTTAGCAAAATCTTTGATGAGTGCAATAATTGGCTGACAAGCTTCGAAGCCTGCGTTCATCGCCTTGATCATTGTGTCTTCGTCAACGATTTTTGCACCAGCCTCAATCATTCCGATTGATTTGTCGTTAGCTGTGATTACCAAATCAAGCTTGCTTTCTTTAAGCTGAGTGTTTGTTGGGTTAATAACGATTTCGTCATTAATTAGACCAACTCTTACTGTTGCGATTGGCCCCTGCCAAGGTACATCTGAGATTGTCAAAGCACAAGAAGCTGCAATTGAACCTAAGATATCTGGGCCGTTTTCATTATCAATCGACAAAACTGTCGAGATAACTTGAATATCAGCGAAATAGTCTTTTGGAAAGAGTGGTCTGATACCACGGTCAATTAACCTTCCAGCCAGAACTGACTCGTCGGTTGGTCTGCCTTCTCTTTTGATAAATCTTGAGCTAGAAATACGTCCACCAGCGTAGAGTTTTTCTTCAAAACTTACATTCAGTGGAAAATAATCTAGATCTGGAGCGGTTTTGTTGCGAGCTACAGTTGCCAAAATGGCGGTGTCTCCGTAGGTTGCATAAACTGCACCACTAGTAAGTTGAGCCATACGACCCGTTTCGAAGGTCAATGTACGACCCTGGAAATCAATTGATTTCCTGATTATTTTTTTATTCATTTTTCGGTGTAATTTATGAGACTTAGCCCAATAAAAAATTCGCGTCTTTATGTGTCCAAAATTATATATTTGGAATTATGTGTAGGGTAAGTTAGGAAACAGAAAAAAAGTGTTTAAAAATAATACTTAAACAGTTTTGTTCAATTTCTTAACTTACTGCGCTATTTTTTAAAGTCTAGGACGATAAATTACTCCTCCTTTCTTTAATTTTTACTTATAAATTTTTAAAGCTCGAGCTTTTTGACGATTTCGCCATATCGCGTTTCGTCTTTTTTCTTAAGGTAGGTAAGAAGACGACGTCTCTTGTTTACCATTGTGAGTAATCCTCTGCGGGAGTGATTATCATGGTCGTGTTCTTTGAGGTGGTCAGTTACGCTTTTAATTCTTTCTGTAAGAATTGCGACTTGAACCTCAGGTGAACCAGTATCACCTTCGTGAGTTTTATAAAGGTCAATAATTTTTGACTTTTTGGTTGTATCTATCATAGTCCTATAAATTAAGTATTTTAAAATTATATGTTAAATATAAAACTTGTCAGATTAGAATAATCGGACAAATTAGCCTCGAAAAACTTTCGCGTTTCAAAGTGGCTTATAATTTTAACATATAAACCTTCGGGGCGCTATACCTCTTATTTAAAGTATAGCAATAGCGATTGTTATTTAGCAAAACAACAATTTATTGGAAGCAAATATCTTAGCTATTCGTTTCGTTGAAGTCAGACTCGACCACAGTGGAACCTTGATATATTTTGGGTTTTGACTCCCAGTCGGAAGCTACTTGGGCCTGCTGATTAGCGGGGGTATGATCACGAACTGGAGCAACTCTTTGTGGTTGAGCTGGTTGTTGTTGGTTTGGTCGGTTATCGTAATTTGGTCCAGCAGGTTGGCGGTTACGATCTCGATTACGGTTACGATCTCGGTCTCTATTCCTTGCTTGTCTGTCTCTATCAAAATTTTGCTGTGGTTGGGATATGTTGGATTGATGTTGAGTTTGTGGTTGAGCTGGTTGTGGGTGTGAATTTTCAGATGGGCGATGGTCCACGCTTTTGGTGGAAAGTGCAGTTTTATTGGCCCCATTTGTGACAGCCCAAGTCGCAACTTCGAGGGTGTTTGGGGTAAGATTGGCGACTGAAAAATTATTAGTTGCCGAATATAGTCCTTGGAAAATATTAAACGCAAGATCTTCCCATACTGGAAGTTTGGTTGTCTCAATAATCCTTGCGACAATTTCTGAAATAGATTTTGCCTCTTGGTCAATTATTGTTTTGTCTGTTCCAGCAGCATGACTTTGATTGTTAGAAATAACCAAAACAGGACTTTGGCTAGAGCCAAATTCCGGAAATTTTGATAAAGCGGACTGCAGATCTTGACCGAGAGCAATAATCAGGTCAAAAGAAGAAGTTTCGTACCCAAATGAAATTTCATTGGAGTCAAATTTGTCAACATTTTCTCTGGGAAAAAGCATAAATTTAAGATCATCTCCATCAACAAAATGTTTGACTCTTTTTAATTTTGGTACTGCGTTTTTGAGAGTAATAACAAAATTATCCGACGGAACGGAATTACTAAGCTGGTCGATATCAAAAAAATTAGAATCCCCGACTCTAGCTGGTGTTGGAGAAAGTAGTGAAACAGATTGATTAACTTTTCTTAACGCCATCATCAAAGCAAGACCTGCAGCCAAAATATCATTACTGTAGTTAGCTGGAATAAGAATAGCCGTCTTTGTTCCGGGAATAAGAGCTGGTTCGATGGCAGTAGTATTAATTGTTTTCATTAGTATTTTTGGTAAGGCAGGGAAATGTTTATAAGTAACACTAAAGGCTTAGGGTGTTACTCCGAGATGAATTCTAGCTTATCGCCAATTTTGAAGTCAAGCGGAGGTGAAAGCAACACTCCACACTCTTGGCCTGCTCGTACATCGTTAACTTCTTTGGACCTTTGTTTGAGTGAAGTAATCTTTGCTTCGGTTAATACTTGTCCGTTACGAGACAAAAATACGTTCATGCCGTTTTTGAGAGAACCCTTTGTAACTTTTACGCCTGCGATGTGAACGCCTTCTATAGTAAATTCTGCGGTTATTTCTGCAACAGCTTTTATTTTTTCTTCCTCTTTTTCAGCTTCGATTGCTGCAACAACATCGTCGATATCGTCAAGAAGTTCGTAAATAATCTTGTAAGGTTTAATAATGACACCTTCTCTAGACGCAGATTTTTCTACATCAGTTGGAACTTTGACATTAAAGGCTAAGATTGGAGCAATGGCCGATTTGCTTAAAGTAACATCATTACTTGTCACATCGCCTGTTGAAGAAAACAGTACTTGAACCTTGTTGGGAATATTTTTGATAATTGCTTCAAGTGAGCCAGAAACATCAGCTTTAACAATAATTAAAAAACTGTCTTTTTTGGCTTGACCAGCGGCAATTAGATCTCCGGCCAAAACAGCGATAGGTTGGTTATCTTCTGCACCTTCTTCTTGGCTTCCAACAGCAACATCAGTAACCAAAGTACCTGTGTCAGGCACAAAACTAAGACCTGTTATTTCTACAGGAGTTGATGGGCCAGCCTCTTTAAGCACGGCGCCTTTGTCGGAAGTAATTGAGCGAATTTTGCTGGTCTTATCCCCTACAAAAATATCTTGTCCGGTTTTGAGTATTCCTGATTTGACGATTGCATGCGTAACAGCTCCTTTGTTTTTGGTCATTTCTGATTCGATAACTACGGCAGAAAATGGTTCGTCAGAGGTATCTTTGAGATCGACCATATCGGAGACTAAAATTATCATATCCAACAAATCGTTGATACCTAATCCTGTGGTAGCAGAAACCTGAACAACCGGAACATCTCCGCCATTTTTATCAAGCTCAACCCCTGCTTTGGTTAGTTCGCCGAGAACTTTTTCGACATTAAGATTAGGAAGATCGATTTTGTTAAGAACGACGATCATTTTGGCGCCTGAATTATTAATATGTTTGATGGCTTCTATAGTCTGAGGCTTGACCCCATCGTTGGCGGCAACAACCAAAAGAGCAATATCAGAAGCTTGAGCTCCACGGGAACGCATAGCTTCAAAAGCCGCATGACCTGGAGTATCAATAAAAGTAATTAATCTGCCATTAAAATCAATTTGATAAGCACCAATCGCCTGAGTAATACCCCCCGACTCGCGGGCTGCAACATTAGCGGAACGAATTTTGTCTAAAAGTGAAGTTTTGCCGTGATCAACATGCCCCAAAACCGAGACGACCGGCGGACGATTTTTGGTTGTAGTTACTGTGTCTTTTGGCATTATTTGTTTTTTTTAGATTTCTCACTTTTGTCACTTGAGCTAAATTAAGCTTTGGCTTCTTCAGGCTCTGGTTCAGAAGCAACCTCGGCGGTGGCATCTTCAACTGTTTCATCAGTAGCTGCTACTTCTTCAGTTGTTTCGGCTTCTGCAACTTCCTCGGTAGGAGCAACTTCTACAGGAGCAGCGTCGACTGCGACTTCAGTTGTGTTGACAGGCTCCTCAACTTTTACCTCTTCGGATACAGCTTCGACTGGTTCTGCTGTTTCCTCGATCTTTCCTTCTTCAACACTTTCTTTTGCTTCAACAACTTCTTCTTTTTTGACCTCTTGGACGATTGGATCGTCTTTGAGTGAAGGAATTCTGGATTCAGAAGTCGTACCTGATCCTTGAATATCGATTTTGTATCCGGTTAACTTGGCAGCAAGGCGAACATTTTGTCCGTCTTTACCGATTGCTAACGATAACTGATCTTCAGGTACTGTAACGACAGCGGTTTTTTCTTCCTCGTTAATAGTGACAACTATTTCTTTGGCTGGAGACAAGCTTTGAGCAATAAAGGTTTTAATGTCATCAGAATATTGAATAATATCGATTCTTTCAGATCCAAGCTCATTAATTACAGCCTGAATACGCACGCCTTTTTGTCCAACACAGCTACCAACTGGATCGACACCCATTTGGTTACTCGAAACTGCAATTTTAGAGCGCTGTCCAGCTTCGCGAGCGATAGCTTTGATTTCGACAGCTCCACCAGAAAGCTCTGGAACTTCGGCCTTAATTAGACCTTCAAGAAGACCTTTATCAGCACGGGAGACAATTATTTCTTCACCATGAGTACCTTCTTTGATACCAACAATATAAAATTTAAGTCTTTGTCCTAGAGAATAGTTTTCGTTCTGCATCTGCTCTTGAGGAGGCATAATTGCTTCGGCTTTGCCAAGGTTAACAGTAACGATTGGTCCAGAAATACGCTGAACTTGTCCGCCCATAATTGTGCCTGTTTTGGTACGGAATTCGTCCAAAATTGAATTTTTCTCTGATTCTCTGATTCTTTGCAAAATTACTTGTTTGGCTGTTTGAGCAGCAATACGCCCAAAACCAGCTGGCGTGACATTTTTGCCGTCTTTTTTGATTTGAACTTCACCCGTAACAGGATCAAGATCAACTTCAACTTCGTTTTCTTCTGGGTCAAAGTCTTTGTGATAGGCTGCGGCAATTGCAATTTTTATAGTTTCAATAACATCAGAAACGTCAATTCCACGCTCGGAAGCGACCTGATTTAAGGCTGCAGCAAATTCTGTTCGGGCAACAAAAGGGTTGTTATTATCCATATTTTTTATTTTTTAAGGTTAGTTCAGAAACAAAAAAGGCAGACCACTTATTAACCACGTGTCTACCCCACATTCCTGTTTAACCTTATCAAGGGTGTATTCTAGTCACTCAAGGCCTCGAAGTCAAATCACAACAGGCGTGATATATAATTTGCCAGAATAGCAGATAATTATGAGTTATACTCTTAAAAATTAAAATCTAATGAAAAAAACAGATAAACAAATACCTGTCCTACTTTATTATAAGTATGTCAATATCTCTGACCCTCACAAAGAAGTGGTAATTCAGAGAGAATTTTGTGAAGTCAATAATATTACTGGCAGAATACTAATTGGGTTCGAGGGCATAAACGGTACAATTGCAGGTAATAAAAAAAATACCGATAAATACGAAACTTGGATGCAAGAAAGAGGTGAGTTTAAGGATATTGAGTTTAAGGTAAGTTTAGGGTCTGAAGATACTTTTTCTAAGTTAAAAATTAAATTCCGCCCTGAAATTGTGACTTTGGGGGTTGAGGGACTAGATCCAACTGTAAGCGGCAAACGAATGTCGGCTGATGAGCTACATAATATTCTTGGTGAACAAAAAGATGATGTGGTTCTGGTTGATATGCGTAACGACTACGAATCGGCTATCGGCAAGTTCGAGGGAGCAACTCTTGCTCCAATACACAGATTTCGCGAATTGCCTAATGTAATTGGTGAACTCAGTAAATACAAAAATAAAAAAGTCATTACCTACTGTACGGGAGGAATCAGGTGTGAAAAAGCTTCGGCATTATTGTTAAAGGAAGGCTTTACAGATGTTTATCAGCTAGATGGGGGAATATTTAAATATGCCGAAAAATATCCTGATGGATATTTTGAAGGTAAATGTTTTGTGTTTGATAAAAGAATGTCGGTAAGTTTTAATCAAAAAAAGGACGCCAAAATTCTTACAAATTGCAAATTGTGTAATAAAAAGAGCGATAATTACATTGATTGTGCCAACAAAACCTGCCACGATTTATTTATCTGTTGCACGGACTGTGCAAGTAAATATAATGATTATTGTAGTGAAGAGTGCAGAATAAAATGCCAAAATTAGCTAAAAAATCTCAAGACATAAACATTTCAAAAGGATTAAATTACTTATTTGCAGTCTTTGTTGTTCTATTAGCGACAATGCTTGTTTTTCAAACGACGACTTGCCAAGGCTTAGTTGCGGTTGGTATGACTGGAAAATCGCCAATTATTGAAATTAATAAAGTTGCTCGAGGATATACCCTGATTACTCCAATAAGCCAAAGATCAGACACTGGCGGAAAAAATATGGTTTATCTGGCTGACTTGTACGGCCAACCAGTACATAACTGGACTACAGAATTCGCTGCATTCTATAGCGTATTAGATAATCAAGCTAATCTAGTTACAGCAATAGTCAGTCCGTTCGATCCCAAAAACTACCCCACTGGAGCAAGGACCGGATTAATCCAAAAACTTAACTGGAATGGTGAAAAAATTTGGGAATACAAAAACGATTTTACCCATCACGACTTTGCGGTTTTGCCAAATGGAAATGTGGCGGTAACTGTCTGGGAGATAATCCCCAAAAATATTTCTGACAAAATAAAGGGGGGCATACCTAACTCGGAATTTAAAGGAGAAATTTGGGGTGACAAAATAGTTGAAGTAGATAAGGATGGCAAAGAAGTATGGAGCTGGAGTGCGCATGAAAATATGGATACAAATATTGATGTATTTCAACCTTCAACTGCTAGATCTACCTGGACATTACTTAACGGAGTTACCTATCTTCCTAAGGATCCGATTGAAGGCAAAGAAGCATATTTAATATCACTAAGAGGAGTTAATACTGTTGCAATAGTCAGAAAAGAGGATGGCAAGATAATTTGGAGAAGCCCAAAGGGGGCTTTTAGCGGACAACATGATGCGACATTACTGCCAAATGGAAATATTCTGGCTTTCAATAATAATATCGATGCAGCTTTTTCTAATCCCCCAACAGGATCAAATATTACAGAAATCAATCCCAAAACTAACGAAATTGTTTGGCAGTTGGATAATGGAGCAAAGGGAATTGAGAATAAAAGATTCTATTCTTATCTAGTTGGTGGTGCCCAAAGACTAGTTAATGGAAATACTTTTGTTGCAGACGGTTTGCAGGGTCATATGTTTGAGGTCACAGCGGACAAAAAACTAGTCTGGGACTTAGTTAATCCATTCACAACACCTGAAACAGGAATATTCCCAAATAATGCAATGTTTAAGGCAAAAAAATATACTAACGAGCAAATTAACTGGCCCACTAAACTGAAGAGTGATATGCCAAAAAGTGCCGAGGTATGTAGAACTCTGAATGGATTTATTTAGTGCTTAACTTGCCATAATTAACCAATGCTCAAACAATTCAATAATAAAAAAAATAGTCTAGTATTGGTGACTTTATTGATACTAGTTACGGCGGTCGGTTTTGAAAAAACTGTTTGTAGTAGTTTTGACGCTGTAAATAGCTATGGAAATTCGCCTATTGTAGGCAGACATAAAGTATCCGACGGATATGTTCTTATTAGTCCTTTCAGTCAAAAATCTGAGAAGGGTGTAAAAAATAAAATTTATCTTACGGACAATTATGGAAGAGAAGTAAAATCTTGGGAAGTTGAATCGGGAGTTTTTTATAGCGTACTTAAACCAAACGGCAATCTTGTAGTATCTCAACAAAAGGAATTAGCTGGTGGAAAGACTGGAATTATTCAGGAGTTAGATTGGAATAATAATATTGTTTGGGAATACAAAAATGATGAAATGCATCATGATTTCAAAGTATTACCCAATGACAATATTGCCCTAACACTCTGGAAAGAAATGCCAACAGAATTGTCGTTAAAAATTAAAGGAGGGGTAGCTGGAACGGAACCAAAAACCGGCATTACGGGAGACAGACTAATCGAGGTCGATAAAAATGGAGAAGAAGTTTGGAGTTGGAATGCTTACGAACATCTAGACCCAGTACTTGATCCTTTCCCAGATTATTCAGCTCGAGCTGCTTGGACGATGATTAATGGATTTAGTTATTTACCTAAAGATCCGATCGAAGGAAAAGAGGCGTATTTATTAAGTCTAAGAGTAATAAATAAACTAATTATTGTTCGCAAAGAAGATGGAAAAATTATTTGGAAAAGTCCAGAGGGTATGGTTAGCGGACAACACGATCCGACACTGCTACCTAATGGAAATATTTTAATTTTTAATAATAATATTGGCGAAATTTACAACACTCCCCCAACTGGATCAAATGTTTTAGAAATAAATCCTAAAACAAATGAAGTTGTTTGGAGGTTAGAAAATGGACATAAGGGCTTAGAAAATAATCGGTTTTTTTCCTATTTGGTTGGTGGGTCCCAAAGACTAACTAACGGCAATACTTTTGTAAGTGATGGACAGCATGGCCATTTGTTTGAAGTAACTCCCGACAAAGAATTAGTTTGGGATTTGGTTAATCCTTTTTTAACATCAAAAACAGGAATATGGCCAAATAATGCGATGTTTAAGGCAAAAAAATATAGCGAAGAGGAAGTAAAATGGCCAGAAAAATTAAGCAGTAGTAAGCCTTTGAGTGGGGAAGTTTGTGAGATGTTAGGGAAATAGTATTATTTTTTTGTTTTTAGATAGGATTAATTTTAAATTTCTTTTTTTTCAATCTGCTTTCTTGGACGCAATTTTGGATGTTTGCTTTTTGCTAAAAGCGAACTCTGCGCAACCAAAGTTGCTTCGACCCGAGAGATTTCTTTCTTTCACTTTTTGCTCGCTCTTTTGCTAAAACAAAATCTGTGCCCACTCAAAAAAAGAGATCCAAGAAAACATATTGAGGAATTAGGGAACAAAAAAACAAAAGGCGTTCACGGTGAAATATTGGACTTGTTAGTTTGCTTAACAGCAAACAATTAAAACTGGAGTGGGGAGAGAAAAGCGTGGAGTTTATAGGTTCTCGCTCAAACTCGCAAAATATTTCGAGTCCCCCGAAATTTTATTGAGTGCTCGCTTTCTGGCGAAAACTACGCCTCGATTTTTGATTCTCAAAAAATCAGTTTGAGCTACAAGCCTGCGTTAAGAATGAATTAAAGATTCATTCTCTCGTTGAGACAGGAGACCTGAAACATAAAAAAGCCCCCTGAGAGTGGAGGTGTGGTACTCTCAGAGGGCGAAGAAAATGGTGGCTGGAGTGGTACGTTTTACGTACTGGATTAGTACGAGGTCGAAATCTTGACTTCACCAGGGTCGTACCGCCAAGCCTGGCGGAGACGACGATTCGCACGGCGCTTGAGGAAGCAACGGCCTTTTGGTCCGCGGTACTCGAGGGCGGAGCCGAGAGACTTGATCGGGCTGTACTTCAACAGACACTCCAATTTGTTAATTTGTTGACACTATTATATATTATTATAGGTCTTTTGTCAAGTACTATGGGCCTTAATATTAGAAGTACTTTTATTCACAGGGCTGTGTTGTAAATAAAATTTTGAGAGTAATTGAGGGCGAATAAAAGAGGTTAGGTGATTGAGAATTTTAATAATTAGCAATGTCTATTTTGGAGATTATTTGTCTGCCAATTTTTTCTCCCAAATCAAAACCCGCGTCATTATCGATTTGAAAATGTATACCACTCATTAATCTCGTGTCGCGAGCCTCTTTAGCATCATCGAGCCACATTTGCTCTTTTTCTGGTACCAGTTTACTTAATACTTCTGCTGCTGCTCGTGAAACGGTTGAATGACCGGATAGATAACTTGGAAAGTTTGGATTATTCTGAGTGATTGATAATTGCTTCATGCGCATTGATGGTCTGGCGGTCCAGTAGGTAAACTTGACCTTCCAGCATTCCATGAAAGCATCTGCTATGGTCTGGGTTAGGATTTTTTGATATCTGGCATACTGCATGTCGTGTATTTTTTGATCCTTAGTTTCTTCATATAATCTGTTAAGCCAAATTCCCGAGGGAGCTTCGGTACCAGGCCCTCCTGCCCAGAATTCAATTTTTGGCAACCACTCTTTGTCATCACGACTCTTAACTGCAGCAATTACTATTTCTATCTCTTTTTTATCTTGAGCTGAATTGAGTATTGGCGGAGCAGGTGTTTCAAAGTTGTAGTTGTTATCCAATACCCATCTAGTCCATTCGCCTGCGGTAGGCGAGTAAGGATTTTTACCTACCCACTTACCCTCTCCACTCGGAATAATTTCATCCCAAATTAGATTATTTTTGCCATCGGTTTTTTCGCGATCTTGATATTTTTTAAGAATCTGCTTAGTTTGTGATGAAATTTTTTCACTTGAGTTATTTGAAATTTCTTCAAAGTATTTATTCGTTTGGCTAATGTCGTTAGACATTATTTGGTTAATTATTTCTTTTGTCGCCAAACTTGACTGAATATTACTTCCATTTACAGCTAAAACATCGGCATAAACTGAGGCGACATAAGCATAGAATCTCGCTGACTCTGGTGGTGTGGGTTCGTTTTTTTTGACCAGATTTTGCGCATATTCAACCCAAAGTCTTGATCCATTGCGATATTTAAGATTATTCTCCTCGTTCACAAACGCGTCATCATAACTGCGAGTGTAGTCTGGAACGTTTTTAATTACTGAATTTTGGGAAATAAAAAAAATATTTGACAAAAAATAAACAATGACGAATACAATCGCCAATATTATTGACAGTTTATATTTTTTCCACTTGTTTTCAGAAGGCCTTTTTTTGGACATTAGTTAAATTATAAACTCTTGCCGTTAATATCACCGATAGAAAAGAGAGACTGTCAACTGTATGTCAACTTAATTTGTACCGAATTTTTCTTAACTTATCTCAAACTTGTTTTTCACCTCGACAGAAATATTTATATATTTAATAAAATTATTATAATTTTTAATAAAAAAAGCCCTCCTTTTTAGGGGAGGGCGTGTGGGATGGATAGAGCGGATATTAACCGTTCCATCCGCGGTTTGGGTCGGCGCGCATTTCCTCGGTCTCGACCTGGGAGCGAGGATAGTCGTCATGCAGACGAACCGTCCTACCAGTCTCGGGGGTGGAGAATTCGGCGATTACGCAATCCGTAACCGCTTCCAGGCGGTGAACCGTCGGTGGCTTGATTCGGTATCCCACGAACGGTTCCATCTTGACCGGACGAAGATTGTCCGGCGAATTGCCGATCCAGAGGATTGCTTCGCCGCTGATCAGGCACATGGTCTCGTCTTTTGCGGGCTTTCCCCCGCTGGGTCCATGACCGAGACTTTGGGCGTGATACTGCATGGACAACCTGCAGCCAGCTTTGATGTGTTCGAGTTTCCCGGTGTATTCCGCGGTTTCGGCCACGATCAGCTCGTGTCCCCACGGCTTCATGACCGTTTTGGCCATCGGCTCGGTGCCAGCTACGGCGGGGAACAGATTCCTGTCGCCGTTATCGTCGACAATCTTCCACATTTCTGCAGCAGACGGTTGCGAGCGAGTCATTAGGTTCTCCTTTATTTGTTAAGGTTAGACGCGAATTATAACATAACTATCCTATAATATTCAATTTGTGGACAATATCTGATATAATTTCGCCTTAGGCAAATTAACAAATCCAACGAAAGAGGAAAACATCTTGTCTTGTCGGATTATGGAGGTAACATTCCCCTTGCGCCAGTTCGCTTACGGACTCGGCAACGACTATATGCCCGGCGACTATTTGTTCGCTCCGCATGAAGAAGACCTGACGAGCGACGAACCAAACGTCCGCGTGACGACCAAGCCCCACGAAGGCGAAGAGATCGAAGTGCCCAAGGGCAAGGTTCGCGCCACCAACTTCGTGGCCGAAGAACAACCACCTCTTCGCCCGCTCATGCCGGCGGCTCGACCGACGATGGCTAAGCTCGGCGCTTTGGCCCGATAGGCCAAAAGATGCAGACTGACGTCGAGTTTCTCGCCGAAGCACACGCTCAGCCAGAGTACGAAAAGCGAAAGATTCGGAAATACCGATTCCAAGCCGTACTGACAGCGTTGTTCACGACCTTTTTCGCTGCCACTGGATACCTGCTGTTTGATTTCATCGGACTGTTGGTAGTCTTCATCCTGTTTCTCATACTGACCACGCAGTCAGAATGGAAGCAGTGGTTCCTCTTTCTTAGGCGTTGATCCTCTGGGATTGCCGCACAGCCACGACCCTCGATTAACCTCGAGGGTCTTTTTTTAAGCATTAGGTCTCTTAATGCGCAGGAATGTAATTACTCACAAAATAAATTTTGTTATGTCTTGTGATTTGTTTCACAAATCTAAGCGCAAACTGAGTAAGGAATGAGCCTTGCCGAAATGACGAGCGAATTTGCGCGAGTAACTATAAAACCCGATATTTTGAAAAATATCCCGTAGTATTTACATTAAGAAATAAAATTAAAGATATTTTACAACTTACAGGTTAAGATAGAGATTCTTGTAACCAAGAAATGTCAAAACTTACTCTTTCTACAGATCAACAAACCGTTCTTGACCAAGTTATGGCCTGGATAGATGCCCCAGTTGGGGATTATTTAACAATTGGCGGTTATGCTGGAACAGGAAAGACAACCTTAACGGCTTTTATTAGGCAAGAAATTTTTAACAAGGCGCCTCTGCTCAAAATTGCCTTTTGCTCATACACTGGCAAAGCTGCGCGAAACTTGGAAGAAAAACTTAAAGAAAATAAAGCGATTTTTTCAGGAGATTCTGTGTCTACAATTCATTCTCTTATTTATACGGCAATTACCAATAAGCAAGGCAACATCACTGGATGGAAAAGAAGAGATTTTATGGACGCGGACTTAATAATTGTTGATGAGGCGTCGATGGTCGACCCTTTTATACTTAATGATTTGCTTAGTTACGAAGTGCCGATTGTTGCAGTTGGGGATCACGGGCAACTTCCGCCAATTGGAACTAATTATTCTTTGATGCAAAGCCCGCATCTTACTTTGACCCAGATTCATAGACAGGAGGAAGATAGTCCGATTATTGATGTTTCGATTTTGGCAAGAACGAGTGGGGAGATTCCTGTTCAAAAATTTGGAACGGGTGTAATAAAAATATCGCGTAATGATCCAGACTCTAGAGAAATATTGAATGAGGCTTTGGAGAGTTTCAATGAAGAGACTTTGATTATCTGCGGATACAATGCGACAAGATTAAGACTTAATAAAGAATTAAGAGCCAGAAAAGATAGATATGGAGATGTGCCAGAAGCAGGTGATAGAGTAGTGGCTCTGAAAAATAATCACTACTCGGGTATTCATAATGGAGCAGTCGGTACTATTACAAAAATATTAGAAGAGGACAAAACTGGTAATTGGTTATTGGTCAAAATAGATATTGATGGACAAGATAAACCTTATCAAGGATATATTTATAAACCGCAGTTTAATCAGAAGGAAACAATAATTGGTAACCTTAAAGATCCTGATGGACATCAAGGAGATTTGTTTGATTTTGGTTATGCCTTAACTGTTCACAAAGCTCAAGGTTCTCAAGCAGACTCGGTAATACTTTTTGAGGAAAGGTTTCCAAAATCTTCCGATGAAGAGTGGCGAAGATGGTTGTATACGGCAGTGACTAGGGCCAAACAGAATTTGTTGATTGTGGGGTAAATTTTTAATTGCAAACTTTTTCTTGTTTAATATAGACATTTATTTTTAATTTCACTGTTCACTTCAGCTCTTTGGACTGGTGTCGTCGAGCACCTTGTTTTGCCGTCGCAAAACAAAAGGCGTTCACAGTAAAATATTGGACTTGTAAGTTTGCTTAACAGCAAACTGGAAAGATTACAAAATAAAACAAAAAGAGATCCACTAAAGGAAATTGGGACTTAAGGGAAACAAGGAAACAAAAAAGGGCGTTCAGAAGAAAATATAGGACAAGGAAAAAGAAAGATCCGCTTAAGAGAATTGAGGTTATGAAAAAGTTATTTCTATTAAACACCATGTGGGAGATGTCTTAGATTTGGAAAATATTAAGAGTAAATAGGGAAGTGTAGCAGTAGTGTATATAGTGTATCCATACACTGGTATATATTTTGATTGACTGGAACATTGTAGTCACGAATAATGACATTTAGTATAAAGTGTCAAAATAGCTTCAATTTTAATAATTTTACGTTTATTCCCCTGTTATGTTTTCATGCTAATTTTAATCTTTTTCACAAACTTTTAAATTTGGATTATTATTAGCACTCTACTAGCTATATTGACAGAGAGTGGTGTATAGGAATTTTGACATATTACCTATTTTGGGAATAATATGAATGTAATATGAAACTGCTCATTAGATTGTTAATCAATGCTGTCGCGGTTCTGATTTGTGCTTACTTTATTCCAGGTGTGACTGTGGATGGATTTGTTTCTGCGTTATGGGTAGCTGTAGCTTTGGCTGTACTGAATACTTTCTTAAAACCAATTTTGATGCTTATCTCCTTCCCTATTAATTTAATTACCTTTGGCTTGTTCACGATTGTAATTAACACCATTATTATTTTGCTTGCTGACTACCTAGTACCAGGACTTATGATAGAAACTTTTTGGCTTGCGGTGTTGTTCGGTATTGTGCTGACGATTGTGTCGGGAATTTTGGATAATTTGGATTAAGTTTTAATTTTATTTTTAAAGATAATTTTTTATATTTCCTTCTTCACTTTTTGCAGAGTCGTATGCCTATAAAACATTTATTTTAATTACAATTTTTTTTCAATCCCCTTTAGTGGCACGCAAGAAATCCCGGCGAGATTTCTTTCTTTCACTTTTTGCTCGCTCTTTTGCTAAAGCAAAAACCATGCCCGCTTACAAAAAGAGATCCACTAAAAGGAATTGAGGAATTAGGGGACAAAAAGACAAAAGGCGTTCATTGTGAAATATTGGACTAGGGCTTATAGGTTCTCGCTCAAATTCGCAAAATAATTTGAGTCCCTCAAAATTTTGCTCAGTTTGAGCTACAAGCCTGCGTTTCAGGATACCTGAAACTAAAGGAAAGTTAGATTTGGTTGCGGGTTGGAATGGGGGAAGTCGTATTTGGGTTGGAAGTGCTTGGCGAGACTTGGGTTGGTCCAGAGTTAACAGAAATAAGTGGTTTTTTCTTAGTCCAAAAATAAATCAGACTTGTCCATTCAGCTAAGGCATAAACCCCAAGCAGAAGTGTTAATGGTCCGATTTCTTCTAAGGCAACATGACCAAAAACCAGCCAAATAATTACATAAGCCGCCATGTGCAATCTCCCCCACCACTTACCTAAGCGCTTCATCGAAAAATCATTACTGGTTATAAACATTACAAAGAATAAACAGAAGGCCAAAAATCCTAACGTTTCTCTAAATGGCGGAAGACTAAAACTTTGCCAAGTCATCATTGGCACAAGTCGCAGAACAGCGTAATGAGTTAGAGTTAGTAGAAATGTAGCAATGCCAAAATGTCTACGGAAAGTCTGAACAATATTAAAAACTGGGTGGCGGATGCCAAATCTTTTGGCAATACCTGGAGTGATGGTTACAAGAAAAGCTAAAGCCGCAAGAGTTCCAAACTTTCCACCAAGATCATAATAAAGAACACCGATTTCGTTACCATCAGCAATGAGAGCCACAAAATAAGCAGCTGCGAGAATATTAATCGTTAGTAGAATATGGGCAAGAAAAAATAGTTTGATAACTAGGTTTTTGTTTTTGACCAACCAAAGAAATACCTTATTTGAAAACGAGTAAAGAAAAATATCCATAATTATCTAAACCATTATAACTACTTCTTTTTCTTGTCTAGTTTATCTAACTTAAGAAGTTTGACTCCGAAGTAAACAACCAAGGCAATAACCAAGAAGTCGATACCGGTATTAACAAAACTTCCCCACATTATTTTGGCCTCTCCAATTGCAATGTGCGCATCAGCGAGATTACCTGCTGCGCCAAGTGCAACCCCAAGAATAGGATTAATAATGTCTTCGACTAATGATGAAACAAGTCCTGATACGGCACCACCGAGAATAAAACCTACGGCTAGACCAACGACGCCTTGATCACGAACAAACTCAATAAATCCTTTCATTAATTATTTCACCACCTTTCAATAATAGTTACTAAACGATTAATTAATAATACTAGTTACTCGGATGTAGTTCCGTCAAAGTGAGCTTCGTTAAGTTCGGCTTCTTCTTTGGTGACCCTAACAATCCCATCCTTATGTTCTGGTGGAGAATAAATAGTGTAGAGCTTAAGTGGTTCGGTTTGGGAAACATTAATGACATTATGATTGGAGCCAGCTGGAACAATAACTGCGTCACCGTCTTTTACTTTGTGAATTGTGTCATCAATGTGTACTTCCCCTTCGCCGTTTTCAAAACGAAAAAATTGATCACGATCTGGGTGGACTTCTGAACCAATCTCCTCCCCTACCTTAAGTGCCATTAAAACTAATTGAGAATTTTGTCCGGTATATAAGACTTTGCGAAAATTATTGTTATCTAGTGTTTGCTGTTCGATGTTTGTTTTGTAGCCTTTCATAATGAATAAAAACTGTGAGGGATTGGTAACTAACTATATTCTACTACTCTTGTGCAATTGAAGTACTCGGAGGTTTACAAATATCTCTATTTAATTTATTGATTGCGAACCTTAGTAATAACCTGTAATGTTAGTTTAATGCCCCTTTATGGACCCTAATCAACCAACTGATTCGAATAATCCAACCCCACTTAATCCACTACCTGTTCAGCCAGTCCCAGAAGGAGCAACCATAGACAGCACGACTGCTGCACCTGTGACAATTGGTAACCAAATGCCTCCTGTTATGCCACAAATGCAATCTCAGCCCATCTCCCCATTTCCAGCTCAGCCAGAAATATCTCAGCCACAATTTCAAGACAACACTACTCCACCAAATGGAGGCGGAAGTAAGAAAAAACTATCCAGACGCAAAAATCAATTATTGTAGCTTAGAACTAGTGCTACACTTGAGGTATGCCCAGCTCTAAACATCCCGTCAAAGCAAAACTATTACTAGCTAGTAACCTTGCAAACATCTTTGGGTTTGGACTTTTTTTGCCGTTGTACGGTGGATATATTTTGGCTCTTGGTGAAGAACCGGAAACAGGAAGTTTTTTGTGGTCGGCGCATACTTTAGCAATTGGAATATTTGCACTGGTGTTTGGTCGGTTGGAGGATAAAAAAAATGGACTGTTTTCAAGGTTTTTGATTGGCGGGAACTTGTTACAACTTGTTGGTGTTGCGATTATTTTGGTTACCAGTCAGGTAGTGTGGTTCGGTGTGGGACTGGTTATATATAGTCTTGGTGTTGGAGTGTTGTCGCCAGCATGGCTTGCGATGTTTTCCAAAAGTCTCGATGGCAAGCACACGGCGCGCGGATGGTCTTATGCTCAAGGTGGTGGTGCTCTAGCCGGAGCGGGAGGCGCAGCAGCAGGAGGATTATTGTTTTCTGGTTATGGATATTTAGGAGTGTTTGTTTTGGCACTGATATTACATGCGATTGGGATGATTTTGGGGATTATGGCAGTGAATAAGAAGAGGTTAAGACCTCAAGTTGTTGGTTAGGATTCATTTTATCTTTTAAATTACAGTTTTTTATATTTCCTTCTTCACTTTTTGCTGAGTGGCGTAAGAATAAAACTCGGCCACTCATCAAGGTGAATTTTCTGACCTAGAAAACGAATGTTTGTTTATTAAATTTTTTAGTTTAAGGAATATCCGAAAATTCAAACCCGTTCAGAAGAAAATACGGACTAAGAAAAAAAGAGATCCACTAAAGGGAATTGAGGAATATGGGAGACAAAAAAACAAAAGGCGTTCACGGTGAAATATTGGACTAGTTGGTTTGCTTGACAGCTAACGAGAAAGCGAACCATTAAAGGGAACAACGACTGGAGGATGAGGATTTAAAACTTTCATGAAAAGTTAAGGTAAAATTAAGCAGAAATTAATAAAGTATGAAAGTGAAAATATTACTAGTTGAGGACGAAATTAAACTTGCGAATGCGACAAGGCGGGCTTTGGAGTTGCAGAAATATATTGTTGATGTTGCCTACGATGGCGACAAGGGGCTAGATCTGGCATTGGGAGAAAAATATGATTTAATGATTCTTGATTTGATGTTGCCAGAAATAGATGGACTAGAAATCTGCAAAACCGTAAGAGAGGAAAAAATAACAACTCCAATACTGATGCTTACAGCTAAAGGTCAAGTTAGCGACAAGGTAATAGGACTGGATGCGGGGGCTGACGATTATATGGTTAAGCCTTTTTCTTTTGAGGAGTTGTTTGCCAGAGTTAGAGCCTTGTCTCGCCGAAGTGCAAAAGACAAAGACCAAGTACTTAAAGTAAAAAACCTAACATTGGACACCAACACATCCAAGGTAAAAATGAATAATTCCCCTATCGAATTGTCGCCGAGAGAGTTTGCTATTTTGGAATATTTGATGAGGAATAAAAATATTGTTGTGAGCAAACCACAAATTGTAAATAATGTTTGGAATTACGAAACCGATATTCTGCCAACAACGATTGAGGTACATATTAAACATTTAAGAGATAAAATAGATGGAGTTTTTGGAACCAACCTTATTCGAACTGTTAGGGGTTTCGGGTATGAATTAAACGATGAAGAATAATCCTTTTGATACGGCGAGAATACAACTGACTGTATGGTATGTGCTGATTATTTTTGTAATTAGCGGGCTGTTCAGTGCGGCTTTTTATCGAGCGGCAACAGTGGAAATAGATGGAATAATTGAGAGATTAAAATTTGAGGAACTAAGAGGAGAAATTGAACTATTTCGTGTATTGAGACAACCTAACGCGCCAACAATTGAAGATTTGCAACAACACAAACAGCGAACGATGATGTCGCTGATTGCAGCAAACGGGGCTATTTTGATTGTCACTGCAGGACTTGGTTATTGGTTGGCGGGAAGAACACTAAAGCCGATTAAGACAATGGTTGAGGATCAGAATCGGTTTATTTCTGATGCGTCGCACGAACTGCGGACACCGATTGCGACACTGAGAGCGGAGATGGAGGGTGGACTAATGGAGAAAAAAATAACCGACTCCTCTGCTCGCAAACTGGTAAACAGTAATCTTGAAGAGCTAAGCCGGCTTCAGAATCTGACAAATAATTTGCTGTCACTTACTGGTTTGGGATTAGGTAAAAACTACAAAGAAAAGAAAAAAAATATTAACGTAGCCGAAATTGTCGAAGTTGCAAAAAGTAGAGTTAACGCTCTAGCAAAGGTAAAGTCAATAAAAATCACATCAAAAATATCATCACAAAAATTAAAGGTTTCGGGGAACGAAGAAAACTTAACTGAACTAATAACAATATTAATGGAAAATGCGATTAAATATAGTCCGCAAAAATCTGCAGTCACAATTGGGGTAAAAAAACTGACCAAAAAAGTTGAAATATCAATCTCTGACCAAGGAATGGGGATAGCTAAGAACGAACAGGAAAAAATATTTGAAAGGTTCTATCGCACGGACAAATCACGATCGACCACTGAGGGTTTTGGTCTGGGACTATCGATTGCCAAAAAAATAATTGAGGATCACTCTGGAATAATTGAGGTCATGAGTAAAAGCGGAAAAGGCTCGACTTTTATAGTTACCCTGCCTGAGAATAACTTTTGATTTTTGGGTGTTTAAGCGATTATTAAGAAAAAATATATAGAATTAATTGTAATAAATAGGAGGAGGTGAAACCATAAAATGGCCGATGAAAGCGAAAAGAAAGATGGTTGTAATTGCGACTGCGGTAATTGCTGTTAGCGGAGGAATTATCGGATCTTCAAAAGCTTTTGCACAGGGCTCAGAAGTATTCGACGATCCAATGTCATCACTAGTTACAAGAATATCTGAAAGATTTAGCCTAGACAAAGACGAGGTTAAGCAGGTGTTTGATGCTGAACTCGAAGAACAACACAGAAAGATGCTAGAAAAATCTTCACAAGATCTTACAGAACTAGTGAAAGATGGCAAAATTACTGAGGCTCAAAAACAACTTATTATCGATAAGAGAAGCGAACTGCACTCAAGCCATATGAGTAAGATGATGAACTTACAAGGTTCGATGCGAGAAGAAACTAGGGCAGCAATGGAAAAAGAAAAATCAGAGTTGGAACAATGGGCAAAAGATAATGGTATTGATGTGAGTTATGTTTTTGGCGGTATGAGGAAAATGGGGTTTGGTGGCGGTATGCGAGGATCTCATTTTTTTGGCAAGTAATCAAAAGCACAAAAGAGATTTGTTAATCTCAAAACAGTCCATACACTTAAAATAGCTCTCGGCAATAAAATGTCGGGAGTTATTTTTTTTAATTATTTTTAAAACGGGTTTTCTTCTTTTGAAGAAGCAAGGTTTTTAATTATTTTTTAAAATTACATTCTTTTTTCAATCTACTTTCTT
This sequence comes from uncultured Gammaproteobacteria bacterium, assembly GCA_964404855.1. GTDB lineage: Bacteria > Patescibacteriota > Microgenomatia > CAYQLK01 > CAYQLK01 > CAYQLK01. Next base: position 88,860 of record CAYOLO010000001.1, read on the forward strand.
GGCACTCTAGAGTTTTCTCTAAAGAGAAACAGTTGTTTTTCAATTATCTTCAAAGGCACGTTCAAAATCCCAGCGAGATTTTTCCCTTTCACTTTTTGTTCGCTCTTTTGCTTATGCAAAATCCGTGCCCGCTTACAAAAAGAGATCCACTAAAGCAAATTGGTAGACGTAAAAGAAAGGGAGAGGGAAAGGAGGGAATTTATTTGCTTAGGCAATAAGTCTGAAATAATGATACTATTGGCGCCTTATGAGAAACTTTGATCGCGACAACAATTCTGGTGGAAGAAGAGATTTTGGCAGACGCGATTTTGGCGGAGACCGCAACCGCGAACGACCACAAATGCACGAAGCAATTTGTGACTCTTGCGGCAAAACATGCCAACTCCCCTTCAGACCAAGTGGTGACAGGCCAGTTTATTGCAGCGACTGTTTTGCCAAAAATCATGGTGCTGAACCACGAAGAAATTTTGACCGTAACGAGAGAAGAGATGATAGAGGTGGAAACAGACCTCCTTTTAGGAAGTTTGATAACGACTCAAGTGGCAAATCTTTAAGAAAACTTCAGTTCGAAGCACTTGATGCGAAATTGGACAAAATCCTTGCCCTACTCTCGGCTAATAACACAGTTGTTACTAAGCCAGTCGTAGTTCCTGCTCCAAAGAAAAAATCCGAACCAAAAGCTAAACCTGTTGTAGAAACAGCGCCTGAAGTGGCTGTTACAGAACCGGAAATAGTTACAACCGAGCCGGAAGTAATTACAGAAGTTGTTGAGAAAAAGAAAAGAGTAGCTAAAAAATAATCTAGCTAACGTAAAGTGAATACAATTTAAGTATTCAAAAAAACTACATCTCTGTAGTGTTCGTAAACAAAGTTATACACCTCATTGCCTTTTATCTCGCAATCTTTTTCCGTGTAAGTTGGTTCAGGAAGGTAGCTGTATAAGATATCTGATATCGTTGTTCTAACGCCAGCGCGTGCAATTTCTTTTTCTCTCCAATCAATAACAAGTTTTTCTTCTTTAAGTTTTGCTAAAAGTTCCTTTGATGTTTTCTTTACCCTGTCTCGTTCGTCTGGATTTAATTGATCTTTTTTTAGAAGATCAAAAATTGCAAGTTCTTCTTCTGTAAGATTCTCCTTCACAGATCTTTGTTCTTCTTCGGACAACTCCTTGGCAAGTTCTACGAGATCATCAAAGAGTTGATCAATATCATGAGCTCCACTGTTATACATATCTAAAAGTTTAGTAAAGCGCTCCATGAATCTTGCACGCATTTTATTTTTCTTTATCATTTCAGTAATCTTTTTTTCGATCTCATCTTTGAGTGCTTCGACCTGAAGATTTTTATTCTCGAGTTTATAGAAAAAATCATGTAATGCATCTGCATCAAGTAGGCTCAAGTCCTTTAATCTCTTGTACTGTGGAATTACATATTCTCCAGCTTGAATCGACTTGTCTAGCAATTTTTCAAGATCTCTTTTTACAGGGGAAGTATCAAAACTTTTCAAACCAATATCTCTAACTCTAGAAGCTATTACGCGAACAGCAGTCACTTCCTCGTAGTAATCTTCCGCATCAGGATCCGGAAGCACTGCCTGGTAAGCATTATAAAGATCTGAAGATAAATTTAAGAAATCCTTTTTTGTCTCACTGTTTTCGAGGAGCTTATTAGCATAGCTTTCTATAAGAAGTAATTTTTGTTCACTTGGAGACTCTAGGAGAATAGATATTTCAATTGAAAATTTCTTTAAAAATTCTTTTGTTTGTTTCAAGATATCGTTAAGCTCAACTAATAACTCTTCTTTATCTTTTATAATTTCGTCATCATCTGTTTTTGTAGATGCATACAGAGCGAGTGCTTTTTCAACATTCTTAAACACACCGATATAATCAACAATTATTCCGTTAGTTTTTCCTTCCGCGACTCTATTAGCCCTGGCAATTGTTTGCATAAGAGTATGGTTCTTAAGTGGTTTATCAAGATATAAAGTAGAAAGTGTGGGTACATCAAACCCCGTAAGCCACATTGCACAGACAAACGCTATTTTTAGATTACTATCGCTTTTTTTGAATTCTTCTTCAAGATCTTCTTTCTGAATCCTGCTTCTGATTTTTCTCATGTCAATATCAAACGGCTCAAGATCTGCAATTTCATTTTGTGATTGAGAGACTACAACTGCCATGTCAACTTTTTCGAGTTTTTCAATCTCATCTTGAATTTTTCCTTGCTGATATTCATCGTCCGTTCTTGATAGATCTAATCTTAATTTATCAAGGTGTCTATCCCATTCCTTTTTTACTTTTATATACATACGAACTGCAGTTTTTTTGTCTATTGATACAACCATTGCCTTACCGTCATAGCCTCGACCTATAAAGTGCTGAACAATATCCCGTGCAATAGCATTTAGCCTGTCTTCACGAGTTATTAGGTGGTATGCAGTTGAAAATTCTTGCTCCACTTTTTCCTCTTCTTCATCATTCAAGTCGTAATAATCCATGATTTCAGAAAGATCTTTTTCAAGATCTGGATTTACATTCTCAAGTTTTGCAACTCTGTTTTCATAGAATAGCCGGACTGTCGCACCATCTTTAACGGATTGACCGAAGTTATAAACTGAAACATATTCGCCAAAAGTATTTCTAGTTTTTTCCTCGCCATGGGCAAGTAGTGGAGTACCAGTAAAACCAATAAATGAAGCGTTAGGCAATGCCTTTCTCATGTTCTGTGCATAGGTATCGTATTGGCTCCTGTGAGCCTCATCAGTCATAACTATGACGTTATCTCTATCTGATACAGATCCGGCAATATCCTGGAACTTCTGAATAGTGGTGAAGATTTGACGGTGATCTTCCGTGAGTAGTTGTTTTAAATCTTTAATTGAATCTGCGCGAACATGTTTTTCGTAGACAGCACCAACATTTGCAAAGTTCTTGTATGCTTGACCATCGAGCTGTTCACGATCTGTAACAACAATAAATGTAAAGTTACCTGTAATTTTGCGAAAGACCTTTTGAGAAAGGTAAACCATAGCAAATGATTTACCTGAACCTTGTGTATGCCAAAATACCCCTAGCTTTCCGTCTAGTTCGCGTCTTTTTAATACTCGATCAAATGCTCGATTGACTCCGTAGAACTGAAAGTATCTTGGAACTATTTTCTTTATTTCTCCGAGTGATTCGTCAAAAAGAATAAAGTTTTCGAAAATATCAAGCATCCTGTTCTTGTCGCAAATACCAGAGATTATTGTTGGTAAATCTGTCTTTGCTGGATCATCTTCACTTGCGACCTTTTTCCATTCGTTGAAGTATTCAAATGGGGAAGTAAGAGAGCCAAACTTATTTTCAATGCCATTTGAAATAACAATTCCACAGTTGTACCAGAAGAGTTGAGGGATTGTGTCTTTGTAGTCGCGGATATTATCTCTGTATGCATCAACAAGACTTTTATGAGAAGCTTTCAACTCCAAAAGCATCAGAGGAATTCCATTGACGAACAGCACTACATCGGGTCGTCTTGTATGCATTTCTCCTACAACCCAAAATTGCGAAACGCATAAGAAATTATTATTGTCCGGGGTTTCAAAATCAAAAAACTTTACAGTTTCAGTCTTTGTATTTCCTTCATTGGTTTTTATGTTTACGCTATATCCATCTTTCAATAATTTATATACATCCTGGTTAGCACGAACCAGAGTATTATTTGATCTGTCGCGAGTTAACTCGTTTATTGCTTGCTCGAGTGCATCTTCAGGAATTGATGGATTAATTTTCTGGAGAGCCGGAAGTAGATATTTCTTAAGGATAACTTCACCCCTGTTATCACGTCCAAGGATCGCATCGTCCTCGTCTTTAAATGCATTTACATGACAATCCTCATCATTCCAGATTTGCTTGATGAGTTTTATTGCTGTCTGTTCAACTAAATTGTCTTCGTTAAATTGATTGCTCATTTTATTTCTTTCTTATTCTTTTTACCTCAATAGTTCCATGATTGTTTCTATCTCTTCCTGAATAGTAATAACCTGTTAATGTATCTTCTTTCTCATCATGTATCAGTTTTGCTGAGCCTTCGTGGATAGACATTGTTTCAGTTGCGTCATAATTCGGCTCGTTTCTGAAAAAGTAAAATAACGCAACTTTATTATCAATTTCACTTCTGCTGAAATTTTCATGGACACTTACTGATTTTGATTCTTTGAAAGTACCGCAAATCTTTATTCTGGTCGCAGTTTGCTCAATCTCAAGTTCAGTTTTTATGTCACTCTTAAAATTGTCGTAAGAGGATTTTGCAACACCTTCCCAATTACCATTTAGATCATCAGCAATTACAATTCCTATTTTCTTGAAAAAAGATAGTTTCCAAAGATGATTATTAAAAATCCAAAAAAATATTGAATACACCCCTATGGTGGAAATTGGTAAATCTACATAAAAAGGAATAATTATCTGATTGTGTTTGAGAAATAGAGTGATTGTATAGGATATAGCAACACTTATTCCTATAAGTGCCAAAATAAAATATGTAAACTGTCTGTAATTATCGTTGTTTATATTCATATTTTTATTTTCCCAAGATAATAATCTGCTATTTTGGCCACGTAAACGATCAGATTAGTGCTATTCCATGTATTAGAACTGATCAAAGTATCTTGCTCATTTGCACAAATAAAACCACCTATCCTGCTTGTCTGAATTGCATCGAAAATAAATTGCAGAGTTTTAAGCATACAATCACCATAATTCCCATCAAAGCATGGACTAGAACAGTTATAAAGTAGATTTTCAATGAAGTAAGATGGAGCAACATCTTCCTCAAGATCTCCATTCTCGACTAGATTGTTACGCATATTCTTGAAAATCCTAATCATATCTTTGAATTTTCCATCCGTGTCAATGTTTTTAGATTCACAATTTTTGAGATGTACCTTGGGGAAATTGATAATTTCTTGACCATTAGATGTGTCGTACAGTTTCATCCCCTCAACAAAACTTTGATTATCGTGCGATATAAATCTTTTATATAGCTTGTACTGGATACAAGGAACAACGTCTGCATCTTTTCTGTATGTATTTTCATCAACATTAATGCACTTATCACCCCAATGTACTTCCCCTGAACCTAGTTCATCGGTAAGCGCCTTAAAAACAGCATCTTTAAAGTGCCTAAAACGATAAGAACTGCTACTGTAGGAGATCTCGTGCAGAAGTTTCTCGCCTTCTGTTAATTGAGATTTGTCGGAATAAAAAACAGCATTTAGTTGAACTGCAATATCAACATCGCTATCAAATCTTACATTTGTGCTATTTGCATAAGATCCTTGCAGGTAGACCTCATAGCCAAAACTCGAAAGATTATATTCCCTTTTTATTTCAATGACAGGTAGTTTACGTTTCAGAATATCCTCGATTACTGTTCGAGTATTGCGAATTTTTGCCATTTCTGTCGGACTTGGTGCACTTGCCCAAATTTTTAATTGGTCTTCCGAAATCATACTTTTAACATCCTCCTTCCACTTACGAGTTGTGGTATAAGCAAATCTCTAATTTTTCTTAACTTTTCATTTTTTTCAGATAAATTATCCTTAAGCTCAAGAATGTTAATGCACTTGTTTTCAAATTCATCTAACAAGCCCTTGTCGGGAACAAGAATTTTATATTCTGAAATTGCAGCAGGTTTTAAATGTAATACGTTTGCCCCATTTGCTTTATTTTTTGTGGTTTCAGTAAATCTATAATCTAAAAGCGTGTAATAAGTAAAAGCTGGTGGAATTTCCTGTGGAACAATTTTCACAACGTCTGCAGAGAATGTAATCTTCTGATTTCTGATATTTGGAATTCTTGCTGGTCTAGAAATAACTGCACGATCTGTAGTCATATCAGTAACAGCGACAACTATATCTCCTCGCTTTAATAACTGCTCTTCTTTTACTGAACCATTAAAATATTTAACTCCATCAAAGCGAAATCCTCCACCTCTATTAAAACTCTTAAGATTAACTAAATAATAGTTACCATCTTTATCGTTTATTTCCTCTGAAGAGTACGATGTTCCTCTTACAATTTTTGCAACCTCATCTATTCTTTTCTCAACCCATCCTATAGGAACCTTACCCATAGAAGAGTCAATAAATTTAACAGTTTTATATCCAGGGTACTTAAAATTTACAAACCATTCAACGTAAAGTCTTTGAGCGCTTTCTTCGAGAATCTTTATTCTTTTTGTATTGTTTTCAATTAAACTATCATACCTTTCTAGAATGTCTCCTACAGATTGCTGGGTTTTAAAATCAGGAATCAAAATTTGAAAATTTTCAATGTCTGATTTAGTAAGTGCTTCTCTAGTTCCGCCTGTAGCAGAGTATCCCAGTAGACGTTTTTTGATAAATGGATTTACTAAAAAGTATTTTAAGTACTTTCTGCTTAGGTTAATTTCATCTGCTCTAATTATTGAAACATGCTGGTTCACTCTCGCGGGCACTAAATCTTTGGGAACGCTCGTGATTCTGCCGACTGAAGCACCAGTTATATTAAGTAATACATCACCTTCTTCTACAATTACATTCTCAAGTTTTTTTGCTTGAACTTCATTTATAAAAGCAAGGTCATCGTAATTAAATTCTAGATCGTAAATATTCAGGCTTCTTATTAATGGTATTCCATTTTTAACATATGAGGATTTTCCGCCTCTTGGAGTAGCCCCGCTTCCTATCTTTGTTGTTATTTCTCTTAATTTATAACTATTCAATTTGCTCATGATATTTTGTTTAAGTCATCACTAATTTTTATTTCTAGTTCATGTGCTTCTTGAGTTAGTGTTTTAAAATCATTAGAAAGCGTCCTAATACGAGCATCGAATTCCACATCATCAATTTCTTTTTCAAGAATATCAACATATCTTCCGGGGTTCAGTGAATATTCGTTTTGCTTTACTTCATTTATTGTTATAGTCTTGCAGCGCCCGGGGATATTCTCATACTTTCCTGCACCTTCTTCATTTCTAAACCTTCTGACTATCCCCGCTAGCTCTTGGATTTGTTCATCTGTCCATTTGTTGTGTGCGCGATCAACTTGTGTGTAAACGTCTTGAGCGTTGATGAAAAGAATCTGATTTTGTCTATTTGTGCCTCTTTTCCCCTTATCCAAAAACCATAGTGTTGAAGAAAGCGGAACATTTAGAAACATATTGGAAGGTGTAGTAATAATTACATCGACCAGACCTTGATCAATAAGATTTTTTCTAATTTCTTTTTCTGCGTTACCTGCATCCGTGGCACTGTTTGCCATGACAAAACCGGCACGACCTTTCCCCGAGAGAGCGCTTGCAAACATCTGAATCCAAAGATAATTTGCATTACTTATCTCTTTCTTACCAGTTAGCGGAAGTCCCAAAAAATACCGTGGATCTCCTTGAATTCTTGAAGGGTCAATTACAAGTTGTCCTCTAGAATCTCTTCCTTTTACATTGAAAGGTGGATTAGCTAGTACAAAATCAAATTTTCCTACACTTTGATAAACGTCTTCATAAAAAGAGTTGGCTGGAGTAATTTTTCCAGATAATCCATGTATAGCGAGGTTCATTTTGGCAATCTTTACTGTAGAATCGGTCTTCTCTTGTCCGTAGATTGCAACCTCATCCATGACTTGGGTGTGATTTTTCAAATGAGCTTTGACAAAGTTTGCAGACTGAACAAACATACCACCACTTCCACAAGCAGGATCGTAAATTCGTCCGTGATATGGTTCGATAATTTCGACAAGCAGTTTAACTATTGATTGAGCAGTGAAAAACTCCCCTCCATCTTGGCCTTCTGCTTTTGCAAACTCACCTAAAAAGTATTCGTATATTTCACCAAACGCATCACCCTCAATATCATCTGGGATCTGATTGAAATTCTTCAAAAGGGTGACGATAATTCTATTGTTTTCATCTGCTCTTGAAGAAAGAGTGGTATAGTTTTGAGGCAGTACTCCTGCGAGGTCACGATTCTCTTCTTCGATAGCAGCCATTGCTTCATTTACTGCTTTTCCAAGATTTTCGTTTTCTGGAAGACTGATTAAATATGAGAAGGTAGCTTTTTCAGGAACGAAAAGGACGCCACGAGCCTTATAATCATCCGGGGATACAGGACGTTGTCTGCCAGATTGAGATGCGGTTTTGCTTTTTTCTAATTCACCCTGAGCTTTTTTAAAACGAACGTCAGCAAATTTAAGAAATATAAGACCCAGAATTGGTTCAGAGATTTCATTTAGTTTAAGGCTGCTATTGGCACGCATGTGTTCTGCCGCTGCCCATAGTTGTCTTTGTAGTTGTTTCTTATCGCTCATATTATTTTTTCTCTAACTTAAAGCTAATCTTGTAAGTGTAAAAATCAATGTTTGGAGCAACAACTAAAGCCCTGTGTATTTTGATGTCGTCTTCGAATGCTATGACAACACCTTTTACTTTTTGATTTTCTTCCGCAAGTTCTTCTTGGACATAACCCATATATCTTTGAATCTGTCCAATGACTACATCACTCACGCGTCCTTTTTTTAACTCAACGACTAGAATTTCTTTTTTGTCTTTGCTTATGGCAAGGATATCAATGGGGCCGGTGTCGCTGGGGTATTGTTGACCGACAATTTCACCGTCTTCTTCATAAATATCATAGTTTTTTCCAAGTTCCGTATGGTGCCAATTCTGTACCAGGAAGTCTTCAAGATGCTTTTCAAGCGCGAATATACTTGGATCTTCTATAGTTTCATCTGTAGATATAATTGAGGCCGGATGACTACCGGATATTAATCCTTCAATCTCTTCTGCATATTTAGAGATATTGCTTACCGTTCCGATACTTCCTGCGGAGTTTCTTAAGGATTCACCAACTTCATCTCGTGAGATGGTTCTTGCATACCATCGAACATTTCGTCTGTGAGGTAAGTTTGCGCCTTTGTGATACTCATAGCCACCTGTGACTTCTCCAACCAAGTAACTACCTTGGCCGTCAGGGCAAAGTATAATATCTCCTACTAGAATCCCTTTTGCGATTGTATGAAGCATTCCACAAGCAAGTCCGGCAGATACTTTAGTCTTTTCTGGATTGTGTTCTAAGTAAATGGGAATGTATTTTTGATTAAATTCGCGCCAATTATCGGGTAATTCGTTTGTGAGGTCTACTTCGGGGAGCCATCCTGCACCAATATAGTTACCAACGTGCGCTTCTTTTGCGTAAGCACTCCTTCTGCCTAGCATTATACGATAGTAATTCTTCATTTTATTTTTCTACTTCCTTCGATTCTATTCTATAAATACAGTGTTCACAGGTGGGGTCGGAGTCGGGAAGTGTGTTGGATTCGAGACAGTCACGGGCTTTGAGAAGGGCGTCTTCTACCCAACTAGCATCTCCAGTGTAAGGGAAAATCTCGACGTCAAATTCTAGTTTGCCATCGAAGGCTTTACGGTCTGTTCTTCCGTTTGCATAAACGAAATATCCAGTATTACTAACATCGAATCCGCTGGAACGAAGAAGCCATTGATAGATTTCTATTTGTCTTTTGTAACCATCCTTATATGGACCATCCATGTCGATGCCTTTTTCCGAGGCGGTGCTTTTGTAATCAACGACATGAAGTTGATTGTCTGGTGTAACCCAGATGTCATCAATTGCTCCAGTGACGATAAAATTGCTGAGTGGATGATGGACTTGGATGCCTTGAAAGTTCTCACGCCAAATATCCATTTTGGGATGCTGGAATGGAACTGCATTTATTTTGTAATGTTCCATTAATGGATGGGCGGTGCCGTTGGCGCGGTGGACATCAAATTCTTTTTTGAATAATGTATCGACTGCGGAGTTGAGATTAAAAGAAGGCATCGAAGGTCGACCGACACCGAGACGGCGGTCGAGATAAAAACATCTTGGACATCTAGTAAAATCTTCAAGTTTGGAACGACTTAGTTTGAATGGGACTTTTGGGTCGGGGTTGAAGATGTTGCGTTGACGCATTGGTATATTTTGAATTCGTGTATTTTAGCTTATTGAGGCAAGTAATGGGAGGATTTGTTAAATATTATGGATTTTATTAGTTTTTTACATTACATTCTTTTTTCAATATGTTTTCTTGGCACACCAAAAATCCCAGCGTGATTTTTGTTTTTCACTTTTTCTTCGTTCTTTTGCTTAAAGACAAAAACCATGCCCACTCAGAAAAAGAGATCCAAGAAAACATATTGAGGGAGTATGAAGTTAAGGGGCTAATAAACAGTTAGAATACGTAGATACTATTAATTTTGTTGAAGTTTTTTTAATTTTTTATAATCAATTTGTTCTACCTCTCCATGTTCGTTTACAAAAAATAAATATAGATTTAATTTATCGCACACATCGTATGGAATTCGCCTGATTGCCATTTCTTTAAAAGAAATGGGGTATCCAACCCCGTACTTGTATCCATATTTATATCCCCTTACTCCAGTTCTTTTCATTCGAGTAATTATTTGACCTAACGCAAGATTAAAATGAACCTCGCGATGAGATGATGGAAATTTTGCTCTTGTACTAGCATCACCCTTACATTCAATTAAAAAGTACCTTGAGACCTTATTGTTTTTTACTTTTATATCAACGCCGTGCTGTTTAAGTGTTTTTGATTGAAGATTTTTGCTCCACCCTGATTTTGATAAAAATTCAATTATCTTTTCTTGAATAAAGTCCTCGGGTATTAATATTTGTTTATTCACGTTTCTATTAACTAAGCTGTTAAAACCAACTTTTCTTTTTGCCGGCTTCTTGGAATTGTTTGAGTAAATCTTTTTGTTTGGAGTTAAGAGTTTTGGGAACTGTGATGGTAATTATGATGTAATGATCCCCTTTGGTTTTGGTGTTAATTTTTGTCACACCTTTGCCAGCAAGTCTTATTTTGCTATCTGGTTGAGTACCAGCTGGGACTTTGACTTTTACCATTCCATCGATTGTTTCTACTTCGATGACATCACCGAGAGCGGCTTGAGTAAAATCTATTTTGGCTTCGGTATAAATATCATGACCGCGACGAGCGAATTTGCTAGAAGCAGATACCTGACAAACAATTGCAAAATCTTTAAAACGAATCGTAGTGCCGTCGTCAACACCAGCTGGGATTTTGACTTTTTGGCGTTTGCCGTTTATCTCGAACTCTTTGGTGACACCATGAACTGCTTCGTCAAAAGAAATATGCAGACCGTATTGTGGCATGCGCTGTCTGGAACCAAATGGAGATTGACCGCCGAACATCATGTCAAAAATATCAAAAGCATCTTCAAAACCACCAAACCCTTGATTGCCTTGTGTGCTTGACCATTGATAATTAAACCCGCCTGGGTTGCCTGCACCACCTGGTCGGCCGCCACCAAAACCTGCATTTTGGTCAAAAGCAGAGTGGCCGTACTGATCGTAAGCTGCTCTTTTGTCCTTGTCAGATAAAATTTGATAGGCTTCGTTAACTTCTTTAAAACGACTTTCGGCACCTGCGGTTTTGTCGACGTCAGGATGAGATTTGCGGGCTTTGGCCCTGTAAGCTTTTTTTATATCATCATCTGAGGCGTTTTTTGAAACGCCTAGAGTTTCATATGGATCTTTTTTGGTACTCATGGTCTTTATTTAATTTAATATATTATTTTTCCAATTTACTTTTCTTGCACGTTCAAAATCCCAGCGAGATTTTGCACTTTCACTTTTTGCTCGCTCTTTTGCGAACGCAAAATCCGTGCCCGCTTGCAAAAAGAGATCAAGAAAAATAAATCGGCGGGTAGATTTGGAAAAAAACAAAAGGCGTCCACAGTAAAATATTGGGCTAGTTAGTTTGCTTATCAGCAAACGGGAGAGATCCACTAAAGAAAATTGAGAGATAGGAGATTGGAATGAGAAAAATGGGAGATGCATGGGGTTATTTTTTGAATTTTTGACTTACACGAGGTTGTTTGTCTTCGCGAAAGTGGCGAGGACTTCTATCAGAAGGATGTTGATAATATTGTCCAAAGACTCCAGGAGTTTTTTCTACGATATCGATTTCGCTTGTGTCGGTGAAAAATAATTCTATTGGAAATTCTTCCGGATCTTTGCCATCAAGATCAACCTCGCCAGATAATTGTCTTGCGATAGTTCTTTTACGTTTATCACCAAAAATTTCTTCCTCAGATCTAACGGCCTCACCCTGCATTTTGGCAATTGGCAAAGCAGGAATAGATTTGTCTGGTCTTGGCATGGTAGGTTTGGGTTCGGCGGGCCTGGGTCTTGGGCGGCGGTCGATAACTAAATCTCGAGAAGATCCTATTTTGGGTGCTTGTTTTGACTCTTCCCAAAGTTCGATTGCTAAGAAATATGTTTCAACCAGCCAACCACGATAACGACGATTGCCTTCGTCCTTAGCTTTTTGCGCATCACGCCTTAAAGCTTCTAGTCCTCGATGTGAAGATTGATATTGCTGAGCAACAACTAGTGCGGCTTGGCGTTTGTTTTGTTCTAATTCTGATAATTCTGGATTTTCAAGTGACATTGTTTGATTTAATTAAATATTTTATAGGTTTTCTCCATATGGAGAAACAGAGTTTTTTTAATCACACTTTTCACTTCAGCTCTTTGGACTGGTGTCGTCGAGCACCTTGTTTTGCCGTCGCAAAACAAAAGGCGTTCAAAGTGTGATTGGAAGTAAAGGAAACAAAATGCGTTCATAACGAAATTGAGAGTGATGACAAAAATGTCGGAGATAGTTTTTGGAAGAATTTGGCGAGTAACTATTTCCTTTCTTTTTCTTGGTCTTCTGGATGTTTGGCTCTAATTGCAGCGACGGCCTCTCGTCGCATCCTAAGAATATTGAAGTTAATTATTCGTCCACGCTCGTCTTTGAAAGGAAGATTAGAAGCAGGAAGCGGAGATTCAGGAACGTTGACACCAGAAAGAGCTTCTTTGTGGTTGAGACGAGTAAGCGCTTCGGATATTTGGCCTTGAGTATAACCATCAGCACTGCCAGCTGGACTATCATCGGCTTTGTCCCAAAGAGCTTCTAGCTCTTCACGAGTTTTGGATTCTAGCCCAGTTGGTTTGGGTTGTGCTTCTGGCGTAAATGCCATTTTTATTTTTTTACTTTTTTTCTTCTACGACTTCACCTTCTTGAGTCTCGCCTTCGGCGGTAGGCTCTTCGGATGGTTTTTCTTCTGATTCAGAGGCTTGGTCATTTGAAGCTTGTGGGCCTTCGGCTTGGTCATACATTGCCTGACCTACTTTTTGAGTCGAGGTACTAAGCTCATCGGTAGCTTTTTTGATGGTATCGATATCATCAGCCTCGAGAGCTTCTTTAGCTAGTTTGACCTTTTCTTCAACCTCGGTTTTGACCTCGGCACTAACCTTGTCGCCAGCATCTTTGAGAGCTTTTTCGCTCTGGTAGATTAAGCTTTCGGCATTGTTGCGAACCTCAATGAGCTCTTTTTTCTTGTCATCTTCGGCCTTGTGAGCTTCGGCTTCTTTCATCTTGGTTTCGACTTCTTCTTTACTTAGTGAAGTAGAACCTGTGATGGTAATCTTCTGCTCTTTGCCTGTAGCTTTGTCTTTGGCTGAGACAGCAAGGATTCCATTAGCGTCAATGTCGAATGTAACTTCGACTTGTGGAACACCGCGAGGTGCGGTTGGAATTCCATCAAGAATAAATCTTCCTAAACTCTTGTTGTCGGTAGCCATTTCGCGCTCACCTTGTAGGACGTTAATCTCTACAGAGGTTTGGTTGTCGGCCGCAGTTGAGAAAATCTGCGACTTGGAAGTCGGGATCGTACTGTTGCGGTCGATAAGCGGAGTGCGAACACCACCTAGGGTTTCGAGACCTAGGGTAAGCGGTGTGACATCAAGGAGAAGAATGTCTTTGACGTCTCCAGATAGAACAGCTCCTTGGATAGCCGCGCCGATGGCGACAACTTCGTCAGGATTAATACCTTTGTTAGGATCTTTGCCAAAGAATTCTTTGACCTTCTCCTGAACTTTTGGCATTCTGGTCATTCCACCTACGAGGATAACTTCGTCGATTGCCGTTGCTTCGACACCAGCATCTTTAAGGGTGTTTTTGACTGGAGTTAGGGTTTTTTCGATTAAATCTGTAACTAGCTCTTCGAGTTTTGCCCTACTTAGTTTGGTCTGCATGTGCTTAGGTCCAGAGTTGTCGGCCGTAAGATACGGAAGACTTATTTCGGACTCTGTTGCACTAGATAGTTCGATTTTGGCTTTTTCGGCTGCGTCGCGAATTCGCTGCATTGCTGCTTTGTCGCCTGAGATATCAACACCTTCGGTATTTTTGTACTCAGTTACAAGATGGTCGATGATAACTTGGTCAAAGTCGTCGCCTCCGAGGTGAGTGTCACCGCCGGTTGCTTTAACTTCGAAAACTCCATCGCCTAGCTCTAGAACAGAGACGTCGAATGTTCCACCACCAAGGTCGTAGACTACGATAGTGTGAGCATTTTTCTTGTCTAGCCCGTAAGCCAGAGCGGCTGCGGTTGGCTCGTTGATAATACGTTTGACATCAAGACCTGCGATTTCGCCTGCTTGTTTGGTAGCCTGACGCTGTGCATCGTCGAAGTATGCAGGAACAGTAATAACTGCTTCTTTGACATCTTCGCCTAGATAGCTCTCGGCATCTTTTTTGAGTTTGGCTAAGATCATTGCTGAGATTTCTTGTGGGGTATAGGTTTTGCCGTCGACTTTGACGTCAGCAGAACCGTTTTTGCCCTCGACAACTTCGTAAGGAATCCACTTGAGTAGACTCTGAACTTCTTTGTCTTTTAATTTACGCCCCATTAGACGCTTAACACTGAAAATCGTGTTTTTTGAATTGACGACGATTTGGCGTTTGGCCACATCTCCGACAATGTTTTTGGTTGGATCAACAACTGAAGGTACAGTATTACGACCTTCGGCTGAGTGGATAACTTTTGGTTCTCCACCTTCCATTACTGAAACAACCGAGTTGGTTGTACCTAGATCAATTCCTATTATTTTTGACATATATTTTGTCTCCTTTTTTTATTTTACTTATTTTTTCTATTAACTGTGACTGTTGCGGGACGAATAACCTTGTTGTTAAGCGTGAAGCCGTTTTTTAGTACTTCGGCAATAGTGCCGTCGGGCTCCCCTGTTACTTCGGTAACCGCCTCGTGGAAGTGCGGATCAAACTCGGTTACACCAAGTTCGATACTTATTTCCTGCAAACCCTCGTCCTCAAAAACCTTGCGGAACTGAGCGAGCACCATATCAAGCCCTGGGTCTTTGAGATGGTTTTGGGCAGTTAGCAGGTTATCGAAAACTTCAAGAAATTTGTAGAGAATGACGGAGCCAGAAAATTCTAATATCTGCTCTTTTTCTCTTTCTACTCTTTTTTGAAGATTCTGATAATCGGCTAAAGCACGATGATAAGATTCTTTGTAATCAAGATTGGCTTCGACCTCACTAAGGTTTTGATCTATTTCGGGGTCGATTTTGGTTTTTGGTTTTTTGGTTTTCATGGTTTTTGTTTGGTGTTTTGACTTAATAACTAATACTGGCTAACTAATTACCAGTTGCGCGAAACCTCATTAAGAAGGGATCCGAAATAGCGCAAAGTTGGGATGACGGTTTGGTATGGCAAACGACATGGACCAACAACGCCAATATAGCCTTCGCGTCCGTTGCCTGAGGAATATTTGGTAAAAGCAAATCCACATGGGACGAACTCAGCTAGAGCTAACTCATCACCAAAAACAACATGGACAACTTCGTCGCCATAGGTTCTACCAAAGACGTCGTTTAGTAATTCGTATCTATCGATAAGTCCCAGAACTGCCTTGGTTAAATCGATGTCGTAGAACTCCGGTTTGTCTAAGATGTTGGACATACCTGCAGCGTAAACATCACCCGTTGCACTGGTAGCTAGAGCAAGAGTGTTGGTCTGCTCAGCGAGTGCGCGGGTAGCTTGACGCATTAGTTTGTCGTACTCAAATCTTTGATCCCAAAGACTTTCTTTGATACTAACCTCGTCGCGAACGGAGAGGTTTTTTTCTTCCATTAACTGGTTAATGTACAACTTGATGGCTTGTGAGGTTGGAATACGCCCAGCAGATGTATGAGGCTGAACGAGATAACCCACCTTGGTTAAAGTAGCCATTTCGTTTCGAATAGTTGCGGGCGAAACACCAAGCCCTGCAATTTTTTCGATTGATTCTGAACCAACTGGTTCAGCTGTATCGATGTAGCGCTCTACGATTGATCGTAGGAGTTTGCGCTGGCGGTCTGTAAGATCCGTCATAAATTGTTAGTAACACAAGTTTCAGTCTGCGAAAACTTGTATTAGCACTAATGTACTACAAGTGCTAAATTGTGTCAATACTTATGTATAAATAGGAAAAATTTAAGGTTTTTCTTCTAAAGAAACAATGGGTTAATTCTTTTATTAAAAGATAATTTTTTATATTTCCTTCTTCACTTTTTGCTGAGTGGTATAGCTAGGCTAGAAAATATTAATTTAATTACAATTTGCTTTTCAATTCGCTTGCTCGCACACTTGAATCCCCTGCGAGGATTCTGCATTTTCAGTTTTTGTTTACTGTTTTTACCTAATGGTAAAAAGCCATGCCAGTTAAACAAAAACAGATCTTCGCAAAGCAAATTGAGAGGATAAGATAAAGGAAAAGATTAAGAAAAAGGCCCCGAGGTTAGTCGGGGCGGTCGTTGGTGAGGCTGCCACCTGTGAGAACCGTGTACGCGAAACCCAACAAGATGTGCAGAAGCGAAAAAATTAGCCACATGTAAGCAGTAGTAAACATGGATAGAATCCAGAATGTTTTCCACTGCCCATATGGTAGTTCGTCGTCGAATGTGTAGATTGCCCCTACCGTTAATCCGACAGCAAAAGTAGCTGCGGGAATAAGAATAAAGGCGAATCCGTGAAGGTATTTGCGCAGGCAAATGCCTATCAGAATCGGCGCAGACATGGGAGCGAGTGTCCAGATGAGTCTGGTGTGAGGTAGTCTTGGTCTGTGTCGAAAGATTTGAGACCAAGATAGAATCCGGCTTCAGCAAAAACTGCAGCGATCAGCGTCAAATAAATGACGAACTGGACTAGACATAATCGATTCATCTCCGCCTCTTTTTTGTTTTGAAGGAACCTTAAGTGTGGAATTGTAGCTACTTGTGAGTAAATTGGCAAGAAAATGCCCTCCGTTTGACGGGAGGGCTTAATAGGATGAACTCTGGCGATGGTGCTTAGCTTAGTGCCAGTCAGGGACGATGATGTGGAAGAAGTACTTGCCTCTCGAGTCAGGATCGTCTACCTGCTCCTCGATTTCTTCCAGCTCCTCGTGGGTCACGAAGGCTTCGCGAGGACTGTCTTCGACCCAGACGCTGGCGGTGAAGTCGACCTTGCCTGGAACAATGACGTAGACCTTGATGTGAATCTTGTGATTGTCGAGTCCGCCGTAGTACGAGAAGTACCAGTGTGGAGAGTCGCTTGCGGGTTCGTACCGGATGAGATTGGCCTCGAAAGGCGCTCCAATCCGATGGGCGTCAGCGATCTGGGCGAGTGTCAAAGGGTTCGACACATAGTGGCCAGGCGCTAAGACGCGGGTTGCGACCGTGGACAAGGAAACACCTTACCTTTGTAATGTTCTGACCCTGATTATATCTCTTTTGAGGCTAAATGTCAAATACTACAGGATACTTTTGCTTGCAAAAGGATCATGCAGGACGTAGTGAGAATTTATGAAATAACGAGCTTTACCGAAGTTATGAATAAATACGAGCGAGTAACTATAGGCACTGGAGGGCGTTGGGAAATATATTAATTTTAATTACAATTTTTTTTCAATCCACTTTCTTGGCACAACAAAAATTCCAGCGTGATTTTTGTTTTTCACTTTTTGCTCGCTCTTTTGTTTACACAAAAACCATGCCCACTTACAAAAAGAGATCCAAGAAAGTAAATTGAGGAGATAGAAAAAAGACAAAAAAGGCCCTCCTTTTTAGGGGAGGGCTTGGAGGGAGGAGAAATCGTTTCAAACGATTCTTCCATCGTGACGGTTGGCGAGCATCCTGCGGACTTTCTCATAAGTAGTAATAAGCTTGTCCTCTTCGACGCCGCCGTTGTGTCGAAGGTTTTGGCGACCAGAGCCGTAGCAGATAGGAAAAATTCCACCTGCCTTGTCGCCAAGGTAGTTGAGAACCGTGAGCAGTTCCTGGCCTGCAGCTTGGAAGCGCAGGAAGGGATCTTTCATCGCCTCGTAGTACGAGTCGAGTACTGCGACCATTGCCTGGTCTTCATCGTTTTCCGCTTCCTTCTGTTTAGCTTGCCAAGCATCGAACTCTTCGCGGACGAAGCGCTCTTTAAGTTCGCCGTGGAGCTTGTCCCACTCAGCCTTGATGGCATCGTGGCGAGGACGGAAATCGATCATGACCTGTTCGATTTTGAGGCCGTAATTCCCCCATGCTTTGACGGCGTCTTCGTAGCCATCGCGAGCCTCGAGGAATTCGACCAGGACTGAGCCTAGTCGCTCGTAAGGGTTCTGAACCAAGTTGCTGTTACTCCTTTTGACTTACCACCACGTGATCCTAGCAAAGAGTGCTCTGCCAACGATTTTGCGCGGTGTTGCGGACAAGCCTCTGGTTTGCTGAGCCAGATGCCTGCGAAGGCTAATTGGCGCGTACTCGTTGACGATCGAGTGGGTTTTGCCATCTCTTACGGCTCGGAGAAAGTCCCCGGCGGTGTGGCCGTCGAAGTACGTGACGGTTGAGCCGACATGCTCGAGGAAGTGCGCGTCTGAAGAGCCTATTTCAGGCAGATGCCAGCCTGAGCTGTTGAACTGTCTGACTAGCGGGTCACGAGCACGTCCTGCCGGTGTTGGATTACCAACTTCGACTCCATCCAAATAGACCTGTGGATCGGGAGAGTTTTGAATTCTCCTGATTGTTTCGGAACTGAAACTGAGCGGAACTCTGGCCATTGGATGAGCCGGAATCGCTAAGCCTCCGTGTTCGTGGATGAACTTGATTGTGTCTTCGGCCGAAGCGAGAAGTGGTGGTTGATCGGTGATGCCAAGAGCAATGAGATGTCCGTGACGAGTAGTGATTTCTACACCACAGATGACCTCAAAGCGATAAGCACCCCGCTCTCTTAGTGAGACGGCTTGAATGCCGCCTCTGATGTCGTCGTGTTCAGTGACGGCAATCACATCCAGCTTGGTGTGCTCTTGAACGTATTCAAAAAGCTCGCCGAGGCTAAATGTTCCGTCGCTGGACTTGGTGTGAATATGCAGATCGGCTAGACCCACCAATCCCCCCTTTTTAGCAGAAAGCGCTCGATTTTTTCTGAGGTGATGTCACTGTCAGAAAAGCCTAAACCTTTGACAATGAAAAGTCCCTGGGCGCTGGATAGCAGGGTGAGTTGTTGAGCTATGTCGAGTTGACATCTTTCTAGCTCAGCAAGGAATGCAGGAGTGGCGAGCTTTGCAAGCTCAAGTTCTGTCTTTGAGACGCCACAGTTGTGTCTAACACAAGTAGCGACTGCCCCAAGAATGCCAAGGTGATGTTCGGTATGAGTAAGGCCTTTCCGGCAGCGTTCCCAGTAGACAGCTTGGCCGAAAAGTGTTGCTTGTCGGTGGATGATGTTGAGGTCGACGGTCGGGGTGAGGAATGAGGGCACATTAGCCATTGCTTGTTTAGCAATTGCTTCGAACTGGGCAAGAATGTCGTCAGACACAAGTTCTCCTTTTAACTTAAAGTGCTAGGAGTTAACTAAGGTCAGGATTTTAGCTTATTGCAAAGCTGAAAACAAATTATTTACGAAGAAGGGCGGTAAAGACTTCTTGAGAGATTTGAATATTACCGATGCTTTTGAGTCTTTTTTTACCTTTTTTCTGTTTGTCTAGAAGTTTATTTTTGCGTGTAACGTCTCCACCGTAGAGTTTGGCCGTGACGTCTTTTCTAAAAGCCGGTACTGTTTCTCTGGCGATTATTTTGCCTCCGACAATAGCCTGAATGGGTAGTGAGAACTGCTGACGCGGGAGGACTTCCTTGAGCTTGAGGGCTGTAGCACGACCGGAACTTTCGGCTCGAGAGCTGGGTACAATTTGGGCAAGAGCGTCTAGTGGGTCGTTATTTATGTAGATTTCTAGCTTGCTAACTATGACGGATTCGTAGCTAGTGACTTCAAAGTTAAGCGAGGCGTAACCTTGGGTGCGGCTTTTGAGTTCGTCATAAAAATCGGTAATTATTTCTGAAAGTGGAATTTTGTAGGTAGCTTTTATCTGATCAGCGAGGTTTTCCACAGCAAGCTGAACTCCCCTTTTGGTGTGGATAAGTTCGCCAATTGGACCAAGATACAGTGAAGGAGCAATTATTTCGACTGTGGCGATTGGCTCGAGGATTTCCATTGTGGAGGCTGGTAGTTGAGAGGTTTTGGATATTTCGGTGCCATCAAGAAGTTTGTAATTGACTGAGGGTGAGGTTGCAATAAGGTCGAGATTATATTCACGACTAAGCCTTTCGATGGTTATTTCTGAGTGAAGAAGTCCTAGAAAACCACAACGAAAGCCTTGTCCAAGCGAAGGTGAAGATTCGGCAGAGTATTCGAGTGCATAGTCATTGAGTTTGAGTTTACCCATTGCTTCTCTTAACGGTAAGAAGTCCGAAGGGTCGATTGGATAAAGTGAAAGATAGACAACTGGAAAAGCAGGTTTGTACCCAGGAAGTGCCTCTGGAGATTGGTTTTTGTGGGTAATTGTGTCACCGACACGCGCGTTTTCGATGGTTTTGAGGGCTGTTACAAAAAAACCTACTTCACCTGAAGAGAGTGTGTCGACTTCTTTGACAAGAGGTGTGAGTTTGTAGATTGAAAGGATTTCTGTATCGGCATTGGTGGCTAGAAACTTGATTTTGTCGCCTTTTTTGAACTGACCATCGACGACTTTGACGGCTGTAACTACACCTTTGTAAAGATCGTAGAGAGAGTCGAAGACAAGTGCGCGATTAATATCGGCTTGAGTTGGGGTCGGAGGTGGAACTCTTTTGATTATTTCTTCGATAAGCTCGATGACATTTGTGCCTGTTTTTGCGGAAACTTGCAGGATTTCTTTGTCCAAAAATCCTAAACCCTGAAGCTCTCTAATTGTTCTATCTACTTCGGCGCCTGGAGCGTCTATCTTGTTAACGACTGGAATAATTGCGAGATTTTCGTCGAGGGCATGATTGAGGTTAGCAATGGTTTGAGCCTGAACACCTTTGGTGGCGTCGACAAGCAAGACTGCCCCTTCGCAGGCAGATAATGAACGGGAGACTTCGTAGCTAAAATCTACATGCCCTGGGGTGTCGATAAGATTAAGCAAATATTCGGTATTATTAAGCGTGTAATGAAGAGAAATAGCTTTGAGTTTGATTGTGATTCCCCGCTCTTTTTCGAGATCCATTGAGTCGAGAAGCTGTTTGTTGTACACACTGGTATTGACCGCGTGAGTGATCTCAAGAATACGGTCGGCTAGAGTTGATTTGCCGTGGTCAATGTGGGCAATAATGGCAAAGTTGCGAATATTTAACATAAAAATTTAAGTTTAGTGGCGCTATTCTAGCAGGAAATGAGGGTTTTGTGCGTAATTGGGAGATTTTTATAAATATTTATTTTTAAATTACATTCTTTTTTCAATCTACTTTCTTGGCGCACTGTAGTTTTCTCTAACGAGAAACAAGGTTTTTAGACTTCCCTTTTGTTGAGAGATTTGGTTTTCTTCTACGAAGAAGCAAAGTTTTTTTAATCACACTTCTCACTTCAGCTCTTTGGACTGGTGTCGTCGAGCACCTTGTTTTGCCGTCGCAAAACAAAAGGCGTTCAAAGTGTGATTAGGAATAAAGGAAAAGAAAGAGATCCACTAAAAGGTATTGAGGAATATGGGAAAGAAACGGTGGTTTTGATTTGGGGAAGGAGAAGGAAAAGAATCTATTACTTAGACGAAACTAAACTCGGAGGAGTACGGTACTGTGGCTGACAAAAACTTCATCAAATTGTTCAGCAACGGCTCGCCAGAATGCCTGGCGATCATCGAGGAGCTGACGAAACAAGGTCGAGAGTTTGTTGCCATATCGGCTGTGGCAACTGACGAATGGCCTGTGCCGAGAACGGTACTGTTGTACTTTACGTTCAACGGGTACAACAACATTCGGCGGTATCTACTGCCTGAACTTCCACCAAGCTACGAGCTCGTAGCAGTTTCGTAATTATCCCTTGCGCCACCTTAAAAAGTGGCGCTTTTTCTGTTTTTATTATTATCTGATTCTCAGGAAATTTTTTGGTCGGTGGAACCTGGAGTGTCGTCGTCTATTAAGGTTGTAATTATGCCAGTTTGAGGAGTTTCTTTTCTAATGGTTGAGCGGATTTTTCTGGCAAGTGACCAGAAAAGACGAATTTCTTCGACTCTTAAAACATGCGTTAAAAATAAATAAACTGTAAAACCAGCGGCAGTAGAAATGCCTGTAAGAATAATTAGATTAACCGTTTTGGTGGTGTCAAAAATAAGTTGATCAAGAAGTTTGATGGGGATGTACAAACTAAGAGCCATAAAAAATCCTGCGGTAAATATTTTGAATGCCGGAAGAAGCAGTTCATGACGAGAGAATTTGCCAACTTTGCGGTCAAGAAAAATAATTAATAAGGTTAGATTGATAATCGCTGAAATCGAACCAGACAATCCCAATGCCCAAACGGGGAGGATTAATATTTTGACAAAAATTAGACTTAAAACAATATTTGTTCCGACGGAAATTAAGCCAATTTTTAAGGGTGTTACTGTATCGTGAAATGCATAAAAAGCACGAACGATTAGCAATAAAACGCTTTGGGCGGCAATTCCAAACGAAAGAGTGGCAAGCGTTCTACCTGTTAGTACAGTTGCCGGCCAATCAAACTCGCTGGCACCGAAAATAAGTCTAACTAATGGGATTCTTAAAACGATTAAACAAATTGCAGCCGGCACGACCAAAAAAAGCATCTGGTGCATGGAGGTCAAAATTGTTTTTTTGAAAGCTTCGATGTTGTTTTTGGCATATTCAAGGGAAAGTGCTGGAAGTGCAGCTTGGGCAATTGTGGCACCAAAAAGTCCTATTGGAACAACATATAAGTGACTGGCAAAGTTAAATGCGACCACACTTTTGGCGGAAATAATAGAAGCTAAAGCGATATCGACTGTTTCGTTTATTTGGGAGGCAAACATTCCGACACTACGAGGAAGGCCGAGACGGAGAAGTTTGACAAGGCTTGGCTCTTTGAAATTGAGAACAAATTGATAATTAAAACCTGAAGCATAGATTGCTGGAACCTGAATCAGAAAATGCATAATTGCACCCAAAACGACACCAATGGCTGGACCATAAATACCGAGATTGTTGGAAAGTAGTACTGCGCCTAAAATAATGCCTAAGTTGTAAAAAACCGGCGCTAGAGCGGGTATCAAAAATCTCTGACTTGACTGTAATATTCCTGTAAAAAAACTAGAAACAGCCAAAAATATTTGGGAAATAATCATTACCCTTGTCAGATTGACCAGAGTTGCGTGTTGAGCTGGATCGGCAACTAACCCTGGAGCGATTAAGGCAACAAGCGGCTCAACAAAGATAAAACAAATCAAAGAAATTGCAACAAAGAATAGAAAAGCGATATTAATAATGTTACTGACCGTACTCCAGAGTTTTTTCGCTTCTTGTTTTTGGGAAA
The DNA here is from genome assembly GCA_964404855.1 of uncultured Gammaproteobacteria bacterium. GTDB lineage: Bacteria > Patescibacteriota > Microgenomatia > CAYQLK01 > CAYQLK01 > CAYQLK01. The sequence continues at coordinate 112,585 of CAYOLO010000001.1, forward strand.
GATCGGTAAAAATTGGAATGAACGAAACAGTAATTGTTCCAAATATTAAAACCTGAAAAATAAAGTCAGGCAGGCGGAAAGCTGCCAAGTATGCAGCTAGGTCTGGGCCTGAACCAAAATATGCGGCAAGTAATCGGTCTCTGACTAAGCCTAATATTCTGGAAGCCAGTGAAAGCCCCATAATAAGGAAGGCAGCTGAAAGAATTGTTTTCTGCTTACGAAAAAGAAACTGTTGAGCCGCGCTAAGAGCTTTGGATTGTGATTGGGCTTTTGGAATCTTGGTTTTATTGGTTTTTGGCATTAAAAATGTTTAGGGTGTAATTGTTTAGACGGCAAGATTGTATAGAAGCACTAGAATTAAGTATATAGCTTGCGTTTTGACAGCCTCAAGTGCTAGAATTGCGCAGCTTCGGAGTTAAAGTTAAAATTCTAAAGCAGTGAGTGCCTCTTAAGAATTACTCGCTAAAAATAATTTGAAATTCTGCTTCCAGCAAATTTCACTTTAATTTTAGCTATGTCTTCTAATTGGCATTTAATTTTATTTATAAAATTATTTTAATTGAATAATGCCAATTATTAAGTCAGCGATTAAAAAAATGCGTCAGGACAAGGTCCGAACCGCACGAAATGCAAAAATAAAATCAAACATTAAAAGAGTTTTGAAGAATGTCCGCAAGGATGTTGCTAACCCAAAACTTGGATCTGAAGTTTTTTCAACTTTGGACAGAGCAAGTAAAAAGGGATTTATTTCTAAGAGAAAAGCCTCAAGACTCAAATCTAGAATGGCAAAAGCTGCTTCAAAAGTTAGCACAGCTACAGTTGCCAAATCTCCTGTTAAGACAACCAAAACGGTTGTTAAAAAATCCAAATAATTAGCTTAAAATAGTTTTTTAGAGGTTGCCAAAAGTCTCCTGCTTTGGTAAATTTACCCTATGAGAAAGTTAACTGCCTTGCCACTTGCGGCTGCAACATATTTAACCCAAGTATCTGGCGCATTTGCGGCTGGAACAACTCCAGCTAAGGTAGCTACCCCCTCCTCTTCCACAGCTAGTTCAACTTTGCCAAACACTGGCGTTTTTGAACCAACCGTATTGGTTTTTGTAGCCGCTGTAGGACTATTGTTTGTTGGGGCGTACTACGTAAATCGCGCTTTTTCGAAATAGATATTATTTTCCTATTTTTTGGGAACAGAATTGGTGAGTGACTAGAATTTAATAATTTTGGTTGCTTGCTTTTTTTGTGGAAAAAACTAGTTAGACGGAGTTGGTGTTGGGACTGGATAAAGCGTGTCTTGGATAAACTTGTGAATCTGATCAAGATTACCTGAAGCTGGAGTTAAAACGTATTGGAGACCATAGGTGTTCGAGATGGGCGGGTTGATAAGAAGCGGATTGTCTCCATCAGTTGAGATAACTGAAGAAGATATTTGTCCTGCTCTGGCCTGTTGGAATAGTTCGAAAAAGTCTGGGAATTCTGAAGGCGAAATATTAGTGTCGATTGACTGACTAAAGGTATTGTAAAGCGAAAGGATTTTGGTTGGATTAAAAACTCCCTCAAGTGAGAAGATTTTGTCTTTGACAGCACTAATTACTTTTTCTTGACGCTTAGAACGAGCAAAGTCGGAGTTTTCGTCATTAGTGCCTTTTCTGGAGCGGACATATTTAAGTGCTGTTTGACCATCCATGTGAGTAAGCCCTGCCTCAAAATGCAGATGTTCGTACCTGCAAGTAAAAGGGTCCTCGCCTTCTACTATTTGATTGTTGGAATCAAGAAGTTTAATTCTTCCGACTCCATCTCCATCTGTAACGGTTTCATATTTTAGACCACACATGTTTTTTTCTTCGCCACTAATTGGATACATATAATCATCGAAGGTTTGGTCGACAATGATATCGACGCCGCCAAGTTCGTCTATAGCTCTGGTAAAGCCGTTAAAGTCCAGGCGAACGACATAATGGATTGGTACACCCAATATCTCACTAACAGCGTCTGAGGCCTGAGCAATGCCCTGAGTTTTGCTTTTTTCGACGCCAAAAGCATAAGCTGTATTAATTTTGGCTTTTATGGAATCAACCCAAAAATCTCTTGGGATAGAAATCAGGTTGGTGTTTTTGGTGTTCTGATTGTAGGAAGCAAGAATAAGCGTATCGGTAAGGTTGGGACCATCGTGGCCTTCGCCACCAGTACCAAGAATAAGAATATTGGTTCTACCTCTGTCATTAATTATGTTTGGACCAGAATTGATAATAGGATTGTTGAGAATATTTTGCGTAGCGTTTCTTAAATAAGGAACAAAAACCGATGTTACAGCTAAAGCGAAAAAAGCAATTAATATAAGTCCAATTATTTTAAGTTTGCGAGAGGATTTTGCACTAACTTTGTCGGATTTTGTATTCGTACTTGCACTGATAACTTTCCCCTTTTTTTTAACAGGGGTTGAATTAAGGCTTTGCATTATTTGCAGAGATTAATTATTTGATTAAATAAATTGATATCAGTTGAAGCTTTGCCAACTAGGGCACCGTCGATATTTTCTGCGTCAAAAAAATCTTTAATATTTTCGATTGTAACGCTGCCACCATATAACACAGTCTGACAGCCGGTTATATCTTTAATAGATTTAATTTTTTCATCTGCAACTTTGCCAGTTAAAGGCTGAGCACCTGGGTTGGTTGAAATTGATTCTTCCGGCTCGAAAGCCAAAACTAAATCTGAATAATCTCCTAAACTTTCAGAAGTAAGTTCAGAATAATTACCACAAACAATCGGATGAATATTTTGTCCTCTTAGATTCTCGACTTTTAGTTGAATATCATCGGCGGTAACACCAAAAAGTCGGCGAGTTTCGGAGTGTCCAACAAGCGAGTATTTTGCCAAACCTTGGATGATTTCAGCAGGAACTTGTCCGGTAAAGGCGCCAATTGATTTGACTGAAACATCTTGAGCGCCAAAAGAGATATTGCCAGAAACCGGCAAATTTGCAATTGCTCCAAGAACAGGGAAACTGGGACAGACAACAATTTCTAGAGAAGAGTCGGAGATATTTGTAAACCAATCACTTGCCTGATCAACGGTAAGGTTAGCCTTCCAGTTGGCGACAAGCATGAAATTTTTCATAATTTTCAGACAAGATTATCTGAAAGAAATTTGTCGAATTTGTCTGGAGTGGTTGCTCCTAAATGACGAGCAACTTCTACATCATCTTTTAAAATAATGTAGGTTGGGATTGAAGCGACATTATATTTAATGGAGTCATCGGGGGTTTCGTCGACGTTTATTTCTACGAATTCTATCTTCCCATCGTATTTTTTCTTCATATCTTCAATAATAGGATGCATCAGTTTGCATGGGCCACACCACTCTGCCCAGAAATCAAGGAGTTTAATCATATTTTTAAAAAACTTAGAATACTTTTATATGGATAATAAGGAAATTTTAGCAGGTCTAAATACAGCACAACAAGAAGCGGTTGAAAAAACTGATGGTCCAGTGCTGGTTTTGGCGGGAGCTGGGAGCGGAAAAACTAAGGTTTTGACTCAGAAGCTTTGTTATATTTTGGCCAACCAACTTGCCTATCCTTCAGAAATATTAATGGTGACATTTACCAATAAGGCGGCAGCGGAAATGAAGGAAAGAGTTGTTAAGCTGTTGGGAGAAAATTCTGATTTGCCTTTTATGGGAACATTCCATTCTTATGGTGCGAGATTTTTGAGAATTGAGGGTCAACACCTAGGGCTTTCTTCAAATTTTGTGATTTATGATGAAAAAGATAGTGTCGATTTAATAGGTACAGTGATGGAAGAGTTGAATATTGGCACCAAAACTACCAAACCTCAGGCGGTCAAATACAACATTAGCAGTGCAAAAAACGAAATGGTTTCGGCTAAAGAATATTTGGGATATGCCAAAGGTTATTTTCAGGAAACGGTCGCAAAAGTTTATTTGGGATATGAACAAAAAATGCAGGAAGTGAATGCGGTTGATTTTGATGATTTACTTAAAAAAGTAGTTGACCTATTAAAAACAAATTCCGAACTAAAAGAAAAATATTCCAACAGATATAAATATGTTTTGGTTGATGAGTATCAAGACGTTAATGCGGCACAATATCAATTAACAAAAATACTATCTAGTAAACATGGAAATATCACTGTTGTTGGGGATGCATCTCAGGCGATTTATGCTTTTCGGGGAGCTGATTTTCGAAATATCGTTAATTTTGAAAAAGATTTTAAGGATGTAGAAGTTATTAACTTGGAGGAAAATTATAGATCAACAAACACGATTTTATCTGCAGCTAATACTGTAATTTCGCAAAACAGAAGCCATCCAGTGTTAAAGCTTTGGACAAAAAATGGACAAGGAGAATTAATTAGACTTATTCAAGCACCAGACGAACAAGCAGAGGGAAATATTATTGCTTCGGTAATTATTAATTCTGGAAGAGATTTTGATGACTTTGCAATCCTCTATCGTACAAATGCTCAATCTCGCTCAATTGAAGAGTCATTAATAAAAAGTGGTGTGCCATATAACCTTGTTGGTGGGGTTAGGTTTTATGACAGAAAAGAGATAAAAGATGTGTTGGCATACATGCGAATGATTGCCAATGAAAAAGATTTGGTAGCAAGGGAAAGAGTTATGAAATTGGGTAAACGAAAATATCAGCAATTTATTTTAAGAGTTGGCGAAATAAATAAAGAGCATCCGCCATCAGAAATATTGTCATCAGTACTAGAGATAAGTAATTATCTATCAAGGTTTGATGAAAAAGACCCTGAAGAAGCAGGGAGAGTTGAAAATATTCGGGAGCTTTCTTCGGTGGCTGAGAAGTTTGATAACTTGGATGAATTTTTGGAAAATGTTGCGCTTATGGAATCAGGGTCTGACTTAAGAAAGAACGGTGAGCACACTTCTGAAGTGACTTTGATGACGATTCATTCAGCTAAAGGATTGGAATTCCCTGTGGTTTTTATGACCGGCATGGAAGAAGGTTTGTTCCCCCATTCTAGGTCTCTTATTGACCCAGCACAGCTCGAGGAAGAAAGAAGACTTTGCTATGTTGGAATGACGAGGGCAAAAGAAGTATTGTTTTTGACTTACACCTCTAATCGACTATATTTTGGCGTCAGAGGAAGTAGTATTCCGTCACGATTTTTGGGTGATTTGCCGGAAGAATTGGTTAAAAATTTGTCGTAGATAAAAAAAGAATAGAATATAAAAATGATTAGGATTGCAGAGACTAATGATAAAAAGAGATTTAGCGAATCAGCAAAGCATATCATGCAGAGCTGGGAGTGGGGTGAATTTCGAGAAAAAACCGGCAACAAGATATTGCGAATAATTGAAGAGAACGATAAAAATTGGAATGTTTTTTCTTTGACGGTACACAGTGTCCCAAAAACTAAATTTAATATTGGCTATATGCCAAAATCTATTTGGCCGAGTGAACAAGTTTTGGGATTTTTGGAGGAGTTGGCGAAAAAAGAAAATATTGTTTTTATAAAAATCGAGCCAGACGTAGAAATTGAAAAATTTAAGTTAAAAAAATCAAAAATAAAAATTATAAAAAGCCAAAAAGATATTTTTGCAAAAAGTACATTTTTGGTTGATTTAACAAAACTTGAAGAAGACCTGTTTAGGAGCCTTAATCAAAAAACTCGTTATAACGTACGCGTTGCCCAAAAAAACAATGTGGTGGTTGAAGTTAGTGACAAGGTTGACGATTTTGTAAAACTGCAAAGAGAAACTGCAAAAAGAAATGGATTTTATTTACACCCTGACTCATACTACAAAACGGTTTTTGAACTATTTGCAGAAAAAAAAATGGCAAAGATAATTAGTGCTAAATATAAAGGAAAAATTTTGACCTCTTGGATGCTGTTTATCTTTAAGGATGTTTGGTATTACCCGTATGGCGGATCTAGTTCTGAACAGCGTAATTTGATGCACTCGAACTTAGTTGCATGGGAAGCTATTAAATTAGCCAAACGCGAAGGTGGCAAAATATTTGACATGTGGGGAGCGTTGGGAAAGAATCCAAATGAAAAGGATCCGTGGTATGGATTTCACCGTTTTAAGTCTGGTTACGGGGGGAAGTTGGTTGAATATCCTGGGGCTTATGATTTGGTTGTAAATCAAAAAATGTATCTACTTATGAACACGGTTGATAAAGCTAGATGGGTATTTCTTAGGTTAAAAAAAAGGGTGGCTGTCTAGTCAAAAAGACTAAACAACCACCCACTGGCGATTCACAGAAGAGTCATCGCGCCCTTCTTGTCACACGCGGCAATTGTGTTCCTGAAGGTTCTACGCGGTATTTCTGCAGGATTCGGTCGACACCCTCGACGAGTGCGCGTTTTTGGAGAGGCTGCAAACCAGTGAAACCTGGAGTGACCAGGTGTTGATTTGGTTTGATCTGCTGGGCTTCTTGGTGATAGCCTGGATAATTCTCCAGTTCGAAAGCGAAGACGCCCTCGATTGCGTGGACAGTATCTTCGACCTTGCTGTCCGTGAGGAGCGCCCGACGATCGTAGGTTGGAATGGGTCGAAGTGTGTCAATCCTCCCTTGGTTCATCAGCCTCCAGATGCTCTGGAGCCAAGCGGTAACTTCTTGCACGGCTTTCGCTCGCCGAACTTCGTCTTGTGTAACTTTCATGGCAAAAGCGGCTCCAGTGTGCGGATAATCTTGTCCTTCTGATCAGGACAAATCCTGTCTGGGCGCATCGGCATGGGTTTTGACGGTGAGAACGGGGTGGTTGAAGGTGAGGTTCGAGTCGGTGCGGTGGTTGGACTACTGGGCATGTCTAGATGTTCCTCCTTTGAAATATGAATCTAGTCGGTCTCGCTGTCTAACAGCTTCCAAGTGTCAGGATCGCCGAGATGACGCTTGTCGTGTCTGGTAAAACGTCGATCAAGCGAAGGATCTGCGCTATCAGGAATTCCCAGATCAGGAAACTGAAATGCGCGGAGGAGGGCGAAGGTTTTTTTGAGCAGGCCGACTCCGATGTTTACGGTGCCGTCCATACTCATGTCTCCGGTTTTGACACAACTCTTGATCAACCAAAGATCCTCTTCGGTAACGAGAATTTCTTCATAGTTATCCTCGCACCCTTCATAAAAATCGCCGTTTGCAGGAACAAGTTCATCATAAAGATGTCCCAGTCCTGAAAGAAGCGATCGGTTTGGGTCAACCTCTAAGTATGCTGTTGATCCGCGCTGCTCTGGATGAGGTGACTGTGGAATACCATCGATTGAGTCCACAAGGTGGACGACTTCGTAGACGTTGAGCTTGAGTCCAAGGACTCTTGCGTTGTCAGACATTGATCCTCCTTGAAGACCGAGATGTTTTTCTGCGCTTTAGGATTAAGGTGCCAGAAAGCGTTAACTTTTCTGTTGGCGGAAATTATATACCTAATGTCTAATTTAGGCTAATGAGGCGGGACAAATCTTATTAAAAGGACAATTAGTACAACTAAATTTGTCAGGTTTGGGAATGAAATTCTCGGAAACAATTCCTTCTTTTACTTTTGTAATATCACTCATAGCTTTTTGATAAAGTTTTTCATCAGGTTTGCGCTTGGCATAAATATTATTTTCTACAAAATAAAGTCCGATTTCGTCAGCTGGGTGATGATATTTTTCTTTGTAAGCCAGTGCATAAATCTTAAGTTGAATCGAACTATTTACACGTTCTTTGGCTTTTTTCTCATCAACACCTTGTGATGTTTTGAAGTCCATGATGGTTGTTTTGTCTTTGTCGATGGTAATTAAGTCGAACCTTCCTGTAATCATCACCCCGTCATATACAAGATTGAACTTTTCTTCGACTAACAAATTCTCATATTGAGTGTTTTTTTGATTTTGATAAAACTCACTAATTATTTGTTTGCCTTTGTTGAATAACTCTTCCCTGTTTTGGGCATTAAAAAACCCAACATCGGAAAAGTTAGATGTATAAACATTAATTAATTCTTCGCTTGTAATTGGGGTATGTGTTTTTTTGGCAAGATAAAAAGCTTCTAGGGATTTGTGAACTGCAGTTCCAAGAACCATTGCTCCGGTCTGGCTTTTGGGAAGCTTGAGCAGGTAGTTATACCTGTATTGAAGTGGACAAGTTAAATAACTATTAATTGAATCTTGATTAAGTTTGAGCGGAAGATTTGGCAATACTTTCTTTTCTTTTTGAACGAGCATTAAAGGGAGCTGTTCGCTTGAAGCAAAGCGGCTGATTTTTTCAATTGCGTTAAGTTTGGTTGGGACGACTTCTAAATCTTGTTTACCGAACGACTCTAAAAGAAATTGTGATGGTTTTTTTGATCTTGCCCCACCATAATCTTCTGCCCAGGTAAGAAACAGATTTTCTTTTGCTCTGGTAACGGCAACATAAAAAAGTCTTCTCTCCTCTTGAAGATCACTTTGTTTGGAATTATTTGCCGAATCTTCCAGTAACTCGTTAGGCAAGCTAATTCCTTGAGACTTTGACCTTGATGGAAATCTATCTGAAACCAAATTGATAATAAAAACACTGTCAAACTCCAATCCTTTCGACGAGTGAATCGTTAATACATTAACCGCTTCAAGTGATTGGTCCAGCGTTGCAGTAGTTGAGGTATCACCAGACTCTTCGAGTAGTACAAAGGTGGTGATGTAGTTAATAACGGAAGGGTCGATCGTCGAGCTGATAAATTCCGAGAGTTTTTCAAAAAGTTTAGAAATGTTTTCGATTTTTCTAATATCTTCAGATTTGTTTGATTTTTGATAAGTCTGAAAAACTTTGTGATCGAGTAAATATATATATAAAAGTTCAGCAACATTTTTTTGTATTGCTATTGCAGCATATTTTTGTAAATCCGAAACTAGAGTTTCAATTTTTGTTTTTTCTAAGTCGGGAATTTTTAATTCTTCAAAGTTAGAAATTGTTTCTAGGAGTTCAAATAATTTAATGTGCCTATTCCGCGTATAAGCGGCCAGCTTAATCATTAGGTCTGGATCAATACTGTAATATTCAGAAACACCTAGGTGATATAGACTCAGATCGTCTTCAAAATTAGTTAAGACTTTAAGAAAGAAAATTAGATTTTTAACTTCGGGTGTTTGATATAAAGAAGTCGTTCCAACCGACTGAACAGGAATACCAATATTTTCGAGTGCGCGAATAAAAGGAATGGCATGACTTGCGGCTCTAGATAATATGGCGATGTTGGAGTATTTTTCCCCTGATTTGTTTAGCTCAATAATTTTTTGCGTTACCAGCTCTACCTCGTCACTTAATGTTGTGCCGCGCAAAATTTGCGGCTTGGTTTTGGATGTGTTAACAGCGGCTTCTAATTTTTTATTTATCTTGGCGGCAAACTCTAGACGGTCGGGGTTATTATTTTGGATGACTTCATAAGCTAAATCTAGAATTCCTTGATTAGATCTGTAGTTTTTGGTTAAAACAAATTGTTTGGCATTAGGGTAGTTAGTTTTGAATGAAAGAATATTGGAAATCGATGCGCCACGAAATTTGTAAATTGATTGATCATCGTCCCCAACGACGGTTAAATTGCGATGTTTGTCGCAAAGCATATTAACCAAATCGTTTTGCGCAAGATTAGTATCTTGGAATTCATCGACAAGAATATATTTGTACCTATTTTGATAGTTTGTAAGAATATTTGGATGCTCTTTAAAAGCTAGGCGGACCAAATATAGTAAATCCGAAAAATCAACAAAATTACCAAGTCTTTTTAGTTCTTCATACTGGCTAAAACAGTTGGCAAGCTCTGTAAGTTTGGCTGATTCGGTAGAATCTTCTAGTTTGGAGGCGTGCAAAAGGAGTGATTGGCTGGTAATATTTTCATCTTTTAGGTTGCTGAAAAATGAGGTCAGGTCACGGAGGAACTTAAGGGGATTATTTACGGGTCTAAAATATTCAAGATTAAGACTATAAAGATGAGACCTTAAAAATAAAATTTGTTGATTTTGAGTGAGTATTTTGTAGTCTGGAGACAGACCAACATCGTAGGCAATATCCCGTAAAATAGAATCTGCGAATGCGTGGAAGGTAAAAACCGAGATTGAAGAAAAAACATCAGGCAATAAATCGTAAACTCGAAAATCCATTTCTTCTGAAGCTTTTTCAGTAAAAGTAAGGGCTAAAATTTCTTCAGGTTTAGCTAATTTTTGCTCAATTAAATACGCAATCCTTCTGGAAATTACCGCTGTTTTACCGGTGCCGGCTCCGGCAATTATCAATACAGGACCCTCTGTTTCAATAACGGCATTTTTTTGCTCAGGATTAAGGTTTTTTAGGATGTCTGGTTTCATGTGCTACAATCATATCACTTGAAAGAAAAACACCAATGTTACCCGAAAGTTTAATTGTAATTATTTCCAGTTTAGTGTTAATTGTTGCAGTTCTTGCGATGTTTTTTTGGTTGTTTAAAAAATATTTTCAACAGAATTTTGAAGCGATGAGTGATAGGGCGATGAATAAGAATGTTAAAAATATTATTGAACTGGCGAAAAGCGAACTATCGAGTGAGAAAGATTCGATAAACATAGATCTCAAAAACAAACAAGATTCGATTGAAAAACTAGTTAAAGGTCTACAGGATGAAATAAATGCTCGACAAAAAGAGATAAAGGAGATGGAACAAAATCGAAATAAGAGCTACGGGGAAATTGCGCGCGCAATAACCGATCATCAAAAAATTACAGAAGACCTAAAAATAACAACGCAAAATCTTGGCAGGGTTCTGTCAAATAATCAATCTCGTGGTCAGTGGGGTGAACATATAATTGAAGGCCTACTTGAGCAGGCTGGATTGATTGAAAATATTCATTTCTTAAGACAGACACCTCTTGGTAACTCTGATGTGAAACCAGATATTACTTTGCTTTTGCCCGGGAAAAAAGTAATTGCCGTTGATGTTAAATTCCCTTATCAAGCTATACAACGAATGGTTGATGCCGATAATGCTTCTGAAAGAGACTTGGAAAAAAAGATGTTTAAAACTGATGTGGCTGCTAAATTAAAACAAGTTGAAAAATATATTGACACAACCAAAGGAACACTTGATTACGCGGTAATGTTTGTACCGAATGAGGCATTATTTAGTTTTATTGCTAAGGAGTTTACTGATGTAATAAATGATGCTTTTAAAAAGAAAATACTAATTGTTTCCCCTTTTTCTTTTATACCAATTACGAAAACAGTTTTGGAAATGCATAAGAGTTTCACCATGGAAAACAGTTTAAGAAACTTGATGGTTATGTTTGCGGATTTTTCCAAACAGTGGGGAATGTTTAAAGGTGAGTTCGAAAAATTTGATAAATCAATTAAGTCTTTAAGGGTTAACTATGATCAAATTAACTCAACGAGGTTTAAGGAAATGGATAGAAGAGTAAAAAAAATAGAAGGTCATAGTGTTGGCCAAATTGAGAAAGACGAACTTAAACTAATTGAGTAATATAAATATATCTACCGATATAATTATTACCTAAAATGAAAAGACCTATTGTAATTATTTGGTTAATTATCTTGTTCAGCTGGTCTGGAGTGATTTGGGTTGGAAAATCCGGAAATGTCGAAAAAGAGAAGGATCATTTAATATTATTTTTACTACTACTTCCAGCTTTGACTTTTTTACTCTCTTTCGTGGTTTTTTTGATAAGAATCTTACTAAGAAAAGGTCAAGATGAACGGATTGTGTTTAAATCCAGTTTTTGGTGGACGTTACTATTTGTTTCTGTTATTTTGACTGGCTGGTTTTTGAATGCAAGAAAGATGCTGGACTTGGTATATATAGGAATACTTCTAGGAATTATAGTTTGTGGAGGAATGTTTTTGAAACTCGGACTAAAACGGGGCTACTAAGGTGTCGAAGTTGGAATAATAACTATATCTTCCTGCCAACCATTACTATTTGTATTGAGAATGTTACCATCGTTGTCCGTAACATGAATATCTAATGTAACCGACTGAACCGGAAGCTTTGAGACATCCCAGTCATAAACATAAGGAGCTGAGTTAAGCGTTGTGAGCTTTTGCCATAAACCTTTTGTTTTGTAAAATATTTCTACCGACTTAACACCACTCTGATCGTCGGAGGCTTCAACAGAAATAGTTACTTTATTACCGTAAATTACAGATCCTGTTGTGGGGCTTATTATTTTACCGATTGGTGAAGTTACATCGCCTGAAAGGCTAATATTGTTCTTGTTTTTGGAGACGGCTTGATAGGTCAAAAAAAGAGCTAAAGAAAAAATAATCACCAAGACGATTAGACCTATTTTATTTACGTTTTTTGATTGTTCTTTTTTTACTAAAACCTTATCTTCTAAAAGTGGTTTTGATTTATTGGGTGTCATTTGAATAATTCTTGTGTATTTTATCATTAACTGCTAGAGCTGTAATTAGCCATAATTACGCAGGATGTTTTTGCTATAATTTGACTTCGAAAGAATACTTCATGCAAAAGGAACTGAAATCCCAAAAAAATAAATTACCTCAACTTAAAAAACACAGGAGGAGTATTCCTGAAAAAGTGGCATGGGGAACACTCTGGTTAATCTTCCCGCCAAAGGATAGGGTTTTTAGGGGAACACTTTTTAGGGTATCGACTTTTGTTTTTTTAGTTTTGGTTTCAATGTTTTGGTGGATTACTAAGGATTTGCCGACAAAAAACCTGACAGAACGGGATATAGATTTAACGACAAAAATTTATGACCGTAACGGTAAGCTTCTATATAATATATATGCTGACAAGAACAGAACCTTACTTCCTTTTGATCAAATCCCCCAAAATATAAAGAGCGCAACAATTGCCATCGAAGATAAGGATTTTTATAAACATAAAGGTTTTGATATTTTGGGCGTAATACGTGCAGCGACTTCGATTGCTTTTAAACAGGAGCTACAGGGAGGATCAACAATCACACAACAGTTAGTAAAAACCGCTTTTTTGTCACCTGAACGAAACCTCACTAGAAAAATTAAGGAATTGTATTTGGCTTATCAAGTTGAAAGTAAATTTAGTAAAAATCAAATACTTGAAATGTATCTAAACGAGGTACCATATGGGGGTACAGCGTATGGCATTGAAGCAGCGTCACAAACTTATTTTGGTAAAAAAGTTAGCGAATTAACTCTTGGAGAATCTGCTTTGATTGCCGGCCTACCTCAAAGTCCGACAACTTACTCCCCTTTCGGGAATAATCCAAAATTAGCTAAACAAAGACAAGCGGAAGTATTGAGAAGAATGGTTGAGGACAAAACAATAACTGCGGAGGAATCTGAAAATGCAATTTCTGAAGTATTGATTTTTTCTCAGCCGAATATTGATATAAAAGCACCACACTTTGTGCTTTTTATTAAAGATCAACTGGCACAAAAATATGGCGATAAATTAGTTGAACAGGGAGGATTAAAAGTAACTACTACTTTGGATTTGGACATTCAAGAGACTGCGCAAGATGCGGTTACCACTGAGGTCGCTAAATTAAAAAACTACAATGTTGGAAACGGGGCTGCTATGGTCACTAATCCAAAAACCGGTGAGATATTAGCAATGGTGGGTTCGAGAGATTATTTTGATACAGCTAACGACGGCAATGTGAATGTGACAACTTCACTTAGACAACCTGGATCTTCGATTAAACCAATTAATTACGCAGGCGGACTAATGAACGGGCTAACAGCGGGAACGGTCATTGTTGATGGCCCTGTTACATTTAAGGGAACACCGCCATATACTCCAAAAAACTATGATGGAAAATTCCACGGAGCTGTAACTTTTAGAAAAGCACTAGCCAACTCATACAATATCCCCGCAGTTAAAGTCTTGGCATATAATACTGTGCCATTTATGTTGGAGCTAGCTCAGAAAATGGGAATTACTACATTTGGTGACTCTTCAAGACATGGGCTTTCGTTAACCTTAGGTGGCGGCGAGGTAAAGATGATTGAGATGACAACAGCTTTTAGCGCCTTTGCGAATAAAGGCATTACACACGAAGCTTACGGAATTATTAAAGTTGAAGACAAAGATGGAAAAATTTTGGAGGAACACTTACCCGAGAATGGTAAGCAAGCAATACCAGAAGAGGTTGCGTTTATTATTTCGCATATTTTGGCAGACAATCAAGCTAGAGCAGACGCATTTGGAACAGGAAGCCAATTAAATATTCCTGGCAAAGTGGTCTCTGTAAAAACAGGAACGACTGATGATATTCGTGATAACTGGACAATTGGATACACGCCTTCTTATTTGACCGCAGTTTGGGTCGGCAACAACGATAACAAACCACTAAACAGATCATTAACCTCGGGAGTAACGGGAGCTGCGCCAATTTGGAATAAAATAATGAAAAGTTTGCTTAAAAACAAAGAGATAGAAAACTTAGTGACACCTGAAAATGTTGTTTCTAGAGCGACTTGCGTGGGCATTGGGGAGAAGAAAGATGATGGAACAACAAGTTGTAAATCTCAAATTGAATTTTATGTTAAGGGCACTGAACCAAAAAATGAAGAAAGTAAGTTTGTGAAGGGCGACGTTTGGTTTGATCCAAAAACTAGAAAAATTGTACAACCTGGAACAGCCGAAGCGATTGAGAAAAAAGATGCAGTCGTAGTAACAGACTTTTATCAACCTGGTGAAGGATATTGTGTAAACTGTGTCGAGGAAGATAAACCAGAAGATCAACAATAATAATGAAAAATAATTATTTTTTAACTACCGCAATTTCATATGCCAACGGGTCGCCGCATATTGGACATATTACTGAAGCAGTGATTGCTGATGTAATTGCCAGATTTCGAACTAAGTTTCTGAATGAAAAAGTATTTTTTTTAACGGGAACAGATGAACATGGAGTAAAAATTAAAGAGGCGGCAGAAAAATCAGGTGAGGATATTCAAAGTTTTGTTGACAAGATTTCAGATGAATTTAAGGCAGCGTGGAACGAAATGGATATTGAATATTCGAGATTTATCAGAACTACTGATAAAGACCACGAAGAGAAAGTTGTAGAGTTTTATAAAAAACTGTATGAGAACGGATATATCG
This sequence comes from uncultured Gammaproteobacteria bacterium, assembly GCA_964404855.1. GTDB lineage: Bacteria > Patescibacteriota > Microgenomatia > CAYQLK01 > CAYQLK01 > CAYQLK01. Next base: position 127,638 of record CAYOLO010000001.1, read on the forward strand.
ACAAACGATTATATGAAGGACTTTATTGTGTGGGATGTGAAAAATTTTACTCCAAGGAAGAGTTGGTCGAAGGGTTGTGTCCAGACCATCAAAAACCACCAATAAATTATAAGGAGGAAAATTACTTCTTTAAACTTAGTAATTTTGAGGAACGATTAATTAAGGAAATAGAAGATGAAAGTATTAAAATCCTACCTGATACTAAGAAAAATGAAACTTTGGGCAAACTTAAAAAAGGTCTTGAAGATATTTCTGTCTCTAGAAAATTAGATTGGGGAATAAAACTTCCATTTGACGATAGTCAGGTTGCTTATGTTTGGGTGGATGCGTTAATAAACTATTTAACTTATGGAGAGAGTGAAAATATTTGGCCTGCCGATTTACACATAATAGGTAAAGATATTTTGTGGTTTCACACAGTTATTTGGCCAGCTTTGCTTTGGGCAGCGGGATATGATGCTCCGAAGGCCGTGTATGCACACGGGTTTTTTACCATTGAAGGTAAGAAAATTTCAAAATCACTTGGTAATGTCATTACCCCATCTGAAATGATTACCAAACTTGGATCCAGTGATGCCGCGAGATTTATTTTGTTGTCTTCTTTTAGTTTGAGAAACGACGGTGATTTTTCTTGGGAGAAAATTTTTGAAAAATATAATAACGTTTTGGCAAATAGTTTGGGAAATTTTGCATCACGATTAGCTAAACTTTCAAACGATTCTCAAATAGTAAATATTGAACTACCAGAAGTAGACAAGTTGGAAATTAATCGATTAAAAAAATATATAGAAACTCAAGATATATTTGCGTATTGTGAATATTTAGAAACTGCAATGTCTGAGCTTAATTTGGAGTTTGACCAACAAGCACCATGGAAAAAAGATGGTGAGGAGAAAAAACAAATATTAGTGCAACTTATTACAAAATATCTAAAAATTGTAATTCTATTTGAACCGATTATGCCTAACAAATCCAAGGAAATAATTAATGTATTTGTAAATACGCAAATAAAACCTGTATCTAATCCGATTTTTTTAAGAATTAACAACTAAAAGGTGTTAATCGATACTCACGCTCACCCAGAACAAGCCGAGTTTGATTACGACAGAAATAAGATAATATCTGACTCGTTCAGTTCAGGCATTGAAGCAATTATTGCTGTTGGAACAAGTATTGAAAATACGAAAAAAGTAATTGAACTTTCTGAAAAATATAAAAATATTTTTTCAACAGCTGGAATACACCCAACTGATGGCGGAGCTGAAACGAAAAATGAATATAGAGAAGAGTTTGAAAAAATTGTAGATACTTATAAAAAAAAGATTGTCGCAATTGGCGAGTGTGGGCTTGATATATATATTGAAGGAGAAAGGCCAACCTCAAAAGAAGAGTTATTAAAACAAATAGAATTATTTGATTTTCAGCTACAAATTGCAAAAAAATATAATCTACCTGTAGTTATTCACTGTCGGAATGGATGGGATAAGGTGTTTGAAATTATTGACAAAAATAATGTTACTAATGGAGTTTTTCATTGCTGGACCGGCAATTTGGATCAATTAAAACAGGCAGAAATTAGAGGATTTTATGTGGCTTTTGGTGGAATATTAACTTTTAAAAATGCTGGTGAAATAGTAAATTCTGCAAAAAAAATTAACATAAATAAATTAGTATTAGAAACAGATAGTCCTTTCTTGGCGCCTGAGGGCTTAAGAGGAAAAAGAAATGAACCTAAAAATGTTAGAATAGTCGCCGAGTTCATAGCACAGCTAAGAGGAGTAGAATTAGGCTATATTGAAGAAGTTACTACGGCAAATGCTAAAAGGCTTTTTAATTTGAAAATATGATTGGTGAATGGATAGCAAAATTTGTAAATAATCATGACAAGTCAGTGCATCGTGCGTTGGAAATTTTGCCTGGCGCATTTAGTTGGACTTTGATTCTCTTCCCTTTGTGGGGATCATTTTGGGTCCCTCATTATGTGGCCTACTTTGTAATTTTGTTTGATATTTTTTGGTTTTATAAATCTGGCACTTTGGCAGTAACAGTTGTACTGTCGCATATTAAAATTAGAGCAGCCGAAAGATACTCATGGATGAACGATCTCAAGAAACTTCCTGATTGGAAAAAAATTCATCATGTAGTAATAATTCCAACTTATAAAGAGCCAGAATTAACATTGATTAGAGGAATTGACTCGATCGCGCAACAAGATTTAGGCCCTAAACAAATAACTGTGGTACTCGCAATGGAAGATCGTGAAGCAGGAGCATTGCAAAAAGGTAATGCGCTTAAGAAAAAATATGATGGGGTTTTTGGCAACTTTTTTATTACTATTCACCCTGATATAGAAGGTGAAGTTAAAGGCAAATCGTCAAATGAGGCGTGGGCTGGAAGATGGGTAAAAAAAGAGCTTATTGATAGGCAAAAAATGGATATTGAATATATGACTGTTACTAGTAAAGATGCTGATTCAATAATGCATAAAAAATATTACTCTTGCCTTAGTTATAAGTTTTTGACTAACCCAGATAGACACTTTAGATTTTGGCAGGCCGCAATCATGTTCTATTCAAATATTTGGAGGATTCCTGCACCAATTAGGGTGGTTAATACTTTTTGTACTTTGTGGCAGACTGCGCAACTGATGAGAAAAGATCGAATCATTAACTATTCGACCTATTCATTGTCAATGAAAATGCTTCATGAAGTTGATTATTGGGATGTTGATGTAATACCTGAGGATTACAGACTATTTTTTAAGTCATATTTTAAGCTTGATGGCAAGGTTGAGGTTGAACCGGTGTATTTGAGCGTTCATGCAGATGCGGCCGAAGCTAACGGTTATGTCAACACAATGATAAACCAGTACGAACAGATGAAAAGATGGGCGTGGGGAGCATCAGATGATGCATATATTATTAAAAATTGGATGACAAACCATCAAATTCCATTTTGGACACGAACGATGAGAGTGGTAAAAGTACTAGAAGACCACTTTTTGTGGCCCGTTAATTGGTTTGTGATTACACTTGGTGCCAATATTCCACTGGTATTAAACCCGGAATTTTCTCAGACTGTACTTGGAACAAACTTACCAAAAATTACTTTTGGACTAATGACATTGGCGTGGGTATTTTTGATAGTTATGATTATTGTAGATTTAAGACAAAGACCTAAGTCTGATGTGCCTTTATCGCCAATCAAGAGAATGCTTATGCCTTTTGAATTCATTCTTATGCCTGTGACAGGATTATTCTTCTCAGCTCTCCCTGGACTGGATGCGCACACGCGTTTAATGCTTGGTAAATATATCGAATATCGAGTTACAGAAAAAGTTTAGTGAAAGAGTGATATATTTGAGTAAGGACTCAATATTCTGCCTAGTTAAATGACAAAACCAAAAAGTCTAACGCTAAAAATAGAAATCTTACTAGTTGCTGCGTTAGCATTCGTTTTCATATTAAGAATTCCATCGCTTTTTGAACCGTTTTGGTACGGGGATGAAGGTATTTTTGCGGCCGTTGGCCACGGACTAAACAAGGGACATATGCTCTACCTACAGACTTGGGACAATAAACCTCCGATGATTTACCTCTATTACTCTGCAATTTTTAGAATTTTTGGCGAGTCAATGTTTTGGTTAAGAATGGTTACTGCTATTTGGGTAACACTTACTGCTTTGGTGGTGTTTGACATTGTTAGAAGAATTTTAAGCGATAAAAGAGCATTGGTTGCTATAGTTCTATTTGGATTACTTACTTCCCTACCTGTAATTGAGGGTAATTTGGCTTTAACAGAAATATTAATGCTACTTCCAACTGCTTTAGGGTTTTGGTTAATTTTATTGAAGAATAAGGGGCTATTTAAAAATTTTGATGATGTGTTTGTGTATTTAATTGCGGGCGCATGTTTTTGTATTGCATTTTTGTTTAAACAGATGGCTGTATTTGACGCAATTGCGGCAGGGATCATAATCTTGACGATGCAGGAAAAACCAATTAAAAGAGCTGCTAGTTTGACTATTGGTTTTTTGGCTGTTTTTGGGATCGTATCTTTATACTTTTTACTACGAGGAACATTAGGTGACTTTATTTTTGCTGCTTACACTTATTACTTTATCTATTTATCAGAAGGTCCAGGTTTACCAAAATATTTTGTAGTTTTTAAAGTATTACCCGCAGCAATTGCTACACTTTTTCTTTTTTACAAATTATTTAGTGGTAAAAAAGTTACATTTACGAATGTTTTTTTGATGTGGGTATGTTTTGCATTGATGGGAAGTATTTTTTCAGGTAGGCCTTATGGACATTATTTAATTCAAATAATATTACCTTTAACAATATTATTAGTTGGACTTAACTTTAGAAAAATTAAACTTTTGGATGTTGCTGTATCGGCTGTAATTTTAGTGATTGCAATTTTTGTTTTGAACAAGGCGTTTGGACTTAGTAATTTTCAGGGAGATGTATTACGAACGGGTTATTACAAAAATTTTGTTGATTTTGCCAAAGGAAACAAAACATACAGACAGTACAGCGATAGCTTTGATGGAAATGCCTACAAACTTAGAAGTGTATCTGAATACTTAATAACAAAAGGCTCATCGAATAAATATGTTTATATATGGGGAGACTATTCTTGGGCGTATGTTTTGGCTGATGCTAAGGAATCAAGCAGATATGTTACCTCCTTTCATGTTCGCGGGCTTCCAAATGGAGACAAGGAAGTTATTGAAAGCCTTGAGAGAAATAGGCCAAAGTTTATTGTCAAAACTCCTAATGCAATCGGAGGCTTTGAAGAACTTGATGAATTCATTTTGAAATACAGATATAAACTTATTAACACGATTGAAGGTTCGGAGATATTTGCTATTTAGAGTTTTTAATTTACAATCTATAGCATCAAAATAGGATGAAAACAAAAGTAAGACCATCGGTCAAAGTTACACATTTCCGACTAAAGGACGTTAGGCAGGAATGGGACGAAGTTGACGCGGATAAAATAACTAAAATAGTTTTTTTGATTTCTGCGGCTATATATTTACTTACCTTGGGTTTTTTTCTTTATAATCGCAAACTACTTCCACCTGAACTGCCTATTTTTTACTCAAAACCTTGGGGTCAAGAACGACTGGCACCGTCTGATGCAATATGGATACCTGTCTTGATTGGTATGGTGTTACTAATAATTAATGGATTTTTATCGTTAAAAATATATTCGAAAGAAAAGTTTTTACAAAAAGTTATTGCATGGACTAATTTGGCTACGACAACTTTAATATCCGTGACCTTGGTTAAAATCATGAGATTATTCGTTTAATTATCTAAGTGATAGAAATTTTGTCTAATCAATTATTTTTAGGTTTTTTATTTTCTCTTTCAGTAACTTTGTGTGTAACACCTATTGTTATAAAGCTTGCGACAAAATATGGTTATGTGGATGATCCGGCAAAACACAAACATCCAGCAATATTGCACAAAAAAATCATTCCGCGTGCAGGAGGACTGGCGATAGGGGTTGGAATAATTTTGGCTATTTTATTTTTTATCCCAATTAATAAACAAATTGTAGGTATTATCGCGGGTTCGGTTATTGCGATTGTTATTGGTGTACTTGATGACAAATATGACCTCAATCCTTATTTAAGATTTTTTAGTAATTTTTTAATTGCTGCTGTTGTTGTGCTGTCGGGAATTGGAATATCTTTTATTACAAATCCTTTTGGAGGAGTATTTCGACTTGATGAGTTAATAATTAGATTTGATTTGTTCGGACCTCACTCGATAATTGTTTTGGCAGATTTATTTGCAATTCTTTGGATTGTTTGGGTGATGAATATGCTTAATTGGTCAAAAGGCGTGGATGGCCAACTTGCAGGAATTGCGGCAGTGGGTTTTATTGTGCTTGGCATTACAAGTTTAAGATTTGCAGAAAATGACCCTTCACAAACAATTGTGGCACTTTTGGCTTTTATTGCGGCGGGTGCTTCATTAGGTTTTTTGCCGTTTAACTGGCATCCGGCTAAAATATTTCCAGGATATTCCTCAACAATTTTAGGTTTTCTGATTGCGGTTTTATCAATAATGTCTGGAGCAAAGGTAGCAATCGCAATTTTGGCTATGGCTGTTCCGTTACTGGATGGCCTTTTTACGATCGTGCGCAGGTTGCTTATGAAAAAGTCTCCATTCTGGGGAGACAAACGACATTTACATCATCATTTGATGCGATTAGGATGGGGTCATAGAAAAATTTCTTTATTTTATTGGACAGTCTGTGCTATTTTAGGATTAATAGCATTAACCACAAGTGGTATCGAAAAGCTGTTTGCGGGACTGTTAGTGTTTAGTATCATTATCGCAGCCATCCTTTGGATAAACTTAATTATTTGGTCAAAGGAAGATTTATAGACTTATGTTAATTGCAATTATTAAATCGGTTCGCCCAAGACAGTGGTTAAAGAACTTTTCACTTTTTGCACCAATTGTGTTTGAGGGAACTTTGTTTTCAGAAGGAAACATCTTAAGGCTGATTTATGGCTTTTTTGTATTTTGTATTTTGGCTTCATCAATATATTTACTTAATGATGTTGTAGACATTGAGCTTGATAGGCAGCATCCATTTAAGAAATTCCGCCCGATAGCTAAGGGAAGTTTGCCTGTTCCAATTGCACTACTACTATCAATTACTGGAATAGGATTGGTTTTTGTTTTTGGGTATATTTTGTCTCCATATTTTTTAGCTGCTTGTTTACTTTATCTTGGACTTCAACTTGCTTATACCTTCTATTTAAAAAATCAAATTTTATTAGATGTAATGGTTATTGCGTCAGGATTTTTAATTAGAGTTTACGCAGGGGCCTTAATTGTTGAAGCTCATGTAACTGTTTGGTTTTTACTGGCTGTCCTTTGTTTATCTTTATTCTTAGCTATTGGAAAAAGACGATCAGAACGAACTTTGTTATCAGGAGCAACCAAAATTGACGACGTGAGAAAAACACTAAAAGGTTATCCAAATAGTTTGCTTGATAGTTTAACGATTATGTTTGCAACAGCGACTTGGCTTTCGTACGCAATGTTTACTTTTTTACAACCGCCAGTGTCAGCTGATATAAAACAGTCCTTAACTTTTTTAAGCACATATTTACCAGACACGCTGACTAATACCTCAAAATGGTTAATGATTACCATACCTTTTGTTATTTATGGGGTAATGAGATATCTGTATATTATTTATGAAAAACGCGAAGGAGAATCGCCAGAGAGAGTTATGCTTTCTGATAAGCCGATATTGATTACAATAATTTTGTGGAGCATTACGGTTATGACAATAATTTACGCAATCTAAAGATTTTGGATATATTCACTTGATACCCAGCCAGTTGTTAGTTCATCAATTTTAATCTGGGCAAAATTATTATTTAGTTCTAAAACTTCAAATTCTTGACCTGGTTGGACCTGAGTAATTTCTGCGGAATTAATATCTGGATTTTCTCTGACTCTTAAAAAACCGGTCGGACTTTCCTTAATTACAATTTTTGGTAAAGGATTAGTTTTGGGACTATCAATTGTAGCCAGCTGAGAATTAACAATTACTGAATAGTTTGACTGAATATGAACACGAACAGACCTCTCAACAAAACCTTCTTTTTTGACCGTAATCCTGTGATCTCCAAGGCTAAGATTGTCAATATTTATTGGTGTATTTCCTTTAAATTCGCCATCAATAAATACGTGAGAGGCCAAAGGAAAAGAGATTACTTTAAGGCCATTTGTGCCTTTTGCAAGACTAACCGTCTCACCTTGTGATTTCTGGTCTTCGAGAGATAATTGCCTGTTAATGATACTGAGCGTGTTAGGCAATAGCCTTAACTCTTCGACGTGACCACCAGAATTAGTCTGAATGTTAATCTGATAGGTCTGATTGGCCGACAGTTGATCTGAAAAAAATGGTGTTTGTCCAAAATCTGTTCCATTAATAATAATTTTGGCTTGTGGGTCGGAAGTTATTTGAAGCGAGGCTTTTGCGCCTGAAATTGAACCGCAGCCAAATATAGGTATAACAAATAAAAATAAAGAAATTAACTTGAAATATTTTGCCATAAACGTAGACAGATTTTACATAAAATGTGCATTGATTGACATCTACAGATTTGACTTTTTCCCCTTTTTCTGATATTATAGGTCGTTCATATCTCCATTTTTGGAGGTTAAATTATGAAAAAAACAACAAATAAGAGACCGAAAAAGCCTCATTTATCTTTGCCTTGCGCGAGCTGGATAGCTTCGCAGGGCTTAAAATCACTCCCCTTCACTAGAGAAACAGCTAGCTTAATAGTCGAGAAAACTGTAAGTTTATTAATGTTAATTATTATAGGTTTTCTTAAACTTGTAATAAAAAACTATAGAAAAATAGTTGCGTTTCCTCATAAAAGAATCAGTATTAAATATGGTTTAATGCTGTCAATTTTTGTGGTTATTTTTGGACTTATTTCGATTGATCAAAGCCAAAATAAAAAACAAGAACAAATTGAAATTGTTATAGCAGCAAGTGAAGAAAAAAACGAATTTGGACAGGTATCTAACACAATTGGATGGGAAGCATGGGATGAGGACTTTATTATTCCTGTTGGTGGATACAAGAGCCAAGGATATCGCCGCGGACATAGTGGTATAGATTATGCAGCAGAAATTTATAGCCCTGTTCACCCTATTACAGCTGGTAAGGTTGTACATACAGGATGGGAAGCTGGTGGTTATGGAATAACTGTTATTGTTGACCACGGCCACGAACTAATTGCTAGATATGCACACCTTGCGAATACTAGCGTAAAAATTGGCCAAGAAGTGAGAACTGAAGACACACTAGGAGAAGTGGGTTTAACCGGACGAACTACTGGTCCTCATGTACACGTAGAAATCTACGACCAAAACCAAAATATTAACCCTGAAAATTTTATTCCCCTCGTAAACTAAAATACCTTATCGAGGTCTGAGTTTGCGTATTTTAGGTGTAAACTCGTAGTTTTCTTTGCTTTGTTTGTGCAATTTTTTGGATAATTCCATATCTGACAGTTCTTCAAATAAAACTTTAAGTTTTATAGGATTGGCGACTTTTTCCATAACAATTGCATGCTTATCGTAACCTGCGGTAACAATATCAAGATCGCCAGAGTTATATAAAAACCTCTCAAAAAAAGATTGTTCAACTGTGACATGAGTAACCCGATTAATTGGAGCGGAGGTTATTTTTTTGGAAAAAATACCTTCGATAATAATAAATCGACGATTTGTAATTGCATAACTGATTTCACGATTTTTTCTTAAAACACCAAGTAGTTTGGGGAGTCCGAGTAAAACAAAGGCAGGAGGAAGCCATAAAATTATTTGAATAATGTAATATCTTTGGCTGATACCACTAAAGTATAAAACCTCCTCATTTTTAATTAGGTATTTTTTAAGCTTTTTTAACGACTTTGGTTTTGGTTTTTTGAAACCGAACTTAGAGATGTCCATTATTCTTATTATAGTAGAGGTTTTACTCTACAGGTTAGAAATATAAAGCATTCAAAAAGTAATTAGTCGGAAAAGTCAGCGTTTAGAATAACTGGTCCTGGCCTAGGATCGCTTTCGGCAAGATTTGAATCAAATGATTCAAGTGTAACAATTAGGGAATCATAACTAACAAAGTTGGCGTTAGGCAGAGTAAATGTGAGTGTGTAAAATTCCCCTTCTTTTTTGAGTGTGCCTAATGGTTGAACAAAAGGAGCAAGATCAATATTCCTTTTGTAAGACAAATTATTAAAAAATGTTCCGTATTTTTCGTCTAAGTCTGAACTATTAGTCTTACCCGGCCCACCGTTTAGGCCTGCGTCCACTAAATAAGCGTTTAGGGTTGTTTTCTCGGGTAAAATCAGATTTTTGAGATCGATATTAATTTTTAGCTGACCGTTTTCAAAATCAATTACAGCATTACCGCTAATACCATCAAGATTGGCGACTTGGGCTAAGGCAGTTTGGTTAAGTTTAAAATCTTTACCATTAATGGCATTTTTGATCGTAATATTTTCTTCAACTGAAATGTCGGGAACTCGGGTCTGGGAAAATATATAGCCAAGAATGATACCTATAAAAATTAGGGCAAAATAAACTACAAACGAAAACCGATTAATTGTCGCTCTTTTGCCTTTTTTCTTAGCCATGAATTGAATGTTTTGAAGGCAGATTTATTTTTTAAAGCAAAATAATTAGCCAAGTGGCAGTAAATATTTAATTTCTTGGTTTGTAGAATAACACAAACTACATTCCCATATCGCCCATGCCACCCATGCCGGACATTGGGTTTTTGTTTTCATCAGCTTTTTCTGCAACAAGCGCCTCGGTAGTGATCACCATAATTGCGACCGAAGTTGCGTTTTCAACTGCTGATCTCGTAACTTTTGCGGGGTCAACAATACCAGAGGTAAGCATTGATTCAAACTCATTAGTCATGACGTTAAATCCTGTGTCGTCATCCTTAGACTCGATTTCTTTAATGACCCACCCTGCTTCGACGCCTGCATTGAGAGCGATCCAGCGCAACGGCTCAACAAGTGCGCTTTTTATAATATTAATCCCAACAGCCTCATCACTATTTATAGCTTTTAACTTAGAGAGCGCTTTGGCGGCACGAACGAGAGTAACTCCTCCACCAGGTACAATTCCCTCTTCTAGAGCGGCCTTGGTAGCTTCGACAGCGTCCTTGACTCTCTCTAGACGTTCTTTCATTTCGACTTCGGTTGCCGCTCCAACATTAATAACAGCTACGCCGCCGCCTAGTTTAGCAAGACGTTCCTGTAGTTTTTCTTTGTCAAAATCATTAGTTGCTGATTCTAATTCCTTTTGGATTGCACTAATACGTGCTTTAACGGCGGATTTGGTTTGGTCAGCAACAATTATCGTCGACTCTTTGTCTGATTGGACTTTTTTGGCAAAACCTAAATCTTCAGTTGTAGCAGAATCGAGTTTTCTACCTAATTCTTCAGAAATAACTGTGCCACCTGTTAGAACAGCAATATCCTCAAGCATGGCTTTGCGCCTATCTCCAAAACCTGGAGCTTTGACGGCAAGCACATTAAATGTGCCACGAAGCTTGTTGACCACCAGAGTTGCTAATGCCTCACCTTCTATTTCGTCAGCAATAATGACAAGATTCTTGGTAGTTTTAATGAGATTCTCGAGCATTGGAAGAAGATCATTAATTGAAGAAATTTTGTAGTCCGTAATAAGAACAGCGGCGTCATTAATATCGGCGACCATTCTTTCTTGGTCGGTGACAAAATATGTAGACGCATAACCCTTATCAAATTCCATACCCTCTTTGTACTCAATACCAGTTTCTAGGCCTTTACTCTCTTCAACAGTTACTACCCCATTACTACCGACTTTTTCTAAAGCCTCAGCGACTATTTCGCCAATTGTGGCGTCAGCTGCTGACACTGTGGCAACTTGAGCAATGCCTTCCCTGCCAGAAACAGGCTTAGCCATCGATTTGATTTCTTTAATAACAGCATCGCGGGCTTTTTCTAGTCCTGATCTAATTGACATCGGATTAGCACCAGCGGTGACAACTTTTAATCCTTCTTTGATAATGGCTTCAGCTAAAACAGTAGCGGTAGTTGTACCATCACCAGCAACATCATTAGTACGACTTGCGGCTTCTTTAATAAGCTGAGCCCCCATGTTTTCAAAAGGATCAGAAAGTTCGATTTCTTTGGCGACACTTACTCCATCATGGATAACCGAAGGGCCACCCCATTTTTTGTCGAGGGCGACATTTCTACCTTTTGGTCCGAGTGTGGTTTTAACTGCTTTTGCGAGAATTTCGGCTCCTTTTAGGAGTTTTTCGCGAGCCTCTGCGCCAAAAATTATTTCTTTTGCTGCCATAATGTTTTTTTATTTATTTATTTTTGCCATTAAATCCTCGAATTTAAGTAGAGAATACTCTACCCCATCGATTTTTATTTCATTGCCTGCCCATTTTTTGTAGAGAACTTTTTCTCCAACTTTGACGGGAGATTTTTTTTCTTGACCGTCTTCAAAAACAGATTCACCAATTGCCAAAACTTCGCCTTCTGAAGGTTTTTCAACATTGGCACTGTCAGGCAAAATAATACCTGAAGAGGTTTTAGTTTCGGAATCTTTTGGTTTAATGAGTATGTATCCTGCAAGAGGATTAATTTTGGTTATATCCATAAGGTTTTTTGAAAAATTAGCATTGGTATTGTATAAGTGCTAATTTTTTTTGTCAAGACTATTGCCAAAGATTAATTTATGCTCTTTTTCTTGCAACTTCGATTTTGTTTGACTAATTATTGACTGATATTTTTTAAGAATAATAGATTGATAGTCAATTGGATGAAAACGTATCTCGTTAGATTTAACTGTTTCGTTGGTGATATGGCTACGCATATATTGGAATTGAAGCCAAAATAATGGTTTTGAGAATAATTTGGCAAAATTATTTGTTTTTGGGAAAGCTTGGTTTTGTGGTTTGGAAGGAAAAATAAAATTGGGAAAAATATTAGAGCTCCAAATATTGGTGTGAAGAAATTTTTCATATGTCTGTTCTCTATTGAGAATAGGAATGATTTGCAATATTTCGCGAGCGGTATATATATTTTTGTTTTCGATACGAAGCTTGTTGGTATCCAAAAACATATTAAGACAGACCGAGTTTTTGACATGCAAATTATTACGATTTACTCTTTTTCTGTGCAAATGAAAAAGACGCAAAACTAGAACCGAAAAAAGTCTACTTATCCAAACAGAATCAGGAGAACAAACAATAAACAGGTCAATATCAGAATTTTTTTGCGGTTTTCCGGCTGCTAGCGAGCCAGATATGGCGATTAATTTGATGGTTGGAATTATTTTAAGTAAGTTGGCGGCTTTTTGGGCAATTTGCAGTTTTTGGTTATAAATTTTTGCGTGACTAGAAAAATCTGCCTTTATTTTGAGACCAAATTGATTATTTTTGTAGGTAATTATTTTCTTCTCTTTTAGTTTTTTTAAAGTCTGATTTAGTTTTTGAGGAGTGGTTTTTTGGATAATTAACCATTTGAGCAGTTCTTTTTCTGAATATGTCGAATTAAATATTTGACTATAACAAAGCGACAAAATAGCAAAACGTTCTAACATAAAAATATTCTAATTGTTTTTGAAAAATTGAGTGGCTAGAAAAAAGCTTTAGTTACCACTGAATTGGTCAGAGACCTGTTTCCAGCCTTTGGCAAGAGTAATAATTGCCTTATCGATTGCGGACCTAGAAAGATTGGTGGTATTAGCCTCATCAACGACTTGAGCAAGATAATTAATATTGAGGTCGTTAATTCCATTGTCAAAAGTATTGGATGCGATTGGATAAGATGTGGCCTTGACCATATCTTGAAGAACCGCACCAACGACCGGATTAGATATTACAGATTGTGCCAAATCAACTCGAGAGTACGGCTCCCCAAAGTCCCTTGTTTCTGCTTGATATGAATACATCTTTTGCTGACTTTCCGCTGAGGAAATAAATTTAAGAAATTTCCATGCTGCAGCTTGTTTATCCTCTGAAATTGCAGAACTTACACCTTCAGACCAATAAGAGGCCCAGGCGACTTTGCGCCTGGTATCGGTAGTGAGCTGTGGAACAGTAGTGGCTCGAAAATTAAGATTCGGATTAGCGGCTTTTATTTCAAAATATTTCCATGAAGGAGCAAAATAAAATGCCAAACTCCCCTGCGAAAACATAACGGTTGATTTGGGCAATGTTTCGTCCCAAATTTTTGATTGACGGAAGCTTGAATAAAAAATTACAGCATCTGTGGCTAAATTCTTACCGTCTGTAGAAATGCTTTTTTCCAAATCATTAAATTTGACTTGGTTTTGTGCCATAAGCAAACCTAAAATGTCTGAGAAGTGGTCGACATTACCGCTTGCGCCAAGCGCAACACCAGATGTTTTGATTCTAGCCTGATCATCAATTACGGTAATTTGATTGGCCATAGTCCTTAGCTCTTCCCACGTTTGTGGTGGGGCAGAAAAACCAGCAGCTTTAAGCAGATCCTCATTGTAAAAAAGCGTAAGCCCATCAACCTCTAATGGGACACCAACGATACGATTACCAACAGTCAAGTCCTTAGAAGTAATTGGATAAAAAGTCTGCTGAAATTCTTTTGGAGTGTAAATTGTTTCTGGAACGGAAGCTAATTTTTGATTAAACATCGGCACCCAAGTATTGTGGAATCGAAATAAATCTGGTCCGGCCTCTGTACCAATAGACGAAGACAGTCTTTCTCGGTAATTAGTTATGTTTTGCCTTGCGTAGTTAATAGTAATGTTGGGATTAATAGCGGTGAATTCATCAATAAGTGGCTGAATGACTTGTTGATCTTCCCAAAGCCCCCAATAAGTGAGAGTAACTGGTCCGTCTTTTGTGTCAGAGCTACCAATAAACGGCAGTTTTGAACAAGCAGACAAAAATATTGAAATAAAAAGTAAAAGGGACAGTTTTTTTATAGGCAGCATAAATAATCGATTAGTTAGCTTTAATGTTAGCATAATTTTCCTTAAATATGATGCAAAATTTGTGTAGTTGTTTTAGGCTACAATTATAGTTACTTGTTATGAACTGTTAAGGTGAAAAAAACGAAAGAAAAATCAAAAAAACCCTCCAATACTAATCATTGGAAATTGTACTTTCTTGTGGTTTTTGTGGTGCTATTTTTATTTTTACCGATAATTGGCTACTGGTGGTATTTTTCTGACAAGGTTTATTTTGGCATTACTTTTTTGGGTGAAAACTTAGGAGGTAAAACTTTTACTGAAGCTAAAATGATAGTCGATCAAAAATCGATTACAACGGTTAGTGAGAAAATTGAGATTGTTTCTGACAAAAAATATAATTTGGCCTTAGCCGAAACTGGACTAACAATTGATACAAAGGCATCTACAGAAGCTGTAACGAGTGTTTTTCGAACGCGAAATATTTTGGCAAATATTACAGGGATGCTATCTGTGTTAAGAGATGAGGTTGAAGTTTTGCCGATAGTTGTCTGGAAAGATGATAATTTTAACCAGATTATCAAAACAATTAATAATGAGAGTAGTTTTACTAAGGCCAAGTCGGCAGAATACCAAATTAATAGCGGAGAGGTAAATATTATTCCCAGTGTGAGTGGATATGTGATTGATGAAGATTTATTGAAGAACGAATTAGTCAACACAATTAAAGATAAAGAGTCGATAAAAGTTCCTCTTACTTTGGTTGAACCAGCTTACCGAACTATAAATGCCGAAGAATCTCTCGAGAAAGCAAAAGCTTTGGTCAATGTAGATATTTTATTAAAATATGACCTTACTACTTATAAGATTGATGGTGAAGATTTTGTGACTTGGGTAGTAATTTATAAAAATTCGGACAGTTATAAAATTGAACTAAACGGGGATAAATACTTAACTTTTTTTGAAAAAATAAGTAAAGGTATTGATCGCGAGGTTAAAAATCCGGTATTAAAAATTGAGGGAGATAGAGTTACGGAATTTGTCCCCCCAATGGATGGAAGAAAATTAGATAGCGTTGAAACCTTGGCCAAAATTACTCAGTCTATAAACAATTTAAAAAAGGATGAAAAATCAGTAAGCCTAGACTTGGTTGTAAGAGTGACGAAACCTGAAGATTTTGAAAATAATCAATATGGAATTAGAGAATTTTTGGCACGCGGAGTGTCGGATTTTAGTGGTTCATCATCAGGAAGAATCCATAATATTAAATTAGCCTCATCGAGAATTAATGGATCTCTTGTGGCTCCTGGCGAAGAATTTTCTTTTAATAAAAGACTCGGTGATATTTCTCAAGCGACCGGATATCAAAGCGCTTATGTGATTGAGAACGGAAAGACGGTGCTTGGCGACGGGGGAGGAGTATGCCAAGTATCAACAACGGCTTTTAGAGCAGCACTAAATGCTGGACTAGAGATTACAGCCAGATCGCCTCATGCGTACAGAGTCAGTTACTACGAAAAACTAGGTTTTAAGCCCGGACTGGACGCAGCGATTTATTATCCAAATTTGGATTTTCGCTTTAAAAACAACACTCCAAAACATATTCTAATTAGCGCTTATGTGGTGGGTACGAGATTAACTTTTGATATTTATGGAACATCGGATGAGAGACAAGTTACTATTTCTGAACCAGTTGTAACCAATATAAAACCAGCTCCCGAGCCAAGATATCAAGATGACCCTTCCTTACCACGAGGAACAACAAAACAGGTTGATTTTGCCGCAAGTGGGGCTACAAGTAAGTTTAATCAAACAGTCGTAAGAGATGGTGAAACTATTATTAATAAACAGTTTACGTCTGTATTCCGACCTTGGCAGGCGGTATTTTTAGTTGGCACTAAAGATAATTAATTACTAAGTTTTAAATACTTTTTTGACTGTTAGGATTATAATTCTAGGCAAATGAAAAAAGATTTAAGTATATTGTTTGGACTATTTGCGATTGTTGCAGCGGTGATTATTTATCAAGGAGCGTCAGGTGGAGCCTTTTTGCCTAACTCAAAAATAACAACATCAGACGAAGCAAATGTGACACCTGTTAATAATCAAACTAAAATTACAACTAATACAAATAGTAATTTGCAGTCGACTCAAGTAAAAATTCTGAGGTTAAAAGTGAATGCTGAGGTGGCGAGTGATGCTAATAGTCGAGCAATAGGACTAGGAGGAAGAGAAAGCTTGGTAAAAGACGCAGGAATGCTTTTTGTGTTTGATTCTGAGGCTAAACATAGTTTTTGGATGAAGAATGTTAAGTTCCCGTTAGATATTATTTGGCTGGATAAAAACAAAAAGGTTGTTCATTTTGTAAAAAATGCTCAGCCAGACACTGGTAGCGCATTGGAGATATATACCCCACCAAAAAAAGCTTATTATGTTTTGGAAGTAAATGGCGGAATGATTGACGAGTTTGGACTGGCTCTTGGCAATAAAGCGACTTTTGAGATTAAAAAATAGTTTTTAAGACTTGGAAAGTTAACCTTAAGCTGATACCTTACATACAATGAAAATCCTAGGCATAGAAACTAGTTGCGATGAAACAAGTGCTGCTGTTGTAGAGAATGGAGTAAAAGTATTGTCACTCACAACACTGTCATCATTAAAAAAGCAAATTAAATGGGGTGGGATTGTTCCAGAAGTTGCAGCCAGAGAACAAGTTGAAGCAATTATTCCGGTTATTGAACTTAGTTTGAGTCAAGCAAATCTCAAAATTGAAGACATTGATGGAATTGCAGTTACTAATGGTCCAGGACTATTGGGGTCATTGTTGGTCGGCGTTGAGTCAGCCAAGACCATTGCGATGGTAAATAATTTGCCTATTATGGGTGTCGATCATATGAAAGGCCACACATATGCATCTTTTTTGGAAACCGAAAGACCTCCAGTCTTCCCTTTTGTGGCACTACTGGTTTCTGGGGGGCACACTCAAATTGTGAGCTGCAGAAAACATGACGACATAAAAATTATTGGCGAGACAAGAGATGATTCTATTGGTGAAGCATTTGATAAGGTTGCAAGACTAATTGGATTACCCTACCCAGGCGGGCCAGAAATATCAAAACTAGCTAAAACAGTCACAAAAACTAACTTAAAACTTTCAAGACCAATGTTAAATAGTGGTGATTTTGACTTTTCTTTTTCAGGAATAAAAACCGAGGTGGCGCGCATTGTTGAGGAAGGAAACTTTTCAAAAGCTGAAATTGCGTATGAATTTGAAGAGGCTGTAACTGATGTTGTCGTAAAAAAACTAAAAAAAGCGAGCGATAAATATAAAATTTCAAATATTGTGACTGGCGGTGGCGTGGCTGCCAATGAAAAACTAAGAGAAAAAGTCAAAAGTGTTTTTTCAAATGTTTATGAGACTGAACCAAAATATTGTACCGATAACGGGGCGATGATTGCTGCTTATGCCTATTTTAATTGGAAACCTGTTAACTACCTAGATATCAAGGCTGATCCAAGCCTTAATTTGGAATATGAGAATGTATAGAGTTTTTATGCTATTTAAAGCAAATTAATGTAAAATTCGGAATAAATTATAAATGGTTTAAGGATGAATTTTAAAAATGGAAAAAATCTACGAACATAAGGAAATTGAATCAAAAATATATAAAGATTGGGAAGAGTCTGGATATTTTAAGCCCGAGACAAATAAAGGTGAGCCTTTTACGATTATCATGCCACCGCCTAATGCCAATGGTTTTATTCATATTGGCCATGCTCGCGGTAATGTAATTCAAGATATTATGGTGCGCTTTGAAAGAATGCGTGGTAAACGAGCTTTTATATTGCCTGGAGCTGACCATGCAGGAATTCAAACTCAAGTTGTTTATGAAAGAGAACTAGCTAAAAAAGATTTAAGTAGACACAAGCTGGGCAGAGAGGAATTTTTTAAACAGGTATATGAATTTAGTATCAATAATCGTGACAACATGGAAAACCAGATTAGACACTTGGGTATTAGTTGTGACTGGAGCCGTAAAAAGTTTACCTTGGAGCCCGATGTAACAAAAACAGTTTATGAGACATTCGTTGAGATGTATGAAGATGGCCTTATTTACCGGGGAGAAAGATTAATTAATTGGTGTTTTAGGTGCGCAACCGCATTGTCGGATTTGGAGGTTGAACACGAGGAAAAAGTAGACAATCTTTATTACATTAAGTACGAAGTGGTTGACCCTAAAGAAGATGAGCCAAAATATCTAATAGTGGCAACTGTTAGACCCGAACCAATAATGATTGATACACATCTGGCGGTAAATCCAAAGGATAAACTGAGGAAAAAATGGATTGGACGAAAAGTTAAAAATCCCATTACGGGCATGGAAATGGAAATAATTGGAGATAGCTTTGTTGACTTAAAATTTGGTACAGGAATTGTAAAACTAACACCTGGGCACGACAAAAATGACTATGAGGTCGCTCAGAAAAATAATTTACCGATTGTAAGCGCTATTGGTCAGGACGGAAAAATGAATAAAAATGCCGGCAAATACGCAGGCATGAAACTTTTGGAGGCAAGAAGCGAAATGGTAACCGACCTAGTTAGGCTTGGTTTGATTGAAAAAATTGATGAAAAATATACTCACAGTGTTGGTGTTTGTGAACGATGTAAATCAGTAGTGGAACAATTAATTTCCACGCAGTGGTTCGTGGCGGTCAATAAAAAAGGCGAAAAGTCTGGCAAGGTATTTGCAAAAGATGCTTTAGAAGCGGTTAATAAGGGTGAAATTAAGTTCATTCAAGCTAGGCAAGAAAAAATATTTAAACACTGGATGAATAATATTCATGACTGGTGTATTAGCAGACAAATATGGTGGGGCCACCAAATACCAGTATGGTATTGCCAAAAATGTAAAAATGATTCCCCTATCGTTTCTGCAAGTGCGCCTGAAGTGTGCCCAGTCTGCCACGGAAAAGACTTAATACAAGACTCAGACACACTTGATACTTGGTTCTCTTCTGGCCAATGGCCTTACTCTACTTTGGGTTTCCCAAAATCTAGTGATTATAACCAGTTTTATCCAACTGCTGTTATGGAAACGGCGTACGATATTATCTTCTTTTGGGTGGCAAGAATGATTATGTTTGGTGTCTACAGAACAAACAAAGCACCTTTTAAAGAAGTTTATTTTCATGGAATAGTAAGAGACGATAAGGGACAAAAAATGAGTAAATCAAAAGGTAATGTGATTAGTCCAATTGATGTCGCTGAACTGTATGGAGCCGACGCGGTGCGACTATCATTAATCTATGGATCTAATGCTGATAATGATCTAAACCTAGGTATGGATAAAATCAGAGGCATGAGGAACTTTACAAACAAAATATGGAACGCTTCAAGGTTCGTATTAGATTTTTACGAAGGCAGTAATCATTCAAACGGCAAGGTGCCTAAAAAAGAAGAATTTAATCAGGAAATTTTAGACAAACTAGACGAGCTAGTTATGAGTACGACAAATAATTACGAAAAACGTAATTTTACAGCTGCAATAAACGATTTGTATGAGTTTTTTTGGCACTATTTCTGCGATAAATACCTAGAATTAGCAAAACCTGAACGAGAAAAATTTCAACCAACTCTGGAGTATGTTTTAGGTGCTCAGCTAAAATTATTACACCCAATTACTCCTTTTATAACGGAAGAAATTTGGAGTAAACTCCCCTACTCTTCAACTAAAATTATTATTACACCATGGCAAAACGAAAAATAAAAAAATCCCCGCATTATTTACCTCATATTCCCCGCATTTATTCCCGCATAATTATTCTGCTTATTTTTTTGTTTTTAGCTTCGCTTTTGATTGAAAAAGGCAAAACCTACAGTTCAGTTAGTAATGAAAATATTGCAGATATTTATGAAAAAATTAAAGAAAGACCTAATTCTGAAATATTACACTATAAGCTAGCAAAAGCACTTCAAAAGAATGGTAACTTTGAGGAATCAGTTCGTGAATTTTTAATCGCGAAAGAGTTAGGCGTACCCACAAGTTTGATTAACGACGCCTTGATTCAAATTCAAGATTCAAAAGTTTCGTACGTGAAAATTACAAGCGATTTGGAGAGATGGAAAAAAATTGTGGAGGATAAACCAGACTATCGGGATGGCTGGTATCAAATTGCACTACTTCAATGGAGACTTTCAGATAGTATTGCTGCAAAAAATTCACTAATAAAAGCACTTGAACTTGACCCAAATTATAAACCAGCTAAGGATTTTTACAGCTTTTTGGCTAGTTCTTAAAATAAAGAACTTAGTTTTCTTGTGAGGAGTCTGAGCCTTCTTCTGTGGCTGGTGCCTCTTCTTCTGCCTGTGCACCCTCCTGAGACTCATTAGCTGCTTCAGATTCGGCTTCGGCTTCGGCTTCCGCGGCTTCCATTTCTTTGGTCACAAACTCACCAATTGAAGCAACAACAAGCTCTGCATCAGATAATATCTCAATCTTGTCAGAGAGTTTAATGTCACCAATTGTGATGGTATCCCCTACTGCTTTTAGATTTTCTATATTAACTTCGATTTTTTCTGGAAGGTCAGCTGGAAGGGCTTCGACTTCTACCTCTGAAACAGGGGTTAGAAGAAGTCCGACTTTTGTTTCAACAGCTTCTGATTCGCCGATTATTTCAACAGGTACTTGAACTTTAACTTTTTCAGAAAGATTAACCTTGTAAAAATCAACATGAAGAATCTTTAAGGTAACTGGGTCAAGATGCAGACCTTTGACTAATACAGGATATTCCTTACTGCCAACTTTTAAGGAAATAACCGAGGTTTCACCAGCTTTGTGAAATATAGATTTAAATTCTTTTTCGTCAACTGAAATATTCTCTGATTTGATTTCGTGTCCAAAGACGTGCGCAGGCACAATGCCTTTTGCTCTAAGGGTTTTAACCTTACGGCCAGTTATTTCTCTAGCTTGTGACTCAAGTGTTATTTTGTCCATAGTAATTAATTATAATCGTAATTTACTCTAATGAATAAATTATAATCGACGCAGAAGTATAATGTTAAAGAAGTTTTATTGTCAAGATAATTTTACCTTCGGGTTTGAAACTCTAAGGAAAGAGACGTGTCTGTAGTCGTTGAAAAAATAGCTTTTTGATCTGAATAGACTAAGTTATTAGTTGTCGCACTAAGACTAATAAAGTCTGGGTGGTTAAATTCGTAATTAAATTCAATACCGTAAGTACCAGCTTGTTTTTGGTAGTAGAAAAAGTAATCTGAAGCTTTTTCTGAGAGATTAATACCTTTTGGCTGAGTGTACTCAAACTCAATTGTTTTAGAGCTGCTAAATGGCACATCAAGGTTGCCTGCAAAAAAGGTTAACTTACCATCATCAAAAGATCCAAATTGACTTGTATAGTTAGCACCATCAATTGAAACCTTTTCTAGCTTCGAACCCCTAGGAACAAAAACCCTAAGATAGTTTTTGTAGTCCCCTGCTGGCCAACTATTATTTGGAGATGAATTTTTATAGACAATATTTACACGTGAAAGAAGATTGCCGTTTTTATCTAAATTGAGAGAATAATTGATTTTTTTGCCTAGAAAAGCGTTTGATTTGTTAGCACCCAGATTGGCATCAACGACCATTAGATAATCATTTATTTTGCCTGTTTTTTCGGAATAATTACGGCCCGGAACCTCGCCAGTTAACCCAAGGATATCCAGAGCGTTTTGGATGGATTGATCTTCAAAAACGACTTGCATACTTTGTTTGGTCAACGACTGATCAATTGCTAAAAGAAACTGAGGTTCGAGATATTTTTTTTCTGTGATGATTTCACTAATTAATTCCCTAGAAAGCGCTGAGAAGAAGTTTTTTTTCTGCCTAGAACCAGGGAAAAAGTTTACCTCAGAGTATTTTTGGCCAAGTTCGGCAATGTTTTCTGAGGAAACTGTCTCGTTGTAATCTTTTAATTCAACTGGTCCTGTAAAATTTAAAACGGCTTTTATAAACTCCAAATCTACAGCGATTACCCCATCGATTTTTTCACCTGTTTCTTTAAAATAAAATTCTTTTATGACTGGATAATTGTTTTTGAAATCCGGATCCCAGTTTGCGTCCCTAAGATACCAACTATCGACACCGAGAGCGTCAACAAATGGTGCAGGAGCAGGAATTTTTTGCTTGAGCTGCCCATCAATATCGTAAATATCGCCGACTTTTAAGGAAGAAAATTTTCCGCTTATAAAATCAACAGTTGAATAAGAACCAATAAATCCCCCACCGGGCCTAAGCTCGTTATTGTTTAAATTAAGAATTAAATATTTCTTATCATCATCTGTGCCGATAAGCTGAGGAATAAGTGGTGCGATAAAAGTGGCTCTTTGAGATATTTGATAAAGATTTTTGATTTTTTCTTGATAACTAATAATTTTGTCTGCCCCAAATATATGACTTAGTTTTTGAGACTCTAGGTATGACAATTGGAGATTATTAGAAATATCAGCAATTTTGACTGAAATATTATTGATTTCTGATTTGAAGATATTACTTTCCTTGCCTTCAAGGGTAATTTGTAGTTCAGAGGACAACTTGGCAACATATATACCAGACTCAAAAGCCTGAGTTAAATACAAACCACTATTACTAAAGTGGTTAATGTCCCCCATCAATGGAATTGTGTCTGAAACACCAGGAAGAATATTAATTATGCCGTAGACGGTTAAATTACGATTGAATTTGGTTTGAGAAAATTTAACTCTTTGTAAGGCCTCATCATATTTTGAATCTTGAACTTTGGACCTTGCAATCTCTAGATCGTAAATTGCGGAAAGCGAATTAAGAATAATAAATAAAATAGGGGTCAAAATTATAGAAATCAAACCTATAGTTAAGTAAATATAATACTTTTTAAATTTTGTTTTTTTTACTTTTTTATATTTTTTATCATGCTTTAAGGAGGAAACAGATAGATTGGAAATCGTTTGAATAAAAGAGCTTTTTGGTGACCAATTTATTTTGTCTGAACTTTTTTCAATATCACGAGTGTTGTTTTTTATGGTTGGCACAACCTCTGTGCTGTTAATGCCTATTTTAAGGTTAATTAAAAATGACTTACGAAATTCATCTTTTATTGTTTTGGCAAGGGAACTAATTGAGATTTGGGTTGGATTTAATATTGTTAAGGTTCGGCCGTTTTTAAAGCTCATTATTGATCTGATAATGCCAAAACTAACATCGTCAATGTGTGTAGGGTGAATATATTCAACGTGATTACTTGGCAATAAAATTGATTTTTTTTCTACGGCTTGCCCAACAAAATAATCAATAAGGCTTTTTTGGTTTTGATAATTTTCAGAATAAATTTGGCTAATTTTAATTACTGAACCTTTGATTTTTTTGTCTTTAATAAGTCGTGTTGTTTTTTCGATTGGATAGACAGAATCATAATTAGTTGAGGTTAAATATTTATATTTTTTGGGAAAAATTACGGAATTTCCGCGTTTTTCTAATTCGAGAAATGGATCAATGTTTACGACAAGGGATAGTGGTTTACGAATTATTTGAGCAAGATCTAAAAACTCATCAAATAAACGCTTATTATCTTCGCCATTTTTTATTTTGTTATCGAAATTGTAGATAAACAATAAATGAAAAGGGTGGAACATTGCACGTGGTTGGGTATTTTGAAAATCTACAACATCATAACCAGTGTCTAATAATTTGTTGAAGACCTTTTCTTTTAATTCAGATTCAGGACCTGCAATTAAAATTTTGTTTTGGTTGTGAATATTTGAATTAGGCATTGAGGGCAAGTTTAAAAGAATCTTCTCTAACAATCAATTTGGAAGTTATCAACAGAAGTAGATTTTGAACTATAACGATGTGAAAACTTAGCTATAAGATCAAGCCGTGTTTATGTCACAAATTATTTTGATAAGTAGAGGAGATTACCGAATGTATTTTCCTGAAATTACAACAAAAAAACTTAGGATTACTGCTGCAATTAAGGACGCGCCAATTATTTTTAGGTAGTTAACTTGGACAGCTTGTGTAACAGGTGAAAAGGAAGTGGAAATAAGATTAATTTGCTGATTTATGGATTTTAGCTGACTAATAATTATTGGTTCATATTTTTGAAAATTAGCAATTGACTGGTCTTTATTTTTTGCACTGGTTTTTAGCTCAATAACATTAGCAGTCTTATCAGCCGCAATAACCACTGGTTTAGTTAAACCCATTTGGCTATTAAAATCTGGAGAATTGATAATAACTGTTACAGATTTTTCAATACTGGTAGCTTGAGTTTTTTCATGTGAAACATAGTATGTTTGACTAGTTAAAAACATTTTGGGATTTTGCCACAAATACAAACATGTAAGAACAAAAACCAATGTGAAAATTATTAAAATAAATATTTTTTCTGTTTGAATTAATTTCACGGCGTTATTTATCTAATACTAAATTGGCTTGTGCGTCAGCCTCTTGGTTTTGTTCGCGAGGAACATGTGTGTATGTCACCTTAAGAAAAGACGATTCGAGGGCTTTGACTTTTGAATTAAGTATTTTGAGATTTGGGTGTTTAATTTTGTACCTTCCACTTAGTTGCTCGACGGCTAACTTAGAGTCTAGTCTAAAATTAATGTTCGTTTCTAGGGTGTTTGTGGTTAATTCTTGAGCTTTCTGAAATGCCTCAATAATTGCTGTGTATTCTGCAATATTGTTTGTAGCCACACCCAAAAAACTTCCACCAGCAAAAATTGTTTCGCCGTCTTTTTTGATTACAAATCCTGTGGAGGAAAGACCTGGATTACCCCTACTTGCACCGTCAGTAAAAATTGTGAACTCAGTCATTTTTTAGTTTGTGTATGAGTATAATCGAACCGCCTACTAATATCAGTATTTCACTAATAACTGTAATATACGCTGAAGCGTAAGCGCCGTACTGCGGAATGAAATACAAGTTAGCAACACAGTTAGCCGTACCCACAATTAAATATAAAATGCTTAATATTTTTTGCTTATTAAAAGTGATTAGTAGCCACATAACTATCGCCGAAAGAAAAAAGAACGGATAGCCTAGTGACAGAATTCTTAATATATTTGCAGAGTATGAAAAGCTTGGTCCAGAAATTAAATTAATGATCAGGTCAGCAGCAAGAAAAAACAGAATAGACAGGGACACAGAAATAACACCAAGTAGTAATACTGACTTTTTAAAAATTCTAATTAAAACTTTTCTATCGTTTAAATGATTTAAAAATACAGGAAAAAGTGCATTGGAAAAAAAGATTGGAACAACTAATACAGTTTCAAAAATTCTGTATGCAAGCCCGTAAAAGCCCACTTCTTCTGGTGACCTAATAAATCCAAGAATGATTGTGTCGATTCTGAAATAAATCAAATTAATAACAAGCGCAACGCCTAAAGATATGGAGCTTAAGGAGAGTGATTTGCTGTATGTTTTGTCGAAAACAAATTTTGGCTTATAGGTAAGTTTACCTAGGAGTTTGTATGAAACTAAAAATAGAACAGTATTAGCAAATGTGTAGCTAAGAACAAGTAAGTATATGTTTTTGAATGGAATTACGATGATTACTAAAATTAGGGTTGCAACGCTCGAAATGATTGTCGCAAGAGAGGATAGGTCGTATCTGAGGTTTTTTTGAAAAATAGCGTTTAAGGCATTGTACAAACCCTGAAAAAGAATTGTAAATGAGGCTAAAAATATGCCGAATTTGACACTATTACTAAACCCAGTACCACTGGATGCATTGTGTGGAAGTGAAAGGGCAATAAGAATACAAAACAAGGTTAGTAAGGAAGATGTAATAAAGCGCAAGGCAAAAAATTTATTAAAATCGACTTTTATTTTGTCTGGTGGAGTTAATTTAAGAAATGTTGCATTAAACCCAAAATCTGCAATTAAATAAAATATTGAAACAAACGACATTATTTTGACAAATTCTCCGTAGTCAGAAACGGTAAGTTGTCTGGTAATAAGTGCAGTAATAAAAAGTGAGACAGAGACGGTCGCGCTTTTGGCGATCATTTGAAAAATCGTATTTTTGGATACTTCTTTAAGATTTGACATTATTTCAAGTCTAGCATTTTGTTTGACGCCAAAATCAAACCAACTAACAAAGCAAAAATGTAGCTTGTTTGAAATTGTGTCAAAAAATAATGATCAAATATCATTCCAAAACCGTAGGCTCCGGCTAGTGGCAATAAAAGTTGTGATTTGATTCGTGATTGAGACTTAACAAACTTGCTTACAGCTTGTTTAAAAAATAAGAGAACTAGTATGAATCCGATGAGTCCATGTTCAGCTAGAAATAAGATTAGGAAATTGTGCGGAGGTTGAAATAGTCTTAAATTAAAGTTTTGAAAAAAATAATTTTGCGCAACAATTAAATAATTATTTGGACCAACACCAATAATAAAGTTGTCAAAAAAAACTTTTAACCCAATTAGATTTAATTCTAATCTTTCTGAGACAGTTTTGGACCCAAAACTAATTCCTGAAACATAAAAGAGTAAAAATAAAATAACGCTTGGTATGAAAAGAATAATAAATTTGTGATTAATCGGTAATTTGTTTTTGTATCTTAATAAAATAAATATTGTTGCCATTATTATTCCTGTTCTTGAGAAAGAAATAACAAGACCTATGGTAAAAATGCCAACAAGTAGACTGCATAAGAATTTTAGATATTTTGTTTTTGACGAATTAATTATGAATATTGAGTAAGCTAAAGCGCTGACAAGAAGTGCGGCGAGAATGTTAGGGTGGGGAGTGGTTCCATAAGCCCTTAGAAATGAGTAATCAAAAATTAAACCGGATGCAATATTGGGGGTTGTAGAAAAAAACCGATATGAACCAATAATTGGAATATTAGGGGATATGCCGGATGAAAATTGAATTAGGCCGATAAAAGTTGAAATAACAGCACCAGATATTAAGCCGATGGAGAAAATTTTAATAAAAAGAAATAAAGTTTTGGGTTTTGTTGCGAGATTAAAAATACTAAAAATTAAAAGTGAAATTAATATTAATTTGATTAACCCAAAAACTAATAATGTTTTGTTGGCAGAAAAAATAAACCATAAAGCTGTAAGGACAATTAAAAATAATACATAGATAAATTTGGGTGATTTGAGGGGTTTTTCGAAATTAAGGTTAATACATGAAAATATGGCCAGCAAAATAATTAAAATATCTGAAGGGTGTATTGAGAGAATAAAATAATCACTTAAAAAGCCAAAATAATAGGCTTGAGAAGTATTTAACTTAATGCCTGCTTGAAAATTGAGACTCAGCCCAAAACAAAAAACGATTAAGGTTAAAAGAAGCTGTGGAGATTTAAGCTTTTGGAGAGACGATAAGTTTACGGAAGCGACCTTCGCCCTCAGATCTTGTTTCGACATCTGGATTGTTTTCTAGAGTGAGGTGAACTATACGCCTTTCGAAAGGTTTAAGATTAGATAAGCTTTGAGGCTTGTTTGAAAATTTGACCTTTTGTACAACTTTTGCGGCCAAATCTTTGAGTTCGGCTTCTCTATTGGTTTTCCAACTATCGACATCTACGACTACATCAGGAAGCTCTTCGGCGGTAAATAATTTGTAAAGCATTGCGTGAAGGATTGTTTGGAGAGAGTCTAAATTTTCTCCATGCCTGCCAATTAAAATACTAGAGTCGGCGCTTTCGATATTAAATCTTAATGAACCATCCTCTTGGGAGGTGGCGGTTATTTCTGCATTTACATTAAGTCTGGAAAGTATTTTTTCCAGTTGGTCGAGGATTTTGTCTTCGAGATTATTATTTTTTGCCATTGTTGTTATTTTTTAAGAATGGGAGCCAGTCTACCAAAGATCCCCAACCCATCACAAGATACTGCTGAATAATACCAAGAACCGAGAAGGTGTTCCAATAGAGAGAAAGACCAATTGGAAGAGTGTATGAAAAATATCCAATTAAGAGTGGAAGGATAAAAATCATCTGACTTTGCGTCTGCATTAGAGTGTCAGCAAAATCTTCCTTTTCATTTTTGCCTTTTTTGGTCTTAGGTGCATATTTTGGAAGAGCCATTTTGGACTGAACCATTTGAAATAGTGCAGTAATTACTGGAATAGCGAGTAAGAGTATGCCCGCAGACTGCCAGTCGGAGGGTTTGGTATAGAGGTGTATTCCAAGAAATGAAGCGTCAAGAGGTTGGTTAAGATGAAGGAAGTCAAAATATAAAATACTATTAAGCTTGGTAAGCGCTTCGCCTGTGCCATCGGAGGACACTAACTGGTTAAGTACTTGATACAGAGAGAAAAAGATTGGGATTTGGATTAACAAGGTGACACAGCCTGTTGCAGGATTAACACCATGTGTCTTGTAAAGCTCGGACTGTTTTTGAGCGTGGAGAGTTTTGTCTTTGCCGTGTTTTTTCTTAAGATCATCTAGGTGGGGTTTAAGCTCGGCCATTTTTCTTGTCTGATGAAGCTGTTTGCCAGTTAGGGGCCAAACGATTAAGCGAATTAAAATCGTAAGTGCTAGAACCGCGAAAGCGAGGGGGTAGGGGAAGTTGGCTGCTTCAAAAAGTTTATAGAAAAAAACTGCGACATTTAAAATCGGGTGAACAAGTATTTGGTTAATGAGGTCCATTTTTAATTATTTTCTAGTTATATATGGCGAATATGATATCTTATGTTCCTTTTTTTTGCTTGTAGTAGCAACTGGATGGTATCCACCAGCAGAGAACGGATTACAAGATAACACACGATAAATAATTTGCGGTAGTGCTTTTAAACCAAAGACTTCTAATGATTGGCTTGCAAATTCTGAACATGTCGGCGTATATCTGCAGACAGGCTTAGAAAAAAATACCTTTATTAGTCCGTGGTCGGGTGAGAGGGTTTTTTGATAGAGGTGAATAGTTTTAATTAATAGATACGAAATAATCATAGTTTTTTATAATAATTTTTCTAGTTCAGTTTTAACCTCAAGGGAGTTTTTTTTGGATATATCTTTGCGAACCAATATAGAGATTTCTTTTTTTTGGGCAAAAGAGGGTGAAATTTCTAAAAATGCGGCCACGACTATCCTGCGAACCCTATTGCGATCAACCGCTAAGGGACAGGTTTTTTTGGGAACAGTCACAATTAACTTGTTTGTGTCAGCGGGCCTGGAATTAACAATATAGTAAGGCGACGAAACGGTGTTGGAAAAATTGCGGGAAAATTTTTTGAGGCTCTGAGAGCGCGGGAGCATTACTTATGATTAATAACGCTAACGGTTAATGATTTACGGCCTTTTCTTCGACGCGCAGAAAGTACAGCTCGACCAGCTCTGGTTAGTGATCTTTTAAAGAAGCCGTGTTTGCGGGCTCTTTTTTTCTTTTTTGGTTGATATGTTCTTTTGGTTGCCATAATTTGCGTGGGGAATTATATGCCTAATGATTGAGTAAATGCAAGCGCAAAAAATACCTTTTCCACAATTAGACAAATGCTTGACGATATGTGGATAAATGCAATATAGTCATAAGAACTTTTCGGGTCGCCAGTGACTGTTTGCCCAGTCTTACCTAAAAAAGAAAACACCTCCAAAAAAACCTAAATATTGACTTAATTCAGTCAAAAATAAACACGACCTATGGAAGTTGATTCTAAAAAACTTTGGAGTGAAATATTAAAAGACATAAAGTCTGATCTTTCTCCTGCGAATTTTCGTACGTGGTTTAGTGCAACAAAACTTGAAAACAACCATGACAATGAAAAAATAATGTTTAAGGTTGTTGTTTTAAATAATTTTGTTCGAGAGCAGATTCAAGCTAGGTATCTTGATCAAATTAAAGACAGGATAAGCCAGAAATACGATGAGGAAGAATTTGATCTTACGGTTGAGGTTGGAAAGGTAGAAATACTAAATATTGAGGACGAGCCAAAAATAAATGACGTTTTCAAAGAACAGACAAGTACGAGCGAGATAAAGGTTGGGTGGAGTAGTGTAAATAATTTGAATCCAAATTTTACCTTTGATAAGTTCGTTGTGGGAAACTCCAATAATCTGGCATTTGCCGCTGCGCAGGCGGTTGCCCAAAGTCCAGGAAGTGTTTATAACCCATTTTTTATATACGGAGGGGTCGGCGTAGGAAAAACACATTTAATGCAGGCTGTGGCTAATGGAATACTAGAAAGGGATTCGAGTGTGCGGGTTATCTATACAACTTGCGAAAAATTTACAAATGAGTTTATTGAATCTATTTCTTCAAAGAATTCTAAAAACTTTCGTGAGAAGTTTCGCAGGAACGACATACTTATGATTGATGATATTCAATTTTTAAGCGGGAAGGAATCCACACAAGAAGAGTTTTTTCACACCTTTAATGAATTGTATGGAGGAGGAAAACAAATAATTATGACCTCTGATAGACACCCTTCGTCTTTGGGGAAAATAGAGGATAGATTGGTTTCAAGATTCTTGGGTGGTCTCACGGTTGATATTGGCAATCCTGACTTTGAAATGCGGGTGGCAATAATTAACCAAAAGATTAAAGCCAAGAATTTAGATTTGACTCCAGAGATTGTGGATATCATCGCATCAAAAGTGGATAAAAACACAAGAGAGCTAGAAGGTGTGTTGACAGGTATTATTTCATTAGCATCACTACGAGGCCAGGCGATTGATGTGGATATCGTTAAAAAATTCTTTGGAATTCAAAGTGAAACAAGAAGAACTAAACCTATTACACCAAGAAGAGTAATTTCGGTTGTTGGTAACAAAACTAAGGTTTCAACTGGCGATATTTTAGGTAAAAATAGACAAAAAGAACTAGTAACAGCCAGACAAATAGTCATGTATCTACTTCGGGAAGAATATAAATTTTCTTTGGTTTCTATAGGGGATTCGTTGGGTGGAAGAGACCATACAACTGTAATGCATGGCGTTGAAAAGATTAAAACTGATATTAAAACCAATATTAATCTTCGAGAGTTGGTGTTAGAAATAAATAATTCCTTATAAGAGTTGTACACAACCAAGTATGTTTTATCCACAACTTTATCCACAAACAAAGAATATTTTTACAGACAAAACAAACCCAAAAATGAACCTACTCTTATGGGTTATAATATGAAAATTGCTTATTCTAATAACGAAATGTTAATTCTCGACAATATTTTTGAGGCTAAGTCTGGCTTGGAATTACACATATCTACAGAGTATATTACTGTGATTACTTGTTTAAAATAAAAAAATAAATAAAAGAGATGGCACAAACAAAAATCGGTTTTTCAGTTAAACAAGAAGAGTTTAATCAAGCTTTACAACTTGTTTTGAGAGCTGTTAGTTCAAAGATAACTTTGCCGATTCTTAGTAATTTTTTAATTGAGGTTGAGACAAATAAAATAATTGTTTCTTCAACTAACCTAGATGTTGCTATTTCTGTTTATTTACCAGCTACGAATACAGAACCAGGAAAAATTGCTGTTCCAGGTAAGATTCTTAATGATTTGGTTTCGACATTAAATCCTGGAGATTTAAGGTTAGAAGTAATTGATGGTGTTGGATCATTATCTTCTGGAAAATTTGCCGCTAAAATCAATACTGCTCCAGTTGATGATTACCCAGTCATACCATCTGAATCTGGTGAGGCTAGAGTCAGTATTCCAGCAAAAATATTATCTCTAGCAATTAATCGGGTCGAATTTGCGGCTGCTTTGGATGAGTCAAGGCCAATTCTGGCTGGGGTTTTGTTTGATTTAAACGAAAAAGGACTTGAGCTGGTGGCAACTGATGGTTACAGACTTTCTTATGCAAAATTTGAACGAGAATTTAAAACCCCAATAAAAATCGTTGTTCCAGCAAAAACCTTACAAGAGGTTTCTAAAATTGCGCCAATTGGAGACGAAATTGGAATTTGGTTATCAGAAAATGATAAGCAAGTCGTTTTTCGAACCGGAAACGTAAAAATAGTTTCGAGAATAATTGAGGGTGAATACCCAAATTGGAGAAAAATAGTTCCCGACAGTTTTAATACTAAAATGTTAATTAACAAAGATGAGTTTGCGAGAGCCTTAACTCAGGCTGCAGTTTTTGCGAAAGAATCAGGGAATGTGGTGAAGTTAAGTTTGGGAGAGGGATTAGGGTTGGTTGTATCATCGGTTTCTAGAGAGCTTGGCGAGGAAAAAAACGAAATTGAGGGAGAGATGGCAGGGCCATCTGGTGAGATAGCTTTTAATTGGAGATATTTGAATGATTTTTTGGGTGTGTGTGAGTCGGATAAATTTTATTTAGAAATGCTAGAAAGTTTAAAGCCTGGCAAGTTTACTTTGGAGAAGAACGAATCTGGGGTTGAGTTTATGCATATTATTATGCCTGTGAGGCTGCAAGAGTAAGGTTTTGTTTTACTAGCCAATTAAAGCTTTATGGCGGGATTTGAAAAGGTTGATAGTCTAATTAGGCAGTTTAGGTTTAATAGTGTCGAAAAGCAGGCATTGGGGGCCCTACAAGTAGTTTCTAAGAGTCAATTAGTTGTAGACAAGTGGGCAAATAATAAATATAAGGGGATATTTAAAATTCGGGTTGTATTATTCAAAGATAAGACGTTGACGCTTGGGGTGGAAAACGGTATGTATGCAGTTCTAGTACGAAAAGATATTAAAGGATTAAAAACCCAGATAAATAGAATATTAGGTGTAGGTTTGGTTAAGGAAATTAGAGTTAGGGTTATTTGAGTTGGAAATCAGTTAACTACAGCTTCGACTGCGAGTTGAATTAGGTACGATTGTCCATCGTTAGATAGTGCGTTACCTGTAAAGATATAAAAAGGGTAAATTGTTTCAGGATTTTTGGTGGTTGGGTGAAAATAGGCTATTTCTACAGAGTTGATTGATATGGTTTTGTAATTAGTAACATAATAAGCCTCTTCATCGGTTTTTGTGCCTAATATTTTTTTGATTTGAGTGATTGTTGATTGGTTGTTTAATAGTTTATTGACTGCCTGTTGTGAAGAGATAAAAACGATTTTTTCTTTGGTTTGATAAGTGGGGTTAACCAAAGCAAAACTAGTAATATTTCCAGATGTGTCAAGGGAAATTGTGCCAACTGACAGGTTCGGAGTGCGGTCGGTGGATATAGGGATGTTGTTTATTTTATTTAGAATATAAAAAGTGACCGTGTCGGCAGAATTATAGTCAGTAATTGGCTGATCGTTTTGGTTGGTTGATAAATAAAACTCAGGCTCAGAGAGTGTGTGGTTTGGGTTCGGTGAAAGAGTAGCAAGAGCGGTTTTTGCGTTATTTATAATATTTTCGATTGGTATTCTTTGGGGGGAAGAGATTTGGGGGCTGCGGTAAGTTATTGTTAAATCGTCAATTGTAAGTGTGCGGTTTTGATCAACAAAGACCTTTCTAGTGCCAAGGTCCGTTAATAACTCTCTAAAATTTTGCGAGTCAAAATTAAAAAAGCTAGATATTTTGCTTGTGTCTTGAGGGGTTTTTGTGATGTTAGCACTGAAAATATTTTCAGGTGCTACAAATGCTGAAATTTGTTCTCCAATTTGATATTTTTGCGGCTTGTTAGCGAAAGGATCATTGTCAGGTTGAGAATTTTTTGGGATAGATGTCTCTTGTGGTGTGATTGGCGGGGTTTCTTTTTGAGAAGGATTGAGAACTAGATACAGAAGAATAAAAAGTAAAATAAAGCCAGCAAAAAAGAAGAATATCCAGTATTTTCCAAACTTGGTTTTAAGGTCTGTAAGTGTCATTGTTTTTAGTTTACTCCTGCACAACTTCCTGCACAGGCACGAACATCGACTGGTATGTAGGGTGGCTCCATTCGAAGCCCGCGAAATTCATAGTGAAGGTGGGTGCCACGAATATCGGGAGGCAGAATATATCCAGTATATCCTTCGTAGCCGATTACTTGGCCTTTTGTAACAACTGTTCCCACTTCGATTCCGCTACCAAATGAGTCTAGATGGCCATAGATAGCTTGAAACGCTACACCATTACAGGTGCCGCTGAGAATAACTGTCAGTCCGGTTCTACCTGTGATTGGGTGGCTGGCATTAGGATCGGAATATTTGTATTGAACAATTCCGTTAAAACTAGCCAATAAACTGTCGGTGTAAAAAGTGCCAATGTCGATGGCTTCTAGTGATTGGTGCGAGATATTTGCCCCTGGACCTTGGGTGACACTGCCTGATCCGGCGACTGGCCAGCCGGATGGACAATCTCCAGCGGGAGTGCCAATAAACACACTTGAAAGGTCGTTGGCTGTAGAAGATACTGAGTTACTAAACCCTCCGCTTGGGAGTGGAGATGGAGTTATTAGTGGGTCGAAGGATTTAAAATTTATAGAGAATTTATTACTAATGCTGGAGTCCTCGAAGATGGTTTCGTTGGGAATATTTAGACTGTAGTTAATATTGGTTGACTGATTAGGGTTTAGTGTGGCTGGACAAGTAATAGTTGGTGGTGTAAGCGAGCGGACTGTGCCGTTTTTGGTGGTGTGGGTGATTGTGTCTGAACAAACTATGTCGTAAACGGGTTGGTTGCCGGCGGTAATACTCACAGAATAGGTAATTGTTTGTGGAAGGTCAGAGTTTTCTAAATTAATGGTTTTGGCTGGTCCGAGTGATTTATTAGGAGCACTGACCAGTTTTTGGATTTGAATATAGGCGTTGCCAGATTCGCCTTCGGTGGCATCGCCAGGTAAGACAATTTGCTCTGGAAGGCTGGGGTTGGTAAATAATGCTGAGGAAACCGTGTTGTAGCTTAGTACCGAAAAAGCTGTGACCCCCCCGAGCGTAGCAGCGGGAATAAGAACCGCAGGACTAGTTGCAACTGTGACGGCAGTACTGGCACCACTACTTAATAATCCTCCAAGGCTGGATAGTCCTCCACCAATAAGACCAACGGCGCCACTGCCTACCCCACCTAAAAACGAGGCAGTTGCACTTAAAGCACCCCAAGCAGAGGCGATCCAACCGATTGGTGCGGTAACTACTCCCCATAATTTGGGTAAACTAAGGAGTACGTTGTCGACGAATGCTGCGTAAGGCGGAAAATGACTATATAGCCAAACTGAAGCTGTGCCTCCCAAAAAACCACCAATTAGGGCGCCGATTGGTCCTCCAAGCATAAAACCAATTGCTGCACCAACCGCAAAACCGATGATAAATGCAGCAATTTGGGTTAGTAGCCAAAGGAACAATAAATAAGCCAAAAATGCGAGCATGGCGGCAATATAGGCAATTTTTTTCTTGTATTTGAGTATTAAAGCTAGGGCAATTTGTGCAACTAATGATGTGCCGCCTGTGGCTGCACCAAGTGCAGCGGAAAGTCCAACTTTGGCTGCGACTTTACCTGCACCTTTTTTAGCAAAACCTTTGAGTTTACCTTTGGCGCGACTAGCGGAGAATTTTTGTGAAAAATTAAAATATGATTTTTTGGGAATGAAATTAGTTGATCTAGTGATAGTTTGTCCGGCAGAACTTTGTGAGTAGTAAGATCTTGAAAAACCACCCATTCTCCAGACTGAGCGCTTGTTTGGATTTTGAAACTGAGGAATTTGTTCGTAAAGTTCTAATTCATCAGAGTAGTTTTTGAGAAGAATTGCTTCGCCAGCTGAAACAGAGCCTCTGCCTTTTAGTTCTTTGGTGCTACGGCTAAGAAAAGACTGTCTTTGGGGTGAGGGTTGAAGAGTTTCGGTTAAAAAATCCTCATACCCTTCCTTTTGTCTCTTGGGGTTTTCCATTAGTGATGCAAAAGCGTGATTTTGCGCTGCTTCAGCTTCAGCTGGTGCAACCGCTTGTTGGCCTTGAGCATAGATATTGATAGGTTGGAGGATTTCTCTACTTATGGTGTCTGTAACAAAACGGGGAGCGGCTTGGGTTAGAAGAGTTTTGTCTTCAAGTTTGCCGTCTAGGTGTTTAAGTAGGGAGTTAAAACTTTGTTCTTGAGCATCGTTTAGATTTTGAAGAAACCTTTCTGGTTGGAGTGGAATATTTTTTTCAAAATCATCTGTAGTTGTGTCAAGAACCCTTTGAGCAATATTGGGCAAAAAAACTTGCTGGATTGCCGCAGAAACAACAAGTTTGTTTTGGGAAGTGTTGGTGCTGGGGTTGATTTTTAAGGCAGTACTAACCGCGTTGTCGATAATTTCTGTGTGGGTGGTTGGTGCTGATTTAGGATCGGTTAGGGTATTAATTAATAAAACTTGTGAGGCAACATTTGCTTGTGAGATTGCTGGGAAGTTGGCCTCTGAAGATTGGTCAACAGCCACTAAAAACTCTTCAGACTTAACAAGGTTGCTCGCTTGTTTGGCTGTCTCTGGTTCTTTGGCTACTGCCTCATAAATTTCTGATGCAATGACTGGTGACAATTCTTGATAATCTGCGGTGTGGGTAGAATAAACAATATTAGAAGCAACCGCATCTGATATTTTACCTACAAGTCTTTCTTGGTTGGCGGCATCTATTTTGGTTTT
Organism: uncultured Gammaproteobacteria bacterium; assembly: GCA_964404855.1. Classification (GTDB taxonomy): domain Bacteria; phylum Patescibacteriota; class Microgenomatia; order CAYQLK01; family CAYQLK01; genus CAYQLK01. The sequence goes on from CAYOLO010000001.1 coordinate 164,649, forward strand.
AAAAATTGTGGCGGAAATTTCTGGTGAGAGAATTATTTGTTTAATCGAGGTAGCGACTTCTTTGTGGGTGAGATTAACTGTGTCTTCTAGTTTTTTAACAGTAGCTGCTTTTTTTGTTTTAGCTTCGTTTGAATATGGTTTTTCTATTGTTGAACTTGAGGAGGGAGAAACTGGAAGTGTGATTGTTGGTTGCGGGGATTTTGAGGTTGGGGTGATGGGTTGCTGTATTGGTTGAGGAGAACTTGGCAGATTAAGGCTGGCTTCTGGTTCGGTTTGGGAGGGAGTATTGATTTTAATGGTTTTTGGTAACTCTATTGCAGGAGGAAGATTTTCGGCGGCTTTTTCCTGACGAATTTTTTGTATTACAGCGTCAACTTCTTCGATTGTGGCGAGGCCGCTTGTAGGTAATTTGGCTTGGTCTTTGTTAGTTTTGGAAATAATTGGTATGGCGGCCAAATTTGAGATTTCGAGTTCTTTGAGATCATTTTCAATAAGTGAGGAAAAAATTTGTCTAAGAACAAGAATGTTTTGACCAATATCGGCAATTTTGTATTGGTCGGCAATATTTTGAATTGAAATTAATGTTTGTTCGTAGTTGGCACCTGGAAAGAGGTCTAAAAATTTTTTATTGAACTCCTCTTCGGTTGGGAATCTTGGGGGAAGGTTTTTGGTAGCAGATTTTTCAAAAAAATCTAAAGTCCAGTCTGCCAACCGAAACTGTAGTAATTGATCTAAAGCATTTTGGGGTTTGGTGGTTGTTTCGGGTGTAGTTGGCATGTTACTTAGCTAATCATAATTCTTATAGTGCTAAATGAGCCATTGTGGAGCACTTTTTTGGTTTAAATGATTTCTTGCGAAGCAGATGAAAGTGGCACGTTTGAGGTGTTAGAATCTTGGTTTTGGGCAGCAGCAGCATTTTGCATTTCTAAAACCTCCTTAGGATTACTGGTGACAAGTTGATGTTCTTCTGGTGAGCCAACCACAAGCATTGCCACGTGTGAACTTCCTGCAAAAAACAACCCCTCACCGACATTTGCAGCTAGAAGTAAGTGTTTTTCTCCATCTGAGAGATAAAATACCTCGGCAAGCTTGTCGATAGCTGCTGCAGACTGTTTAAGGAGGATTTGAATACTTGAGTTGGTCACGATAGCCTTGCCATATTCTGTGCCCAAGAAGTCCTCGACATCCTGAGTAATCGTGGTTAATCCTAGATAATATTTACGAGCACGTTTGGCGATTGAGTACATAAACGTAGCAGAATCAGGATATTGCATCATATACCAAGCCTCATCGACTATAAGTATGCGCTTTTTGAGGTCTCTTTTAACACGAGTCCATATAAAGTCGAGAATAATATACATAGCTATTGGGCGCAGTTCGGCTTCAAGGTTTTTGATACTAAAAACTGTAAATGTGTTGTGAATATCTAGATTGGAGTATTGGTCGAATATTCCAACTAAAGAACCTTTGACAAACTTTTCGATTCTTTCAGCAAGGGTTTTGGCTTGAGGTTCTTCCATGCCAATTAAAGCCTTATATAAATCTTCCATTAATGGTGGTTGAAGTGTTTGGGTTTGTGGATCGGCAGTAATGCCCTTATTTTTGTAAGCAAGTACTAAAGCACGGTCGAGAATTGCATCTTCTGTGGCGGAAAGTTGTCCCATAATGACTCTGAAAAGTCCGTGAAGCGAGAGGATTTTGAGATTTAACTCGTTTTCTCCTTCTTCATAGACACCAGAAAGATCGAAAGGGTTAATTTTTGTTTCTGAGTTGAAGTCGAAGCTAATATATTCTCCACCTATGGCGGTACAGAGATTTTTGTACTCTTCTTCTGGATCAATAATAATAACTTCGGTGCCAAACATTAGATATCTTAGGGCTTCAAGCTTGGTCATATAGGATTTACCGCCTCCGGACTTAGCAAAAACGACGGTATTGGCATTTTCGAGTGAAAATCTGTCAAAGATGATTAGTGATCCGTTGTGTCTATTAATGCCATACATAATTCCCTCGTTGCTGGTTAAGGAGCTTGATGTGAAAGGAAAAGTTGTGGCTAAAGACGTAGTATCCATGTTTCTGGTAACGAGAAGCTTGTCGTGGCCGTATGGGAGAGTGGTTTTGAAACCGTCTTCTTGTTGAAGAGTGGCGTGTTTAGAAATAACTAGAATGGAACCAAGCAGACTTTCAACTTGTTTGGTGATATTGACTAGCTCCTCTTTTGATTCGGCAGGAATAGTGATATAGAGCCCGAACTGAAAAAACTTTTCGGCACCTTTGGCTAGATCTTGTTGAAAGTTGCGTGCGTCATCTAGGGTAACTTCAAGACTAGGATCAATAACTTTGCCGCGTTGAATATCGGTAGAAATAGTTGCCTCCATTTCTCCAATTTTGCGTTTCATGTCTTGAAGCACTGCTTGAGCGTCAACTGGATAATGGAACATTGAGATTTCGAGCGTGTGATTAAAATTAATAAGAGGTGAAAGCCAGTTGGCTCCGACATACCTGGGGTAGCCAATTACAAAAAGTGTTTTAAAGTAAGTCTCGCCGATTTTTATAAAATCGAAATCGACCTCAATTGCTGGAGGGGCAATGATATCTCTAACCGAAACTGTGCCTTGGGCCACTGCTTTGGCTTGAGCAGATACGAGCTGTGGAGCGTTTTGAGGGCTTTGATTAGGGTCTTTTTTGCCAAATAGTTTCATGATTGTCCTCCGTTTCCTGATGGTGATTTTAGGGCATTTAGAGCCTTTAAGATATCTGGATCAATAGTATTACTGTTGGTTAAGTCGTCACTGCTGTTCGGTTGTGGTGCCATTGTTGTTGGTTGAGGTTGGGGTGTGTTAATTACCGATGGAATAGTGGGAATTTGTGAGGCTGGTTCTGGAATAGGAGAGGTTTGGGGGGTAACCACAGATGCCGCTGTTTGATTGAGAGGATTGGCAGCTATGGGGGGTGCTTGAACCGCAGGGTTAGGGGCGTAGATGGTTTGTTGTGGTCCAGCGGGTGGAGCAGGTTGAGGCTGTGGGGTATATAAGGGTTGGGTTTGGGCAGTTTGAGGCTCGACAGGCTGTGGTTCTGGTTGAACTGGAGAGGCAATTGAGGTTGTTGCTTGGTTTTCTTCAACAATCGGAGCTGAGACTGCTGGCGAAACGATGGGTGATGTGTATGAGCCTGCTGATTCAATTATTTTTTGCAATCCAACCTCACTAGGGTTGTAGATGTCAAAATAAAGCTCGATTAGTTCTTGTGTGGTCAATTGTTTTGATTTGATACCAATACGGCCGAATTGTTGAACAAGATGGTCACGTTTGGGGTAGAGACTTGTTTTGACCATGTCAATAAAACCTTGAGTGTGGGTATTGTCCTTTTGAATATTGCCAAGGGCGGCACCTTTGACACCCAACTCGAGCGGATTAAATGGAATAACCACGTAGAATTTTTTTTCTAGAACGTTGTTTTGTTGAACAACGGTTTGAATAAATTGTCGATATTGAAAAATCTGCCTTTTGATGTCCGGGTTGGCTTGATGGGTTTCTGCTTGAGTGATTAATTGCAGGTAGTTACTGAGGTCAATTTTTTTACTACGAACAACGATTTGAATAGTGAAATTTAAGGAGTTGAGAAGTCCAGCGTACGAGTAAATAATTGAGTCCTGTTCGTCGACAGAGAGAAGTTCGAAATTAATAGCGGCAGTTTGAATAATAATCGTGGCCGAATTGTCTTTGAGGATTACAACATCATCACGGATATCGCTGATTTCTAGGTGTTCTTGAGTTGATGATTTAATCGGGGCAGATTTCATCTTAATTTTGTAAGTTTTTAGCAGTTATTGCGAAAGGATCAAGAAGCTGACCTTTGGCTTCGAAGGCAATTGTATCAAAGTTTAAGCCGTCAAAATCGGTTTGAATTGTGTATTTTCCGTTAGCTAAGGGAGTAACAGATATAAATTGCCCAAGACCGTTGGTTTTAAAAGCACGAACTGGCTTGCCAGAAGTATCAAATACGGAAATTAGTGCACCTTGAACTAGTTCTCCATTACTGTTGTAAACAATGCCATTGGGTGTGTTGGGGTGTTCAGATAGGTTGATTTTTATTTCTGCTTTTGGAGCTGCTTTGGCCTGAGTGGATTGATAATTAAATGGCTGCACGACACCGCCGTGTTTTTGGTCGCGATTTTCATTTGGTTCAGCTTTGGTTGGTTGAGCTGTTTGGTGACTATCACTAGTGGTAGGTTTGTTGAGGTTAGGACTAGGTGGAGGGGCAAAGTCCTTAGAATCTTTTTCGGAAATTTTTCCAGCTTTAATTGGTTCAAAATCTTTAACTTTTTTGATTTCCTCTATGGCAATTCCACCAGCAATACTACCCATTTGGATGGGTTTTTGTGGCTGTGGTTCGGGGTTTTCGAAGCGTTTTTTGAGTTCTTTGCTGATATCAAATTGTCTTTCGCCCAAGATTGGCAACCTACCCTTGGAGAAGTCGGGTGGGCGGGTTTTGAGTTTGCGAATACGAGTATCGCCTATTCCCTGCATGAATTGGATTTGATTACCAGGGATGGCGATAACATTGCCTCCAAAATTAATATCGGAGGCAATTTGTGCAGCAATTGAAGTTTGGCTGTTTACGGTTGAAAAATTACTGGATGGTAGAGGTGAGACGACTGTTTTTTTGCCAACATTGGGAAGTAAATGTTTTTGGAACATGTCGGGGGTTGAGGTGTTAAACCCGCCATTTTCTGCAAGACTTTTGTTTTTCTTAAAATCTTCCCATGCTGTAGAGAATTTTTCCTGCTCCTTTTGAATACTGGCTTGTTGGCGGAGAATTTCTTGTTCCTTGGCTTTTATTTCTGCCTCAATTTGTTGTTGAGAGCGTAATATTTCGTCTAGTTCAGCAAGTTTTTGTTTGGACTCTTCAGTTGGGGCTGTAGGTTGATTCTGGGGAGTTTTCAGGTTGACTGAGGCCTCTGGTGTTAGTGGTAGGACCTTAATTTCACGATTAGGGTTAAGGTTTGCGGGGGTAGAATAAGCATCTGGGCCTTTGTTAATTAATGAAACTTCTGGAGTTTGGCTTTGTGGGTTGGTTAGTTTTTGACTAAGCAGGTTGAGCTTCTTTTGTTTTTCTTCCTCGAGTTTTATTTTAGAAGTTTCTAAGGCTTTTTGTTTTTCGATTAAAGCTAATTCTTGAGCTTTGATTTCTTCCTCTTTAGCTTTAAGTTCGGCTGGTTTGGGAGCAGCCTGAGTGGTTGTTCTGATGTTTTGGATTGGTTGTTGATACGGAGAGAAAGGATTTTGATTAATGCCTTGGTTTTGGGGAGGAGGGGCGTTGGTGGCCTTGACTGTTGATTCGAGGCTAGCGATTTGAGCTAAGAATTGACTTTCTTTTTGGTCAAAAGGGTTAACTATTGATGAATGTGACTGTCTGGCAAGCAGTGTTTGAAGTTCTGATCTGCTGATTCTAGCTGGCATTACTGAGGAAGAAACCTGCTGAATGGGGGCAGATTTGAGGAAATTAGCTTCTAGAAAATAAGGTACGTGGTTATCCTTGATCCAAATTCTTTGGGTGGGTCTAGTGATAGAGCGGAAAAAAGCAACAATCCACTTGTCTAATGGTCTTCCCTGTAAAGGAACTGCAGCAAAAACAATTCCAAGTAAAACAAATAGTCCTCCGACAATATATGAAAATGTTTTGGGAAGAGGGGAAAAATAAAAAACGGCGCCAATTATTCCACCTATTGCGACATAGATAAACTGGCGGATTGTAAATGGTCCGAAGAGTTTGAACTCAAACGTGGTAATGTTTTGCGGTACTGCATGCTCTTCCATAGCTATTTTGCCTGCCAAAATGGGAAAATTAACTATAAAAAAGGCAGGAACTCTTATTGATTTTGGATTGTAGCAGAAAAAAATATAGGTTGCAGTGAAAAAAGTTGCGTGAAATTTTTGAAGCTAAATTCTAAATAATATTGTCGGCTAAATATTGTGATGTTAATTAGTTAATTACAAAATCTAATTAAATAACTATGGGACTGTTTATTAAGGCTAAAAATGATATAATGGGGTATAGTTAAATTATGCCAGATAACGAGAAACACATTATTAGTTTAGAAGAGCAGGCAAGGGTTGAGGATCAGCCTTTGGCGAGCACTCAGGCTGAGGCACAACTATTTAGTGCTATTGATAGGGCTATGGGGGTTGAGAGTCAGACTAGGGATGAGCAGGTAACTCAGGAAGCGGATGAAAGTCATCGAACACAAATTGAATATATACGAGAATTAAACTCAATTGAGCTTGAGTTGAGAAATGCTGATCCTTCAGTTAGAAGTATGCTTGAGGCGAGACGGGATGAATTAAAGGCCGAGCTTGAGTCGATGGTAGCTACTGAAAAAGAAAAAGAGCGTTATCTTGATGCGGGCTTAAGGTTGTTTACAAGGTTGCAGACGCAAAAGGATGCGGTGCTGGCTAACTTGAAGGCTTTTAGAGGTTTGACTCCAAATAGAAACGAGCTGATGAATCCATTGAATGCGTTTGTTGATAAGGTTGAGAGCTTAAGAAAAGAAGGAGATCCAAACACACCAGAGCGTAGAGAGGGCGAACTTAAAGCGGCTGCTTTGGAATTTGAACTTAGGAAAGCCAGGGAAGAAGTTTTGGCTGCGATTGAAAACTATAACCCCGTCGAATCACTTAAGTTAAATGCTTTAACTGAGCTTGAGTTGGCTGAAGATCAGAGAGTGGCAAGGGATAATCCACAAATAAGAGAATTGTTAAAAATTTTAAATGACCCAGAATTAAGCGGAAAGTTTGGCAAACAAGTTGAAGCCTTTAGGGATGAATATAATGCCTTGGTAAGGATTCATAATTTTGCGGTAGCTGGTAAGGGTAAGGGGGCAGTTGAAATAACGGCCGCTTTGGGCGAGCTTGATCAGGCCGCATTAGTTGAGTTGTTTGAAGCTGAAGGCTTAAGGCAGGATATTATTGATGCTTATATTGCCGATAGGAGAGTTTTTGATGAGTTGAACACAGCGGTATTGGATCAAAAAGAAGCTGAAGCTTTATTAGAAGAGAGAACAGTATTGGGCAACAATAAGCGTACTTTTAAAAGAGCTGAAGTTCCAGATCCTAGGGATCCAACTAAAATGATTGATTTAGAAACTCTTTATCGTACGACTAGTGACGAGGATCAAAAAAAGGCGTTAATAGCAGCTAATCAGCCTTTACTGACCGAGGGTTATAAACAAAAGAAGGCATGGGAAGCTAAATATGTTGATAGTGTTTTGAGAGATGAATTTTTTTCTCCTTCAGCGCTTGCGAATTTTAGGTCGAGCGAACGCGTACCAGCTTCAGTTACAGTTTCTGAGCTTCAAAAACTAATTGAAGCAAGTTATGCATATAAGTCAAGGAAGATTGTTTTGGGGCAAGAAATGGATAATATGATTGGTTTCCTTGAGACTACAATTGCGCCCATGGTTGTTGAGCCTATTAGGGTAATTCCAACTGAACCACTAAAAAATGGTGACACAACTGGATATATCTTTGCGGGCAAATATAAGGATAATATTTTGGTTAAAACTAGATACCCACAAGATGTGTTGGAGGCTGGAGGAAAGATAAATGGGAAAGTTTTGAATATAACAGGCCCAATCTTTGATAAGGGATTCTATAAATATGGGGATCCTGGGTTTAAGCTAATGACGGAAACCTTTGGTATGGAAAAACCGACTGATCCGGAAAAAGCTACAGATGTGACTGATTGGTTAGAAAGATTTAAGACTGTCGATGCGCTGAGTCAAATTCGTAATAATCCAGAAGTGGTGAATAAACTTAAAGATGATGTTTATAAGGATGCGGCAGCAGCTCAAGCGAACGAAATGTACGATAAGTTTGAGGCTTTTCAGAGGGAACCGAATGAAGAATCAGCAAAAGCTTTGATGGCAAGTTATTTTTCTAAAACGCCTGAAGATAGGCGTAATTTCAACATGCAGGTAATTGAGGCACTACTTAGATATAAGATGAAAATTAATGGGATTTATGCCTTTAGTGACAATAATGAGAGACAGAATTGGGGAGCAAGAAGAATTGAAGATTATATTGGCAAAGCTAGAGAAGCTGGGTTAATTGGCACGAGAGAAGAGAGGGAATTAAAAAGAAGAGTTTTTAAGGGTAAAGAAATTAAATTGGGCCGTGTCAAAATTGCCACAATTCCAGCACTTGGAAAAAAAGCAGAGATGGTTGGTGCTTGGACTAAAGAAGTTTTTGGCCCTAAGAACTTAAAAAATACGGCTTTTAGCTGGGCTAAGACTTTGTATAAAGAGAGCGTTGACCAGATTAGGTCTGATTTGAAATAGTTTTCCGATTAAAATTTACGGTCTTCTGCGACTGAATGGGTTAGCTGATCTTTGGGCTTGTGTTGAAGCTTGTTGAGGTGTGGTTGACGGACCAGCAGGTCCAGGTCTGCCTGGTGTAATTGGTGAAGATGCACCTGGGGTACTTGAAAGCCTATCATATCTTCTTTGTGAACTCCAAGGATTAAATGTGTTACTTAGTTTTTCGCCAGCAAAATCACTAGTTCTAGCTTTGGCTCTGGTGGCTGCACCATTAAATGGTTGTCTAGCCATACCTAATCCTGCGCCTGCAACAGCGCCAGCCGCACCACCAATTGTTCCACCAATTCCGCCACCTTTGACTTTGAATGAATCCTGAGCGATTTTGGCTGCGGATGGTACGCCTAATAGAATGCCAATACCAATTAAAGACTTAAGAGCGTTAGCACCTTCTTCATTAGTAAACCCACCGAGAAGCGGAGCATTCCACCCCTCACCTTCAGTAATCGTAGCTTCACCAGAGGTAATCCTGTCTTTGCCCACACCCATAAAATAGGCAGCAAAGATAATCATAAGTATGGTGATTACAAAAGTGGCAAGTTGGGCGGCAATATTTCGAATCCAAGGACCAAAGCCCGGCATGCCTGGAATAACGCCGATTCCAATCATAAGGGGACCAAAAATTGTGTAAAAGAATACTTTGACGTAGGCCATAAGTAGCATAAAAAATATGCGGAATGTGGCTACAAGCATCATAATTCCAATCACGGCAACGGCTAGAGCAGAAAGGATACTTGAGCTGAATTTTTCGATCAAGTCAGGCAAGCCAAAGTTATCGATTGCACCAGCTATAATATCGTCGCTGCTGTGGAATATGCCTGAAATATTTTCAAGGAATAATTCTTTAAGCATAAATGTGAAAACGTTGTTTTCGTAATAGATTCCATTGGAATTAGGTTGGGCTACGCTTTCGCTCGAGAGAATTTGAATCATAACGGCGATAAAAAAGTTCATTAGATCAATCATTAGTCCGACGATTGCATAGGAGAAGGTAACGAGGATTAAACTAATTACTATTTTTGGTAATACCGCTTGGACTGAAGCAACAGAGCTTGAACTTAGTCTCTGGCGGAAAATAATCATAAAACCAATGACAATAAAAAAGATGACATAGAGAAGAAGTGTGAGGTTGCGGAAGGTGGTCCATAAGGCTTGGGTTGGTTTGAGCGCGTCGTAGCCTGTTTGAGCAGCTAAAGTTTCGCCGGTAATTTTTGATTTAAGATCGGCAAGATATTGCACACCCGAAGCCGGTTCTTCAGTGTAAAGCATAGCGATGCTTTTCATTAAAAATGGCACTGCGGCTCCGGTTCGACAATTGGTTCCACCACCACTTATACATTCGAGTTCTGCTTCGGTTGATGGAAGGCCAGTTATTTGGCGGTTGATACCAAAAGCCAGATTGTCCATAAGGCCTAGGTTGAATTTTTGAAGATTCACGTCGTCTTCGTCGAGAGCGTTTTTGTACTGACAAATTGATTGTTGATATGGTTGGACAGTATCGCCTATACCAGGATGGGGATTAGAAATACCAACAGGACTGCCAGCTGGAGGAGGGGGAGAGCCAGCGGCTTCTTCCTCACACCCAAACGGATCTTCGGCTTGAGCAAGAACAGGCGACGAATTAAAGCTAAAAAAAATTGAGAAAAGGCTGAATATTATAAAAATTGGCAGAACGATCTTAAGACGCATTGGTAGGCAAGTTATAGCTTATTTTAATCTTAGTTTAGGTATATTTGCAAAGTTATTCTTTTCTGACTTCGATATCTTTTGGGGTAATAGTGCGTAATATTATTTCTTTGGCGGTTTGAACGCTACCTAGGTAGCCTGCCCAAACTTGATTGGACTGACCAAAACCTTTAAGTCTGGTCGACGCGGTGTCAGAAAATTCTCCTGTATTGTTTTTATTCCAAAAATCACCTGGGCCAAATAATCGTAAACTGCCGGATTTTTTGCGTGCTAGTGATTTCCATACCGAGTCAACATAGGGAATTCGAGAAGAGAGGAGTGAGCCGTTTTTGGTGTACTGGACGGAGTCGGCTGCTGTTCCAGAGGCGTTGTAGAGAATAATATATTCTTCGCCTGGACCTTCTCTGCCTTCTGGTTTGGCTGGTTCGGGATTAAAATCTATTGATTCTTTGATCGTATCTTGCTGAAGGGTAACTTGCTGAAGTATTTGAGATAATGCGGCAAGGCGGGCGACTGAAGGAACACCTAGTAATAAATCACGGCCAGGAACACATGTTTCTGATTCATCTTCACTGTCTGATGTGGAGGAGATACAGCCTCTGGATGTCCAGTTTGTAACTAGAGGAAATTTAGCCCAATATCTTCCCCAGGTTTCTGACCAGACTTTGGCTGATACACCACCTTGAAGTCCGGGTGGAAGAGGTTTGCCCCAAGCGTCGTAAAGGTCCTTTACTGTACGGTAGTGCTGTCCGCAGTAGTCACCATATTCGGCAGCAGCCTCTTCGAGTTTAGTGGTGCCTGATTTGGATAATTGATAGACGGTTTCAATATATGTCTGGCGAAGTTTGTCGATATTATTTTTGGGCAAGATTTTGATTAAGGGACCATTAAAGTTGTTAAGTTCGTTGTTGTTAAGTTTGGAGATGTCTGTTTTGCGGTGAGAGTCAGTTTGGAATTTGCCCTCCAGATAATTAGCCATTGATCTGACAAAGGGCAGAACGGGTTTATTAACCACTGCAGAAACTCCTGAAGCATTGACAATTGCTCTAGATGGCTGATATTCACTCTCGGTTTTGCCCTCTAGTTCATTCCATGTTGGCGGGGTGTAAGTTGGATTGGTCCCGTTTGGTGGTTCTGGTTGATCACAGATTTTAGGCAGAGTGTATTGAGCAAATGAGTACGGTGAAAAAAAAGAAACGATTAGTGTAAATATGAGAAAAAAAGAAAGTCCAAGTGCTGGTTTTTGGACTAGGGCAAGTTTTTTCATTAACAAAACTTAGCTTAACACTGTGTATTTTCCGGTGTGTAGTCGAGTAGATTGATTCCCGTAACGAGTTCTAGGGATTTAAAGATAGCGTAAATAAGTAACAACACAACTACTCCGATTAGGGCGGTCATTATTGCACTCCTAGCTGAGGCTGCGCCTTGCGGATTGCCGAAGGAAAATATGTATTTGTAGCCTGCGTAGATAAGCATGACAAAAAACCCAATTCCAGCTGCGGGGGCGATAATTTTTATGGCTTTGGCGATAATATCAATTAGGTCGCAAAGCTGAGAAGGTTCTTCGCTTCCTCCACCAATTGGACCTGGACCGCCTCCAGCGGCCGCAAACACTCCCTGATTAAGGGCTAAAAATAAAATTGAATAAAATAAAGAAATTGCGAGAGATTTTTTGTTCATTGTCACTAGTTAATTAAATAATACCAGTTAATCAAATTGTAAATCCAAACAATATCGACCTGGAAAGTATTTAGTACTCCAGGTCGATATTGGAAGAAACTTTTTCCTAATCTTTTTACAGAGTTGGAATAGTGAAGTTGTCTCCAGTAATAATGCTGACTCCAAGAATGGTTTGGACAAGCATAATTAAGGCTAAGGCCAAAACTACAACCACCAACCCAACGAGTGCGTGAATTACTTGATTTCTGGCGGCTGCAACTTTTCCTGGGTCACCACTGGAAAGAATCCATTTGATACCACCAATTAATAGCCAGATAAAAGCAATAAGGAATGCAGCAAAAATAATCATTTGAATCACAAAGCTGAGGATTGCTCCTGGTTCAGCTACGTTGACATTGTATGGATTAAGCTGAATTTCGTCTGCAAACGCTGCTGTAGAACTAGCAATAGTCCCGACAACTGAGGATGATACGGCAATTAACTTTTTTATAACGACTCACCCCCTTTCAAGGTTTTTTAGAACGGAAGTTCTGGACTAGTAATAGAGCCTGCGTTTAGGCTAAAGATGTTTTCAACAAGAGTCAAAATAGAAAAAGCTAGGATAATTACAATAAGGCCAATTATTGCGTAGGTGATTTTTTTCTGAGCGGCAGCGGTTTTTGCTGGCTCACCATTACTGGTAATGTAACTGATACCTGCGAGTAGTAGCCAAATAAAAGCCATAACAAAACCTGCAAACATTAGGATTTTTATGGCGAATGTAATGATTTTTCCAACATCAGAAGCTTCGGTTGGAATACCGGCTGGAGGGCAGATTTCCCCTAGAGGATTTTGGTCAGTACCTTGAGATCCTGTTGAACAAGCAGCAATTACATTGGCTGCAGAAATAGCTAGCATTATTAATATTCCTGGAAAAACAAAAATTGCTTGTTTGAATGTAGATTTTATGTGAAAAAGCGACATTTTAAAGATTGGGATTATTAATAAATAGTGCCTGTACTGTATACATTATCACAAAAGTTAGAATCAAAAGGATCATACCGATGACTGCATATGTGATTGAATTTTTTGCAGCTGCAGTCTTATTTGGATCACCACCAGAGGTAATAAATTTGATACCCCCGAGGATTAAAAAAATGACGGTAAAAATTGCACCAAGGCCAAATATAATCGATAAGAAAATAGTACCAATGTCGCCAACTGATTGAAAGTTTTCTGCGGGTTGGAACTCTTCGTTAATGTTGAGCCCCAGAAGGGGTAAGGAGCTTAGTGGTAATAATATTTTTTTAGGTGACATAAACGTTAAGAATTGATTGTGAAACAAATGCGGTTAATGCCCAAGCTATGGAAATAATAACCAGGCCGATTACAGCATTAATTATCATAGATTTACCTCCCGCAACGCTGGCTGGATTGCCTCCGCTTAAAATTATTCGAAATGCGCCGATTGCTATAAGAATTATTGATACTAAAAAGGCAAAAGGAAAAACAAAATAAACCATTGCGTTACTAATAAATCCACCAACAGAGCTGGCTGAGCCACTGTTAAATTCAGTAATAGGATTACCGACACCTGATTCTCCGAGTCGGATTGCGATGTTTTTTGTTTCGCTTAACATTATGGTGTGTATATGTCGCTTGTAGCTTCTATGCCTGGAAGATTAAGAATATTAGCGCCAATTATTTCAAGAATAGTTACAGCAAAAACAATAAACAACAGACCAGAGATTGCCGAAATTATCATCTCTCGACCTGCGTTAATACCGCTTGGATTGCCAGCAGAAGTAACAATTTTAACTGCACCGAAGCCGGCGAGTATAAAAGCCACAACCGCTGCAATTGATATTGAGACGGTTAGGATTGTTGTAACAGTACTACCACCACTATCGCCTGTATCAAATTCTAGAACTCCTCCAATTGAACAGGTTGGGCTACATGGAATAGATGAGTCTCCACCAGTGCCCCCACTACTATTTTCGCCAGATCCTACGCCTGCTCCGCCAGCTAATGCTGTTTCACATGAAGATTGGGAGTTGTAGTGTGGAAGGTCGCCTCCAAAAGTCGCAGAAATACAAGAAATTGTTCCACCAACGTTTCGAATAAACCAGTAGGTAGCAGCGTTGGTGGAATTTGTTGGCAGGAATGAGATAAGTACGAAATTAAATACTAAAAATAGTGATAATAAAAATGTTTTTAGGGCGAGATTGATTTTGGGCATAGAAGGTATAATCTAACAATGACAAAGTTGCCTGCCTATCGTCAAGTTTTATCCCACGCCTCGAGGCTATTTCTTATAAGTCTAGTTGTTGTGGTGCAGATTATTACCTTATCAGTTGGAAATAATGCGATTGCTCTTGATTTGAATAACAGCGATGAGATTGCTAAGGAAATTGAAAAATTAAGTAAAGACTTAAAGGCGAGTCAAGATGCCACAGTGCCTCTTGAGCAAAAGCTTAAGAGCTTGACTGGTCAAATAACTTCTATTCAGACAAAAATAAATAAATACACGAATGATATTGATTTGGCAGAGAAGCAAATCAAGCAAAAAGAAGCTGATTTAGAAAAGCAGAAAAAAATATTAGCTGCGACAGTAAGAAGTTATTACATTCGAACTTTTGTGGATACTCCGCTTTTGACGCTACTTTCTTCTGATAGCGCTACGGATGTGACAAGAGAACTGACTTTTCGTAGCAAAACAACAGATAGGGATAAGAATTTAATAATGACAATTACTGCTGATATTACAGGACTTAAACAGGACAAAGAAGATTTGGCTAAAGAGAAAACTAAACTGGCTGGACTTCAGACTTCGTTGAATAAAGAGGCTGATTTTTACAAAAAAGAAGTGACTGGTGCAAAAGAATTCCAAAATAGTCTTACAGGTCAAATTGCCACATTAACTGCTCGACAGAATGAAATTATTGCCAGCAAGAGTGGGTCTTTTAGCGCAAGTGTAGGCGAAGTGCCTTTAACGGATGATCCAAACGCGGGGATAAATTTTAACCCAGGATTTTCGCCGGCATTCGCAGTTTTTTCTTTTGGTGGATTTACTCATAGGAAGGGCATGAGCCAATATGGTGCCAAAGCAAGAGCTGAAGCTGGACAGGATTATAAAGCAATTTTGAGCAAATATTATGGAAAGGAACCAACGAATAAAGATACTGGTGGAAACATTAAAGTAATAGGACATGGAGAAATGGACTTCGAAACTAAATATCTTTATGGTATTGGTGAAATGTCGTCTAGTTGGCCAAAAGAAGCTTTAAAGGCACAGGCAGTAGCCGCAAGAACGTATGCAATGGGGTTTAAATCTATAGGTAAAGAGATTGACGTAGGAACAAATAATCAAGTTTTTATTAAGTCTAAGTCAGATAATCCTCCTTCAGCTTGGAAGCAGGCCGTTGATGACACTAAAGGACAAATATTGGAAAATATTCAAACATCTGAATATTCATCGACTTCAGGGGGTTATTTAACGACTTCTGGTTGGGATACAGTTTGTGGAAACCAAGAGTGTTGGCCTTCCCAGGCATATGAAAAAATAGCTAACAGTCCGTTTTTTTATGTTGGTTGGTATACAGAAGATATAAGTAAAAACTCTGATAAGTGTGGAAGAAGTCATCCATGGTTAACAAATGAAGAATTTGCTGATATTTTGAATGGATATCTATTGACGAAAAATGGGCACACTGATGCTAGCAGAGTTACTCCAATAACGATCTCTTGTTGGGGGGGCAATCCTTTATCTATTGGAGAGGTTAGGGATAGGGCAAATCAATATGGGGGTGCATATACCTCTATAAGTTCTGTGTCAGTTTCTTATTCTGGAAATGGCACTACTGGCAGTGTGACAATTAACTCTAATCGAGGCACAGAATCGATATCTGGAGACGAATTCAAAAAAGCTTTTAATGTTAGAGCACCAGGTTGGATTTCGATTCGAACGCCACTATTTAATATAGAGAAAAAATAGTTTTCAATAATTAATTAATAGTTTGGGGTAGAATTATTTCAATAATGTTTAATTCTTATTTTGAAAATCCTTCGGGAATATCTTTTGAAGGACAAGAGCCCGGAGAGAAGGTCATATTGTTTTTACGACAGCATTTTGTGGTTTTGATTAGTTGGTTTGTAGTGGTTATCTTGATGTCTTTGGTACCGTTTGTGTTTTTTGGACTCGTTTCTTTTTTTGAGGTGGATATTACGACAGTTATTTCTGGACCTTATTGGATAGTGGCAACATTGTTGTGGTTTTTGATAACTTTTGGGGTGTTGTTTGAAAAATTAGTCAGTTGGTTTAATAACACCTATATTTTGACGAACGAAAGAATAATTGATGTGGACTTTCACAACTTATTATCAAAAAAGGTGTCTTATGCACACCTAGACAATATTGAGGATGTTTCTCAAGCTGTAGGGGGTATTGCAAGACTATTTTTTGATTATGGTCATGTGCATATTCAGACCGCAGCCGAACAGAGAGAGTTTGATTTTCACTCTGTTCCACAGCCGGCCAAGGTATCACTAGCGATACAAAAGGAAGCTAGGTTAGAAAAAGCCGAACCAGATGGAGTAATTCAGTAATTATGGATATATTTTTTAGTGGGGGATTATTCAGTTTTGAAACGATTTTTAAAGCCTTTTTGGTTTTAGGGTCGGTTTTTTATCTAGTTTTTTCACTGCTTGTACTAAAGCAAGTTAATGTGACAAATCGGACTGTTCAAAACAATGAGGGTGGAACATTTAAGTTTATTTCAATATTAAATATTGGTGCTTCGGCGGCTGTACTATTATTGATTCTCGGTCTTATTTTTACTAACGCTTAGCCTTATTTTGGACCTGTAATGTTGAGTTTTATGCCTAATTGTGGTATAATGCGTTCTATTGGGGATGTATTGCCTCGACGAAATAGCTCGTTAAAAACTGCAAGCCGAGTGATTCTAAATAACTCGCAAAATATTTTTAGAAAAAATAACTGTCAGCAAAATTTCTGACAAAGTAAACGGTTCTCTTGCAGGATTGTTTGCTCCTCGTCCGTCTGCTTACGCTTTTGCCTAAGTTAGGCCGATAAGGACTTTAAATGGTTTTTCTCCAACGGAACTATTTAGGGTACAACTTAGTTGGAGTCAAAGCGCTCATTTGCTAATTATTGGGTATGCGGAAAGATATTATTAATATCTCTTAATAAAGATATTTATAATTTAAATTAGATAGTTTTGACCTCTAACTTGTTAGTGAGACTAAGGGCTCAGAATGATTTTTATAAACACTAACTACGCTTGTAGAAGTTTTTGTCGGAATATTATCGGACGCGGGTTCATAGCCCGCCATCTCCACCAAAATATTTTAGATATTTATCTAAACAAAAGGCTGCTCGAAATGAGCGGCTTTTTTTGTGTGAACTTTATGTTTTTGTCCTTAACTGATTTTTTATTTCCCAAAAAATGTCTTGGCTGTTCTCGAAACGGCAGTTATTTTTGCCAAAGGTGCATTGGTAAACAGGAACAATATGGTGACCAGAAGTGTATAAAATGCCAGCGGTCAAGCTTGGACGGTTTAACTCATCCAAAGTGTAAATCGGTCTACTTACCTGAAGGAGTTTTTGTTATGTATCGGTATAAAAATATCCTGAAAAAGTTAGTTAGAGATATTAAATTTCGCAGATTAAAATCTTTGGATAATGAGTTAACTCAACTTTACGCTAATTTGGACGAAAGACTTGTTGACTATTGGTTAAAAAATCAGTTTGTTGTTACAAGTGTGCCGATTTCTAGGAGTAAATTAAATAAAAGAGGATTTAATCAGGCGGAATTACTAGCTAAAAAGTTTGCAAGTATAAATGATTTGGAATATCAGGATTTTTTAAGTCGAAAACGAGATACAAAAGCACAATTTGGATTAAACAGAAAAGAAAGGTTTCAAAATATTGCTAATTCATTTACTTTGAAAAAAAAGTTTAAGAAAGACACTAATTTGTTACTAATTGATGATGTTATAACGACAGGTGTGACGGCAATTGAGTGCGTTAAGGTCTTAAAAAGAAGCAGGGCGGGCAAGGTTTGGGTTTTGGTCTTAGCTGGATAAATTTATTTTTACCCTTTTTAAATCTTGAGTGCGAGAATGTTGTTTTGTGTGAGAAGGTAAATAGTTTGATCTTTCTCTGAAACGGCAATATCTAAAACATTTGCGATTTGCGGGTCTTGATATTGCAGTCTGTAACCTCCTGTTTTGCCAAAGGCGATTACGCGTGAATTGTCGGGATCAAGAATATAAACAATGTCGGTCGATTCTGCATCAGAGTAAATTTTGGCTTTTGAACCGATTTTTTTGTCTAGTCCTGAGGTTGGAAAACTAGTACCAGAGTCTGGTAAAAAGTTGTAAACATTTTCTGAGCCTGTGAGAATCCAAATGGAGCCGTCGATACTCATATCGATTCCATCACTGATGTCTCTTGAGACACTATCCTTAATGTAGTTGGTTTTGGCCGAGAATGAACTTTCGGTTGGAGTATATTTCCAAACTTGATTATTGCCGTTGTCGAGCACATAAACATTACCACCAAATGACGCAATTGATCCAACTCCGTTCCAGTTTTGGTCTTTGGGGTCGATGACAATTTCGGTTTTATTATCGCCAGCTACTGACCTGACGACTCCAATAGAGTCTTTGTAGGCAAAGGTTCGGCCGAGTGAACCTGCAACGAACTCAGCACCCTTAACTGATTCTCCACCACCAACAATTTCGGTGCTTTTGCGGTCAATGTTTATTTGATAAAGAGAACCGTTCTGGTTGTCTAGAACATTTAGTACTCTGCCATCAAGGTCGAGACTATATCCAGTAGCTGTGGTTTTGATAAGGTCGAGTTTGATGAATTCAGTAATGATGGCATCTTTAACATTTAGAGTTTGAGAAATGCTTTCTTGAATTTTTGTCAGTAATATTTTGGCTGATTCGTTATTTGGGGTAAGAGCTAGGATATTATTGACTTTGTTTTGGGCAGAAACAAGCTTGTTGCGAGCAAGTGGAGGATTGGAAACTACTAATGGGAGGGCTTGTTGATATTCTGTTTGAGCTTCAATTAATAGTTCTTGGCTTTGAAGATTTTTGGATTCTTGAGTCACACCAGTAAAGGCTAAAAATAATCGAGCTGAAAGGGCAAAAATAAAAATTACAGTCAGCAGGCCGTATGTTTTTTTGGCTTTTCTGGGATCACTAAAAATATTACTTAGATTTGGTTTTTTGACTCTGGCGCGAAATTGAGCATTTTCGACTGAAGTTGGTATTGCTTTTTCAGCCAACTCTTCTTCATCAATCTGATGTGGGGTAAGTATGTTTTGATTAACATTTTCAAGATTATCGTAGGTAATTTTTTGTTCATTTTGGACTGCTGGGAGAGTAATAATTTTACAAATACCAATAGTGGTGTTGGCAAGGATTTCAAGATCAACTTCTTTTCTTAAGTGAGCTTGGATGGTATCTGTGTCATTAAGATCTTGGTGTTTAAGGGCGTTTTTGAGAACAGGATGATAGTTGCTAGTTAAAATAATCGTATCGTTTTCTTGCCAGATACCAGAGGCGGTTCGGATGATATGGGTTTGTGCTTCTGATTCTGCGTCGGGTAGGGGTGCATTTTGAACGATAGGAGCAAAAACAGAATGTCTTTTTAAATAAACTTGACCCAAACCTTTGGTAAGAGCGTAAATAGTTTGGTCAATGACTGCAACTAGGCTTGAATTGGGGTTATCAATAATTGAAAGTCCGTCAGAAAATGCTGTTTTTAAGGCCTCTAGGTTGCCAAGAGCGATATTGGTTTTAAAAGAATTAATGATTGTTTCAAAAGTTTGAGCTGATTTTTCTCCTAGATTTTCTAATTCTGTAGAGGAGGAGAAGGAGAAGATTAAAAAAGCAGGTTGTCCGTTGTGTAGTTCTACCTCTCGAAATACGACATCGCCGTAATTTGGCTTTTCGTCACCAGATATCTTGATTGTGTTGGTTATGACCGAAATGTTTTTCACTATTTATCAGGGCAGGTTAATAAAAATATTACTGTTTATATTTTAGACCGTAATGACTTAGCAATGTCGCGGTCCATTGCTGCTTTTTTCAAAGTTGCTCTTTTGTCGGCTAGTTTTTTTGGTTTGGCGAGAGCGATTTGCACTTTGACGAGATTGTTTTTGAAATAAACGGAAAGAGGAATAATCGAAATACTTTTTTGGGTGTTGTGTTGGGTAAGGTAAAGAATTTCTTTTTTGTGCATTAGTAGTTTGCGGTCGCGGTCAGGGCTAATATTTAATTGAGAACCTTGAAAAGGGGGAATATGGCAGTTAATTAAATAGAGTCCGTCGTCTAGAGTTTTGACAAAGCTTTCTTGAAGATTACACCTTCCAAGACGAAGTGATTTGACCTCAGAGCCCGCAAGAGCGATACCCGCTTCAAAGGTTTCGAGGATAAAATAATCATGATAGGCTTTGCGGTTTGCAATACGCATAGCTAATATTTTACCTGATAATCAATTGGAAAATTATTTTTTGAGCTCGTAGCTGGTTTTGTTGGCAAATTCGTTGCCATTTCTGTCTAGCTGTCTGAGCGTGTTTTCGTTGACTTGAAGATAATATTTGGAAAGTTCCGAATCCTCGGGTTCGATTTGAAAAAGAGTTTTACCGTCTTTATCAATTTTTATAAATTTACCTTGACTAGAAAGAGGACTTGTTTGATTAACATATGTTTCGTTGGCGAAATATTTGACTGGCTCATTGGTTTGTGGGTCAAAATATAGAGTGAGGACTGTCTCGATACCTGCACAATCGGTACAAGGAAGAGTGCCGTAAAATGGTCCAACTTCAGTTAGTTTGGGAGTAGGGGTTGGGGTTGTTGTTTCAGTAGTGGTTTTGGAACTAGTTGGATTGCACCCGGAAACAAAAACTAAACCAAGAATAAGACAAAAGGTTAAATATTTAAATTTCATTTCAAAACCAATTATATTAGAAATAATAATAAAAATTAAAAAGAATGTAGGATTTTTAACGATTACGTTCGTTTTTGACAAAAAGAAAAGTTCCAATTACAAGAAAAATTAAACCAGCTCCTAATACAACAGAGAGGTTAATTAGCGGATTAAAGAGTACGGTTTTGGAATATTCTGGATTGCCCAGATAATAGACGCTTCTAAGTAGGTCGACAGCGTAGGTCATCGGTGAAAGTCGAGAGGCAATTAATATTGGCAAAGGAAGATTGGAAATAGGATTAAAAACACCAGCCAGAAAGAATTGGGGAAAAAGAATAAAAGGAAATATTTGATTAGCTGCTCTTTGATTACTTAGGCTAGACATAACCATAACACCAAAAGCTCCACCAAAAAATGAGACTGCGAAGACAAATGGGATAAGTCTAATAAGGGCGGGAATGTCGAGCGGGATGCCCATAATAAAACCAAAAACTAAAACGCCAACAATCTGAACCATAGAAATTAATGTTTCGCCAAGTATTTTGCCAAGCAGAATGGAGTAGCGGGAGATTGGCGCAATAAACATTTCTTGGGCGAAGTCGTTTTGTCTGTCTTCGACTAGAGAAATAATTCCTGAAGCTGTTGACTGAAAAAGAGTTTGGGCAATTACGCCAATAAAAACAAAAACCAAGAAATTAAATCCAAGATTGTCGCCAAGATTTGACTGTAAGCTGGTACCAAGGACGCCAATAAAAATAACTGGGAAGATAAGACTAGCTAATATCCTCGGACGGTCGCGAAATAGCTTGGAGACATCTCTAAAAGCAATGGTAATAATGGCGTTAAGATTGTGCATTTTTGGTAATTATTTCTACATAAGCATCCTCGAGTGATGGGTTGTGAATGTCTAGAAAAGTAAGAGGAGTTTTGATTTTTTGGATTATTTCCTGACCAGTTGATTGATTATTAATTAAGATTTTTACTGGTCCAGCTCCTTCAAATTTGATTTTGTGACTAGTTAATTCCCTGGTTAGTTTAGTGCGATCTTTGGAGTCAAGAGTAATGTATTTTTTGATTAATGATTCTTTTATTTCAACTGGTGTTCCTTTGGTAGTGATTTTGCCTTGATCAATAATGCATATAAAGTCAGAATTTTCTGCTTCTTCTAGATAGTGGGTTGTTAAAAAAATAGTGATATCTTCTTTTTTGCGGATATCTTGGAGATATTTCCAGAGATTTTGGCGGCTGACTGGATCAAGGCCAGTGGTTGGTTCGTCAAGAAAGAGTACTTTTGGTTGATGCATTAGTGACCTAATGATTTCGAGTTTGCGTTTCATTCCACCAGAGAGAGTTTTGACTGGTTTATTGATGTCTTTTTCTAGTCCAACGACTTTGGCAAGCTTGGTAACTCTTTTTTTGTACTCACTTGGCATTAGTGAATATGTAGGCATAAATGTGTAGAGGTTGTAGAGGCTGGCGTGGAAGCGGATGTTTTCTTCAGCGGTTAAGTTAAGGTCGAGAGATGGATTTTGAAAAATAACTCCGATTTGTTGACGAACTTTTTCTGGGTGCTTTTCGACATCAAAACCAGCAATAGTTACAACTCCCTCTGTTTTGGAAAGAATAGTTGTAAGGATTGAGATTGCGGTTGTTTTGCCGGCACCGTTGGGTCCGAGGAGCGAAAAGAACGAACCTTCATCAACATAAAATGAAATATTGTCAACAGCGTTTGTTTTAGCCTTCTTATATTTTTTGACTAGGTTTTTGACCTCAATTATGTGATTAATCTCTTTTTTTGTTTTCATTATTGTTTCTGGCGGAGAGAGGGGGATTCGAACCCCCGATACGCTTACGCGTAAACCTGCTTTCCAAGCAAGCGCCATAGGCCTCTAGGCGACCTCTCCAAGTGTGGTATTTTAGCAGAGGCTAATGCAAACCTGAACCACCAGATAAAATTGAGCTGATATAATCTAA
Source organism: uncultured Gammaproteobacteria bacterium (assembly GCA_964404855.1). Lineage (GTDB taxonomy): Bacteria > Patescibacteriota > Microgenomatia > CAYQLK01 > CAYQLK01 > CAYQLK01. The sequence continues at coordinate 187,307 of CAYOLO010000001.1, forward strand.
TTTATGCCCACCAAGTCCAAGCCAAAAACAAAAAAAGGCGACCAACTACTCAAAAAAGCATTTAGTATTCCCGATTATCAAAATTTAGACAGGAACCTGACCAAAGAAGAAATCTTAGCTCTCAAATCCGATGTCATAAAAAGTAAATCTTTACTTAGTTGGCGAGCATATTCTCGTGTCTACAAAAAGCGGACAAAAATGTATTACATAAATATCGCAATAATCGTATTTTTGCTTGGCCTAATAGCTATAACGATTCAAGAGCCAATTGTTGCGATGCTGATTCTTTCACTGGGATTTGTAGCTTATGTTTTGGCATATATTGAACCTCCAATTGTGGAGAATAGAATTACAAGATTAGGAATAGTTAATGGGGGTAGTGCTTTCTTGTGGGCTGAGTTAGGTAGTTTTTGGTTTTCCCAAAGAAATAAACAGACAATTCTTAATATCACTCAAAACAAACTCAGGCCTGCGCTAGTTATGATTATTGAAGATAAAGAGAGGCAAAAAATAATTAATATTTTGTCAGAACAATTAGAGTATCGAAGAGACTATAAAGGTTTTATTGTCGATAAAATGGCAGATACGCTTGTTGAAAAAGTTCCTTTAGAGTAAAATTCCCCTCGTTCTTTTGGAATCAAGCGCTCGTAGCTCAGTTTAGGAAATCAGCAGAATAAATTCCCTGATATCCACTGAACTACAAACGGTCAAAATTAAAATTTGTTCGCGCTCGTAGCTCAGTGGATAGAGTATCAGATTGCGGATCTGAGGGTCGCAGGTTCGAATCCTGCCGGGCGCACACAGTTTAATACAACAGGAGGGGTCGCATAAGAACCTCAAGTTAAAACTTGAGAACCTTGCTCGACTCTTTCAACGGAATAAATAAGGAGGGGTCGCATAGTGGACTAGTGCGGTCGTCTTGAAAACGACTAAGGGTTTACGCCCTTCGAGAGTTCGAATCTCTCCCCCTCCGCCAAGTTTTACATTCAGCGAAATTGAAAGATGTTGCCTCGGCGCAAAGCGCCTCGGCATGGTATTTTTCCGCTATTTTGAAGGCATTTTTGAAATCCAAAACCAAAGTGCGGTCGGCAATGCGGAAGTTCGAACCAATCTTTTTGAGAAAATCCCGAATCCTTTCGGGATTTTCTTGTTGAGCGTATTTTTCGGCTTGGTTGGCGTCTTTTAGAAAGGCAATGGCAAGTTCGAACCGATTATTGCTCTTTCGCCCAAAAGCATGGATTTTTTCTTCCAAATCTTTTTTAGCGAGAATGAGCTTGTACTTTTTAGCGGTATATTCCGCTTGCGACAAATTGCCGTCCAGTTGTAAATCAAGCAAGCGATCAAGTTTTGTTTCTATCTCTACAAGCTCATTTCTCGCTTTTTGGGCGAAAGAGCTTTCCGCTTGGGCAATTTTAATTTTTTCGTTTTCGAAAAAATTGATTGATGCGTTTGCCCAAGCGGAAGACAAAGAAACTTTTTTGATTTCTTCTTTTATTTGAAAAGTGATGGCGTCCTCTCTCGCATACCTTTGCGAACAAGGATTTTTCCGTTTGGTACATCGCAAATAATTATGCCCTTTTTGCGTTTCGGTGGTAATGAAACAGCCACACTCTCCGCAACGGAAAAATCCTCTATACACATAAGGTTTGAGTTTTGGCGATTTCGGTTTGCTTTTGTTCGCCATCACTTCTTGGCATAAATCAAAAAGTTTCTTTGTGATAATCGGTTCGTGCTTTCCGTCATACAATTCGCCGTTGTACTCAATCATTCCATAATAGATTTTGTTTTTCAGCATATACTGATAATTTGAGACGGAAAGCATTTTGCCTTTCTTGCCAACCAAGCCCAAGGAATTGATAATCTTTCGGATTTGAGCGAGGGGGTATTCGCCAGTTGCGTACATTTCAAAAGCCCGCTTGATATATTTTGCTTTTTCTTTGTCCACGGCAATACAGCGGGCGTTTTTGTCGTTTATATAGCCCAATGGCGCCCAAGCGGGCCATATTCCATTTCGCAATTTCTGGCGAATACCCCTCTTTATATTTTCCGAAAGATTATCCACATAATATTTTGATTGCCCAAAAGCAATGGACAACATAAATTTTCCCTGCGGTGTCGGATCAAACCAAAAAGTTGGAAATTTTAGCGTGGTAATTTTTCCAGTATCCACCAAGTAAATTATTCGTCCGCCGTCTATGGAATTACGAGCAAGGCGGTCAGGGTGCCACGCTAAAATTCCTTCGGCTTCATTTTTCTCTATGCTTGCCACCATTTCGTTAAAAATCTCTCTGCCCGGCTCTTTGGCGGTTTTGCTTTCCACAAATTCACTGACGATATTTAATCCTTCCTTTTTGGCATATTCTCGCAATTCAAACATTTGTGCCTCAATACTCAAAACCTGCCTTTCGGGTTCGTCCGTGGATTTACGGGCATAGAGAAAAATCTTTTTGGTTTGTAAATTTATGTTGTCCATATTGTTTTGAAATTAGTTTTTGGGCAATCAAAGAAAAATACGCTCAACCTTTCGCCAAAGGCGAAAGAAAAAAGATTGGTTCGCAAAATTTCATTTTGCCAGAGCTTCGCTCTGCGAACTTCCGCATTGCCGACCGCACTTTGGTTTTGGATTTCAAAAATGCCTTCAAAATAGCGGAAAAATACCATGCCGAGGCGCTTTGCGCCGAGGCAACATCTTTCAATTTCGCTGAATGTAAAACTTGGCGGTGTTTTTTGGACGAAGTTCGAACATTTTTTGAGCAAAACCCCCAATAAGGAAGCCAGCCCCGCCGTCGCTCGGAAACCTCGCCACCCCGCAAAAAAGTTTTCTTCACATTTTTTGATTTGCGCGCGCCGGATTTTTTCTTCTAAAAGGAAAAGAAAACTTTTTTGCGGGGTTCTGCTCTTAACGAGCAGGACGGCGGAGCTGTCCGCTTTTTGTATTCGCTCGGGCGTGGCGGAATTCCCCCCAAACCCCCCTTCCGCCACGCCCTCGCGGGGACGATTCTTTTTTTCGGCGGAATTTGAGGCTGTATTTTGCAAAGCAAAATGCGCCACCAAAAGGGATGTTGCACTTGACCCACCCAACCCATTCGCGGGCAACGTTAAGGAACTCCCTAAAGATTCATTTACAAAATTGTTTAAATTAGTTATCATTATAGTATCAAGAAAGAAACCTTTATATTATATTCTATATACTATAATGTTATATAATTAGAAAAGATATGTCAAATAATAAAATTGCTGAAAACTTAAAGAAACTACGGGCTAAAAAAGGGCTTTCCCTTGAGAAAATAGCTCGCCTTGCCGATTTATCCCTTAACACTATTGTTAAGGTTGAAAACGGAGTAAATACAAACCCAACAATTGAAACACTAACTAAGATCGCCAAGGCGCTTGAGGTTGGCGTTGATGATTTAATAAAGTAATTATGCCAATTTTTAATGATTTAAATTTAGATAGTTGGAAAGAATCAGAAATTTTAACTGATAGCCTTTGGATTATTCCCGAAAGAGATAAAACAGGAAAACATAATGGCTTTTATCACGGCAATTTTATTCCGCAAATTCCACACCAGTTGATTTTGAGATATACAAAGAAAAATGAAATTGTTTTTGATCCATTTTTAGGAAGTGGGACAACCGCCTATGAAGCGGAAAGTCTAAACAGAAATTTTATCGGCGTAGATATCCAAAAAAAGCTTGTTGATTATGTCGGTAAAAATATTGAGCCAAAAAATAATTTCTCTGATTTGATTGTTGGCGATAGCACAAAAATTGAAACTTTTGAAAAAGTAAAAGAAGTTTTAAAAAATCACAAAAAGAAAAATATTCAATTGGCAATTTTGCACCCGCCATATGCCGACATAATTAAATTTAGTGATTTAAAAGATGATTTATCAAATGCCAAATCTCTAAAAGAATTTTTAGGGAAATTTGCAGAGGTTTTAAAAAATACAATTGATATTTTAGAAAATGGTAGATATTTAGCAATTGTCATCGGCGATAAATACACAGCTGGCAAATGGATACCTTTGGGATTTTATTGTATGAATGAAGCGCAAAAATTAGGATTGACACTAAAAAGTATTATAATTAAGAATATGGCGGGCAATCGCGCCAAACAAAACAAAGAAAGGATTTGGCGATACAGGGCGCTTTCAAGCGATTATTATATTTTTAAACACGAATATATTTTAATTTTCAAAAAATAATTATGGAATACATAAAATCAAAATTATCAGACGATTTAGCGCGAAAAATTATCGGTAGTCAAGAAAAAGCAACCGAGTATTTGTTGCGATTAAACGAGATTAAGCCAATACATGCCTTAAAATTCAAAACCATTAGCCGTGGACAAAATGCGGGTAAAAAAGTTTTAGTTTTAGAAACAAAGGAACTTTGGAAAGCCGTTGTTGATAGCTGGGATTATGAGGAAAGCAAAAAGATAATCAGAGATATTTTCAAACAGACCGAAAAATACAAAAGCGGAAAAGAAGCTGACAATGCAATGGATGTGCTTATCAAAGAATGGCAATCGTTGAAATTGGGCGATATTGCATGGCCATTTTCGCAGGGCGCTTTTGACGAGTTTGTGCAACGAGTAAATTCTGAAAAAGAAAACGGATTTGTTAAAGATGAAAAAGTGAAAGTCGCTGCGGTAAAATATAGGCGAATAAAAGAAATAAACACTGTTAGGAATGATTTTATAGAAACATTGATTTTTGAAAAAAATAACAATATTTTGCCGACATTAAATCATAGACGAGGTGTTGATTTTTTTATCAATGGAGTTTCTTTTGATCAAAAAGTCGCAAAAAGTCCGACAAATGAATTTAAAAGGCACTTTAAAGATGAGTGGCGAGAAGTGGCAATCAAAAAACCTGAACTTGTCGCAGAATATCTCTACAAATTCCAAGACGAAGGCAGATTTGGGGCAGACCCGAGATTATTGGTTGTTTATATTGATGAAGATGTTTCAATTGATAAAATAAGAGAGATAATAAACAAAACCGACTTAAATAATCCGGTTGAAATCAATTTCACTTACAAACATAAAAATCTTGGTGAGAAAAATTATAAAGTGCCTTGTTTTGTAATCTTATTGCATAACTAAAATTATGAATTATATCGGCAGTAAATTATCATTATTGGAATTTTTAGAAGAATCAATTAATAAAGTAGTTGATAAAAACTGCGATACTTTTTGTGATTTATTTGCGGGAACTGGAATTGTTGGAAGTTATTTTAAAAGAAAGGGTTATAAAATAATCGCTAATGATATTCAATATTACAGCTATGTTTTAAATAGGCACTATATAGGAAATCACAAAGAATTAAATTTTGCAAAACTAACAAAAGAAATCCCCAATTTAAAAAGTATTGATGTAAAAAATAGGAAAAATTTTGTTTGCAATTATTTATCAGATTTAAAAGGTGTAAAAGGATTTATTTATAAAAATTATTGTCTTGGAGGATCAAAAGATCAGACAGAACCACGACAATATTTTTCCGATGAAAACGGAATGCGTTGCGATGCTATCCGTCAAAAAATTGAAAACTGGAAAGAGCAAAGTTTAATTTCTAATGACGAATATTATTTTTTGATTACAAGTTTAGTTGAGTCAATTGATAAATACGCAAATACGGCTTCCGTATATGGTGCTTTTCTGAAAAAACTAAAAAAGACAGCTCAAAATAATTTAATTTTAAAACCCGCTGAATTGATAATAAACGACCAAGACCACGAAGTTTTTAACGAAGATATAAATAAAGTAGCAGGAAAAATTAAAGGCGATATTTTGTATTTAGATCCACCATATAATCAAAGACAATACGCGACAAATTATCATATGCTTGAAACTATCGCAAAATATGATAATCCTGAAATTCATGGAAAAACTGGTTTGCGCGAATATCAAAATCAAAAGTCCCTTTATTGTTCAAGGACACAAGTAAAAAAAGCATTTAAGGATTTGATTTTGAAAGCAAAAGCAAAATATATCTTTTTAAGCTATAACAACGAGGGTTTAATGACTTTAGGCGATATTCAAGAAATAATGAGCTTACGGGGCAAATACGGTAATTTTACGAAAGAATATAATCGTTTTAAGGCGGATAAGTCAGAAAACAGAAACTATACTGCGAATAAAACTGTTGAGTATTTGCATTATGTAGTTTGTGAAAAAGCATAAACTATAAGCTATGAAATATGAAAATCCGAAAAATACAAACTATAAAAAATTACAAATCCTTTTCGGATTTTTCTTGGGATAAATTTTGTAAAAATTGTTCCAATAACGAACAAACACTCTCTAATTACAATGTAATCTTTGGAGAAAATGGCTCTGGGAAGTCATCAATTTGTGATATTCTGAAAAATCTTTCGCAAATTCAAAATTTTCCAAACACTTCACCCGATCTCGCGGAAATAGAAATAAAAAATGGAAGTAATCAAGTTTATAAATTTGAAAATGGAAGTTGGACACCAAACCAGTTAAATAAAAATTCCTTTTTATTTTTTGATGTCGATTTTATTAGTGCCAATGTTCACACGCATGGCGAACGGTCAAATCAACAAGGCAGACATTCACAAAATTCAGGGAAAATGATTATTGATTTAGACGATAAGGCAAATCAGCTAAAAATCGTTGTAAAAGAAAAGAAAGAGGAATCGGATAATTTTGACAAAATTAATGCCGATATTTTAAACAAAAATTTTACCGATAAAGACAAAGAGCTTTCCGCTATTTACAAAGATAAAAGCGAACAAGAAATAAAGGATGAAATTTCAAAAAAACAGGAAGAAGCCAAAAAAATTGAGTTGGATTTATCAGCATTACAAAAGATAAACAAAAAATATTCGGAAATAAGTCAGTTACCCATTATCAATCAGCTTTCTTTCTCTTCTTCAATATCCACAAAAGAAATCTACTCGGAATTAGTTTTGAGACAGTTAAAGGAAAAAGCGCAAGATCAGGCGGACGAAAAAATAAAAGCACATTTTGAAAAACACAAAAGATTTATTGAGACAGCCAAGGATCAAATACCGAAGGATTATCAAAAATCCGATTGTCCGTTGTGTATGCAACCCCTCGCTAATGCTTCAAAATTTATTGAATATTATAGGATTGCTTTTGATCAAACATATGAAAACGAGAAAAGAAAATTTTTAACGGACATACAGAATTTAAAAAGTGAATTGGAAACCTTAAAATCCTCAATAAGTCTTTTACCGACAAAAGTGCTTGGAATTTTTAATTCTTTAGAAAAAATCAAAACTGATTTTGAAATTCAGGATATTTATAAACTCGAAGAAAAAACGGAATATACCGAAAAATTTAGTAAAATTTCTATCGCTCAAATAGACGAGCTTATTTTGAATTTAGAAGCGCTGAAAAGTATTGAGCGAAAAGAAATAAAACTTTCAGAAACTTATGACAAAATAACAGACGGAGTGAAAGAAATAGCAAGTAAAATTAATGATTTTAATAAAATAATTGACGACAAAAACAAGGTCATTTCTGCGTTCAAGGGTAAATATTCTGATCAAAATAAAATTACTAACGAAATTCAGGAAAAAACTAAAAATCAAGCAGAGCTTCAAGAAACAACCCAGTTTTTAATAAATGACAAAATTCAGTCAATCAAAAATCAAAACGCGGCGGTTCTAAAACAAAAAGCTTTGGCTGAAGTATTGAAAAAAGCTCAAGAAGATTTGAAAAATCATCTCGCCAATAGCATACCAGAAAGCGTTATTATAAAAATGATTGATATTTTAGGAAAGTTTAATTTAAGTTTTACGCTTGAACATATCAAACCAGCACCAAACACGAAGGACTATTCTTTTTCATTTAAAATTAAAGATCAAAAAGGGCATGAGAGAGATTTTAAAGATGGGCTTTCAGAGGGCGAGCGACAGTTGATTTCCTTGGCTTTTTTCTTTTCTATCAATGAAAGTTTGTTGGACAAATCAAATATAGTTTTGATTTTTGATGACCCAATAACCAGTTTAGATTCGCCAAATTTGAAAATACTTGCCGACTTGATTCACGAAAAAACACAGGAATTTTCGCAAGTAATTATTTTTACTCATCACCCTTTATTTTATAAATATGTGGCTAAATGCGAAAATCCTAATCCGTGCAAATTTGGCGTTTTGAAAAATCATGACGCTTTTGGTGGTAGTTTTATTTTCTTTGATCCCGGATTTGATTTAACGGCAGAAATGCAAAAGTGCAATGAGGAAATAAAACAGAACGCACAAAGCGGAAATTTAAAACCCGAAGAAATTGCCTTGAAATACGGACAACTTTTGCGTCTTGCCGTTGAAAAATTTATCAAGCACGAATTATTGATGTGGAATAAAGAAAGTAATTTTGAAAAAGAAATAATAGCAAATTTATCAAAAAGCAAAAGTAAAATTCAAAAACTAGATGACAGTGATTTGGAAATAATGACAAACATTCATAAATACTGCAATCATTCAAACCTTTTACATGCGGATAAAGAAAATCCGTCGGCACTTTCGGAACTGATGACACATATTGATAAATTTGTTATTATTCAAGATAAGGTAAATCTGTAAATTTTTGGTGGCGCGCCAGTTTTCAACTGGCACAGCCTCAAATTCCGCCGAAAAAAAGAATCGTCCCCGCGAGGGCGTGGCGGAAGGGGGGTTTGGGGGGAATTCCGCCACGCCCGAGCGAATACAAAAAGCGGACAGCTCCGCCGTCCTGCTCGTTAAGAGCAGAACCCCGCAAAAAAGTTTTCTTTTCCTTTTAGAAGAAAAAATCCGGCGCGCGCAAATCAAAAAATGTGAAGAAAACTTTTTTGCGGGGTGGCGAGGTTTCCGAGCGACGGCGGGGCTGGCTTCCTTATTGGGGGTTTTGCTCAAAAAATGTTCGAACTTCGTCCAAAAAACACCGCCAGGGTTTTTGTTCGGTGTACAATTAATTTGTTATGTATTTTGGGCAAAAAGTAGTTGGATTTAATCAATTTTCATTTAATAAATTTTTAATAGAGGGGCGGTGAGTAGGTAAATGTTTGCAACAGAAATAAACTATTTAGCAATGGTTGTAGCAGGTCTTGCGACTTATGCAATTGGAGCGTTGTGGTACTCACCTGTTCTTTTTATGAACGAATGGATGAAGGTAGCTGGCTTGGATAAAAAGAAAAATGCCAAAGTTGCTCAATCGCAGATGGTTCGAATGTACACTTTAGGGTTAATAGCTAATATGATCGCCGCTTTTGTTTTGGCAAGACTATTGGTCTGGACTAGAGCAGGGGATGATTTGGTTGGAGCTCTAAAAATCGGCGGTTGGTTGTGGCTCGGTTTTATAGCTGTTTGGATGATTAACAGCTGGTTGTACGAAAGCAAGCCAATTAAGTATTTTGTAATTAATTCTGGTTATGCCCTAGTAACTGTTCTTGTTGGAGCTGCGATTCTTACGCTCTGGAGATAAGTTAGTTAAAAAAAGACAGGCAATGTTTTTGGTCAGCCTGTCTTTTTGGTGTTTTGGCTAGTTTTTTGGACAATGAACCAGAGCCAGTTATTATTGTTGGTTTCGGAGGAGGTGAAATCGATTACAGAGAAGCCGTTTCTGGTTAAAATTTCAGTAAATTCCTCCTTAGCGTAAAAAGAAAAAAATCTGCTGAAGGTTTTGTTTTGGTCAGTAACTCTTGATTTTTCGACTTCTTGAACCTGTTCGCCTTTACCTTCTTTGAGGCTGATAAAACCAATCCCGTTAACTTTTATATATTTGTTTATTTGAGTTAAGGCGAGTTCGATTTTGTTTTTTGGAACATGTAGTAAAACGGCGCTTGCCCAGAACCCATCGAATTCTGTGCCTCGTGGGAAGCTGAGGTCGTAGACACTAAATGGAAAAAATTTCGAGTTGGGGAGGGATTTTTGACACATTTGAATAAAGGATTTAGTGATATCGGTGCCTGTGTAATCGTATCCTTCGTTAATTAATCTTTTGGCATCATGACCATTTCCACATCCTATTTCTAAAATGTTACCTTTGGATAAATATTTTTTAAAAAACTTAATTTCGTCATCCTGAAAAGTCAGATTAGTAGTTGGTTTGTGCCAACTGTCAGCATTCTGTTCGTAGTATTCGACGGTTAGTTTTTCTTTGTTGGTAAGTTTTTGCATAAAAGTAAATAATAAATCTGGCGGAGGGGGAGAGATTCGAACTCTCGGAAAGGAAAAATCCCTTCAGCAGTTTTCGAAACTGCCGCACTAGTCCACTATGCGACCCCTCCACTGCTCCAAGGACAAACCATTGGTTTTTCCTTGGTATTTCTTTTCCTAAATTGGAAAACTTGTACTGGCAGAGCCAGACACAAGTCGAATTATAATAGTTTTTATGATTGTTGGTTTTGTCTGGTAATTATTAAAGAGTAGAAAATTGCAGGCGGAGGAATTTTTCCCTGAAATCTTGCGAGTGAGCAAAAAGCAGCCTGACCTTTTGAGTGGAGTAACTGATTTGAGCTTTGGTGACATTGTTAATTTGCTGACCATCGGCCATAAAAGCAACTGGGCGTCTTTCTGTGTCGAGGGCTGTTAGTGTTACTACCGAGTTGTGTGATAACTGGGCACTGCGCCAGTTGTGAAAAAGCGCTGGACAGATACCTGTGAGAACCAAATGGCGACTATCGATTGGTAAAATTTTGCCACCAGCTGAGGCGTTGTAAGAGGTTGAGCCGGCAGGAGTTGCGACAATGGCACCATCGCAGACTAGTTTTTCAAATCTGATTTTGTCATTGACAGCTATTTCTATTCGGCAAGTTTGAGGTGTAGCTCGTTCGAAATAAAAATCATTAAAGGCTAAGGTGGTGCGAAGTTTTTTGTTACTACTAAACAGTTCGGCTTTCAGCAGACGGTTTTCGACGGTGTCAAATTCGCCGCTGATTATTTCATCAACAACATCTTCTTTGGCTTCGTTAAGCAAAAATCCTAGATGACCAAAGTTAAAACCGACGAATGGAATGTGGAGTGGATAATATTTTTTAATAGCAGTAAGCATTGTGCCGTCGCCGCCGAGCACAAGAATAAAATCAGCTTTTTGGTCTGGTTCGACTATTTCGAGCTTGCTTTTTATTTTTTTAATCAATACTGAAGAGGCGGGTAAACCTTGTCGGGAAACAAGTATGGCTTTTAGCATATGGATATTTTAGTACGAAATTAAGAAAAAAGCCGACTTACACTCTTATTTGGAAGTCGGCTTTTGTTGTTGATGTTGAACTACTTGAGCGCGGTAAGCGTTTTGACAGCTTCGCGCATGGCGACGTCGAGGTAGATGGAGATGTTGGGATCACCGTCGTGGGCGGTTCCTGGGCACGGAATGTTGAGCCATTCTTCCCAGCGAATGTAGCAGCCTTGTTTGGCAGAATCTGCTCCGTATTGGGCGAAAAGGAAGTGTGTTGCATCTTCCTCGCTCATTTCTGGAGTTGTGACGCCGAACGCCGCACGGAGGTCATCACTGGTGAGGATTGTTCGTCCGGTGGTTTTGGCACGAGGGGATTGGATGACTTCCCAGTCCACGAACCATCGGTCAGTGCTAAGCTCGTCAGTCTGGCTGACGGTGAGTTTGGCCGCACTTCCCAGGATGACGAGCAGTCGTTTGGCTGCGTCGAAACTTTTGACGTGCATTTTGAACCCGTGATGGTGGAACCACACAGGACGACCCATCCTTAGTTCAGGTTGGGTTCTGGTCATGGTTGAGGTTTGTGACAAGCGTGACCGCCTTTGTCTGGTAGTTTTAGGGGTGCTGTTAGAGTGCGAGGCGGAGAATACACTTATTTTGAAGCTATGTCAATTGTTAATTAACCTATAATATTTGATTTTTGAGGCTAAATTTGATATAATTAGGGTTGGTAGCACTTTTGACAGGGAGCTTATTGGTTTGAGTAGTGACAGTTTGATCCAGTTCGGTGTTTTGGATGTGGCTCACAGTGACCCAAGCAGGACGCTGTGTGAATGCAATCTTAACGATTGCTCGGTTCAAATCATCGATGTCGAGGTGGAGATTCCGCTTGCGAACCACTACCACAAACTCAAAGATGAGACGTTTGTTCTCGTCGAGGGAGGTGGAGTGTTCTACGGTGTGGCTGTTGACGAGTACGGCAATAGGCTGGGAGAAGTCCAAGCCAGGCAGCTACTTGAAGGCGCTGTCATCAAGGTTCCGGCTTTTTTCGCTCACACTTTCATCCTTAGGTCTGGCAGTCGGCTGGTTTGCTTTTCGAGTAAGCCGTTCAACCCAGAAAACACAGATTTGCATCCACTTCAGCTTGTCTGAAGAAGTGTGTGCAAAAGTCCTTTGCCCTCGATTAATTTCGGGGGCATTTTTTTAGTTAAGAAATTTAATAGCAAGATTGAGTAGACTAGCGAACGATACCCAAGCGATATATGGGTAAAGAAGACGAGAGGCGAGAGGAGAAAAAGGAGCGAATTTTTTGATAGTTAGAAAGATAGTTATCCAGAGAATGAGTATCTCAAATAAAGCAAACAGCGGAGATTTTAGTCCAAAGAAAATAATGGACCAGAGTGTGTTAAGTACAAGTTGAGTTGCAAAAATAGTGATTGGTACTCTCTTGTCTTTTTTGGTTTTTGCGACCAGAACTAAATACAGTGATACGCCCATTAGGATGTAGAGTGTTGTCCAGACTGGGGCAAAAATCCAGTTCGGTGGATTGAAGAATGGCTTGTTAAGGGTTGAATACCAGGTGGGGATTGACGAAGCGGTGAAGAAGGAGCCGATACCGCCAGCAGAAAGGGAAACTAGTATTGAGAATGTAAGTTTTGGCAGGTTTAATTTCATTTTTTTATTTGACTGTCCTGGTTGCAAGAAATCTGGCGGAGAGGGAGGGATTGGATTTTTAGTCCATTTACCTCAAAACTCGTAATTTATTTATAAAATTTTAACAAATTACTCGTTTTTCGTTACCGAACCCTTGTGGTGGTTCAAAACAACCTACCCTCATATTTTTCATTACTGCCAACGCAGTTACGAAAAATCTGGCGGAGAGGGAGGGATTCGAACCCTCGGTAAGGATTAACTCCCTACAGCGGTTTAGCAAACCACCGCACTAGGCCACTATGCGACCTCTCCAGAGCTTGTATATTCTACCTGACTGGCGTGAAGAGTAAAAGCGATTTGTTTGATAGAATAATTATTATGAAAATATCAGCTGTTGGAGTAAGTAGTCGTGATATGCAAAAAAGTGTAGAGTTTTATTCTCTACTGGGGTTTGATTTTAGTGGAGTTGATTTGACTGAAGCTCATGTTGAGCCAGTAACACCAGAAGGTTCGGCCAGACTGATGATTGATAGTAATCAGATGATTAAGGATATTTTTGGTGAAGAGCCCGTACAAGGCAATCATTCGACTTTTGCAATTGAATATTCAAGTGTAGAAGAGCTAAATAGTGTTGCGGATAAGTTAACAAAGGCAGGTTTTGTGTTCAAAAAAGAACCTTGGGATGCGTTTTGGGGGCAGAGATATGCAATTATTGCTGACCCAGACGGATGCTTGGTTGATTTGTACGCAAGGCTATAGAGATGGAATATTTAATTAAATATTTGGCTATTTTAATCCCCTTAGGGTTAATAGATTTGGTGTGGCTTAGCTTAACTTCAAAGAGTTTTTATGGGAAAAATATTGGCCATTTAATGGCTGAAAAAGCAGATTTGGTACCTGCAGTTGTTTTTTATTTACTGTATTCACTTGGAATACTTGTATTAGTAGTTAGTCCAAGTTTGGGAAATGGGTCGGGATTATTTAAGGTTTTTGTTTTGGGTGCATTGTTGGGATTTGTGGCTTATGCGACTTATGATCTTACTAATCAAGCTACGCTTAAAAACTGGCCACTAGTTGTGACAGTTGTAGATTTGGTTTGGGGGTCAATATTGAGCGGTAGTGTGTCTGTTTTTGCGGTTTGGGTGTTAAAAATATGGCGGTAGTTGTTAGAATTGAGGGATAGTTGGGTGGGTATTGGAGGAGGGTAAAAAGGTTTAATAAATGAGCGAAATAATAATTCTTGTTGACGAAAACGATAACCAAGTAGGCACTGGTGAAAAAATGGAAGTTCATCGCGCGGGCAAATTGCACCGAGCTTTTAGTGTGTTTGTTTTTAATAGTCGTAATGAGATGTTGTTGCAGAGAAGGGCACTGACGAAATATCACTCGGGAGGGTTGTGGACCAATACTTGTTGTAGTCATCCAAGACCAGAAGAAAAAACAATGGACGGTGCTAAAAGAAGATTAATGGAAGAAATGGGGTTTGTGTGTGAACTTAAAGAAGTCGACTCTTTTGTTTATAAAACAGAGTTTGAAGGATTGTTTGAACACGAATTTGACCATGTTTTGATTGGTAAGTACGAGGGTGATATTAAAGAGAACAAGGATGAGGTCGAAGAGTGGAAATGGATAGGTTTGAATGAATTATATATTGATATAAAAAATAATCCAGATAAGTACACTTCGTGGTTTAAGATAGCTTTGGAGAGACTTAATTTCCTAGAACTTTTAGTTAAATAATTTCATATTTGGAGTAATAAAGGTCGATAGTTGTTTTTATAGTTACTCGCCAAAATTTTTCCAAAAACTGCCTCCGACATTTTTGTCATCAATTTGGCTACGTCCTGCGTTAAGAATGAATTAAATATTCATTCTCTCGTCGAGACATGAAAACCTGAAACTAAAAGGCAAGAAAAAGCCCGCTTGGAAACCAAGCGGGCTAGGGGTTGACGGCTCGAAGCCGAGAAAGAGGTGTTTGTGGCCTGAAGTCCAAGCTTAACGGATAGGTCCGTTGGCTAGAGCGAGAGCTTGGTTAAAAGCGACTGAAACACAGTTTCTCTGGTTTGAGCCAGGATGTGGAGACGAATTTCTTCGACATGGGGAGGTTGAGGTGCAAGCGAGCGCGCGTGAGCGCTAACCCTCCCTCAGGCGGACGGTCGAGGACGTCTTAGATCTGCAGGGCAAAGGCGGCCGGTTTGGGCTGCCAAAGCTGATGCATCGAACTCGAAGGGGAGCCGCGGGCGATGTTGCGGCCGTGTTCGGTGTTCGTGTTGCGGAGGAGTTCGGATTCGCCGGGGGTCGCTGCTGCGTTGTTGCGATGAACGGTGAAGACTGTGCCGGCGACGATCGGTGCGATGAGCGGATACGCGGATCCTGCTCCAAAGCGCTTGAGCGACGAAATCATGGCCGTTCCGGCTGAGGCGATGGCCCTTCGGAAATACGAGTTCGAGGTTCTGACGGCGCCGACGAATGTGATGAAGGCGGCGTGTAGTCGACCGAAGATCGCGCTGGTGACAGGATGCGTCTTGCGCGGGCTCGTCGTGGTGTTTTCGGCGGACAGCGTGTCGATGGCCTTGGCCACATGCGATGCACGTTTAAGGCCGAATCGTTTGCTTATCCCCGTGTCGTCGTCAAGTGATGCCGAGTTGAAGAATGTGGTGCCGGCAAAACTTCGAGAACCCCTCGAGGTATGACGATGACCCATTTCTTGCCGTCGGATGTACCGAGGACTGGCGTTTTCAACGAGCGGGCCCATGTTGGCTACTCGCAGAAGGACCACGAAAGCGACCGTGACGGCGACGAATGCCCAGAGCTCCACAGGTCGGGACTGAGCGGTGGTGTTGCCGATGGTCGAGGCGACGGAGTCGGTGATGCCGAAGAAGACGTTCGCGACGTCGGTGACCGCACTGGTTGTGCTGCCGCGTATGTCGGGAAGGTTCGTATTCGGAGTCGAGAGGTCGTTGGTCGAAGGCGAGATTGCCTGCGAATCGACGGGCTCAGACAGGCTGGCTGCCGAAGCGCTCGACCATTCAGTCGCGAGCGTTACGAAGACGGCGAAGGCAGCGATGATGGCGATGAGCCACGCGATGCGTTTTCCGCCGACCGTTTGGGTAATTTCCCTGCTCAATAGACTGGTCCTCCTTTTGTGAGGGAGTCTAGTTTTTAGACTTAAACCCTAATGTTTCAAGGGTCCAAGTCGTGTTGGTTGAAAATGAAAACTGGTCGGAACAAGTATCAGGTCTTTGTGGCTACCCTAAGATAGAGTAGTCCGAAATTCCTCCTTTTAATTGGAAAGGTACGACACTTTTCACTGGCTGTGAAATTGATGTCTAGCTAAATTGTACACCCCGAATGCAAGTTTTTGGACTACTGTAATAAGATTGGTTGAAAAAGAAAGGATGTAAATACTCAAAATGGCTTCGTTTTTGGGTATTTTATGGTAATAGTGTGATATATTCCTAGTCATGATTGACCAAGTTGATCAAGTAAAAGATAGGTCGGATATTGCTGAAATTATTGGCGGTTATGTACAGCTAAAAAGTGCAGGACGAAACATGAAAGGATTATGTCCGTTTCATGGCGAAAAAACACCGTCGTTTATGGTCAACCCCGAAAGAGGTACTTGGAAGTGTTTTGGTTGTGGGGAAGGTGGGGATGTTTTTACCTTTTTGGAAAAAATTGAAGGTCTAGATTTTGCGGAGGCTTTGGAAAAACTGGCTAAAAGAGCAGGGATTGTTTTAGAAAAAAAATTCAACGGACAAAAAGACAAACAGAAAGAGACATTGCTGGCTATTAATGAAGCGGCTAAGGATTTTTATCACAAAATTTTGCTTACACATCCTGTTGCTCAAAAGTCTCGTGAATATCTTAAAGATAGAGGGTTAAAGGTCGACGATATTAAGACTTTTGAACTAGGTTATGCGCCTAATTCTTGGGATTCTTTATTCAATATGCTGGTCAAAAAAGGATTTAGTCAAGCAGATATTGCCATGTCGGGACTGGTAATAAGTAAAGACAGAGGTGGATTTTATGACAGGTTTAGAGGAAGAGTGATGTTTCCGATAAGAGATATTGCGGAAA
Organism: uncultured Gammaproteobacteria bacterium; assembly: GCA_964404855.1. Classification (GTDB taxonomy): domain Bacteria; phylum Patescibacteriota; class Microgenomatia; order CAYQLK01; family CAYQLK01; genus CAYQLK01. The sequence continues at coordinate 204,186 of CAYOLO010000001.1, forward strand.
GATTGGTTGGGTTTTCAGGGCGAACAATGATGAATGATCCAAAGGAAGCAAAGTATGTGAATACCCCAGAGACACCGATGTTTAGTAAGAGGAATTTGTTATACGGAATACATTTGTCTCGGCAGTTCGTGACCAAAGAAAATAGTGTGATTTTGGTCGAAGGGCAATTTGATATGGTTTCTTCGTTCCTGGCCGGAACAAAAAATGTCGTGGCTACAGGTGGTACGGCACTAACTGATGGGCAGTTGAGGGTGATAAAACGATTAACTGAGAATGTTTTGATTTGTTTTGATTCTGATTCGGCTGGTGACGCTGCTTCTAGACGAGGTATTGAGATGGCAGAAAATGCAGGACTGGTTGTTAAGGTGGTAACTCTGGTTGGAGTTAAAGACCCTGATGAAATGGTAAGAACTAATTTGGCTGGATGGAAGGAAGCGATTAAAAATGCTCAAGGAGTGTATGACTATTACATCGACTGGGCGTTTCGTAGTTATGACAGGACAACTAGCGAAGGTAAAAGAAAAATCGGTCAGGAATTGATGCCTGTTTTGACTGGGATTAGTGATGAAATTGTTAAAAATCACTATGTGAAGATTGTGGCCGACAGGCTTGATACAACCGAAGATGTAATTATGCGAAGTATGAGTCAGGTTAAATCTAAGTCATTAGACTCTTTAACAGATTTTTCTAAGGTTGATGATTTGGCTAATAAAAAAATTGATGATGATATTGTTAATCACAAAGCAGGGCTCGAGGAATATTTTTTGGCACATTTATTACAGATTGGTGATTATTCCTGTGAGCTATCGATATGGCCAGAGGTAGGAGATATTAATGACACGGAGTTAAAACAAATATATCAGGCATTAATTGAATATGAGCCATTTAGAAGTGCGGGGAAGTTTAAAAAAGTTGAAGACAAAAATGAATATTTTAATCAGTCGAGGTTTATTAGCAACTTACCAGAAGAATTGGTTATTAGGGCGGACAAATTGTGTTTACTGGACTTATCAGAGGTGATTGATGAGCCTCATGCGTTTGGTAATTCGCTTGAAAAATCAGCAATTAAGCTTTGTACGCTTGCATTAAAAACAAATTTGGATACAATAACACGACAGTTAAAAGAACTGGATGCTTCGGGTGGGGTGAAAGACCTAGCCATTCAAAGCCGGAAGTTTGCCAGATTATCTAAAAAACTAAGGTCAATGCAGAAAAGTTAAATTATGCCGAAAATTTCCAAAACCACAGAAAAAAAAGCTCCAAAAACAAAAAAAGAAACAAAAGTTAAAGAAAAGCCAGTCAAAGTTTTAGCTGAGAAGAAAGTTAAAGAGCCAAAAGCTCTAAAGCCGGTTAAAATTCCGCGGACTGCTGCAGAAGAAAAACTGAAGTTGCAGATTCGTAAGTTGGTTAAAAAAGGTAAAGACAATGGGTATGTTACCCAGGACGAGATTTTTAAGGTTTTTGATAAACCAGAAGACCATATTAAAGATCTTGATCAGTTGTATGCCAAACTAATTGATTTGGGGGTAGATGTTTTTGACACCATAGAAAAAACAGAGGGTTCTGAAGAAAAATCAGACGAGGTGGTTGTATCTGAGGATTTGGGAGTATCTGATCCAGTTAGAATGTATTTGAGAGAAATCGGAAAAGTCCCACTACTTAAATATGAAGAAGAAATTGAGCTTGCTAAAGCGATTGAGGCTGGTTCTGCCGCGGCTAAGCAAAAGTTAATTTCGTCTAATTTAAGACTAGTTGTTTCAATTGCTAAGAAATATGTTAATCGCGGACTAAGCCTATTAGACCTTATTGAAGAAGGGAATATTGGACTTATGAGAGCGGTTGATAAATTCGATTACAAAAGAGGATTTAAGTTTTCGACTTATGCCACTTGGTGGATTAGGCAGGCCATAACTAGAGCTATAGCTGACCAAGCTAGGACGATTCGTATTCCTGTACACATGGTGGAAACGATCAATAAATACGGTCGTGTTAGTCGACGATTGATGCAGGATTTGGGTCGTGAGGCAACAGCTGAAGAGATAGCCAGAGAAATGGAAATCGAAGTCGAAAAAGTAAGAGAGATTATCAAAGTCAGCCAAGAGCCAACTAGTTTGGAAAAACCTGTTGGAGAGGAAGAAGACTCGAGACTTGGGGACTTTATTCCTGACGAGACAGCTTCGCCTGATCAGCAAGCATCAGCAGCGTTACTTAAAGAACATATTAGTGAAGTGTTTTCGACGCTGACTCCAAGAGAAGCTAAGGTTTTGGAGTATCGATTTGGTCTTGAGGACGGGAAACAGAGAACTTTAGAAGAAGTAGGTAAGGAGTTTGGAGTTACGCGTGAAAGAATTAGGCAAATTGAAGCTAAGGCTATTAGAAAACTGAGACATCCGTCGCGGGCTAAGAAACTTCGCGACTATGCGGAGTTTTAGACGTATTTAGTTTTTTAGGGTTTTCTTTTCAAGAAACAAGGTTTTAAATTAATTTTAAAAATAATTTTTTATATTTCCTTCTTCACTTTTTGCTGAGTGGCGTAAGAATAAAACTCGGCCACTCATCAAGGTGAATTTTCTGACTTAGAAAAAGACTGTTTGTTTATTAGTTTTTTAAATAAAGGAATATCCGAAAATTCAAACCCGTTCAGAAGAAAATATGGGATAAGAGAAGAAAAAAAAAGGTCAACAAAAGGAAAGTTTGGAATAAGGAATTTGGGCGAGAACATTAGTTTTAGGTTTCCAAACGCAGGCTTGTAGCTCAAACTGACTGAGTAATGAGTTGACCGAAATTACGAAAGAATTTGAGCGAAAACCTACTTTTCGGAGTTGAGGAGTTCTTGGGTTGGGTCGGTGATATTAATTGAGTTGAGTTCGCTATCCAAATCAGTTGGTTCGGTCGAGTTGGTTAGGGTGGGTTCAGTTGTTGGTTGTGTGACTTGACTAGAGTTGTCGGTAGAATTTTCCGTTGTAGTTTGTGTAGATTTGGTTGAGCATGCGGAGATAATTGCGGATGTAATAATTAGTGCGGTTAAAAGTTTTTTATTTTTCATTACTGGTTTTTTGATTTTTCAGTGTCATCTTTTTGAGTAGGTTCAGAGATTTTTTTGGCTTCATTGATAGCACTTCTTAGATTTTTTTGAGTTTCGACAAGTTTTTGGTGAGTACTTCTTATTGATTCTTTAAGTTTAGGGAATTCTGTAGTGATATTGTCTTTGTCTATACCGCTTAGTATGTCGGTGGAGGTAGTAATGTTAATTAGCACTTCGGCTAATGAGTTTTGGGCTTTTGTTAGTTCTGCCTGAGCGCTACTGATATCTTTGCCGGCTGATTCTAGTTCTGTTAGTTTGGTTTGGATTCGGGTTAATACATTGTTTAAATGGTCGGCGTGTTTGGTTTGGCGCTCAATTATTTGTTTGGCTACCTCAGTGCGTTTTTGTTGAAATTGAAGTCTAATTTCTTCTTTTTTTTCTTCAATATCAGCTTTTATTTCTTGTCGTTTTTCTTCGATTGAGGATTTAATTTCTTGTTTTTTTTCTAAAATATTTGATTTGATATTGAGACGTTTTGGCTGAACTTCGTGTTCTTCTGTTTCTTGAGAGCTAGTATTGGAAGTTGTTGGTTCGTGGTCTGCAAGCGCCACACTGGGCGAAAGTAATGAGGAAATAGTAACGGCTGAAACAATAAGTTGTTTAAGCATATTTTGATTATACAATTTTGTTTGGAAAAATGGCGTTTTGCAAAAGGATGTGAGAATGGTAAAATCTTGAAGCTAATTATCGTAATTAGTAATAGTCCTCGATAGCTCAACGGTAGAGCGCCCGCCTGTTAAGCGGTAGGTTCTAGGTTCGAATCCTAGTCGAGGAGCCAAAGTTGATAAAATAAGTCTATGCTTAAAAAACCTTTTGTTTATGCTTTTGGCGCTTCAGGTTATATAGTTCTGGTTGGGATTTTTATTAACTTTGTATCACATACCCAGAATAATAAGCCCGATACTTTTCTTGCTCCGATTACATTTTTGTCATTACTTACTTTGTCTGTTGCAGTAATGGCGTTTTTCTTTTTTTACCAACCCCTTCAGTTTTTTATTGATGGGAAGAAAAAGCAGGCAACAAGTTTTTTTGTTCAAACTCTAGTTATTTTTGCAGGAATTACTGTTGCAATTTTGGTTTTACTTTTTTCAGGCTTAATTAGGTAATAAAAAATTATTAGTTTAGATAGTGTTGAGTTAATAATCTTAGATATTTAATTTATTTCTTAGCAATAAAGTCTTTGTATAATTGTAGATATGAGCAGAGTTTTTGGGTTAATAGTTTTGCTTGGAATGGTTTTTGTTATTGGTGCGTGTGACCCAGCACAGGAACCGCCACCTGTTTCACGTGTAATTGATGGGTCAACTAGTTCTGCGCAAATAGTAAATGAAAGTGGCGTTAATTTGACGGCAAATTTTGAAATAGAAGCGGGAGGAATAAAACGAAATTTTAGTCGAGGAATGTACATGAATTTGTCGAAAGATGTTTATATTGAGAGCCCAGAATCAAGTAATGTAGTACATGTGAGAAAAGAGGGGGTAACTTGGAATGATTTTTTTAAGACCTTGCCAATGAGTTTGACAAAAGATTGTTTGATTACTGGTACTAAAGAAGAGTTTTGCTCTAATGAGACAAAAAAATTAAAGTTTTTTGTAAATGATTTGGAAAACCCAGATGCTTTGGGTGAAGTTATTAAGCAAGATGATAAATTGAGAGTAGTATATGGAGAAGAGTAAAAAATGAAGTACTTAATTGCGGTTGCGTTGGTTTTAATATTAGGCTTGGGAGGGTTTTTTCTTTGGAAATCTTTAAGCTCTGGTTCAGATATTAATAAAACGAGCGAAAAAAGTTCTACTTCTGACACAAAAGAAGTGAAGTTTTTGAATCCTAAAAAAAGTGCGCATTATGAGTCAAATACTCCTGCACATGGCGAAATACTAGCCGGAACACCAATAGAGGTTGTTATTAATTTTAATTTTGATTTGGCTAACCTGTCCGAAATTAAAATAATTAAAGATAACGCGGAATATGGAGAGGGTGAAACATCAATCGATAACAACAAACTTACTATGCGTAGAGCAGTGAAGAATGATTTAGCTGATGGGGTTTATACAGTGGAGTATAAGGCTTGCTGGCCAGATGGAAGTTGTCATGATGGTAGTTTTCAGTTTGCTATTGATAAGGATCTTTCTGGTCTTTTTGAAGATCAAACTACCAAGAATGAGGTCGTGGTTAAGTTGTCATCAATTCGGTTTATGCCTCAAAATTTGAAAATAAGTGCTGGTTCTACTGTAAAGTGGATAAATGATGAGATAGTTGAGCATTATGTGAATACTGATTCGCATCCAGCACATACTTACTTTTTGTCTCAAAATTCTAAGCTATTAAAAAATGGTGACGAGTTCGAACAGGTCTTTAGTGAGCCCGGCATATATCCATATCATTGTTCGGCTCATGCCCAGACAATGAAAGGGTCGATATTAGTTATTTAGACCAAGGTAATTGATATGGTAGAAAAAGAAGAAATTTGGGATAAGTCGGGAAAAATTTTGCCAAAAAAAATTAATAATTTGAATCCTTCCGATGACGAAGTTTGGGAAGGGGAAGAGGCGGGTGCAAAGTTTATATTGACTCGTGATATTATGCCTGTTAATCCAGCAATGAGGACAATATATTCCTTGTCGGTATCAGGTGATTTGGACGGGCAAATCAAAGTGGTTGGTGATTTTGTTGATGCTTTTGGAAAACCTGTGTGGAGGGAGCAAGCGGTGGAGATAGAAGGAGGCGAAATTGTTGTTTGGAACGGCGATAAAGTTGATCAAAAAAGAAAATAGTTTGCTTTTATTTCCATAATTTTCGATGTAGTATTGAGGTGTTAAGGAAACTTAAACGATTGGGGGTGAATGAATAGATGAAAATGTTACATATGGTTGCATTTGTACTTACAATAGTAGGAGCGGTTAACTGGGGTTTGGTGGGATTATTGGAATTCAATCTTGTTACAGCAGTTGTGGGCTCAATATCTGGTGCAGAAAAAATTATATATATTCTTGTTGGAGCTTCAGCAGTATATTTGTTGGTTACCCACAAGAAATATTGTACAGTTTGTAAGTAGGGACAAGACAGGTTTTTAAGGTTAATTAATTGTTAGACACTTAGTTGTGTTATGTTTTTTGTTTAATTTCCGCCGTTAATACCAAAAAGAATAGTGGATAAGTCAATATTGGCAAAATGCAGGTACCATTCATTCCAAAGTTTGTATGCAATTACAATAATCCAGATTATTTTCCAGTGTTTGAGGTATGTGGAGTATGCTTTTTTTTCGGATTTTTGTTTGAAAATTATTAATACATAAATAAGAAGTAGGGGCTCAAGGAGGTTTTGAAAATAAAAGAAAAATATTTCGTTTCTGGTTATAAAAAATAGTATTTGTCCAACTAGTCTGTAAACAAATAATACTAATACAGTTTTTTTGATTTGCCATCGCCATGCCAAAATTAGCATGAATATGTACGAGATTAGATCGGCTGATTTGTCGATGGTTTGATATAAATTGTCTGATAGTCCTAAGCTTTGTAGAAGGTCCCCGTCGATGATATCGAGTAAGTAATTACCCCATAAACCAAAGAGTGGAAAAACGAGCATAGATGCAGGAATAGCGAGTTTGAGAAAGATAATAAATATTTGGATTGGTGTAAAAATCATAGCTCTTTTTATTCAAAGGCCAGGTCTCGAATAGTGTTGTCGGATGATTGAGGGTCATTTGAGGCATAAATGGTTTTGATTCTTTCATAAACAATTTCGGAAATTTTACTTATTTGTTCCGACTGCTCATTAAAGTCGTTACCTTTTGTCATAACGCAGAGAGAATAGGGATGGTTAGGAAAATAAATAATGCCACAGTCGTGGAGTTGTTTGAGGTTAGATCTTGAACTTGTTCTTTCTCCAAACTTGTGGGCAACCCTGATGTCGTTTGGGATTGGTTTTCTGAGAGCTAATTTGAAATCGGATTTGGTAAGAATTCCTAAGGCTTTAGAACTAAGTTCGTCATTGAGATAGGTTGAGTTATAGAGAATTCGAAAAAAGGATGAGTAGGCACGTACGGTCATAAATTCCGCATCTGGGTTGTTTTCGGGCACATTGATACCAAGGTCAATATATGTTTGATTGGATATTGCCGGATCAAGATGTTGTTTGAGAAGGTAAGTTGCCTCATTATCGGAGTGAATAATCATATATTCAATTAATTGTTCAATCGTATATTCATTGCCGATTTGTATATATTCTCTTGCAGTATAGAATTCGTGCTGGTTGAGGTTCATTGATTCGGTGTAAGCAAGTTTTGTATTGAGAAAGTTGGGATCCTTTTCTGCCTGTTTGAAATACGCCATCATCAGAGGGACTTTGAATAAACTTGCAGGTGAGAATGTAAGATCTGAGTGAATGCCAAAAGATGTGCCGCCGTAGTTTAACTCTCTAAAGAAAATTCCGACTGGGGTGTGATCTGTGTGTTCATCATTCTTTGAGAGTAGGGCTTTTAAGTCTTGCTCAAGTAGTCCGATTTTTGGATCTGGTTTTTCTATTTCGAGATCAAAACCGTGGATTGGATTAATTAACTCTGAATCAATTATTTCTAGGGAAGTTTGAGGGGTATTGATTTGATTGGTTTTGGGCAAGAATTGACTGCCAACGAAAAGACCTATACCTGTGCAGGTAATTGCTAAAGCTATGCAGAAAATTTTCATTCTTTGTTTATGGTTGAGATTATACCTTTAAATTGGTAACAATTTTTATTTAAATTTCAGATATTTGACCTACGAGTTCTGGCGACCAGTGGCGGACTAATCCTTCAGGCATAATTACCGCCTTATCTGGTTTTAATTCGGTAATAAATTCTTCGGTGTGGCTGACGATGAGCATTGATCCTTTGTAAGCTTTAATGGCTTCGAGAATGACTTTTTGTGAAACAACATCGAGATAAGTTGTTGGTTCATCCAGAATTAGTAGATTGTTGTTACTTAGCATAATTAAAGCGATTGATAATCTGGTTTTTTCTCCTCCAGATAGAGTGGATATTTTTTGGTGAATTTTGTTGCCTGTAAACATAAATTTGGCTAAAAATGGACGGACAAACAACTCTGATTGCCCGCTAATTTCTGATGCAGTCTGAGATAAGGTTTTGGAAAAATCAAAAGTTTCGAATTCTTGAGAATAGTAGCCGATTTGCAGATTCTCATCTTTTGTAATAATCCCTGAGTCGGGCTCAGTGATACCAGTAAGGATTTTGATAATTGTGCTTTTGCCTGCACCGTTTGGACCTATTAAAGCTATTCGTTCACCTCTTATTATTGACAGAGAAAAATCTGAAAGAATTGCTTTGTCGTTATATGATTTAAAAATATTTTTGATGCTAATAGGGATTTCTCCAACTTTGGAAGGAGTGGGTAGGTTGATTTTTATTTTTTGTACTTCTTTTGGTAGTTCTGGCAAGGCATCTTCAAGGCGTTCAATACGCTTGGCTAGAATGCTTTTTTTGCGTGAGTATTGATCATAGAGTGTAAGGCTTTTTTTGAGTTTTTTGATGTGTTTTTGTTCAGCTTCTACACTTCTTTTTAAGAGTTCCTCATTTTGTTGTTTGGTTAGTAAGTATTTTGAGTAGTTACCTTTGTACTCCTCAATTATTTTGAATTGGGAGTTAATAAAGATTATTTTGTCGATGTATTTGTCCAATAATTCCAAGTCGTGAGAAATCATAAGCAGGGTTTTGGGATAGTTAGCTAGGAAATTCATTACCCATTTTTTGCCTTTTTGATCCAAAAAGTTTGTTGGCTCATCAAGAAGTAGTGTGTCAGGTTTGGCTAGTAGGGCTTTTGCTAATGCAAGTTTAGTTTTTTGACCACCTGATAAGTTTTGTGGAGATTGGTCAAGTTTTAAGTTTTCTAGTTCGAGCCCAAAAAGGATTTTTGAAAGTTCATGATCTGGATGAGCGTTCGTTGGGTCGATATAGTTTCTGATTGTTCGACTTGTTTCTAATTGAATATCGGTTTTGACCTCTTGGGGCACATAACCGAGTGTGCCAGAGATAATCAGTTTGCCTTCGGTTGGTTCGATTTCGCCAATAATGGCCTTAAAAAGTGTTGATTTGCCACTACCGTTAGGCCCGACTACGCCAGCCTTAATATTATTGCCAACAAAGAAGTTAACATTTTCATAAAGATTACCAAATTGATGTCCTAGAGTTAGATTTTCAGCTTTGATCATAGGTTAGTGTGCGGCTATTATCTATCTGTTTAATCTAAAACACAAAAATTTGAAGGACAAGTCTTTATGTTTTTGTTGTTGATTAAACTTGTAAGGAAAATCAAATGGAATTATAGTTAAGTATGAATTATATGAAGGGAGGTGAGTGTGTTGAATCCTAAACAATTTTTGATGCTCGGAGGAGTTGTGCTTGTTTTATTAGGTGTGGCTGGAATGTTTGTTTTGGGCCCATCAGTAGAGTCAAGTATGCTTGGCGAGAAATTTTTTCTGACTGAGGGTGAGAATATTGCTCACTTGGTTTTGGGAGCTGTTGCTCTTGGGGCGTATTTTACAATCAAGAGTGCAAAACTACTTAGATTATTGACTGCTGTTGTTGGGGTAGTTGCAGTAATTGCGGTAATTTGGGGGCTAGTTAGTATGGGTAAACCTAATCCAAATATTGGTGTAGCTAATCTTGAAAATCCTGCTGACAATATCCTGCATGCATTGGTTGCAGTCTGGGCATTTGTAACAGTGTTTAAAAAATCTGCATAAAACAGAAATGGTTTTTTGGATTTTAGAAACTTTTGTGCGGGTGACCGTAAATGTTTTGGTGGAATTTTTAGTATTGCTAAAATAGACTGATGAAGAAAATTTTGGTTGTGTTTGCGGTTTTTTTGTTTGTGATTGGAATACTGTTATCTAAATACCAAAAAAACCAGATTACTGATTGGGGGAATACAGAGGAATTTTTGATTAAAAATCACAGCGAATGCGAATCAACAAAACAGAGGCGTGACTATATTAATTGTATGGTTGCAAAAAGTAAGGATTTTGTGGGGGTGCGGGGAGTTGGCGAGTTGGTAAGTGCCGCACAAAGGATAAGTAATGGCAAGAAGGTTGATCTTGTCGGCAGTATTAATTGTCACGATATGATGCATTCATTGGGAAAAGCTGCGGGGTTGTACATGAAATCATTTGACGAGGCGATAACAGAATGTTTGCCATTTTGTGGAGGTGGCTGTTTCCATGGAGTTTTGGAGGGGAAATATTCGTCGAACCCCGACATGAAGAAGTTTGTGTCGGAAGCTTGTTTGTTTACAAAAGATATTAAAAAATCAGAAGCGCATTGTTATCATGGGCTTGGTCATGCCGTTGCGGTACAGCTAGGCGACATCGATGATGCTTTTAAGTATTGTGATTATGTAATTGAGGAGGGAAGACTTTGGTGTGGGTCGGGGGCGTTTATGGAATTGTATTCTGGAGATGGGTTTGATTTAGGAAAAATACCAGAGAATGTTCCAGAGTGGTGTAGAGCTTTCGAAGGTGTTTATGCTGAGGTTTGTTGGTTGTCTGCGGGATATTTTCGAACTGGAAATGGTTATTTAAAATCAATTGGGATTAATACAGCCTCGCCTGAAAATGAGGCTATTTATAATTGTAATAGTGCACCAACAGATGATCTTAAATCTGGTTGTATATATACATTTGGAGACAATATTTACAATATTGCAAAAGAAGATCATAAAAAAATAAATGAGATATGTATGCGATTTGATAGTGGCCTAGTTGGCTGGTGTTTAAAAGGAGCGGCGCACAGTGCAAAAAGAAATCATCCGAGCGAAAATCTACATGTAGAGTTGTGTGAAACAAATGATGACCTGCGAATACAAAATGAATGTAAGAGCGAATTTTTGACTAATTAAATAGTGAGACATAAATTGTTTATTTTATCTTTGGTGTTTTTTTGTTTTGGGTTATTGCTAGCGCAATTTGGAATAGTTTTTGATCGTGCACAAGTCAATCGGGATGATGCAATTACTTCTGTGTCTGAGTCGCAAAATAAATGTTTAAAAACTGGTGAGAGATACAAATATTTGTCTTGTATGACGGAATACTTGCGGCCTATTGTTAGAAAATATGGAGTAAAGACGGTAATTGCAGATGTAAAAAAATCGCTTTTATTTAACGATGGTAAGGTTTGGTTTGGTGAGGGTGGGGACGAGAGGCGAACATGCCATGAGCTGATGCATGCAATAGGCAGGAGTGCGGGGAAATATTCAAATGATGTTAAAAAAGAAATATTAGAATGCGATCCAGTTTGTGGAGTAGGTTGTTATCACGGAATTATGGAAAGCATGTTGGATAGAACAGGATCGAATTTTATTTCTGTGGTGAAAGGGTTTTGTAGTGGGTCGTTTGGAAATAATAACCCAGAAAGCAAAGCTTGTTTTCATGGCTTGGGACATTCAATAGCTAATTATAGATTTAATGAGATCGAGGCTTTGAAGGTTTGCGATATGGTTGACCCATCTGGTCAGTCTGATTGTGCTAAGGGAGTGTTTATGGAGCTTTACCATGTGACTGGTTTACATAGTCCATTAGAAATTCCTTTAGATAAAGAAGCTTGGTGTAGTAGTCAAAGTAAAAAATATCAGGATGTTTGTTGGCAACTTGCTGGAGGGTTTTATGGTGCGGTAAGAAAAAATGATGTGTTGGCGAGTAAGGGTATTGTAATAGATAGCTACGAAGATGAGGCAATTTATTACTGTTCTATTGCTCCGGAAGTAGGGTTAAAGGCTCAGTGTTATGAGCTGATGGGGCTTAATTTGTATAACCTTATAAAAAATCATTTTGATAGTACAGGTCATAATTGGGATGAATTGTCGAGAGTTTGTCATCAAGCGATTGGGTTTGTTGATGATTGTATTCGCGGTTCGATTACAGGTATGTTTGAGTCCGATCCGGCTGGTAAGGAAGGGGAAAAGATTTGTGGATTACTAGATATATCTAAGGAGTACGATATTTGTGTGACTAGTGTGGTTGAAAGGAGGCAGAGGTTTGAAAAAAATATTTAATTTAAAGAAAAATATGCGATTTTTTTTCATATTTGGATTTGTGATTATTTTTGTGGTGGGAGTATTGGTTTCGAATATTTTTCTCGCTGATCAGAAGATTTCCGCATATGACGGCTTATCTCAATCTCATACGAAATGTTTTGAATTTAGACCGAGATCAAAATATTTGGAATGTATGAGAGTTACTTTGGAAAAAACCATAAGACAAAATTCAGCAGTCGATATGGTTTTGGCTGGAGGCAAGATAGACAAAGTAAGAAATGTTAGTTTTGACAGGGAAATAAATTGTCATGTCATGATGCATAGTGTCGGAAGGGCATTATCTGAATATAAAAAAGATTTTGGTGAAGTTGTCTCTTCTTGCCAGCCTTTGTGTGGTGCAGGATGTTATCACGGTATTATGGAGGGGAAATATAAGGTGCAGCAAGATATTGCTGACACGATGAATACAGCATGTGAGGGGTTGTTTCAAAAGGGAGATTTATTGGCAAATAATTGTTTCCATGGTTTGGGTCATGCGATTGCAATTAAAAACTGGGATTTGGATAAAAGTTTAAAGGATTGTGAGATTGTGAGTGTTAACGGTCGAAAAGAATGCGGGGCGGGGGTTTTTATGGAATTATTTTCTAGATCTGAAGCTCAATTGATGCCACTGCCTGCCGATGTGCCAGGTTGGTGTAATGGTTTTGAAAAAATTTATAGTGAGTCTTGTTGGATATTTGCGGCAAATATTAGAGGTGAAAAAAACATGTTTTTAGAGTCATTGGGGATAGACACTTCAATACCAGAAAATGAGCCGATTTATAATTGTTCTAAATCACCGGAGGATTTTAAAAAAGAGTGTTTTAAGATGTTGGGTTACACATTGTATGACGCAAAAAATAAAGTTGGCAAAGAAATAGTTAAAGTTTGTGAGAGTTTGGGTGGAGTAAGTAGTGAAATGTGTATTTCTGGTGTGGTTGAGAGAGATCTTGAGGAGATAAAATTTCAAGCTGGAATTGGAGCGTGTGATTATATTTATGGAAACAAATTAAGAGAATTTTGCGTTGATAAGTATAAAAATCCTGTTATTAATTAAAAAAACTCCCCTTAGTAAAAAGGGGAGTTTTTGGTTTTTTTTAAAAAAGAGTTACTTCTTTTTAAGTCCTAATGCTACAGCGGTAAATGAAGCAATTAATGCAATTCCTGCCATAAGCTGACTGACGTTGTCAGAACTTGAACTCTGAGGTAGTGCAACAGTGCTGGTGGTTCCAGTCAAATCGTTAACGATTTTGGTTTCTGAATATGGGCCAACAGCATGTTCTTCCTCTTTGTGTTCGCCGCTAGAGCCTTTTTTTGCTTCTTCGGCTTTTTTTAGCTCCTCTGGGCTTTGGTCCCAAGCAACAATAACTCCATTGGAGTATGTTTGATAGGCTTTCCACTGAACAGATGTTTCTTCAGCAGGGGACTTGGCGCTAAAAGAAAATTCGTCGCGTTGTCCAACTGGAATTGAGCCGCCTGACCAAATGATTTCGGAAACTTTTTCTGTGTCACCAACCTTTACGGTTTTGGTCGAAACCGTCCAGCCTGGTTTAACATTTGGCATAACTGACACCATCTTTTCGGGGATTACTATTCTTAAACCTGTAGTTGGGATGTCTTTTTCATTAGGTACACCAGCTGTGAAGGTTTGGTACGCAGCCACTCCAACCTGTGCAGGTTTAACTGTGACGTGCGCTAGTGTGTATGGCGAAAGAGCGCTTGTAATTGCAGCCATGGTCAAAACCAAGGCTGAGGTGGTAATAGTTTTTTTCATTTTTTAATATTTACTTATAGTTTGACTAATTAATGCTTTAAAAAAGCTTAAGAATTAAGACTTTAGTTAACAACTAAAGATTTTTTTTGTTGGGATGAGTTTTTAACTTATTGGTGGGGCTCGAGATGCGAAGATAAAGAGAAATTCAATTTTTGTTTGACTGGGAAGTAGATTATTAAAAGTAGAGTAAATGTTTTGGCTGATTATTGTCGCGTCGGAATTTGTTGTTTCTGAAGAGGCAATAAAACAACAAGGATGGTCTGCGTGGTTGCCTATCATTAGATGGTCTGAGCTAAAGTGAACAGAGGCGTAGATTAGGGGAGTAAGTAAGCTAAATCCTAAGATAAGTGCAATTATTTTCTGAGGTTTTTTTGGGAGTTTTTTGTTCCTGCCTCGTCGGTCGAGAAACAAGATGATGGCAAATACCACCACAGCTATAAATGCAGTTAAGTAATGAAAAAAATGTATATCTGAAGGGTTATTGTTGGTTGACTGATTTGAGTTTTGTTCTCGAGTGATTCGTAAGGTGTGGTTAATTTCGAAGGATTGGAAAGACTCGGGAGTTTTGGGTGTGCCTGTAATTTTAATAGTGTAAACATTTTTTTCTGGGAAGGTAAATTGAAATGCTGGGGCGTTAATATCATTGGTTAAGGAAGTGGTAAATAAATCTTCGGTGTGTAGTTCAATACCATTTTTGAGAATAGTAATTTTACAAATACAATCTGCTGGATTGAATTTGTTCTCTTTGTCTTTGAATTCGAAATAAAAATTGGCTGGACTTCCAACTGGTGGATCATCGTCTGGAGCCACATGAAGTGTGGTTCCAATCGAGCCACTAGTAAGCAGGACGTGAGCAGATACTGGTTGAGTAAGTGAAAAAAAAGTGATTGAGCTGATGACTAGAGTTAGTATTGCTTTAATCATTTGACCTCGATGGTGTAATTGCTAACTAATATAATGCCAGAGTGATTGAATTGTCCAAATATTCGATATGTTCCTGGCTTTACTGGGCCATAAATACCAATTGGTAAAAACTCTACAATCGGACCGCCGTTTTGATCGGGGGAGGGAGCTGTTAAATTTGCGGGATGAACATGATAATATTCATATGATTTTTGGTTAATCATTACTAAATGACCAAAAGAACCAAGATAAGGTTTGAGATTGGTGATAGGTTGACCTGTTTTAGAGGATTTTATTTCAAACTTGAGTGCAATTTTGCCGAGTGATAGTTCTTTTGCGGTAAGTGGAGATGAGCTAGTTACATTGATTAAATAATCCCCAAATGTTTTAGCTAAGTTATTGTCTATTGGTTGAGAGGCTATTTCGTTGTTTGGATTACTGCCGACTGGAAGAGTAAATGCAAATTGCTGTTCGATTGCTCCAAGTGGTTGAAAGTCGATATAAACACGGTAGGTGTTCTCTTTAGGAAATTGAGTAGTAATTGTAAAAGTGTTCCCGTTTTGTTCTGGGTGGATATGGTCAAAGTAGTTTAAGGTAGAGTCAACAATAATAAGGTGGGAAATTTTTTCGTTAATAATTTGAAAAACAGAGGCTGGTTCGCCGTTACTAGCATCGTTTACTGTAAAGGTTAAGTTTTTGGTAAGAGGGTCTTTGGTGTTAGTTGTATCAAGTTTGACTGAATAACGCCTATTTCTATCACCATTAAGTCCTGGAATTTTTGAGTTGGTAGTTATGGTTGATGGTGAACCGTTTAGAGCTTGTTCGGCGAGTTTTTGGTGTTCGGCGTGGATGCCTAATGATGGTCCAATTCCAGCTGGGGCGAAGGAAAAATAGCTAGTTATACTAACAAGGGCAACAATGATTGTAAAAGTGATGCCAAACTTGGGTTGAGTAAAGTGTGTAAATTTTTGAGTTAAATATTTGTCTAGTCGATAAGCTTCCAGAAGTAAGAGAATAGTAACAAGAGCAATTGTGATTTGGGGAATAAATTCGTAGAGGTTTGAATAGTGAGTTCCAAGCATAAGAGCATGAATCAAAATAGCAATTCCTGCTAAATAAACCGTTCTGTGAAGCATTTTCCATCTCTTGTTACCGAGCTTGTCTATTATCTTGTCAAATGAAGTTAGTGTCATAATCAAAAGAACAATTAAACCAAAAAAACTGAGGCCTAGGGCGATTAAATATTTTGAACTTAAAAATCCCAAACCTTGAAATCCTTGCAGTTGAAGAAAAAACGCTATATTTGCGTGAAGAAAAGCAAACCAAAAAGCCGACACTCCGAGTGCGCGTCTGGCCAGAATGTAAGTTGGTCTAAATGAAAGATTGGGAAAGACACTAAAAAGAGGACTGGCAATAATGGCTAAATAAAGATAAAGAATAGCAAGTAGGGCGTAAATCTGTGTCAACCTGATAGTCGTGAGGTTGTCTGAATAGTTAAGGTTCGCAAAGATGTAGACTAATCCTGATAGAGCAACTGAACTGACTAGGACAAAATATCGAATTTTGGTTATTACTAGACGCATTTTTTTGGTTAGTGGCGTTTTTTTCTATAAATAAAAACGCTTATGGTAAGTACTAGCAAAACAGGAATAATGTATAAAAAGGAATTGATTGTGGGTGAGGCGTTGAAGTTAGTATTTACTGGTACTTCTGGTTCGCCTGGTTGGATATTAGATATTTCTAACTTGCCCTCATTTTCAAAAATTTAGAGGCCTGCATAGCTTGTATAGCCATTTGAGTCCGTGACTTTTAGGGTAACACCGTGAATAATGTTTTCGTCGGCAAATTTGTGGATTGGACTAGCTTCATTTGATACTTGTTCGTCGTCGAAGTCCCAAGAGTAGCTAGTAACCTGGGTGGTTGGGTCGGTGGTAACTTCTGAGATATATTTGATTGGTTTGTTGGGTTTATTATTGTCTGTTTCGACGCTGAGATTTATTTTTGGCAGTTTATAACTTGAGTCTGCAACTATATTAATTCCGAGAGTGTTGAGTGGTTGAAAATCAGCCTGATCTGGACCTTTGACTTCAAGTAGGGAGAAATATGTTTTGGGTTCTGTAAAAGTGTGGGAGATTAGACTGCCCGTTTCGTAATTGTCTTTATCTTGGTCGAACTTCCACCTGAACTGCGATTTTTTGAATATGTCTTCTGGAATTTGAAGAAATTTTTGAATGACCTCAAATTTAATTGGTTGGCCAGCTAAAAATGTTTCTGCAGAGTTGTCCTGCGGAATATCGAGCCTCCCTGAATAGTTGTTAAATTGATTGACAAGTGTAGGTTTGTCGTTGATGTTAATAAATGGAATGCCGCCGATGTGAGCTTGAGTGTTGGGAATATTATTAAAAAGTAAGAAGAGAAAACCAAAGGTAATAATTAGTCTACGAATCATATGTAGGTATTATATTGTTACATTGGTGTTAGGTCAAAGAAATTTTGAGCTTTAGTAAAATCGTAACAATGAAGGTTTTTTTGTATTTGTATATTGGAATTGTTGTAACAATACTAGCGGTTACTGTTTTTCTTGCAGCTCGACTACCTGAAGATGATTTGACACATATTCATGCTAATTTTGGTGTTTTTGTTGATGCTCAAAAACTAGATTTTTCTGGTGAAAAATATATGCATACTAAACCTTGTTTTTCTGACTATCACACGCAAAAGCATTTTGGAGACAGGGTTCATTTGCATGACGGTATCGGTGATGTTGCGCATATACATGACTCTGGAGTGGTTTGGGGGGATTTGATGCTATATTTGGATATAAAAACTACGATTAATGGAATTGAGTTTGGTGAAAAATTATACCCTCTCGATAGGCAGAACAAGCTAAGTTATTACATTAATGGGAATAGTGTAAACAATTTTGAATTAACAGAAATTAATAATAACGATTCATTAATTATTGTTTTGGGTAACGAAAATTTAGACAATCTTACAGTTGGTAAAGAAAAGTTTAATCAGTTAAGTGCACAACTGTCTAATAGAAGTGAAGAGTTAAATGGTTTATCGCTGGCTGAGGCG
The DNA here is from genome assembly GCA_964404855.1 of uncultured Gammaproteobacteria bacterium. Taxonomy (GTDB): domain Bacteria; phylum Patescibacteriota; class Microgenomatia; order CAYQLK01; family CAYQLK01; genus CAYQLK01. The sequence goes on from CAYOLO010000001.1 coordinate 222,088, forward strand.
TGTGGGGGAGGGTACAAAATGAGTTTTTGGGAGAAGGTTGCTAAGGTTTGGGGATTTTAGAGACTAACTTTGTAGATTAAAAATATTGGAGTACCTTCTTTGTCGTTAATTGTATGGATGTGAGTTTTGTCAACCGTGATTGAGGAATCTTCAACTGGACTTGTTACAATTATTGAAGTTTTTGTGTCCTTTAGAGTTTTTAGGATTAGATTGTTGGATATTATTTCTTTCCCATCCCAGCCTGCGCCGGCGAAATAGTAGTTGTTAATTTTGGTTTTTGGATTAGAGATATTTTGATATTTTTTTGGAGAAAATTGGTTGTAATAAAGATAGTAGATGTATGGATTCCAGTATCTGCCAGTAACAATGATTGATTCATTTGGATATTTTTCTAAATAAGAAAATAATTCCTTGTGTCCATATCCCCATGCTAGTGAGTCTAGTTTTGGTGAGACTAGGTGATATTGATATAAATATAGTCCGATAGAAAGGGTAATAATAATCGCTAGTGTGTTTTTGAGATAATTGGGCAGTTTTTGAATCCAGATTATGCCAAAAGCGGAGAGGATTGTAAGGTTTATGGAGCCAAGTGATGATCTGAGTGCGTGTGGGGTTAGATCGGAAAAAATTGCAGACAGTGGAAAAATAAACGCCAAAATGAGTGCAAAAATATACTCCTTTGTTTTTTTAGCTATTAGATAGAGGATTGAGAACAATACTAGGGGAATTTGAAAATAATAAAGTAGCCCAGTGTAGGGTGTGCGGTGCCTGGTTTGGCTGTCGCCGTGTACAAAAAGAAAATTAGGATCAAGGTGCCTGAGATAGTATTTAAAAAGAACGTCTGACCAAGCAAGCTTATCTTTGAGATTTGAAGGAACGGGGGCCGATTGATATTTTTCGTAAGCAGAAACAAAGTCCGGATTCGTTTGGGGGGATTTTAGGTTAATAATGTTTACTTGATTGGCTCTGTTATTTGATGTTGGATTTATAAATGTAAGCAGAATTGGCAAACAAAAGATTAGTCCAAACAATAATGAAATTGATACAAATTTAATGTTTTTTATTAGTGATTTGAGATAGAGTACCGTAAAAACGATTAAGACTATTGGAACAATAATTCTGGTGTGGTAGTAGAAGTAGAAGGAGAGAGAAAAAAACAAACTAGAGAATAATAACTTGGATGGTTTTGTAAGACTAGCTAGTAGAAAATATACTCCAAGTACATAAAGCGTAGTTGCGCTGTTGGCCTCGAAGGAGGCTCTTGAGAATTGTAAATGCCAAGGGGAGGTTGCGAGTAAAAAGGCAGCAAATAGTGCTATGATTTTTGATCTTTTGGAGTGGTTTTTTTCTGTTAGTTTGGCAACTAGTAAGTAAATTGCATAAATAGCCAATATGCCCATTAATGCGGAAGGTAGTCTAACTGAAAAATTATTAAGTCCAAAAATTAAGGTGAATGGAGCAGTTAAATAAATTTGGCCAGGAAGCTTGTATTCACCAAATGATTGAAAACTTAGCGGTAAAAACTTACCCCATTCATCCCTTGCAGTTTGAGAAATCGAATATGCATTATATCCAATTGATGCTTCGTCCCAATATGGAGAAATTGGATTACTGTTGATATTAAACAGTCTCAATATAGAGCCTAGAAAAATAATTGAAATTAATATTTTATGACGAATGAAAAACTTCTTTGGGTGTTTGATGTTTGGCTGCACAATTATTTTTTTTACTTAGTTGATTATAAGACAGAATAAAATGGGTTTATAATTAAGTGATTATGATAAATATATTTAAACCTTCTCAAAAAGTTTTTGCTCACTGCGATGTTCCTTGCGGAATATATGACCCAAGGCCAGCTCAAATAGCTGCTGCAACTGTTTTAAAAATGGTAGAAAAAATTCTTGCTTTACCAAATGAAATGTCGCAGGCGGAGATGAATAGTTTTGTAAGAATGGTGGAGGCAAAAGAGGAGCATGCCAGAATATGTAAGCAAGAAATTTTGGTGCTTTGGACTGATTTTTTCAAACCAGAACACTTGGAAAAGTTTCCAGATTTGCACGAAAAGGTTTGGAATACTGCTAAGCTGGTTTCAGAAAACAAACAACATGTTCATCTAGATGCTGCTCAGCGCCTAGTTAAATCTGTGGATGAGATTGCGAGTATTTTTGACCAAATTAAGATGGGTTCTTAGTTTTTTAGTATTTTATTTATGAGATTTGAGGTGTTTGGAGAAAGTATGTTGCCAACTTTTGTGGCAAATGATTATTTATTGGTATTTAAGTCAAGATCGGTAAAGTGTGGAGATTATGTGGTTTTTTGTGATCCTAGAGACGGTGATCGAAGATTATTAAAGAAGGTAAACAGAGTAAGGCATGGTGAGATTTTCGTTGAGGGATTAAATAAAAAGCAGAGTACTGATTCACGGATATTTGGTTGGGTAAATAAAGATTTGATTGTTGGCAAGGTCTTTATGAGATATTATCCGCTTTTTGGTCGTGGTAAATTTTGGTTTTGGTAGTGTAGAATTCATTTCGTTATGGCACTTGGAATTTTTGATATTAAAACAATAATCGAATCAGTTGATCCTTCGTTAAGTAATGTCGTTGGAGTAGGGTTAGTTTCGCTGATTGTTTTTGCGGAATCGGGACTATTGGTTGGATTTTTCTTGCCTGGTGATTCAATGTTGATTTCGGTGGGAATTTTAGCTTCAAAAGGTTTGATAAATATATACTTTTTACTGTTTTTTGTTTTTTTATCGGCGGTTATTGGTGATAATGTTGGTTATTCGACTGGTAGGAGATTTGGGAAAAGATTATTTACTAGAAAGGAATCAAAATTTTTCAAACCAGAACATTTGATTAAGGCGCAGGAATTTTATGAAAAACATGGTGGTAAAACGATAATATTGGCTAGATTTATACCATTTGTCAGAACCTTCGCGCCGGTGGTGGCAGGGATAGGTGATATGAACTATAAAACTTTTTTTCTTTATAATTTGACTGGTGGATTTTTGTGGGCAGTTGGGGTTACTTTGTTGGGGTTTTTCTTAGGTAAAATACCAGGTATTGATAACTATCTCCTTGCAATTATTGGGATAATTATTTTTGTTTCAGTTGCTCCGGCTGTATGGCATATTTTTAAAGAGCCAGAGAATAGACAAACCTTAAGGAGGACTGCAGCTAGTTCTTACAGTAAAGTAAGACGCCGAAAAAATGTCTAAACATACAAACAACTTATTTGGTTTGGTAAAAAAAATTCAAAAATTTGTTTTGGATAACAAGGGGATTGTTCTCGTTTTTGCGCTTTTTTTGGTGCTTGCACTAGTTAATGCTGTTCATGAATCTTTCCCTGATGAGTACGATAATATTCTGGGGGGATATTATATAAACAAGGGGATGCTGCCCAATATTGGGTTTTTTACTCATCATAATATTGGTGCATATTTTTTGGCGGCAATCAATGCGTTTTTTACTCAACAGTCGTTTGTTTGGTTTAGGTTGTTGTTCGCTTTTGAAATATGGGGAGCAATAATAGCTACCTATTTGTTATTTAGACGTGGATTTGGTGTAGAAAAAAGTAAATTTTATCTGTGGTTTGCGCTGTTTATGCTCGTAGGATCGACATATTGGTGGGGGCAGATGTTTTTGTCGGAGACATTAATTTCGTATCTAATAATCCCTGTATATGGGTTGATTTTATTAAAATCTTTTTATAAGAAGATTTGGACACTTACCGATCTTGTTTTGGTGTCTATTCTGACATTTTTAAGTTTTTCTATTTCGTTAACTTACATTTATATATTTGCTTTGATTTACCCATTAGTTTTGGTGCTTTATGTATTGGGATTAAAGAACAGATTCGATATTAGAAAAATATTTATCGCGTTAGTTATTTTGGGAATGCCTTATGTAATATTTGGAATTTATTTATTAGTTACTAATTCTTACGAAGAGTTTTATTTTCAGCAGTATTTTTATAACTTTAACTACTATATTTATAATTTCCCAGACGTAGCCGGCGTTCGATCCACGAATCCGATTAGATATGCGGTTTCTACTGCTTATCAGACTCTAAACGGGTTTTATGGATTGTTTATTCAAGTTAAAGATTTGAATTTGGAATACCCATTTAATGTTTCTTTGGTTTTGGGTAATTTGTTGGCTGTGGTTTATCTGATTGTTAGGAGAAGGTTTTGGATAGCTGGAATGGTGGTGTTTGTAATTATCTTTTCAAACACAAGGAGTGAGCCATTAAATATTAAAGAAACGGATTTTCATGCGACGGTTTTTATAGCACTAACTTTATTTAATCTTGCTTGGGCAAGTTTTGAGATAGTTAAAAAATTGAACAAAAAAGTGTTTAATTATTCCCAAACGATATTGTTAACTGCGTTAATGATAATTGTTTGGATTTATGTGGTTTTTGCAATGTTATTACTGGCAGATAAATTTGGAGAAAAGGTTTATGCAAAATACATGGGGCAACAGCCATTGATTTATGACAGGCCTGAAGTCGCGCCAATCTTGAATAAGATTACTACAAAGGATGATTTTGTTTGGGTTGGTCCGTTTGCTTTTCACGAACTTTTGTATCTGAACGCAAAGAATCCATCAAAGTACCATTGGTTTTTGCCGCAGAGTGAAGCCTTTGGAAGATTTAAAGAAGGAATAATTAATGATTTAACAATTAGAAGACCGAAGGTGATTGTTTTTGAAAAAGGGTATACAAACTTTGGTAAAAGAGCGGAAGAGTGGAATTATCCGATTACGGACTTTTTGTCAAAAAATTATTTTAGTTTTGAGCAGTTAAGCACTTTGGGTTATGTTTCAAAGGCTTCATCGGCTATGCATTTTGATTTTACTCAAACATATTATTTTGATAATAATCGTAGAGAAGAAATAATTAACGATTTGGTTAGTACTGGTTTGATTGAGAAGATTAGGTAGTTGTATTTTATGCAGGTTATTTTTCAAGCTAGGGAGTATGTAATTAGAGGGTTAAGGCTTTGTGCAAAGGATCCTTTTGGGCTACTGGCTTTGGCTGGGCTTTTTGCATTGTTTGATGTTTCAAGTGTGGCTTTTTCTAACCAAAACAATATATGGGCATCTTGGGTGGCCTTGGTATTGCCGTGGATTTCAATTGTCGGAGGAAATTTGGCGCTTATTTTTGCAGTTGAATCCCTTGCTAAAAATGAATTAGTGGTACCGGCTAAGATTTTGCCTCAGACGTTTAAATGGTTAAGACGGTATTTAGAAGTAAATGGTATTACCACAATAATTTTTTGGGGAATGTTTGTGCCACTAAAAACCTTATTAGATTATTGGGCAACGAGAAACGGATATAGTGATATTCTTACTTGGATTATTATTTTGCCGTTTGCGGTTCTGGTGCATGTTCGGTTAGTTTTTGCGACCTATGCGGCTGTTGTAGATAATCAAAATGCAATTAAAGCAGTGGCAATAAGTTGGAGAGTGGCTCATAAAAGATGGGTACTTGTGACTTTAAGTTTTTTGTTTGCACTGGTTGCGGTTTCACCGTTTGCACTGCCCGCCTTGGTATTATCAATGTATTCGCCAAAAGAAATTCAAAATGGTATTAACTGGACAATAATTCAGTTAATTAGGCCTGTCTTAATCGCAACTTTGCATGAATTATATGTAGATTATGGAATGAACGGAAAATTAAAAACCAAAAATGTTAATGGAAAAAAAGTTAAGTGATAGACAGATTGAGCTGGATGTAATTAAGGCAGTTGCGATAATTGCTGTAGTGCTTGTTCACACTACAAGTCTTAGTTATTCGTATTTTCCAAGAAACGGAATTGGTTGGAGTAGTTTGTTGGTTATCGATCAGCTGACAAGATTTTGTGTACCTGTTTTTGTGGCGCTAAGCGGTTATGGGCTTGGAATAAAAAACATGGATATTGGCCGAGATTACAGGCAGTTTTTTAGAAGAAGAGTAGTTAAATTATTGCCATGGTATTTGTTTTGGTCGGGAATTATTTATTTTTATATTAGATTAGGTGATGAGTGGAATCATGTGGAGCATTTTCCATTGTGGAAGATTATTTTTATGGGAAAAGCTGACTACCATTTGTACTTTGTGCCAATGATTGTGTCTTTATATTTAATATTTCCAATACTCGCTTTTTTAATTAAAAAGTTTGGATGGAGAATTATTTTATTTTTGGGTTTGCTGCAGGGTCTTTTGTTTTTTCTTACAAGCTTGGAGGCAGAAAAAATTATTAAATTGGGGTTTTCGTGGGGAGATCAGCAACAATATTTGTTTTTTGGGTCTTGGATATTTTATTTTGCTTTAGGAATTTACCTTAATTTTTTACCTGGTGTTATGTCGAAAAGAAATAATTTAATCAAGTTGGTTGCGGTTGTATCGTTGACTCTGGGTCTGGCCTTTATTTTGGTCGATACATTTAGATTGGTGGGTGAGGGTGCGGATATTATCGCGGCAACAAGGTTTACAAGAATTCCGGTATTGGTTTTTGCGACTGGTTTTATATTATCGTCTTTGGTGTGGAGAAAGTTTTGGCTTGGGTTTCCTCGAATCTTTATTTGGATTGGGGAGAGGTCGTTTATTATTTATCTTTCTCATACATTAGTATTAAGAGAATTACTTGAACTGTTAAGACCCAGTAATTTGGTTGACTTTGTTTCATACTTTCTTTTGGCTTTTATGTTGTCGACAATTTTGGCCGAGGTGGCGTTTCAGATAGCGAGGTTTTTGTCGAAACAAAAGTTTCATAAATTATTAATTAGATTTTGAGTTATAGCCGTAAATTGTGCTAAAATTCTTAGAATCGTTTTTGGGATACGGAATCAATTGTCTTTTCTTGACAATCCAAAACGTGTTTTTAGAGGAAAACACGAAAAGTCGAGGAGAGGTTTTTGGTTTGAGTTCCAACAACGAGCACATAACAATCGGAGAGGCACAGTTGACGAACATGTTGACGAGCACCGTGCATACCCTTGAGGAGTTGGCCGATATGGCTGATTCACCAAGGGCGGCGGATACCTATCGGGCATTCGCTAGTGCCGAGTGTCTCATGATGGTCGTAACCTCATCCAAGAATGTGGGCGAAGCCGCCGTCTGCGTTCCCCATTCCGGGCAGTCTGAAAGCCCCAGCGTGACTGTCGTGAAGCACCCCCGCTTCACCATCCCTGCGTCTGACTTGTTTCAGGTGATCTCGCCCGAAATGGCAAGCCGTCGCAGTCGCGAATCGCTGGCCATGAAGAGCACGCCGGTTAATCCGAAGTACTCGACGAACCATCAGGTCTTGCGGTTGCAACAGGAGAATGTTGCGAAGGTCGCAAGGCTTATGGCTGTTCTGACAGGGAAGCCGATCGAGGTCCGCTTCCAGGAAGCTGGTGGGCGCAACTTCCCTTACTTGGACGAAGTGGTTCATCCTTAACCGGATTACGCGCCTTTAATTGGAACTGTGAGGTATTTTTGGGCTTAGCACCCCTAGCTTCTTTAGTTTTGTTTGAGATGGAGAAATTTCATCACAGACAAACTTAGCGAAGCGTCTGTTTTTTTGCAGAGCTAGCCTCCTCACAATTACTTTTTAAGGCTTGTGGTTTGGTTGTTGTGTGAGTGGTGGGTGGTAGGATTAATTTCTTGCCCCCACCTCTTTTTTTGTTTTAGCTATGATTTGGTTTGGGAATTTTTGGAATGAATGGTTTGACAACGAACCCTTGAATATCTCTGCGTCCAATAAGTAATGGATATTTTAAATGAGATCTGTCTGCAACTGAGGCATTTGAGGTAATAAGTTTGCCGGCGACTGAAAATTTTAGACTAACATATTCTCTTTTCGATCTGCCGTGGGCAGATCTTACGCCTTTTATTTTGGTTATTAGGGTTGAGTGATATATTCCTAGGTTTTGAGCTAAATGTCTGTCGATTGAAGAAGATTTGGCTCCAGTATCGATGCGAGCTTTAATCTCAAGTCTTTTGCCAGTTGAACTGACGACTTTAACAACTTCGACTGCGTCTAAGATTGTACGATTTGGCTTGATTTTTTCTGACACAGATGAGGAAAAAATTGTTTTGGCTAGCGCAACACCTCTTTCGGTTGAGGTCACTTCCAGATCCTCAACGCGTTTGAGTCGTCTAAGTAGTGGGGCTCGATTCGCGTTTTGAATAGAAAGTCCTGGCCTGGCGTTTATTTCGATAACGACGGGTCCTTTGTTTTCGTCGAGGATAATATCAACGCCAGCAAATCCAAGTTTGGAGGCAACTTGAGCTTCAACGGAAAGCCTGAGTATTTCTTCCCAGTGGGGAACTTTAATTCCGTTAAGTTTGATTTTTGTGTCAGGAACATATTTGATTGGTTGGTCATAGCGAATAGCGTGGACTGTAACGCCTGTTGCGATATCTATACCGACGCCAATTGCACCACCGTGGAGATTAGCTGTTCCGTTACTTTCTTCAGTAGGAAGCCTTAACATTGCCATTACTGGAACTTTGTTGAAAACTATAACGCGAATATCGGGTGCTCCGCGCCAAGTATATTTTTTGAAAGTTTTGCTACGCCTAATTCTTTCTTCAATAAAGGCTGCATCTGGGACTTGGTTGAGGGAATAATTGCCATCAAGTATGTCTTGAATATGTCTTTTGAGCCCAGCGCTGTCGATGTTGTTTTGATCAGTTGTTTCTCCTTTACCATTTTTGAATTTTCTAACAAGAAGAATACCTTCTCCACCATAACCAGCGTTCGGTTTAACGACGAAGTCTTGTGGAAGACTGTCCCAGTCAAAATCATCAAGGTCTTTGAACCGATAAAAGGACGCGTAGAGTTTTGGGGTGGCGACGTTGTTTTTAATCAAAACTCGTTTGGTTAAGAGTTTTTCGTCGGCAAATCTGCGGGCGCGCATACGGTTGTAGCGTCCGATATAGAGAAGGTTCCTGGCGTTGATGCCTAGAACATGTTTACTCTTTACCATACTTGAGAACCTCTCTGAAGCGGAGATATTCGACAAGTCTTAGTCCGGTCCATCTGCCGATAAGAATTATAAAGGCAATAATTGCGACGAAAGTTAGTTCGGGATTAATTAGCACGATTCTTTGTAAATAGCTCCACTGCATTATTAAAAACCCAATGACTGCGAGGACAAGTGTTTCAGCTGTTATCACGGCTGCTTGTCTAAGATTTTTATCTAATTGAATATTAACGAAGTTTTCTGTCAGGGTAATAAGAATCAAAATAGGGAAGATAGAAATCGTTTCAATCCTGACGATATCGAGCATTGATCCGAAAAATAGAGTAATAAACATTGCCATTGAAACAAAAAATAAAATCAGTGCTGTTCTGGGTAAATAGAGGATTTTGAGATAACGAAGAATGTATCTAGATAGAGTTGTCGTTAAAACAATGACAATGAATAAAGCTAACCCTACTTTTAATCCTGTAGCAACAAAGGCGACTGCTGTGACGGTTGGAGTGTAGATACCAAAACTTTTAAAACCAATGACTTGTCTTGAAAAGGCAGCAATTGCGGCAATAATTGGCAGCATCAAGACTAAAACAATTGTATTAGTTGGAACTCCATCGTTGACCATTGATCTGATTCCATAGGAAATAAAATTATTCCACGATAGTGAGGTGATTGGATTTTGGTCAAGTAGAGTTTTGAGCTGTGATTCGGACACCTCAGGATTAGTTAAATCGGAAGACGGCTTGATTGTTGAACTGATTGATGCCTCTTGAGCTTGAGTAGTAGCTTCGATTGTGGGCTGGGTTGCGAGAGGGGTTGTAGTTGGATTTTTGGCTTGCGCGGAAATTTGTGGTGCGTAAATTAAGCCAGTCAACACGATAGAAAGAATAATTAGGGTTTGCAAGAATCTCATTTTAGTTTAAAATTTTATTTCACTAAATTACTTTCGCTAAGAGCTAGTTAAGGTAACTTTAAAGCGCCCACATTATAATACTAAATATAGCTGTGACAAGTGTGTAGAAAATGTGCGGTTTGTAATTAAATAAAACAAATAAATATGAATGTTTCAGATGTTGTGATAATTGGTTCGGGGCCTGCAGGCTTAACGGCTGCTATTTATACGAGTAGAGCACTACTTTCAACGGTTGTAGTTTCTGGGGAAACTCCTGGTGGACAACTAATGATAACTAGTGAAGTTGAAAATTTTCCAGGATTTGATGAGGGAATAATGGGTCCGGAGTTGATGGATAAAATAAAAAAACAAGCTGAAAAGTTTGGAACTGAGTTCGTGGCGGGAAATGTAATAAGGGTGGATTTAAAAGGAGAATTAAAAAAACTGTGGGTGGGGGAAGTAGAAATTCAGGCAAAATCAGTAATAATTGCGACTGGATCTAATGCAAAATGGTTAGGTCTTCCTTCTGAGGAAAAATATTGGGGTAAGGGGGTTTCGGCGTGTGCAACTTGTGATGGGTTCTTTTTTAGAAACAAAGAGATAGCAGTTGTGGGTGGTGGAGATTCAGCCATGGAAGAAGCGACATTTTTAACTAAGTTTGCTAGTAAGGTGACAATTATTCACAGAAGAGATGAGTTTAAGGCATCAAAAATTATGCTTGAGAAAGCGAGGAATAATCCTAAAATTGAATTTTTAACTAATAAGTCAGTGTCGGAAGTTATAGGTGGAGAAATGTTGACAGGGGTAAAATTAGTCGACACAAATACAAATGAAGAAAGCGAGTTAAAAGTTGAAGGTTTATTTGTAGCCATTGGGCACGCTCCTAATACTGAAATTTTTAAAGGTCAGCTAGAAATAAATGAGAAAGGTTATTTGGTTGTGGTTGATTATGTGAAGAGTTCCACAGAAGGAGTGTTTATAGCTGGAGATGTGTCTGATTACCGATACAGGCAGGCAATAACAGCATCTGGTGCAGGGTGTATGGCCGCACTTGAGGCTGGGAAGTTTTTGACTGGAGAATAGAGATATGGCAAAACAGATTACTTTGGATGTTGAGACAAAGAATATTTTTCAGGAGGTTGGGAATGAAACCAAGAAATTAGGCATTTCTTATGTTGGCTTGCACGATTCGGAAACTAATGAATATTTTGGATATTTTGAAAAAGATTTGGGGAAAATGTGGCCACTACTTGAATCTGCTGATTTGTTGATTGGATACAATATTAAGAGTTTTGATTATGAGGTACTTGCGCCCTATTACCGCGGTGACCTCAAAAAATTTCCGACTATTGATTTGTTAGAGATTGTTAAAGATATATTAGGTTTTAGGTTAAAGCTAGATAATTTGGCTAAGGCAACATTGAATAAGGGAAAAATCGGAGATGGGTTGGATGCGGTTAGATATTTCCGTGAGGGGAAGATGGATAAATTGGCAGAGTATTGCCTCGAAGATGTAAGAATTACAAGGGAAATTTTTGATTATGCAATGATGAATGGTAGGTTAAAATATCCTGACCTGGGTGGTGCGACTAAAGAATTTGTTGTTGATTTGGAAAAGTATTTACCAACATCAACGAATGATACTCAAATGAGTTTGGCGCTATAAAAAGTTATAATTAATTGTATGCAAGCGCAATCAAAAACTAAAAAATCAGAAAAATTTAAGGTCGATATATCAGATTTTTTGCTAAATACCGAGGATGACGATTTGATGTCGCGGGCACTTGTTGCTCCAGATTTTGGAAGATTAGGAGAGAGAAGGTTGATGGCATTGGAGGATTTTTTGGTGGGTGAAGTTGGAGAAGATGGAGTGTTTGTTATCTCAGTGGGATTAAGAAAAGGCGGCAGGGTGTATTTGAAGTATCAGACGGCGGGAAATTTGTTTTTGAAACCAAAGGCGTTTATTAAAAATGACCCCAAGGAGCTTGCACCTGAAGAAGTACTAGGTATGGCTACAATAGCTTGGGAAGATTTGGGAAGTTTTGTTTAATTTTTTTTTGACAAGTCAGCCTAATTGTTTAAAATAGCTTGATATGAATCATTGGATGCTTGTATCCAGTCCAGAAAATTTTGAAATTTCTCGAGGTTTAGGTTTTGGATTGGCTGGGATGCAGTTGCAATATAGAAAAAAAGCCATTGATGTCCGAATAGGGGATGAGGTTAATAGCAATGTTTTGATTGTGAAAAACTTGGCCGCAAAAAGTTATTGCGGTTGTGGAAGGAGTTTTTCGATTTAGTTATTTTTCGTATTGAAAAAAACATAAAAAAAGAATTATGAAAGGTTTAATAATTAAAAATCTGTCTGTATCTGTTGCAGGAAAAAGAGTCGTTGATGGGCTTAACCTAGAGGTTAAACAAGGTGAAGTGTTAGCCTTTATGGGGCCTAATGGTTCTGGAAAGTCATCACTGGCTATGGCTGTCGCTGGCTCGCCAAAATATATCGTTGAAAGTGGTCAAGTGTTACTAAATGGTATTGATTTGTTGAAGCTTAAACCTGATGAGAGAGCAAAAAAAGGAGTATTCGTTAGTTTTCAACACCCTGTTGAGGTGGTTGGGGTAACTGTGGCGTCTTTTTTGAGAATGGCTTATTTAGCCAAAAATAAGGGTAAAAAAATGGGCTTCGGTGAATTTGGCAAACTATTAAGCGAAAAAATGGAGTTAGTGGGAATAGACAGTAAATTTGCCTCGCGAGAACTTAATGTAGGGTTTTCTGGTGGAGAAAAAAAGAAACTTGAAGTATTGCAGTTATTAGTTCTTGAGCCTGAATTTGTGATTTTGGATGAATTGGATTCGGGATTAGATATAGATTCTGTCGCTTTTTTGGCAAAAGCTGTTTCTGAGATGGTAAAAACGAGAAAAATTGGTGTGATTGTAATTACGCATTACGAAAGAATTTTGAAGTTTTTGAAGCCAGATAAGGTTGGGGTGTTTGTTGATTCTAAGCTTCGCACAGTTGGTGGCCGAGAAATTGTTAAAAAATTAGAAAAAGAGGGATACGTAAATTTTAGAGGAGCAGGAGTTTAAGATGCAAAGTGTTGTTGGAATTGACCAGTCTGAAGTTTCAGCAAACAAGGAAAGGTTTGTTGTTAGGCCAAGTAAGGGTATTAGCCGTCAAATAGTTGAGCTTATCTCGAAAGAAAAAAATGAGCCTCTCTGGATGCGCGAGAAGAGATTGGCAGCTTTTGAGATTTTTTTAAAAAAACCAATGCCTACTTGGGGGGCGGATTTGTCTGGTTTGGACTTTGACGAAATTACTTTTTATCTCAAAGCTGATTATGGTAAATACGAAAGTTGGAAGGATGTCCCAAAGGACGTTAAAACAACATTTGAAAAATTAGGAATTCCCCAAGCTGAAAGAAAATTTTTGGCAGGGGTAGTTGGCCAATATGAGTCAGAAGGGTTTTATCAGAGTTTGATGGAAAAGTATTCTAAGCAGGGGGTGATTTTTTGCGATACAGATACGGCAATACAAAAGTACCCTGAAATATTAAAGGAATATTTTATGACAAGGTGTGTGTCGATAGCCGATCACAAGTTTGCATCACTACACGGCGCTGTGTGGAGTGGTGGAAGTTTTGTTTATGTGCCTGCAGGAGTCAAAGTTGATTTGCCGCTTCAGACTTATTTTAGGATGAATGCAAAAAATTATGGGCAGTTTGAGCACACGTTAATTGTGGCCGAAGAAGGTAGTGATGTTCACTATATTGAGGGTTGTACGGCGCCAAAATATTCTTCGACATCGATGCATAGTGCGGTGGTTGAGATTTTTGTGAAGAAAAATGCGCATGTTAGATATACAACGGTTCAGAATTGGTCTACAGATGTTTATAACCTCAACACGAAAAGAGCAATCGTGGAAGAGGGCGGTTTTATTGAATGGGTTGGTGGTTCGATGGGTTCAGGGGTAACGATGCTGTATCCGGCCTCAATGCTAATTGGTAGAGGGGCTAGAGCTGATCATTTGAACATAGCTGTTGGTGGTCCAAATCAGTATAAAGATACGGGGGCTAAGGTCTTTCATGGAGCTTCAGACACCACATCGACTGTTGTATCTAAGTCCATAGTCTTTGGAGGAGGAGAAACGGTTTATAGGGGCTTACTTAGGGTTGCTAAGGGGGCTATAAACTCTAAGGCGCACGTACAGTGTGATGCATTAATGCTTGATGATATTTCTAAGTCAGATACAGTTCCAACGATGGAGGTTTTTGAAGATCAGGTTTCGGTTGGTCATGAAGCGACAGTGGGAAGAATTTCTGAAGAAATGCTTTTTTACTTACAGTCTCGGGGATTAACAGAAGCTGAGGCGATGGCAATGGTCGTGCGAGGATTCGTTGAACCTGTGGTTAAAAAATTACCCTTGGAATATGCTGTGGAGTTGAATCGTTTGATTGAGCTTGAGATGGAGGGATCAATTGGCTAATGAATCATAATTTGGTACTGGGTGATAATGAAGAAAAAAACATAAGAGAACAGATATTGCCTGGTAAGATAAATGTAGAAATCGAAATTAAAGGTAATGATAGTAGTTTTGATTATTATGGTGTTTTGGATGGCAAGGATGAGGAAGAATTTGATATTTCTACAGTTGTAACGCATGTTGGGCTTAAGGCTAAGAGTAATGTTTGGATTAAGGGAGTATTAAGAAATAATTCAAAAGTTGAGGTAAGCGGTTTGATTAAGGTACTAAATGGTGCAAAAGGCAGTGATGGTAGATTTAAGGCTGAGTTTTTGGTTTTTGATAATGCTGTAGCTAAGCCAATTCCTGGTTTGGAGATTGAAGAAAATGATGTTGCAGCTGGGCATAGTGCGTGGGTTACTAAAGTAAGTGAAGATATGATTTTTTATCTAATGACAAAAGGCTTAAGTAGAAAAAAGTCTGAAAAGGCAATTATTGATGGGTTTTTGAAAATATAAAAATGAACAGAAAAGATTTTCCAATATTTGACAAAAAAGTTAATGGGAAAAGATTCGCTTACTTGGATAATGCTGCGACAACACATAAACCTCAAGTGGTTATAGATAGAACTAATAAGTTTTATGGTCATGAATATGGAACAATTAATCGCGGGGTATATAAATACTCAGAAATGGCAACAGAAGCTTTTGAGACAGCTAGAAAGACAGTGGCTAATTTTCTTAATTGTCAAAAACCAAAAGAGATAATTTTTACTTCTGGAACAACGGAAAGTATTAATTTGGTGGCCTATTCTTGGGGACTAACTAATTTGAAAAAAGATGATGAGATAGTTCTTTCAGTGTCCGAGCATCATGCAAATATTGTGCCTTGGCAGATAATTGCAAAGATTACTGGAGCGAAACTAGTGTTTGTAAATATTGACGATTTTGGACTAATTGATGTAGTAGATTTGAGGCAAAAAATAACCAAGAAAACAGCTTTAGTGGGACTGGTTCATGCTTCAAACGTATTAGGCGGGGTGAATGATGTAAAAACTTTAGTTAAAGAGGTTAGGAAAATAAACAGTAAAACGAAGATTCTAATTGATTCCGCTCAAACAGTTGGAAAAATGAGAGTGAGTGTTCAGTCGATTGGAGCTGATTTTTTGGTATTTAGCGGACATAAAACATTAGGACCAACAGGAGTAGGAGTGCTTTGGATAAGGGAAGAGATTGCTCAAAACATGAATCCGTTTATGGGCGGAGGCTCGATGATTAAAGATGTCACAGAAAATGGCTCAATTTGGAATGATATTCCTTACAGATTTGAGGCTGGTACGCCGAATATTGCTGGAGTATTGGGGTTAGCTACTGCAATTAATTATTTGGAACGTGTTGGATTAGATAAAATTGAAGAGGAAGATCAGAAACTGTCGGAATATATGATGGCGAAGTTTGAAGAGAAAAAGGTTGATTTTTTGGGACCAAATATTGCTAGTAACAGGGTGGGAATTTTTACATTTAATATAAAAGGTATTCATCCTCACGATTTGGCAAGTGTCTTGGATGCCCATGGTGTTGCGGTTAGATCTGGTTTGCATTGCGCGCACCCTTTAATGAAAAGATTGAAATTGGATTCGGGTGTTAGAGCAAGTTTGTATTTTTATAACGACGAACAAGATATTGATCAATTATTTGACGGAATTGAAAAAGCTAAAAAAGTCTTAAAAATAACTTAAAAATGGATAATTTATATCGAGACGAATTGTTAGATTTGGTAAGAGAGAGTGCAGTACAAAGAAAAGTTCGTAAGCCGGATATTATTGTAGAAGATTTTAATAGTCTTTGTGGTGATAAGTTGTTAATTAGTATCAAACTTGATGGCGACGAAATTATGCAATACGGATTTGAAGGGAGTGGGTGTTTGATTTCTCAAGCTTCGGCATACTTATTAAAAGAGAAGGTAATAGGGATGAAACTATCTGATTTGAAAAATATTAGTGACGATGAGGTTTTGGCAGAACTAGGTATTCCAAAACTTACGCCATCGAGAATGAAGTGTGCTTTGATGGCTGTAAAAACTTTAAGAGAAAAGATATAATTTGCACTAATTGAAAGTGAGTAAGTATACTAATAAAAAGTTTAGAAAGGTAGGAAATATGTCAGAGGAACAAATAAATAAAATAGTCGATGAGTTGCCAAAAGAAAAAGGTAAATATCGCATTGAGGTTAATCGAAGTTTGTGTATTGGGGCAGCATCATGTGTAGCCGTAGCTCCGAATACATTTGAATTGGATAATGAGAATATTGCTGTATTAACATCTGGTGATTACGATTCTGATGAAACAAACTTGTTGGCGGCACAGAGTTGTCCGACGAAAGCGATTGTTATTACTGATATAGAAACTGGTCAGCAGGTATACCCTTCGTAAAATTAAATGGAAATTTTTGACTGCCTAATAATCGGTGGAGGTATAGCCGGTACTACTGCGGCGGAAACATATCGTAGGTACAATGCTGATGCGTCAATAGTAATTCTCAATAAAGAACCAGAATTACTGTACTCGAGAGTGTTGCTTTTTCAGCTGCTCAAACACGAAGTTTCTGAAGAGCAGGTTTTTATGCGAAAATTGGAGGAATATCAGGCAAAAAAAATCGATATTAGGACAGGTGTGACCGTTACAAAAATTAATACTGCTAATAAAATAGTAGTAACGGATAAGGGTGAAATTGGTTATCAAAAATTATTAATTGCGTCTGGTGGAATTCCCAGAAAATTAGGTGTTTTAGGAGAAAATTTGCCTGGAATTTTTTATTGGAGATCAATTCATGATTCCAGAGCGATTGAAAAATATGTAAATGGTAAAAAATCGGCTGGGGTGGTAGGTGGAGGATTTATTGGGTTGGAGCTGGCGCAGGCGTTTGTAAAATTTGGTTTGGAAACAAACTTTTTTATCCTTGAGGAGTGGTTTTGGCAGAATATGCTTGGGGCCGAATCGGGTAAGCTTCTCGATCAAGTACTTACAAGAAATGGTGTAAAAACGATGTATAACGTGGCAGTTGATCATTTTGAAGGAGTAGATAAATTGCAAAAGACAGTGTTTAAAAACGGTCAAAGTGTTGCGACAGATTTATGTGGAATTGGGGTAGGTATTGTTTCGGATACGGAATTTGTAGGAGAGGAGATTAAGCGTAATAAGGGTAAAGTTGTAACAGATGAATTCCTGAAGACTTCGGTTGCGGATGTCTGGGCGGCAGGAGATATGACAGAATTTTGGGATATGAATCTTAAGATGCCTATTAACTATGGAACCTGGGTGAACGCATCTGAACAAGGCAGGATAGCAGGTGAAAATATGAGTGGGAATACAAAAGAATTTAAGCTGATTGCTGCTTATTCTGCGCCGGTGTTTGATGCGAATCTGACAACCGTTGGTGTAGTTAGGCGTGATTTGGCACAGCAAATTGAAGTAATTGGTAGCGCCACAGAAGGAAGCGTAGCGGAGGTATTGATAAGTGGTGGAAAGGTATTAGGTGCGACGCTTGTTAATGCTCAAGCAATGCGAGGAAAAATTACAAAGATGATTGAGAGTGGGGAAGCGTTTGATAGGGTGAAGCTGGTATAAGGTTATATTTTTCTTTTCGAGAAACAAGGTTTTTAAACTATTTTTTTAATTACATTCTTTTTTCAATCTACTTTCTTGGACGCAATTTTGGATGTTTGCTTTTTGCTAAAAGCGAACTCTGCGCAACCAAAGTTGCTTCGACCCGAGAGATTTCTTTCTTTCACTTTTTGCTCGCTCTTTTGCTAAAACAAAATCTGTGCCCACTCAAAAAAAGAGATCCAAGAAAACAGATTGAGGGATATGGGAGACAGAAAGAGATCAACAAAAGGAAAGTTTGGAGTATTAAAAGATAAAAAAGAGCCCTCCTTTTTAGGGGAGGGCGTGGGGTGTGAGGAGTGTTATTCCTCTTCGTCTTCTTTTTTGATCTTGACGATTCCCAGAAGGGAGATCAAGAAGAGGACGCCGTTGATGACGGCCGCAGTCACGAAGACGTAGCCGAACAGGCTCCAGAGATCTTGAGAGCTGGTTTCCGCTGCACTGTCCTGCGCAATGTCGATGAGAAAGAACGCAAGTACAGTGAGGGCCGTGTTGACGGCCAAAATTACGGGAACGATGTATTTCAAAGGACTTTACTCTCCTGCGGGGATAGGCGAGTGTTGCAGATGAAAAGTATTTCTACAACAGTACTATTATACCATATTTAGGCCTATAGTTCAATAATTTATTGTAATGTTTTTGGTTAAAAAACCAAAATTGTTTAGAATAGAGTAATGATTTATGTTGCAAGTGATCACGCTGGTTGGCATTTAAAAAACAAAATTATTGAGTGGCTTGAAGCGTCTGAATATACAGTTGAAGATTTGGGACCAAAAGAACTAATAAAAGGGGATGATTATCCAGACTACGCCAAATTAGTTAGTGAAAAGGTCAAATTAAATGGCGGAACAAAAGGGATACTTATTTGTGATACGGGTATAGGGATGTCAATTGCAGCTAATAGATATAAAGGTATTCGAGCAGCATTAGTTGTAAATGATTTTATGGCTATAAGAAGTCGGAAACATAACAACGCCAATATTTTGGTGTTGGGGACAGAACTAAATACTTTTGAGGAGCTTGAGAGAATAATGAATACTTTTTTGACAACGGATTTCAGCGAAGAAGAGAGACATATTAGAAGATTAGAAAAGATAGAGAAATAATCATGTTAAAAGTAGTTCCTGGAATTTTTGTTAATGACGAAGACCATTTGAATGGACTAATAAAAGTGGCGAGAAGTTTTAGTAATGAGATTCATGTGGATATTGCAGATGGTGAATTTGTTCCAACGAGGAGTGTTGGTATCGAAGTCGTACAGAAGATTGTTCCAAATGGATATGAATATAATTTGCATCTAATGACATTTTTGACCAAAGAAGGGTTAATAACTTGGTCTGGAACATCTGCAAAAAGAATATTTATTTATTCAAATGCTTTAAGAGGTGTGGAGTTTGAAGAAGCTTTTCGGATTATTGAGAGTACTGGTAAGTTGTCGGGTCTAGTAATCGAGCCAAACCAGTCGGTTTTGGAATTAACAGAACATATTAAACTTGTTGACGAAGTCATGATTATGGGAGTGAATAGTGGTCGCTCTGGTCAGCCTTTTATTGGTGGAGTATTGCCAAAATTAGGTCAGGTTAGATCAATTAGACGCGATGCAAGGATAGGTGTTGATGGAGGGATTAATTTGGAAACAATAAAAAGACTCAGGGGATTTGATTTTGCGGTGTCATCTAGTGCAATATTTGGTGGAGAGCCACAAAAAGGTTTTAATGACTTAACGGAGTTAGCAAAATATATATAAAAGGGGGAAAATTTTGAAATTAGGTTTTTTTGGAGCAGATAGAGGGGTAACTGGAAGTAATCATCTAGTGGAATTCGGAGAGACTAAGGTGCTTTTCGATTGTGGGATGTATCAGTGTGGTAAGTTTTGCGAAATCGAAAACCATAAACCTTTTGTTTACGATCCAGCGAGTGTAGCGGCAGTATTTGTCTCTCATCCCCATGCGGATCATTGTGGAAAGTTGCCAAAATTGTACAAAGATGGTTTCCGTGGCAAGGTTTATTGTACTGCTCCAGCAAGAAAATTGGCTCAGGTCGTATTAGAGGATAGTGCGAAGTTGATTGGGAGAGAAGCGAGAAAAGATAATATTGAACCGCTTTTTACGCTCGAACATGTTGATGGGGTGATGCAACATTTTGTTGATTTGGACTATCATACTGAAGTAGAAATCGGAGGTGGAAGATTTAGACTACTTGATGCAGGACATATTTTGGGTTCAGCTATGGTGGTTGGAGAAATCGAAGGTCGAACTTTGGTTTTTAGTGGAGATTTGGGTAACTCACCAGCACCGCTATTGCAACCAACGGAGACATTACGAAAAGCTGATTTCGTAATTATGGAATCAACTTATGGTAATCGGTTGCATGAATCGGTAACGGAAAGAGAAAGAAAATTATTGGAAGTTATTCTCGAAGTTGTACAAAATCGCGGAGTATTATTAATTCCAAGTTTTGCGATTGAGAGGACTCAGGAGTTGTTGCACGATATTGACCATATCCTTGAGGCGAATAATTTAGGGAAGATTAAGGTTTTCCTTGATTCGCCAATGGCTATAAAAGCTACAGAAATATACGAAGAATCGTTTAGTTACTTGTCGGACAAGATTAAGGATCACGAAACAGCAAACACTTTGTTTAATTTCCCACAACTTGAGTTTACGGAATCGAAAGAGGATTCATTAGATATTGATAACGAGAGTAATCCAAAAATAATTATCGCGGGAAGCGGAATGATGAATGGCGGAAGAATACTTTCGCATGCGGTAAAAGTGTTGCCTGATCCGAAAAACGTTTTGTTAATTGTTGGCTACCAGTCCGAAGGTACTTTAGGTAGGAGGTTATTGGAAGGTGAGAGAAAGGTAAGAATTGAAGGGAAAGATGTGTCAGTACAAGCTAGGGTAAAAGCTATTGGTAGCTATTCGGCACACGCTGATCAAAACCAAATTTTGATGTGGTTTAAGGCAATGGGAAGAATGCCGGAAAAAGTGTTTTTGGTTCACGGTGAAATAGATCAAGCACAAGGACTAGCTGATAAATTAAAAGCTGAGGGTATTTGTGATGACGTTGTTATTCCATCGTTTGGAGAGGTATTTGAGATTTAGAAAATCAATTTGACACAAGTTATCTCAAAAGACAAAGATTAGTTATGGCAGTAAAAATCAAGCGCATTTCATTTTTGGGTTACTCAACAACTTATCCAGGTGAGGAGTTATATCGTGACGCTTATGAGACCGCAAAAGCTGTAGCAGAAGCTGGATACACGATTGTGAATGGTGGAGGGACTGGTGTAATGGAAGCAGCCAGTAAGGGTGGAAAAGCAGGCGGTGGCGAGGTAATTGGGGTAACATTTTATCCAAAAGGTGCAACGCACTTTGAAGGTAGGGACACACACAATCCAATGGATCGAGAAATAATTACTGAAAATTATCTCGAGCGAACCTTGAAACTACTTGAAATCGGAGAAATCTATGTGATTTTTAATGGCGGAACTGGGACGATTTCGGAGTTTGGGATGGCTTGGGGGATGAGTAGAATATATTTTGGCCACCACAAACCGATGGTTTTGTATGGAAATTTTTGGGAAAAAATTATTAAAACTTTTGAGGAAAATATGCTACTTAGACCAGAGGAGTTGAAGGTCTATGAGATTGCGACGACTCCAAAAGAAACCGTTGAAGCAATAAAGAGACTGCAAAAAAGGATGAAGAAGGTTCATGATCATGGTAATTTGGGAAGTGAAAAATCCTTTATTATTTAATGGTATTAACTGCATAATATAAATATGACTGTCCAAGAATTAGAGTTGACGGCAAATACCGTAAGGCAAGATATTATTAAGATGTTAGTTGAAGCTGGATCTGGCCATTCTGCGGGACCATTAGGGTCAGCAGATATTTTTACCACACTTTATTTCGCAGAAATGGATGTCGATCCAAAAGATCCAAGAAAAGAAGACAGAGATAGATTTGTTTTAAGCTGTGGACATTATTGTCCGGTTTGGTATGCGACGATGGCTAATCGCGGGTTTTTTTCCAGAGAAGAGCTTATGACTTTGAGAAAGTTCGGTACGCGTTTGCAGGGGCACCCGCACAATATGGCTTTACCTGGAGTAGAAAACTCTTCAGGACCATTGGGGCAGGGGCTTAGCCAGGCAATTGGTATGGCGATGACAGCAAGAATGGATAAGAAAAAATGGCGAACTTATTGTATGACTAGTGACGGGGAGCATAATGAAGGTCAGATTTGGGAAGCGATAATGTTTGCAGGAAAAGAACGGCTAGATAATTTGGTTTCAATAATTGACAGAAATAATATTCAGATTGATGGGGACACTGAAGATGTGATGCCTTTGGAGCCGTTAGGGGATAAATATAAGGCTTTTGGTTGGCATGTAATAGATATTAATGGTAATGATATTAGTGCGCTTTTGGAGGCATATAAAGAGGCGGATAGCGTGAGACAAATGCCTTCAGTGATAATTGCGCACACGACACCTGGAATGGGTGTGGAGTTTATGGAAGATGATTTTAAGTGGCATGGAATGCCGCCAAACAAAGAACAGGCTAAAGAGGCATTAAACGAATTAAGAACATTAAGAGGAAGGATAAGAGCAGAACATGAGTGATATTAAGGATTATTTAGCAAAAGATTTTTTAACAAAGCCTGAATTAAAACCGACTCGAGATGGGTTTGGTACTGGTTTGGTTAAAGTTGGTCATTTGGACGAGAATGTGGTGGTAATTTGTGCAGATCTGACTGATTCGACGAGAAGTGCGGCATTTGCAAAAGAATTTCCTGAAAGATTTATTGAGGTTGGGGTAGCTGAACAAAATATGATGGGAATAGCGGCTGGCATGGCTTTGTCTGGTAAGGTGCCATTTATTAGTTCTTATGCTGTATTTAATCCAGGTAGGAATTGGGATCAGTTGAGAGTGTCGGTCGCGTATTCTAAAGCAAATGTTAAAATAGCTGGAGCACATGCGGGGATTAGTGTTGGACCAGATGGTGCAACACATCAAGCTTTAGAAGATATGGCGATTGTTAGAGTGCTGCCAAATATGACGGTGATTGCGCCTTGTGATTGGGTCGAATGTGAGAAAGCAACGATTGCTGTTGGGAAAATGTATGGACCAGCTTATGTAAGATTTGGGAGAGAAAATGTGGTGACTGTTACGACTGACAAAACTCCATTTGAAATCGGTAAAGCAGAAGTTTACAGAGAAGGGAAAGATGTAACGGTTGTTGCTTGTGGAGTAATGGTTTTTGAGGCGTTAAAAGCCGCAGAAGAGATGTCAAAAGACGGGGTTGAGTTAGAGGTAATTAATTGCCACACAATTAAACCAATAGACATTAGAACCATAATTGAGTCGGCCAAAAAAACAGGTAAAGTGGTGACAGCTGAAGAACATCAGATTAATGGTGCTCTAGGTAGTGCAGTTGCTGAAGCTTTAAGTGAAAATTGTCCTGTTCCTCTAGCTAGAGTAGGAGTACTTGATACTTTTGGTGAATCAGGCAAGCCAGATGAGCTTATGGACGCTTACTTACTAAGATCAAAAGATATTGTAAGAAAAGTAAAAAGTTTAATTAAATAAAATGTTTGATTTAATCGCCATTGGGGATACATCAAGAGATGTTTTTAATGTTGTTCCTGAAGAAACGGCTTACTGTAGTATTGACACTAAAGAGTGCGTAATCGCGTTTAACTACGGAGACAAGATAATTGTTGAGGAGATGGTTACGACAATTGGTGGTAATTCGGCAAACGTAGCAGTCGGAGCCTCAAGGCTTGGACTAAATTCTGCACTTTATACACAAATTGGTGACGACGAAGTGGGGCAGGTAATAATAAGTGAACTAAAAAAAGAAAAAGTTTCGCCAAATTATGTTTTGGTTGAAAAAAACAAGAGAAGTAATTACACAACGGCGATTTCTTTTCAGGGGGAGAGGACATTGTTTGTGTACCACGAGCCGAGAGTTTATGAGTTGCCTGATTTGGAAAAATCGGCCTGGGTATATCTAAGTTCAACTGGTAATGGGTTTGAAAAAATGCATAGCCAAGCTGTGGAGTATGTAAAAAGAGTAGGGGCAAAACTGGCTTATAATCCTGGGAGTCATCAGATGAAAGCTGGAATGAGTGTAATGGGTCCGGTGATTATGAGTAGTGAAATTGTTTTTTTGAATCGTGAAGAGACGGCCAGAATATTAGGAGATGGTTATGATGCTTCGGATGATGTCAAAAAATTAATGGATGGAGTAATTAATTTGGGGGCAAAAATTGCAGTACTTACTGATGGTCCATCTGGATCTTATGCAACGGACGGGAAAAATTACTGGAACTGTGGAATATTTGATGCACCAATTGTAGACAGAACTGGTTGTGGTGATGCTTTTTCTACTGGGTTTACTGTAGCTATTTCTAAAGGTTTGGATATACCAACAGCGATGGTTTGGGGAACAATGGAGAGCGCTGGAGTGATTGCAGTTATGGGACCGCAAGGCGGATTGTTAACAGCTCAAGAGATGGAGAGAGTGGTAAGTCAAAATCCAGATTTTAAAGCTAAGTTAATTTAATTGTTTTTTATTCCATTGTTCACTTTAAGCTCTTTGGCTTGCATTGCGTTAGAGCACTTTATAGGATATAAAAAGTCAAAAAAAGCCCCTAAGTCTGTGAAGACTAAAGGGGCTAAGGTAAGGCGGAGACAGCTTACAGGTTTAGCTGTTTTCTCCAGTTGGCGACGATTGTGCCTGTTTTGGTTTTGGCGATGCCAGTGTAGAGCGTTGGGTCTTGCAGGACGAGGCGTTGCTTCGGGCTCATTCTGGCGATGTACGAAGCAAGTTCTGGGTCTTGGTTAAGAATGTCTTCCATTCCTTTGCCTTCACGAATCGCTTGCTGTGTTAGTTTGCGGACTTTTTCGTGCGCGTCTGGGTGACCGAGGAAGGCGAGGATGATCTGAAGTGGTTCGGCCAAAATCAGACCTTTTTGTAGGTTGAGATTGGCTGACATGTTGCCTTGGTCGACTTCGAGCTTGGCGATGATACGGCTGAGTCTCTTGGAGCTGACAACGAGGTAATTGACGCTTTCGCCGTAGGTTCGACCCGAGGCAGAGTTGGTCAAATCTCTTTGGTGCTCGCTGAGCTGGTCTAGGAAAACCGTGACAAGACGGCCAATGCTGGTTTTCCAGAGACTTTTCGCGTTCTCGAGGCCGATAGGGTTTCGTTTTTGCGGCATTATCGAAGAGCCGACCTGTTCTTCTTCGAATGGTTCTCCAACTTCGCCGATTTCGGTCCGTTGCAGGTGCCTGAGGCTGTCTGAAAGATCAGCAAGGATTCCGTGTGCGATGGTTATTTCGCACATCAGACGAATCATTGGCTCGGGCGGAGCGATTTGGGTCGAGTGCTCGGCGGGTTTAAGGCCGAGAATGAAGAGGATTTCACGTTCGAATTCCTCAGGGTCATCGAAAAAGAGTGAGGAGGCATTGTAGGCTCCAACTGAGCCTGAGAACTTGCCTTCGAGTTCTTTGGCGAGACTTTCGAGCTTTTCAATCGATTGGCCAAGCCTAACGACGAAGCCTGCGACGAAGAATCCGAAGGTGAGGGGCGAAGCGTGTTGTCCGTGAGTTCGGCCGACCTCGACTGTTTCTGCTTCGCGAGAAGCAAGTTCAATCAAAAATCGCTCGAGTTTTTTTAGTTCAGGAATGACGACTTTTATTGTCACATCCCTAAAGCGCATGGCCGTGGCGGTGTCTCTGATGTCAAAAGAAGTAGCCGGCGTGTGAACGAACGGCTTATTTTTTTTGCTCAGACGGTTTCTAATCAGGTTGACGAGGGCACGAATATCGTGCTTAATTCGGTTTTCTTCCTGATAGATTTGGTGGGTTGTGATCTGTTTGGCGGCGCGTTCAACTTGCTCAACCGCAGAAGCTGGAGCCATGCCTCGTCTGTTGAGCACAGTGACGAGAGCAAGTTCAACCTGCAGAAGGTAGCCAGTGAAGGCGTTCTCGGAGAGGTATTTGGCAACATCGGAATCCCAGTACCGATAGTCGGCGGGGGAGATGCTGTCGTAGACATCACGAGTAAGAAAGCGCGGAAGTCTGACCATCCTTTTGTCCTTGTAACGTGCGAAATTTCCAAGCTCGCTTATTAGCGAACTATAGGTTGGCAAGGTTAGCATTTTTGTTTGGAAGTTGCAAATAAAACTTGGTAAAAATTAGTTAATGCGATATTGTTGAGATAGAGAGGAAAATTAAATGATGAAAGTTTTTGTAACTAGGCCGATACCTGAACCTGGAATAAGTATGCTTAAAGAAGCAGGGTACGAGGTTGAAATAAATACAGAGGATAGAGTATTAACTACGGAAGAGCTTAAGGAAAAAATATCTGGAGTTGATGCAGTTTTATCTTTGTTAACTGACAAAATAACTCCTGACGTTTTGGAATCTGCGGGTAGTAACCTAAAAATCGTAGCTAATTATGCTGTGGGTTTTGACAATATTGATTTGGAGGTCGCAGCATCAAAAAATGTGGCGGTGACTAATACTCCAGGAGTTTTGACGGAAGCAGTGGCAGAACATTCCTTGGCACTTATTATGGCTGTAGCTAGAAAAATTGTGGAAGCTGATAAATATGTCAGAGATGGTAAATACAAACAGTGGGAGCCCGCACTTTTGGTGGGGGAAGAAATGTTTGGAAAGACAATTGGAATCGTTGGAATGGGTAGAATTGGCAGTTATTTAGCCAAAATTTGCGCTGCAGGACTGGAGATGAAGGTTTTGTATCAGGATATGATGAGGAATGATTTGATGGAGGGTGAGTTTGGGATACAAAAAGTCGAGCTTGATCAATTGGTGAGAGAATCTGACATTATTTCTGTTCACACACCACTAACTGACGAAACAAAACATTTGATTGATGAAGAAGAGTTCGCAGCTATGAAGCCAAATGTGATTCTTATAAATACTTCTCGTGGTCCAGTGGTGTCGGAGGCGGCACTTATTAATGCGCTTAAGTCTGGCAAAATTGCTGGGGCGGGAATTGATGTGTATGAATTTGAGCCTGAAATATCACCAGAACTAATGAGTGTGCCCAATTTGGTAATGACGCCTCATATTGCTTCAGCTACGACAAAAGCCCGACAGAGTATGAGTGAGATTGCCGCGAAAAATATAATTGCTGTTCTTTCTGGACAGCCAGCACTTAACCAAGTTGTAAAAAAATGACAACTCAAGAATCAATTAAGCTTTTAATCAAAAATTCAAAAGCCCTTTGGTTGGCTTATGATCAAGGAATGGAGCACGGAACGATTGATTTTAATGAAGATAACATTGACCCAAAATATATACTCGATATTGCGGTTTCAGGCTATTACAGTGGTGTAATTGTTGGACGTGGAATAGCCGAAAAATATTATCAGGATGAAAAATATAAAGGTAAAGTTCCTTTAATTATTAAGGTCAACGGAAAGACAAGATTTCATAGGGATGATCCAATTTCTTCACAACTTTGTACGGTTGATGAGGCAAAAGCTTTGGGGGCTGTGGCTGTAGGCTACACGGTTTATGTCGGTGCGCCGTCGGAGCACATTATGATGAGGGAGTTTGCAAGACTAGTTAGTGAGGCTCACGAAAAAGGTTTGGCAGTAGTTGGGTGGATGTATCCGAGAGGTAAGTTGGTTGGAGAATTAACACCAGAAATAATTGCTTATGCGGCACGCGTTGGTATGGAAGTTGGGGCTGATTTTGTAAAGGTTAGTTATCCTAAGAGTTTGAAAAATATGGAGTGGACTGTTAAGGCTGCAGGAAGAACACATGTGATGATTGCGGGTGGTGATGCGAGTGAAGAAGCAGAGTTTTTAAAGATGACTAAAACCGTAATTGAGTCTGGAGCGACAGGGCTTGCGGTGGGTAGAAATGTCTGGCAGGCAAAAAACCCAGTTGAGATTAGTAAAAAGTTAAACGAGATTGTTTTTGGTTAAAGAGTTAGTTGATTCAGGTTTGAATATTCATATTTTATTGGTCTAGAATAGCGGGAAGATGTTTTTACCCTTTGTGGGAGCTTTTGTTTTGGCTCTAATTTTTATTACTAGCAGTGTTTTTTGGGGCAACCTAAATACCAAGGTTGAAATTAAGATGGAGCCTCAGGCGCAGATAAACCAAGTGTCTGTTTTGCCAGAAAATAGTGTAGAAATTAGAAAAGAAATTGATTTTGGTGAAATGCGGGACAAGGTCGAAGAGATTGTTAATCAGTATGAAAGTGACATTGGTGTAAGTTTTAAGGATTTGGTTACGAATGAAACTTGGGGAATAAACGATGACAAAGTATTTACTGCGGCTTCGACGATGAAAGTTTTGGCGGTTTCGGCTTTGTATGATGCTGTTGAAAGAGATGTAGTTAGTTTGGAGAAGAGTGTGGGTGGAATAGCGCTTAGGGAGCACGCAAGACTGGCTTTGGAAGTATCAGATAATAATTCTTGGGAGACAATAAATAACACGGTCGGATATAAAAATTTACAAAAT
This sequence comes from uncultured Gammaproteobacteria bacterium, assembly GCA_964404855.1. GTDB lineage: Bacteria > Patescibacteriota > Microgenomatia > CAYQLK01 > CAYQLK01 > CAYQLK01. Next base: position 250,565 of record CAYOLO010000001.1, read on the forward strand.
TACGCTCTTAATTTGGACCTAGCTGATGTTGATGTTTTTAATAATTCTATAACCGCGCTTAATTTTCGAGTGCTTTTGGAAAAGCTATATCGAGGACAGTTGTTAAACAATACAAACACAAAAGAAGTGTTGTCGTTTATGGATCACACTGAGACTGAAAATAGGATACCTGCAGGTATTGATGGGGCGGAGGTTATTTATCACAAAACTGGAACGCTAGACGCATTGACTCACGATGGGGCGATTGTTAAGAGCGGACAAGGAGATTATATTTTGACTGTTTATACGGAGTTTTTGGAAGGGGATGTTGATGAAAGATCAGCAGTAATTGCAGAAATATCTAAAGTAGTTTGGGATGAATATAATCTCCAAATGCAAAATTAGTTTTGCAACCTTATAAAAAGATATGTAAAATCAAAAGCTAATTATGTTAAGTCGAATTCCTATTGCAGCTTGGTTCGCGATTGCCACAACAGTACTACTAGTTGTTGGTATGGTGATTGTTTGGAAGACAACAGGAGGGGCAAAAGCGCCTTCAGTGAATGCGACGGTTGATGCTCCAATCGAAATAAAACCTGAGCTGTATGACAAGGTTGTGCGCGATGATAGTTGGACAAGACAAGGGACAAGAGACGCAAAAGTAACAGTTGTTGAGTATGGTGATTTTCAATGTCCAGCTTGTGGTGTGGCTTATCAACCACTTAAAGAGCTTGAAGAAGAATACAAGGAAAAAAGTGTAAGGTTTGTTTACCGTCATTTTCCTTTAACACAAATACACCCGTTTGCTTACAGGGCTGCAGAAGCTGCTGAGGCAGCAGGTGCTCAGGGTAAGTTTTTTGAGATGCACGACAAAACTTATGAGAATCAAACCAAACTTAGTGATGATGATTTGAAGGCTTATGCTAAAGAGGTCGTGCCAGATTTTGCCAAATGGGAAGAGGATTTTAAATCTGGAAAATATAGAGGGAGAGTAGATCAAGATATGGCGGATGCAAATGTTTTGGGAGCATCATCGACGCCAACTTTTATTGTTAATAATAAAATAATTGCTCACGGGCAGGGCTTGTCTAATTTGCGTGCGGTTATCGAAGCAGAATTGGCAAAATAATTTTTAGTGAACTATAGAAAATAAATGACTAAGACTGACAGTATCAGTTATCACAAAGAGTTTGGCGGAAAATTGGCTGTATCCAGTAAGGTAAAGATTGAAAACAGAGAAGATCTTAGTTTGGCTTATACGCCTGGAGTTTCTGAAGTATCGAAGTATATAGCTGAAGACGCGACACGGGCATGGGAGGTTACAGGTAAAGGGAATGCAGTGGCGGTGGTGACTGATGGGTCGGCGGTTTTGGGCTTAGGAAATATTGGTGCTGAGGCGGCGTTACCAGTAATGGAAGGAAAAGCAATTTTGTTTAAAGAGTTAGGTGGAGTTGATGCTTATCCAATTTTAATAAAAACTCAAGATAACCAAACAATAATTGATTTGGTCAAAAATATTGCGCCAGGGTTTGGGGGCATAAATCTTGAAGATATTGCAGCGCCGAATTGTTTTGTAATTGAAGAGGCTTTGCAGGGTATTGGTATTCCTGTTTTTCATGATGACCAATGGGGCACAGCGATTGTGGTGCTAGCTGCTTTACAAAATGCCTTGAAGGTGGTCGATAAGAATTTTACTAAGGTAAAAGTTGTTGTTTCTGGTGCAGGAGCTGCCGGAATGTCTATTTCGAAGTTGCTACTTAGGCGCGGTGTAGGGGACCTGATCTTGGTTGATTCAAAGGGGATTATTTATGACGGTAGAGAGGATATGAATGAGTACAAAAGAGAGATTGCTGATATTTCTAATTTTAATAAATTAACTGGAACGATTGAGGATGCGTTAGTTGGTGCGGATGTTTTTATTGGAGTTTCGAAAGGTGGAATTGTCGATAAAACAATGATTGAAAAGATGAATAGTAAGGCGATTGTTTTTGCAATGGCTAACCCTGATCCAGAAATTATGCCTGAAGAAGCAAAGTTGGGTGGGGCTTTTATTGTGGGGACAGGAAGATCTGATTTTGATAATCAGATAAATAATTTATTGGCTTTTCCTGGTATTTTTAAGGGTGCTTTATCGGTTAGAGCAACTTCTATAACGATGGAAATGAAACTTGCGGCGGTTGAGGCAATAGCAACTTCGGTTACAAATCCAACTGTTGATAAGATAGTGCCAGATTCGTTAGACAAGAGTGTGACAGGTAGGGTAGCGGTGGCGGTTGCTGAGGCTTGGGGAGAGAAAACAGAACCGAGTAAAAAGGGTTAGCGTTTTTTTGCTAGAATTAAGCTGGGCTTAGGAGCCCTTAATCTGCCCTTAATGAGTGAACTTACAGCCAATAATCACGATATAGCGGATACAACACAGCTTCCAGAAGAGAGGGTTGATTTTGTGCCGGAAGAAATAGTGCATTTTGAGCCAGTTTTGCCAACAATAGATATAAAAGGTGCAGAGGTTTTAGGGAATTTAGGAGAATCTCATACTGAACATATTCAGGCTGTTGGAGGAATAAATGTTGATTCTGAATCGGCTAAGGTCTTGCCAAATCATATACCTGAAACGGTATTGGTTGGAAAAGGTGATGTGGATAAATCATCAAGTTGGTTTATGGAAGTGAGAAATAGGATGTCTAAATTGAAAGGAGCGGCGTAAGGGAAGATGGATTTGGACTTAGCTAGTTTGATTAGCACACTACTAACAATAATTGGAGTGGTTTTGATATTGGGTGTAACCAGTGCTGTTGGTGCGTATTTTGGGGCGATTAAGTATAGGAACAAAGATAGGGAGGAAAGATCATTAAATTTTGTTCTGCTTTCTGTAGCTGTACCAAGGGATAACGAGGTCAAAATCGATGCGATTGAGCAGATGTTTTCTTCACTTTCGGCTTTATCAGTGCCAGAAGGTTTTTTGAGTTTTCTTAAACCAAAGGATCATATTTCGTTCGAGATTGTGGCGTTACCTGGAGATATTAGATTCTATGTTTCTACGCCTAAAGAATATAAAGATTTATTGGTGAAGCAGATTTATGCTACTTATCCTGGAACGATGGTTCAGGAGGTCGAGGAATACAATATTTTTAATGAAACGGGGGAAGTAAGTTATGGGGCAATGAAGCTAGCTAAGGCGAATTATTTTCCGATTAAAACTTATAAAGAGCTGGTAACAGATCCTTTGTCATCACTAACATCACCTTTGGCTTCGTTGCAGGAGGGTGAGGGGGCTTGTATTCAAATATTGGTTTCTGGGGCTGATTCTAAGTGGAAAGATGCAGCCAAAGCGTTTGTGGCCAAGCAGAAACATGTATCGACAGACGATAAAGGTCCAAAGAGTAGTGGAGACCCAAGACAGATTGAGGCAGTTGAGTCCAAGGTGTCAAAATTGGGCTTGGAAACTTTAGTAAGAATTGTTGTCTCTAGTAATACAAAAGAAGGTTCAAAAATTCACTTCGACAATATTAAGAATGCTTTTTCACAATTTAGCTCAGACTTTAATAAGTTTTCTTCTGAGAAAGTAGGAAATAAACGAGCCTTTATGGAAGATTTTATATACAGGTATATGCCTGTAAGAGGTCGAGGGTCGATATTAAATATTGAGGAACTTGCGAGTTTGTTCCATTTTCCAAATAAAAGTGTAGAGACACCGAATATTCACTGGCTGAATTTTAAGCGGGCTCCAACTAGTTCGAATATGGCGACGGAAGGATTACTTTTAGGCAAAAGTGTTTTTAGAGATACTGAGCGAAATGTTTACTTGGGCGATGATGATAGGAGAAGACATGTATATATTATTGGACGAACAGGAACAGGTAAAACGGAGCTACTTAAATCGATGATTTTGCAGGATATTAAGGCTGGAAAAGGTATTTGTTTTATTGATCCGCATGGTGACGCTGTTGAGGATTTGTTAACAAAAATTCCAAAAGAAAGAGCCGAAGATGTTATATATTTTGACCCTTCTGACATGGAAAGGCCGATGGGGCTGAATATCATCGAAGCACACACTGAAGAGCAAAAGGGAATGATTATTTCGAACTTTATTGGGCTAATGTACAAGCTTTATGATCCTCACCATCAAGGAATTGTGGGTCCGAGGCTTGAACATGCGATTAGAAATTCAATGTTGACGGTAATGAGCATGCCAGGTGCTACATTAATTGAAACATATCGAGCTGTAACAGATTTAAATTATGTAAAAGAGATTTTGCCAAAAGTAACTGATCCAGTAGTAAGAAGGTATTGGACGGACGAGATAGCCAATACAAACGAATATCACAGGTCGGAGACATTGGGATATTTTGCATCAAAATTCGGCAGATTTGTGACTGATAGAATGATTAGAAACATTATTGGCCAGTCCGAGAGTGCTTTTGATATTCGTGAGGTAATGGATAATCAAAAAATATTACTAATTAATCTTTCTAAAGGGAAGATTACTCCAGAAAATTCACAATTTTTGGGACTTATTTTGGTACCAAAAATACTAACTGCAGCGATGAGCAGGCAAGATATGCCGGAGGCTGATAGAAAAGACTTTTATTTGTATGTAGATGAGTTTCAGAATTTTGCGACTGAAACATTTGCTGAAATTTTGTCGGAGGCGAGAAAATATAGGTTGAACTTGATTGTCGCTAACCAGTTTATTAATCAGATGGAAGAGAATGTGAAAAATGCGGTGTTTGGTAACGTGGGTACCTTAATATCTTTTAGAGTTGGTACTGAAGATGCGAATGTGTTAACCCATGAGTTTAAGGGGTTATTTAATGAGTTTGATTTGACCAATGTGGCGAGGTTTCAGACATATGTTCGGACGATTTACCGTAATGAACCACTTGAGCCGTTTTCGATGGATACTACAAGAGATTTAAGTAAGGATGTAAAAAATAACGAATTAGCTGAAATTATTAGACAGTTGTCGAGACAGAAATTTGGCAAGGATGTTACAGTGCTCGAGCCTGAGATTGTGCAGAGAGCAAAGCTTGGTTAATAAAAGTAAGGAAAAAATGTGGGCGCGCTTGGACTTGAACCAAGGACATCGACCTTATAAGAGTCGCGCTCTAACCAACTGAGCTACGCGCCCATGACTTCCTTCTGTTTGGGTAAAGGAGATTTTACTTCAAAAATCTGCCTGTGACAAAGATGTAAAATATATTGGAACTAATAAATATGCTGAAACGTTACACAATTTTTGCAATGATTGGCTTGGCGGGAATCGGTGGATTGTTTTTGATTTTTTACCTTAGCTGGTTTTGGAGACTGTTTTTGGTACCAATTATGGTAATTGTTGGGTACGGGCTGATTTCGTCAGAGCTAGATAAAACAAGAGGGAAGAAGGATAAGTAAGTACCTTTACTCCATAAAATAACAGAAAATACAGAAGTATATGAGCTTAAGTTTAAAGCTCTTCGAGTTTAACTTTTTCCGAATTTTTCTTTGGTTCGATTAAACCAAGGTAGCGTTCAGTTGTTGATAGTCTTTTGTGTCCAGCAAGTTTGGAGATAAGTACAACAGATGTTCCTCTTGAAAGGTGGTGGTGTACCCAAGTGTGGCGTAAGTCGTTGACCTTGGCGTGGGCGATACCGGCTTTTTTGAAGTAACGATCGATTGCTGTACGGATGTTGCGAATAAGAAGAGGTTTGTTGTTTTTGGTAACAAACAAGTTGTCATCAGGTTTGGCTTCTTTGCGTTCTTTAAGATAGCGTTTAACTGCTTCTTCGGCAGCAGTATTTAGTGGAATTGTACGCTCAGTGTGGCCTTCAAATGGGCGAATATAGATTCTGCCTTCTTTTTTGCCTTCGGAAAGAAAAATATCTTCGATTCTGATTCTGGCGAGTTCTCCGATACGCATACCGGTTTGAAGCAAAAGTTCAATTACAGCAGAAATTCTTGCATCACTGCGAGCAGCATCACGAAGAGCGCGATACTCAAGCGGCGTGAGAACTCGAGGCTGTTTGGTTTCGAATTTGGGGTGTGCGACCATTGCCGAAGGGTCATCAGTGATTATTTCTTCTATTTTTAGAAAACGGAAGAATGTTTTAGTTGAATTAAGCTTTCTTGAAACGCTTTTTGGAGTGTATCCTTCTTTGCCGAGCTTGGCTAAAAAGGCATTAATATCAGCTGTTGAGACTTCGTGAACATGGTTTTTTTGCAGTTCTTGTAGGAATGCTACAAGCTGCTCAATATCTTTACCGTAAGCTAGAACCGTAGCGGATGCTCGGTTTTTACCTCGAAGGTGGTCAATAAATGTTTGATGGGCATTTTTAAGGGCAATTGGATCTGATTTTGCGGCCATAATTAATTTTTAAGTAATAATCAAATTTCAGGGTAAATTAGCTTTGATTGCCCTGGGGCATTATGAACTATGGGATAGTGTAGCTTATGTATAACAGTACTGTCAAGTATGATTTTGGTTAATAATTTTTACGTTTGGTGCTTAAAAGATACAATGGAGATATGAGATCAAAATGGGTAATACAGTTAATAATGATAGCGTTTGGTTTGTGGCTAATAATTGTTTTTACTAGGCAGTTTTTAGAGTTTTTTGATAGTGGGGATAGAATTGAACAGACTCAAACAGAAATGCAAAAACTTGAGGCTGAAAATGCCAAATTGAAGGAAGAAAAGGCTTATAGGCAGACTAATTTTTTTATTGAAAAAGAGGCTAGAGAGAAGCTGGGGTATGGCATTGAAGGAGAATCAACGGTGATTTTTAAACAAGAGCAGGCAACACCTGAGGCTCAGGTAAAAACTGAAGAGATTCCTAATTGGAAAAAGTGGCTTGATTTCTTGTTTTAATTGACGGTTTTAGCTTCAAGTGATAGAATTCTGCGACGGATAGAATAACTTTAATATAGCGGTGTGGTGTACCGGGAACACGCCAGGCTCATAATCTGGAGATACGTAGTTCGACTCTACGCGCCGCAACAAGTAAGGAAAAACCGACTCTAAAAGGGTCGGTTTTTTTTGTTAAGATTTAGAAAATGGGTGTAGAAAAAACTAAAATTTGTCCGAAATGTAAGTCAAAAATGGAAGAGGGTGTTGTGCCTGACAGATCTGAAGATTGGCAAAAATATAATTTACAGTGGGGTAAGAAAGTGACGAGGTTGGGTTTTGGGTTAAAAGATACGACTGATTTAAGAGCTTTTAAGTGTGAAATTTGCGGTTATATTGAGCTATACACTAAAAAGGTTTAAGTGGCGACGGTTGGGCTCGAACCAACGACCGCGGGTTTATGAATCCCGTGCTCTACCAACTGAGCTACGCCGCCAAGAAATAATTATTTATTTGAAGTGCCGAGGCATTCTCTCAATTTTTGGCATAATTTTCAATCATTTTTGAGTAAAAGTGTCTCTTTAAAGTACAATAAGGATTATGAAAAAGAGAATTTTGACTGGTGATAGGCCGACTGGGCCATTGCATTTGGGTCACTATTTTGGGTCGCTTGCTAATAGAGTACAGTTGCAAGACGAGTTTGATACTTATATCTTGGTAGCTGATGTGCAAGCTTTGACGGATAATTTTGATAATCCAGAAAAGGTTAAGGAAAATGTTTTAGAGGTGGTTAAGGACAATTTGGCGGTAGGAGTGGATCCTAAAAAGGCGACGATTTTTCTGCAATCAGCCATTCCGGAAATAGCAGAATTAACTGTGTTTTTTGCTAATTTGGTCACAGTTTCTCGTTTACAGCGTAATCCGACCGTAAAAGATGAGATGAAGCAGAAAAAAATGGAAGAGTCACTTCCTTTAGGATTTTTGATGTATCCAGTTTCTCAGGCGGCAGATATTTTGGTGGTTAAGGCTAATCTTGTGCCTGTTGGTGAGGATCAAGTACCTCATATTGAGCAAACGAGAGAGATTGCAAGGAATTTTAATAAGATTTATGGAGAGGTTTTCCCTGAGCCTGTGGCTAGAGTAGGTGAAATGCCAAGGTTGGTGGGAATAGATGGAAAAGCAAAAATGAGTAAGAGTTTGGGGAATGCAATTTATTTGAAAGATTCCACCGACGAGCTTAAGAAGAAGATAAATAAGATGTATACCGATCCGACAAGAATAAAAGCGACTGACCCTGGGCATATTGAGGGTAATGTGGTTTTTATGTATTTGGATATTTTTATGAAGGACAAGGGTATGTTGGATTCACTTAAAAGTGATTATAAAAAGGGCCAGTTGGGAGATGTGGTGATAAAAGAGTATTTGTTTGATGAAATTAATAATTTTTTGACTCCAATTAGGCAAAAAAGAGAATCAATTAGCGATAAAGATGCTATGGAGGTATTAAGAGATGGTACGGATAGGGCGAGTGTGGTCACGCGAGAGACAATGAGGGAAGTTAGGAAAGCGATGAGGTTACTCTAACTCCTGATATTTTAAGAGTTTTTTATTTTAAATACATATTTTTTTCAATTCGCTTACTCGCACACTTGAATCCCCTTGCGACGACTCTCATTCATTTGTGTTTGATCGAAGGATGGGGTTGTCAAAGGACGGTTTCTCCTTGAAGGTGGAATTAACTGAGATGGATTTTAACATAAAAAGTTAACTATGAGCTTGCTATTAAAAAACTTGAGCTGATATACTTGGCGCTAGTTTTAACAAGATAAATTTTATGCCTCTTAAGCCGACAATTACTTATGACGACTTTGCAAAGCTTGATTTGCGGGTTGGTACAGTTGAGAGTTTTGAAGATGTAGAAAAATCTGAAAAACTTGTCAAATTGACTGTAAATATAGGCCTTAATACTCGCCAAATATTGGCTGGAATTAAGGACGCGGTCAAAAAAGAAGATTTGGTCGGTAAACAGATAATAATTGTGGTTAATTTAGAAGCAAAAAAAATGGCAGGACTTGAATCTCAGGGCATGATACTTGCAGCTGATGAGGATGGGAAGGCTATAATTGTTTCTCCAGTTAGAGAATTGGAGAACGGGACAGTGGTGAGATAAATATGAGAAAAATACCAAAAGTTAATTCAAAATTTAAAAATAAAGTAAAAAAACAAACTCTTATTCCTGCGTCTGGTAAGGGTAGCCCTTGGCGAGGATATTTGATTTATGGTGTCATGGCCTTACTGCTTTTTATGGTGTTTTTTAACTTTTCTGGTAGTGGAGTGGCTGGAGAAAAAATAACCTTGTCTCAAGCTCTTTCTGATATTAAAGAGGATAAAGTTAAAAATGTTTTGGTCGATGGGGATAAAGTTAATTTGACATATAAAGATGGTGCAGAAAAACTTGCGCAAAAAGAGAAGAATGAATCGTTAGTTGAGACTTTTTCGGCAAGTAGTATTGATCCATCAAAAATTTCCTATGAAGTTAAAGATAATTCGACGAGTGAGCTAATTAGTTCGGTATTGATTAACTTTTTGCCAATTATTGTAATTATTGTGGTGTTTTTTCTTATTTTTAGACAAGCAAGAGAAGGCGCAAACTCGGTTTTTTCTTTTGGGCAATCTAAAGCTAAAAGATTTAGTAAAGATAATCCTACTGCAACATTTAAAGATGTGGCTGGCGTTGATGAAGCTAAAAAAGAACTTGAGGAGGTTGTTGAGTTTTTGAAAAATCCGAAAAAATTCACCGCACTTGGTGCTAAGACCCCAAAAGGAGTGTTGTTGGTTGGTCCAGCTGGAACAGGTAAAACTTTACTTGCTCGAGCAGTAGCAGGGGAAGCTGGGGTACCGTTTTTTTCAGTGGCAGGAAGTGAATTTATGGAAATGTTAGTTGGTGTAGGAGCAGCTAGAGTTCGTGATTTGTTTGCTAACGCGAAAGCTTCTGGTAGTGCAATTATTTTTATTGACGAAATCGAATCTATTGGTCGCCAGAGAGGAATGAGTATGTCTGGTGGACACGATGAGCGCGAACAGACTTTGAATCAGATACTAGTTGAGATGGATGGGTTTAATCCTAACGATAATGTGATTGTAATGGCTGCAACTAATAGACCAGATTTGCTTGATCCAGCATTGGTACGACCTGGAAGATTTGACAGAACTGTGGTTTTGTCGCTGCCTGATATTGAAGAGCGAAAAGCAATTTTATCGATTCATAAAACAGGCAAGCCGTTTGTTAAAAATGTTGATTGGACAAAAATTGCCAAACGTACGGTTGGGTTTTCTGGGGCTGATTTAGCAAATATGTTGAATGAAGCAGCAATATTAACTGCCAGAGAAGGTAAAAAAGAAATTACATCGCTTCAGCTTGAAGAAGCGGCCACAAAAGTAAAAATGGGTCCACAGAAGAAGAGATTGCAGAGCCAAGAAGAGAAGGAAATGACGGCGTATCATGAAGGTGGACATGCGATAGTTGCCCACTTTAGTCCGAATATGGATCCTGTACATAGAATTTCTATTGTTTCTAGAGGAATGACAGGTGGGCATACTTTGATTCCACCATCAGTTGATAGAACAACAGAGAAGAAATCACACTTACTTGAACAGATTGCGACATTGTTGGGTGGTAGAGCAGCAGAGGAGCTAGTTTATGGAGAGGTTTCGACAGGGGCTTCTAATGATTTGTCGGTTGCAACGAATATTGCCAGACAAATGGTAACTGAATTCGGTATGAGTAATTTGGGAGCTATTAATGTTGGAGGACAAAAAGACTTTGGAGTATGGGGTGTTGATTCTGGCCCTGGATATTCTGAAGAGTTTGCTGCCAAAATCGACAAAGAAATTGTAAGAATATTAGACGAAGGTTACAAGGATGCTGTTGTATTGTTAAAGAAAAATAAGAAGGTATTGGATTTGGTCGTAAAAAGATTAGTAGAAGTTGAGACAATGGAGTCAGAAGAGTTTGAGAAAATTGCGGGACCAAGGCCAATGGTGGCTAAAAAAGTCGAAGCATCCAAGAGCTTGAGTTAAGATTAAATCATGACCAAAAAATTTATTGTCGTTGATGGTAACTCGGTATTTCACCGTGCATATCACGCTATTCCATATTTGAGCACAAAAAACGGAGAGACTGTGAACGCTGTTTATGGTTTTAGTAGCATTATTTTGCGCACAATAGCTGAACTCAAGCCAGAGAAAATAGTGGTGGCTTTTGACAGAGCTGCGCCGACATTTAGACACATTGAATACGAGGCATACAAGGCCAAAAGAAGTGTTCCTCCTGAAGATTTGTATCCACAATTACCTTTAGTTAAAGAGTTTTTGGATTCTTCTGATATTAAGTATTTTGAGTTGGATGGTTATGAGGCTGATGATTTGATTGCAACAATTGTAACGAAGGTAGAGAGAGATAGTGATGAGCATATTTATATTGTGTCGGGGGATAGAGATGGTTTGCAGTTGGTTAACTCGAGGATTAGGGTATGGGCGGCAGGGTCAAAGGTAACTGAAGGAATTATTTTTGATTATGACAAGGTTAAAGAACGCTACGGAGTAACACCTGATCAAATAATTACTTATAAATCTTTAGTTGGTGACAGCTCTGATAATATTCCAGGAGTTAACGGAATTGGCCCTAAGGGGGCAGCGGATTTGATTAATAGGTTTGGTGACCTTGAAGGAATATATGAGAATATTGATCAGATAACAGGTGGTATTAAGCAAAAACTAATTGACGGAAAAGAACAAGCTTTTAAGGCAAGGTCTTTAGTTATTTTGGACAAGGAAGTGCCGTTTGATTTTGAATGCGAGAATATTCCTTCGGAGATTAATTGGGATGGAATGCATGAATTTTTTAAGAGGTTAGAGTTTAAATCTTTAGTAGCAAAACTACCTATGGGTGTTGTTAAAAATGATGATAATCAAACTAAATTAATATAAGTAGTTAAAAAGTGTTCATTTGTTTTAGTTTTTATTATTAAACCTAATGAAAAAAAATATTAAAATTGCCCTAGTTCACGATTTTTTAACAGAATATGGTGGAGCCGAAAGAGTCCTAGAAACATTAGTTGAAATGTATCCATCGGCTAAAGTTTATACTGCTTATTTTGATAAAACTAAGTTTGGTAAAGGTGGAATATATTTAACTGAAACCGAAATTGAAGGAAGCTTGTTTCAAAATATTCCATTGTTTCCAAAGATACTTTCACCCATGAGAATATTTGCACCTATGGTGTTTAGGAAGTTTGATTTGAATGGATATGATTTGGTTATTTCTTCGACAAATACTTATTTTGCAAAAGCGGTTAATTTTGACAGTGTTCATATTTGCTACTGTCATACACCACCGCGATATTTGTATGGGTATCCAACGGCAAGAAACTGGAAAAAGAGTTTTGTCGGCCGAGTCGTGGGAGAATTTATGAATTTTTGGCTAAGGCAGATTGATTTTAATGTTTCACAAAAACCAACGGTAATGATAGCTAACTCAAAAGAGGTTCAAAAAAGGATTAAGAAATTTTATCGCCGTAATTCGATTGTTGTTTATCCACCAATAGATACTAATAAGGCACAAAAACCTCAAAAAGGAGAATATTATTTGGTTGTGTCGAGGCTGGCTCGCGCAAAAAGGGTTGATTTGGCTGTAAGGGCAGCGAAAAAGTTAAACACGAAATTATTAGTTGTTGGAACGGGAATAGAAATGGAGGGGTTAAAAGAAATAGCTGGTAATAAAACGAAGTTTTTGGGCTTTGTGCCAGATAACGAGCTTTGGAAAGTTTATTCTAAAGCTAAAGCCTTTATTTTTTCAGCTGAAGAAGAAGATTTTGGAATGACGGCTGTGGAGGCGATGGCGGCAGGAAAACCGGTAATTGCTTTAAGACAGGGTGGAGTTAAAGAATCGGTAGTTGAAGGAGAAACAGGAATATTTTTTGATGAAGCTACAGTAGAAAGTTTGGTAAATGCGATTAAACAATTTGAAAAAATGAAGTTTGATACAAATAAAATATTAAATCAGTCGAAAGAATTTTCTAAGGAAAAATTTGAAGAGGGAATTAAGGCAGTAATTGAAAAATATGCCTGAGTTACCTGAGGTTGAAACAATTAAGAGAGGATTGGAAAAGGCAGTAATTGGTTTGAAGCTTATTTCTGTGGAAACTGATAATCCTAAGAAATTTATTGGAGATAAGGCGGAAATTATTGGTGCAAAGATTAAAGATGTTAGACGAAGAGCAAAAGTACTAATAATCGACTTTGATAATAATAATTCACTACTAATTCATCTAAAAATGACTGGTCAATTGATATTTGAAGATTCAAAAGGCGGGCGGATAAAAGGTGGTCATCCGATACCGCCACTTAATTTGCCAGTACCAAATAAATCGACACACGCAGTTTTTAAGTTTGATTATGGAGTAATTTATTTTAATGACATCCGAAAGTTTGGTTGGTTATTAGTCACAAAAACAAAAGAAATTGAGCTTTTGAGTTTTTTTGTTGGACTTGGTCCGGAACCGCTAGAAAGTGGTTTTAGTAAAGATAAGCTAAAAGAGCTTTTGGTTAAGAAAAAGAATTTAAAAATAAAACCGACATTGATGGATCAGAAGATTTTGTCGGGAATTGGGAATATTTATGCTGATGAAGCGTTATTTTTAGCTAAAATTCACCCAGAAGAGAGAATATCTAACTTGGTGGATGGAGACTATTTAGCACTCTATGAGGGAATTATTAAAGCACTTAAAACTGGAATTAAACATAAGGGGGCGTCTGATAGCAGTTATGTTGATTTAGGTGGTGAAAAAGGTGTTTTTTTGACTTATGCGAATGTTTATCACAGGACTGGAATGGAGTGTAAGGTGTGTAAAACACTAATTGAGCGTATTGTGGTTGGCGGAAGGGGGACTCATTTTTGTCCAAAGTGTCAGAAGTTAAAGTAAATTATGCTAATTAGAAAACTTAAACTGGTTAACTTCCGTAGCTGGAAAAAGATTGAATTGGAGTTTAGTTCGGAAACTAATATTATCTGGGGACTTAATGCGTCAGGAAAGACAAATATTCTTGAGGCGATTGCGGTTGTTTCTTTGGGCAAAAATATTCGTGGTGAATATGAGTCAGAAGTTATTAGGCAAGGCAAGGAAGCAGGTATTGTTGAGGCAAGGGTTGAAAGAAATAGTGAGATTGTAAGGCTAAGATACTCCATTGGTAAAACAGAGTATGGTAGGGTAAGTAAAAAATTTGCTGTTAATGGAGTCGCAAAAACCAGAAATGCTTTTGTGGGTAATTTGGCGGTTGTTTATTTTGGACCAGAAGAGCTGGATTTGGTTGTTGGGTCACCAGGACAAAGAAGGAAGTTTTTGGATACTACTTTGTCGATTGCTAGCCGTGAATATGCCAAGAATCTTTTGGAATACGGCAAAGTGGTTAGGGTAAGAAACAGACTGCTTTTTCGGATTAGGGAAGGCCATTCAAAGCTGAATGAATTGAGTTTTTGGAATGAAAAAATGCTGGAATTTGGGGAGCAAATAGGAAAAGAACGTGAAGGGTTTTTTTTGTTTATTAATAATTTTGAAAATCCATCCAAAAAAGTTAATTGGGAGTACAGGCGTTCAGTTTTGGGCAGGCAGAAAATGGCAGATAATTTAAATCGCGAAATAGCGGCTGGTGTTACGTTGTCTGGTCCACACAGGGATGATTTTAAGTTTTTTGATGGGACTAGGAATTTGGCAAGTTATGGATCAAGGGGCGAACAAAGAATGGCAGTGTTGGCATTAAAAACAGCGGAAATTGATTACTTGTCAAAAGTTTTTTCCAGCAAGCCGGTTTTGCTTTTGGATGATATTTTTTCTGAGCTGGACTTAGTAAATCAAGAAAAAGTGTTGGGTCTTATAAAAAATCAACAGAGCATTATTACTTCGACAGAAAATCATAACGACCTTAATGGGTTGGAAAATGTGAAGGAGTTTCGAACTAAAGATTTGATTAATTAATAACCTTTTAAGTTAAAGAGATTATAGGTTCTCGCTCAAATTCGCAAAATAATTTGAGTCCCCCAAAATTTTAAGTGAGTGCTCGTTTTCTGGTGAAAACTACACCTCGGTTTTGATTCTCAAAAACTCAGTTTGAGCTACAAGCCTTCTTTAATGTGAAACACGCAAAAAAGGAACACTCCTAACTCTCGCAAACTCAAGAAAAAACCCTCCTTTTGAGGGGAGGGTTGTGGTAAGCGATTAGCTTTAGACGGCTCGCGGTGGAAGGTCGATGAGGCCGATGAGGCAGGCCATTCCGAAGACCGAAAGAAGTATTGCTACTGCTCCGGTTCCGAATACGCCAAATGCCTCGTTGCGACCGAGAGAGAAAAACTCGATGGCTTGATGAGTTGGTTGACTGTATGTCGGACGACTTTGTTCTTGGTGTGTACCGAGGGACATTAGTCCAAAGATAGCTCCAAAAACGAGGAAGAAGATTCCGATCGGGATTTCCACGTGAGATTAAGTCTCCTTTTTGCCGAGGAATTAGGCTTCGCTTGTGCGCATTGCCAGCTTGACTAGCAGGTAAACCCCCGAAAGGATAAGTCCTGCGTATAGCATGAACGGATCTTCGTCCATGCTACTGATCATTGCGCCGAGGGTGGCAATTGCGACCATTCCTAAGATGTCTCCAAGGGAGATTCTCCAGAAAAGCCTAATCGAGTCCATTTCGTAAGCGTTCACTATTACACCAAGCAGAAGCAAGGCGAAAAGCGGAACGGCGAGAATACAGAGAACGAGGGCGACTTCTTCGATTGCCAGAAAGTCCTTAAAGAAGTACCACGGCATGGCCGAAGCAAAGACTTTGAGGATAATTTCTGCGATTGAGGGGAAGCGTCTTGGGCACTGTTCGTCTGCTTTGCGAAACAGCTCTTGGATGTTGTTCCTAAAGAGAAAGATTAGGGCAGCTAAGGAGAGGATGACCCCTCCAAGGTTTTGGATGACCCAGAGAAACACGTAATAGGGCAACGCTCATTCCTTCTTTTTTGCGCGAGTTAAAGTACAGATCTTACCCACCTATTATATCACATTTTAAGCCTATAGTCAACTGATTTGAAGCTAAATTTTTGAATTTTAGAAAAGTTTTTATTCTGCGGGAATTGTGCGATAATATGAGTATAATTATAGGTAATTATGATTCAATATCAGCCGAAATTTACGATTAATAATCAGATTCTTACTAATATCGCCAATATTGTGGCGGCTAAAGAATTTATTGAAGATGCACCACTTATTCCTGCATGGGAAGCTAAGTTTAGGCGTGAGGCTATGGAGCGAACTGTTCATCATGGAACGCATTTGGAAGGCAATAAGTTGAATATGGAACAGGCCAAAGAAGTGCTCGATGGAAGGCAGATTTTGGCAAAACAGGATGATATTCAAGACATTATTAACTATCGGGAGGTTCTTAGTTATATCGATAGTGTGGCTAAAAAGGAAGGAAAATTGACTGAGGAAGTATTACTTAAAATTCATAGTTTAACGGTTGATAAGTTGTTGCCTGACGACCAAAAAGGGAAGTATCGTACTTTGCAGGTTTATGTGACGAACAGTCGAACTGGAGAGGTGTCTTTTACACCACCAAAACCTGAAGAGGTGGCTGGTGAAATTAGATATTTTTTGGATTGGCTTAATTCAAAGGAATCGGAAAATATTCATCCGACTCTAAAAGCCGGTGTGGTTCACTATAATTTGGCCAGAATTCATCCGTTTGTTGATGGTAATGGGAGAACTTCTAGGGCGTGTGCAACATTAGTTTTGTTCTTGTCTGGCTATGATATTAAAAAGTTTTTTGCGTTGGAAGAGTATTACGATATGGATGCAGCTAGTTACTACCAAGCTTTACAGGAAACAAGTAATCAGATAGTTGTGAAAGAATCTGAGCGTGATTTGACTGGGTTTTTGGAATATTTTACGAAAGGTCTGGCGGTAGAGCTTATGCGTGTACGAGAAAGAGTTCAGCATCTCTCTAGTGATTTGAGGCTCAAAAAACGTGTGGGACAGTTGGCTCTGACTGAGAGACAGGCAAAGATTGTGGAATATATTCAATCGTATGGAAAAATTACAAACAGAGAGTGGAGATCTTTGTTGCCTGACTATTCTGACGATACGGTTTTGAGGGATTTGAAGGATTTGATTAAGAAAAAAATCATTAAGAAAAAAGGAATGACAAAGTCGGCTGCTTACGTGATGAAATAAAAAAAAGACCCTCCTTTTTAGGGGAGGGTGTGAGGTGAGTTGATGTTTTGTCTAGCTTGGTGGGGCCAGATGTTCGATGAGGGCGGTGAACTCGCGAATTTGGCACTGAACCAGACCCGCTCTAAGGTGTTTGGCTAGGGCGTTTACAATTGCAGTGTCGAACCTTTGGGTGAGTTCGATTTTGGCGACATTACCAGTTGTGGTAATAGAAACCAGCCAATGATCGCCAGCGTTGCCGTGTTTGGTGAGTTCGATTCTCAGCTCAACTTGGTCAGTGTCAGCCTCTTGATATACAAGAGGGTTTGGTTCAGATAACTTGGCTGTGGTTTTGACGCTCCCTACTGAACCGATTGTTTTTAGGCCTTCGGTTATGGCAGGCAAAATGGTTTGGGTCAGGAGAATGAAGTGCGGATTTTGAGGGTCTGAGATTCGATGTTTTTCGGCTGTTCCGATCGAAGCATCAGTGATATTGCCACAGAAGGCAAAGTGGTTGAGCGAATCGGTTTCGAATCTGACGTTTACACTTGTTCGGAGCATTGTGTTAGCGGTGACCACCTTTTTGATTAAAGTGCTGTTTTGGGCTTTGCGGATTGAGATTGTAAATATTTTGAGATTCAAATGCAAACAAAACACTTAAAAAGGTAAAAGAGTTACTCGTCAAAACTTTTCCAAAAACTGCCTCCGGCATTTTTGTCATCAGTTTTGGCTACGTCCTGCGCTTTAGGAGGCCTAAAGCTATAGAATAATCATATTTTATAAGACTGTTTTTTTTAGCTTTTTGGATTAAGTGCTTGAATTAACAGTATTAACTGCGAGGTATAGATTTGAGTTAAAATTGTAGTGTGAAATTTAGTGAATTGGCAGCAAGTTTTAATGAAATAGACATGACGGCTTCTCGAAACGAGATGACGGCAATGTTGGCGAACTTGTTTAAAAAGGCAACCCCAGAAGAACTGGAAAAAATTACGTATTTATCGCTTGGTAGACTTGCGCCTTTGTATGAGCCAATTGAGTTTGGAATGGCGGACAAGTCGGTGGTTATGGCTTTGTCACGCGCTTTTGATATTAACCAAGCAGAACTTACAAAAGATCTTAAAAGTTTGGGGGATGTGGGAGAGTTGGCGAGAAAGGTTGCAAAAAATGACAATTTTAATGAGAGTGTGACGGAAGTTTTTGCGAAGCTGTATCAACTTGCTATGGAGCATGGGGCTGGATCGGTTGAGCGTAAAAGTATTATTTTGGCGGACTTATTAAGAAATGCTGATGAGATATCAGCAAAATATTTGGCAAAAATTCCAACTGGCAAGTTACGGCTTGGGTTTTCGGACATGACAATACTTGATGCTTTGTCTGTGATGGAGGTTGGAGACAAATCGATAAAAAAGACTTTAGAAAATTTTTATAATTTGGGTCCAGATTTGGGAAGAATTTCAAAAATATTTAAACAAAAAGGGCTGAAAGGATTGTCTGGAGATTTAATCAAAGTGGGAACTCCGGTTTTGATGGCAAGGTGTGAAAGGTTAAATGATGCAAAAGAAATTTTGGAAAAGTCTGGAGGAAAAGTTGCTTTGGAGCCCAAATATGATGGTTTTCGGTTGCAGGTTCATTTGGATAGAAAAGGCGGGCTTAAAACCAGAGATAAGGATGGGGAAATAATAAGTGCCAAGGTTAAGCTTTTTACGCGTAATTTGGAAGATGTGACTTACATGTACCCTGATATTGTTGAGGGAACACTAAAGGAGGTTAAGGCAGATAGGGCGATATTTGAAGGTGAGGCTCTAGCATATGAGGAATCGACGGGAGAGTTTAGACCTTTTCAAGAGACGGTACAGAGAAAGCGTAAGCATGGAATTGAGGCAAAAGTATTAGAAATACCGCTAAGGCTTTTTGTGTTTGAATTTTTGTATTCAGATGGGGTGAGTTTAATTGATGAGCCTTATGAGAAAAGACGAGAAACTATGAGAAAGAGTTTTAATCAGGGAGAGATTGTGGTTTTGTCTGAAGAGGTTGTAGCTACGACAGAAAAGGAAATAGAGGATTATTTTGTTCGAGAGATTGAGCGTGGTTTGGAGGGAATTGTTGCAAAGAAACTAGATGGAGTTTATCAGGCAGGAGCTAGAGGCTGGAACTGGATTAAGTATAAGAGGGGATTTTCTGGTAAGAATTTAACAGACACCATTGATTGTGTTGTGCTTGGTTATGATTACGGAAGCGGAAAAAGGGCAAAATTTGGAATTGGGGATTTTTTGATTGGTGTTTATGACGAAGAGAATGATTGTTTTACAACAATTGCAAAAGTAGGGACTGGTTTAACTGATGAGGAGTGGGTGAATATTCGTGAGTCTCTAGACAAAATAAAAACGGACGGAATACCTAAGAATGTTGTGGTTAAAAAATTAGCAGAGGTTGACGTTTGGGCTGATCCTCAAATTGTGGTTGTGATTAGGGCTGACGAAATAACTAAATCGCCAATGCATACTACGGCAGAAAAAGACGGGTTAGGATTAGCTCTTAGGTTTCCTAGGCTAATTGAGTTCGGTAGAAAAGATAAAAAACCAACCGACGCAACCTCTGTAAAGGAGATTATTTCGATGTACAATGGACAGAAGAAACAAAAGTCTACATGAGTGAAATGTCAGGTGCTCCTCTTCAATCAGAAATGATCGAGGGCAAGTCTCAAGGTCAAGGGGATAGTCAGTTGCTTGCGGCTCTAGGTTGTTTTTATCTGTTTTCCGTTTTGGTTGTACTACTAAAGCCTAAAGATCAGTTTGTTTTATGGTATGCCAAACATGGTGTTTTGTACACTGGTTTAGCTATTTTTTTCTGGATAACAACTTTTTTTGGAATACTTTCGATTTTTGGACTAATTGGTGAGTTGGTGGTACTTGCTTTGGCGGTAACTAGTTCCGCAAAAGCAATGACTGGGGAAAAATATTTAATTCCACATGTGTCACCAATTGCAGCCAAAATTGAGCTTAAATGGCTAACTGATATATTGCAAAAGTAACAAGGTTAGGGTAAAAAGAACAGGTAATTTTTATAATGCTATAGAGAATTTTTGGAAGGGGGTGTTTGAGGGAAAATGGCAAAAACTAATGTAAATAATCCAATGTCAATTGTTGCTTACCTTTGGTTTGTTGGGGCAATTATTGTTTTGGTTCAGAACCCATCGGACAAATTTTTGAAATTTCATGCATGGCAATCAATATATCTATCAGGTGTTTGGATTGCTGTTTGGATAGTACTGAATATTGTTATGGGGGCAATGTACAATCCTTATAATGGATTGGGTCTACTTGGACTTCTAACTCCGCTATTATCATTGACTTTCTTGGTCGCTTGGATAATGTGTGTTGTAAAGGCATATCAAGGAGAAACCTACAAGCTTCCGGTAATTGGTGATATGGCAGAGAAACAAGCTGCTAAGTAAAAGTTTGGTAAAAATTTTGTTACCAAACAACGAAATTAACAACTAAATAGAGGCTGCACTGTACGCTTACTTGTGAGGTGTTTTAGGAAATCTACGCAAAAATTACGGCAGAGCGGCCTCTTTTTTAATGCAGTTTTGTATAGAATAAGTGGATGAGCAAAAAAATTATTATTGGTTTAGGTAACCCAGGTGAAGAGTACGAAGAGACGAGACATAATATAGGCAAGGAGATTGTTGGTGAAGTTGTGAGTGGTTTTGGTTTGAAATGGGTTGACTTAGGGTACGGCCAAAAGGCAGTTTTGAATAATACAGTTACTTTTTTTATCCCAAAGACATTTATGAACAATTCTGGAACGGCCGTGTACCAAATGTTGAAATCTGCTGATTTTTCTCCGATTCAGACATTGATAGTCAGAGATGATTTGGATATGGAATTAGGTAAGGTTAAGGGGGTGGTTTTTAGGTCGGGTGCCGGAGGTCATAATGGAGTAGTTTCAATAATTGAAGAGCTTGGCACTAATGACTTTGGTCAAATAAAAATTGGTATTGGTAGACCAGAAAATAAAGATCAGATTGATGAGTTTGTAGTGGGAAAATTCACAGATCTTGAGAAGGAAACTATTGATGTATCTCGTGTAGAGGTAATTTCAAGAATAAAAGATTGGATTAATAGTCGTGAAGAGTAGTGAAGTTGATAAGTTAACGATTACTGTTTTTGGTAGGGTGACTATGGTTGGTTATCGGGCATTTGTGGCTAAAAGGGCACAAAAGTTAGGTTTGACTGGTTGGATAAGGAATTCAAAAGAGAAACTTTTTTTTCTAAATGGTGAGGTAGATGCTTATTTTGAGGGTTCTAAAAATGACCTTGAGCAGATTCTGGTTGAGTGTAAGCGGGGGCCGATAGGGTCAGGAGTAAAGCAGATTAAAACAAAGTGGGGAAGAGGTAAAAAGGTCTTTGGAAGTTTTGAGATCTTAAGATAATATTAGATTTAGGTAAAAAATTAATAATTTTGGTAGAATTGGCCGATAATTTTTTGCAGAGACTGTTTATGCAGATTATAAAAAGAGTTTTAGGAAATAAAAAAGTTGATGAAAAGCCGGACTTTGATCCGGAGCTTTTGCCGAAGCATGTAGTTCTTATTCCTGATGGTAATAGAAGATGGGCTAAGGAACGGCACTTGCCTTCGATAGAAGGCCACAGAAGGGGATTGGAGTTAGCTAAACAATTAGCAACTGCTTGTCGTGATTGGGGGATTAGAACTGTCTCGATTTGGGCTTTTTCGACTGAGAATTGGGGAAGAGCGAAAGAGGAGGTTGGATATTTAATGAAGGCATTTGATCAGTATTTGAACGATAATCTCAAACAGTTTATTGAAGACGGAGCCAGAATAAGAATTTTGGGAAGGAAAGACAGAATTCCAAAACATTTATTAAAAACGATTGAGAAAGTTGAAAAAATGACAGCTAAAGGGAATGAGTATCAGTTAAATATTTGTTTGGATTATGGTGGAAGGGATGAAATAATTAGGGCTGTAAATGGACTTATAAAGAAAGGTAAAAGTGTTACTGAACAGGTTTTTTCAGATACGCTCGATACTGCTGGATTACCTGATCCGGATTTTATAATTAGAACTTCGGGGGAGATGAGAACTTCGGGAATGATGCCTTGGCAGGCGGCTTATGCGGAATATTATTTTTCGCCTGTTTATTTTCCTGATTTTAATGTAGATAGGTTAAGGGAAGCGATTGCTTCTTTTGCAAGCAGACAAAGGCGTTTTGGTAAGTAAAAAAAATAAAAAAAATTATGTTAGATAAAAGTAGTCAGAGAGTGGGAGTTTTTCTTGATGTAGCCAATTTATACCATTCGGCAAAGTCTTTATATAATGCAAGGGTAGATTTTCAGGAGTTACTTAATGAGGCGATTGGAAACAGAAAGTTAGTTAGGGCTTTGGGGTACACGGTTTCTTCAGGTGAAGAGGATGAGAAGGAGTTTTTTTCAGCACTAAATAAAATGGGCGTTGAGGTGAGAACTAAGGAATTGCAGACATTTTCATCAGGTAAGCAAAAAGGAAATATGGATATGGAGATTGCGATTGAGGCGATGGCGATGGCACCCAAGTTGGATGTGATTATTCTTGGAAGCGGTGATGGCGATTTTTCGGTGTTGGTAAACTATCTAAAAAGTATGAGTTGTTTAGTTGAGGTTGTGGCTTTTGGAAAGAGTACTTCATCAAAATTAATTGAATCCGCCGATAGGTTTGTTGACTTGGACGGTGATGTGCCAAGGTTTACCAGAATAAGAAATCGAGGAATCGTATCAAAGGTTATAAGAAACAGAAGGTAAAGAGTCAAAAAATAAAATGTTTCGACTGGACGATATTGACGAACTAAAAAAATTTAATAACTCTCATTTGGCTGATTCGATTCGTGGTTTAGATAAGCAAGTTGAACAGGTTTTTGAAGACTTAAAAAGTTTTGAATATTCGGAAAAATATAAAGGGATAGGGAATATTGTTGTTTGTGGAATGGGTGGATCTGGTTTGGGTATGAGGGTTTTTCAGAGTGTGTTTTCAGATAAGGTAAAAGTTCCAATGGAACTTATAAATGGCTACTCTCTGCCTAATTATGTAGATAGTGATACTTTGGTTATGCTTTGTTCGTATTCCGGATCAACTGAAGAGGTTTTGTCTTGTTTTGTTGACGCGCAAAGAAGAAACGCAAAAATTAGTTATTTTTGTGCTGGAGGAGAATTGGCTGATAAGGCGTCAAGTGCTGGTGCGGAAGGGTATGTATTTGATCCAAAAAATAATCCGTCTAATCAACCAAGAATGGGGCTTGGTTATGCGATAACAGCTCAAATTGTCCTTTTTGCTAAATTGGGTTTAATTGAATTTAGTCAGGAGGATAGAGAGAGTATTTTGAATTCTATTAAGGAAACTAATTTTAGATTTGGGGAATTAGTGGTAACTGAGAATAATCAAGCCAAAAGGGTGGCTTTGGAGATTTTGGATAGACAGCCGGCGATTGTTGGAGCTGAACACTTGAGAGGATTGGCGTGGGTTATGAGAAATCAAATTCATGAGAATGCAAAAAATTATGCAAATGCTTATTTTTTGCCAGAGCTAAATCACCATCTATTAGAAGGTTTGGGTTATCCGGAAGGTATAGAAGAAAAATTGTATTTTGTAATGTTGGAGTCAGAAAATTATTCCAAAAGAATCAAACAACGATTTGAAATAACCAGAAAAGTTTTGGATAAACAGTCGGTTGAATATGCAATTTTTGTTCCGGATCAGAAATCGTTATTGGGTGAAATTTATGAAGTTTTAGTGTTTGGGTCTTGGGTTTCTTATTATTTGGCATATTTAAATGGCATAGATCCAGCACCGATACCGTTTGTTGATTTTTTCAAGGAAGAATTGGGCAAGTTATAGCCTGAATTTGTTTTGACATATTGTCTCAACGATTGTGTTGTTTTATTATTTGGGGCAGTATATGGCTGCCTCAAAAAATGATTATCCAGTATATAGATTGACGCTTAGTCGCAAGAGTAAGTTTGGCGGGGCGTTAAAGAAATTGGTCGTTTTGAATGTTTTGTCTTTGTTAATTTTTTCTTCACTTTTTGCCCCACTTATACAATTTAATATTTTGAACTCTAGACCATTAGATGGGCTGTTTGAAGCTATGGCGGCCGAGCAAAGTTTTGACGATGAGTCTCCACAGACTGATAAAGAAATCGTTATTATCAGAGAGGTTTGTGGAATATCAGGTTCGGTTGAGGTGACTTTTGCGTGGAAAGAAATTGATAACGCTTCGAAATACAGTTTAGAGATTTCGAGAATGGCTGAATTTGACCCTGCATCGACATTAACAGCAGTAACTTCGTCACTGGAACACACAGTAACATTGGAGGCAGATGTAAGGTTTAGAGTTAGAGTGGTTGGCGAAGGTCAAAATGGCGAGACAAAATCGTCACTGGCTGCTACCTATTACAACACTGATTGTGCACAAGAAAAAGAGACAAATAGATTGGCAGCTTATTCCAAAACGTTAAGTGAAAATATTGGAGCGGGTGGTAGTGGTGCAGTCGCTGGGGAAAAACTGATTGCTCAGTCTAGCTCAATGACTTGTACTATGAATCCCGATAATGTGTTTAGTATTAATGTAGGACCGTCGACGGTAGTTACTAATTTTAGTGTCAATATTAATAATCTTGATCAGGGTGAATTATATGTTGGCGCAACTTATGTGGATGGTACGGTAAGGTTTTTTAAGCAACAGCCAAACGCGGAGCTAACTTTGTCGGGCAATGCCAGAATTCGTGCTGGAGCAGATCAGGGATATTATAATTCCTCGTCTCAGGGTGGAAATAAGACAATGTATTTTTCTATCTATACAGATGGGGGGCATGTAGCCCAACAGAATGCATATACGCTTAGCGCTTTTTATGTTCAGACAGTTGTTAATGGTCAGCAAGTAGGAAGCAATAAACAGTGTAATGGTGCTTCAAGCGGTTTGGGTGGACTAGTAATTCATACTGTAGCCAGTGCTACGCCAACACCAACACCAACAAGGACGCCAACACCAACAAGAACACCTACGCCTACGCCAACAACAACGGCTGCAACACCTACACCAACAAGAACACCTACGCCTACGCCAACAACAACGGCTGCAACACCTACACCAACAACTCCAGTTAGTGCGATGACTTGTAAAATGAATCCTGATACGACATTTAATTTGACAGTTGGATCATCTCCGGTTGAGCAGAATTTTAATATTACTGTTTCAAATCTTGAAAAAGGAGAGTTGTATGTTGGGGCTACATATGTTGATGGGACTGTAAGATTTTTCAAACAACAGCCGAATGCAGAATTGTCGTTATCTGGCAACGCTAGGATTAAATCGTCATCTGATCAAGGATTTTATAACTCTCCAAGTGCTGGAGGAAGTAAGACTTTTAACTTTTCAATCTCATTAGACTCTAATCATGTTGCACAGAGTAGGGCATATGAACTTAGCGCTTTTTATGTTCAGACAGTTGTTAATGGTCAGCAAGTAGGAAGCAATAAACAGTGTAATGGTGCTTCAAGCGGTTTGGGTGGAATGGTGATTAATACCCTTGCTGGACCAACTCCGACTCCGACACCAACACCGCCTTCAGTTGGTACTTTTTCGATTAGTTATTCTGGGGTGTCTTCAGTTGAATCATTAGATCGTGGTCAAAACAAAACATTTAGTGTTATTTATAAAGATACAGGTGGTTGGGGAGGGAAACCTGTAGAGATTTATGTTAACGATAGTGCTTTGACGAGTAATAATACAGCTTCTTTGGACAACGGAAATGTCTATTTGTCTTTTGTTCAAAAAACGATTTATCCAACGACAACTCAACAGTCTTTGTCTTTTACATTGAGCGCGAACGAGTATGCGGCCGCAAAGGACTTTGTTTTTAAGTTACAGGGTTTATATGTCGCGTCTTCTCTAGTTCTACCGTCATCATCGTCAACTGGTTTTGCGGTATCGAATCAGTTTACCGCTCGAGTTGCTGCCCCTGTTAGTCCAACACCTACTGCGACCAGCGTTCAAAACACGCCTACTCCTACAACTACGGTTCAAAACACGCCTACTCCTACTACCTTTGTTTCAAATATGGCCTGTGTGATGAATCCGGCTAGTGGGGTATTTAATATTCAGGCAAGTTCGACTCAACAGACTCTTTCGCCGTTTACAATAACGGCTAATAATTTGGACAGAGGAGAATTGTACATTGGAGTCAACTATGAGGAAGCAGGAGTGTACAAGTTTTTTAATTATGAACCGAACAACACAATTATCTTATCGGATCAGCCTAATTTTTCTGCAACGATAAGATCGGAAGATACGGGTTACTACAACTCTCCAGGAGGTGGTTCAAAAACATTTAGGTTTAATATTATTCTGAGTGCAAATCATCCAGGTGCAACTCCAGCTTATCGTTTACCGGAAATCTATATTCAAACTGTAGATCGAAGCAGTGGAACAGCTCAGCAGATTGGTAGCAACAAGAACTGTACGACTAATGGTATTACCGTAAACACAATCGGTGCACCAACCCCAACAGCGACTAATGCACCGACTTCGACGCCGACTCCAACAGTCACTCCGTCAGCTAATATTGCCTGTTCGTTAAGTGTTACGGCTACTAATTTTGTTCGTGGAACCGCGGCAAGTAGTTTGGGAAATATAGTGATGAGTGGAGGAGTAAGTGGAACAGCATATTATATTGGCTTAATTAGTGGAGTAAATAACACTCTTTTTGCAAATCAACCTGGAAATAAAATTGAAATTGGAGATAAAGATTTTAATCCATTAAAAGTTTATCCACAGGCAACTACATTCTCTGGTTCTAGCGGTCAGACTGCAGTGTTTATTGATCCGTCAAATACGGTTTTAAGTGGAAGTTACAGTTTTGAACTGGGCTTGTTTACACAATCAGCTGTTTTGGTTAAGAATTGTGGAAATCCTGTTACTCTGACTGTTTCGGATGGGGGATCTAATCCGACACCACTAGGCAAAGTAACACTTGAAACATGTAGTAATGGCAAGGTTAACGCTACTTTGGACTGGTCGCTTTGGTCCTCGACAATTGGATCAACTCCAACAAAATATATTTGGGAATATAATTATGGGGGATTAATTGGGACAGGAGAGAGTGGGTATACAACCAGTGAAAGTTTTTCAAGAACAGCAAATATAACAGGGCTTACTTCTCAATCAGAAATTGCTTGGAGAGCTAAGGCGTATAACGGTACTACTTTGTTAGCAACCTCTCCGGTTTTTACTCACACAATAATATATTGTGAGCCACCAGTAGCTACAGGAACGACTGGTGTAGGTGATTCAATAATGTTGGGAGCAAAGAGTACTTTGGAAGCAAATATTCCAGGAATTGATATTGATGCGGTTGTGAGTCGAGGGGCAGCAGCAGGAATTTCAGTATTACAAGCAAAACTGGATTCTGGAACCCTTGGAGCCAAAGTAATAGTTGGATTAGGAACTAATAATGGAATTACTGATTCTCAAATTGATCAAATTGCTTCAATAGTTGCGTCTCCGAGAAAACTTTTCTTGATTACTGTAAAAGTTCCTCAAGGCCATGAATCTTCATCAAACAACACGATTATAAATGGAGCCAGTAGGCATGGGGCTACATTAATTGATTGGTATTCGAATTCGATTAATCATCCCGAATATTTTGCGTCTGACGGAATACATTTAACTGGCCAAGGTATTAGTGCTTATTCAAACCTAGTTTTGGCTGCATTAGGCTCAGCTCCAGTGACTACACCACCAGGCGAGTTTACAGTTTTGAATAGAGTGTTTAATTGTGTTGATGCGAATAATATAAATATTGTTTTCACTTGGTCTCAGTCATCAGGAGCTGTCAGATATGATTTGTATTGGGAGAGGACTCCAAATGGTACGGCCTCGTTTGATATTAGAGACGAACAATATCTTGCTGGCTCAAGTACAACTCTTAGCCATTCCAACTCAACATTTGCTCCGAACCAGAGACTTTGGTATGACGTAAAAGCCGTAAGTGCCAGCGGTGGAAGTGTTTGGTCCAAGAATGGTACATATTATGTCGACTTGCCAACTTGTTCATCTCCAACCGCAACGCCGACAAATACTCCAGTACCAACTGCAACAGCTACGCCAACGAAAACCCCAACAAATGTACCAACCGCAACGCCGACAAATACTCCAGTACCAACGGCTACCCCAACTCCACAAATTGCTATGTCTTGCTCGATTAATCCAACATTGCTTGCATTAAAAACTGGCCAAATATTGCCATTTACAGTGACGGTAAATAATCTTGATCAAGGAGAATTGTATGTAGGTGCTTACTATTTTGACGATCCAAATGGACACTTCTTTAAGCTTCAAAGCGGAATAGTTACACTTAGTGACCAAGCCAGAATTGTTTCGGCTGATGCAAGTGCAGGGTATTATCAATCAGCTTCAGGTGGCGGATCGAGACAGTTTGCGTTTAAGATTGAGGCTGATGCTAATGGCCCAGTTGGTCAATATACTTTAAGAGAATTTTTTATTCAGACAGTTAGGAATGGACAGTTTATTCGAAATACAAATTGTGTAACTGGAGGAACTCAATTAGTTATTAATGTTAGTGCAGGCATAGTGCCAACAAATACTCCTACAAAAACTCCAACGCCAACCGCAACGCCTCAACCTGGAACGCCCACAAATACTCCTGCAGTTAATACTCCTACACCAACCATAACGAGTACGCCTGGAAACTTTAAGCCAGTAATTAGTGATACTTCTGCAAAATGTAGTTCAATTAGCAACGCAGAAATCTTAGTTAATTGGGGAGCTGTTAGTGGTATCGAGGGCTTTGGAATTGAAATGACGACTGCAGCGTTTAGCCCATCTGACTTTAGTTACTTTAGGTACCCATCAGATTGGAGCAATTTAACAAGTCTATATCAACAGACAAGAATTAGTGATTATGGTTTTATTTCGAATACAAATTATCAGATTAGGATAACGGCAATTAAATCTGATGGAACTCAATATCAATCCGATGTTCAAACTGTACAAACTGGTGACTGTGCGAAATTATCAGCTGATGTCGGTGGCCTGAATGGTTCGGCGTCTAACAAGCTAGTGCCAATGACAATTGGTGGAGATGTTGTACCAAACGCCTTCGTGGCAGTTGCTTTGTATAACAACGGTTGGGAGAGGCCTGTTCAAATTGAGGTTAAGGGAGTTGGCGGGGTTTATCAGCCAATAACTGCTTCTGGTCAGGAAGTACAAATTGGTGCAGGAGTATTTGTTAAGGCTAAAGCGTCTGGAACACTTACTTCGCCGTTTGCAAAAAACGCACCTTCATATCGAGAGATATCTTATCGAACAGTGTACTTTGATGCTTATGCAACGGCAGATGCGCAGGTTGGTAGCGATCCGATTTTTATGATTAGAATTAAAGATGGGGCTGTTTATTATGATGGTGCTAGTTACGGGGCTGCAATTCCGATTGCGAAAAAAGCTACATATAATGGAACAAAAGAGTCGGGGTTTGAGTTTATGAAGGTATTGACTGGTGGAGCTAACGGAGGAGGGTGTAGAGGGTCGAGTTGTTACGAGGTGAATTACAATCCTCAAAGGGCAAAATTACTGGTAGGAATGTGGGGAACGGAATCTGGTTGGAGTACTGTGGGTACCAGTGGGTGTGACCAGTTTGGATGTCACTCAGAATCAATGTACTCATTCGGTGCAACCGATTGGGACAGATGGGGTGGCGAGACAGGGTTTTATGATAGTAGTTTGCCGAATAGTGGAAGGGGTAATTTTGAGACAGAAACACGGGCTGTTGATAGGATGTTTACTCAATCGTTTAACGACCCTTCGTCAGGATCGTTCCGAATGTATGCGCCAACATATTTTGGCCCATGGAATTTAGGGGATGATAATCCAACATATGGTGGAAACTGGTGCACGCATCCATCAAATGGATATAGAGCTGCTTATAATACGGGACTACTTAACGACTTAGGGCCTAACTGTTACGATTAAAATATGGAAAATAACTTGGATATGCCAAATAGTACTAATAATAAACGACTTACAAAAAAACACTTGTTGATATTTGGTTTAGTAACACTTGTGATTGGTGTTGGTGTGCATATGTTTACCAGAAGTAATAAGCCTAATTACGAACAAGCCGATTTGGTTAAAACCGAACTTTATATTGATCCTAAAGTAGAAGATTTGGCTAGTTTTGTTTCAGAATTGCCTTATGAAACCGAAGGTTATATGGTTGAATATTATCCAAACTCTGGATTTTATTTCATTACATTACGAGGTCAAACTGATGCGGAAGTAAATAATAATAAGAATAAGGCGAATGATTGGATTGTTTCTCATACGGCTTTTTCAGAAAACAATAGTTTTTGTGGGCAAAAATACCAAATAGTATTACCACCTAAGGGTGATAATGTTGAGGTTAATAACTTGGAAAGTATGTTGACAATGCCGGGCTGTAATTACGCAAAACCTGAGAATACAAATTAAACGAAAATAGAATTTTTAGTTGGTTAGACTCTTTCTAAGAGTATCGAAATAGTTTGTGTATGGATTGTTTTCTTGCGGGGCAGGGGTTGGGCTTTGAATGGAAAATCTAGACCCTTCGGCCCATGTTTCAAAATCAGCGTGTTGAATTAAGGCAAGAATGTTGGTAGTAAGAAGTTTTTGATCTTGTTCGGATAGCGAGAGATATAGGCTATTAATTTCTGAGTGTCCAGAAATTAATCCAACAATAAAAGCTGAATCGCAATAATATTCAACAAAAAACCTTACATAATTACTTTCAGATTGATAATTGTGATTGGCAATTGAGTTTTTGCCTATTTTTGAAGCTAAATTATCCATTGTTTCCGGATTATCGATAAGCATTTTTACGAAAATTGCATAAAAATCAGAAGATTCGGCTAGTTTTTGAAGTTGGGGTAGTTTGGCATCAACAAATTCTTTGGATGACTGATATTGATTAGGTTGGAGTTCTAAAATTTGAGCAACTTCACCCAATGTGAATTTTTCTTCAGTTTGACTGTTTGTGGCAAAAGTGTGAGGCTCAATTTTGTAGAGCTTTTCTTGACTATTTGCTTCGGTGTTGGTGGTAAAGGTCTCAAATGCATAGTTAGACATTCCTGCAATATATGGATCTAGTTCCGAATATTTCTTAAACAACTGGTCCAGAGACCTGAACTGACTGCCGAAATCTGGATCTGTTAAGGCTTTTTCTTGAAGAGTGGCTAATTTAACTAGCTCTTCGGGTGAAAGTGAAGCAATAATCGATTTGTTTTGTGACAAGTTCGTCGCATGTGCCCATTCATGACGCAAACTTTGAGGGTTATTAGGATTAACAACTAATAGATAACTATTACCGAGATCTTGGAAATAGTTAGGTTCAAAATTGCCGGCTTTTCTAATTGTGAATTTGCCACTAAGGGGAGCAAGTTCATCGACTAATGATTGTAAAGAATTAATTTCTGTTTCGGATAGATTTTCGTAAGTTATTTCATTGGACTTCTCGTTCTCTGCGTTGTTAAGGCGTAAGTAGTCGGACAAGGATATATTTAAGCCAAAATAAGGGCCATCTGGATTGAATACATGGTTGGTGTTGAATTGTATCTGCTCTAAGGTATTTTTCAGATCGACAACATTAAAGTTTATAGTTAGTGTGTCGAGTTGTGGTTTAACAATAGTGTCAAGTATTTCTTGGTTTTGAAGAATAAAAATTTGTGATTCAGCTTCGAAATTTGGAAGGGAAGGGTATTTTAATTTGGTTAGATGTAGAAGCTCTGGGGTTTTGTTATCTGAACTTAGATTTGAAGAGTATGAAGCAAGTAGTTTAGCTTGAATTGATTCTATTTTTTTAAGGTTCTCTACTTGGTTTATGTATTCACCTTTTTCTTTTTCTGTAAGATTAGAAGATGAAATTTGGCTTATTAGATTTTCGTAGGTTCCTTGTTCTGGAGTAGGGGTGACTTCAGGAGTTTGAGTCGGTGATATTTCAGGGGTAGATGTAGCAGTTGGTATCTCGATGGTTACCGTTGAGCCATCAGGTGTGGTGGCGGTAAATACTGGTTTAGGTGGTGTTTCGATTGTTAGGGTGGCTTCAGGACTTATTGTGGGGTATGAATTTGGATTGTCGGATTCACAGGCTTGAGCTAGGCCGGCAATAATTGTGCTACCAACGGCAGCTCCAGCTGTGCCAAGAATAAACTGCTGACGTCTTGTGAGGCGAGATTTGTTTTTGGCTAGGTTTTTGGGATTAAATTCTTGAGGTTCGTACGGTTCGCGTTCGGTAGGCATAACGTAATTATATTATTTTTTGACTTGGCTCGAAGAGGAAACCCCTTTTTTTAGGCTGCTTTTTCTATGGTGCTGTCTGAGGGTGTGCTAGCTGGAAGGTTGGGATTTTGTATTTGATCCTTTTTGGCTTCAAAGCTTGTGATGTTTTCTGGGACTGGTGATGATAACGGTGCTTGTTTTTTGGAAAAAAGTCCCAAGATTAACGCCTTGAGGCCAGTTTTTGGTTTAGGTTCTTGAGTATTTACTACTGCTGTTTCTGTGGCAGAGGGAAGAGTTGAACTGATTTCGTGTCTAATATTTGGGTTTGGATTAACATTTTCTTCAATAGGTGTCGAAGGCATAGAGGCGAGGTCTTTGCGAATCAATGCGATGGCTTCTTGGTCAATATCCACCTCATTGGTTGCAGGAGTAACTGGAGTTGGGGTTTCATTGTAAGTAGTAGTTGCAGGTGTGATTGGAGATTCTGCTGGTTGTGGTGTAGGCGTGGTGGAAGGTGTTTCTAAGGTATTTGTACTCATTGTTTATTAGTATAACAAGATTAGTTTTTGAAGTAAAAAGTTTAATGTTTTTGTTTGGTTTTTCAATTAGAATAAAGGCATGAGTTTTACGCGTTTTGCTATTTTGTTTTTGTTTGCAATATTTTTGGCAATTTTATTGAATGCACTTTTTTTTCGTAAATCTGAGAATGGGTGTAGCAAGTGTGATGTGGTGCTTGTAACACTAGATAGTTGGAGATATGAAGATTTTGATAAATTAAAAATGCCAAAGGGCGGTGTTTTTTTTAAAAATGCGATAGTGAACTCAACATGGACACTACCAAGCTATGCATCTATTTATACAAGTGATTATCCAGCCAAACAGGCGGTTTGGCTTCCTTCTGATAAATTGAACCCAGATAGTGAAAATTTTGTATCAAAATTAAAGAGTTTGGGATATAAGACAAATGCATATTCAGTTGGTCCGTTTTTTCAAAAAGAGTGGGGTTTTGAATCTGGATTTGATAAATTTCTAAATATTTCTAATACTGATGAGCTGAAAAAAGCTTGGACAACAGATCTGAATGCAAATAGCGCAAATAGTCAGCCGGATTTTTATTGGATTAGATTAGGAAGTAGGGAGTTGGTTTTGGATTATGAAAATAATATCGATAAGACTTTGACAGGTGTTCAGGATTTGTTAAGCCAAATTGTAGATGATAAAAATACTGAGATTGTAGTTGTCGGGGCGTTTGGGAAATTGTCCGAAAAGCCTAGCTTAGATTCTATTAAGGTGCCAATGTTTTTTTATAGCCCAAAAACTTCGAATATAAATACTAAGGATGTTTTTGAGGTCAAAGATGTTAGTAAATTGATTTTGGGTGAAGCAGAGTTTTTGAAAAATAGAAATTCCAAAAATTCTTTAGTCGCTTTGACTTCGGTTACTGAGAGTGAAAAGTTGGTCAGAGAGATTTATGAGAAGGGTAAAGAGTTAGAGGTTAAGCCAGTGGTAAGAAATAAAGAGTGGAATCAGCCTTATTTTTCCTCATCAATCTCAAATAATTGGCATTTAATAAAGGATTTAAGTGGAGAATATTTTTTATACGATTTGCAGTCTGATCCAGATGAGAAAAATAACCTATTTTCTAGTTGGAATTCATTGGCTGGAGAAAAGAGAGCTCACGCAATTGATGTAATACGCTCAATAGGTGGGGATGTGCCAGAGTTATGCGGAATATATTGTGGTTCAGATGAATTTTTTAAGTAATAAAAGAGTAACTATATTGTTTGCTGTTATTTTGATTGTCGTGGTTTGTTTGGTTATTAAAAACGATAATCTGTTTACGCATAATACTAGTCTGAGATGCGGTGGTCGTCAGTGTAATGTGATCTTGATTGTTTCTGATACATTATCAGCCCAACATATGAGTGTATATGGGTATGAGAGAGAGACTACACCTTTTATAAAGAGTTATTTTGAAAATAATGGTGTAATTTTTGATTCAGCATCAAGTACAGCTTCATGGACAATGCCGTCTTTTGCTTCGATGTTTAGATCTCAGTACCCTTCACAGATTTTAATGAAGGATTTGGCATCAAAAAAAGACCCAAATACTTTTGTTGATGTTTTGAGAATGCAGGGGGTGGAGATAAAAGGGGCAGTAGATACGGGCCAGTTAATAAAAGAAAGTGTAGCGAATGTTTTTGAACCTAAAGAAGTTTTGGGTGGTAGTGGAGAGGCTAGGTTTATATCCGCTGGTCAGTGGCTAACGGAGCGAAATAATAAAAAGCCTTTTTTTATGATGATTCATGATTGGACAGTCCATGATCCATATACACCACAAAAGCAGTACCAGCATCTTTTTGGGGAGCCAGATGTATATGAAGGTGATGTTTCGCATGAAGAGATTGAGGGTGTGAAAGAAAATAAATTTCAATCAAATAGCCAAAAAGAAAAATTTGTCAGAAGATACGATCAGGAAGTTAAAGAATTTGATGATTTAATAAAAAAGTTTGTGGGCTCTTTAAGTCAGGATATACTTGATAGTTCAATAATAATTATTACTAGTGATCATGGAGAGGGTTTTGATGAACACGGATTTTTTTATCATGGAGCACACGTCTATGAGGAGTTTGTAAAGATTCCAATGCTTATTAAATTTCCCGATAATGCATTTGCTGGAAAAAGAGTATCGGCTCCAATATCTTTAATTGATATGGGGCCAACAGTTCTTAATATCTTTGATAAAAAGGTTCCAGAAAGTTATTTGGGGGTTAACTTTTTTGATTTGATTGGTGATGAAAATCGATATAATGAAAGGAGTATTATTTCTGAGTTGGGAACTTTTGATTTGAGCTTAGGTGGAGAAGTAACATCGTTTGATCAGCTAGATAGTAGTGTTTTGGATAAGTTCATTTTTAATGATCGAGCGCAGTTAGCGGTACGCAAAAAGAATTGGAAATTAATTAAAAGCCTTAAAGGTATTGAATTGTTTAATCTTGAAAGTGATAGCTTAGAAAAAAATAACTTGATTCAGAAATGGGAGAGTTATCCTGAGGGGGATAAGAAAATTATAAAAGAATTACTTAAAGCTACAAAAAATTAATTGTGACTATTAAACGCATATCGTTAACTATTGTTTTTTTGATTGTGTTGGTAATTGGTGTAGTCTTTGTTAATTCCACCGGAAGTAAAAATATTAAAACCCATAAAGAGCTGTGCGGTAGTAAGAAATGCAATGTGGTGCTTATATATGTTGACACGTTATCAGCCCAACATTTAAGTGGAAATGGATATTCTAGGCAAACATCTCCATTTATTGATGAGTTTTTTCTAAATCAAGGATTAGTATTTAAAAACGCGTTCAGTAATGGCACTTGGACTGTACCGTCTTTTGCTTCAATGTTTAAATCAAAACTTCCTTCTGAAATTACGGTAAATGAAATGATAAATAGTAATGATAATGGGGATTTTATCGATTACTTAAGAGAAGCTGGGGTAGAAGTAAAAGCAGTTCTTAGGAATCAGCCCACAACTGTTGACCAAGCTGTTGATTCAAGATTTAAACAGGAAGAAATTATTCAGGCTTCAAGAGGCCATGCATTTGAGAAATCGACTGAATGGATCAGTAAAAGAGCAAGTTCAGAAAACGAAAGGCCGTTTTTTTTGATGGTGCATAGCTGGGATGTCCACCATCCTTTTGATCCACCTGAACCTTATCGAAATTTGTTTTCAGATAATCCAGACTACCAAGGTCCAATGGGTTTAGAGGAATTTCAGCCGCTTAGGAAAGTGCCAATTGAACAGTGGCAGGATAAGTTGGACAGCGTAAAGCTACAGTATGATCAAGGTATTAGAAAAACAGATGACTATTTGAAAAATTTTATAGAGAGCTTTCCTCGAGAACTTGCTAAGGATACAGTTTTTATATTAACTGCTGATCATGGTGAGGGTTTTGCGCAGCACGATAATTTTGTTGGGCACGCATTTGCGCCTTATCAAGAAATTATTCATATTCCGCTGTCAATTAACTTACCGAGGAATGATAAAAAGATTGAGATTAATAATCGTGTGTCGTTAATTGATTTAGCTCCAACAATCTTAGATATTTATGGTGTTAAAAAACCAGACTCATATCGAGGACAAAGTTTACTTTCCGCTAGCGAAAAAGATAAAGAGCGATTTGTTAAATCGGAGTTCGGACAGTCATTATGGTTAACTAATTTTAAGGGTCTGTATCCCGAAAATGAGGGTGTTGGTGTGCCAATTATGACAACCGACATGGTTGGAGGCAGTTATGGAAAATGGAAAGTAATGAATTTTGAGGGTAGGGATATTGAACTATTTAATTTAGAAAATGATCCTTCAGAGCAGAAAAATATTATAAATGATGTGGATAGTTTGCCTAGCGAGGATAAGGAGCAAATCAGATTTATTTTTGATCAGTTGGGAATTAAATATTAGTAAGTAGATAGGAAATTCGCTATAATTCGCCAAATTTAATAAGACAAATTTATACACAAAATGAAAAAAGTGGCGCTTGGGTTATCTGGTGGCGTTGATTCGGCTGTCGCAGCATACCTTCTAAAGAAAGAAGGATATTTTGTGACGGGAATTTTTATGAAAAATTGGACCGGTAGTGATAGATTCCCATGTAATTGGGAAAAGGATAGAGAAGATGCAATTAAAGTTGCGGCGACGTTAGGAATAGAGTTTGAAACTTGGGATTTTGAAAAGGAATATCGGGAAAAAGTAGTTGGGTATTTTTTTGATGAATACAAGAAAGGCAGAACACCTAATCCAGATGTAATGTGTAATAGGGAAATAAAGTTTGGCCTGTTTTACGAGCGAGCGATAAGCTCTGGGTATGATTTTGTGGCTACAGGACATTATGCAAGAGTTGAGCACGGAAAAGAGGCTAGGTTACTAAAAGGAATTGACCCAAGTAAAGATCAGTCTTATTTTTTAAGTGGACTTACAAAGTCCAAATTAAAAAAAATATTACTTCCGATTGGGGAGTACAAGAAAAGTGAAATAAGAAAAATTGCAGATAAAATTGGATTACCTAATTCCAAAAAACCAGATTCTCAAGGAATTTGTTTTATTGGACAGGTAAATATTAAGGATTTTTTGTCGAGTCAAATTGATTTTCATAAAGGTAATGTTATTGATACTGAAGGAAATATTGTAGGAAAACACGACGGTGTCGAATTTTATACAGTTGGCCAAAGACATGGTTTGTCTATACCCAATAGGCTGCCATATTATGTAACTGATAAGGATTTGAAAAAAAATATTGTATTTGTTTCACTGGGTGATGAAAACGAGAATTTGTACAGCAATAAGGCAGAAACGGGAGAAATAGTATGGGTGGACGAGAGGGAAAGAGATGGTTTTGTGGGAGAGGCAGTTATTAGATATCACCACAAACCTGTTGGAGTTGAGTTAAAGAAAAATACTACATCGAATAGGTATTCTGTTAAGTTCGATGTTGCACAAAGAGCTGTGACTGTTGGGCAGGCGATTGTGTTGTATTTTGGCGACGAGTTGGTCGGTGGTGGTTTTATTGAAAACTAAGGGTTACTAACCCAATAGTTGTAGAGCGGGGCACTACCACACCCAGGTAGAGAAACCGTTTCTGGCGTTTTGGAAGCACTGACGGCTAAGCCTATCGAAGGGTCAGTTTTGTCTCCAGCTGCAGCGTCTGAAGTGTTTTCAAGTTTAGCAAAAAGGGTGTATTGATAGGCTTTTGTTGATCCGGCAAGTACTCTAACTCCATAGTAATATCTTTGACATACGCCGTTTGCTGTTTGGGGGTCAACTGGCAGATCGGTAGTATAGTTGTTAGGGGAGACAGTAAGTGCGCTCCAACTACTAGGTACTTGATAGTAGTTAGTTCCAACAACACAAGCTCCTGTGCCGGCCGCTGTCGCACAGGGATATGAGCCGTTTTTATTAAAGTATTGTTCGAGCGACAATCTAATCGTATTAAGGTCGGATTTACGCGAAGTGTCTCTGCCTTTTATTTGTGCACTTGAGAATGATGTGACGCCAATACCAGTAAGTATTCCAATTATTGTAATAACAACTAGAAGTTCGATTAGTGTAAACCCAGTAGGTTTCACTTGCATCTTACGGCTGTAAAGCTGGAATTTGTGACGATTTATTTTAGGCATTAAGTTTATTCTACAGTTAATTGATTAAAAGTTCACGGTTGTTTTTGTGTGTAAGAAGCAGTGCCGGCTGGACACATTTGAGAGGGAAGTGTGAGAAGATCAGGATTGTTTGGATCGCTATTATTTGTAACATCTTTATGGGTGTTTTGTGGGTCTTCAAGACAAGCTCTTAAGCTGTATTTTGTTCTGTTTGCGTCAACTGCATAGATATATCCAACATCATTACTACAAGGATACGGTTGGAGATATGTGGTGCTTCCTGTGTAGAAGCTTCCACCGCACGGAGGAGGAAAGAAGGCTGATATTGCCGGATATAGTCTGTCTGTATTGTCAGATCTATAAACTTCTAGGGCAGTTTTTATTTTTTGGATGTCGCTAATTTTTTTCTCGTCTTTGGCTTTTTTCTGAGTGTTGGCAAAACCAATTGAAACAACTCCAGCTAGTATGCCGATAATTGCAATTGTGATGAGCATTTCGATGAAAGTTACTCCAAGTCTGTTTTTGTTTTTCATGGCAGGTATTTTAATCTTACAATAGTTATTGACTTTGCGCCTGTAATAACCTATTATCGTCAAGCTTGAATAACGCCTATGTATTAGAGTAGTTTCAGGTAAATTTCCGACAAAATATAATAAGTGGAGGAAAAAGTTCTTTAACAGATGAACTTTGAACCTTTTGGCAATACAAAAGGTACAAAGAGACAAACAATTCAAAAACCTTGATATTTTTTGAGGCAAATCTTTTGATTTGTACAATTTTCCTAAATAAATTAAAGCAAGGATTGAACTAAATTAACGATTTTGACTTTGTTAAAAGTTAAGTTTAATGCCTAAATTAATCAATATGTGCTCGCAAACTTTGTTTGCTGCGCTATGTTGATTTTTTGACGCAAGCGACAAAAAATCAATGAGAGTTTGATCCTGGCTCAGGATGAATGCTGGCGACGTGCCTTAAGCATGCAAGTCGAGCGAGATGGTAGCAATATCATCTAGCGGCGGACGGCTGAGTAACGCGTAGGAATCTGCCTTAAAGTGCGGGATACCTCCTCGAAAGAGGAGCTAATACCGCATGTGAACGAAAGTTTAAAGGAGCTAACCCTCCGCTTTAAGATGAGCCTGCGTCCTATCAGTTTGTTGGTGGGGTAAAAGCCTACCAAGACTATGACGGGTAGGGGGTGTGAGAGCATGGCCCCCCAGAATGGAACTGAGACACGGTCCATACACCTACGGGTGGCAGCAACTGGGAATCTTCGACAATGGGCGAAAGCCTGATCGAGCGACGTCGCGTGGGGGATGAAGGCCTTCGGGTTGTAAACTCCTTTTGCTAGAGAACAATCTAATTGAGTTAACCTAGCGAATAAGCACCTGCAAACTACGTGCCAGCAGCAGCGGTGATACGTAGGGTGCAAGCATTATCCGGATTTATTGGGCGTAAAGGGTTGCGTAGGTGGTTTAGTAAGTCTTTTCTTAAAGACCCTGGCTTAACTAGGGTACTGGAGCAGATACTGCTAGACTTTGAAGAAGTGAGAGGTCAGCGGAACTTATGGTGGAGCAGTGAAATGCGTTGAGATCATAATGAACACCGATGGCGTAGGCAGCTGACTGGCACTTTCTTGACACTGAGGCACGAAAGCTAGGGGAGCGAAAGGGATTAGAGACCCCTGTAGTCCTAGCCGTAAACGATGGACACTAGATGACGGGCCTTATAAGTTCGTTGTCGCAAGCTAACGCGTTAAGTGTCCCGCCTGGGGAGTACGAACGCAAGTTTAAAACTCAAAGGAATTGACGGGGGACCGCACAAGCGGTGGAGCATGTGGTTTAATTCGATACAAAGCGAAAAACCTTACCTGGGTTTGAAATGTACCTGCAAATCCTACGAAAGTAGGACTTCTTCGAGAGTGGTACACAGATGCTGCATGGTTGTCGTCAGCTTGTACCGTGAGGCGCACCCTTAAGTGGGTCAACAAGCGCAACCCGCATCGTGTGTTAAATATTCACACGAAACTGCCTCATTTACTGGGGAGGAAGGAGCGGATGATGTCAAATCAGCACGGCTCTTACATCCAGGGCTACACACATCCTACAATGGCGAATAACAACGAGCTGCAACCGGGTAACCGGAAGCCAATCTCTGAAATTTCGCCTCAGTTCAGATTGAGGGCTGCAATTTGCCCTCATGAAGTCGAAATCGCTAGTAATCGCGGATCAGCAGGCCGCGGTGAATACGTTCTCGGTCCTTGTACACACTGCCCGTCAAGCCAACAAAGTTGGGGGCGCCCGAAGTCCATCGTATGATGGCCGAAGGTGAATCCAGCGATGGGGACTAAGTCGTAACAAGGTATCCGTAGATGAATCTGCGGATGGATCACCTCCTTTCTAAGGAGATGAAATGCTAAGCCTCCTCACGGGGGTTTGGTAGTAAAGTTTTTGGCAAAGTTTCTTTCATGGGGTGTTTTTTTAAACAACCCCAGAAACAAAAAACTTGTATGTGAAATCCTTGTAATAACAATTTAGGAAAACCGTTTCTTTGTACCTTTTGTGAGGCCATAAAGCGTCTCGAGAGAACAACCCCTATGGGTTTTTCTCTCGACGCAAAGCCAAGCAGAGCTTGCCCTAGCGGGATAGCTTTGCTACTCTCATTTCCTTTTCTGATTAGAGTAGTGAGAATTAAGAAAAAGACACCCAAAGGGGTGTCTTTTTTGTTGGTCAAAAGGCCTATATATCTTATTTTGATTTTATTTTTAAAGATATGTTTTCAATATCTAAATCTTTGTTGTGGGAGGACAAATCTTCTCTCATTGTAATAATGGTTTTTAAAAAATTATCATAGTTAGGATTTTCAATAAATTTTTTGACTGATAAAATAACTTCTTTAGAGGCGTAGAGCAACATTTCGTGATATTCCATTTTTAAGTATTCAATTACATCGTTTTTATTTCTAACATCACTCTCTCGAGATGCAATATATTTAATGTTTTTCGGTTCGAAGTATGCGTCCATAAACAAAAGCGAAGATTTATAACGCTTTTCTTTTTGTTCCAATACTTTAAATTCACGTTCCTTTTTTTTGTCTAAAAAGTAAGTTACATATCCTCCTAGCAAGCCACCAATACCAAGTAGTGTTAAAAAGGAGAAAATAGTTTGAGTTGAATCAATCATTTGTAAAATGTTTTGTGTGGTGGACGATAATGGACTCGAACCATTGACCTCGACATTATCAGTGTCGCGCTCTAACCAACTGAGCTAATCGTCCTCAAATTGCATTATAGTTACTCGCCAAAATTCGTTTAATTTTTGCCTCTGGCAAAATTACTCTCAGTTTTGGCTACGTCCTGCGTTTCAGGAGACCTGAAACTACAGTGTGGCGCTCTAACCAACTGAGCTACGCGCCCAAAAACATCAATTATTTTTATGCTCACTACAACTATTTCTATTGCATTTTGGATTAGGAAACCCAAAACTAGAGCTATACGCCCTAAATGAGCCTAGATATTCTATTCGAAATTGTCGGGAATTAAAATACCCTAAAGAGCAAAACTACTTTTTACTCTTTTTTGGTTTTTTCTTTTCTCTTTTTGGTCTATCGTTACCTTTCATAAAAATTTGGGCAGTCTCACCTCCGCTTCGCTATTCTACAACAAAGACTAAAGTTTTGATATACTGACGCGAGGCTAAAATTCGGTGCGGTACCCAAGTGGTTTAAGGGGACAGTCTGCAAAACTGTTATTCGCGGGTTCGAATCCCGCCCGCACCTCAAAAAATATGAATCAAGAAAAACCGAGAGAAGTTGTTAGTCTTGTTTTTCATAGAGATGGAAAACTCCTTTTGGAGCAGAGGTTAGATGAGGGTGTGTTTAAAAACCGCTGGACGTTTACAGGCGGAAAGGTAGAAGATATTGATCGTCAGTCAGATGATTATGTTTTTGCGGCTGCTGTAAGAGAGGCGAGTGAAGAGATAGGTTTGACTCCTGAGGAAATAACCGTGTTTACTCAGTTTGTAGCAACGACGTTAAATGGTAACACTTACCATTATCACGCTGTTAGTGTCGAAAAATTTTCTGGTCAAGTAGAGAACAAAGAGGAAGGGCGGAGAAATATAGCCTGGGTTGGAGATGGTGTGGAGGCAGATATTCTATTGGGTGGTGATGGAGTTAATACAAGAGTTCTAGAAGCCTACAGAGAGTTTAAGAAGCAGGTATCTCAATAGTTATTTCACCAGTAACTTCTGGGTTATCTAGTAAAGTTTTTGCTACCGAGTCTTCAACAAAATCCTGAATAAAACGAATAATATTTCTTGCGCCAAAAGCAGGATCATAACCTTTTTCAACAATATAGTTAATTAGGATATTGTTAATATTAATTGTGATATTTTTTTCATTTTTAAGCCTATTATTAAGTTCTGTAAGGTTGAGTTTGACGATTTCTTTAAGATTTTCTTGTGTGAGTGGGTGGAAAATAATTACCTCATCGAAACGATTAATAAATTCAGGAGAAAAAATATTTTCTTGTTTAATGTGCTCAAGCAGAGAGTCGTGTAG
This sequence comes from uncultured Gammaproteobacteria bacterium, assembly GCA_964404855.1. GTDB lineage: Bacteria > Patescibacteriota > Microgenomatia > CAYQLK01 > CAYQLK01 > CAYQLK01. Next base: position 293,638 of record CAYOLO010000001.1, read on the forward strand.
AGTTTGATAGGTGGTTTGAGCTTTAACAAGTTCTGCAATTAGCTGTGCGCCAGCATTACTAGTCGCAATGATTATGGTGTTTTGAGCTTTAACCTCTCTGCCAAAGCCGTCAGTAATATATCCCTCATCAAGAATGGTTAGTAATAGATTGAGAATTTTAGGATGTGCTTTTTCCAACTCATCTAGAAGCAGAACTGCGTTCGGCTTGGTTTGAAGCTGAGTTGTGAGAATTCCAGGTTGGTTGGTAATATTTGAGCCGATTAGTTTTTCGACAGCCGTTGAGTCTTGAAATTGGCTCATATCTAACCTTAAAACATAATCTTGATTACCAAAGTATTCCTTTGAGAGGATTTTGGCAGTTTGAGTTTTTCCTACACCTGTTGGTCCAAGGAAGAGAAAAGTGCCAATTGGTTTTTTGGTATTAGAGACCTGCAAAGATCTTCGTCTGAGGGCACGGGATACGGCCAATACAGCTTCGTCTTGACCAATGATATTTTGATGGAGGATTGATTCAAGATTTTTGAGTGTTTCACTCTTATCTGCGGTTAATTTGCCAATATTTGTACCGATTTTTTGAGTTAAATATTGATTGATTACCTCTGGGGTGAGAGTGTTGCCGAGATTGTTGTTTTTGACATAAGAAATAAGCTCAAATGTGACGTCAATGGCTTTTTCAGGAAGAGGTGAGGTGTGAATATAAGTATCTGATTTTTGAACAATGTCCTTGATGCCGAAATAATTAAAAGTAATTTTTTGATCGCGTTGAAGCTTTTCTGCGCTAGTAATGAGTACTTTGATTGTCTCAGGTACAGAGAGGGGTTTAATTATGATTTTTGAAAAATTCTTAGCCAAGCTTGGATGTGACAGGACGTATTTATCGTAAAGAGCTTGGTTGGTCATGGCGATGATTTGAATTTTGTTACTTTCGGCAGATTTCATAATAATTTCAGAAATATCTGTCCTACCGTCTTGCGAGGAAACAAATTGATCCAGATCATCGATAACTAAAATAATATTTCCAGCTTCTTGAGCCTCTTCTAAAATTTTGCCGACTAACACTTTTGAATCTTCGTGGTTAGCACCTTGGGAGAGGATAGAGTGAAAGTCGATTTCTAGGACTCTTTTGTGAATTAAGGTGTTTGGTGAAATTCCACGACTAATTCTGCGAGCCAGTTCAATCGCAATTGTGTGTTTGCCAACCCCAGCTTCACCGACAATAATAATATTACTGTTTCTTGAACTACTAAGTGTAGTCTCGATTTGAGCTATTTCTGTGCTTCGGCCCAAGACTTTAACGTCTTTTGTTTCTAAGGTAAGCAAGTTTTTGGAAAATCTATCGAGATTAATTGTGTAACCATAAGCTAGGTCATGACCAAGCCCGTTTAGTGACTGAACCTTTTTTCTCGAAAGAATAATTGGTGAGCGAACAGGGTTAGCTAGTTCGTACCAAGTACCAAGGTTAAGGAGGTCGGAGTCTGTGAGGTGAACTTTTTCTAAAATTTCTTTATATGGTGGGTATTTTTGGTATAGCAGGGCGAGTTTTTCTTTGAGTCCTTCCTTTGATAATTCAGAGTCGATGGTTGTTAGGATGGTGTTATCTGTAAGTAATGGGGTAAATATTTCTGCGGGTAGATTTGTTTTATTGATAAAAAATTTGAAAAAATTAGACTTTATTAGCAATGTAAAAAATTCTCCGATTGTTGTAGTTTCTTGTGTTTCAATATCATCAGGGGTGATTTTTTTAAATATAAGATACGAAATCGGGGGAAATATGGAGATTATTGCGAGTATTAGTCCAATTGGCAGGAAAAGCAAAAATGAAAACATGCCGATAATTACAATTAAAAACCTAATTATTGCACCAATTACTCGTGAAATTATATTGGTTACGAGATTGTTAAGTTTGGTAGAGAGTCCAGGATTTTTGTCTACAAAAGCCGTTTTTTTGTATGGAGCAAAAAAAGTATTGAGAATTGCAGGTATTGAAAAGTAATAAATTGGAATCAGAATAGTGTTTAGAAAAATATCAAACGCGTTGACTGTACTTGTTGAAGCTATTTTGGTTGGAGAAAATGATGGGGATTGGGCAAGATTGGTCATGTATTAATATTCTACTAAAGTTTGAGTGGTTGTAATCACTTATTAGTTAAGTTTTAATATGGTCAATGCCCAAAGTGAATGTTTTTGGGTATGAAAAAAAAAGTTGTAATAATAACAGGAGCATCGTCTGGAATAGGTTTTGAGCTGGCTTTGGAGTTTGGACGGAATAAATATAAGGTTTGGGCGACATCAAGAAATCCTGGTAAGTTTAGTAATTTACGAAAATCAGCAAAAAAAGAGAAAATTTCGATAGAGTTTTTAAAAATTGATCTTAATAATCGAAAATCAATTGATAGAGCAATTAAAAAAATCCTAAAAAAAGAAAAAAATGTTGATGTTTTGGTAAATAATGCAGGCTATGGACTCATTGGCACTGTTGAGGATACGCCTGTAGAGGATTTAATTTCACTATTTGAGACTAATTTTTTTGGTGCTTACTATATTACACAGCAGTTATTGCCTTGGATGCGAAAAAGAAAACGAGGGACAATCGTTAATATAGGTTCGATGGCAGGGATTTATGCCTTCGCTGGACTTAGTGGATATAGTGCGACTAAGTGGGCGATGGAAGCGTTTAGCGAAAGTTTGTATTTGGAAACTAAACAGTTTGGTATAAGGGTAATACTGGTTACGCCTGGAAGGGTAAAAACCCATTTTAAGAAAAATAGCGTAGAAGTTTGGAAGCAGTTAAAAACTACTGCATACAGATCGGTATACCTTCAGTATAAAAAAAGAAGATTTGGATATTTGGTTATGAGCCCACAAAAGCTTGCAAGGCTTACTGTGGAGTCGGTCGAAGAGGAAAATCCACCGTTAAGGCAGACTGTTGGGGTAGAGGCTTGGATTATGCAAAAGGCTAGGAATTGGTTACCACAAAAAGTCATATTGTGGCTTAGTGGGAAGTAAGCGTTATTTTGTTAATATTAGTTAATGAAGAGTTTGACTGATATCGATTTTAATAATAAGCGTGTTTTGCTTCGCCTTGATCTTGATGTGCCAATTAAGAATGGTAAGGTTACGGATTTGACGCGTTTGAAAGCAGCTAAAGAAACAGTTGAATTTTTAAAGTCCAAGGTGGCAAATTTGACGATTTGTGGGCATATTGGGCGACCAGAAGGTTTTGATGGATCTTTGTCGACAAAGAATATTTTGGTTGATTTGGAGGGTGTTTTTGGCTTAAAAATTGAATACATTAACAGTTTTTGGGTAGAAAATTTTAACAGTCAGTTTATCCTGTTAGAAAATTTGAGATTTGATAAGGGTGAAGAGGAGAATGATGATAATTTTGCACAGACGCTAGCAAGTAACTTTGATTATTTTGTAAACGAGTCATTTGCGACTGCCCACAGGAAGGCTGCTTCGACTGTTGGGGTGGTTAAGTATTTGGAATCTTGTGCGGGATTTAGACTGGTTCAGGAAATTGAGCATCTTAGCTCTTTGGTTAACTCGCCAATGCGTCCATTCGTTGCGATTGTTGGTGGAGCAAAGATAGAAACAAAATTACCAGTCATTGAGAGTTTAGTGAAAATTTCCGATAAAGTTTTGGTCGGCGGATTGCTGCCAAAAGAGATAAGTGAGAGAAAAATTGTGTTTGATGATAAAGTCGTTGTTGGTAAGCTTGTTGAGTCTGGTATGGACATTGAAGAACAGAGCCTAAATATTTTTGAAAAAGAAATAAGTTTAGCTAAAGAAATTGTCTGGAATGGCCCTATAGGTAATTTTGAGGATAAAAATTACTCTAATGGTACAAAGCGTTTAGTAGAAATGTTAATGAATTCTTCAGCAAAAATAACACTCGGAGGTGGTGACACGATTAGTGCAATGAACCAGTTTGGGGATACAAAAAAAGTTTATTGGGTATGTCTTGGGGGTGGAGCAATGCTGGATTATATTGCCGGAAAAGAAATGCCGGCAATTGAAGCTTTGAAGTAAGTGCTCGCTTCATATAGTGAAGCTACGCCTTCTCGATGAGTAAGTGCTCGCTTCATATAGTGAAGCTACGCCTTCTCGATGAGTAAGTGCTCGCTTCATATAGTGAAGCTACGCCTTCTTTTTTAAATTCATAATTTATTTATAGGTTTAAGGTTGAATTCAAAAAATAGTTAGTTTTTTGGTACGATTAGTATGTAGTTAGATATAAGTGTAGCTTTATAAGAGAATAGGCTAAAAATAAGTGCTCGCACAAATTCACTAAATTTATGCTTCCAGCAAAATTTAGTTTCAGTTTGCGCTATGCTTTCTTTTTTTAGCTTTTTCGTATTAAGCTCAAAAGCTAAAAAAATGGTAAAAGTAGCAATTAATGGATTCGGAAGAATAGGAAGAAGTGCTTTTAAGGTTGCCTTGACGCACCATAAAGACAAAGTCGAAATAGTAGCAATTAATGACTTAGCTGACACTAAGACTTTAGCTCATTTATTAAAATACGATAGTAATTACGGCCAGTTTTGGGGAGAAGTTGATTCTTCTGAGGATGCAATTTGGGTTGATGGGCGCGAATTTAAGGTTTTTGCAAAAAAAGATCCAACAGAGCTTCCATGGAAAGACCTGGATGTTGATGTGGTAATTGAATCAACAGGGCTTTTTACTTCGGAAGATAAAGCCAAAACTCATTTGACTGCAGGTGCAAAAAGAGTGGTAATTTCGGCTCCAGCTAAAGGTGGTAATGTTGGAACATATGTTTTGGGTGTAAACACTTACAAAGACGGTGAGGAGCTAGGTCAGAGCGGAATTATTAATAATGCTAGTTGTACTACAAACTGTATTTCACCTGTGGCGGCTGTAATGCATGCTAAATTTGGAGTAGCTAAGGCTTTGATGAGTACAATTCATGCTTATACTCAGGATCAGAGGTTGCAAGATTCGCCTCATGATGATTTAAGGAGAGCGAGAGCGGCACAATCTTCGATTATTCCAACCACGACTGGTGCGGCAATCGCTACGACAGAAGTAATTCCTGAGCTCAAAGGCTTGTTTGATGGAATTTCGTTTAGGGTGCCAATCTCAGTTGGATCTGTTTCAGACATAACTTTCGTACTCAAAACAAAAACTACCAAAGAAGAAGTTAACAAAGCTTTGTCTGAGGCTTCGAATAATCCGATTTATCAAGGTATAATAGCGGTGACTAATGAGCCTATTGTTTCAACGGATATTGTTGGCAGAACCGAATCCTCGATTGTTGATTTGGCACTTACTCAGGTGGTAGATGGGGATTTGGTCAAAGTTGTAGCGTGGTATGACAATGAGTGGGGATATAGTAATAGGTTGGTTGAGCAGGTTATTGCGGTTGGAGATCAAATTTCTGGTTAGTATTTTTTTTATTCTAATTTTCGAGATTGTTTTTTTTGTGAAATATAAGCGTGTTGTGGTATATTGCCACTCTAAGTATTGAGTTCTTTGCGTTATTTGATAATAGGGTAATTGAGCTCTTTATGAAGTTGTTTCTTTGCACTTGAAAAAAACGAGGAATCCATGGAGGATTGGGAGAGTGTTTAAGCTAGTTCTACCGGCCACGCTTGCAATTCTGGGCTTGTCTATGATTGTTTTGACTGTATCGGATGTCAGTCAGGCACAACAATCATATGTTCTGCGGGTACCAATGGTGGCCGCTGACTCTGCAAGTGGTGTTTCTTCGGGTACTCCGACAAACACTGCGACAATCACATCGACTTCAACACCAACAAAAACAGTTGGTTCAGTGACATCTACGCCAACATTGTCTCCGACTGGCGTATCTAGTTCGGTAACACCGACGCGCACAAGTACTGCTACGCTAACTGGAACAGTGGTAAATTCAACTCCGACATCGACTACTGTCTCAACAGGCACACCGATTCCCACATCAACAAAGACAGTTGTACCGACGGCTACTTCAACGAGTACACCGACGAAGACTGCTGTGCCGACGGCTACTTCAACGAGTACGCCGACGAAGACTGCTGTGCCGACGTCTACTCCAACGAGTACACCGACAACTAGTGGATGCAGTTTTGCTGCCTTGCCTGATGTGATGACTTATTTCGGTAGCGCGAATAGTTATCCTCGAATCGTTCAGATTGATTTTGCCAACTTCAATGCCGAAGTTGGTGAATCTCAGACAATCACTGTTAAGGTCTGGGGAAGTTCTCCGATAGAGTCAGTATCGGTAGTTCTTGGTACTGACCATGGGTTTTCTTCTCCAAAACCGCTGATAAGCGTTTCTCAGGCGCTGATTGATGGGGTGTACAAGGATCAATGGAGCATCAACTACAGTGTGGCTGATACCCACGATTGTGTGTACACTTTTCAATTCACGGTTGTTCAGCTGGATGGAGGGACGATTTCTCCGACTTTGACAGTCCGTTAATAAACCCCAGTAGCCCTTTCTCGGCTTTTGTTGAGAGAGGGCTTTTTCTTGATTTAAAAAATTCTTTATATATAACCTATAATATGCTATAATAGCCTAGCACATTTAAGAAAAGTCGGAGGTGTAAGTCTTGACCCACTTTGGTGGCGGTTATGATCCTGATGATGATTCAGATATCATCGAGGGAGAGGCTCGCGAAGTTGACGCTGACCACGAGCCACGGAGGTTTTCGTGGAAGAAGCTTCTTCTTCTTGCCCTCGCGCTCGCGGGAGCAATCCTGCTTGTTTTCGCTGCTTTCAACTCGTGTGGTGGAGGAGATTCGCAGTCTCCCGGTGACACTGACAGTCTAACAACTGTGGTGCCAACGGAGGTTGTGACGACTCCAGAACCAACTGCGAGTGTGACCGTTAGCACTCCGACAGCCACATCAACATCTGCGGTCACGGTTCCGACTGCGACCGTGAGAGCTGATACTGGCGACCCACTTGGGTTGACCGACGGCTCTTCAGGATCAGGTGTGGTGATGTTTGTACTAGCTTTGCTAGTTGCGACATCGTGTGTGTGGATTTTCTTCAGGAAAACCGGCCCAGAGCGGCATAGGTAAAACTAGAAGGAGAGACCATTTCGACCAGATAGTTAACCCACTCTTGCTATTAATACGCAGAGTGGGTTATTTTTTATCCTCTAGTTGGATTATTTTATATTACAGGTTATGCCTTGACAAACTATAGGTTATATTATATAATGTCTTTACGATTTTGAAGCTAGATTGACACCTTAAGCGGTGTCGGTTGAGCCTCAAGAGCGTAAAAAGTTCTTTAAATCTGCTGCTTTTCTGGTTTTGTCTCTCGCCAAAGCACCATATGGAGGTGTTCCCCTGGTTAGTACGAGAATCATTAAGATGTCTCTGGCTCTGGTAAGCGTTGTGGCACTCGCCATGATGCTAGGCTCGATTATGCTTGGTTCTACCACAAGTGGAGCTTATGCAGATCGCCCCGATCCGACGCCAATGGGAACGAATGTTCCCAACACTCCGACCGAAGTTCCGGAGCCCTGTAAGGGTACTCCGGTATCTGGATCGGCGTGTATAACGCTGACTCCGACGCCTACGGCCACCCCGACGAAGACGGCTACTCCAACGAGTACGCCAACCAAGACGGCTACGCCTACTGCAACGAGCACACCGAAGACGCCTACGGCCACCCCGACGAAGACGGCTACGCCAAAGACGCCAACGGCAACACCTACTGGTACGCCGACCAAGCCGACGAAGACACCTACGCCGACCAAGACGCCGAAAACTTCGACGCCAACGGCAACACCTACGACTGTTACGGCCACTCCAACTACGGTTGTTACGGTGACGGTGACTCCGACGCCAACCGCGACCTCGGTGATTTATATCCCCACGGCTACAGTTCGTGCGGATACGGGTGATCCGATGTTACTGGTTGGAAGCCCGACATCGGGTGGTGGTCCAGTGGGTTGGATGATGATTACTGGTGCCGTTCTGGCGCTGGTGGCAATCATCGGATTCCTCGCAATGAGGGTACGCAATCGAGAGATTTAGTTAGAAGCAGAAGCAGACGGTCCTCGTGGCCCCGGTTTTTCCTTTAATAAGGAAGACGGGGCCACTTTTTTTGTTTTAAATTAGTCTTTATTGCAAATGTTTAATATTTTCTGCTAGAATCTAGCGGCTTTAACTCCGGTTGCGATATTTTGAAACCTGATTAGAGCAAATTTTAAAGAAAGAAGGAAATATAAATTGGCAGAAAAAAAAGTTAAAAAAACAACAGAGAAAGTAGAGAAGGTTGTAAAAAAAGATTTTAAGACCATGGACGAGTTGGTAATGTCCTTGGGAGAAGAGGCGGTTTTTGGTTTTAAGCGCGGGCAACAAGTTGAAGGAACGATTATCTCAGCTACAAATAGAGAAGTTTTAATTGATATTGGCGGTAAGTCCGAAGGTATTTTGGCAGCCAAAGAACAGCTTAGTTCAAGAGATTTGATTGCTACTATGTCACCAGGCGATAAGATCGAAGCAACGGTTTTGGTGCCAGAGAATGAGCAAGGACAGGTTGTTTTGTCACTACGAAAAATTGGTGGAGAGAAGCGTTGGGAAGAGTTGACAGCCAAAATCGGATCATCTGAAGAGATTGATGCGATTGTGGTTGATTCTAATCGCGGTGGACTTATTTTGGACTTCTCTGGTTTAAGAGGATTTTTGCCAACCTCTCAAATGTCTAGCCAAGAGAGAAGGCCAGCAAAACTAATGAATAAATCACTAAAGGTTAAAGTTTTGGAAGCTGATAGGTCTTCAAATAGACTTATTTTTTCACAGAAGTCTGCAGGTATTAGCAGTGAAGATTTAGATAAAAAGAAAGAAGTACTGGCTAAAATTACCGTTGGTGACAAGTTCTCTGGAGAGATTACAGCAGTAATGCCTTTTGGTGTTTTTGTGAGAGTTGAACCTGTTGAGGGCGAGTCTATCGAAGGATTGGTACATATTTCAGAAATGAGTTGGGAAAAAGTTGAAGATCCTAACAATGAACAAAAGGTTGGAAATAAAGTAGAGGTGGTAGCGACTGCGGTATTACCAGAGGAAGGCAAACTAACGCTATCTATTAAGAGACTTAAAGATAATCCTTGGGAAGAAGTAGCTAGTAGATATCCAAAGGATACCAAAGTGTCTGGAAAAGTAACAAGACTAACTGGTTTTGGAGCTTTTGTTCAAATCGATAAAGATGTTGAGGGTTTGATGCATATTTCCAAAATTCCACCTGAGCTTAATGTCGAGGCTGGTCAAGAGATAGAATGCACAGTTGAATCTATTGATGTTGTGTCACGAAGAATTTCTTTAGCGCCGATTTTGACTGAGAAGCCTTTGATGTATCGATAAATTTCGAGACAAAACCTATGGTTTTTTCTCGACGAGTTTTTGGCAAAGCCAAATTTTACCTTCGTTAAAACCACTCTACTCTTTTTCCTTATTAGATCGTGTTTGTATTTTGATTCGGGATTACCTGATAGGGTATGATGTGGCTGGATTTTTAATCTAATGAAAAAACAAACAAATTATATTTGCACTAACTGTGGTTACTATTCGCCAGTGATGATGGGTAAGTGTCCAGAGTGTGCGCAGTGGGGAACATTTGAGTTAAAGATTCAAGAGGAAATTTTAAATAAAGCTAGCGTTTCTGCTAATCCAATTAGCCTAACACAGGTAAAAGAAACAGATGTAAAGTTGCGACACCAGACGGGATTTGGAGAATTCGACAGGGTTTTGGGTGGAGGTTTGGTTGCCGGCTCGGTAGTACTGGTAGCAGGGGATCCTGGAATTGGAAAATCAACTTTGCTTTTGGAATCTGCTGTAAATATTGCCAAGGACAACCCCAAAAAAGAAGTATTGTATGTATCTGGTGAAGAATCTGCGTATCAAATTAAGCTTAGAAGCACAAGAATTGCTAAGGATATTCCGGATAATTTAAAGGTTTTAGCTGAAACAGATGTCGAAATAATTGTTTCAACGATTGAAAAATATAAATACGAGTTAGTGATTGTAGATTCAATACAAACAATTCAAACTCCAAGTGTTAGCGGGTCTTGGGGAAGTTTGGTGCAGATTAGAGAATCGACATTGAGATTTGCTAAGGTCGCAAAATCACTGCATATTCCTATTATGATTGTGGGGCACGTTACAAAAGAAGGCGAAATTGCAGGACCAAAAATATTAGAACACCTAGTAGATGTGGTTTTGGTATTAGAAGGAGATCAGTTCGGAATATTCAGGATACTTAGAGCCTCAAAAAATCGATATGGCTCAACGTCAGAGGTTGGTATTTTTGAAATGAGAGATAAAGGATTAATAGAGGTTAAAAATCCTTCTGAGTTATTTTTGTCAGAATGGAAAGACAATTTGCCTGGGTCGGTAATATTTCCTTCTGTTCAAGGAGATCGTCCAATTTTGGTAGAAGTGCAGGCACTAGTCACACCAAGCTTGTTTGGTAATCCTAGAAGAGTAGCAACAGGAGTTGATTATTCGAGACTACAAAACATAATTGCAGTTCTTACTAAGTTTGGCAAATTACCACTCGGTACTTGTGATGTGGTTGTGAATGTGGCTGGAGGAATGAATATTAAGGAACCTGCGATGGACTTGGCGGTAGCTGTAGCGATTTATAGTGCAGTAAAAAACAAAGCATTAAAAGAAAATACGGTTGTGTTTGGTGAGCTTGGTTTGTTGGGGGAGGTAAGAAGAGTATCTTTTGATAAAAAGAGGATGGAAGAAGCTAAAAAATTAGGTTTTAATTCCATTATTCAGCCTGATGGATTAAAAAATATTATTGAAGCAATGAGATCTTTGCAATAATTGAATGCCAAAATTTTTGATTCCAAGAAATAAATTTTTATGGTTTTTGCTTACCCGTGTTTTGGGCATGGCTGTTTTGCTAAGTTTTGGTGGGTATTTGGCAAAACCTGGGGTGTGGCCAGATTTTCCGTTTGATCCGCCAGTATTTGCGGAAATTATTAGCGCATTTGTGTTTGGGGCAATTGGATTTTTCTTGCCGGATTTGATTGTAATAGGTACGAAATCTGGGTTTACGAGAATAATGGACATGATTGCAGTTAGAGTTTCAGCAAGCGTGGTTAAAAGTCTGCCAAAAAGAAGGGTCAGTAAAAAAAAGAAAGTTAAACATGAGTCGGATTGGGTTTTGGTCGATACATCAGCTTTGATGGATTCGAGGCTGGTTCGGGTTGTGGAGTCGGGATTTTTGAGAGGAACATTAGTTATTTCGAAGACAATTTTGACAGAACTTAGACACTTGGCGGACAGTAAGGAAAATTCGAAAAGAGAAAAAGGTCGCAGAGCTTTGTCAGATTTAGCAAAATTAAAAGATTATAAGAGTATAAAAGTCAAATTCATTGACGGTTTTATACAAAAAGAAGCTGACGGAGGGCTGATTGAGTTTGCCAGCATAAATAAACTTCCATTATTGACTGTAGACTTTAATTTGCTCAAAGAAGCTGAGGCTAGGGGGATTAGTGTAATGTCTTTTAATACTCTTTCGAACGCGATTAAAATAGACGCTTTGCCTGGAGACAATCTTAATATTAAGGTTACACAGGTCGGCTCGGTCAAGGGACAAGGGGTGGGGTTCTTGTCTGATGGAACAATGGTTGTTATAGAAAATGGAGAAGATCTTATAGGAAAGACGGTCAAAATCGAAGTAAATAAAGCTATTCAGAAGGATACTGGGAGAATAATTTTTGGATCGGTTGCTTAATTGTCTTATTTTTTATTTGTAGTTACTCGTAATAAAGTTATCAAATAGTTATCCACAGAAACTGATTTTGTTCTTAGAACAAGTTCATACACATATTTTGCCTATCCTAATAGGCTTATATTTTTGTTTGTTATAAATAAAATACTATCGGATATAGGTTTTTTATGGATAAATAGCTATAGGGCAGTAAATATGTTGACATAAAAATTATAACCGTGTAATATCAAATTACAGACTGAATGACTGTGTAATTTAAATCTCGTATAGCGTGAAAGAGTTGTTTGACAGTGAATTGTCACTGGCTTCACTCTTTGTCTTTTGGACTTGTTCCAGAAGGGAAGTTTTAGCTTAAAGCTTAGCAAGGCTTTTGTCCTAAAAAGAGCTTTGTTAGCTTTAAGCCAAGAGATAAGTAGCTCGCACTTTTTATTTTTAATCTTTAAGGCAAACTTTCTTGTTTATCTGATCTAAGGCAAATTGATTGGTAGGGAACGGAAAGGTTAAAGATTCGAACTAATTAGGTGTAGGGAAAAATAAGCATAAAAAAGAGCATTACTACCGCAGACTGAATGAACTCGTATAGCAATGCTCTGTGAGGTGTTTTAGGGAAGCGACTTAGGGCAGCTAAGTTGCTTTCCTTGTTTATTAATGTAAATCAGAGTTCGTATTACTGTCAAGGGGTAAAATAGGTAATTTTTACCTATTTTGAAGCTAAAATCCATTTTTTGAGTAAATATTGTATACATAATATATTGCCCTATAGTATTGACATTATAACTAATCTTTAGTATAATTTCGTCCAGTTAAATACTATGGTTAGAGTAATAGATAGTGTAGTAAATGACGAGAACGAAATTGCCCATTCGATTGAGGGTTCTGTTGCAAACCCATTTGAACAATTAACACAAGAGGAGCTAGATCTTATAGGCTTGTCAGAAATATACGACAATGCCAAATTAGAAACTATCAAAGAAACTTATAATTCTAGATTTGCTAGATCAAGAAACATTTTCAGAACATCAAAATTAAGTAATTTTTCCGAGCGTACTAAAGCTAAAGGTAAGAAAATGGCTTTTAGATCTGGAACCGCTTTTGTACTAAATTATTCCGCAGATGCTTTAAGTATTGTTCCTGTCACAGTACCGGGCGCTATTGTTGCGTCAACGGTTGCTGGTGCGTTGGGTACTGGTTATGACAGTTTTATTAATAAACAAACATTCCACAAACTTTTTGGATATTCACAAACACAAGAATTTTTGACCGCTAAGTCAACTTTAGAACCGGATGCCTTAAAAGGCAGAAAAAGAGAATACAGAGATTTAATCGAAAGATTAGATGATGCCGATTATGCTGGTCGAGCTGATGTTGAAGCCGATTTGGCTGAGGTTAAAAAATTAATTCGAGCCGTTGAAGATGGAATGATTTATAACGCTAGATCCTCTGTAGAGGTGAAAGTGACATCTGATAAGACTGCAGCGAATAAAGGTTGGATTGAAGTTGATGGTCTTAATGATGGTTTGGTTTATTTATACGAACAAAAAAGAAAACTTACCGGTAAATTAGTTGAATTTGAAGACGATTTTGAAGCAAAAAGAGATATTTTGCTTGGACTAATGCCAAGTGATATTGCAAAACAAAAAGACAAAGTTATTGAAGATGTAGTCGCTGAAAGAATTCAAACTCTTAAATCTCGAATTAAATCTAGACAAAACCGTATGTGGGTTGGTGAAACTGTAGCTTCTACAGCTTTATCTGTTACAGGTGGTTTGATTGTAGGTAAGTGGGTAGAAAGAAGTTTGGGTTGGGGTGAGGAAATCGCAAAAGCGACAAAATCAAGCCTGAATCAATATTTTGAATATAACAAAGATTTATTTATTGAAAACCCTGTGGCTTTTAAAGGTACTTTGTTATCTGTGGCTGATACTCATATTGCTGATCAAATCGACAAAGTTTTATCTGAAGAACTCGATAAGCTAACCAAGGAAGAATTAAGTTTAAAAGAATTTGCAGAATTTAAGGGAATTACTGATGGTAGCCAGTTTAGGCCAATTTATGAGTCAGAATTTTTGAATAATGCTGATTCTAATCAAATTAAATCCCTAATAAATGCAGCTGGAGAAGCTGATTTGGATACAACAGAAGGTGCAATTGATTTTGTTACAGCATCAGGAATGGACAGGTTTGCGGTTGATGTGGAGGCTAATTTGCCGATATTAACTATTTTTGAAGAAAAAGAGATTGCTACAGGAGATGAAATGGTTTCTTTAATGAAAAGAAATCCTAGAGTTTTTGGTGATCTTGATCAGAGATATATTGGTGATGTTAAGTATTTTGATGCTATTTCAAGAATGCCAAAAGAAGATTTGGATAAATATATCCAAAGTTTTGGTGATTTGGAGCAAGGCAATTACACTGCTGAGGCTGCTGTTAAAAAACTTGAGTTTTTGGCTTCACAAGCTGATGTTTCTTACGAAGAAAGATTAGTTAGAGTACCTATTGTAGAAAATTATCAAGTTGTTAGTGGTGATAGTGTTTATCAAATTCTTGAGAAAAATAATATTGCTCTTGATAGTCCCGAGTCAGTTAAATTTGTTTCTGACAACAGAGAATCATTACTGATTACTGCGTCGCAATTTGGTAATGAAGATGATCTTAATCAGATGTTAGCTAAGATTGATTCTGGTGAAATGGATTCGATTAGTGACGATTTAGCCTTGTCTGGTCGAGCTTTGCATTGGATTAATACTGGTGACCAGTTTTCAATACAAACAGGGTTTGAGGAAAGAGTCGAAAGAGTAGCGATAGGAGAAAAGCCTGCGTGGCTTACACCTATTGAAGCTCCAAAAATAAGCGAAGTTCCAGTTAATGGTCCTGAAACAGAACACATTGTTACTGCTGAAAAGATTATTGACCTAAGAAATAGTCATATTCCAGAAAAATTAGAGATATCCAGTATTGGATTATCTACTGACGTTAATGAGGTTGCTAGTTTGAGTAACGTTGATTACCCATACTTAAACAGAGATTTTGTTGGACATATGGCCGAAACAGGTGCCATGGGGTATGACGATTGGCCAAACAAAAATATGATTATTGGAGGACACGTAAGTTACCAAGGTAATCCTGCTGTTTTTTATAATCTTCACAAAGTTCAAGGCGGGGAAGTAATCAAAATAACTGACGTATCCGGTCGTGAGACTTTATACAAAATCAGAAGCATGGAAATAGTTCACGAGTCAGAAATTGGTCAGAGAGTAGGGCTTGCTTCCAATGATGAAATCCTTACTTTAATTACATGTCAGTACAATCAAAACGAAAATAAGATAGTTGTGGTTGCAGACAAGTGGAATCCAACTGTCGCTACGACTGATGAGGATAAATTAGCTCAAATTAGAAGCCAATTAGCTGCAGTTAAACAAGTTTTTGATTTTTCTGAAGCAACTCCAGAGGTAACAAAAACTACAAGTAATATAGCTGATCTTAAAAAGTTTAGAGATCAAATTTTGAGTAAAGTAGCCTAACTATTATCTATTGTAAATAACCTATAGTACTTGACAAAAGGTTATTATTAATATATAATTGTTAGGCAATAATATATGCCAGTTTGTAATACAAAGTTTTACTCTGATATATATTGTTGACAAAATAAAAACAGGTGTTTATTATCCTGTAGTTACTAGTTATAAAACATAAATGAAACTAAACAAAAAGGCGACATTTTTAACTTTAACCGGACTAGTTGTAATGTCTGGAATTTTCCCTATGATTGGCGGCTTTGCTGCTGGTAACCCTAATTTGACTCTTGAACAAAGAGTTAAGAACTATGGCAATGGGCACGAGTCTTTAAACGAAAGCCCGTTTAGCTTTACACAAGCTGGAGCGGTTCCTAATGATTTCATGCAATATATAGTCACACTTGAAAATTCAGGTGATGACGCTAATAACGTTAAAGTAAAGGTTAACTTGCCTGACGAAACAGTCGTGGGTAAGAAAGCTGCAGTTTACGTGGTTGGTTCAGCTGGGTTTGATATTGGTCCGGCTGTAGTTGGTGCAACTTCAATCAAATATTTTGACGATAACTCTGAAATAACTCCTGCTGGAAGCGATTCAGACGGACGAGATGAAAGAGTAGATTCTATTGAGTTTGCATTAGAAAAAGTTCCTTCTGGAACTGTTGGATCAACTGATCGTGAAATTAAGATTCAATACTCAGTTAGAATGGCTAAAGATATTGGTGAGTCAGTCGTTAACGACGCTAATGCATCTGTTAGCTTGACCTCAACTGAAGTATCAAATGTATCTGGTAACGAAGTTCACACAAAATTATCAGGCAAACCTGAGTTTAAGACCGCTTCTGATACCTTTAAGGTTCAGGCTGGTCCAAGCGAAGAGTCTGATGATTGGAAAAATGATTCAGTCGAAATTGATCCTGAGTCTGACGCATTCTTAGGTGTTTGGGTAAAGAACTTATTCCACAACACGACTGCTAATAACCCAGTAATTGAGGTTACTTGGCCACAAGAATACAAGAACGAACACACATTGACAGCTACAATTAGCGGTTCTAATGTGTCGAGTGTCAGTGATACAGTTAAAGTTAAGATCAAGAACGGTCAAGTTAATAAGCTTGAAGTGATTGATGGTAGCTTGATGTATCAGAACTACAATAGCCAATCAATTGGCGCAACTATTACTAAGACTGCTAATGGTTTTAGAGTGGCTGCTAATGACTCAATTGTTGGAGGTAATGCAAATGTAACCTTAGTTAATGCTCACTTAAGAGCAGTTAAACAAGGTACTACCACGACTACAACTAAAGAAAAAGTAGTTGAGAAAGAGTTTATTACTGAAAAAGTAGAAAAGAGAGTTGTTATTACTGAACTTCCTAAGACCGGTCCTGAAATATTTGGTCTGATTGGTGCTATGGGAGCAATCCCAGGCGGACTATTCTTAAGAAAGTTTAAGAGTAAAAAGAACGACTTTATCTCTTTTGGTCACGAAGTAGTAAAGAGAAACAACAAAAGAAAATAAATTATAAACTTCTAGGGTTTCACCCCTAGAAGCTGGGTGCTTCAAGTTGGGCAGGCTTGAGCATCCAGTTTGTAGGGGTGAAATAAAAAGGATTTTTAGAATAACTATTGACAGATAGTGTACGAAATGTTTACGATGTGGGCAGTTCCCCTTTGGAAATAGATTCATAAAAGTCATTTTTGGTTTCAAAAAATACCTTTTCCTAAATAAATAAATGAACGAAACAAATAATAAGTCAGGTGATGAGCCTGTGAAATCAGTAAATACGCCTGTAGTTAGGTCTGTGCAAACTATGCCTCAAGCTAGAAGGGTTGTACAGCCAATGGTAAGGCGTGTGGTAAATGGTGCGCCACAGCAAGCTCCTCACATGGGTCAACCTGTCATGCGTCCAATGTCTGGACTTAATCCTGCAGAAGAAATCAAAGGTTACCTTGATGTTAGTTATAACGGAGATGGGCATGGTTTTATTAGGCCAAAATTTAGACCATCTGATAAAGATGTTTATATTGCCCCGTCTCAAATAAGACGATTAGGTCTTAGACCTGGAGATTTTGTTGAAGGACAGGGTAGATCACCAAAAGAAAACGAAAGATATTATAGTTTGATATCAATAGATACAGTTAATGGTAACAAGTCTGAGCCTGTGAAAAAAAGGAGAAAGTTTGCAGATTTGACTGCATTGTATCCAGATAAACAACTTGTACTCGAAACAGGTAAATCCCCACTATCTACCAGAGTTATCGATTTAGTCGCGCCAATTGGCAGAGGACAAAGAGGAATGATAGTATCGCCTCCAAAAGCTGGAAAGACCACGATTTTGAAAGAAATTGCTCACGGAATTACCCAAAATTATAAAGATATTCATTTAATGGCAGTATTAATTGGTGAAAGACCAGAAGAAGTAACTGATATAACGAGATCTGTAAAAGGGGAAGTTGTATCGAGTAACTTTGATGAGCCGGCCGAAGACCAGTGTAGGGTCGCAGAAATTGCCTTAGAACGCGCCAAGAGATTGGTTGAAGAAGGTAGAGATGTAGTTATACTTCTCGACTCAATTACTCGTCTTGCAAGGGCTTACAATCTGTCAGTTCCACCATCAGGTAGAACACTATCCGGTGGATTTGATCCAGCAGCATTGTATCCACCAAAAAGGTTTTTTGGTGCAGCTAGAAATTGTGAAGAAGGTGGAAGTTTGACTGTAATAGCTACGGCATTAGTTGATACTGGCTCAAGAATGGATGATTTGATTTTTGAAGAGTTCAAAGGTACGGGTAATATGGAACTTTCGCTTGATCGTAGAATTGCAGAAAGAAGAGTGTTTCCAGCTATTGATGTGGAGAAATCAGGCACAAGACAAGAACATTTGCTCTTTGATGAGTCGATGTATAAGCAGATAATTACTCTCAGAAGAATGCTATCTGTACTTAATGATGAAGAGAGAACTTCGGTTTTGGTCGAAAGACTAGCAAAAACGAATGACAACAAAGAATTTTTGAATGGATTACCAAATTCTGAGGGGAAATAATTTTTCTTAAATTCTAATTTTTCTAAATATTAAATAAATTGACTTTAGCCTATTAGATTAGGTTTTTTTCATGAAATTATGTGTTAGCAGAGCGGGGTGCAAAATTGACAATATGCTCTATTTTTGTTAAAAGTGTGCAGGAATTTTTTTTTACTTAAAACACATGCATAAAAGAGAATTATCGAATTGGGACTTACTCATTCTTTATTTTAACAGCCTTAAAAGGTGGTTTTTTACGCGTACTCACACATCGGGAATGTTGTTTGAAAACAGAAAATCGTCAGTAATTGGCCTGCTTTTGTGGAAGAGGGGTAAATACGGCAGATATGCTGTGCATCTTGGGGTGTTTATGCTTATTTTAATCAGTATTGTGTCTAGTGGAATTGTCGGTAATGCGCAGATTGTGTCGGGATCCTATCCTGGTATTCCTGTAAATCCTTTGGTTTCAGCCGCTTCACAAGACGAGGTTGAGGTTCAAGCTGTGGCTGAACAGCTTAATCCGGTTACAATTATTTCAGAAAAACCAAGAGATAAAGTAATTGAACACGAAGTGTTGTCTGGAGAAACATTAAGTAAAATTGCTGAGAAGTATGGTGTCTCGGTCGAAACGATTAAGTGGGAGAATAATATTCTAAGTGATTCTGCTTTAAAAACAGGAACAAAGGTAAGAATTCTTCCTGTTTCTGGTATTGCGCACAAGATTAAAGAGGGTGACACAATTTATTCAGTCGCAAAAAAGTATAAGGCTGAAGCTCAGGCTGTTTTGGACTTTCCATTCAATAACATTGGTGACAATTTAGCTCTTAGTATTGGAGACACATTGATTGTTCCTGATGGAACACCTGTTGAGGCGCCAAAATCTAGACCAACACAGTATTTGGCCAGCAAAGACGCAAATCTTCCACCAATTACTGGTGGAGGGCAATTCGCTATGCCGACTACGGGTGGATTTTCTCAATACTATTCTTGGTATCACCCAGGTATAGATATAGCTAACCGAGCTTCACCTCAGGTTCAGGCTTCTGATGGAGGAAAAGTTATTGTTGCTGGTTTTGTTGACAGTTCAGGATATGGAAATAGAGTCATAATCGATCACGGAAATGGCTACCAAACCTTGTACGCACATTTGTCTGCTAATTATGTAGCCGTTGGGCAGAATGTGGCTAAGGGGCAGGTTATTGGCCAAATGGGTTCGACCGGTCGTTCCACAGGTACACATCTTCATTTTGAAATTAGAAATAATGGTAGACAGCTAAATCCGCTGTCGTTTGTTAAATAAAAATTTTAGATTGGAGAAATAGTTTATGGTAGACGAGGTACAAGTGTTATTTAAAGCTGGTAGTGGAGGATCAGGTATCGTTTCGTTCAGGCACGAAAAATATATTCCTAAAGGTGGTCCAGACGGTGGAGACGGTGGAGACGGTGGAGATGTAATTTTGATATCCAGTGATGATTTGCATGGACTGTCAAATTACCGCTTTAAAAAACAGTTTCAAGCTGAAAACGGTGGTAGAGGCGGTGAAATGAATAAAACCGGAAAAAACGGCCAAGATTTGGTTCTGAAGGTACCAGTTGGGACTGTTATTAAGACCTTGGAAGGTGGGGTTATTTTTGATTTTGATAAAAAAGATCTGCGGTTTGTGCTTTGTCGTGGGGGTAAAGGAGGCAAAGGTAATGCAAGGTTTAAGTCCTCAGTTAATACTACTCCAAGGCAGTTTACGTATGGCGAAGAAGGAGAGGTTTTTGATGTTAGGCTCGATTTGGAGTTGATTGCTGATGTAGGACTAGTTGGGTTTCCAAGTGCTGGTAAGTCGAGTTTAATCAATAAGATAACCTCAGCGGGTTCAAAAATTGGTGATTATCCATTTACTACTCTTGAGCCTGTTTTGGGTGTAATGATGCATAAGGGCAAAAAAGTAACAATTGCTGATATGCCAGGAATCATTGAGGGAGCATCAGAAGGTAAGGGTTTGGGAGAAAGATTTTTGAAACATATCCAAAGAACAAAAGCGGTTATCTTTGTAATTGATATAAATAATGATGATACAAAATCATACTTTGATATATTAAGAAATGAATTGATGCAATATTCAAAAAAGATAGATGAAAAAAAGTTTTTGGTAATTTTGAATAAAATTGATTTGGTTGATGAAAAAACAATGAAGGCTAGAGTTGCAACATTTAAAAAATTAAAAGGGGATGTAATTGCTATTTCGGTTAAGGATGATATTGGTATTGAGGCGTTAAGAGACAAAATTGTTGAGTTGGTGTTTGGATAAGAATTAAATTCCTAATTGGTTTTGATGGTAGAGAAGTAGTGAGGTAATTTTGTAAAATTGCCGTTTGCTATGTGTTATTTATTCGGGCCCATAGCTCAGTTGGTAGAGCGCTCCCATGGCATGGGAGAGGTCAGGAGTTCGAGTCTCCTTGGGTCCACTTGTGTATTTGAGCTAGGTTTTGGATTAACTTACTTCTTGTTAACTATTTATATTGACGACCTAGTTGAGGCTAAGCTCTTGGTTGATGATTAGATAGCTGACGGTCAGGTCTACTGTTTGAACTTGGGCAAGTTTAACCCTAAACCCTATACCAGCTAGTTTTTCTGTGACGCTAACGGCAACTGGTAGATCTCCTTCGACTGTGAGCAGAATGATTGAGTTCTCGGTCACAGCAGTTGTTTCGACGTCAAATAGGTCGTATCCACTGGTTAAGAGTGTGTTGCCGGCGATGCGGTTGAGCGGATTTTCCTCGTCACCTTTAACTGTAATAGTACTGACTGTGAGGTCTTTAGTTTCGAGCTTGGCTATTTTGACCAAACCTTCGGTGTCAATTACAAGTGATCCTCTGAGTAGGTCAAGTCCGCCAGAAGTTGGTAAGTTTTGTAGGTATAGAGTGCCTGATAGCACATTTAATTGGCTGCCGAGACCGTCTGCGGTGGTATCGAGGGTAAATATTCCGTCCTGACTTAAACTTCCAGCAATATTAGTGTTACTTAGTGAGACTGAATTGAGGAATTCAACTTCGTCTTTGAAAGTTGCTTGTTGTTCGACTGTTAGATTAATAACTGTTAAATCTTGAGGTTCTTGGTTTTCAAGCTCAGCTGATTGACTAGATTCTGGTTGCGCACTTTCTGAGGCGCCAAGTACGGCAGACGAAGAGGCGATAGCGTCGGTAATCATCTTATCTATTTCTTCCCTAGTAATCGGACCTTGGGCTTCTACTTGTTGGTTATTAGGAGTAACTTCGGAGTTTTCTTCACCATCGATACTGCCGTTGATGCCAATTAGAAGTTTGAGATTTTCTTCAGATAATGTTGTTTGTCCAATGGTTATGGAATCATTAGCAACGATGTTCGTAGCTTCAATAATATCTTGGATTTGAGTTATTTCTGAGAGTATTTCTTCTTCAGTGAATTCTGTTTCTTCGCTTGTGGAATAGTTTGGAGCTTCCCCTGGGACAAATCCTCGTCCGTCTTGTTTGTTGGCAACATTGCCCCATTTTTCGTGATCAAAACGAGGCGCGGTAAGACGATATGAGATTTCACAGTTACAGTTGCCGAAGATAGTTAAACGATTATTGGCTGGATCTCTTTCGTACCAGACTTTGGCGCGGCTGTCGTTAGCACTAAGAAGTACGACTAAGTCCTTCATATTTTGCCCAAAATCGGTGATTCGGTAGAAAAGCCCTAGGTCGCTTGAAGTTTCAAGTTCTGGGAAGTTGATTTGATATGAGAAGTTGCCAGTTGAACCCTCTGGGCGAGTAAGATTGGCAACGCCAGTTGTTTCTTCTTTTTGACCAGTCATAGAAGCTACATAAGTAGCGTATTTGGTACCATCGATGAAATATGGCGGGTCGATTGTTCCAAAGTCAACTTTAAGAGTTCCGTCGCCAAAGTTGATTTCTCCGTTGGTTGGGTCGTTACTCTGGATTACTGATCCATTGGTAAGGGTAATTGTTGAGGCAACCGGTGACGATTCCAATACAAAATGACTGTCTTCAGTCGCGCTGTTATTATTGCGACCTCCGAGATAGGAAGCTGATGTGTCTCTGACCCATCCCCATGCAGAGCTTGTGGTGGTGGTACAACTAGCACCAACACCATCGTTTTGACCTGCAACTTGAAGGACATATTTGGAGCCTGCTTGGACTAAGACTGGGGTCGTTAAGACAAATCTGGCCCAAGTAACCGCGCTACCGATATTTAATGTTTGGTAAGGTCCAGCGAGTAGTGTTCCAGCGCCATCTGAACCGTTTTCGTCATATATACAAACTGAAGCTTCCTCGGTTGCGCCCGCCATACTTATTTTGGCTTGGACGGTAGATAGATAAATATCAGCGGCTGGAGTGAAGGATTGGGTTTTTACAGCTGTAGCTGAGTTAACTGTGGTTGAGTTGCTAAAGAATCCATGGTTGGTGTTTTTTGAGGCCTCCATAGTGAATAGGTAATCAGTCGAGGCGCTGGCTTCTGAGCGACCGCCTGAGTAAATATCAGAAGCAGAAACCGCCCATTGCCAAGCTGATGAGGTAGTGGTGGTACATCCTGCGCCGACACCTGTGTTTTGTAGGGCAATTTGAAGAACGTATTTATTATTTCCAAGTAGCGGTACGGCTGTGTTAAATGAGAATCTAACATGGCTTATTGTTGATGAAATATTGAGTGTTTGATTAGACATGGCAATTAGTGTGCCTGGGGCATCAGAGTTGTTGTCATAAATACAAGCAACAGCTTCTTCTGTACCGTTAGTTGATAAAATTTTTGCAACCACAGCAGTAACAGACATTGGGGTGTCTGGGGTGAATGATTGATATTTGGCTGTAGTGTCACTAGTACCGCTGGTGGCAGAGTTGATGATTGCGACACCAGTACCAGAGATGTCTGCGTAAATAGCACCTGTTGCAGAGAATATTTCGCCACCGTCTGAGTTGGCGGTATCAAGAATTCTAAGAAGGTTGTTTGTTCCGTCGCGGAAGTTGAATATGCCGTTGTTAGCAACATCAATATTAAGAGTAGAAGCAGTTGTTGTGATGTCTCCACCGTTAACTGCCACATCGCTAGCGGTTGTAATCAGACCAGCTGTAGAAATACTCCAGTTATCGTCCGTAATTGAAAGGTTGGTGGTGCTGGCTGAACCTATTGTAATTGTGTTAGCAACTGCGCCGGTTCCAATTTGCACAGTTTTGGCGTTTGTGGCGCCAGTGGCAATTTGCACTGTTGTTGCTCCAGTGCCAGAGCCAATCGCTACGGTGTTTGTACCACTAGATTGGCCTAAAGTTAATAATCCGGTTTGGGCTGTACCTCCAAAGGTCATAGTGCCAGTTGTGGTGCTAGCGCCAACTGTATATGTGGTTCCTGCAACACCATCTAAAGTAAAGTTACCACTACCTGCTCTGAGGTTAAGTGCGTTAGCTCCAGATGTATTACCAATTGTGATTGTACCTGTGTAGGAGCTAGTTCCAAGGTTAATCGCGGTTGATCCTGATGTGTTAATGTCAAAAGTGCCGGTGGAGGTAACACCAGTAGCTCCAGTAATTGCACCAGCGCCTGTAATGTCAAGGGAAGCTGTGTTGAGGAAGTTTGATACAGTTCCTGATATTTCGATAGCGTCTGTTAGGGTGCCCGAGGTATTGGTAATCATGAGCGCGTTGCTTAAGTTGCTTGAAGCAGCATTGTTTTCAATAAAAATTCCGTTCGTAACAGTTTCTGGAGTTTTAAGGTTCTCTACCTTGAATAAGGTATCAAAAGCACCAGTGGTAGCTGTGTCGGCTTGGGTTATAAGCATTCCATTAAGTGTGCCAGTTGCGCCTGTTCCGCTTGGCGTAAGGGTATATGTGTAGCCCGTAGTTGTGGCATCTGTTGTTGGTGTAAAGTTTTGAGCCCAAGTGTAAGTTGCTTGGTTTAGGATAAGGTTGGCATCGAGATCAAGGGTGTCAGCAAAATCTACAAAGTCAAGAGAGTTGGACGAAGAAGTGGAGTTACAGTTGCCATAGGTTGGTTGGTTACCTGTGCCGTTGCTTTTAAGACAATCTCCAGATGTGGCGCTTGGGTTGACCTGGTTAAGTACACCACCAGAGGCAATAGTGATAACTGAGCCAACAGTGCTAAGCGAGGAGAAAGTAATTGTGCCAGAGGAGCTAAGTCCTGTGAATGTAGCTACGCCTGGACCTGTTACACTCCAGTTAGCATCAGAGATAGCAATGTTAGCACTGCCATTGCCAATGGTGGCTGTGCCTGAATATGAGCTTGTACCAATGTTGATAGCAGTTGAGCCTGATGTGTTGATGTCAAAAGTACCAGTGGAGGTAACACCAGTAGCTCCAGTAATTGCACCAGCGCCTGTAATGTCAAGGGAAGCTGTGTTGAGGAAGTTTGATACAGTTCCTGATATTTCGATAGCGTCTGTTAGAGTTCCAGCTGTGTTGGTAATGTTAATACCATTACTGAGCGTACCTGAGGCTGCATTGTTTTCGATATAAAGCCCGTTTGTGGTTGTTTCTGGAGTTTTAAGGTTTTCAAGTTTTAGTAGAGAGTCAAAAACGCCTGTATTAGCATTGTCGGATTGAGATATCACAAAACCTTGAAGTGTGCCCGAAGAACCTGTACCTGTTGGATTGAGTGTGAGCGAGGCTGCGTTTATGGTTGCATCAGAAGTAGGAGTATTAGTGATTTGAATATTGGATCCTTCACCGTTGGTCACGATTAAGTCACCTGTGCCGTTCGGCGCAAGTGTTAGCGAACCATTGCTGTTAGTGCCAATTGTGGCTGCGCCGCTGAAAATTAGGTTGCCCGAAGAATCTAGAACAGGAACTTGATTAATATCTGGTGTTTGTGAAGGGAAATAACCAGCTAGAGCGTCGGCGTTAAGTGCATAAGCACTAGAAACTATTCTTTGCCTTGGGGTCATTTCTGAATCGGCACCGACAGTGACTCCTAGATACAAAGTAGCATTCTCACTAAATAGAGTGCTAGGAATTGTTGTATCTGCAGCACCTGTGTCTCCAAGTAGGACTGAAAAAATACCATTCGAGTCTGGTGTAATATTCCAAGTTTTTGATGTCCATTGAGCACTCCCACCTGATGACACAGTGTAGATTTTGAACACAAAGTCGGTAGCAGAAGTTATTGGAGAACCTGAAGCGTTAGTAATTCGACCTTGGAAAGAAAGAATTCTTGGAGGAGCAACAGCGGCAAGAACTTGACCTTCAAGTGGGGATGGTTGTGGCGTTTCAAGACTGATTTGGGTTCGGTTGGGGGTAAGCATGAATGTTGATCCAGAGATAACTAGCGCCATTGTGGCGAGCCCAAGGAATATTTTTTGTGAGAAGTGTAATTTGGATTTTTTGGTTAGGGTTTTTTGTGGTAAGCCGAGGAGATCTGTTAGTGGCTTGTAAGAAAAACCCCATTTTTTAAGTTTTTCAAGCTCTTGAGAGAGAGCAAGAAGGCTGATTGCAGCTCCGACAGTCTGCGTTTCGGAGCTGCTGACAGCTTGATTTGCATTGTTTGCCTCAATGCTGGCTGTGTTTGTAACTATCTGCTCTGTGGAGTGGTTTGTCAGGTGTGAAAACCCGTTTGCCTCAAACCATTTTGAGAGAGATTTTAGAAATTTGATTTGTCGAGAAAGTGTGGATTTAGCAAACTTGTTCTGAACATCCTTGTGGTAGAGCTCGATTGTTTCAATATCGAGTTTGGGATAGTTGGTTCGATTTTGTTTAATCGACCAAATGACGAATTTCTTTAAATCGGAGCGGTAATTACTATAAGTTGATTTGGATGTTGACGAGAGGGCGAGTGTTTCGAAGTAACCTTTGGAAGCGTTGAGTATACCAAGAGCAAACTCTTTTTTGGAGTTTTGGACAGGTTTATTTATAGTGCTGGCAGGTATCTTAAGGCCTGAGGCAAACAGGACTTTTTTCATTGTCAATTGATTTTGAAGCTAGTTATAACTCTAAAAGGCAAATTTTAGATACGTTTTATAACTGTCTATAACTCCAGTTTATGAGGCTAAAATGAAACTTGCAACAGGCAGTTTTAAATTAATTTTAAATGGATAAATTTTGTCTACGAATTGATTATTTTTTTTAAAAAACTATCGGTTATTTTTAAAACTTGATCTGTGAATCAAAAATTTAGAGTGTTGTAGTAATAAGTCCAAATTAGATCTTGGCAAAACTAGGTAGGGCGGTAAGTTTGCAGTAGAAATTTAGATGTAAAAAATTTGTATATTATAGTCTCTTTAAATTGTTTTTGATTCTTAAAAATATCTGTTTGATATATTTAGTATTAGTTTTTGAAAAAATGAAATGAATTTAATCCTTATTCTTGAACGCTTTGAATTTGGTAATACCAAGATAGATTACTGTTAATGAAAGAATGCCGATAATTATTCCAGCTAAGAAGTGATTATTTTGAATCGCGAATAATAATTTTAGTGGGGCGTTAAGAATAGTGGTTGGAGATTCTGGATTAAGTAATCGATAAAGAGCGATTTGTTGTTTTTCTAATTCGTCTATTTTGTCAATTATTTCATCTTTTTCGGGAGGGGTTAGTGGTTTGCCTTTAGTAGGAGTAGGTATAGCAGTTGGAGTCGGTGTAGGGGTGCTGGTGGGTCCAGGAGTAGGTGTAGATGTTGGTCCTGGGGTTGGTGTTGAAGTGGTGCCTGGAACTGGTGTAGGGGTTGGTGTCGGTGTCGGTGTTGGGGTTGCTGTTGGACAAATATTTACACAAGCTGTGGTGTTGACGTCTTCAGCGCGAACTTCTGTTTGAATAATAAACAGTAGTACTAGTGATAGTAGTGGAATGGTTAGTTTGGGCAGCATTTGGGCAATATTATACTGCATAGATTTTGACCATATTTAACCAAAATAAATGTTGTAAGGTCAAAAAAAAACACTCCCCGAGTGCAGGAGTGCTTTAAGATGAACCGAACCGAACCGAACCGAACCGAACCGAACCGAGCTAAAAATATTGAACAAGTTGCAAGTGCGAGGCAGTAGATATTTAAGATGTTACTTCTTCTTTTGAATCTCTGCAATAATCTTGCGGCGGTATGCTCTCAGTGCGAGAACTATCAGCATAACGACTACCGCGATTGCAAGTCCAGCGACGGATAGAGCCTTCCAAGGGATTACCCAGAACGAAGTGCTTGAGCTTACAATGTCATTTTTGAGTCCGTAGCTAGCAATAACTTCTACGGTGTATTTTCCGAAACCAAATTCTGGATTGAATTTGCCAACGAAACTTCTGACTGCTCCTGGAAGAACCGAAAGGGCAGAGTTGTTAAATGATTCTCTAGAAACTTCGTTGCCGAACATGTTACGGACTATAATGTCTCCAGCAGGGGTAAGATGGACAGAACCTGAGTTTTCAAGTCTGGCTTCGATACTTACTGGTCCAGATTCGTACATAGACTTGTCTGTTTTGATGCTTGAGATAGAGAGAGCCTCTTCAACATCTCCAGAAACTCTAACTAAAACGACTGGTCCGGTTCTGGTAATAACTTTCGAACCAGTTCCAGCTGCTTTTTCAGGAGGAGTGGTGGTTATAAAAACAGCGCCAAAATGTCCGCCTGGTTCAGCGTCTTTTGGAACAGCGATTGAGAAACTAAAAGCTTCAGAAGATTTTGGATCAATGGTAACTTGAGTTTTTGAAGCTCTGATCCAACTAGCTAATGCGTATTGATTATTAAGTGGTGATTCAGAAAATACAGCATCACCGTTTTCGTTAATTGTTTCAATATCAGCGAGAGTTACGTAGTATGTAAGCGGGTCGTCTGATTTGTTGTCGATAACAACTTGGTGAGAACTGGTTTGACCAGGGTCTAGGTTGAGATCAAACTTGATTGGCGAGAATGTGATGTTGGTTTCAGCAACCTGCTGTTGAGCGGCTTGAGGTTGTGCTGAAGGAGTTGATGCACTTGGTACTCCAATTGGTGTTAATGAATTATTTTCGGATTTGAGTGGTTGAGAAGAAGGGTTGGTTTGAGCTAGTACTGGTGAGGTAGCAAGCGAAACTATAAAAGCGGACGAAGCCAATGTAATGGCTAGTTTTTTGGGCAGATTCATATTTGTTTTTTTAATTATATATATAAAAATTACAAATTAAAAGATACCATAACTAGTATAAGTTAGGGTATTCGTATAGGTACCGGCAGGTTGTGTACCAGTGATTTCTAGCGAGTAGCCAATATCTGCAGTTCCACCAGCTCCTGTGCCGTTTACAGGTCCACCAGCGTCAAATATTTTGTAAGAAGTTGTACCAGTGAATCCTCCAAATATTGTTCCAGTTGTGTCAAAAGCAGAACCTGATACCACATCGGTAGAGGTAAAGCCAAAATGACCCCCTGAAGTTGGTGTGGACCAAGTTGTTTCTGAGTTAAGAGCAGGCGGGGTACCATCATCGAATGAGTTAATAGTGTCAGCAGTACCGTTAGTTAGGTTAGCTGACTGTCTAACTGAAGTATTGTGACCGTTAGATGCGTTAGTAGAGACCGTTAGTGTGTGGCAGTGGGTGTATTGAGTAGCAGTTGATAATGCAACTCCGTTATTGAAGTTAATTGAAGAGGCAGTAGTCCCACTTGATTCACAAGTGTCTCCACCGGAACCAACTGTGCCAGAGCTTTTGGCGGCTATTGTGAAGTCGTATGTTGCGTTGATTGTGGCGGTAACAGTAACTTGATCTTCTGTTAAGACATCAACGGCAACATTGGAAGAATCTTCGTAAGTTCCATCGTTGTTGGCGTCTGTTTCGACTGTGATTACATAAGTAGCAGCCGAAGGGTTAGTGCTAGCTGGAACAACAAAGGTAACAGTATCACCGGCATCACAGCTTGAAACAGAGGTGATTGTGCTAGCAAAAGGGCTAGCGCCATTGAATATACCAGCAGTTCCTGCACAAGACCCGTTACCGGTGAATGTTGGAGTTAGTGAACCAAACGAAAAGTCGGCAGTAGTTAGTCTGACTCTAGAGGTTGAGCCGAGAGTAGAAGCTAGAGTAAAGGTAAAAGTATGAGTTGAAGATACGCCAGTTTTAAGCCTGGACATATTGTCAGAAACATCGACTAGTGCGGCAGCTCTGGCAGTCTTGGGCGGGACAAGTGTAAGTAGAATGCTAACTATTGGCAGAATAGCAAGAAGTGATAGCTTAGAAATTTTCATGGTCTAAAAAATACCGTAGCTAGTGTAGGTGAGAGTGTTGGTGTAAGTACCAGGCTCCTGTGTACCAAGGATTTCTAGAGAGTAACCGACATTACTAGCAAAGGCGCTAACAGCAGCTGATTCGTCCTGAATCTTGTAGGCAGTGGTACCAGTGAACCCGGCAAAGCTTGTGCCGACGGATGAGAAAGATGACCCACCCCAAGTATCACTGGAAGCAAAGCCGAAATGACCTGGTGAGGTAGGTGTTGACCAAGTTGTTTCTGAGCCAACTGAAGGTGGTGTACCATCATCAAACGAGTTGATAGTGTCTGAGGTACCGTTGGTTAGGTTAGCAGATTGGGCAACAAAGCTTCTAAAACCAGCAGTAGCGTTAGTGGAGACTGTTAAAGTATGACAGTGAGTGTATTGGGTTGAAGTCGAAAGATTAACACCGTTGTTGAAGTTAATTGAAGAAGCAGTCGTTCCACTCGATTCGCAAGTGTCACCACCAGAACCAACAGTACCAGATGTTTTGGCAGTAACAGCAAAGTCAAAAGTAGCACCAATTGAAGCTGAAACAGTAACTTGATCCTCAGTTAAGATGTCAACGGCAACATTAGACGAGTCTCCGTCTGTGTAGGTGCCGTCGTTGTTAGGGTCAGTTTCAATAACGAATACATAAGTAGCAGCTGCAGGGTTGGAAATAGCTGATGTTGTAAGCGTGACCACATCACCTGAACCACAACCAGAAACAGAAGTAAGGTTGGTAACATTTGATGACCAAGCGCCGGTTGTAGCTGAACAGCCACCTGTAGCAGAGAAACCTGGGGTACCGGTGTAGGAGAAGCTTGCTTGGGTGATTCTTATTTTAGATGAGCTACCAAGAGTAGTGGATAAAGTGAATGTCCAAGTGTGGGTGGCAGAAACACCAGTTTTTTGACGGGAAAGGGCATTGCTAACACTCGTAAGTGAGGCTGCGGCTGTTTGTTTGGGGGTAAGCGTAATTAAAGTGGTCGAAAGAACAACTGCAATAAGGCAGAGTACCGATAGTTTTTTAACGGTTTTGGTTGTTTGGCGCAGTCGCATTCTTAATATAAAAAGATGTTATCCCAATGATTACAATTAGCTACTGGTTTGTCAATAACTGGAATTGGTTAATTTAACTTAACAATAAAACTCTAAAAAATTCCGTAACTGGTGTAGGTAAGAGTGTTGGTGTAAGTACCAGGCTCCTGTGTACCAAGGATTTCTAGAGAGTAACCGACATTACTAGCAAAGGCGCTAACAGCAGCTGATTCGTCCTGAATCTTGTAGGCAGTGGTACCAGTGAACCCGGCAAAGCTTGTGCCGACGGATGAGAAAGATGACCCACCCCAAGTATCACTGGAAGCAAAGCCGAAATGACCTGGTGAGGTAGGTGTTGACCAAGTTGTTTCTGAGCCAACTGAAGGTGGTGTACCATCATCAAACGAGTTGATAGTGTCTGAGGTACCGTTGGTTAGGTTAGCAGATTGGGCAACAAAGCTTCTAAAACCAGCAGTAGCGTTAGTGGAGACTGTTAAAGTATGACAGTGAGTGTATTGGGTTGAAGTCGAAAGATTAACACCGTTGTTGAAGTTAATTGAAGAAGCAGTCGTTCCACTCGATTCGCAAGTGTCACCACCAGAACCAACAGTACCAGATGTTTTGGCAGTAACAGCAAAGTCAAAAGTAGCACCAATTGAAGCTGAAACAGTAACTTGATCTTCAGTTAAGATGTCAACGGCAACATTAGACGAGTCTTCGTATGTTCCATCGTTGTTAGCGTCGGTTTCTACAACAATGACATATGTGTTTGCGGCAGGATTTGTGCTAGCTGGAACAGTAAAAGTAACGGTGTCACCAGAATCACAGCTTGTAACAGAGGTTATGGAGCTAACAAAAGGGCTAGAACCGTTAAAGACACCAGCTGTTCCAGCACAAGAGTTGTTACCAGTAAATGTTGGAGTTAGTGAACCAAACGAAAAGCTAGAGGTGGTTAGTTTGACTCTAGAAGTGCCACCTAGAGTAGAGGCTAAAGTAAAAGTAAAAGTGTGAGTAGATGAAATACCAGTTTTTTGTCTGGACATTGCGTCAGTTACATTGACAAGGGAAGCAGCATTTACGGTTTTGCCACCGAACATGACGAAGTTAGGAAGACCTATTAAAAGGGCAAGTACGAAAAGGAGCAGTTTTTTGAACTTATTCGTGTGAACTGACATTATTGTTATTATCATCACAAAAAATATCTCTAGTTGTCAATTGGCTTTTTGGACTTTTTGAAGACTTTGATGCTAAGAATAATTGCAGTTAGTAAAAGTACTATTGTAATTAGTGGATAAGCGATATATCCAAGTGAGGGAATAATATAAATTGTGAATTCTTGAGATGTGTACTTAACACCATTGTCCCCAGTGACGGTGGAGCTTACCTTGTAGATGCCTGGAGTGGTGTCGGTTATGTAGATTGCTGGTGGAATATTTTTTTCGAGAGTTGTTGTCATTTGTCTGACAGCTCCCGCTAAGATGTTTTGGGGAATAATCGGGATTATTTTTTGGCTTTTGCTATCAATTATCGAAGTCAAAACTATGGAACCTTCGATAGTTTGAAATTTATTTAGATTGTTTTGAACAGTGAGAGAAAGAGTAG
Source organism: uncultured Gammaproteobacteria bacterium (assembly GCA_964404855.1). Classification (GTDB taxonomy): domain Bacteria; phylum Patescibacteriota; class Microgenomatia; order CAYQLK01; family CAYQLK01; genus CAYQLK01. The sequence continues at coordinate 325,712 of CAYOLO010000001.1, forward strand.
ATTTACCGATTTGCTGAATTTTTTCTCCCGTTAAGGATATTTTGATATCACCTTCGATTTTTTTCTTGTCAAAAAGTGAAAGGATGATGTTTGAAGCTACAGACGGTTGGATAGTAGCGGAGCTTTTTTTGGAATCAGGTTCAGGTGAAATTGGAGAGGCTAAAATTGCAAAATAAAAATCTTGTTCTTCAATTGTTTCAGGAACATTGATGCGAAACCCGATTGTTTGATCTTCAGCACTGGTTGCTTTGGTAATTGGCGGGAAAAACTGCACCCATTTTGTAACAGGGTAGTTGGGGTTATCGGGTAAGAGTTTGATAAGGCCTTGAGTGCCATCGGCTTCAAATTGGCGAATGCTGAATTGATAAGTACTACCGGTATCGGCGGAAAACTTAAAAGTGCCATTAATGCCATTACCTGGTTTGCCTTTTATTTCGAAATGAGAGGGTTCAATCGCGACGGTCGAAGCATTAACTACATTATATATGGAGAAAAAAATTATTAAGCTAAAAAGCGGGGCAAGGACTTTTTTCATTGGTTGTATTTTAGCTTAGTAGGTTCCGGTTAGGATATAGGTGACTTTTGTTTCATAATTACCAGCTTCTTGAGCAGAACTCACATTGACTTTGTAGGTAACAGTTATTTCACTGTCATTAGTTGTGCCGACATTGGACATAACGGCGACTGGGCTTTCTGCAAAAGCTAAGTCTGCAAAATGGCGGTAGTTACTGGTAAAGGCTGCATCAGTGCCAGTGACATTGGCTAAAGTGTAACCGAAACCATAAGTGGTGCTTGATGACCAAGCGCCAGCTGAGGTATGAGTAATATTGCTTGCGTCGCCAAGAACATCAGGGATATAGAATCCGGCGTAGTTAATATTGGCAAGCCTTGTTACTTCTTGAGCGGTTACTTGATAGCCGCCTGGGGCATCAGAGACGACTTGTAGATTGTGATTGTTGGTAGCTGGAGTACCTGGAGTAAGAGTACCAAAGGCGATTGTGGTTGAAGAAATTGTTAGCTCGAGTCGATTGGAGCCAATATTCCAGTATTGAAAACCAGAACCAAGGTCGTAGTTGGTTGATTCTCCTGGTCCAGCTGCTAGTACGCCACCTGTATCTGTAAGTGTGTAATTAGTGGACGATTTTCTGTCGCCGAAACTACCAAATGCTCCATCCATTTCGAAGTTGGTTGAGACTAGTTTGCCTGAACCAGCAGGTGGTGGGTCAGCGGTGGTGTTGGCAGTGTCACTTCCTGTATCAGTACCATCGTTGGCATCTGTGTAGCTGAGGGTAATAACATCATCTAGGACCATTTCGATGTTATTGTTCGAGGTTGTGTATGTTCCCCACGCTGAAGTAATACTGCCTCGGAAAATAGCTGTGGAGTTGCCGGTTTCGGTTAAAGTTTTGGTTTCGGAATCGCCAGTGGTAGTGGTAATGCTTACAGATAGTGTTTCGGCGCTGCCGCCGTTAAGGTTAACGGAAACATCAGTAACAGTCATATAAATAGTGTCGCCTTGAGTGAAGTTGTTGTCCTCGGAATATCCGCTGTCTGTTAATAGAATGGTATTTGAGTCGTAGTTGAAGTCGCCAGCGTTGGTCATAAGTCCGCCGTTATTACATACAGTGCCGGTGACATCAAGAGAGAAGCTGTCTAGATCGTAAGTACCGGTTATGATACAGAAATTTTCGTTGACTGTGGTGTTAACTTGTTGAGTGAAAGTATCAGTGTTGCCATCGTCAGAGTCGATTGTGAGGTTGCGCCATGTGTAGTTTGGAATATTGTAGACATCAGCAACTGTGTCGTTATCGCCAACAAAAATTACATAAGATCCGACCGAAAGAGTAGGTGTGGTTGGCAGTTCGTTACCTTCCATTTGTAGTGTATCGGCTACAGTAAATGTTGAACCACAGTTGAAGTCAAAGGAGTTGAGGAAGAATGTACCGTCGGTGATTGTACAGGTTGAGCCAGTAGTGAAGTCTGTTGCCATTTGAGCAGTACCTGAGGATTTGTTGACGGTAAATACGCCTGACATTGTTCCGGCGTTTTGAGTGATGTTTTGGGTTGTGGCTGTACCACCCATGGTAAGTGTAAGATTGGCACCACCAAAGGTGTCGGTCGTACTCATTGAGAAATCACCTTGGACGGTCATGGTGTAGGCAGATCCTGGGTTTGAAAAAGCTCCGTCTGTGCGCGTGAAGTCATCGGTAATTGTACAGGTGCTGGCGAGTGTTAGTGTGGAGCCTGCGTGGGTCATATTTTGTTCAACTGCACCCGTAATTGTGCCGCCTTCACAGTCAAGCGTGGAATCAGTGTCTACGCCACCGTCTTCAAAAACCAATGTATTGCCTGCAACAACCAGAGTGCCACCAGAATCTTTAAGCACACTACCTCGAGTCGTAATTGTGGTTCCAGTCATTGAACCATTAACCGTAATTGAGCCGTATGTCGTGACACTGGCAACCATTGTAATTACACAACTTGCACTTAAGGTAAAGTCAGCTCCTTGAATGGTTTTGGCAATATTGTGGGTACCAGCAAGGGTAGTAGAACAAGTAAGAGTAGAATCGTCGGTAGTGTCGGCGCCATCAAAAGTTAAGGTTTTGCCACTAAGGTTGAATGTTGTTCCAGATGTATGGGTATAGTCTTTTTCAAGGGTAATTATTGTTCCAGAGTAGGTCATCGTAGCGGAGGCTCCATTGGTAAGACTACCTCCATTGCCAGAAGTGGAATCCAGATTAAAAGTACTTCCAGAAATATTAGTTGTACCATTGTTGACATAGTTACCTGTCATTGAGATTGTTGTTACAGCAACAATACAACTGGTGTTAATTGTGACGGTTGCTCCGCCAGTTTTGTTAAAAGCTAAAGTTCCACCTAGGGTTCCACAGATAACTGTACTGTTGTCAGAACTACTTGACCCGTCGAGGGTAACAGTAATGCCTGTAAGGTTAAAAGTTCCGCTTTGGGTAAAATCACCCTCAATTGTCATGGCAGTTCCAGAGTAGGTAATTGTTGCACCACCATTATTGGTTAAATCTCCTTCGCCGCCAGTAAGATTATCGAGATTAAAAGTTGTACCACCATTATTAATCGTGCCGTTATTGATAATATTTCCTGTCATCGAGATACCTGAACCTGGGGAGGCAACGGTACATCCGCTACCAATGGTGATGTCACCGTCACCGGTTTTGTTAAAACCAATACTGCCGCCAATTGTGCCTGAACAGGTGACAGTTGAGTCGTCGGAGGTTGTACTGCCGTCTAATGAAATTGTTCCGCCGTTATGAGTGTATGTGCCGTCATTAGTGAAGTTTTTGGCTACAGTCATTGCGACAGTTGCAGAATTTTGATAAGTCGCACTGGTGTTAATCAAAAAGTTTCCGTTTACATCGACTGTTGGATCGTTGGTGTCGGCGTTGACGGTTACTGAGTTAGTGTCATCGCCAATGGTTAAGTTGTTAGCTATGGTTATTGTTTGTGACGCTCCTGAGCCAAGAGTGTATGTGGCACTAGCTGCACTTGGTTCGAATGAGAGATTATATAGACTAATTGTGCCTGAACCACCGAAGGTTGGGGTGGCGCTGGCAGCTGTTTTGGCACTAAAGGTACCACTAGCGCTTTGGGTAATGGAACCGCTAATTGAGACATCGCCCGAGCCTGCAGTGGTGGAGCCGACGGTGATATTGTTGGTACCAAGAGCAAATGTTCCAGTTGTGACAGTTAAATCGCCATTGGCTGTAATTGTACCCCCAGCGTTGAATGTTTCAGAAGCGTTAAGGGTTAGATTAGTAAATGTTAGAGTTGGAATTGTGGTGTCTCCGGAACCGTTGTTGCCGGTAAATGCAAAGGTCGAAGTGCTACCAGTTAGGGTGGAGGAGGCGTTGACGGCTGTTGGAGTGCCGTCAGTGCCAGAAAGTGTCCAAGTACGGTTGCCGGCATCAAGAACTGTTGGGGCAGAGTCGCCGCCTTCGCCAAGTGTTAAGTCACCAGTAACATTAATTGCGCCAGTACCGCCTGTTTGGGTGGTAATTGTTCTTGAGGAGCCTGAGGAATTGGAAAATGTAAGGTTGACGAAATTCCAAGCAGTGGCACCCGAGGTAGCGCCAAAGTTTTGGGCTGCGGCCACTCTTTGTTTGAATGTACTTGTGCCTGTGTAGTTAATCGTACCGCCACCGGAAATTGCACCATTTACTGTAGTAGTTACCGAGGTTGAACTGCCAATTGTTCCTGTAACTACAAGCGAATTAGTAACAGTCATTGAAGAAGTTACTGTAGTAGTGAAGGTATTACTGATTGTTAGATTATAAATTGCGATTGCACCAGAACCACCGCCAATATTGCCCGTACCGTTCATTGTGACGGTTGGTGTGCCAGCAGTGTTGGCGACTGCGCCAGTTGAAGTAGTTGTAATGTCACCACCAGCTATTGTCGTGTCGGCGTTAATATTAAGGGTGGCGCCAGCATCTACGAGAATGTCTCTCGACATAGCGTTGGTGGCGCTGCCGAGCGTGGCTGTAGCGCTGTCGTCGACATGAAAGTCAGCTGTTCCATTAGTCGTAACTGTTCCGTTTGGGGTGTAGGTTTTGCCGGTAAAAACTAATAGCTCTATACCACTAGTAACGCTAAGGTTGTTACTCGATACAGTATATGGGATATCGCCATCATTACCGCTATCGTAGGTGTCCATATCGGTATTATCAACAGCTGTGGCGTCGTCAGATGTTACCGTCACAGTATTGGTATAGACAATATTACCTGTTGAGTTGCCAGAGCCATCAAATCTGATTACTGTTGCTCCGTCTGTGGCGTCATTATCAATCCAAACGACGATGCCTTCGCCGGCTGCTGGAGCAGAAATGGTCGCGTCAGAAAAAGCACCAGTTGAGTCATTACAGAAGGTTGTGGTGGTGACGCCGTTGCTGCGGATTGCTACATTGTAAGTTGGAGTGGTGTGATCACAGAGAGCTGGTGCCGAAGAAGTGCCCGCAGTATAGACATTACCTGACACAGTGATTGGGTCGGCAGGGATAGACACGCTTGGGTAGGTGCAAGCTGACGAAAGACAGTCCGTAACTCCAGAAGGATTGTAAGTAAATACAGGCGTTAATTGGTCGTTATCGTAAGCGCGGAAATAGTAGGTGGTAGCGGCGGCAACATCTTCGGCTTTTAGGGGATAGTCTACTTCCAGTATTGCCGAGGCAGAGTGGTCCATGTTGGCTCCAGCTGCAGCGTCTTTGTCAGATGTATAAGTGCCGTTTTGGGTTGTACCTGTTAGTGCGCTAGAGCCTACTGCGGTGTTGTCTGAACAAGAACCACAGGTTTCTCCGCTAGTAGCGTAGCGCCAGACTGCAGATGTTTCTCCCGTGTCGCCAACATCAGTCCAAGTGCAAGTATCAGGGACGGTTGATGGGGTACATCCGGAGGTGTATTGGAGTTTTTTTCTGGCGTCAGTTTGAGCTACGGCACCTCTTTCGTAATATTGCATTCTAAGGCGAATAAATTCTTCTTTGGCGACACTGCCTGTAGTGTTTTCTGCGGCCACTCCAGAAGATGGCGTGTTATTTGTTTCATCGTTATAGAATCGCCAATTGCGCTGCCAAGGTGTATAGATTTTCCAAGTAAACTCATAGCTAAATGCCGAACCTTCGCCTCCGGTAGTACCGTCTGGAGCGGATGCGTTAGGGCAGGCAAGACCGTACATTGAGCCGTTGACTTCGACATCAGCTTGGGCAGTGCCACCAAAGCTTGAGCCGGTCCAAAGCTGGGCATACATGTCACAGTCAACATCGACAGTAAGCATCATGATGTCATCGGTATTTTCGTTCGGATAGAGTCTTATCCCTAATGAGTCATCTGATGTGGTAACGCCTGTTCTGGTCTTAGTGCCGTAACTAGAGGTTGGAGTGTAGGTCATAAAGTTACCGTCAGTTGTGGTACCTCCGTCGTTATAAACGACCAAACCAAGCCCTGATGTGCCACCAGCCTGTTGGCGCTGAAATACCGACGAAGATTGTTTGGCGTTTAATGTTTCTGTTCCTGTATCTGGACAGTTGGTAGTGTTGACACCGCCACTACACTCTGTCCAGCCGTTTGTGGAGTTGTCTGCCCGCCAGACGGCATGACTATAGTCGTCACCTGAGGTTCCAGTAGAGACCATAATCCTACTACTAGTCGGGTCGCCGTTTGTTTCTATCCAGAATCCAGCACTCGCGTCAGTAAAGGCGTTATTCTCTCCACCCCAGCCTGAGCCAACGGTATAGACTTGATAGTTAACGTTGCTGTTTGTTGTGTGGAGATAGTTGACAATGAATGTGTTGCTACTGCCACCACCTTGCCAAGCACCGTCAAAACATTGAGCAACAGTACATCCGGTTAGTCCTGCATCCAGTGCGGCAGAGAGACAGCTGAATGAACTGCCGTCCCAATAGCAAGCGAAAAGGTCGGAGTTAGTATCGGCAATTAGTACCATAATTCGATTAGATCTTTTGTCAGCGAGACGGCTACCATCACTGATTACGCGAATCCATTGAGGTGTGCCGCCCGTACCTCCTGTGTGGAAGTCGACTTCGTTAGTAGCAGATGGTGATCCTGGAGAGGAGTCTGGTGACCAAGCTGAACCATCCCAGAGTGCGTAGTAGAATTTGTCAGTAACACTATCTCCGTAGACAACCATTGCTCGACCGGAGAGTGATTCGTAGGCTATATCAAAAGCTCTTTCACAAGTGCTGGCGGTTTGAGCAGTATCACAGTCTTGGGTTGGTGTTGTGCCTGGATTGTTCCATTGAGCGGTAAAGTCTCCGTTGGCGTCACATCCTGTCGTACATGTTTCGACATATAAATCCCCGTTGACTTTGAGAGTGCCGATTATTTCTTCTTCTCTGGTTGGGGAAGTTTCAGCTACAGTCCAAAGTATAAAGCTAGTACTATTGGCGGCACCGTTAAATTCCGACCCAAAAGTTGAAGTTGAGGTAAAGGTTTTTCCTCTTAGGACGCCGTTAGTAGCTGAGGTATCGCCGTAAAATAAGTTACCGTTGGCTGTAACAGCGTCAGAGGCGATTTGCCACTCTCTGATTTCGCCAAAATCACCAATGATTAAAGGACCAAGGAGAAAAAACTCTGGACTGATATCTGGAGCGTCGAAGATATAACTAAGATTAAGTGTTTGCCCAGCAACAAGACTTGCTTGCCAAGTGAGTTTTTTGTCGTCACCTTCGGTTGATTCAGTAAATACACCTTGTGATTTAGTGATAATAAAATTACTTGGAACTGTTTCAATAATTGTGCCTGTGTAGTTAGTATTGGCGGTAATTTGCAGACTGACTTTGTAGTTAGCAGGAGGATAGATACGAGATGGGCCGGAACGTTTAATGATAAATGGATTATTTCCATTTACTTCGAAGAAGTCATTAATTGTTCTGGTACCGTTTTTTGTTTCTGCCGAGTATTTGATGGTGTATGTGCCTATTTCGTCGCCGATTTGATATTCAGAAGAGTAGTCTGGGATATCAGTGATGTTATCAAGTCCACATTCACCGCTGGGGTTAATTTGACCATCTTTGGACGAGAGAATGCTGGTGTTTTTGGAAGGAGTAGTTATTTCGACAGTTAATTTGGCATCACAAATCGTGTGTCCTAAGTCGTCGACAGTTCCAAAGGATAGTTTGGCTAAATCATTAGGAGAGTAAATAGTTTGGTCGAAGTTAATTGCTAATACTCCCCATGTGAAATCTTGTTTAATATTTTTGATTTGCCCGTTTTTTTCTATTTCAACATCAAGTGTATATTTTCCTGGAGTAAATGAGCTTGCAGTGATTGTGTTGGTGTGAATATTGAATTCATTGGAGTTTTGTTTGATTGAAGTACCAATATTCTTAGCAATATTTCCATCAGGTTTTAAAATTTGAGCCTTAATATTATTGGAGGATAGAATTTGGGTCTCGTTGAGTTTGAGTTTGAATGTAGGGGACTCATCGACTCTAAAAGAGTTTTTTGGAAGTTCGACTACTGCTTTTGGATAAATTTCTGATTTGGGTAATGATTTAAAAACTAGAACAGTGCTTGCAATGATAATTAAGACAAAAATAAAAGCAAAAACAGTTTTAGAGTGGTCGGTTATTTTTTTGACCCTGCTAGTGGTGGAAAGTATTAGGTGGGCTTGAGGCTGAAGGGTAAAATTTTTTCTACGAAAAGGGTAGAAGTTTGGCAGGATAGTTTTCACTATTTAATTGTATAGAAAGTTGAGCACAAATTGAACAGCTAAAGTAAGACGCTATTATATATGGTTATCTACGTGATGATATTTGAGCCTAATTGGTTGGTTCGGCGGAGTTGGTTGCGGTTGGAGGAGTTGGGGATGGGTTTAGAATAACTGGAGTTTGTTCTGATTTTTCTTGTTGAGATTGACTCTCTGCTAATGCTTTTTCCCATTCTTTTGTTAAATCTGCTCTACTCGGATTGTCGGTTGGGAGAAGATTGAGGGCTGTTTCGAGTGCCGTGGCTCTTTTGGTGGCGGAATCAGGTCTGTTTTTGAGCGCTTCAGCCAGGGCAATATATCCGACAGGGTAGTCGGGTTTTTTCTGAATTGCGACTTCAAAATTAGTTATGGCTGAGTCTGTAACACCAAGTGTTAAAAACGTTCTGCCTAGGTTGATGTAGAGAAGTGGGTTCTGAGGGTCAAGGGCGAGGGCTTGTTGTTGAGCTTTGAGAGCGTGTTGTTCAGCGTCTTTGCCTATACCGATTAGTGAACGGTAGACTTGTGAAAGCGTTTCCCAATTACCAACATTAAGATTGGATGTGCCTGATTGAATATTGGTTTGATAGCCTGTGATTATTTTGCCTTGCTCGATAGCCTGACTAATTAGCGAAGTAATGTCTTTTTCTTCTTGTTCGGTTAGAGGCGATTCGGTGCTATTAGGATCGGCGTTAGCTTGTGCATTTTGGAGAATTGATCTGGCTAGAGCCATATAAGTAACGATAAGTTGTTTGCGATAGACACTTTCTGCGCCATTTTCTTTGATGGCGGCAATTTGTTCATTAAGAGCTTCGACTCCATCACTTTTTGAGGTTGCCAGTGCGCTTTTTTGGAAATGGGTTTCAGCTTGGAACGAGTCTCTGTAGAAGAAAAATAGAAAGATTGAGCCAACCAGTGTAGGGATTAGTAACAAAATTGGAATTACCATTGATAGCTCTTCTTTGACACGCTGGGATTGCTTTTTGGATTTTTTGAGACTTAGTTCAGATTTAGTGGAACTTGAGTTGTTGATGGCACCTAGTAATCCAAAGAAAATTAGCAAAACGCTTGCGGTATAAATATTAGCAAGGCTTGTAATTATTAGAATAAGGACAGTTAGGGTGATGTATTTGTAAATAAGTTTGTCTTCGGAATTATTTTTCAGGATTTTTATTGTTTTGGTAAGAATAATTAAAACAATTAGGATAAAGGAAGCTATGCCGAGTATGCCGGTACCAGCAAGAATCATAAGCACTTCTGAGTTGGGTTGATCGAAACGAAGATTCCAGAACTGAGTTAGGTTAATTGATTGGGGTTTTAGCTGAGTATAAGCATAAGCAAAGGTGCCTTGTCCTGAGCCGATTAGGGCTCGGTTTTGGTTACGGATAACACCGACGCTGACAGAATAGCTTTCGGCTTGGGGCAGTGTAACTTCCTTGGGGAATTCGACATTTGAATTGGTTTGTTTGTCAGAAGTTTTAATTAGCTTGCCGTAAGTTGAAGTGTTGAGGTTAGGAATGTAGGCAAATATTGTCAAAAACAGCCAAACGAGTGCTACAAGTGCTAGTATTAGTGATTTTTTGACTGCTAATTCTTTACGACTGGTGAGGGCTAGTAAGGCAAAAATTACAATCAGACTTATCCATCCACTAAGGGAGTTGATTAACGAGAAACACCACAAAATTGGTAATAGTGAGATTGGAAAAACGAACGATAGGAATGATTTGCTGGGTGAATATTTTTTGATTGATAGGTAGATACCTAGAGGAACCGATAAAGTAAGGATTACTCCCAGATTATTAATGCTTGTTGCAGGCGTCCATGATCTAATTTGGCTAAAACTCATTGGCAGAAATAATCCAAAATAGTTCATTAGTCCAATTATGGAGAGTAAGACTGAAGAGAGGTAAATTGACAAAACTGTGAATTTTGTACTTCTTTTGGTTAAGTTATTGGCCGCAACAAAATAAATAACAATGACAGCGAGTATAAAAATTAGTGAATGGTTAAATCTTGGATACCATCCAGCGATTGAAACATAGCGATCAACAGAGAACGATGCGGCCAAAATATTAGTAAACGCGAAGATAATAACTGCAATATCAACAATTGATGTTCTTATTTTGAATTTTCCTAGAAGAGCTGATTTGGTAAACCAAAGTATTAACAGAACGGCGGCGGACAATGAGGTGAGTAAGACTTTGTTAAATTCGTAATACTCACTGGTGAGGGGAATAAAGAAAAGCGGTACTAGGCCAAATAAAATATTCAGCCAAATAATTATTGTTTTGCCAATGAAATTTGCTAGGTCGTTTCTCATGAATTTCGTTATGGCAAATGTAAAGCTTATGGTAGTGCTTGTCAAGCAAAAATAGATTCGGTTTTTTGTGAAAAGAACATTATTAATATAGTTTCACGAACCATGGAGTGTAAGGTGTGTGTAAAGTTGGTGGTGATATTTATTGTTAGAAGTCAACTATCCAAAATTAATAGTTGTTTAATCATTATTTTGATTATTAAAATTACATGAATTAAAAGTTATATATGATGGGTTTAGGCTGTTGGAATAGGGTGAATCATTTAGCTAATATTTTTATCACTAATTAAAAAAGACTGCTAATGGCTGATTTGCGGTAGGATCAAAAATATTACCTTTAGGCTTTTCACTGCGTGATTAAGATTAAATTTTTAATTTCTTTAGGGTATTAGTAGGGAAATTAATTAATTTTTTCAAACTTATAATTAATATTTTAGTTAAATTTTCTAATGCTTAATTATCAATTAAATAGAGTAACTGATATCAAGGCTAATTTTGAAAAGATTAAAATTAGTAATTATTATTCAATTTTTATATTTTATTTAAAAAATCAATGTTTGAGTAAAAAATTTATACAGATTTTAAAGCTATTTAACGATTTGTTAAAGAATTAACAAAAAAATAATATTTAATAATTGTTACTTTTATATTTAGTTATTTTATTATAAATATTAGTCAAATATTGATCGTATCTTAATTGTATATTATCAAACTTATAGTACGAATACATGTAATTTATTGTTTGGGGTAGATATGTTAGAATTTCGGAAATATTTTTTATGATTTTGTCTAAATCAGATATTAAAAAAATTAATGAATTTTGGGAAAAGGAAAATGTTTATTTTTCTGATGTAAATTCTGATAAAAAAAAGTTTTATATGTTGGATATGTTTCCTTATCCATCAGGTGATGGTTTACATGTAGGGCATGTTAAGGGTTATGTTGGTACTGATATTTATTCCCGCTATATGAGGATGAGAGGTTATGAAGTTTTACATCCAATGGGTTGGGATGCTTTTGGTTTACCGGCAGAAAATTATGCAATCAAAACTGGAATTAATCCAAAAATCACAACTAAAGAAAACATCAAAAATTTTAAAGAGCAATTCAATCTGATTGGCCAATCATTTGACTGGTCTAAAGAAATCAATACAACTGATCCAAAATACTACCACTGGACCCAGTGGATATTTTTACAACTATATAAGAGGGGGTTGGCGTATGAAGATTTAACAGAAATTAATTGGTGTCCAAAAGATAAGACCGGACTAGCTAATGAGGAAGTAGTGAATGGTAAATGTGATAGATGTGGTGAAGAGGTTGAAAAAAGGGAATTAAAACAGTGGATTCTTAAAATTACAGAATATGCGGACAAACTTCTTACTGATTTGGATCTATTAGATTGGCCGGAATCCATAAAAACCATGCAGAAGAATTGGATCGGCAGAAGTGATGGGTTTGAAATACTGTTTGATATATTAAATACCAATAACAGTATAAAAGTATATACTACACGACTTGACACTATATTTGGGGTAAAAGCAATTGTAATTGCTCCTGATCATGAGTTTTCACGCAATATTATCAGTGAAAATAAGGATTTGGATGTCATTAAAGATATCAAAAGACTTCAGTCGCAAAAAAATGATTTCAAAGCTGAAAAAGAAGGAGTTTTCACTAACTATTATTGTGAAAACATAGTAAATAAGGAGAAAATACCAGTTTTTGTTTCAAACTATGTTGTATCAGGTTATGGAACAGGCGCCGTTATGGTGGTACCAGCACATGACGAAAGAGATTTCGAATTTGCTAAAAAAATTAACTTAGAAATAACTAGAGTTATTGATGGAATTGGTGAGTTGCCATATGTCGATTACGGAACATTAATTAATTCGGGAAAATACACAAATCAGCAGTCTAAAGAGGCGATTGAAAGTATTTTTAATGATTACAAAGATACTAATAGAATAACCAAAAAGGTTAATTACAAACTAAGAGATTGGATCTTTTCTCGCCAAAGATATTGGGGTGAGCCAATTCCTTTGGTACACTGCGAAAAATGTGGTGTTGTGCCTATTGATGAAGATCAGTTGCCTCTACTTTTACCCGAAACTGATGATTTTTTGCCGACTGATAATGGTAAGTCGCCACTATCTAAGTTGACAGACTGGAAAAAAACCACTTGTCCAAAATGTGGAGGCGAAGCAGAGCGAGAAACACACACAATGCCACAATGGGCGGGCTCATGTTGGTACTACCTTAGATATTTAAATCCTGACTATGATAAAGGTCCCTTTGAAAAAACTGTGGCAGATAAGTGGTTGCCGGTAGATTTTTATGTTGGTGGTGCTGAACATGCGGTTTTACACCTACTGTATGCAAGGTTTTGGCACAAATTTATGTATGACCTTGGGTTATTGTCAACCAAGGAGCCGTTTTTGAAACTCAGAAATGTGGGTATGGTTCTGGGTCCTGATGGATTAAAGATGAGTAAATCTAAAGGCAATGTGGTCAACCCCAATGAATACGTTGAAGCTTATGGACCAGATACTGTTCGAGTATATGAAATGTTTATGGGGCCGTTTGAAAGTGTCGGAATCTGGAATCCAGAGAGCGTTGAAGGTGTTAATCGGTTTATTAAGAAAGTAAAAAAGTTTTTTGATAGTGTGATTTGGGAGTCGGAGACTGACAATGAAACATTATCGAGGCTGGCTATTTTAACGGGTGTTGTTGAGCGAGGTATTGAAACAATGAGCTTTAACACTGTTGTATCGGCTTATATGGAGTTTTTTAATTACCTATCAGATGGCAATGTAAGACTGACAAAAGATGATGGTGAAAGTTTGGTTAAGATTTTAAGCCCGTATATGCCATTTTTGTCAGAGAAAATTTGGCTTGAGCTTGGAAATAAAATATCTGTTCATAAGGCTACTTGGCCGATTTTTGATGAAGAATTAAAGAAAATGAGAGTTTTGGAAATCCCTGTGCAGGTTAATGGTAAGAGAAGGTTTGCAATTCAGGCTGAATCTGGGGCTGATCAAAAAACTATCGAAGGTTTAGTTAAAAAGACAGAGGAATATAAAAGATACCAACTTGATGGTGCGACAAAGGTGATTTTTGTATTAGACAAAATTATTAACTATATCGTATAGGTAGCTTAAGTTTAGTAAAAAAGTGGATAGAGACAATTTGTGGTTAAAAACTAGGTTGGAGCATTTGTGGGCAAGATATTTTCCCGATTTGGAAAAATCAAATACTGTCATGGTTACATTCGGTAGATACGCTAAGTTTCGTTTTGCCTCAATTAAATATCAGCAAAAGTCTATTTTTGTTAAAGGGGTAACCGTGATTACGGTTAGTTCGATGTTTAAGAGCAAGGAGGTGCCGGAGGAAGTAGTGCTTTATTCGCTGGCTCACGAACTTGCACATTACGCGCACGGTTTCTCATCATCTAAGAGCAAAAAACATAGACATCCCCATAAGGGTGGGGTGGTTGACAGAGAGATTGAGTCTCGCGGTTTGGGTATTTTGGTTAAATCTTATAAAGATTGGCTTAAAGAATATAGACAAATGATTCGAGAAGGTCGGGAAGTCTAAGTTGAAGTAAGAGTTTGATTTTTGAGGCTAACTGGATTAGTCTAGCCTTTGAATAAACAAGTGTAAGCATAAAATCTGCCTGTAAAAGTAAAAATATGGGCAAATTTTGGCTTGTGATATTGATTTTGTTACTGATGGCAATGTTTAGGTCAACAGTTTTGGTTGAACAAAAGTATAGGCACAGTGATTTGGTTATCGATGAGGAGTTGAGAGTAAATAATTACCCAGAATTTTCAAAAAATGTTCAATATTTTGATACTGACTATGGAAGGTTGGTAACCGACAGATGGCCAAAGTATGAAAAGGGTGAGATTTTGTTGGTAAAAGGAGACTATTTGGCGGAAAAAGAGGCGATTTGGTTTCCTGAGGTTAGTTCTAGAGGTAAACCTACAGGAATACAGGGACTATTAAACTCAATAAGAAGTGGTATTTCACATAAAATCAATCATTATTTTGACCATCAATCATCGGAATTAATATTGGGAATGCTTATTGGTCAGAATGATTTGACGCCTGATTTATCAGAACAACTTAAGCGTTCAGGTGTTATTCATGTTGTGGTTGTTTCTGGGCAGAATTTGACAATGATTTTTGCTTTCCTTGCGCTTTGGGGTAGATACACTAGGAGGAAAGTTTTTTTAATAATTTCAATAACCATATTAAGTGTATATGTGTTTTTGGTAGGAATGGATCCACCTGTGGTTAGAGCATATTTAATGATCTTGGTTGTTGTTTTGGCGGAATTATTAGGTAGAAAATATTCAAGTGTTCAGGCTTTGGTTCTGACTGCTGGAGTGATGGTGGCGTACAACCCTTTGTATATCGGGGAGGTGTCGTTCAGGTTATCTTTTTTGGCTTCGCTTGGGGTATTAATAGGAATAAAAGTAACTAGCTTGCTAAATACGGGCCAAAAAGGCTTTTTAAAGTATTTGGTGGAGGTGTATATCACAAGTTTTTTTGCGTGGCTTATGACTGCGCCAGTGATAATTATAAGCTTTGGATCATTGAGCGTAGTTGCGCCAATAGTAAACTTAGCTGTGTTGTGGTTAGTTCCAATAATTATGGTTGGTGGAACAATATTTGTGTTAGTGCCTGATTTTTTTAGCAGTTTTTTCAGTTATTTTTTGCAGATTCTGGTAAATGGTTTTTTGGTTGTAGTAGCTTGGTTTGCAAAAATTGATATAGATATTTATGAAGCTAACAGTAGTATAAGTTTATATATTGTTATTTTTAGTTATATTTTGATACTCACTTTAATTAAATTGTTTTTAAAAATTAAATGAAAAATAAGATTTTAGCTTTGATATTCGTAATAGTTAGTGTTTTTGTGATTTTTGTAGGTCAAAAAAGTAATGATTATTTACAATTAAATATTTGTGATGTGGGACAGGGTGATGGTGCAGTTATTAAGTCTGTTGGGGGTAGGCTGATAGTAATTGATGGCGGTCCTGATAGAAAAATACTCGATTGTGTTGAAGAATTAAGTGTATTCAAAGCTAAAACGATTGATTATATGATCCTTACACATCCACATAAAGACCATGTAGCAGGTCTTGTTGAGCTTCTGGAAAGATATGATGTGGGTCTAGTTATCATGGCGTATGAAAAGAGCTACGAGAACGATGAATATAATGTTTTTAAGAAAAAACTAGAGGATATAAGTGTTAATTGGGTTATGTCAGGAGATAGGTATGAGATAGAAGATGGTTTGAGGCTAGAATTCGTTTGGCCTGTATATGGATATAGCGCAAAAAATGTGAATGATGAATCTCTGGTTACGAGGATTGTATACAAGGATAGTTGTTTTTTGCTAACTGGGGATGCGGGGTCAGATTTTGAGAAATATTATGCAGAGAATTTTTTAGATTGTGATGGATTGAAAGTAGGGCATCATGGGAGTAAGTTTGCGACTTCGAAATATTTTTTGGAAGTTGTAAGACCAAGGATTGCAGTTATTTCTTCTGGCGTTAATACATATGGTCATCCTAGTAGGGAAGTATTGAGCAGGCTTAGTGAGAGCGGAGCTAAGATATTTAGGACCGATGAGGGTACAGTAAAAATTGTCTCAAGCGGTTTGGGATGGTATATTGCAGACACAAAATAACTATAAATGATTAAAGATAGAATTTTAGAAGAATTTGTAAGAGTCTTAGCTAAACATGGTCTGCCTAATGAGAATATTGAGATTATTTCAACAAATATAAAAGGCAGGGGTCATTTTAGTACCAATTACGCTCTAATAAATGGTTTTAGTGAAGAGAGTAAAAAGCTTCTGGAAGAGAAGGTTGTTGTGGAATTAAATAGTGAATCAGGAAAAACTGAAAATCCCTTTTTTGAAAAAGTTGAATATATTAAGCCTGGATTTGTGAATTTTACGATGGGTATTGTTCCTCTAACACAAGAGTTTGCAGTTATTCAGAAGGAAAAATCAGACTACGGGAAAGTTGATATTGGCGGCGGGAAAAATGCGGTAATTGAGATTGTTTCCGCTAATCCTACGGGTCCAATACATTTAGGTAACGCTCGTGGTGGTCCAATTGGAGATGTGATTGCCAGTTTGTTTGACTACTACGGATACAAAGTGACTCGGGAGTTTTATCTTAATAATGTAGGTGGTCAGGTAAAAAAGTTTAAAGACTCAATAAAGGCGATTTATGCTGGTACTGGTGAGGGTGAGTATAGTGGGGAATTTTATGAGACTTTAGCAAAAACAGTATCTGGAGACAGTGAAAAAGCATTCGAGGATGTGATCGTATCAATAAAAAATGATTTGGCTGAACTTGGGGTTGTTTATGATAATTGGGTAACTGAATCGTCGGTAAAGGAAGGAAAAACCCAAACAATTATTACTTATTTGAAGGATAAGGGATTAACCAAGGAGAAGGATGGTGCGTTGTGGTTTGCTCCCAGTGATGAGTTTTTGGAAGATAGAGAATGTGTACTGATTAAAAGCGATGGGAGTAATACTCCGACATATTTTGCAAATGATATTGCATATCATAAAGATAAGTACGAGCGTGGTTACGAAAATATAGTAAATATTTGGGGAGCTAATCATCATGGTCACGTGCCAAGAATTAAGGCTGCTGTTAAGGCTCTTGGATTTGATGAATCTAAGCTGGAAGTCGTTTTGTACCAGTGGGTTTCTTTGATTGAAAACGGGAAGAAAAAATCGATGTCGAAGCGTAAGGGGGATTTTGTTACTCTTCGTGAAGTATTGGATGCGGTTGGAAAAGATGCGATTAGGTTTGCTTTTTTAAGTAGAGACTACAACACACCAATCGATATTGATTTGGACATATTGGTAAAAAAAGATAAAGAAAACCCCTTGTATTACATACAGTATGTAGCCGCGAGGGTAAATAGTATTTTGGCAAAAGATAAGGAAAAGGTGGCTAATTCAGAAGTTTCTGATTTGAAGCTAGAGAAGGAAATGGACTTGATGCTTAAAACTTTGGAATATCCAGATGTAGTCAGGACGGCCTTTGAGGAGCGAAAGGTTCACAAGATTGCCTTTTATTTGTATGATTTGGCTGCGATTTTTCATAAATATTATGAAGAAACACCGATACTGAAAGACGATGGTGTGGGTATTGGGACAATTAACGCGAGAATTGAGTTAATCAAAGGGGTAAAGCAGATTGTCACAAATGGCTTAATGATCTTGGGAATTAATGTTCCCGAGAAGATGTAATTATCAAAATATTTTAAATATGAAAAAACTATTATTGATAATTATTTTGATTGGACTGACAGTTTGGTCGATTAGATCTTTTGGGGATGGTGGGGATAGTTCAAAGGTCGAGGGTGAGAGGACGGGTCGGGTTATATATAGCTTTGGATTAGTGAGCGATTCACACTTAAATAATGATGGACTTGCAAAAGCAATGGAGTTAGCAAAAATTGCCAAAGTAAATAGAGTTTTTGGACTTGGTGATTGGACTGAATATGGGGAAATAGAAAAATTATCTTTAACAAAAAACATATTTGAGCAAAGCGGGCTGTCTTATGAAGTTTTGCCTGGAGATCATGATTTGGCAAATTCTCGTGATTTGGGGTTATTAGCTAGAAGTAATTTTGATGCGGTTTTTGGTTTGGAAAATAAATCAATCGTGGAATCAAATATTCAGTTTGTTTTGGTTGATAATTCTGATATCTATTTGGGAGTTAATGATGAGAATTGGTTTGAAATAAAAAATATATTACTTGCTAGTCCACCCAAGCTGAGATTTGTTTTGGCACACAAGACTCCTTTTAATCCAGACACCCAACATATTATGGGAGATGGTAGTGAAGAGGTAACATTTCAGGCAAAGCAGTTCCTGTATTTGTTGGAAACTTCTAAAGTAAATGAGTTATTTACTGGCGATTTGCATCATTTTGCCCGCTACTCAAGCCCAAATGATGGTGTTAAAATCACTTCCATTGGCGCACTTAGTACAGAGAAGAACTTTCAAGGGCCGAATTTTGTAATTGTAAAAGTATTTGAAAACTATTCATATGAAGTCGAAAACATCCAAATCTAAAAAAACTACTAAAACCGTAGATTATTCGCTGGACACATTGGATAACGGTATTAGGGTTTTGACGGTTGAAGATAAAAGTATCGAATCTGTTTTTGTTGAATTACTTTTTGGGGCAGGTTCTAGGTATGAGACTAAGGAAATAAATGGTATTTCACATTTTCTGGAACATATGTTTTTTAAGGGAACAAGGAAAAGACCAACTGCGAGAGAAATATCATCGATTCTGGATGGTATCGGGGCTGATTTTAATGCGTACACAGGTAAGGATCATACAGGTTATTACATTAGAAGTTCGGCCAAACATTTGGAGCTAAATGTTGAACTGTTGTCCGATATGTTGCTTCATAGCAAGTTGGATAAGGAAGAAATTGAGCGCGAAAAGGGTGTAATTGTTGAAGAGATGAGGATGTACCGAGATGATCCATCTAGGCAAGTTTATGATGTGTATGAAGAGCTATTGTATGGAGACAGGCCATTGGGTTGGAGTATTGGTGGACCTGAAAAGACTATTAATTCCCTAACTCGAAATAAATTTTTGGAGTACCTCGAAAGTTTGTATAAACCAAACAATATGATTTTTGTTGTCGCAGGAAATGTAACGCCAATTATGGCAAAAAAATTGGCGCAAAAATATTTCGGTAAGATGAAAAAAGGAGATTTTGGTTTACCTGAGGTTTTTATTGATGATCAGCTTGTGCCAAGACTTTCTTTACAATATAAAAAAACTGATCAGGCACATATTATTTTAGGGTTTAAGTCTTTTGGAGCCAAAGATCCTGATGTTTTGGCAGCTTTGGTATTGTCGAGAATTTTGGGTGGTGGAATGAGTAGTCGACTATTTGAAGAGGTACGAGAAAGAAGAGGCCTAGCTTATCGAGTTAACGCGAATCATTACGAGTATGTAGATACAGGATCTTTTGTGGTTAAACTGGGGTCAAAAGTTGAAAAAGTCGAAGAAGCAATTAAGGTAATTTTGAGTGAAATATCGAGAATGAAAACAGAGCCTGTTTCACATGCTGAGTTGCAAAGAGCGCTCGATTCTATCGATGGTCATACTGCACTTGAAATGGAATCAAAAAAGAGTATTGCTTCGGGCTATGGCACTCAATTACTTTTGGAAAATAAGATTGATACCGTAAAAGACGAATTGAAAAAAATCAGTAAAGTAACGAATGCAGATATTTTGAGAGTCGCAAATCGAATATTTAATGATGAAAAGATGAATTTGGCGATAATTGGTCCATATAAAGAAAAATCTAGGTTTGAAAAATTATTAAAGATTAAGAGGTATACAAAAAGTCTGGGTTCTTAGGTTTAGTAAAATATGACCTTCAAGGAAAAAGTAATTAAATCCATTCTATCTGTTCCGGAAGGGAAAGTTACCACATACGGAACTATTGCTTTAATGGCTGGGCTATCGAGAGGGGGAAGATTGGTGGGGGGAATTTTGCATCATCAGACTGAAAAATATAATTTGCCTTGGCAAAGGGTGATAAATAGAGAAGGATTTATTTCTACAAGCTGCTCAGAGCACCAAAAAAGTTTGCAAAAAGCCTTGCTGGAATCAGAAGGGGTAGAAGTAAGTGATGATTTTGTGGTAGATTTGCAGAAATTCGGATGGTGGGGTCCGGAGAACTAGAAAATTTTTATTAGTAAACAAATATAAGGAGAAAATAAAAAATGGAAAGAACATTAGTACTACTTAAGCCTGACGCAGTTGATCGTGGTTTGGTTGGTGAGATTTTACAAAGATTTGAAAAAGTCGGACTAAAAATCGCTGGAATGAAACTAATTTGGCCAAAAGAAGATGTGGCAAAAAAACACTACACAGAAGATTTGGCGGCTAGGCGTGGCGAAAATATTAGGAACATGATGATTGAAATGCTTGTGTCTGGACCAGTGGTAGCCGTTTGTTTGGAAGGTATTGAGGCCGTTGAACAGGTTAGGAAAATGGTAGGCTCGACTGAGCCTAAATCCGCCCTGCCTGGCACGATTCGTGGTGATTATGCACATGTTTCTTATAAACATGCGGACGAGAAAGGTATTGGAATCTTTAACTTAATACATGCTTCAAGCAGTGTTGAAGAAGGGATTACTGAGACTGAGGTGTGGTTTAGTGAAGACGAACTTTGTGACCACGAAGCAAGTTATACAAAGCACACAATTAAGTATTAAAAATTGAGGCTAAAAATCTATTGACCTGTTAATGTTTAAGTGTTAGAATCGCGTACAGCAAAATTAAAGATTAAAGCTTATTTAAACGGGACAGACTAATTTTCGGGGGAAATCCCGTTTTTAGTTGGTTTCCCAATATACTTATTAGCTTAATATTTAGCTGACTCACAAGATTGCAGGTTGTGTGGGTTGAGACTGAAGGACTATCGCTTGTTAGTTGCGATGATTTTTGGGCCGGTAGCTCAGTTGGTAGAGCATCGCATTTGCAATGCGAGGGTCAGGAGTTCGAGTCTCCTTCGGTCCACTGTTTAGACTTTTGAACGGGTATTTTAAAATTAAAATTCCCGTATTTGGGTCTAACCAAAACAAAAAATTAGGCTTGAACTTTAAAAACTGAATAGAAAATATTTGTCCAAAAATATTTTTGACGAGAAAAACTTTTACAGAAAAGAGAAAAAATTAGTTCTTTATCTGCGAACAAAAAAGATTTCTTACACTTTACGAATGCATATAGTGAATGCCTAGGTGGAAAGTACCGAAGAAGGACGCGAATGGCTGCGATAAGCCCCGGCGAGGTGTCATTAACCGTTAATAGCCGAGGATGTCCGAATGGGGAAACCTATCGATTATATCGATGCGTCTGCAGTGAATACATAGCTGCGGAGTGAGGGAACGTGCTGAACTGAAACATCTTAGTAAGCACCAGGAAAAGAAAGCGAAAGCGATTGCCTTAGTAGCGGCGAGCGAAAAGGTAACAGTCCAAACCAGATACTTGTATCTGGGGTTGTAGGGTCCTAGCTACAAAATTATTTGTCAGTAGAAAAACAGTTTGGAATGACTGACCATAGAGGGTGAAAGTCCTGTATTCGAAACTTACGAATAATTTTATAGGATACCTGAGTACCGCGAGACACGTGAAATCTTGTGGGAATCTGTGCAGACCACTGCATAAGACTAAATATACTTTCCGACCGATAGTGAACGAGTACCGTGAGGGAAAGGTGAAAAGCAGCCCGGAAGGGCAATGAAATAGTACCTGAAACTATATGCTATCAAACTGTCGAAGCCCCTTTGGGGGTGACGGCGTGCCTATTGAAGAATGAGCCAGTGAGTGACTAGCAACTGCTGTTAATTGGTTAAGGGCCTTAAAGGTCCGGAGCCTTAGTGAAAGCGAGCGTGAATAGCGCGACTAAGTAGTTGTGTGTCGACCCGAAACCAGGTGAGCTAACTATGACCAGGGTGAGTCCCGGAGAAATCCGTGGAGGAGGCCCGAACCGGTGTACGTTACAAAGTGCTCGGATGAGTTGTGGTTAGTGGAGAAATTCCTAACGAACTTGGAGATAGCTGGTTCTCCCCGAAATATATTTAGGTATAGCCATTGGCAACTAGCGTTGGGGGTAGAGCACTGAATGGATCGTCCGGGGTTTACTTCGGGCTTCCAACCAAACTCCGAATACCAACTGCCGTATCCAATGAGTCAGACTTGCTCGGCTAAGCGAGTATGGTCGAAAGGGAAACAGCCCAGATCTAAAATTAAGGTCCCAAAGTGTCATGTTAAGTGTGAAAGGAACTCCAGTCACTTAGACAGCCAGGAGGTTGGCTTAGAAGCAGCCACCCTTTAAAGAAAGCGTAACAGCTCACTGGTCGATTTGGTGATTGGGGGCCGACAATGTAACGGGGCTAAACTGACCACCGAAATTTAGGGAATAATTTATTATTCGGTAGGGGAGCGTTCTTGTTGCGGTGAAGCTGGTGGGGTAACCCCTGGTGGAGCGGCAAGAAGTGAGAATGCTGGCACGAGTAGCGTAATAAAGTGAGAATCTTTATCATCGGATATCCAAGGTTTCCTACGCAATGTTCGTCAACGTAGGGTTAGTCGATCCTAAGGCGAGGCCAATAGGCGTAGTCGATGGATTTACGGTTAATATTCCGTAACTTAAGAGTAATCGTTATCAATAACGGAGGGACGGAGCAGGATAGGTTTAGAGTCTAAATGATAAGACTCCGAAGCAGTAAGGTAGTCGTGGTTGGAAAATCCGCCATGGCGTTACGTCGAGCTGCGCAAGATAGTTTGAGGGGAAACTCTCGAGCAATTAAACTGAATTCAGCTTCCAAGAAAATCTTCGTTATGAGAGTGCTTTTAATTCGTACCGCAAACCGACACAGGTGGATTGGTAGAGTATACCGAGATGAGCGAGAGAACTATGGTCAAGGAACTAGGCAATACAGCTGGACGTATCTTCGGAAGATGTCCTCCTCGCGGTTAAACGTGAGGCGCAGCGAAAGCCATCAGGCGACTGTTTATCAAAAACACAGGTCTGTGCTAAGTCGAAAGATGATGTATACAGGCTGACACCTGCCCAGTGCTCGTAGGTTAAATATCGGTTGTGTCAAAGCTCCTGATATAAGCCCGGGTGAACGGCAGCAGTAACTATAACTGTTCTATGGTAGCGAAATTCCTTGTCGGGTGAGTTCCGACCCGCACGAAAGGTTGAACGATCTGATGACTGTCTTGACTGTAGACTCGGCGAAAATGCGATGTCCGTGAAGACGCGGACTACATGTTGCAGGACAAAAAGACCCCGTGGAGCTTTACTATAGCTTTACATTGTGTTGCACTATTAATTTGTGTAGCGTAGGAGGGAGCTTCGGCGCCAATGAAACACCTCCCGATTAAAAGAGCAACTCTTACCGCTTTGACCCTAAAACGGGTGGCGGGATAGTGTATGGTGGGTAGTTTGACTGGGGCGGTCGCCTCCAAAACAGTAACGGAGGCGTGCAAAGGTGCACTCAGTACGGATGGAAATCGTACGCAGAGCGTAAAAGTATAATAGTGCGCTTGACTGTGAGACTTACAAGTCGAGCAGGTGCGAAAGCAGGCTTTAGTGATCCTATGGTCGATTGTGGAATCGCCATAGCTTATCGGATAAAAGTTACCCCGGGGATAACAGGCTAATCTTGCCCAAGCGTCCATAGCGACGGCAAGGTTTGGCACCTCGATGTCGGCTCATCGTATCCTCCCGGTGGAGTAGCTGGGAAGGGTTGGGCTGTTCGCCCATTAAAACGGTACGCGAGCTGGGTTCAGAACGTCGTGAGACAGTTCGGTCTCTATCCGCAACATGCGACAAGATTCTTGAGGGGGGTTGACCCTAGTACGAGAGGACCGGGTTGAGTTAACCTCTGGTGTGCCAGTTGTTCCATCAGGAGC
This sequence comes from uncultured Gammaproteobacteria bacterium, assembly GCA_964404855.1. GTDB lineage: Bacteria > Patescibacteriota > Microgenomatia > CAYQLK01 > CAYQLK01 > CAYQLK01. The sequence goes on from CAYOLO010000001.1 coordinate 349,768, forward strand.
ATTGCTGGGTAGCTACGTTAATAACTGATAAGAGCTGAAAGCATCTAAGCTCTAAGCAGGCCCCAAGATTAGGAATCGTTATAAGACACCTTGTAGAATACGAGGTTGATAGGCTGCAAGTGGAAGATCCGTGAGGATTTAAGCTAAGCAGTACTAATATTGTCAAAGAGTGTTAAGAGTTTTCTTGTTTTTTAAAACAAGATATTTCCAGTCTTTTTTATTCGCAAAAAGAATTTTTCGTTCTTAAGTGTTTAAAAGGCAAATTAAGTTTTGTGATAAATTTCTTATCTTTAACAATTTATTGTTAAAGGCAGAAATGATTTGCGAAGCAAACATTTCTATTCAGTTTTTAGGTGTTCAAGCTTTTTTTGTGCTTGAAAGATTACTATTATGGCAAAACCAGAGAGTAAAATATTCGATTTTGATTTAGGTGGTTATTTTGATTTTGGTGCGCCTGAAATTAAGGGAGAGTTTTCTGAAGATGAGGTTGATTTTTTAGGTGCAGTCTTAAGAGATAGAGTAATGGTTAGAATGCTTGCGAAAAGGGGAATTAATGTCCGAGCTGTTTTGAGATACATGCTAAGTGAAGAAGAAATCGTTGGGTTTCTGGAGTCATCTGTGTCAGAAGATGTTATGGCTGAAGTGGCAAAACATCTTGATTTTAGAGTGAATACAGCACTTTTGAATGAAAAAATTGAACCTGAGAGTGCAGAAAGGATATTAGCTTTTCGAAATAGCCGACTGCCAGCGTTTACTTTGGACCAGTCTTGACATTAAGAGTAAATGAAGCTAAAATTCTCGAACGGTTGTTGAAGCGGTTTGGTCCCACCTGATCCCATCCCGAACTCAGAAGTGAAACGAGCCAGCGGTGACAATAGTTATTGCGAAAGCGATTATGAAGATAGCTCGCAGCCGTATTAAGATTTAGCCATCCCTAAAGGATGGCTATTTTTTTGTTTGCCCTCTAAAGTGCGTATTCAAATGCTTAGAATTACGCCTTGCGCCTTGAGAACACTCAAGGCTAAAAGGAGGGCTTTTTGTTTTTTGTAGCTGCGTTTTTGCTCAAAAGATAGTTACTCGCTAGAACTCGTCAAAATTCTGGTTCCACCAAATTTTTCCTTGTTCAAGCTACGTCCTGCGAATCAGGATACCTGATTCTAATGCTCGCAGCCGTATTAAAATTTGACCATCCCTAAAGGATGGTCATTTTTTTTGTTATATTTTGCCCTCTAAAGTGCGTATTCAAGTGCTTTGAATTACGCCTTGCGCCTTGAGAACACTCAAGGCTAAAAGGAGAGCTTTTTCTTTATGTACACCATCTAAAATGCTCGCTCAATCGAGCTTGAGCTACGCTTTGCGCTTCAAGATTAAAAAATATTTTAATCCTCTCGTTGAGAAGGAAACCTAAAGCTAAAAAGATGGTCATTTTTTTGGTTGTTTTCTGATTAAGGATAGTTACTCGCCAAAATTCCTCCAAAAACTGTCTCCGTCATTTTTGTCATCAGTTTTGGCTACGTCCTGCGTTTTGGGAAACCCAAAACTTAAAAGGAGGGCTTTTTGTTTGTTTGCGACCTTCGATGAGGTTTTTTTTTATTGTGTGTCGAGTTACTAAGACGAATCTTGAACACTTTATACCACTTCGCGAGTCAATCGACAAATACTGGGATAGAAGTAAGTTCAATTACGCCGTTTTTAGCCAGGCAATCCTAGAAACTAACAACCAATTTCAGTATAATGGAATGTACCGATACTAAGGGAAATATCGAAAGTGCGCCACCTGGCGCAAAATAATAAAGATACTATGAACGCAACAAACGACACGCAAAAACCTACACCTGAAAGCACGAACCCTATTAAGCAGGTTGTTGATGTGATGAAAAAGGTCGATACCTCTAGCCCAGAGGCAAAGCAGAACGAAGTAAGCATTACCGACAAAAACGGCAAGCGTATAAAACTAGACGACGAAGAAGTGAGATTTAATTATTTTAAGGGAACTTTTGAACGAAAAAGCGGCAAAAAATAGTCTATCTTATTAAGCAAGTCCATGTTGAACATATATGTATGCTATTAACGATAACGAATTTATCGAAAAACACGTAACCGATGCACTCTACAAAAAGATAATCGGTGAACTTCGCACGAATCTCGACGGTACAAAGAAAAAAGATAAGGGCAGGAAACGAGAACTAACCCGCGAAATACTACGCCAATATCTTTTTAACCTGTCTCTGACTGGCGAGTACGAATTCTCGGCTGAATCCGCAGGTTTGCCAGAAAAAAGAAGGCAAAAATACATGACTGAATCAGAGTCATTTCGTGGGGTATCTAGCCTGGCGAAGAATAATGTGTCGCTACGGTCAAGAATAGCGGTTGCCCAGGCCATAATGGGACGTAGGCCGAGCTACTATAAACTTACTCACCCAATTACGAACCAGCCTACCTACATAGAGTTAAAAGAAACTCTGCCGAACGTTAATGCGGCTATGTGGTGGCTGGAAAAAGTAGATAAAATTGGCGCAGTGAAAGAAGACGACGACCCATACAAAAATCCCAAACTGGGCGCACCACGAAACGAGCATGAAGCTGAATTGTTAGAAGGACTTTTGAAGAGTCACACGGATTACGAGATAGAAAAGTGGCAAAAAGCGCGACAGGCGCAACAACAAAAATAAAGCAACAATTGGGCCATAGGTCTTGATAATCTTAGATGGGTTTGGTATATTGATTTTGTTAACTCTAGTTAACTTAATATGACCGACAAAGCCACTTTCAATAAAAACATCTACAAAACTACAGGCGACTTGTTAAGTGTAAAAGAAGCCGCTGATTTACTTGGTACTCACCCGAATACAATTCGTAGATGGGCAAAGGATGGGAAAATTAAGTCCACCCGTGTGGGTGCGAGAAAAGACAGGAAATTTAATAAAGATGAACTTCTTAAAGAAGCGTTGAATGTCAAAGTCGTGGATGGTAAGCAGGAAGCCTACGAAAAATACTACGATTATCTGAAATCTTTATTCAAAAGAACGATTGAAAAGAACCCCGTAGAGTCCTTGTATAACACCCTTCAAGTTTCTGGTATGCACTATGGACACTGGGACCCGACTTACGAAATTTACGACTTTTTCGATGACTTTAATAAATTACTCGCCGAGGAAAGCAAAAAAGACCCATCTTCGAAACGTGTCTACCGCATTGGCCTTTTGATGTATGGCCATGCAATAGAGATGGCTCTACCGTGGAACTTACTTGCCAACGCTCTGAATATATTGAATGGTCGCCCATATAACGTTAGTCCATTCTTAGACCTTATGAGAAGAAAAAAGGGCTCGTTGTACTCGATACCACCATCCACAAAACAAAAGATGGTTAGGGTCAAAGAACTCGCTAGAGAAGCTAAAGAAGAAAAGCTAGTAGAGATTATCGACGAATTTTTCAGTGACGCCGTTCGAAATAGTTTTTACCATTCCGACTACTGCCTGACCGATACAGAGTTTCGCTTTTCCGATGGCGGAATCGCTTCTTCAAAGCATTTAGAGGAAATTGACCATCTAATAAGTCGCTGTTTTGCTTTTTACGAGGCTTTGCTTAACGCTCATTCGTGGACAAGGGCATTTTATAAAGCCGTAAAGCCCTACCACAAATGGCCAAACTACGAGGTATTCGAAATACTAAAGAACGATAAAGAAGTTTATGGCTTCAAGGTTCACTTTTCTAATGGCCAGGTAGCAAAGTTCACGCGCGAACCTGAAAAGGTAGAGGCCATAAATCTACACTTTGACCATGATGGCAGTATCAACTTTTTTGCGGGCAACCTGGACAAACTAACTAAACAGTGGCTTTTAGACGGCAAGCCGTTTACAGAGAAACAATAACATCTATGAGAAACAGAATTAAGTATTCCCAAAATTTCCTTAAAAGCAGTGATTTAATCGAAAGCCTTTTAGAAAAATCTTCTATTAGCGCGGACGACGTAGTCATAGAAATAGGTGCAGGTGAAGGCATTATTACCCAAGAACTCGCAAAAAAAGCTAAAAAGGTTATCGCTTTTGAAATAGATAATAACTTATCCCAAAAACTTAAAGCCAGGTTCCTAGATAAAGGCCTCGTAGAAATTATTAGTCAAGATTTTCTTCAATTTGAACTACCCAAAAATGATTACAAAGTGTTTTCAAACATCCCCTTTAATCTTACGGCCAATATAATCAAGAAGCTCGCCTATGCAAACATTCCACCCATAGATAGCTATTTAATTATTCAAAAAGAAGCCGCCCAAAAGTTTGCAGGAAAGCCACTTTCGGCCAACAATAGCCTTGTTTCAGTTTTAATTCAGAGTCATTTTGAAGTTTCCATCTTCCACCAATTTAGAAAAGATGACTTCTTCCCCAGACCAATGGTGGATACTGTAATGATTAGGTTTCAAAAACTGGATGTAGCGAAAATAAAAGCTAATGAAAAAGATTTATTTTATGACTTTGTTACATTTGGCTTTAACCAGTTCGAGCCAAACATATTTAAGGGCTTATCTAAGGTTATGAACACCAACGCCATAAATGAAGTTGCTAACACCAATCGTTTTTCCGTCACAGTTAAACCAAGTCAACTTAATACAAGCGATTGGGTAGCTTTATTTGAAAAGTTCAACTTAGTAGGCAACAAATCTAAAGTCTTGGGAAATTACAAACGGTTGTTAGGGCAACAAAGTACGTTAGAAAAAGTAAACCGAACCAGGCTAGATAAAAACTGGAAAAATAGTGCTTCTAACTAGAGTAAAACTATGTATGACGAAGAAAACCAAGTCGATATTAAATCGCTAAAATATGTTCTATACGCTCGTAAATCAACCGACGACCCACAAAGGCAGTTGCGTTCAATCCCTGACCAAATAGACGAATGTAAAAAGCTAGCCGAACGACTTGAACTAAACGTAGTCGAAGTTTTAGAAGAAAAGAAATCAGCAAAAATACCCAGACGAAGACCAGTCTTTGATTCGATGATGGAAGCAATCGGCAAGGGTCAATACGACGCGATACTGGCCTGGCATCCCGACAGATTAGCTCGTAACGCCCTTGAAGCTGGCGTCCTAATCGAAATGGTGGACGAAGGAATAATTCAGGACTTAAAATTCGTTACCCACCACTTTAGCCCAGACGCTAATGGCAAAATGCTTCTGGGAATGGCCTTTGTACTGTCTAAGCAATACAGCGATAAACTTTCCCAGGATGTTACCAGGGGCGTTAGAAGACGCCATAGAGAAGGTATAACACCTGCCTTTAAGCATGGTTACCTTCGAGACGAAAATGGTATCTATAGACCCGATGGTGAAAAGTTCGACTTAATAAAACAAGGCTGGATTATGCGCGCCGATGGAGAATCCTTAGAGGACATCGCGAAATATCTTAATGATAATAATTACTTCCGACTTATTATCGGTGAGAAAAGTAAAAACTATCTGGGGAAGCAGTACATGACTACCCAGAAGTTAAGTAACATATTCAAAGACCCTTTTTACTTTGGTTTGTTGGTGCAAGTAAAGCAAGAAGTAGATTTATGCGAAATGCACGAGGATTTCGTGGCAATGGTAAGCCGAGATTTATACGATAAGGTACAAGCGTTGACATTAAATCGGCCAAATCCCTATAAAACCAAGCACCCAAACTTTTATCCCTTAAAACAAATGATTGATTGCGCCTATTGCGGGGGCAACATGGTCGTAGGCCCGTCTAGTGGTCGTAAAGAAAACTATTTGTATTACCGATGCGATACCGCTTCTTGCGCTAGAAATACGCTTGAAAACAAATCTAAACGCCCAAGCGACCCTACAAAAATTAAGGTGTCAATTCGAGCAAAGATAATCTTTGACTTTATTTACGACTTCTTGAAGGACGGCCTCGGTTTAACAGAAAAGGAATACAAAGAATACTATCAAGGACTTAAAGCCCTGGGTGATAACGAGCTTCAAAAGATACGAGCGCAGATAGCAAGCTATCAAGGACAGCGACGCCATTTACAGTCCGAGGTTAGAAGAATTGCCCTTAGCTTGCCAAGAATCAGAGATGACGAGACGGTTTACCAAATCAATAAAGAAGAACTTGAAAAGGATAAACGCGACCTTAGCCAAGTGGAGACTAATATCGAAAAGTTAAAGGCGAAACTTGTTGATAAAGACGATGACGAACTGTCCCTAGAAGAATTCTTGAACATATCAAAAAATGCAGGTAAGAAGGTCAAAGCTGGCGATGCAATCGTAAAAGATACAATTTGCCGAATAATCTTCTTGAACATAGCCGTCGACAACGAAAAAGTGACGTCGTATCGGCTAAAAGAACCCTTCGCTACCCTGCTAAAAAGCAGGTCTTCCCAAAATGGTCGGGGTGGTCGGATTTGAACCGACGGCCTCGCCGTCCCGAACGACGCGCTCTACCAGCTGAGCTACACCCCGTCGTCGAAATGAGCTACATCGTTGCGAATTGAGACGACATTCAATTATATGTCTCAATTCTTACATTTTTCGCTATTTCTCCTCTCCCCATTTTGTAAACAAAACGGGGGCCCCGTTTTTTAAGGAGACACCAAGGTTTCCCTTCAAAAAACTCTGGGCATAGCCCAGTTTTGTAAACAAAAACGTTTTCTCTTCCTTTCCTGTAAAACAAAAGCCAAAAGAATAAGAGAGCTTGACCATAATTTTGTTTGAAACAGGAAACAGGGGGTATTGTGACCATTTTGAGGCTAAAAATCAACCGTTTTTATACACATGGCCTGTAATAATTGTGGATTAATCGTATTTTACTATCCCATAGTAAGTTGTTATCGATATAAAGTAAAATTTAAGGTAAAATATTGAGGCTGAAACGGCATATTTAATCGAAAATCGGCTGTTTGTGATTTTGAGTGGTAGCTTTGCCCTTGTAGCTCAGTGGAGAAGCTTTTAGGAATCTTTTCCACTTCGTACAATTTCTTGATTTATTGAGAAATTTTAAATCAAGCCCTTGTAGCTCAGTGGATAGAGCGCGCCCGTCCTAAGGGTGGTGTCGGGAGTTCGATTCTCTCCAAGGGCACACATAATTATGTGAAGGGACACCAAGGTTTCCCTTCAGAAAGCTCTGAACTTTGCTTCGGTTTTGTAAGAAACAAAAACGCTTTCTCTTCCTTTCCTATTAGAAGGGATAGATAATGTATTTATATGACAGGGAAAACTAAGAGAAGAAAAGATTATTTTGTGACTGTATGGGTGAGAACTTTGGGCAATTTTTTGATTTTGGGATCGGTTATTACGCTTGCCATTACATTTTGGCCAATATTATCAGCCGAGGTTAAGTACCGATTTGATGACGTTTTAGGAGTAAGGTTCGGGGTTAGTGATAATAGTACTGTCGAGGTTGAGGTTCAGAATGAAGATGAGATAAATCCAACGTCCGAGGTGGGCTTTGGTGATTTGATTGATGATGAGTCTGGTACGACATTTTCTGCAATTGTGCCTAAATCGACAAAGTTTGGAGTTGTGGTTGAAAAAATTGGTGCCAATTCAACGATTATTCCTAATATTGACCCCTCTAGTAGAACAGAGTACGAAAAAGCACTTAAGCAAGGTATAGCTCACGCAAAGGGTAGCGTATATCCTGGTCAAAAAGGTGTTTCTTTTCTTTTCTCCCACTCGACTCAGAATGTCTGGGATGTGCCTAGATATAATGCTGTTTTTTATTTATTACGAGAGTTGGAGGTTGGTGACAGGATAATTACTTATTTTAATGATGTCAGGTACGATTATATAGTTGACGACAAGGTGGTAGTTGATGCTAACGACACTAGTTACTACAACCTTGATACTCAAGAGCCGTTACTTATTATGCAAACCTGTGATCCGCCAGGTACGACCTGGAAAAGGCTTTTGGTTATTGCAAAGCTTGCTAATCCTGACGGAGCAAGGGTGCCTGAGAGGCTGTAAGCTATAAGAAGTTGTGTTTGATGATATAATTTGGTCGTATAAAAGCATTGTAGCTGCCCAGAAAGAGGCAAAATGTCGGAAAAATTAAGTTGTTCGCCACAAGTTTTATCAGAAAAAAATATAAATAGAGTTCCGTGGAGGGTGCGTGCGTTTGCTGCGACCAGCTTGGTATTTGCCGGAGGTGCAGCGGTGAATTGCGGGGGCGGAGAGGGAGATAAGGAAGCGGTACTTGGTGCCGAGGTTACGGAAGTGCCATCACTAACTGCAACCGTTGAGATAACAAAATCTCCAACACAAAAAATTGAGGCGAGTCCCACCACGGTTCCTACAAAGGAGGCGGTTGATCCGATTACAGAGTCTTCTGCGATAAAAGCAGGTTTGGCGGAAGTTTATCAAGGGAAGATTGTGCCCCAGGGTTCCTGCTCGGTCGAAACAATAAACACTTTTATAGACCAGATGTTTGAGATTTATCAGAAAAATCCGAATAAATTTACTTTGACTGGGCAGATTGCTACGGTTTATGCAGAACTAATCGTTATTGCAGACCATGGTAATGCTGCGGCCGGCGATTTGGCAAAAAGTTTACGGGCAGGTGTAGAAGTGTTGATTGAACAGCACCTGAAGGAACGGAACTTACCGGCATCGAATAAGGCTGAGGGTTTGGCTGCGTGGGAGCAGAATGTGGCTCGCAAGGTCGATGCTATCAAAGACGGATCGGGTTGCGACATCGTTATTGAGAAAGCAAAGTAAAAATCCATTGACTTGGGGGCCTTACTCGCAATAATATATTAGTATATGCGCATACTGCCCGGTTATGAGTTAAGAGGGGTGAGTGGTGCTTTGAGGTCCGAGTCCGGATCGGCAAAGCTGTACCTATTTGTCTCGGTGTTACTAGCTACTGTTTTGGTTGCGGTCGTTGCCGGACTTTGGCTGCGAGGAGGTTTCGGTCAGTCTGCGGGCACAACAGGAGTTGACGGACGGGATAATTTTGGTAGAACAGCAAATTTTCAGAAAAAAGAATTGGAGAGACAGAAAACATACTCTGGGTATGTGGCTTTATTCGAGCAATTACTGTCTGATTACAAAGTATCTCCGTCGGATAAGGCAAAAACTTTTTTGGAAGAGATAGCCGGCAGTGCTAAAAAGGATTTCCCTGGCGAATACAAAAAATCTGATTTTATAGTTCCTTGTCTGAGTGAAGGATGTATCAGTGGTGCGGAAGATGAAAAAGTTCTGGAATTGATTGCCGCTATTAAAACAAGCTCAGCTGATGAGAGACTTAAGGAACTAGTCGTAAGTGATTTAATCGGTTTGGGAAGTTATGAGTTTGTCGAGGAGGCAAAAGCTATTGGTTATTACAATCAGGCATTCGTAGCGGCGGTTTCGGTTTTGGATATGGATAAGTCAAATAGTCGGTTGGCCGAGTCGATCGTTGATTTTGAGGAGCTGATAGCTCAAAAGTTTCCCACAAAGTACAAATATTATAAAAATTTAGAAGTTTACAGGTTGACCAATGAAAATGCGCAGTCTCAATAGACTTCTACTAAATGTCGTCCTTGGCGGATTTGTTTTACTTGCGGCAATTGCCATTAAGGGAGCGGTAAGTGATGAGGTGTACGCGGTTGATAAATACGTCAGTGCGTATTTTTCTAACACTGAAAATGTTCCACTGAATGTTTATTTTGTATATCTGTACGGAAATTGTCCAAACGTTCAGTACGACCCCAGTACGATTCCGGGGTGTTACAGAATTACCGATCCGGGCGGAATGAATTATGGATTTTTGCCGGCAGCAAACGGTTCAAGTTACAATTGGAGGTCGGCCTATCCCGTTTTGGCGTTGGGGGAAAATCCGCCTTATTATGTGTGGTGGTATGCCACGTATCAAAGCGGAGTGCAGTGCGTTGATCCGACTGACGGGATTCCGGCGACCGAAAACCCGCTTTTTTATCGTGTGACTATAAGTGTTAGTTGTGATTTCCCTGATTATGTTCCTCCAACAAATACACCAACTCCAACACCACCTCTAGTTGTTTCTAGTGCAAGCGCTAATCCATATTGTTATGAGAATGATTCTAAAGTTGATTTTTCGTGGGGGCGAGTACAGTCTGGGTGGAATTATGAAGTAACATGGACAGTTATTTCTACAGGTCAAGTGTTTACACAAACTGTTGGAGACATAAGTACATTAACGGCAAATGGTTTTACTCCAGGTGTTGGCATTTCATGGTCAGTTAGACCCTATTTAGGGAGTAATATTGGACCGTCAAGATCGGGAAATAATTTTACGACTGCGACGAATGTTTGCGGCGGTGGAACACCAACAAATACACCAACTCCAACTCCATCTTCTGGTAGTTGGTCAATTACAACAAGTGAGGTTTGTTCAGCTGGGAGGGTTAATGTCACAGTTAATTATTCAATACCATCAGGGAATCAGGGGTATTTGCAGTCGATTCAGTTTGGTTGGAGTCAATCGACATTTGGTGCACTGTCGGGAAGCGGATCGAGGGTTTATACGGGTTTGAATCAAGGGACATATTATTATGTAGCGCTAAGAAATTATTCAAGCTTGGCTATTATGGCTAATAATGGAGGAGCAACTTCAAGATCTGATTGTGGCGGGGGCACGCCGACTCCGACACCGACAACAACACCACCAAGCCCAACACCAACACTACCACCTCCTCCACCAAGTTTTAATGTAAGTTCAGATTGTGGATTTGGTGCTGCACGAATAAGAATGAGTTCTTATTCTTCAGGCTTTGTGGTTGTGTATAAAGTAATTGATACAACAACGGGTAATATGGTCGGATATTATGAGGCGGTTGGTCTTGATTATGATAACTTCACAGGACTTGCCAGTAATCGTAGATATCGTGCGGAATTTAGGAATGGGGGATCAACCGCGCCGGCAAATGCAAATGGACCAATTATTTATCAAGCTGATGTTATAACTGGAAATTGTGCTCCTCCGCCGACCGCTACTCCGACTCCTACACCTCCACCTGTGTCTTGGGATGTTAATGGGGCGGGTGAATGTTACAACTCCTCGGGTGGGGTGGTGAGGTTTAATGTTTCTGCTCCGGCTGTGTGGTATGTTGTTGATACTGCTTCAGGTTCAAATCCGACTTACTCTGGAAACGCTGGAACCTTTACTAATCTACTTGGTGGAGTATATCCATTTGGAGTGTCGGGAACGATTAGTTTGTATAGCGGAAGTTACAATTCTGGAGTATTGAGGGATAGTTTTTCTTACACAATACCAACTGCTGTGGCTTGTGGTGTGGCACCAACCGCTACGCCAACACCTACACCGGTTCCACAATCTTGGAGTATGACTGGGGCGTCTGAGTGTTGGCCTCAAACACCGCCAAGTACAGGGGGGGTTATTAGGTTTAATGTAAATTCTACATCTAGTTGGTACATAATGAACTCTTTTTCTCCAGCCAGTTTACCTTATACCTCTGGTAGTTCTGGGAGTTATGTAAATCTTTTGGCAGGAGTGTATTCTTTTGATGCGTCGGGAACTTTGAGTTTGTATTCTGGAACATATCCAACTGGTGTTTTGAGAGCTAGCCAAGTTTTTACTATTCCAAGCTCGACCGATTGTGGTAATGAGCCACCCTGTATGTATGAAATACCTGATACTCCGGTATTTATTGGGGCTATTGCAGGATATTCGGGTGGACATCCACCAACAATGTCGAGAATGCCTTATGTTCAGTGGATTGGGAACCTAAAAGGTGATCCGACTGGCTACTATGAATTTAGGATTACGGATGATGGAGACCAGAACCCATTAACCGCTACGGCGACTTCGGTTGATTGGAATACTCAAGAAAATTATTGGACTACTGGAGCGTTGCTTGGATCAGATCAGGACTTTGATTGGAACTCAAGCGATTATTCTAAGTTGTCCGCACATGGTGCCATTGGTGCGTTGCCTGCTCAAAGCGTAGGGTTCCCAGAAGACTCTATTTTGTATGTGTATGTAACAGCTGTTAACACCTGCGGGCACGCTGATTCGCTTGGAGCATTCTGTTTGAAGAAGGATATATTTGGATGGATGCAAACAACAGGTGGAGATGTTGCAAGTGGAAGTATCATTGATGGAGGAACTGATGCACCTGTCGGGAAGTTTAATACGACTTTTCTACAATTATCAAAGAGTGGGGGAATTTCTAGTTTCCGAAGTCAAAATTGGTCAGTGTCGGATGATGATGAATTCAGCACAAATCCTGCGATATTTTCACAGTTAATGTCGATGTATGGGACCGAAGCTGTGGCGTTGCCTGCACCTAGTGCTTTGCCGGGTGGAATATACACAACAAGTGGAAATTTAACATACACAGGTAACTATTCGTTCAATGGTCCTGTAGTGATAATTGTCAGGTCAGGTAATTTGTATATCGAAAATGATCTAACGATTGCTGGTAACCAGAATGGTGTAGTATTTATGGTCGAGGGTGATATTAATATTCGTGATACTGTAACTCGAGCAGACGGAATTTATATAGCGCAGAACACTTTCCGTTCAGCTTATAATTTGCCTTCTATTCAGTTTACTGACCAATTGGTGGTTAATGGTGCAGTTTATAGTTATGGTGGATTTGCACTTGACAGAATTATTGATCCAGGTACTGGGGCTCCAGATGATGTAGCTGATGAACCAGGCGAACTTATCAATTACCAGCCTAAGTATTTAATAATTTATGGAGACTTACTTTCGGTTTCCAATACATCGTGGAATGAGATTGCTCCTTAAATTGCATCGAAAAACCGTACTTTTTGTGGTTTTTTGTGTTGTTATGATATTCATAATTGGGTTGTTAGTGATATTGAACTCAAAAAAATCACAATGGAATGCAAGTAAATCTGACACGAATATGAGTTTTGGTCAAAACTTAAATCAAGATGAGTTGTTGGATATTTGGGGGACAGTTTCCAAAGTTGCGGAATCGAAAAGCTTGACTGTGTCGGGTAATACAAAGAACGGTGATAAAGTAGAGAGTGCAATTTTGACAGTCCAATCTGATAGTGGAAAAGAGTATCAAATTGCGGTTAATGCTTCTTCAAGCATAAGTAAAAATCGTTTTGTCGAATTTGATGTGGAAGAGATGTTGGGAGCAGCTAATTTTAACGAAATTAAAAGTGGAGATAGAATATATTTGACTAGTTCGCTTGATTTAAATCGTGAGATTTCTGTCCCCGCAGATAAAGTTGTTAATATTAAGTGGTTTGAAACAGTCGTACCTAAATGAAGATAGAAATGGTTTTAAATTTTTCATTAAGAAATTTTAGGATAACTTTATTATCTGCGGTTTTTGTTTGTGTGGCGGTTTTGAAGCTTGCATTTGGGTTTAGTGATGTTTTTGCCGATAACTGGTGGATTGCTGCCGACACGCATGGTAGTCAAGGAAATAGTCAATATAATCAGAATTGTGCAGGTAGGACATATACGCTGACAATGTATGGCGAAAATAGCTTCAATTCGCCAACATATACCGGTTTTAGGACTTTTGGTTTGAAATTTGCTTGGGATTCTTCTTCTCCAACTTATGGGACTTTTAGATCTAATTATTCTGCAGGAACAATTGGAGATACATCTACACCGAATAGTCCTCTTCCTAGTGGAGTAAGCGTGTCGATGTCTCCTGTTTCTGGTACATATTCATATCCATACAGTTCGTCCGGAAGTTCGGATACTGCAATTGCAACGCTTACGGTTACATTTAGTTCAGGTTTTAATCCAGCAGGTCCAGAGTTCCCTAGTACTGGCACACAAACGGCATTTTATCCTATTTTGTATGTAAATAATGATCCGGCATTTTTTCCTTCGAGGCCGTGGTCATCAAGTCAAATGTACATTTATTGCAATAAACCGACTGCTCCAGCAGCACCACTTAATTTGACTGCGGTAGCAGTGTCTCAAACACAAATAAATCTTAGTTGGAGCCCATCAACAGGCGCGACCGGCTATAAAGTTTTTCGAGGCGGTGTTCAAATTGCTTCGACTGTAGCGCCAACAACCAGCTATTCGAATACAGGGCTTACTTGTAATACAGGGTATTCGTATACGGTTAAAGCAACTAGTTCTGGAGGCGATTCAGCGAATTCGAATACAGCCTCAGCCACTACCTTTGCGTGTCCGCCTGGCTCATTTTCTTTATCAGTAGCTAGGAATTCTGCTACTCAAAACTTTGTTTCATGGGGAAGCGCTTCAGGGGCTGTTAGTTATGATGTGTATAGGAATGGGGTCTATCTGGCGAGTACGGGTCTTGTGACAAATTACACAGATAATAGTGAATATTGCGGACATCAATACAATTATCAAGTTAGAGCAAATGGATCAGGGGGGACAATAACATGGAATTCAAATGGAGCCGTAACAACTGGTCCGTGGGCATGTGTACCGTTACCTGGAGCATTTACGTTAACTGCAATAGCTTTTTCGCAAACTGAAATTGATCTTAGCTGGACAGCGTCGAGTAATGCTGTTACTTATGAAATTCGTAGGCAGGGCGCGCTAATAGCAAGTCAGCCAGCGGTTAATCCGCGTGCTTATCGAGATTCAGGATTAGTTTGTAATACTTCGTATAATTATCAATTGACAGCTGTAAATGGTTCTGGTTCGACGCTTTCTAACTCAACCTTTGCTGTTACGAAGGTTTGTTCGCCTGGACCATTTACTTTATCTGGTGTACCATTTTCTCAAACGCAAATTGATTTATCTTGGACTCCGTCTGCAAATGCTGTTAACTATGAGATTTATCGTGATTCGGTGCTTATTAATACAGTTACAGCTGCGACCTTAAGTTATGCTGACACAGGCAGAACTTGTGGAACTACTTACTCTTACCAATTAAAAGCAACTAACGCCAGCACACCACCAACGACCGATTCGAATATTGTAAATGTTTTAACCAGTGCGTGTACGCCACCTTATCCTGGAGTTGTAACTCTAGACTCTGTGGTTGAAGTTTGTGTTAATGATAGTCCTGCTTATGATATTAGCTGGTCGGATACGATTACTGTGCCAAATGCTCCCGCAACAAGCTATATAGTTGAAGTAATTGTTGGGGCGCAAACTTATTCAAAAACCGTATCTGGATCGACCTTTACTTTACAATGGTCGACAGTTAATTTGTTTGCACTTACTCCCCCTGCGACAATATTTAACTATGCGCCCCAGCCAAGTACCGCATATACATTTCGCATAACTGCTGTTAAAACAGGTTTTTTGAATGAAATATCTGGGTCTTTGTCTGATACGAGTAGTGCATCCTGTTCTTCGTGTGCAGTCAATCCTCCTGTGGCATTTACTAATCTTGCTCCCGCTGCTGGATCTACGGCACCGCATCGACCTGATTTTAGCTGGACTAATGCTTGGCCAGGTGGAAACTCTGGAGCAAGTTCATATACTCTAAAAGTTACTCCACAAGGACAGCCTCAGTTGCCTGATGTAGTGACGACAAATACATACTTAACTTGGGATCAGGTCTTTGCGGTCTGGTCTGGCCAACCATACTTGGCTGGTAATGATTTCTTGCCTGTAGGGGTTATCTATACTTGGTATGTAGTTGCAGACAATCAATGCACTGGAGTTCAAACTGGGGATTCGACATTTTTTACTGCTCAGAACCTAAGTTCTTGGTTGCAGACTGTTAGTGGAAGTGTCGAGTCTGGAGCTAATATTGAGCTAAATTATTCAAGCCCTGCTGGGTCTTATAATGCAACTGGATTAGTTTTATCAAAAACAACGAATGTGAATTTTAATTCTAGTATTGATTGGATCAGTACAAATTCGAATAGTGCAGTAAATCCTAGCTCATATAATTCTTTAAAAAACTTGTTTTATTCCCGAGCAGTTACAACGACAGAATTGCTTCCAGTGACTGGTGGTGTTTATACGATTGCTGGTAATCAGACAATTAATACTGGATTTACTATGCCGACTGCTCCGACAGTGTTGATTGTTGAGGGTGATTTAACGATAAATACAGATCTTGATCTTCCAGCAGGAGACAATGATGCTGCCTTAATACTTCTAGTTGATGGAGATGTGGATGTTGATTGGGATGTGACTCAGATTGATGCTTTTATGGTGGTCGGAGGAAGTTTTGATAGCAGGACAGGGGTACCAAGTTCGTCTTTTTCGCAACAGCTTAATGTTTTAGGTGGACTAGTTTACTTTACTGGTGCAACATTCGATAGGATAATTGACCCTTTGGTTGATCCTAGTAATCTTATTCCCGCTGAGAAATTTACTTATGACCCAAGAATAGTATATTTATTTAATAGTGAAAGTATTTTGGGTATTAGTCGAACTAGTTGGCAAGAATTGGTGCCATAGAATCACATAATTTGTTTATATTGCTACAAAAACAGTTATTTAAGATTGACTAGGAAATGAAAATTCACTAGTGATCTTGATATTTGTGCTTGAAGATAGGGATTAGAATGGGAAGATAGGGTGAATTGTTGTGTTGTCGATAAATTGTCTGGCTAGTTTCCTGTTTGTGTTTTTGAATGGAGATTATAGTTACTCGACAAAATTCTTCCAAAAACTGTCTCCTATGTTTTTGTTATAAGTTTTGACTACGTCTATTGTGCATAGAATCATTTAAATGAATTGATTCTCTCGATGAGACAGGAAACCTGATGCTAAGAAAAATCTTGGGATTGTATTTAGCGCAATATTAAAGTATAGAGATTGGATTGACTAGAGTTGTTCGTATTAAAGTTTGCCTCAATAACGATTTTGGATCCATCAGGCCATGGGAATGCGGTTTTTTGTTTGCCGAGGTCGCCAGAGAACAATAATTGTTTGTTATTACCGTCTGTTTCAACGATTGAAATACCATCCTTGGAGGTGATAATTAAGTGAGCACTGTCGGGGAACCAGTCGACTTTTGTCTCTTGATCCAGTGTGCCAAGAACCAACTCTTTCTTAAGTTTGAGATCATATATTCTGTAGGAAAATGCGTCGTTCTCGGAAAGTTTGTAGAGGACCTTTTCTTCGTCTGGGGAAAATTTTAGATTGAATGGAGAATAATTGAGTTCAAGCCTTGCTGAATTTGTGCTTTCTGTTTTGCTTGTGGTGGATGTTTTTGTTTTTGGAGTTGGAGCGGGAGTTGTTGTTTCAAGGTTTTGTTCGGCCGCTGATCTGACAGAATCGGGAAGATTAGCGACTAGATTGGTCTGCAATAATCTGATTGTGTCTTGCCAATCAACTAGAGTTTCAGAGGCGACTGCTTCGGAAATTGGAGTAAGAGGGTTGGATGTTCTGGAAGTGTCGAAGAGATAGTATTTTGGGGTTTCGTTTACTGTTTGGACTAATATTTCATCTGAAGATGGAGACCAAGTAATGTTGGCTTTGTCAAAGTCTACTGAGGTGGTGTTTTTGACGACATTTTTGGGTCCTTTGTTAAAACTTAGTGGCCCGTCAGACATTGCGTTGATCCAAATTCCACCCTTTTCAGCACCTGAGCTAGTGTAGGCAATTTTTTGTCCATCTGGAGAAAGTTGTGGATTAGATGCACCCGATAGAGTAAGCGGTTTGAGTTCTGGCGCGAGAGGGAAAAGGAGAGCATCTATTTCGTTAATCAGATCAGCTTGGACTTCGATGTCTTTTTCCCAAGTGGTAAATCCATCTTTAGTGATTTTAACCCTGTATTTTTTAGGTTCTAGGAAAGAAATTGTGGAGTTTGTGGCGGAAACTAGTTTGTCATCCAGGAAAACTTTGGCTCCATCAGGGACAGAATTGGCAACAATAAGTCCTGTTCGGCTAATACCTGTTTGAGGGCTAATTTTGAACCCGCGTGCCCAGAAGATTGCAAAGACACCGGCGATGAGAAGGACAATTGCTGTTGTTAGCGTGATTATTATTCTGTGAGCAGTTAACGACATGTGGTCTAAATAGTGTTTGTAATGCTATACGATTTTGTCGAGCTAATAATAATATGAAGTTACTTATTAAGCAACTGTGTGGGTTTGACTTTTTTTAGGTATAATTTGGTGCTTATAAAATATTAATTTTAGAAGAGTTTAACGAAAAGATAATTGAAAAAATTTAAGTTTGGTAAAAGGATTGGAATAGATTTAGGTACAGCCAACTGTTTGGTTTGGCTTGAGTCTGTTGGGGTGGTTATGAGTGAACCTACGGTTGTGGCGGTTGCGACCGATGATGGTCGTGTAGTAGCGGTGGGTAATGAGGCTAGAGAAATGTTGGGTAGAACACCGGAAAACATTACTGCGCTTAGACCTCTAAAAGACGGGGTGATAGCTGATTATGAAATTACCCAGGCAATGCTTAGATATTTAATAGACCGTGTTTGTGGTAAGAGTCGACTGTTTAAGCCGGAAGTAATGATTTGTGTTCCTGCAGGTGTTACTCAGGTTGAAAGAAGGGCAGTCTTGGATGCAACAATGTCTGCTGGGGCAAAGCGTGCATATTTAATCGATGAGCCACTTGCCGCAGCAATTGGTGCAAAAATCCCCATAGGGGCAGCTAGTGGAAGTATGATTATTGATATTGGTGGAGGATCAGCTGAAGCGGCAGTTATTTCATTAGGAGGGGTGGTGGTACATGAGAGCGTGAGGGTTGGGGGAAATAAAATTGATGAATCAATTGCGACTTATTTAAGGCGAAGGCATAACTTAATTATTGGTGAAAGAATGTCCGAGGAGATTAAATTAAGAATCGGAAGTGCATTGGTTTTGAATCCAGAAAAGACTATGGATGTAAAGGGCAGGGATTCAATTTCTGGGCTACCCAAGACAATAACTGTTAGTTCAACTGAAATAACTGAGGCTATTTCTGAACCACTTAAAGCAATTGTTGGTGCAATAAAAGGGGTTTTGGAACAAACACCGCCTGAGTTGTCGTCTGACATTATTGATAAGGGAATCGTTATGAGTGGTGGAACTTCGATTCTGAAAAATTTTGACAAGTTTGTAACTTTGGAAACTGGAGTGCCAGCTCATGTGGCTGAAGATCCTTTAAAATGTGTGGTTTATGGTACAGGGGTTGCATTGGAACACATTGATTTGTATAAAAAGTCCATTACAAGAAAGTAAATTAATATAATGAACCTTTTCTCTGCGAGTAAGAAATTCAATCACGAGGAAATGATTAGTGACAATAATATTTTTTTAATAAGGTAGAATTTAAAAAATGAAAATTGGAATAGACGCATCAAGATCATTTGGAAGCCAAAGAACAGGAACGGAGAATTATAGTCTCAAGACTATTGAAGAACTAATTAAGAATCATCCTGATGATGACTTTGTGCTTTACACGCGCGAGTCCTCAGGTAGAAGTTGGCCAGTTAATGCACACGAAAAAAGGATTGTATTCCCAAGATTATGGACCCAATTAGGGTTGGCGCTTAAAACCTATACAGACAGACTCGATGTTTTATTTATTCCATCCCACACTATGCCAATTTTAGGCAAAAAAAGTTTGAAGTATGTCGTAACGATTCACGATCTTGGTGTACAGTTTTTACCTCAATATGATAAGTTTCCTCACAAATATTACTTAGATTTTACGACAAAATACGCGATTAGGAATGCAGATGGGTTAATTGCGGTTTCTCAAACAACAAAAAAAGATATTGTTAATTTTTATCCACAAGCTGCTTCAAAAACTAAAGTTATATATGAAGGATTTGACGAGGAAGTGTTTAATACCAAAATTTCAAAAAAGAGTATCGCTGAGGTAAAAAAGAAATTTGATTTGGAAGATTATATTTTGTTTGTGGGTACAATTCAGCCAAGGAAAAATTTGTCTAGACTGATTGAAGCTTATGCTAAAATTTTTCCAAAGCTTGATGGTGTCGATTTGGTAATAGTTGGAAAGAAGGGTTGGAATTACGAAGATATTTTGCGAATGCCCAAAAAACTAGGTTTGAAGAAAAATGTAAAATTTTTGGGATATGTGCCGGATGAGTTTTTGCCAGCTTTGTATAAAAATGCAAAAATGACTGTTTTGCCCTCGTTGTACGAAGGGTTTGGCTTGCCGATTTTGGAATCGATGGCGGTAGGTACGCCAGTAGTAGTGGCTAAGGGGTCGTCTCTTACTGAGGTTGTAGAAAAATCTGGATTATTAGTTAACCCAAAGTCAGTTGATGATATTGCTGAAAAGATGTTGCAACTTGCGACTAAAAAAACGGTGCACGCAAAATATTCAAAATTGGCAATAAAAAGATCGAAGGATTTTTCTTGGAAAACATCAGCCATCAAGACTAGAAAGTTTTTTGATCAAATAGTTGGGGTTTACGAATTATGAAATTCAGTTTATTTGAAATTCAGTTTGATAACTTGTCCAACGCAAAAGCCTTGGAAGAGTTGGCTGATTTAAGGCTAAGAGGTGGTTATATAGTCACGCCAAATCCGGAATTTATTGTGAGATCGATGGCTGATTCCCGGCTAAAAAATATTATAAATCGGGCAAATATTAGCCTAGTTGATGGTGTTGGAATAGTATGGGCATCAAGAATTCTAGGTAAGGGTAAACCTAATCGAATAAGTGGTGTAGATTTTATGGAGATGGTAATTAAACTTTCGAACGAGAAGGGGTGGAGAATTGGACTTTTGGGAGGAAAGGGTAATACAGCTCAAAAGTTGGCAAAGTTAATTACGCGTGCCTATCCCGCCATATCTGTACCTTTTGCCTTGTCGGGTTCGCCGGAATCTTCAAGAGACGGACAAATTAGAGAAAAAATTGCAGGACTTAAATTAGACTTCCTTTTTGTTGCATATGGTAATCCAAAGCAAGAGTATTGGATTGAGAGGAACTTGGGTAAAGTTGACGCAAAGGTTTTGATGGGGGTGGGTGGTTCCTTCGATTATTTGACCGGTAATGTTCGTAGGGCGCCGAGAGTTGTGAGAAAAATTGGACTTGAATGGCTTTTTAGACTGGTAAGTCAGCCTTGGAGAATCAAAAGGCAATTAAGTTTGGTAGTTTTTGTGTTTATGGTTTTGAAAAAAAGACTATTCAGGTAAAATTAAGTTAATTATGAATTACAGAACAGACGAGAAAGGGAATAGATACACAATTTTTGCCACTGATAGAACTAAAAGGCCGGATCAATCACAGATTAAAAATGATGATTTTTGTCCGTTTTGTAGAGAAAACATAAATCAGGATAGTGTTGTTGATTATATTGGTGAGTTGGCTGATAACTGGCGTGTATTGAGTATTAATAATAAATATCCAATTACCGATATTCATGAAGTGATTATTCATTCAAGTGATCATAATAAGACGGTTGAAAAAATGAACAAGGATGAGATGGGTGATGTTTTCAGGATGTATCTTAATAGATACCTTGCACTAAAGGATACAGGACAAGTTAGTATTTTTTGTAATTTTGGGAAATTTGCTGGAGCATCCTTAGAACACCCGCATTCGCAAATTATTGTTGTAGATTATCAAGTAAAATTTGACCAATTAGAAAAACAATCCAAGGTTGAAAATATTTTGACAGAGAGTGGTTTTCGTGTGGTAGTTCCGGAATATTCAGAATATCCTTATGAAGTTTGGATAGTTTCGAATAAAAGATTCGAAGAATTTGGTGATGATGATATTTTAACTGCCGGAAATATAACACAAAAAACTATAAGTGCATTAGTCAATCATCTGTCTGAAGAATCGTCATTACAAAAGCATTCTGGTAAGCCACACCTCCATTGGAAAGAATATGGTGTAGCTTACAATTATTATATTTCAACATCAAATAGTTTCTATTTGAGAATAATCCCGAAGCTTACAATTCAAGCAGGATTTGAGTTAGCAACGGGGATTAATGTGAACGTGGTTGATCCAAAAGAAGTGGTTGAGTTATTAAAACAAGATTTGCAATAATACTTATCCCGACTGATTTTATTTAATAATCTGGATACTTTTTATACTCAGAAATTTTTCAAAAAAATTAATGACCTGTTGAATCCCATTCTTTGCTAACCTTATCAAATTTAGCTAATTTTTCTTTGAATATATTTTGAATTTTATCCAAAGTTTCTTGATTTTTTGCTTCAAATCGTAGAACTAAAGTAGGAGTGTTTGATGATGCTCTTACTAGACCCCAACCGTTGTCAATATAAACTCTTGCACCATTAATATCGTTAACATTGTATCCTTCGGTCTTGAACTCGGCGACTAGTTGTTCAACGATATTGTATTTATCTTCGTCAGTTGCTTGAACTTGAATTGTTGGTGTTGACACATAATATGGAGTTGATTTAATAATTTCGGATAATGGCACATTTTGTGTGCAAAGATATTCGAGAAATTTAAGCATTGCAAACAATGCATCGTCGTATCCATAGTAATCCTCAACAAAAAATATATGACCGCTCATTTCACCTGCTAAAGAAGCATTTTCTTCTGCCAGTTTGGCCTTTATATACGAATGACCTGTTTTCCACATAATTGGAATACCGCCGTGAGCTTTAATATCTTCAGGAAGTGCTTCCGAGACTTTGACGTCGAAGACAATTTTTGCTCCAGGTTTTTTGGATAATACTAGTCTGGATAAGAGAATAATGTATCGGTCTGGCCAGATGATCGCGCCTTTTTCATCAACAATTCCGAGTCGGTCGCCATCGCCATCAATTGCAAAACCGAGCTCACAATTATTTGTAACAGTTTGCTTCCCTGTATCTTCCATCATGGCTGTTCCATCAGGATTTGCGGTGTAGTTTGGGTAAGTTGTGTCTACATTTGTAAAATGCTCTACAACTTCACATCCGGCTTTTCTTAGTAGATCGGGGGCAAATAACCCAGCGGTTCCATTGCCAGTATTTACAAGGACTTTGAACTTTTTTGTAATAGTAGATCTGGATAAAAGATCATCCATATACTTATCTGCGATTTCTTCTTTGCGAACTGTACCGTCGCCATTAACATATTCTTCTTTTTCGATGATTTGATAAAGTTCTTTTATTTCATCAGTAAGTAATGTCTTGGATAAATTGTCGCCAAGTTTTACGCCATTCCAACCAGTAGGGTTATGGCTGGCGGTTACCATGAGTAGACCCTTTGTCTTGAAATGGTATTGTGCCCAGTAGCTCATTGGAGTATTGACGGTGCCGATATCTATGACATTGATACCAGATTCGGTTAATCCTTTGATAGCGCTATTATGAAAGCTTTCTGAGGTTAGTCTTGAATCGTGCCCGACTACAGCTTCAGTTACATTTCTTTTGGACAGGAATACTCCAAAGCCTCGGGCAATGTGATAAACAGAGTTGTCGTTTAGTTCGTCATCGGATTCTTGTCCGCGAAGATCATATTCTCGAAACATGGTTTTTTTGAGAGTAGGCATAAGAAATTAATTATATAACAAAAATTATGATTTGTTACTAAATTTAGTCGGGATTAATGCCGAGTGCCCAGAGTACGGCTTCTTTTTTGTAGCGCCTGTCGCCGCGCGAATTGATTCTGATAGGGGTTAGTTTGCCGCGTTTACCCCAGCGTTTGATTGTAAGTGGGGAAACTCGCAAAATATTTGCGACTTCTTTTACTGTTAATAGCTCTGGCCAGTCTTCTCCGATTTTTGCCATAAATTTTTGTGATTCAAACTATATTAAAATATATCGGTTTGGCTTGAATATTACAAGGGGTTGATTAATTAAAAACACAAAAAAACACCCCTAAAATAGAGGTGTTTTTTAGCTTATTTGAAATAAATAAATTTACTTCAATTCAACTTTTGCGCCTGCTTCTTCGAGCTTTTTCTTTGCCTCTTCAGCTGCTTCTTTCTTAGCGTTTTCGATCAAAGTTTTTGGAGCAGCATCAACTAAAGCTTTTGCTTCAGCTAATCCTAATTCCTGATTTATTTCACGAACGGCTTTAATTACGGCGATTTTGTTTGCGCCTGCTTCAGCTAAAACGACTTCGTATGAGTCTTTCTCTTCAGCTGCTGGTGCGTCAGCTGTACTAGCTGCACCTCCTGCGGCCACTGCGACAGGGGCTGCGGCGGTAACACCGAATTTTTCTTCTAAAGCTTTTACAAGCTCAGATAATTCGATGACCGAGAGGGTTTCAATTTCTGAAATTAATTTTTCAAGTTTTGCGGATACCTTAACATTTGATTTTGTTTCGGCTTCGGCTACTTGTGTTTGAGCATCTTCCATTATTCCTGTCACCTCCTTTTCTATATTTATGATTTCTGGGCACGAATTTGGTCTAGGGTATAGACTAAATTGCGCAGATTAGCTTGTAATACTCCGACAATTCCATACAAAGGCGAAGATAGTCCGCCAACAACCTTGGCGTACAATTCCGGCTTGGAGGGTAAAGTGGCGAGTTGGTTGATTTCTGAATCGGAGATGTAGTTTTTCTCAAAATATCCAAATTTTATTTCTGGAAGACTATTTTCTTTCTTAAAATTAACTATGGCTTTTATTGGTGAAATTTCATCCTCATAGCTAAAAAGTGTACCGATTGGTCCTTGAAAATCTTCATCTTTGACACCAGAGTAACCTGAGTCGATTAAAGATTTTTTAACTAAGGTGTTTTTAGCAACTGAGAATTCCGCACCAGCTTCTTTAAGTTTGATTCTTAGCGCTTGAATCTGTGGCATGGTCATACCTCTAAAATCGGCAAGAACTACACTTTTTGCACGGGTAAATTTTTCAGTTAAAACTTTAACCTCAGCTTCTTTTTTTATTCTGTTTGAACTTTTTGTATCCATAAAAAAAACTTAATCTTATATTAGGTCCTAAATTATTGCTTAATTGTGACCAAAGGAAAGATTAAGTAAACAAAAATATCATCTTTCCTGCGCCGGATTTATGAAACTAATAAACAGTTTCTACCAAGGCGGTCTTAGGACTGTTGCTGGCAAATTCTAGATGAAATCGTAAGTGCTGTCAAGCACAACTGTTTAGAGTTTAACAGTGATTGAGGGCCCCATTGTGGAATTAATGTAGACTCTTTTGATTTGATCTTTGCCAAGTGCTTGAGTTAAGGATTCGAAATTTTCGATTATTTTGTCGTTTTCCCAGCTAGATTTGCCAAATCCAACGTGCAGAACTGGCTGTTCAGGTTGAGTTTTTAGATAAACTTGACCAGCTGACATATTCTTAATAACTGAATCAGGTTTATCGGTAATTGAGCCATTTTTTGGATTAGGCATCATTCCCTTTGGTCCGAGAGTTTTTGCAATTTGAGCTAACATAGGCATTGCTTCTGGGGTGGCGATTACCATATCAAAATCTCTACCTGGGACCATTTTTCCTTCACGAATCTCGTTAATTGTGTTTTCTCCAGCAAGAATAATATTAGTGCCAGCGGTGGCTTGGCCAAAGACTAAAACTTTTTTGGTTTCGGTATTTAAAGGATTAGGGAAGCTAAGACTAAATTTTTGATCTTTTTTGTTTAAAACAAAATGCGCTTCAATAGTGCCGTCAAACTTAGTGCGTGAGGTTTTCTTTGCCAGATCGACAGCTTCAGCTTGTGAATACAGTTTAGTTTTTTCAACCAGAGCACTCGCAGTTGAATAAGATTTGGAGCGGGTTATTTTTGGAGCGGAGTTTTTTTTTGTTTTTGTAGCCATAATGAAATAATTATTTGATTATTTTTCGATTTCTACGCCCATAGATCTTGCGACACCGCCAACAACTTTAACAGCTGATTCGATATCAGTGGTGTTGAGGTCAGGCATTTTTGCTTTAGCAATATCTTCGGCTTGGGATTTAGTTAACTTACCCTTTGCTTCTCGACCAGGCTTAGCTGAACCCTTGTCGGTATTAAGTGCTTTTTTGATCATTTCAGCAATTGGAGGTTGTTTGGTAATAAAGTCAAAACTACGGTCTTCGTAGATAGTAATGATTACAGGCAACAAGTCGCCTTTTTGCTCTTTAGTTTTTTCGTTGAATTGGTTAACGAAGTCCATAATTGGGACACCGTGAGGACCAAGTGCGGTACCCACAGGTGGTGCAGCAGTAGCTGCTCCTGCGCGCACGTTTAGTTTGACTAAGCTTTTAATTTTTTTTGCCATTTTATTTTTTTTAAAGTCTATTTACTTGTAAGAAGTCTAGTTCTACTGGGGTTTCTCGTCCGAAGATACTGACCAGGACTTTGAGTTTACCTTTTTCTTCATCAATTTCAGAAATTGTGCCAAGGAATTCCGCAAATGGTCCATCAGCAATACGAACAGCTTCGCCAACGCTAAATTTAGCCTTGAATCGAGGAGCTTCCATGGACATGTATTTTTTGATTACTTCGACTTCGCTCTCTGGAAGCGGAGTTGGTTTGTTGCCAATACCGACGAAGGAGGTGACACCTTGGGTTGATCTGACGGCTAGCCAGCTTTCGTCATTGAGTTCCATACGAACAAGAATATATCCAGGGAAGATTTTCTCTTTTATTGTGGATTTTTTACCCTCACGAATTTCGATTTTGTCTTGAGTAGGAACCAAGATATCTAGAATTTTGTCGGTCATGCCAAGCGAAGCAACTCTTTGTTTTAGAGTGATTGCAACCTTTTGTTCGTGGCCAGAATAGGTGTGTACGACATACCATTTGGCGTTCGGGTTATCGATTGTTGCTGGAATATCATCGGTTTCGGCAACTTCATCGGTTTCAACATCTTCAGTTTCTGTTTGAGCTGGAGTTGTGTCATCTGTTTTTTTAACTTCAACTTTTTTTTCAGCTGGAGATACTTCGTTTATTTCGTTAGATTCGGAATCTGGTTCAATTGTTTCTGATTCCTCGATGGGCAAAACCGCGTTAACGGTTGTGTCATCTAGATCGTCATTTAATGTTTGTTTGTTGTTGGTCATATTAAATTTTGAGCAGGCTGTCGACTGCTTTAGCTAGGCCAAGATCAATCAAGGTTAAGATTGTTCCGATAAGAATACTGGCAATAATGACAATAATTGTCAGCCTTATTGCTTCGTTTCTGGTTGGCCAAATTATTTTTTTAAATTCGTCTTTAGACTGCAAGAGATAAGTACTAACAGGATTGCCTTTTGCGACCCTGATTGGACTAACCGAAGGTAGTGCAAGCTTTTTGGTCTTGTTTGTTTTTGCCATAATTAACCCTTAAGTACTAGCTCTAGAAAGTAAAGCAGAGCAAATAGTAGCATATTTATTTTGCTTTTTTAAGCCTCTAAAAACGCGATTTTAGCACAATGAGCCTTGCGGCACAATATTATAGGATTTTGATTAGAGTTGTGGTAATATTTTGTGCCTAATTGGTTTATTATATTTAGTATCAAGATAATTAAATAAATATGAAGAAAATAAGAAAAGTTGTTATTCCAGCTGCTGGTTACGGGACGAGATTTTTACCAGCAACAAAAGCGCAACCCAAAGAAATGTTGCCAATTGTTGATAAGCCAATTATTCAATATGTCGTTGAAGATGCGGTTGCGGCAGGAATTGAAGATGTGATTATTGTGACTGGTTGGCAAAAAAGATCAATTGAAGATCATTTTGATTATCCTTTTGAATTAGAAAAAAGATTAGAAGATTCGGGAAAAGAAGCCGAGCTTGAACAAGTTAGAAGGATTGCTGAAATGGCGAATTTTATTTATGTTCGACAGAAGGGCCCTCTTGGTAATGCGACGCCGGTTAAGTGTGCAAGGCATTTGTTAAATGATGAGCCGTTTCTGGTCCTCTGGGGGGATGATTTTATAGATGCTATGCCGTCTAGGGCGACTCAGCTGGTTGAGGCTTATGAAAAATATAATGGAACGATTTTGGCGGCAATTACAACGGATAAAGAGTCGGATGCAAAAAGATATGGTTTTGCCAAGGGTGAACGAGTTGATGAAGGTGTAGTAAAAGTTTCTGAGTTAATAGAAAAACCTGGAATCGAAAATCGTCCATCAAACTTAGCTTCGGTGTCGGGATATGTATTAACTCCAGAAATTTGGGATGTTTTGGACCATTTGGAAAAAGGTCATGGTGGCGAGTTGGTTCTGGCTGACGCAATAAACACGCTATGTAAAAAGGGCGCAGATGTTTATGCGACTGAAATAAAAAACGGAAAATATTACGATTGCGGTAATAAGCTTGAATACATTAAAGCTGTTGTGGACTTTGGGTTAAAACATCAAGATTTGTCAGGCGATTTTAAGAATTATCTTGAAGAGGTTTTGGCTTCAAAGAAAAATGGTTAAACACTTAGGAATATTTAGCAAAAAAAATATTGATAAGATATTTGCCGGTCAAAAGACGGTTGATGGACGATTTTCAAAAATTAAAATTTCCCCATTTTGTGATGTGTCGGTTGGTGATGTGGTTTATATAAAGGAGCCTGGAGAAGGTGTAGTGGGTCAATTTTTAGTTTCAAAGGTAATATATTTTGATCATCCTGATAAGGTTGATTTAGCAAAAATAAAAAAGGACTATACAATCCTCATGGATCTTGATGAACGGTTTTGGGCGAGGTTGGAGAAGGTAAATTATGTAAGTTTGATTTTTATTAAGTCGGTTACAAAATTTTTGGTTCCGCCTATTTTTGACAAAAAGGATTCCCGAGGTTGGGTAAAACTAGATTGATTTTTATTAGTAGAGCCTTTGGGTTTCTAGTGCTTTATCGATTGTTTGGTTGTTAATTAAATATTCAATTATTTTGGATTCCAGAACTTCAATTGCTGGTTTTGATAGTTTGAAGTTGTCAGAAGTAATACTATTACTAGGGCTCGCGGTTGTAATGTCTACTTTGGGGAGATTTTTTTGGTCAATTAAATTGTTAATATCGTAGATATTTTGGAGTGTTTTGGCGGCTAAGCCGTATTGTAGGTTTGGATCTGGCTCCAAAAAAGCAAAACTTTCATTGCTCGGCGTAAAGTTGGATAAAAATATGTTTTGTGACTTGTTGTATGAAAAGACGATATTTATTAAATTGTTTAGTTTTTGTATATGGGTTTCTAAATCGGTTTTTTGTTTGATTGTTTGGTCGTAGCCAAAAGTGTCAACAAAAAGAATGTCTGGTTCCTGAAAAATAACTGATGACTGGAGTGTACTATTGTGAATGAAAGTGTCGTTCGTTTTGGCTAGCGCATAGTTAATATCGGAGTTTGGGGAAGAATAATTTACAAAATCGAATTTAATATTTGGATAAAATTCATTAAGCTTGGTGATTAGATTGGCTCCGTTTTCGAGTTGTGCAGTTTGAGTGCCTCCAAGAATTAATATTTTGATGTTGCCTTTGAATGTTTTAGGAAATATGTCGGCTGTTGTCGTGGTTGGCTGAATTTGGGGTTGGGGTGGATTTTTTTCAATCATTTGGCCGATTAAACTGTCAAATTGCTCGTTTGGCGAAAGTTTTTGGTTCGAAGAGGTATTTATTCCGAGAACTGTGCCAGAGGCTAGTGGGGAGATTACTTGAGTTGGTGCTTGTGAGAAGAAAAGCGGAATAATTAAGATTAGGTTAGTTAGTATAGCTAGGGCAGTCATACTTTAACTCTAGCAAACCCAAATTTTTTATCCAAGTGAATCAGTAAAAGCAGTTAATTGCCAAGGGGTTTTAGTGTTTGTGGTTTTGGTAAAGGTTAAGGTGAATGTATAGCTGTCATTCTTGTTATTTTGGTCTAAAGTGAAAGCGGTTATCGTAAGTTTGCGGTTTGATTCGTCAAGTATTTGGATACTGTCAAGTCTGTATCTAACTATTTTTCCGGAGTGTTTTTTGGCGATTTCCTCCTCAAATTGAATTGAATTGTAGGTTTTTTTGAGTGAGAGGGATAAAAATGAGTAAGCTTCCGGAAAGCTTCGGTTTCTGACATTTAGAAGATAGTCTTTGGTAATTTGAGCCGTAGGTTCTTGTATGTAACTATCGAAGGAGGTTTTTTCTGTTTTTTCTGTTTCGTCCAGAAACTCGTTTGGAATAATTTGATCTTTTTGCTCAAGCCGGTTTTGGCGTTCTTGGATAGGGGAAACAATGTTATTGTAAAATTGAAATGAAGCGAAAAATATCGCAGAAACAAATATAGTTAGAACCAAAAGGTTAAAGATTTGAAAGACAAGTCTTATGGGTTTTATTGTATCCATTGGTTATTATTTTATACGATATCTTAACTAAATTGTGAGAAACTGAACTAAATTGTGAGAAACTGAATTAATTATTTGCGTAATTTGATTGAAGTTTTTAAAAATTCTTTAAGATCTTTAGGTAAATTATTTTTTTGCGCATCATTGATTGAGAGCCATTTGTATTCATCGTGTTCCCAGCTAAGTTTTACTTCTCCGCTTTTCAAATCTGCCATATAGCCAATCATTAATGTTCTCATTTTTGGTTCTTTTCTATCGAATGTTGCAAAACCTATTGGTTGTAGTTTAAAAATTTCGATATTTGCTTCTTCTCGAGTTTCTCGTATTATTCCTTCGTCTAGTTCCTCATTTTCTAAAGCTCCGCCTGGAAAGTCCCACCCACCAGCTCGTTTTGTCATAGAAGATCTTCGCAAAAAGAGAATTTTATTCTCATTGTTAAAGACTACTACTTTTTGAGCAATGCGAAAACTAATCATTATTGGTTTGTAATTGGGGTCAAAAGTATTCACTTATGGAAATTATATTTAATTAAGCATAGATTTTTGCTAAAAAGTTTGTTGTAGGTAGTGTTTGCAGGCCTACTAGGATTTGAACCCAGACTGAGAGTTTTGGAGACTCTAGTGCTACCATTACACCATAGGCCTAGACTGGTGCCAAAAAAAAAGGCACGAGAGTGTTTGTGAGTACTACTCGATTTTTAGGATTATACAGTAAATTATTCCTTAGGAAATTATTTGATTTTGGTCTCTTTGTGAAGAGTTGAGTTGCGACACTTTGAACAGTATTTTTTTATCTCGACTTTTGCGTCAGAGTTAAGACTGTTTTTTGTTGTCGTATAGTTTTGTTCGCTGCAAACACTACATTTGAGATGAAAAGGTTTGCGCTGAGATTTTTTAGCCATAAGTAATTTTAACTTTGCGAATGATAACGGCAGTTGAAGCTTTTTGCAATATGGAGCCGTCTCTCGGATTCGAACCGAGGACCTATCGTTTACAAAACGATCGCTCTAACCAACTGAGCTAAGACGGCGCGAGTTTGAATAGGCGCCAAGACCTCTATTCAAGAAAATTCTGAGCCAAAGCTCAGTTTTTTAACAAAAATACTTTTTTAAGATATAAGTATCTTTTGGTGCCGAGAGTAGGGTTCGAACCTACGTAGCCCGTACGGGCGACGGTTTTACAGACCGTAGCGATTGACCACTCCGCCATCTCGGCTCGTCGGAATGGATTCCATTTCGACGAATTTTGTGAAACCAAAACCCGTCTTAAATTTCATCATTCCTCCTCTTCAAAATGTTTACACATTTTGGGGTCGTGCTAAAGCACTTGAAATTATAAGGTATGAATAACTAAATTGTTATTTTCCTTTATTTAGGCAATTTTAACTTAAAAAGAAACACGAATGGTTTCTAGTTCAATTATTGTTACCTTGGAGTCGAAAGTGGGAATAGATTCCTCACAAGTTCGGACTCTTTTCCAGATTGTTAATAAATACTAAACTGGAAATAGATTCCTCACAAGTTCGGACTCTTTTCCAGATTGTTAATAAATACTAAACTGGAAATAGATTCCTCACAGATTCGAACTCTTTTCCAGATTGTTAATTAAACCGACATTATAGTAACTAAAGTTTGTTTTTATAAAACAAGTGTTACTTGGAGCCGAGAGTGGGAATCGGACCCACGACCTGCCCCTTACCATGGGGCTGCTCTACCACTGAGCCACCTCGGCTCGTCGAAACGGACTACGTTTTCGACGATTTGACCTTTCAAGGTCAATTCATCTGACACTTCGTCGTTTCTCCTCTCAAAATGCTTGCAGCATTTTGGGCTAAATATTTTGTTTTATTTTTAGCTTGGAGATTTTAGCAGAGAAACGAGAACAAAAAAAGACTGGTGGAGTATGATCTCTTACCAGTCTTTTTAAAAAGATTTGAACATAATTTTTCATAATATCGCCCTTAATTGATGGGGGACTAATAAGTCCGGCCTCCCAAAAAGAATAGGATTTTTTGTCACGATCGCGGAGCTTTGGAACTTGACGCGTATACAATGACGGATTCTTTTAGTTGAAGCTTGTAAGGAAGTTCTATGACTTATCAGCTTGAACCAAAAATCAAGGGGCGTAATGTGCGAGCGATTCATAAAGTTAACTTAATTGTTTACCTTAGAACCACTTACTATTTTATTATTATTTCACTACCAGTCAAATTTTATTATGAAGCTGAAATTGCTTTAAATGTTGTCAAAATAACCTATTTCATCAGGTTGCGCCTATTAGTAGGCCTAGGTTTGGTAAAAGCAGATTTGTGATTTTTTCTGCAAGTGGTAGTACGACTCGTCCAATTATTGAGCCACCATTAATCGGAATAATTAGTATAAGTAGAATATACATTCCGTATCTTTCCATTCGACTCCAATCGTAATACCAGTTTTTTGGTAAAAACCCACCAAGAACCTTAAACCCGTCGAGTGGGTGTACAGGGATAAGATTGAATATTGCTAAGGCGGCATTCAGGCTGATAATGAAATAAATAAAGCTGTAAATATCAACTAGAGACCTAAGTTGTTGGCTTGAGGGATTGGTATTAATTATTATCAAATAAGGAATTGACATAATAATGGCCATAATTAGGTTGGAGGCTGGACCGGCAGCAGAAATAAGAGCTGAGCCGGTTTTGGGGTTTTTGAGACTGTATGGGTTAAATGGTACTGGTTTGCCCCAACCGATTCCAATAAATAGCAAGGCGAGTGTGCCAAAAACGTCTAGGTGTGAGATAGGGTTAAGTGTTAATCTGCCGAGCGATTTGGCGGTATTATCTCCGAGTTTGGTTGCTACAAATGCGTGAGAAAATTCGTGAATTGCTATCGACATCACGAGTGAAATGATAAAAAGTAAGAAAAACACAATTGAAAGCTGGCCGGAGATTAAATGCAAAAGGAGCATAAAATTTGTTTAAGGTTGATTTTTTAATTTGAGCTTGTATACTAGGCTAGCTAATTTTATACCATAATATTGAAATAAATTATGAGAGCTTGTACTCTTTGCGGTAAAACAACAAAAGTTGGAATGGACACTACCCATAAACACGGTGGGCAGTGGGCTATGCGTGCACCTAAAAGCCAAAAACTTTGGAAGCCTAACCTTCAGGTTGCAAAAGTTGAGATCGCAGGTATGGGTGTTAGGAAGATGAAATTCTGTATTAAATGTCTTAGGCAGGTTAAATCTGGTGATAGTGCAGCTATGGTTAAGTTGAATGTTAAGCCAGAGGCAGAAGTAGTTGTAGCTTCCTAAAGCAGTTCGAACGTTTTTGTTAATTTTCCAGATAATTCTTTATAAGTGTTTTTGAAGTCCTTGATTGAGATTGCTTTTCTGTTGGGAAGTTGAATCATATTATTTGGTAAAAATTTAATTGTTTGGTTATCTATTTCAGTAAAAACTCCAGGCCAAGGAAAGTATGCTCGAATCATGTTACCTAGATTTGATGGAGGATTTTCAAAATCAAATTGACCATCCTGTTTACTTAGTAATTTGGTATAAGTTGATTGAGTATGGTCTTGTGGTTGAGGCTTAATTTTGTTACTTAATATTTCAGGTAGCGATTCAATTAAAAAGTTTGCAGAAACATCTGCCATTTTTTGAAAAAGATCTGTTGAGGTATCGTTAGGTTCGATTGGAATTTTTTTAATTTTTAATATATTCCCTTCATCCATTTTGTCGTTCATAACCATTAGGGTTATGCCTGTTTCTGATAGTCCTTCAAGAATTGCGTATTGAACAGGGGAAGCTCCTCTAAGTTTTGGCAGGATAGAGCCGTGGACATTGATTGGATAAATTTTGGGAATATCGAGAATATTTTGAGGGATAATTTTTCCGTAAGCTGCAACAATAATTAAATCTGGTTGATATTTTTTAATTTCTTCTTCCACATCATCGCGCCCTTTAAGTGACCCATATGTTTTGACTGGAATATTATTTTTTTTCGCTACGATTTTGACGGGAGAAGGTGTGCTTTTACTTTCTCGGCCAACTGGTTTATCGGGGGCAGTAATTACAAGTGATGGTTTGTAATTATTTTCTATTAATTTGTTTAGAATAATGGCTGAAAATTTTGGGGTGCCAAAGAAAACTATTTTTGTCATTGGTTAATATTTACTTCTTCAAAGATGTCGTTACCTTCTTTGTCTTGACCGGTTATTTTAAGAATTTTGTTTTTTTGGGCTGCTACATGATCAATATATAAAATGCCGTTAAGGTGATCGGTTTCGTGTTGCATTATTCGAGCTGCTAGGTTTTTGTATTTTGCAACAAAAACTTTTCCATTTATATCTTGAGCTTTTATGGTTACAGAAGTAGGGTGGTAGACATATCCATAATGATGGTGAACGGAAAGACAGCCTTCAAAAAGCTCCGACTCTTCTTTGCCAAACTTAGTTATTTCTGGATTAATAAATTCTTTAAGTTTGTGGCCGAGACGTGCAATAAAAACTCTTTTTAGTACGCCAATTTGTACGGCGGCAATGCCAATACCTGGAGGGTCGTTTTGGGCTTCAAGGGTATCGATTAAATCAGTAATTAGTGTTTTGAGTTCGTTGTCAAAGTGAGTGATTTTTTCACTGATTTGTCTTAATTTTGGGTCGGGAATTGTAACGATTTTTTTGATTGCCATATTTTATTGTGAGTCTAAATAATTTATTTTTACGGTTGTTTTGCTGGGTAGTTGCGGGATGATTATATCAAAGGCATTTATGTCTTTGTGAAAAACTGGAATATAAATATTAAATAAATTTGATTTCTTTTGAAATGCAGTTATTTCTCCAAAAGTAAAATTAGTTTTTTGATTTTTTATTAATTTGATAATTTTTTGAGATTTGTTTTTTAAAAGTTTTAGATTTTTACCCTGAATCGATAACGTAAGAGAATGTGAAAAAGGTGGTAAATCAAAGGACTGTCTTAATTTCAGCTGCTTACTTAAAAAAGCAGTCGAATTAGGTGTGATGGTTTGGTCGATAAGGTGATTGTCAGGGTTTTTGGCTTGGAGAATATAGCTTTGGCTTGGAATACTAATGATTTTTCGTAGTGTTTGAAAACCTGAAATTTCAGAATTGTAATTATATGGATAAAAAATATCGTCGGAGTTAATTACAATTATTAGTCCAAGTTTTTCTGGAAAATTAACGTACAGTGAACTTTTGGTACCTAGAAAGATATTTGATCTTAAGTCCGGTTTGGTTTTTGAATCAATTATTGAAATTTTAGTTTTGGGATATTTTTTACTTATTTCAAGTTGTAATGAATTAAGATTTGGTGAGAAAAATCTAATTCTTGGTGAGTGACAATTTGGACAATCTTCGGTCGTGGTTGGAACAAATTTTTTGTATTGACACGATTGGCAATATAAAAAACCTTTAGGGGAGGTTTTATTGAGAAAAATCAAAATAGATCGATTGTTGTTGAGATTATTATCAATTGATTCTTGGGCAATTTTGGTAAAGAATGCAGAGTTTGTTTCGTATTTTTCGTAAGGATTAATTTTTACAATTTTTAGGTTTGTCGGGATAACTATTGGCTTAATTGTAAGAACGGATTTTCTGTTATAAAAACTGGTTAAGCTGGGCGACTGAGAAATTAGATTAAGTTTTGTTTTAGGGAAAATCTGACAATAGATTTCTGCCGCCTTTATGCAATTATAGTAAGGAGTTCTTTCTTCTTGGTAGCTGATATCTTCTTCATCATAAATCGTAATCTTTTCTAAATTTTGAAAAGGTAGCAATATGCCAGATCTGGTTGTGATTATGGTGTTAGTATTATTTTGAAGAATTTGGAAATAGTTTTTTAGTTTTTGAGTTGGTGTGTCGTGGGAATTAAAAATTGTGATTTTGGACTTAGGTTTTAGTCTGGAGATAATATTGGGAAATTGGTTTTCTGATGGGGCGATTATTAAATTGATATCTTGTTTTGGGCTGTTGATGATATTTTGGTCGAGAAGTTTAAGTTGTCTTACAGGAATTGGAGGAAGGGCAAGTTTTAGGATGTCGCTAATATTGCCTCGGTAGTGGTCTGCAATTTTTTGAAAAAAAACAATTTGATTTGGCGTGATTATCGGAGTTTTCCCATATATTTTTTCAATTGTTTTGAGTTTTGACCTTGTCGATGTTTTGGTAAGTGCGATGACAATTCCAAAATAAGTTTTTGGTCCAAAAGGGATTTTTACGAGTTGGCCGACTGTTGGCGACTGGGAGGGATTTTTGTAGGTGTAGGTTTTTGAGTTGAATCCAGTTTTGTGAGAAAGAACAATGATTTCAGAAAACATTAATTATTTGGATAAAACAATACGATTATTTTCGACCAAAAAAGTTTTGTTCAAACAAAAGTCTATTGCTGCAATAAGAGCAGAATCTTCTTGTTGATGAACTCGTTCTTCGAGGGTTTCTAGGTCTTCATTTGGGTCGATTTTTACTTCGCGTCTTAATATCACCGGTCCAACATCGTAGGTTGTGGTGGCAAAATGCACCGTACATCCAGAATAAGGCGATTTGTTATCGAAGGCTTGTTTGATGCATTCAACGCCGCGAAATGCGGGAATAACTGTACCATCTGATGTGGTGTAGGTGTCAGAGTTGTCGTCTGGAAGAAGTGCGGGGTGAAGGTTAATTACTCTTGCGTAATTTTTGCCTAAATCGGTAAATTTTTCTAGAAAGTCTTTTTGCATTACTAAATCCCACCCCGCCATTACAACCAGTGATGGTCGGTAATCCGATTGCTGTAAAAATGCAGCTAATCCTTCTTCGTACTCTTTTTGGTATTCGGCAAGTGTTTTGTGTAGCGTATTTTGCATTTGTACGCGGTTGAATTTAACGGCGGGAATTCCCTGTTCGATTGCCCAAGGAATTTTTGGAGATTCTTTTTTATGAGAAACAACTACTGAAATTTCACAGTTGTTTTTAGGGTCATTTGTATAGTCGAAAATCGCGGGAAGTCGAGATCCACCACCGATTAATACAGCAATTCTTTTTTTAGGGGTAGGTTCTTTTTCGGCACTAGATTCAAGATTCATGTCGATATTATATTCTTTTGATGCAATTAGACAATAATTGTATTTAGATTTTTGACTGTTAATTTTTTTTTATGCAGAGTAGAATAATAAAAATAATATGAAAAAGGTTTTGATTACAGGAGTGTCGGGGATGGTTGGTTCGACTTTGGCTGACAGATTAGACGAAATCGGCGGTTATGAAATTCATGGTACGGACAGAGGAAGTGAAAATGAAGCTTTTCCGGAAAATTTGAGTAACCTTAAAGGCAAGATAGTTATGCATCGTTTTGATATGAAAGATGCTGAAGCGATTGATAGGGTAATTGCAGACGTGAAGCCTGATCAGATATTTCATTTGGCAGCGTCGTTTAGTAATCCCGATATGACCGAGTGGGAAGTTATTCACAACAACGTTTTAGGTCAAATTAACTTACTAGAAGCAGTTAAAAAGAACCAAGTTGAGTCTAGGGTTTTGGTTGTTGGGTCGAGTGTTGTGTATGGGGATGGAAATGTTGGGGGAATTACAGACGAGACGTCAGAACTTAAACCTAAGAGTTTGTATGCGATTTCAAAAGTAGGTCAGGATTTGGCAGGTTATAAGTATTTTGCAGCCGATGGGATTGATATTGTTCGGGTCCGACCTTTCAATCACGCTGGTGCAAGGCGTGGACCTAGTTTTGTGGAAAGTGCTTTTGCAAGACAAATTATTGCTATTGAAAGATCGAACGAAAAAGAGGGTGAAATCAAAGTAGGCAATCTTAGTCCGACAAGAGATTGGTTAGATGTTAGAGATGTAGTTGAAGCATATATAGAGTTGATGAAAAGTGGTGTGTCGGGAGAAGTGTATAACGTCTGTTCTGGACAAAGCAGATCGGTACAAAATTTATTGGATACATTAATTGAATTATCTGGAGTTAATGTAAAAGTTGTTACGGACGAAAGTTTGGTAAGAAAAAATGACGACCCCGGAATGAATACAAGTAATGAAAAATTAGTAAGAGATACTAACTGGAAACAGAAATTTACATTTGAAGATATGTGTCAAAGCATTTTGGATTATTGGCGAAAAAATTAATTTTTTCTCGTAATATTTAATTGATTGATTCTAGTTCGGTTTGTGCTTCAATGTAGTTTGGTTTGAGTTTAAGAGCTTGAGAGAATGATTTTTTTGCATCCTCTTTTTTGTTGGCGGTTTTTTCGATAAGTCCGAGATTGTAGAAAGTTGCTGGGTCGGTGGGTGCAAGAGTGGTAGTGACCTTGCCAGCATTAATTGCCAGATCAAGATATTTAGAGTCTGAAATACTAAGTTCAAAATAAGTTGATTGAGCTTTTCGCCAAAGGCTGAGGTTGTTGGGTGAGTCGTTAAGCGCTTTGGATAATGAAGTTTCAGCAAGTTTTATAAAATTTTCTTTATCATCATCAAAACTGTTTTCAGCGGCAAGTGAGGCTGCGTATGCAATTTCTGCGTAATAAATTGGTTCAAAATACGGCGAGGTAAGTGCTGCGGTTTGTACGTTTTTCAGTGCTTTGGTAATTTTTCCGTTGCCGATTTCTTTTTGATATCTAGCGTAATAGATATCCGCTAGTACAATTCGAGAAACTGTTAGTACAAGAAAAACGTAAATAATAAATATTGTTGCAATAATAATTGTATTGGGAAATATTATTTTTTTAGGAATTTTAATCTGATAATTTTTATTATCGTTTGATAGTACATAGGAAATTGCGGGAATGATAAAGAAAATCAATGAAGTAACAGTCACAGAGAACCCAAAAAAGTTAACTACCAAGTAGCTTATTGATCCCGATAGAAGGCCGAGTTGAAGGATTCGGGTTTGGTTAAGTGAGCTAAAAATATTTTTGGAGATTAGGAAGATAATTGAAAAAATCAAAAACAAATAAGATATTGTTCCAACTAGTCCGGATCCTGCGAGATAATTCAAATATTCATTATGTGCTTTGTTGTAGAGAAAATTCCATTCAGTAGTGTTGTTGTGTTCTTGGGGGCGGAACTTGTAGTAAACAGTCGCAAAAGTTTCTGGGCCAGAACCTATTATCGGAGAATTTTTAAATATATTTAATGCTCCTTGCCAAACTATTAATCTAATTGTTCCGGATTCTGTACCACCAGATTCGAGACTGGTTGAGGCAGGAGTTGCCGACCTGGTGGAAGTTGATTTAGGTGTTTCGTTTTGACTAAGTTCATTTTTGGTAAAAAAGAGATTTTGTCTTACAGCTTCAAGATTCCTTTCCCAGAGGGGTTTGCCGAAGATGCCCAAAAGAACAAGGCAGCCAGTGAGAATTAATAATAAAGTGACAAAACTGGTCTTAATTTTTTTCCACCCGAGGAAAATTGCAAACAGAAACATAGAAATTAAAAGTGAAAGAAATGCTGATCTAGAATTTGAAAAAATCAATGCAAGAAAAATTACCAAAGTGGTTATAGAAAAAAATATTTTTTGAAACCCGTGAGAAGTAATTGCGATACTAACAGCAAGTGGAATGGCCATTGTTAAGAAAGCACCAAGCCAATTGGGTTGTCCAAATGTTGAAAAAATTCTGAGTGTTGGTTGAAATTCTTCGCGCCAGCAGGTTGAAGTTAGTTTGCCAACTAATACATAACAGTTTGGGTCGTATCCAAAATGACCTGGAATTCCCCAAATCGAAACCGCAAGCGCAGAAAGGACTAAAAATTTTATTCCTTCAATTGCCTCTTTTTTTGAGATAACACTGGAGATGACAAAAAAGATAGCGACGTAACAAATTGATGAAAACAATGAACCATTAAGTCGTGTGTAGTATCCAAATACCGAGAGGTGGTGGTCGGTTGAGAATATTGTAGAAATGCCTAAAGCGAGTATGAAACAGATTGAAAATATCAATATCGGATTTTTAGTGATAAGGATTTTTTTGATTGAAATACTATAAATAATATAGAGACAAAGTAATGTGGCGGTGATGAAATATATAAAGAGCATCTTTGGAATCTCAAAGAGTTCGGAGGTAAGAGAGGTAAATATAAAAGGAGTGATAAAAAGTGTGGCGAAAAAAGTGAGTTTTATTAGGGTTCTGGAAAATACTGCTAAATCTTTCATTAAATAAAATTTTTATGAGTATATGTGCTTTTTTATTAGTTAGCAATTAAAATCTCAATACAATAACACGCCTAGCCTTTGTTATACTGCCTTACTACTGTTATGTATTTATGTTAAGAAGACTGTTAGGTATTTTTTCATACGACATTGCCATTGATTTGGGTACAGCGAACACGTTACTACATGTTAGAGATAAAGGAATCATGGTGCGGGAACCATCGGTGGTGGCAAGGCATCGGAAATCTAAAAAAGTTTTGGCAATTGGGTCTGAGGCAAAAAAAATGCTTGGCAAAACACCAATGTCGATTGATGTTATCAGGCCACTAAGACATGGAGTAATTTCTGATTTTGACGCGACTGAGGCAATGCTTAAGTATTTTATTCATAAAGTACACAAAGGCCCTGGGGCACTTTTGCCAAAAGTCCCAAGACCAAAAGTAGTAGTCGGAATTCCATCTGGGGTAACAGAAGTTGAGAGAAGAGCGGTTGCAGAAGCAGCTATTTCTTCAGGGGCAAGAGAGGTTTTCTTAGTTGAGGAGCCTATGGCAGCAGCAATTGGTTCAAAATTAGCTATATCTGATCCCAATGGGGTAATGATTGTGGATATTGGAGGAGGAACAACGGAGATTGCGGTCATATCATTAGGGGGAATTGTTGTGAATCGTTCAATTAGGGTTGCTGGAGATGAAATGGAGCTTGATATTATTAATTACTTGAGAGTTAGGTATGGTTTGCTTATTGGGGAGCGAACGGCTGAAGAAATTAAGTTGTCGATTGGAAATGCATATGCAGGGATAGTAAAGCGCGAAATGGTGGTTAGAGGCAGGTCGTTAGAGACTGGATTGCCAAAGTCTGTCAAGTTAACTGCCGATGACGCCAGAGAAGCAATTACTCCAACCATCAAACAAATCACACAGGCTATTTTGGACACAATTGAAGAAACGCCGCCAGAATTAGTGGCTGATATTACCGAGGGGGGTATTACTTTGGCCGGTGGTGGGGCATTAATACCTGGTTTTGCAAAATTACTTTCAGAAGAAACAAAAATGCCTGTTTTTGTGGCTGATGATCCACTTACAGCTGTCGTACGTGGATGTTCACTACTACTTGACGATCAAAAATTACTTGATCGGGTAAAAATATCGGGCAAAGTATAATTTTATTTGCTTTTTTTATCACTAAGCTGTTCCTCGATTTTTGAGAGTCTTTTTTCAAGCTCCTCAAAATAAGGCTCAAGTTTTTTGAGTATTTCTACTACAACAGCTTGTGGATCTACTTGGTTTTCTGACATATGTTTGTTTTGATATGAAGATTATTATAGTTTGAATGTCAACTTATGAAGAAAAATAATTTTGGTAAAAATTTTGCTGAGTCTATATATTCTAGCAGCCGCAAAAAAAATTCCCAAAAGTTTAGTCTTGACGAGACGGCTTCGCCGCTGGGACTTAGACGGCAGGATATATTTCAATCTTCAGAAAAAGTTTCACAGATTAGATTGGTTTTTTATTACATTACGGCATTTGCTATTTTTGCGATTTTTTGTTTGAGACTTATTCACCTACAGATAATAAAAGGTGAAGATTTTAGCCTGAAGTCTGAAAATAATAGGGTAAAAATTGATAATCTTTATGCGCCAAGAGGAGAAATTAAAGACCGGAACGGCATAGTTTTGGCGCGAAATGATACAGCGTATCGACTAGTCAAAGAAAATGAATCTCGCTTGGTCTCTGTTGAGACAGGACAAAAACTAATTGAACAGAATGAAGCTTTTTTGGATAAAGAAGGACCGCTTGGACGATTATTTGAGGACACAATTCGTGTGTACCCAAAAGGTGAGGCGTTTGCGCATATATTGGGATATACGGGCGAGATAACGGCTGATGACTTAGCTAATGGTTCTAATAGTTATTTAACCGGTGACAGAATTGGAAAAATGGGAGTTGAACAGTCGTTTGAAAATTTACTTAAAGGAAAACACGGAAAGAAGCTTTACGAGGTGGACTCTACGAGAATGGAGGAAAGAATAATCGGTGTTGAGGATCCAAAAATCGGAGGAAGTTTGGAATTAACTATCGATGCGGAACTACAAATTAAGCTTTTTGAAGAACTAAAAAAAGAGATAGAAAAAGCCAAAGTTACAAGTGGATCGGCTGTGGCACAGGATCCTAAAACGGGAGAAATATTGGCAATGGTTAGTTATCCAAGTTTTGACAACAATATATTTTCTAACAGAATCGAAGGAGACGCATTTTCAGATTTGGTGAACAATCCAGACAACCCTTTGTTTAACAGAGCTATTTCTGGAATTTATCCACCTGGTTCGGTTTATAAAATAGTTTCTTCATTGGTTGGTCTTGAGTCAGGAAAAATCACACCAGAAACGAGATTTGTGGACGAAGGAGAAATATTTTTGGGACCATTTAAGTTTACGAACTGGTTTTGGACCCAATATGGACGAAAAGAAGAGGGTGAATTGGATGTGTCGAGAGCAATAGCCAGATCGAATGATATATTTTTCTATAGATTAGGTATGGCTGTAGGCGAGAAAGAACTGCAGTTGGGATCGAGAGAATATGGTTTGGGAGAGAAAACTGGGATTGCTTTAAATGGAGAAAATGCCGGCTTGGTTCCTGATGAGGAGTGGAAATTAAGAGTTAAAAATGAGCCATGGTATCCAGGTAATACCTTACAAATGGCGATTGGCCAATCAGATCTGTTGGTTACTCCTCTTCAGGTTGTTAATTTTACTTCAGCTTCAGCAATTGACGGAACACTACATAGGCCGAAGATTGCTAGATTTGTTAGTTTCTCCGATGGTCGAGTTGAAGAAATTGATTTGGCAAATGAAATTAGAAAGGTTAATGCAAAACCGGAGTGGTTGGCTCTGGTTCGAGAAGGATTAAAACAGGCTTGTTTAACAGGAGGCACAGGTTATCCATTTTTTAATTTTAAGATTCCGGTGGGGTGTAAAACAGGAACTGCGGAGTTTGCCGAAACTGACGAAACACACGCTTGGTTTACAGTGTTTGCGCCTTTTGATGCACCAAGTATTAGTATGACTGTCTTGGTTGAGCGAGGAGGCGAAGGTTCGGCGGTAGCTGCTCCGGTTGCAAGAAATACATTGGAGTGGTACTTTAGCTCGATTCGATAAAGATTTAAATTAGTTTGTGTGATTTTTGAAGAGCGTGATTATCGACTTTGGCTGTCCACAGTTATGCCGAATAGCCCTGCGGCATTGAAATTATTGGTCAAAAAGTTTGGAAGTGCGAAGTTAATATTTGAATCTAACAATAAACATTTGGAAGAATTGGGTGTTAAGACTAGGGTTAGTGAGTTGATTACGAAAAGTTCTCATGATATTTCAAAAATTAAAAAAGAGTTAGAAAAAAAGAATATTTGGTTTTTGGTGTTAGGGGACGCAG
This sequence comes from uncultured Gammaproteobacteria bacterium, assembly GCA_964404855.1. GTDB lineage: Bacteria > Patescibacteriota > Microgenomatia > CAYQLK01 > CAYQLK01 > CAYQLK01. Next base: position 393,280 of record CAYOLO010000001.1, read on the forward strand.
GAATGCCAGAGATTTTTGATTATTTTGATGATTTACCATTTATTATTTACGGAATTGGTTCCCAGTTGGCGCTTAGGTGTGAGTATTCACTGGGAGTAGTGGGGTCGAGGAAAATGACCGATTATGGACTGGCGCAAACAAAAAGAATGTTGGCTGAATTATTGGAAGATTCAAGAATAACGGTTGTGTCAGGCATGGCAAGAGGCATTGACGCGGCTGCACATTGGGAAGCAATTAACGCAGGCAGTAAAACAATCGCAGTTTTGGGCAACGGGGTTGATGTTTGTTATCCAACACAAAATAAAGTTTTGTATAAAAAAATAATTGAAACAGGGTCAGTTATTATTTCTGAGTATTATCCTGGAACCCAGCCATTTTATGCGTATTTTTCATTGCGTAATCGAATTATTGCAGCCTTGTCAAAGGCAGTTTTTGTTGTGGAAGCGGGAGTTGAGTCTGGTACTTTAATAACTGCTAGAGAGGCATTAAATTATGGAAAAAATTTAGGAGTTTTGCCTGGCAGGGTTGATATGCCAAACAGCTTAGGGGCATTAAGATTAATAAAAGATGGAGCTGAACCGATTATTAATTCGAATGATTTGAGAGATATTTTGGGAATGGATAAGATAGTAGACAATAAAAATCTCGACTTGGAAACTTCTATAATTTTGAATTTTTTGTCAGATGGACCAAGGCAATTTGACGAAATACTGTATGGTACGGAGATTAATAAAAGAGAGTTATTAGTTAAGATTGAAGAGCTAGTTAATATCGGAAAAATTTTGGATTCAGGAACTGGATTTTATTCGAAGATTTGATTAACAAATTTCAAAAGCTTGACAGTTTATTGTAAAGTTATAGAACATTACCGCGAAAAGTAAATTTATTTTGATGATTAAAAATTTAGTAATTGTTGAATCTCCAACCAAAGCAAGAACATTAACGGCGTTTTTGGGAGCCAAATATCGCATTGAGGCCTCTAAAGGGCACATGCGTGATTTGCCAAAATCTGATTTGGGTGTCGATATGGAAAATAATTTTGAGCCAAGATATATTGTGCCAAAGGCTAAACAGAAAGATGCAAATGCTTTAAAAAAGCTAGCCCTTACTGCAGAAAATCTTTATCTTGCAACGGACCCTGATCGTGAGGGAGAAGCAATTGCATGGCACTTAAGAGAGCTTTTTGGAAAGGACTTAATTGATAAAAAACCCAAGCGAGTTGTGTTTCATGAAATCACAAAAAGCGCAATTGAACACGCTTTTGAGACTCCAAGAGAAATTAATTACGACTTAGTTGACGCTCAACAAGCCAGAAGAGTTTTGGATCGAATTGTCGGATATAAAGTTTCGCCTGTTTTGTGGAAAAAAATTAAAGGCGGTTTGTCGGCAGGTCGTGTGCAGTCAGTAGCTTTGAGGTTGGTTTGTGAAAGAGAACAAGAAATTAAAAAATTCGTACCGATTGAATATTGGTCAATTAAGGTTTTGGTAAAAACCCCTAAGGGTGAAGATTTTGAAATTGAACTGGACAAGAAGAGTTCTAAAGCGATTACCGTTGGAAATGGAAAGAACGCTGACGAAATTGAAAAATCGTTACACGAGGGTAAATATATTGTGGATGGGGTGACACAAAGAGAAACAAGTCAGCACCCTAAACCCCCGTTTACAACATCGACTTTACAACAAGCTGCTTCTAACAGATTGGGTTACACGGCCAAAAAAACAATGTCATTGGCGCAGAACTTATATGAAGCAGGCTTGATTACTTACATGCGTACAGATTCTATGGCATTATCACCTGAAGCGATAGAAAATATTAGAAAAGCCATTTCATCTAAATATTCTCCGGATTTGTTGCCAGAAAAACCGAATTTTTATAAAAATAATTCTAAGGTTGCTCAGGAAGCACATGAGGCGATAAGAATTACTGATTTTGAAAAAACAGAAAAAGATGTGGCGGCAAAATTTACTCCACAACACGCCAAGCTGTTTGAACTTATTAGAAAAAGAACATTAGCTTCTCAAGCAAAAAGTGCGAAGTTATCAAGAACTAGTATAGTAGTCGTAAATGGAGACTATTCTCTCAAAGCGAGTGGTTTTCAAATAATGTTTGATGGATACAGGAGAATTTGGGGGGTTTCGGACGAAACTGATGTTATTTTGCCGATTGTTGAAAAAGAAGATTTGCTACTAGAGCAAAAGATAAATAAAGAACAACATTTTACAGAACCGCCAGCTAGATATTCTGACGCAACTTTGGTTGCAGCATTGGAAAAAAATGGCATCGGGCGACCGTCTACTTATGCTCCAACAATTGCCACACTTATGGAAAGACTTTATGTCGAGCGAATTGAGAAGAGGTTTATACCGACTACTTTAGGGTTTACAGTTAACGATTTTATGGTGGAGAATTTTCCTAAGGTTGTCGATTATGACTTTACTGCCAAATTGGAAGATTCACTTGACGATGTCGCAAATGGCGACGAAAAATGGCAGCCGGTTGTCGAACAATATTGGAAACCGTTAGAAGCAGAAATCACAAAAGCGGAGACGGATGCGAAGAGAATTAAAATTGAACCAGAAAAAACCGACCAAAAATGCGAGAAGTGCGGTAAGGATATGGTAATTAGGCAAGGAAGATTTGGTAAGTTTATTGCCTGTTCAGGTTATCCAGAATGTAAGAACACTAAACCGCTTGTTGAGGAGTCAACGATTGACTGTCCAACATGTAAAGAAGGTAAGGTTGTGACAAAAAGGACAAGGAAAGGTAGAACTTTTTGGGGATGTAGTAGATATCCAGATTGTGAATATGCCAGCTGGACTAATCCGGTTCCTAAAAAAGATGATGAAGAAGAGGAATCTACCAAAGAAGAGAATCAGGAAGATTGAAGTTTGTCGAGTTTTTTGATTAGATAGTCGTTATTGGATTTGCTGCTCCATTTCCCAAAATATTTTTATGAATGCTTTTGAACGAGAAAAACATGATGATGGTGGAGGAGCCCAAGCTAGGTATGATTTTGATCTGGCAAATGAAACCGATGGTGAAAAAGTTGAATATCATCCAACATTTGAAGCATACCCCCAAGTTTTACCTGACTGGCTAAAATTATTAAAGGACGAACCACTTGGTGGCTACCCTCCTGAGTTAAGGAAAGCGTTAGGGTTACCAGAAAATTTTGTTGGATCTCAAATTGAAGGATGGGATTTACTTAGATTGATTGCTAAAAAAGAGATGGTAATTGATCCTTTGCCAAAGTCATTTTACGATTTTGATGTGTCTGTTCAGGCGTTAAGAGCTGACATGCGTCAGTGGGCAAATAGACATGGAAAGCTATTAACCGAAGAAGATCTTAATAGAATGGTGCGAGCTGAAATGGAGAGATTTTCTGCTGATGATTTAAGGGAACTTGGCGCGTGTAAAGTTGATTTACATATGGGTACAAAGTATCAACACTACGCAAGAACGAATGTTTCTTCTGTTCGTATTGGGGAACCACTCCCTTTAGGAATTTTGATTGAAGGTGAATTAACTCCGTCAGACCAATTAATTTTGCAGACAGGTGAGCTTATTAATGCCTCAACTGTTGAGTATTTGTTACTGCCTGATTATATGCGGGGTTCAATGGATGGCAGATCGGGTAATGCCAGAAAAGGATTGGTTGTCGAAACTGCTTCATTATTTGATCCTGGTTTTGAAGGTAATGGGACTATGGAGTTATCTAATTTGGGTCCAGTACCAATAGATATTCGATCAGGTGATACTATATGTGCGATGGATTTTTTATTACTTTCCTCACCTGCAAAACATCCATACCGAGGTAAATTTTATAGACAACAAAAACCACAAGGAGGTAGAAATGAGTAACGAAAAAGAGTCAGGATTTGTTCATGTTGATGTTGGATTTAATCCACTAAGAGAAGATATTAAACCTCCAGAATACAAAACTGAGGGTGCAGTAGGGTTTGATTTTGAAGCGAGTGAGAGAGTAGAAATTCAACCAAGAGAAGTTAAATTAATACCAACCGGGATTGTGTTTGAAATACCAGAAGGATATTTTTTGGCAATAGTGCCAAGGTCTTCGACGCCGAAAAAATTTGGTGTAGATATGCCTCATTCAATCGGTGTAATAGATGTTGATTATTCTGGACCAGAAGACCAAGTATATGTTCAGGTTAGAAATTTTACCGATGAAGTTGTGGTAATTAATGTTGGTGATAGGGTGGCGCAAGGTTTAATTATTCCAGTGGCAAAAGCTAATTTTGTAAAAAGAGATTTAAGTGGTAATCAAACTAGGGGTGGTTTTGGGACTACAGGTAAAGGAAATTCTTCATAAATGATGCTAGAACGTGAAAAAGGTAACTTTTTTGTTAGTTTTGAGGGTCCAGATGGATCTGGCAAATCAACGCAGGTAAAGTTAATTGCGGATTGGTTTAACGATAATGGTCAGGAAACAAAAGTTTTTCGTGAGCCTGGGAGTACAAAGGCAGGCGAAAGAGTTAGAGAGATGGTTTTGGGTACAAAGCTTACACCTGTAGCACAACTTTTCGGATTTAATATTGCTAGGGCACAGTTTGTTGCTGAGCAATTAAGGCCGACACTTGAAGCAGGATTTAATGTGATAAATGATCGTTTTACAGCTAGTACTTGGGTGTTTCAGGGGTATATGGGTGGAGTAGATTTGGATATGGTGGAGATGGTTAACGCGCGAGCGACTGACGGGTTAAAACCTGATTTTAATTTTTTGGTTGATGTTTCGGTCGAAGTTGCAATGGCAAGAATGCAGGGCGAGGGCAGAGTTAAAGATGTATTTGAGAGTGTAGATTTAGTCAAAAAAGAACGCATAAGACAAGGTTATTTGGAGTATGCCAGAATCAATTCTGGTGAGTGGTGTGTGGTGGATGGTGGTCAGACTATGGAAGAAGTTACGAGAGTAATTAAGGAAACAATGAAGGATTTAGGGTTTTATAAGTAAGGGAAAAATTATTTATGAGTGAAGTATTAAAACTTAAAGGTCGAAATCCCGAGATTGGAGAATCTAATGAAATTAATGAAGTGGAAACTTGGGCGCCATTGTATGCACTAGAGGATTGGACTGATGCTGAGAGAGAATTATTGGCACCCTTTTTTAGTAATTTGGATGGACCGGTTTTTGTAATAAAAAATATGCCGGAAGAGGTGGTGGCCGCTATATCTTCAAGGGTTTCGCGAGCGGAAGCTTCAATTAGGCGGGTATTTTGGAAGGAGTATATTCAGCCGATTTTGGCTACAGGCGGTGATGATGGTGCTGAAATGATCAGATCAATCCAGCATTTAAGAAAAGGCGGAATGGAAAAAGTGGCAAATGGCGAGCGGGCGAGAACTTTTTTTCGCACTTGGCTGGCGCAATACGGTGATGATTCGATTGCAGAAATGGGTAATCTGCATTTAGGAATTGAGGGTATCAGTCAGATTGCTGTTAAGGAGGTTGAAGATGTCAGAATTGGTTTGTCGCCTATTGAAAAATCCAGCAGATATGTGAAGTTCGGAGAGAAAGTCGATGATGAGTATAAATATGTGACTCCACAGGAAATTTCGGTCTTGGGTCCGTCGCCGGGAATGGAGCAACCCGCTTCTGAAATGTATACGGAACTTGTGGATCTGTTATATGACACCTATGTCGGACAGAACCCTGAGCTGGCGGAACGGCTTAAATCTCTTTTTCCCAAAGGTGATGACGAGAGTCAGGCTGTTTGGCGAAACACTTTGCGAGCAAAAGCGTTCGATGTGCTCAGGGCATACCTGGTCGGCGGAACCCAGACTACTGTTGCGGTTTCGGCAAATGCCAGGGCACTTGAGGGATTGGTTAACAGACTGTATGCATCGAAACTGAAAGAAAATCGCTGGTTGGGAAAACAGATCCATCAGGAGGTACGCAAGGTTACACCATCGCTACTTGAAAGACCTGGAACCATAAGAGGTCAACAACAGCAGATTTATCTCGAAAACCTTGATGATACTGCGGAATATTGGGCTGAAGAGGTTATGGGTACTATGGAAATAGTTGAAGATCAGGCAAATGTTGAATTAATTGATGTTGAGGATGAAACTCAAGCTCAGATAAAGTTAGTAGCTCAATTAATGTACAAAAAAACATCTGGAGTAACACTAAAACAGCTTAGGCAAGCTGCTAGTGAAATGGGTGAAGAAAAAAGAAAAGCAGTAATTGATAGTTTTTTGAATTTAAGAAAAATTAGACAAAATAAAGTGCCTAGAGCATTTGAAGAAGTTACATATAAGTTTGAACTTACTGGTAATTTTGGGATGTATCGTGATTTACAAAGACACAGGATGAATAGTCCAGAAAGACAGATTTTTACGACAGAATTAGGGGTTGATATACCTCAAGACATAATTGATGCGGGACTAGAAGATCAATTTGTGGAGTTGATGCAAGAGGCTAATGAAGTAAGAGTTAGATTAATGGAAGCAGGTGCGACAGCTGAAGAGGCACAATATGTTGTGCCTTATGCTTCAAAAGTAAGATGGGCAGTCAGGATGAGTTTGAGAGAATTGTATTGGATATGTGAGTTAAGAAGTGGTATGCAGGGGCACCCTGATTATCGAAAGATGGCTCAAGAAATGTTTGAAAAGGTAAGAGCAGTTCATCCGAGTTTGGTTGAAAAAATGATGGTAGATATGAAAGATTACGATTTGGCTAGAAGAGAATCTGAAAAAAGAACTGAAAAAAAACTTTCCGCCTTGACGGGGGACGTGAAATTAGATTAATATTTGAGCCTGTTATAAATAAATCACACTCGAGTCTTGTATTCTCCTAACTACATATCGACTCGGGGAGGTAAAAAAGGAGATAAAAATAAATGTCAGATACAAAAACAACTGCTGCAGTTAGCGAGCAGGAAATAAGTTTAGAAGATTTGCTAGAGGCTGGAGTTCACTTCGGTCATCAAGTGCGCCGTTGGAATCCCCAAATGGCTCAATATATTTATGGCGCCCGTCAGGGTGTTCATGTTATTGATTTGGGGGCATCTTTGGAAGGTCTTAAAAATGCAATGGAATTTGCTGAAAAAATTGGTAGTGAAGGCAAAACTATTGTTTTTGTCGGTACCAAAAAACAAGCTCAAGATATTGTCAAAACAGAAGCTACTTCGGTAGGTGCTAGTTATATGACCGAGCGCTGGATTGGAGGAATTTTGACTAACTGGGATGAGGTTTATAAAAACATTAAAAAACTTCGCAAACTTAAGATTCAAAAAGAAGAAGGCGAGTTTAAAAAATTGACCAAAAAAGAACAATTGTTTATTGATAGAGAAATTGAAGGATTGACTCGTTCTTATGGAGGGGTTGAAACTTTGGACAAAATCCCAGACGCGGTTTTCGTTAGTGACGCTCATCGCGAAACTATTTCTATGAAAGAAGCAAACAGAATGAATGTTCCAGTGATTGCAATTTGCGACACTAATTCTGATGTTAGATTAGTTAGTTATCCAATTCCTGGTAATGATGATGCAATAAAATCTCTAAAGATTCTTACTTCGAAAGTAGCGAGAGCTTATGGTCAAGGAAAAATGCAATTTGAAAAAAATAAAGCTAAAGTAGCTGCAAGTCAAAAAAAGGAGGAATAAAAATGAGTGATTATTCTGTTAGTGATCTAAAAGCAATAAGGGAAGCAACTGGAGCTGGTGTTGCGGAAATAAGACAAGCTCTAATTGACTCAAACGGAGATGTTGAAAAAGCCAAAGGAATTTTAAAAGAAAAGGGTTTATCAAAAGCCGACAAGAAGAGTGACAGGACAACCAACCAAGGAGTTGTTGAAACATACAAACATATGGGAGGGAAAGTTTCAGTTATTGTTGAAATTTTGTGTGAGACCGATTTTGTGGCTCGAACTGAGGATTTTCAAGAATTAGCTCGTGAAGTTGCGATGCAGGTTGCAGCTATGAACCCTAAGGATAAAAAAGAGCTTTTGGCTCAAGCATATATTCGTGATTCCTCTCAAACAATTGAAGAACTGGTTAAAGCAAAGATTGCTAAGCTTGGAGAAAATATCCAAATTGGTAAGTTTGCTAGAATTGCACTTGGAGAGTAATACTTTTTTAAAGAGTATTGGTTTTTGGAGTTTTAGCTATACAATAATTAATAATGAACGAACAGGAATATAAAGAAAAATTTGACTCAGCTATTCACCATCTTAAGGTTGAACTTGGTCAAATTAGAACCGGTAGAGCTACCCCAAGCTTAGTCGAAAATATCAAAGTTAGTGTTTATGATACTTATATGCCAATTGTAGAGTTGGCTACCGTGTCGGTGACCGACCCAAGATCACTTTTGATTTCGCCTTGGGATAAAACAATTGTTGAAAAGATTGCCAAAGGTATTACTGATGCAGGGACTGGTTTATCGGCAGCGGTTGATGGGGAAAATATTAGAATTAATATTCCACCTTTAACACAAGAGAGGCGAGAAGAATTTACAAAAATTGTTGCACAAAAATCAGAAACAGCAAAAGTGGCCGTACGACAAATTCGACATGATTTTGTGGAGAGAATCCGCAAACAAAAAGACGATGGGGAGATTAGTGTTGATGATGAAAAAAGATTGCACGAAAAACTGGACGAGGTTGTTGGATCTTATAACAACCAAATTGATGAGTTGAGGGATGCAAAGTCTGAGGAGTTAATGACTGTATAAGTATGGAAATGATTATTTCAATTATTGCGTTTATTTTTGTTTTGACAATTTTAGTTATGGCTCACGAATTGGGTCATTTTTGGGTTGCGAGAAAAAATAAAATCAAGGTTGAAGAATTTGGACTTGGATTACCACCAAGGATTTGGGGTAAAAAATACAATGGCACATTATATTCGATTAACTGGTTGCCCTTTGGGGGATTTGTACGATTACTTGGTGAAGATAGTGAGGGTGCAGATTTAAAGAAAAAAGGAAGTTTTTACCTAGCTCCAGCTAAAACCAGAGCGGCGGTTGTTGTTGCAGGAGTTGTGGTTAATTATTTTATTGCAGTAATTCTGTTGTATATAGTTTTAATCGGAAGCGGTTTTAAGTTTAGTGTACCTCAAATTGTTGAGCATAATTTCAAATTCGCAAATAATTCCACAGAAGTTGTTTTGGCAGAATTTACAGATGATTCTCCACTAAAAGCTGCGGGGCTTTCCCAAGGTGATGTTGTTGCAAAAATAAATAATTCCGAGGTTGGAAGCGCAGTGTTTTTGAGTGATCAAATCAAAAGTTCAACAGGAGATGTTTTGAGCTTGGAGATTAAAAAAATCAATGGAGTAGTTGAGCCGATTGAGGTGAAGACATTGGAAAAAGATGGCAAGAAGATACTTGGAGTGTATTTAGCAGAGCAGTCTGTGATTAGTTATGAAGGGTTTTGGCAAAGGACATTTTCTGGTGTAAGTCAGAGTATTAATTTGGCGGAGTATTCCACTAAAGTAATGGGGGCGCTGGTTGGTTCGGCATTTAAGAGTGGTAATTTTGAACCTGTTTCACAAGGAGTTGCGGGGCCGGTTGGAATAGCTCAATACACGAAAGTTGCGATTGATTTTGGTTGGATGGCGTTTATTCAGTTGATTGCACTATTATCACTTAATTTGGCGATGGTAAATATTTTGCCAATTCCTGCACTTGATGGCGGTCGATTTTTCTTTATTGTTGTTGAACTAATTACTAAAAAAAGAGTTGGAGCAAACTTTGAAAGAATTGTTCACACTGTTGGTTTTGTAGTGCTTATTGCGTTAACATTTGTTGTAACAGCTAACGATATATTTAAGTTACTTTAAATAAAGATGAAATATAGTCATTTTTTAGGTAAAACCAAAAGAGAAGCACCAGCCGGCGAAATGTCCCTAAATGCCAAACTTCTAGAACAAGCCGGATATGTTAATAAACTTTCAGCTGGTGTTTATAGTTATTTACCGCTTGGTAAAAAAGTAATAGACAAAATTGCACAAATTATTCGAGAAGAAATGAATGCAGTTGATGGGCAAGAGATTTTTTTGCCAGCACTACATCCAGCAGATAATTGGAAAGCAACTGGAAGATGGGAGACATTTGATGTTTTATTTAGATTACAAGATGCGTCGAAAAAAGATTTGGCATTAGGGCCAACTCATGAAGAGGTTTTGTATCCACTAATGAAAAGTTATGTAAAAAGCTATAAAGATTTGCCATTATCTGTTTATCAAATTCAGACTAAGTTTCGTGATGAATTACGAAGTAAATCGGGACTTTTAAGAGGTAGAGAGTTTTTGATGAAGGATTTGTATAGTTTTCATTCTGATCAAAAAGACTTAGATGAATATTACGAAAGGGTGGTTGTTGCTTACAAAAATATTTTTAACAGAGTCGGGGTTAAGGCGATATTTACGGATGCATTGGGAGGGACATTTTCGCATAGATCACATGAGTTTCAGGTGGAGACTAGTTCTGGTGAGGACACCGTTTATTACTGCGAAAAATGTGACCACGGGTGGAATAAAGAAGTGGCAGACGAGGATAAGATGGATACACAAAAATGCAGCAAGTGTCATGGTGATTTAGTCGAGCTAAAATGCAGCGAAGTTGGAAATATTTTTAAGTTAAATTCAAAGTATTCAGAAGATTTTGATTTTAAATTTACTAGCGAATCGGGCGAAAATAAATTAGTGATTGCTGGTTGCTATGGACTTGGAGTCTCAAGACTAATGGGAGTAATAGCAGAAGTTTTTAATGACGAACTAGGTCTTTGTTGGCCGGAAAATATTGCACCATATAAATATCATTTGATAAATTTGTCGAAAGACTTAGAAAAGGCAGAGAAAATTTATAAAAGATTGTCGGAGAAAGATTTGGTTTTGTACGACGATAGGTCTGATTCTGCGGGCATTAAGTTTAAAGACGCGGACTTAATAGGTCTTCCAATAAGAATTGTCGTGTCAGATAAATTGAGCGGGGATGAAGTCGAGATAAAGGATAGGGTGTCGGTTGAACCTCGAGTAGTTAGTGAAAATAGCTTATCTTAATAAGCTTTACTTTGATTCTATTAAATATATAATTGGTCACCTGTAAGTTTAATAAAGAAAGGAAAAAATATGTATACAACAAAAAAAGATGGTTTAACAGTTACGGCAACAGTTGTAATTGACGCTAAAATATTTGACGAAAAGAGATTAGTTGCAATTAAAGATCTTGGTCAAGATCTCGTGATTGACGGATTCCGCAAAGGTCAAGCGCCTGTAAGTTTGTTGGAATCAAAAATTGACGGAAACAAGATTCTCGATAAAGCATTGAGTTTGATATTGCCAGATGTATTAAAAGAAATTTTAGAAAAAGAAAAATTTACACCACTTACTTATCCACAAATTAGTTTGACTAAGGTAGCAGCTGGTAATGATTTGGAATTTAATTTGGTTTTTACACTTCCACCAGAGGTTAAGCTTGGTGATTACAAATCAGTAAGAGTAAAAAAAGCTGAAATTGAACTTGTCCCTGAAGAAAAAATTACTCAATCGATATTGAATATTTTTGATGCAAGAAAAAAAGAAGGCTCAGCAAAAGAAGAAAATGTGATTTATGGTGCCGATGGTAAAAAATTATCGGGTTTTGGTTATACAGAACCAAACGATGAGTTTGCTAAAAGTTTAGGGGCCAGAGATCTTCCGCACCTTAAGGAGCTGGTCAAATCTGATTTGGAAGAAATTGCTTTATCGGAAGCGGAGAGAAAATTTGAAACAGATTTATTCAAAGAACTGACTGAAATTAGTACAGTTGAAGTTCCAGATATATTGGTCGAGGATGAGTTAAATAGAATGGTTAGCCGTGCACAGACTGATTTGAGTAGAGCTGGAATTAAGTTTGAAGACTATTTAAAAGAAGCCAATAAAACAGTCGAACAGCTAATGATTGACTGGAGACCCCAAGCCAAAAATAATGTTGAGGTTCAGTTGATTTTGGGTGAGGTTGGAAAAAAGGAAAACATTGAAGTTAACGATGATGAGTTAGAATCTGCAATGTCAGAAACAGATCCATCAAAACTTGATGAACAAACAAGAACTGATTTAGAAAACTTTACTCGTTATGCGATTTTTCAAACCAAGACTTTAAAGTTTCTAAAAGACATTGCATTAACTACTCCAAAAACGAATAAAACCGAAACAGCTAAAAAAGCTTAATGAACAAAAAAAGAACCATAGTTACGCATATTAATCCTGATTTGGACGGAATTCCTGCGATTTGGTTACTTAAAAAATATGACCCCGCTTTTAAGGATGCTGAGGCGAGATTTGTGCCAGCTGGCAGTAGATGGGAAGAAGGGGATCCAGAGTTAATAACTCACGTTGATACGGGCGGGGGAATATATGATCATCATGATAGGGATGAGTTTACTTGTGCGGCAAAGCTTGTGTGGGAGGACTTGAAGAAAAGATTTTCTTTAGAGGATGAAGCCATGGATAGAATGATAGAAATTATTACTCAATATGATCACGCTCATGAAAATTTGTGGCCGGAACCGAATTCTGACCGTTATGATTTTTCTCTTTATTCAATTTTGACCGGTTGGAAAATGTTAAATCCTTCGAAGTATTATGAGTTTGTTGAATGGACTATTCCAGCGCTGGAGGCGATTCATAAAGTTTTGCAGGAAAAAGTATTGGGCGAAAAAGCACTTAAAGAAGGTAAAGAGTTTGAGTGTCCATGGGGTAAGGCAGTTGTTTGTGAAACATATAACGATAGTGTTTTGGATATTGGCATGAAGCAAGGATATGCATTGGTTATCAGAAAGGATCCAGTCAAAGGTTTTGTTCGTATTACTGGTTCAACTCCACATGGCGTTGATTTAACTAAGGCTTACGAAAGTATTGCGGAATTGGATCCAACAGCAACTTGGTTTTTGCATGCCTCAAAAGTGTTACTTAGGAATGGTAGTTCGAGAAACCCTACAATGAAGCCCACAAAATTAAATTTGGATAAAATTATTTATCTTATCAATAAGTCCAAATAATTTTACAACCAAAAAACTTGTATTAGAATTAGGGTATGTGCTACATTAGGCAACTTGAAAAATAACATGGACGATAGCTGTATTTTTTGCAAAATATCCTCAAAAGAGATTGAAACAGATATAGTTTTTGAGTCAGAAAATGTTATTGTTTTTCATGATCGAGAACCGTCAGCAGAAAAACATTTTTTGGTTGTGCCCAAAAAACACATTGCAAATTTTTTGGATTTGACCGAAAAAGAGTTAATTTGGGAGATGGATGAGATTATGAGAAAATTAGTGGTTGATAATAATTTGGGCAGTTCAGGATATAAAGTACTGTTTAATGGTGGATATTATCAGCATGTTCAGCACGTGCATTGGCACTTGTTGGGCGGTAAAATGTTAATTGAATAAATAACGGAAAAAATTAAACCTCGAAAGGGGGTGTAATATTACACAAGTAATTTATTACTTGTAAAAACAATTATGGCAACAAAAGTTAAAGCAGCTCCTGGAGAGCCGGTAGACATATTACTTCGAAAATTTAACAAAAAAGTTCAAATGGATGGAATTTTATTGGAATTAAAAAAAAGAGAATTTTATCTTAAGCCTTCAACTCGCAGACAGGTTGAGGAACAGCAAAAAAGACGTCGCGGAATTGCGATGAAAAAAAGACCTTTTTAAAAAATAATGGCACTACTTGATACATTAAATACTGACCTAATAACCGCCTTAAAAGGTGGCGATAAGGTTGCGGCTGAAACGCTAAGATTTTTGATTTCTGAAGCGAGAAATAAACGAATTGAGTTAATGCACGAGCTAACCGATGAAGAGATGGTAGCGGTAGTTACCAAAGAAATTAAAAGACGAAAAGAGTCTATGGAAGTTTTTGAGAAGGCGGGTCGTGACGAGTTGGTTGCCAATGAAAAGGCGCAAATGAATGTTCTAGAAAAATACCAGCCAGAGCAGATGACTGAGGAAGAAGTAGAAAAAATTATTGTTGAAGAAATTGAAAAGTTTGATAATCCGTCTAAGGAATTTATGGGACAGTTAATCGGTAAGGTAATGGCGAGAATTCCAAAAGGTACAGTAGATGGTTCGGTTGTGTCAAGACTAGTTGCGCAAAAATTGCAGTAAAAAATGCAGGCTGCAGTTACAGTTTATGCAGATAAACTAGATAAACTTTTAGAGAAAAAAATAATCCAAACTATTTCGGATACACTTTCGACTTTGGGACAGACACCAATTGATTTTGCTGTCGATGTTAATTTTGTTGATGAGAAAAAAATGCGTAAGTTGAATAGTGATTTTCGTCAAAAAGACTATGCAACAGATGTTTTATCATTCGGACAGTTCGAAGATATTTTGAAGGATAAACCAAAAGGAATCGCGAACCCAATAATGTTAGGGGACTTGGTTTTGTGTGAGTCGGTAATTAGTAAAGAGGCAGCTGAAGAGGGTAAAAGTTATGAAAAACATTTGTTAATGCTGGTTGATCATGGAATGAAACATTTACTGGGAATTCATCACCCAGAGGACTAAATTTTTATAGTAAAAAGAAAATTCAATAAGGTAGAATAGTTTTAGTAAGTTTTTATGGCAGTTTTATACAGAAAATACCGTCCTCAAAATTTTGATGAGATGGTCGGTCAAGAAAACATTGTCGATGCGCTCAAAAGATCAGTTGCAGCTGATAAGAGTCCGCACGCTTTACTTTTTGTCGGACCTAAAGGTAGTGGCAAAACGACTACTGCGAGAATTTTTGCCAAAGCAATTAACTGTCCAAATGTTAAAGAAGGTAATCCCTGCGGAGTTTGTGAGGTATGTGAAGAAATCGCAAGTGGTGCTAGTGTCGATGTAATTGAAATTGATGGTGCATCGAATAGAAAGATAGACGATATTAGGGAAATTCGGGATAAAATTTCACACTCACCAAGTAAGTTTAAGAAAAAAGTTTATATTATCGACGAAGTTCATATGTTAACTAAGGAGGCATTTAATGCGCTTCTTAAGACGCTGGAAGAGCCACCAAGCCATGCGGTTTTTGTTTTGTGTACAACAGAGTCGGACAAGCTGCCAGCAACGATTATTTCTAGATGTCAAAGATTTGATTTTAATTTAGGAAAAGATGATGAGATTAAGAAATATTTGGGAGAAATTCTAACTAAAGAAAAGGTTGATTATGACGAAGAAGCACTTGCGGTTGTGGCTGGCTATGCCGGTGGGAGTTTTAGGGATGCCTTGTCGATGGCTGGGCAAGTAGCAGTTTTTGAAAAAGTTACCCTAGAAACAATTGAAAATATTTTGGGTCGGGCTGGAGAAAATTACGCAAAAAAGTTTGTAACTGCGCTTTTGGAGTCTGATAAAAAAAATGCAATGGAAGTTGTTTCGGATTTAGAAGAAAAAGGTCTGGACGCTTTGGAGTTTGTGCGACTGACTTTGATTGAAACAAAACAACTCTTAATGGAAAAAATCTCTACACCCTCTAAATCTCAATACACAAAAGAGGAGTTGGTTAATATTTATAATAGTTTGGACAAGTGTTTCCAGAGATTAAAATATTCTCCTGTTTCTGAACTTCCGATTTTGGTCACGATAATGGAATTTGTTGACATAAAAGATGGTGAGTTAGAAAAAGAACCGACAAGTAGTTCTTCACAGAAAATTGAAAAACCAAAAATCTTAAAAAAGGCTGAAAATCAGGATAGTACCAGCGAGAATGTTGAGGCCAGAAACATTGATCAACTTGAAGAAAAAGATGAGAAAGCAAACCTTAACGAGGAGAAAAAAATAACTATAGAAAATAACGAACAGGAATTTATTGGTCCAGATCAATTACAAACTATTTACAATAATTGGAAAGCAATTCTTGAAAACCTTAGACCAAAGAATACTTATGTGACAACAATTTTGAGAGGATCTAAGCCAGTGGCGTTTGACGGAAACAAAGTAACGGTGGAAGTTTATTTTCGTCTTCATCAAGATAAGCTAAGAGAAGCAAAAGTACTTAGCCTAATAGAATCGTCTATGAGTGAGGTTTTGGGTAAAAAAGTTTTTTTACTAATTAATGTCGGAAAGAAAGAAATAACTGCTACAAGCGACTTGTCGATAGAAAATTTGGTTGAAGCGGCAGGTGAAATTTTTGGTACAAGTAATTAAGGATGCAAAATAAATATTTACTGATTCGTCACGGCGAATCTCAGTACAACGAAGAGCTTAGATATCAAGGGTGGAGCAAAAGAGTTCATTTAACCAAGCAAGGAATTGAACAAGTAAAAGGAAGGATTAAACTGGTAAAAAAGTTTAAACCGGATCTTGTTGTAGCCAGTCCTTTTTTGCGAACCAGACAGACTGCGGAAATTTTGGCAGGGGCACTTAAAAAAGAAGTTTTGTATAGCAAGCTTATTATTGATTACAACCGAAGCGAGTCAATGGAAGGCAAGTTACAGGAGGAATATGTTGGCACCAAGAAATATAAAGATTGGTTAGAAAAAGCAGATAAAGATTGGAATTTTCATTTGCCTGATGGGGAAAGCTATAATGGGTTTGACGCGAGAATAAGGGAGTTTATAGAGATTCTTGAGAGTAGTTACGATAAAAAAAAGATATTAATTGTTAGTCATGGCGATGTTATCCGGTCGATAATCAGACAATATACGGGACGAGAATTTCAGCGGATTGATGTGATGAATGTTTTTGTGTGTGAGTTGGTTCCTAATAAAAAATCCAAAGGAAAATATATACTCAAAGAAGTTCGTTAGCCGTTTAAATGCGGCTTGTTGTTTCGTCATCAATTATTAATCCATACTGCTCGTAAGTTGCGATTATTGATGTAACAGTTTCGACTTGCACTTCAACTGAAGCGGCGATTTCTGCATAGACTCTTTTACTGGTAACTTCTTTAAGATGGGGTAGGAGACGCTCAATTTCGTCGAGCAGCCGTCTTAGGATTTTGATGGGAGAGCCGGAAGAAAATGGCGAATCTTCAAGACCAAGTTTGCCATCTTCGAACAAGCCGTTCACTTTGGAAAAATAATAAATCCAACTCCAAATCGCTTTAACGATTTCTTTTTCAACAACTTTTTTAATTTTTAGTCTTTCTAAAGACTGCATTTGTTCAGCTGAAAAAAGATCCAATAGAGATGCTTGACCACTGGAGCGGTTGCGAAGATATTCGGCGATGGTTTTTTTGAAGTCTTCGACGCGAATATTGCCGCCCATGGCTTTTTTGGTATAAAAATCCATATCTTCTTCGCCAACTTTAAGTTCAGCCATGCGTGCTATTTCGACTGCCATTCCGTAAGCAAGATGTCCTTGTTCAACTGCACTTTTGATGTCTGGAGGAAGTCCAGTGTATCTTAATGAGTCGCGGACTTTGCTCTCGCTGCGGCCGACCTTTTTGGCAAATTTGGCAAGAGGGTAGTCGGGTCTTGCGATTTTGACCAAAGTAAAAATGTGATGATAATAGTCTGCTTCCTCATGAGGGGGCAAAGAGTTGTGAATGTTTTCTGATGCTTGACGATAAATTGCCTGAATAGGGGCAACATTTTCTCCAACTCTAGCTTCCAACATATCTGGATGTTCAGCAAAATGGCGGTTATAACAGTTACCTTCACCGTATGTTTCTTGACATTCACTGCAACCAACCGTTTGCAGAATTTTCATTGAGCGGTATCTTCTTTCGCCAGCGACCAGAATATAATAAACAGGGTCCGTTGGTGAGTCTGTGTCGTTACTTTGTTGGATAGTGGGTTTGAGATTTTCTAATCTGATTTTGGTTCCCCAAAGACCATTGATTACAAAAAGATATTTTTCTGCGGCTTCTGGATCGAATCGGATAATTAGTGGTGGCTGGATCAGACCTTCTTCGGCAATGGAATCAGATAAGTTGTGTAGTTCGTCCTCGTCAAAAGTTTTTCTGCCTTGTGGTAGTACGTTGACTTGATCAAATGGAACTAATTCTTCAGCGTAATGACTGCGTGAAGCTGATAATCCGAGGATTTTATCCAATGATTCTTGTGGTATTTGTTCTTTTTTGGCGGCCGGTTGACCTTCGACCTTTTCGGGCGTAATAGGCATTATTTAATTTTTTGGGGCAGTATTTGGATAGATGAGGCGCCATTTTTTGAGAAAAAAGGCGCCTTAGGGTTGAGCAGAAACTAGATAAAAACTTATGGGCGATACCTCTTAGTTCGGGGTTTTTTGTTGAGAGTGGAGTTGAGCTCCGAAATCTGGTTATAGCTTTCGCAGGCAAGTTCTCTAAAGCCAAAAGCAGTGGCTACTAGATAGACATCGGTGGCAACGCCAAGGTCGACAGATTCAGTTGTGAGGAAGAGCTCGCAGCCATCTTCACAGTAGAAGCCGGGGACTTTGGCAATTGTGATGCAGTTTTCGTAGTCGCTTTCGGTGTCGTAGTGGGGGATTGATAGTCTTGAAACTACCATCTGGTCGTCACATTTGGGACAACTACCAGCTGGTCCGAGATCGTCAACTGTAACTAAACCGCCATAGTTTTTTGTGTAGGTGCGCAATTTGTTTCACCCTCAATAACTTTCTAGGGTTGGTGCGGGTTTTGCTACAGACAATGATAGTTCTACCCACGGAAAAATGGAAGAAGATAAAATTTGAGCCTGAAGGACTTGTATTTTGGCCTATAGTATGGTATAATAGGGGTTAAGGTAAGAGTAGTTTTGTCCTTATACTACTCGTAGCTGACGCATATGCACCTTAAACAAAAGGACGACAGGAAAGGAAAGTGTCTGACAATGGTTTCGACCAACAGCACCGAACTGGCCGAAGAGGCCAAGAACGCGTTCGCGATCGCGATCGACAGTGTCGCTCGCATGATCGAACAGGACGACGAGATGGATTCGCGGCTGAGGCTTCAGTCGACTGACCTTCTTGCGTTGGCCATGCGAGCAGTCGTGCCGGTGATTCGTTATGTTGACGAACCGATGATTCTCACGGCTCTGCCCATCGATGCGACGGGTCGTGAGATCGTCGACGGTGTCGATTGGGGTCGGGCTGCCAAAATCAGCACCGGCTTCGAGTTTGGCTACGGTGGAGTGGATATCCACTTGCTTCGCAATGGGATGTTCATGCTTGGTGACAAGTCGCGAACGAACCAGTATTGCATTCTCCATCTCCCCGATCTGCTCCACGGCGAGCGCAAAACCGAAGAGCATGTCGATCTCGTCATGACGCTGATTGAAGGACTGGCCAAGCTGTTTGCTGACGCTATCGCCAAAAGCGATGAGCGCCGTGCTAGCATGCAGGACCGCGTCACTCGTCTGATGGCAGCCGCAGCGGCGTTCAAGACGCCAACGGCCGCCTCGGCCTAGTCTGCCACAACACCCTTTCCGCCCCTTGCCCCCGAATTAAACCTCGGGGGCATTTTTCAATCTTGAGAGGACAACTATGTTTTCCTCTCAACAATTAAAGCCAAGCAGAGCTTGCCCTAAAGGGAGAGCTTTGCTACTCCTTTTTCCTAATTGAGATAATTACAAAACGGGGTTGACTCTTTTCCATAAAGACAAATAACTTTAAAGTATTTTTTATTAGGATTTGGCGTAAAATAAATTAAATGAAAAAGTTACTTTTGGTTGTTTTGGTATTTACAATTTGGGGCTGTAATAGTGAGAAAGTTACAGAAAATAATTCTGAAACTAAACAATCTAATTTGCCAAAAATTGAGGTTACTAGAACACCGGCTAATGATTGCGAAGGTAAGGGATTTATTGTTCAGTCGCCGAATCTGGATATTGGAACGAGTTTTCCGATTTATGTTGAAGGTGTAGTGGATAATCGGGATTCTGGCGAGTGTCGTTGGACAGTTTTTGAAGGTCAGGCAGGTAAGGTTGAAGCGTTTGATACCCAAAATAATCTTGTTTCGGATGGGGTGCTTAAGACCGTTGAGGATTGGATGACTGACGAGCCAAGAAATTACAAAGCAATTCTTAATTTGCATAAAGCACCTGTTTCGAGGGATCTAAAAATTGTAATTACTGAGGAAGATCCAAGCGGTGGGGGTTTGGGTGAAAAGATAGAATTTAAGGCAGTTTTAAAGTAGTCCTTCTTCAAGGAAAAGAAGGAGGGAGTTTATAGTTACTCGCGCAAATTCGTTCGTCATTTCGGCAAGGATCATTCCTCACTCAGTTTGCACTACGTTCTGCGCATTGGTAAGCCCAATGCTAAAAAAAGCCCCCGAGGTTTAATTCGGGGGCGAGCTTGAACTATTGGCGTTATGCAGCGCGGGAGATGACGAGACACGAGTTGTGTCCGCCGAATCCGAACGCGTCGCAAAGGACATGGTTGATCTCTTCCTTGCGGATTTCGCGGTAGAGGTTGAGGTTGTTGTCGGCATCGATACTGGTGAGGTTGGCTGTGCCAGGCACGATATTGTGCATGATCATCCTTACTGCGATGACTGGGGCGATTGCTCCAGCTGCGCCGATGAGATGACCAAGCTGGCTTTTGATGCCGGCTGCCGGTGGTTGGCGCGTATCTTCGCCAAAGGCTTTTTCGACCGCCTCAGCTTCGAACTTGTCGTTGTCGGGTGTTGAGGTGCCGTGAAGCAGGATGGCTGAGATTTCTCTGGGTGTCAGACCAGAGTTGGCGAAAACCTTTTCGATGGCACGACGAGCGCCAATGCCGTTGGGTTTGGTCTCGTGATAGGCGTCATTGGTGGCTGCGTAGCCACTGATGTAGCCGAGGATGGTAGCACCGCGAGCGAGGGCATGTTCTTCGGCCTCGAGAACTAAGGAAGCTGCGCCTTCGGCGAAGACGAAACCGCTACGCATGCTGTCGAAAGGCCGAGAGGCTTCTTCGGGTCGGTCGTTGAAGTCCTTGGTGAGTGCCTGAAGGTTGCCGAATGCCGCGATGGTGTTCATGTCTGTGACGGCTTCGGAACCACCAGCAATGGCGACGTCGATTTCGCCCCAGGCGATGTGTTTGGCTGCCAGACCAATGGCGTCAGAACCTGTGGCGCAGGCGCTTGAGACATTGATGACTGGGCCGCAGATGCCTGTGATTTGCGCAATCTTGCCGGCCGTGGCGTTGGACATGACTTTGTAGGCCATGGCCGCTTCGACAAACCTTGGCCCTTTTTCGATTTGCTTGAGTGTGGCTTTGGTGACCTCTGTGAGACCACCACCACCTGAGCCGAAGAAAACTCCAGCACGTTCGGACTGGTCACGACTGACACAGAGGCCGGCCTGTCGGACGGCTTCGGCAGTTGAGGTGACGCCGTACCAAGTGACTGGATGCATCCGGTCGGGCTTTTTGCGCAGATCGAGCGGACTTGTTGGATCTGGCTCGTCGGTGCGAAGAGTGATGGGTAGGTGGACTTTGGGATCGAATCCCTTGACTTCACCTGCAATTTGCACAGCGTGACGCGAGGCGTCAAAACTGGTGATGCGGGTAATCCCTGATTTGCCGGCGATGAGATTGCGCCATGTTTCGTCGACTGATAGCCCCAGAGGGGTGACAGCACCGATGCCGGTGATGACGACTTTGCGTAAGGTCATGAGCTGACTTTCCTCCCTTATTTTGGCCATACCTTTTGTTGGTAAAGAGCTCGAGGATTATACTATAAGCTCATGCTAAAAGCACTCGCTTGAAGTTAAACACTAAAAGCTCATGCTAAAAGCACTCGCTTGAAGTTAAACACTAAAAGCTCATGCTAAAA
>CAYOLO010000001.1:415039-660813 GCA_964404855.1 uncultured Gammaproteobacteria bacterium
GCACTCGCTTGAAGTTAATGGTAAAAATATTTGGAGATATTAAACCTTGCGGAATTTGAGCCAGATTTCCGGTTCACGGAAGTGATCGTATTTTTTACTAACTAATTGAAAACCAATTTTTTCAAAATATTTTTTAACGGCTTTGCCGTCGTCGTCTTGATGAGTGCCAAGTTCGTATTTAGCACCATGGGCTTTGTCATTGGGGTGAGAGTTATCAGGATAAGGCAAAACAACGTAAAGCAAACCTTTGGGTTTAAGTACTCTATGTAGTTCTCCGATAGCTTGAGATGGTTGATATGAATGTTCTAGGGTGTGTGATGAGTAGGCAATATCAAAAACACCATTGCCAAATTTGAGTTTGTGCATATCGTATTGTTCAACAGGATAGCCGTAAATGAGTGCCTTTTTGGCTTTTTTGCTATTAAATTCAACACCTGTAATGTTGGTGAATTTTAATTTCTTGAAGGTTTTTAGTCCGACGCCATCTCCGCAGGCCATGTCGAGAATTTTGGTATCTTTTTTTGTTTTGGAAAAGTTTTGTTTAATATAACGTTCTTGTCCTTCAGACCAATGTTTATTATCTGATTCAAAAGAACAGAATCTTCTTTTTGTAATCTAGTATATTCTTTGTAATCGGGAATAATGTCGCTAATTTTTTTGGGTTTGGATAAAAGATTTAATAATTTCATTAGTAAATAGACTATCAGATTGTGATTTGTTTGTAACTAAATAAACTATTTACTTTCGGGTTTTATTCGGTATAATAATTTTATGCAAAATGAGGGAGAAAGATTAACAGTAATTGCGGGTTTTGATAATAGCGGAGTTAAGCCAATGTTTTTTAAGAGACTTGGAGAGAAAGAATTTAAAAAGGTCAAAAAAGTTAATTTTGTTTTTGCTTTAAGAGAAGGACGGAAACATTTGATGGCTTTTGAGGTCGAAACAAATGGAGCTTCGTACGAACTTATTTATGATCAAGAAAGTGTTTTATGGAAACTCAAACAAGTATTTTTACAGGAGGGAGTTTAAATGAAAATCCTGCCTACACTGATCGGGTTATTATTCATGCCGATTTTAATTCGTTTTTTGCACGAGTTGAGCAGCAGTGTAATCCTAATATTCGCAACCGACCCGTCGGAATTATCAAATCCGCCGGAAGGGGCTGTGTTATTGCCGCCTCCCCAGAAGCCAAACGGTTGGGGGTTGGAACCGGATCTGATGTGGTTACTGCCCGAGGAAAAATCGGAGATATAACTTTTGTTCCGGCTAATTTTGATAAATATTTTGATATAACCAAACGGTTTATCAAAATTGCTTCAAGGTATACAGACAAGCTGGAAGTATTTAGTTTGGATGAAGTTTTTATGGACGTAACGGGTACGGAAAAACTTTGGGGAAATGTTTTTGAGCTTGTTTGTGAGATGAAGTCTGATTTACGAAGAGAGATTGGTGAGATTGTAACTGTTAGTGTTGGGGTTGCTAGTAGTAGACGGATGGCCAAACTTGCTTCGGAATACGCTGGGGTTGATGGGATTTTTTGGATTGGAGAAGAAAACAAAATTGCAGTTTTGGATAAAACTCCTCTAACGAAAATATTAGGAATAGGACACCGAATGGAAAAACGATTAAAGGTTTTAGGGATAACTGATTTTGTAACCCTAAGAGCTAAAAGTATTGATTATTTGGCTTATTGGTTTGGACCTTTT
Source organism: uncultured Gammaproteobacteria bacterium (assembly GCA_964404855.1). Lineage (GTDB taxonomy): Bacteria > Patescibacteriota > Microgenomatia > CAYQLK01 > CAYQLK01 > CAYQLK01. Next base: position 416,746 of record CAYOLO010000001.1, read on the forward strand.
TGGTCGAGACATTTGTATAATCTCGCGCGCGGAATTGACAATACTGCAATTGTTACAGTTGACGAATGGGTGCGTCCCAAGAGTGTGTCTCGGACTTTTACGAGATTTACTAATGCTAATTCGACTTGGGAAAAAAGACAGACTTTGCGTAATTTGTGTGACGAAGTAGGGGAAAAATTAAGAAAAATGAATCTTAAGGCCAAAAGAATAGGACTATCAGTAAGAGGTAAAGAAACAAGTTACTGGGGTCAGGGACGGGTTGGGTTTTATGGCACAAGTGATGGAAAAGATATTTTTGTGGTAGCGGAAAAAATATTAAATAGTTTTGGAACAAGTGAGCCATTAAGATTTTTTGGGGTTTTCGTAACGGATATTTTTGAAGATGTTGCACCGACTGTGCCGATGTTTACTGAGGATAGGCGCAGGCAGATTATTTTGGAAGCGGTGGATAAAATTAACGAAACTTATGGGAGTTTGACAGTTTTTAGCGGTAATTTGGTTGGGAACGAATTGGTGTCTCCAGAAGTGAATGGGTATCTTGGTGATAAGTTTTACCTTTTTAAGACAAAAAGCTAGTCCTTCTCGTTGAGTAAATATTATCTTTTTAAAGCAAAGTAGAGAAAGGTTTTCTTCTTCGAAGAAACAGATTATTTAATTTCCCTATTCACTTCAGCCCTTTGGCCTGCTGGCGTCGGGCACCTTATTTCGCCGTCGCTCTATAAAAGGCGTTCATAGGGAAACTCTGGATGGAGCAATCTTTGCTTTATTGCAAAGATTGAAGATACAAGTCGTTCGAAGTTAATTGGGATGAATTTGGAAGAAGAAAAAGCCCTGCGGTATAAAGCGCAGGGCGGTGTTTGAAGTGGCTATCGGGTGTGAATTGGTATTTCCCGAAAACCTCGAGGAAAAGACCAGAGGCGAGAGTCCTCATCAACATCAACGAATTTGTTTCCATCAAAACGGGTGACGCTTTGTGGTTCGGAGACCTGCCATGAGTCAGGTGCAAAAACCCGAAACACAGCAGAATTGACAGGAGTTTCGACGAGCCTGCGAAGCAAAGTCTTGATGGCTACCTCTTGACTTGTGGCAACCTCAAGTCCGTCTTCGTCGATCGTTTCTGAATGGCCATCATCGTGGAGGATTTCGATGTAGCCAATGAATGATGTCCATGCTCCATGTAAGTATGTGAGCTGGACTCCGTGATTGCCAGAAAGATTGGCTAGAAGGTCGAGTTGTTCCTCGAACGACAATGAGCCGGCTAGTGTCGACAAGTGTTTCTCCTTGAAGAGTGAATGTGCTAGCAAATATTTTACTCTTGATAGCTAATTTATCAACATCGGCTGGATTTTAAATGGTTTGTGGATAAGTTTGGATGTTTTGAGGCTTGCTCAAACACAAGCAAGCTATTTACAATGAAAATATGAGGTGTTTAATTAATAATTTCCGTAATCTATCTATTATTGTTATTGCAACGGGGTTTGTTGTCGCGGGATGTAATACTTCAAAAAAATCAGTATTAAACGAAAGTTTTGCAGATGCTTTTAAGTCTGTCGATGTTTCAGTTAATGATAGATTTTTGTCAGGAGGACCAGAATCTTTAAGCCAGTTATCACAACAAACAATTAGAGAATCAGCTAGTTTAGAAAAATTTGCTGAGCTTACTAAGAAAAATCCGAAAAGCATTTTGATTGATGGAAACAAAATGTATGTTTCTGACTGGGTTCAAAGATCTTTATCTGTAATTGAAATGGCTACTAAAAAAGAATCGGTTTTTGTGCCAGCGATAGATTTTGTTTCTGATATGACGAAAGACCGAAATGGAAATATAGTGGCCGGACTTTTTACGGGCGAACAAGTTGTATCGATTGATAGATTGGGAAAAGTTGTAAAACTTGCAGGTAATTTGGGCAAGGTTTCCGCAGTTACTGTTTCTACTTCGGGGGACGTTTATGCGGCGAGTTTTGACAGAGGAATTGTTTACAAACTTAACAAAGATATTGCAAAAGAACCAGAGGTAGTAATTGATAATTTACAAAACCCAGCCGGACTTGTTTTTGGTAGTGATGGGCGACTTTATGTTTCACAGTTTTCCAGTTCTTCAGAATCGGTTTTGCGATACGATATTCGGGTATTAACTAAAGAGGTTTTTGCGATTGGTATAACTCAGGCATCAAAAATGGTTTTTGTGGGATCCAAACTATATGTTGGTGGGGCTGAATCAGGTCGGGGTGTGGTTTGGGCTTATGACAGCAGTGGCGAAGGACAAGTTTTGGTAGCAGGTAATTTTGATGACCCAATCGTCGGTCCTGCCTATGATGATAAATATCTGTATATTAGTAGCTCTTCTGGTGGAGACAAAAATATTTATAGACTAAGTCCATAAACAAATGATTAAAAAAACAATACTATTAATTCCGCTTGTATTTATTGCCGCGTGTCAGTCGTCGGGTGTGAAAAACGACCAAAATGAACAAAGGAATCCTCAAGTCGAAGCGACATCAGCTGCACAACTAACTGGACCATTAAAAGATTTTGCGTCGGAGGAATATGGTTGGAGTGCGAGTATTCCGGAAACATGGGATGGTTACAATATAACTGATGACGATGAGAATAGTTATGTATTAGTAGCTAATTATGATCCTGAGACTTTGAAGAAAAAACCTGATGATTACCATGAGATAAAAATTGAAAAATTATCAGCTGGCGAGGAAGAGTCGGTCACAACAATTACCGATCAGTTATTAGAAGATAAAAATATCGATGCTAGAAAGTTGCTTTTTACCAAAGAGTATCAAGGAACAAGGATTGAGTTTAGTGACGCTAAAGGTGCGAACGGTTTGATGACAATATTTAGGCGCGAGCACGAGGTTTGGGTTTTGACTTATTCTGAGCTAGCTGAGCTTGATGGGCAAACCAAGTGGGTTTATCAAAGAATGATCGAGACATTTACGATATCGGAGTAAAATAAATCCAATAACAAAAAAATAATTATGGTTCTGTCTTTTGGCAAAATGAAGGACTACTTGCAGTGTCCGAAAAAATATTATTTTGCGAACATTGACGAGTATGTCAAAAATAATCGTAAACAGTTTGAGCCAAGATCGTCGGATTTAACGATGGGAAATATTGTTCATTCGGTATTAGCACAGTATTTTGAGATTCCTCCACCACAAAGAAGTTTGGACGCTATAAAGACTTTATTAAAAAATACTTGGGGTAATCCACGAGGCAAGTCTGGGGGTTTTGACAATATTGAACAAGAACGTGAGTACTACAAAATGGCCAGAAGCATGGTTAAATATTTTTATGAGAGCCAAGGTGGTGATAAAGACGTCTTACACGTTACAGATCCAGAGGGGCGTGAGTCGTATTTTAAAGAAGAGATTGATTCCGATTTGGTTTTGACTGGTCGGATAGACCGTATTGATTCTGTAGCACCAAACAAGCTAAAAATTATCGATTACAAAACAGGTTCGCGTGAAGAAGATGATTTTCAGTTGATGTTATATGCGCTGATTGCTGAAAAAAAGTTTGGTAAGCAGGTCGACGAAGCAAGTTATGTTTATTTAAAAACAGAAAAAGAATCGGTGTTTTCGGCGGACAAGAGTTCTAAGGATATGACTTTGGAAAAGACCAAAATTATTGCTAGTTCGATTGCGTTAGATAAAGATTTTGTTCCCAAACCATCAAAGCTTTGTGGATTTTGTCCCTTTATTAATCTGTGTCCAGCCAAAGATGAAGCGATGAAAATTATTGCTGGCAATGAAGTGAATGATAGCGCAGGTTATGATATTTAGAGCCTATGAATAATAATAACGGTCCAAAATATAATGAGGCTTATGTTGCTGGCAAGGTTGCGGTAGCCAGGCATTTTCAGGACAAAACCTATCAAGGTAAAAGGTCGGCGGACAGATTACCTCCTGGGCAGCATATGATTGATGAAAGATTTCCTGTTCTTGATTTAGGTATTCAGCCAGAATTTGAACCAGATAAATGGAAGTTGACGGTATATGGTGAGGTAGAAAATCCAATGGTTTTTGGTTGGCAGGATTTTTTGAAATTACCAAAGAGCGGTTTAACTGCAGATTTTCACTGCGTCACGAGATGGAGTAAATACGATGTTAAATGGACAGGTGTCAGGTTTGTTGATTTGGTGCAACTTGTAAGACCAAAAGACTCGGCCAAGTTTGTGATAGCGGAAAGCGCTGATGGATATACGACAAATAATTTGTTTAGTGATCTAAATAAAGAAAATGTGTTACTAGCTTACGAGCTTGAAGGTAAGCCAATACCCAAAGAACACGGTTGGCCGATAAGAGTCATAATTCCACATTTGTACGCTTGGAAAGGGGCAAAATTCCTAAATGGTTTAGCTTTTACATCAATTGATCATCCGGGTTTTTGGGAAACAAGAGGTTATAATAATCATGGTGATCCTTGGTTAGAAGAAAGGTATTCTAATGAGTAGAAGGTATTGTGTTTGGGTGGCTTGATTGATTGAAGTAAGTTTGTTAACTTTTACTAAGTATTAAAAATAAAAAACATTATGGCTACATTAGATGATTTAAAACCAGAAGATATGTCAGATTTTTTGATTGATGAGAACGAGCTTGTAAGAGAAGGTGACATTCCAATGAGTCAGTTCGAGCCTGATGAGAGTGAGGAGATGACGGATGAGGGTTTGGAAGAAGGAATAGGAGAAGGCACAGATGTCGATGATATTGGAGAAAGAGCAGGGTTGAATTACGATCCACTTAGACCGCTTGGTGAAGCAAGTCCTGACACTTTTGGTGCAGAGGACGAATATGGTTCTACTGACGAAATATAGACACTAAACAAAATAAGGGGTGAAATAGAATATGAAGAGTGTATTTTTGGTAGGTGTTGTAACCGCCTTGACAGTTTTGTCGGCTTGTACTAGTTCGCTACCTGCATCGCAAGACGAAAGCACAACGATTAACAATACTCAAACTACTGGTCAGAACGCCCCACTAACTCAAAATGATATTGTGGTTGTTTATACTGACGAAGGTTTTAGTCCGGCGACGATGAATATTGCACTGGGAACTAAAGTGACGTTTGAAAACAAATCTTCTAAGGCTTTTTGGCCAGCGTCTGGTCCACACCCAGAACATACTAACTACCCAGAATTTGACGCTAAAAAATCAATTTCTTCCGGAGAAAGTTATAGTTTTGTGTTTGAGAATGCAGGTGCTTGGGAATTCCACGATCACTTAGACTCCAAAAAGTTTGGGAAAATAACAGTTGAATAGGTTAAAGAATGCAAGATTTTTCTAGAGTTGGCGGTCATGTATCCACAGCTGGTGGTTTGTATCGTGGTGTTGAAAAAGCTGAGAGTATTGGCGCTCTAGTTATGCAGATTTTTGGTTCATCACCCAGATCTTGGAATAGGCGGACAATAACTGATGAGGAAATAGAAAAATTTAACAAGTTAAGAGAAGAAAAAAATATTGCCAAAGTTTATATTCATGCCTGTTATTTAATTAACTTTGGGAGTAACTCTCGAGAAAGTTTGGAGAGATCAAGAAATAGTTTGTCAGCCGATTTGGAGTTAGCCGACAAAATAAATGCTTATGGGGTTGTTGTACATCCAGGGTCGCTTAAAGATGGAACGAATATTTCTGATATTTCAGAAAATATAAAACTTGTTTTGGAAAATTTTGAAGGTGATGCAAAAATATTAATCGAAAATAGCGCTGGCGGTGGCTCATCGGTTCCTAGAACAATTGATGAAATCGCAGAAATGGTAAGGCTAGTTAACGATAATCGAGTTGAAGTTTGTATTGATACTGCTCATTTGTGGGGTTTTGGAATTGATATTTCGACCAAAGAAAAAGTAGCTAAACTAGCTGAGGAGTTGGGTGTTAAATTATCGGGAATTAATGTGCCAATTGTACATTTTAATGACTCAAAGGCTCGTTTGGGTAGTTTGTTAGACAGGCATGAAAATATTGGGAACGGTCAGATTGGGATTGACGGTTTGGGAGAAGTAGTAAACATTAATTGTTTTAAAAATTCTGATTTGGTTTTGGAGGTTCCAGGTTTAAATAAAAATGGACCAGACAGCGAAAATATTCAAATACTTAAAGGTTTAATCAAATGAAAAACAGAGCTGGACTAATAATCCTTACAGTTTTTTTGGCTTTTGCAGCACTGTTTGTTTTGTGGTTTAGACAATTTGATTGGAATACCCTTGAACAATTAAATGACCAAAATCCTGATTTTGATTCAGCTCAAGAGTTAAGTGAGGCTAGCGAAAGTGCAAAACATTTTCAAAGTGTGGTGATAATCGACGGGGATACGATTGATGTTAATGGCCAAAGAGTCAGATACATTGGAATTAATACTCCGGAATTAGGCTCTGGTAAAGAGACAAGTGATTGTTTTGCAAAAGAAGCGGCGGATTTTAATCGTAATTTGACGATTAAGGGGGAATTAAGATTAGAAAAAGATGTTTCTGAGACCGATAAATATGGCAGATTATTGCGGTATGTTTATTTGCAGGATGGGCGAATGGTAAATGAAGTATTGGTAAAAGAAGGTTATGCTAGAGCAGCGACTTATCCACCCGATGTTAAATATGCGGAAAAATTTAGACAATTAGAAAAAGAGGCTAAGTTGTCTGGAAAAGGTCTTTGGAGTAAGTGTAACTAGAGTTAAGATATTTAGAGGTCGTCAGTTCTGCGGAAGCGTTTGATTTTTACTCTTCTTAAAAGATTTGGTAGTTTGCGAACACCAGCTCGTCTGTGTTTGGTTTTGATTTTTTCCTTGGTTTTGACAAGTTCTCTATCTAGACGGTTAATGGCCGAGTCTAATGTTTGTCGCATGTTCGGACCTTCGTCATTCAGGTTAAGGTTTTTGCCTGGAATTGAAATGCGAATATTAACCTCGTAAACAGTTTGCTTTGTACGGTGAGCCTTATCTCTATCCATAGTAATAGCGATGTGTTCGATGTGTTCGAAATGGTGGATTAGTTTTTGAGCTTTTTTGAATGCGTAATTGGTAAGTGCGGGTTGTGTGTGAAAATGGCGACCAGTTATTGTGATTTTGGAATCTAGATTTTTGTTAAGCATCAGCTACTATTTTATTCCTAAATATTGTAGTTTGCAAAGCAATTTTTTTTGCTATACTGAGAATTAATAGTTAAAGATTGCCTGCCTAATGAAAAAAATAATTTATATTCTCTCGGTTTTTGTTTTGTGTACGGTTGTGGTGGCTTGCGGTCGTAATAAGAGTTCGAATGATTTGAATGTTAGTAATTCCAGTGCGGAACAAGGAGATGATATTAGCAAGCTAAAAGACATTTCTGAAAGTACCGCGGTACCTGATGATATTTTGGCTGCTGTTTCTGAAGGTGCCCAACAACAAATGCTTGCAGGTTTTGATGACACAGTAGGCGGTGTAGCACTAAGGAAAATTGATGGGAATAAAGTGTATGTTGTTGTAACGGCCTCTTTAGGAACTTTACCTGAAGATGATGAGTATGATGTGATACTTAGGAGCGATAAGCTTTCAACTGTGATTGGGTCGCTAGCCAAAATTAGCGAAAATCAATATCAGCTTAAATACGCAGGGGCATCTGAAGCTGTACCTCTGAATATGATTGAAGTTGTACAAGTGTCTAATAAAAAGTCGATTTTTACTGGTAAGTTTTAAGTTATTTCCTTAGTTATTTTTAAGTTTTAGTGACTAGTTTGGTAATTTTTGTGCCTGTTTAGTACAATGGGTATTAATTAGAAATTAAAAAATAGGTGCTTGCTTAATTACATCGAAAATTAGGGAACCTAAAACTTAAATTTATAAATAAAAAAACAAAAATATGTTTGATAAATTGAATCAGGTTAAAGAGTTAAAAAAAATGCGCGATCAAGCAATGAAGATTCAGAAAGAGCTTGATTCTGTAGAAATCGAAGTTGAAAAAGATGGTGTCACAGTCAAAGTCACTGCAAGCCAGAAGATTGTTTCGATTCACATAAACGGCAATGATGAAAAATCTGTCGTCAAAGCTGTGAATGAGGCAATTAGTCAGTCGCAAAAAGTTGCTGCAAAAAGAATGCAATCTATGATGGGCGAGGGTGGTAATCCCTTTGCTGGTCTGATGGGGTAAGAAAATAATTAATGCGGATCCCAAAAAGTGTCCAAGCTACAATTGAGGCGTTTGAGCGTTTGCCAGGTATTGGGCCAAAAAATGCGGCAAGATTAACTTATCATCTAATTCATGCTCCGAGAGAGGAAAGTTTGAGGCTAGCAAAGGCTGTAATGGATCTTAAAGATAAGACGATTTTGTGTGATATATGTAAAAATATTTCTGAAAGTAACCCTTGTGAGATTTGTGCCGACCGTGATCGTGATATCAGTGTGATTTGTGTACTAGAAGAACCGTTGGATGTTTTAGCTGTTGAGCGAGCTGGTGGTTATTCTGGTTTGTATCATGTTTTGCACGGTTCGATTAGTCCAATGAACAATATTGGTCCAGAAGATTTGCATATCAAAAGCTTATTAACAAGGTTAAGTGATGACACAGTTAAAGAGATAATTTTGTCGACTAATCCAACAATGGAAGGTGAGGCAACGGCAATGTATTTATCCAAACTGATTAAACCTTTAGGAGTAAAAGTTACCAGAATTGCGCGCGGATTGCCGTCTGGTGGTGATATTGAATACGCTGACGATATTACTTTAAGAAGGGCATTTGAAGGTCGAAGTGATTTTTAGTTGATTCCCAAGTTGTTTTGTTATAGTTAAATATAGATATGGATTGGTCAATTGTTGGTCGTGAAGCAAAAAAAGTAGTTACAGACGTGATTGATCAGAGTCTTGGTACGCATTTTTTTAGAAGTTCCACTCCAGTTACACCTAATCCGTCGCAAACTGTACCCAATTCTGAAAATAATTCTCAAAACACACTTGTTGAAAATAAACTAAGCCCAGAAGACCAGAAGGCTTTGGAACTTAAGCAAAAAGCTCAAGCTGATTCTGTTAGAGCGGAGCTTGAAGCAGCAATTGCTGCCCAACGACAAAAAAGACTGGCGGAGCAACAACAAGCTGAGCAGATAAGGCTGGAAAGTTTAGCAAAATCAGGCCCACAGAATATAGAGCAAAACGAGGTAGAAAAAAACACAGAATACTCAAAACCAACTTCAGAACAATTTGACGCCAAGACGAAAGAATAGTCACTACTTGACAAGACTATAGGATTTGATACAATTCCCAGCGAACTAACCACTGGTCTTGACCACAACGAGACTGATCGATCGTCCTGAGAAGGGCACGAACTAAGTCCGTCGATAAGTCACTACTCTTGGTAAGTATCTCGACCGGAGGTGGTTGCTATGGGTATGCATAACCACAACCACAGGGTCCTGATTCCCGCCGTGAGCGTTTACACGCAGCACGGTATCGCACTTCACAAGTTCATGATCACAGCGGCCGTGCTTCTCAAGCACGCTCGTGTCGACCGCTTCGGCGAATCGCCAACCGGTATTCAGCGCAAGCTGGACCAAAGGCACGCCGATGACATTCTCGAGGCTATGGCTCAGAATCCGAAGCTGATTCTGATCGAGCCAATCTTCCTCCATCTCGAAGGCAAGTGGTTTATGGAAGACGGTGCCTTGTGCACCGACGACCCCGAAGCCTACATGTCCATCGACGATGGCGGCCACCGTTTCGCGGCGATGGGTGCCCTGATTGCTTCCGAACAGGAAGCCTGGGTGTTCGACGCTACGGCAGCGACGGGGCTGACTATGGAGGATCGGATGCGGATTTTCCGCCAGCAGGAGCTGCGCAAGGAAATCGATTCGCGCCTCAACCTCGCCCACGCGGCCTTCCTCGGTGACTGGAAGGATGAGCTGGCCCGCGACTGCTATGCGCTCTGCAAGGAGCTCAATGGGTCGCCGATTTCTCCTCTGTACCGTCAGGTCATCATAGAGGAGATGGTCAAGCGTCCGATGGAAGGTCAGCATCGCCCCAGCGGCATCAATGTCGTTGGTCTGATGACGACTTTCAGGCGGGTTCTCGGTAAGCACAGCACTTTGCGTGCCTATCCGATGGATAAGCGCCAGCAGCTCGTGATCGCCTACCTGAGTGCGGCCAAGGAGATTTGGCCGAGGGCTTGGACGAGCGATGCACACGTGCTGCAGAGTGCTCGCGGTATCCGCGCGGTTCTGCTGCTGATCACCAACGGTACCGAGTTCGGCCGCATCGTCGGCACGGAGCCGACGCTCGAGAAGATGCGCGACGCCCTTAGCTTGGCCAAGTCCTACGACTGGTCGGCTAGGAACAACGTCAACGCAAACGAGAAGCAGATCATGGAGCGCCTCGATCAGTCGATCGGACGCAACCTTGCTAAGCGCAACTCGGCATCGAAGCCCGTCGCGGTAGCCTCTTAGTCCGTTACTCCCACAAGGAGAGAGTGACGGTTACGCCCCTTCTTTTCGCACAAATAATGCGGAAAGGAGGGGTTTTTTTTGTCGTTTTTGGTGGGGTGTATAATTTATGTATATGAATAATAATACTGTCTTGTATGGAGTGATTGGGCTATTGTCTGGAATTTTGTTAACAGTGGTTTATTTTGGGTTGAATAATAATTCTCACACGATGGGTATGGGGATGATGGGTGGAGGTAATCAGATGATGAGGGATGAGGATCATATGGATGAAATGATGGAAAATATGGTTTATGGTTTGAATCAGAAGTCAGGGGATGAGTTTGACAAGGAATTTTTGTCAGAAATGATTGTTCATCACCAAGGCGCAATTGATATGGCCAATTTGGCTATAAAATCTGCTGCACATAAAGAAATTATTGATTTGAGTAAAAAGATTATTGATGCTCAGACCGCTGAGATAGAAATGATGAAAGCTTGGCAAAAAGATTGGAATTATTAGGTTTTTTCACTTTTAATATTATTTGTCGGTTTTGTGGATAACTTTGGACAATTTCAGACTAAAATGCTAAAATCGTTCGCACTGGGAGTCTGACAGGGGTGAAGGACTCCTATGTAATTCGACCCCTTGCCTAGTTGCGCCAAATGCGGTTGCACAGGCAAGGGGTTTTCTTTCATCTTGAGAGGACAACTATGTTTTCCTCTCAACAATTAAAGCCAAGCAGAGCTTGCCCTAAAGGGAGAGCTTTGCTACTCTCTTTTCCTTTTTTAGACAAAGCAAAAACGGTCGACTCTTTTCCCTTAAATTTCAGGTTTCCTGAAATGCAGGATGTAGTGCAAACTGAGTGATGAATGAACTTAACCGAAATGACGAACGAATTTGCGCGAGTAACTATAAACTTCAGATTTTTAATATTTTTGTAATAAATTGTTAAGATAGAAGTATATGAGACCTGTCCGACTACTGAGTGTTTTGATATTAATTGTTGTTGTATGTGGCGCGGGTTTAGTAATTTTTAAGACTAAAAATTCTCAAAATAAAAAAATTGATTCAGATAAGCCGGCTACTTTTTCTGGTATAGCACCAACGCCGGTAGTGGTTGGTACGGATGGCTGGAGAGATTTTCGGGATCTTAATTTTAATTATTCCTTTAGATATCCCAGAGACTGGTCGGTTACTCAGACATTGGCTTCAGAAGAAGATGCTTTGTCAGAAGCTGTTTTAATATCGCCTTCTGGGCAGAATATTACAGTGACTGTTTTTAATAACCCCAATAAGCTCAACAGTAAACAGATGGCTGATAAGTTTGTAGCTTCTTATTCAGCACAAACCTTGCAAAGGTCTGATGTAGAAATCAGTGGATTGGTGGGAGAAAAAGTGATGGTTAGCGAGGGGTTTGGCAGAATTGCAGTTACAAAAGGAGCTTGGGCTTATCGGATTAATCTAACTCCATATGTGACAGGGGATGGTAGTGAAGAAGTTTATTCCAAAATTTTAGATACATTTCATTTTATTTAATTTCGAGACAAACCTACGGTTTTTCTCGAGGCCTCTTGGCAAAGCCAAGTTTTGCAAGCAAAAACGGCCGACTCTTTTCCCTGGAGACAAAAGCGATATATAAAGCTACTCTCTTTTCCTTTTTTAGACAAAGCAAAAATAGGCGACTTTGCATTATTTCTGTATCAGTGGTACAAATTAACTGCGCCGAACGCGCATCCTCCAGCCCCCTTTAGGATTGGGAGATTCCGAAGGGGGCTAAACAACCCCAATAGAGGTAGTTGCGACAATCGCGCGCACAACACTTCTTGTCCGTGCCCCTCCTTGCTTTTATGTGAGGAGGGGCTATTTTTAGACAAAAATTTGCCTATAGGGTATATAATTTGTCCTTAAGAACATTGGTTTTCAGGAGTGGAAAATGCTTCATCAGATTCTGACTTGGCCCAAAATGGCCGAGTCGAACGAAAGCCTTGAGCGATTTTTCTCGGATTATTTCGAGTATGTTGCTTGGGGAGCGGTGGCGTTTTTAGGTCTGACCTTTTTCTGGGTTCAGTCCATAATCGCGCTGTCGCTAGTTTGTCTGATTGCTGTTTCAACTGTGATCGTCTGGTACAACTGGTATTGGCACAGGAAATGGCTTGCCAAGCTTGTGCCAGTTGCTGTGCTGGTTATTCTGACAGCAAGCGCTTCGAGTTGGGTCTTAAACGGCCTGACCACGATTTGTGTTCTTGTGCTGATGACATTCCCTGGATCGCTCTGGGATGATTTGGTGCACAGACGATGGGCGAGAGTGTTCCAGTAACATTCTCAGCTCATTTCAAAACATCCTGTAGTCGTAGGGTTGACAACAACTCTTGCTACGGTACAATGTCCAAGTGGTGTTTGTTGCTCTCCCAATTCGACACCACGCCTTAACCCTCTCTTTCTGTATTGGCGGGGTACGTGCAGAAGGGGAGGGTCTTTTTTATTTTTTTCTTAAATTCATTATCCAATAATAGAATCATATTGACACTATAGGTCTAATATGATATACTTGTCCTTGGTGTTAACGCACCCCCTCTCTGGAGAATTTTCGTGTCCGCCCTATGATAGTCTCCCAGAGAGGGTCAAACCAATTCCGCCCTAGCAATTAGCTGGGGCGTTTTTTTTGATGATTTTTGCTTATTGCAATGGGATTTTTGTGGGAGTAACATTATGAATGTTCACCCCCTCATAGGTGAACATGTCCACCTCAGTGTTTGTACTGGGACCCATAATTTTCGGTACCCGCCTAAAAAGGGTAACTGCGACATTGAGGTGGACACCTTAACAAACAACAGGAGTTCTTGCTCACGAATCCGACAAACTTTGCCCTGAATGCGGGGACAAAACTAGTCGCGCGGCTGATTCGTGCAACTCCTTTCCACGCCCCCTCCGTACTTTGTTGTGCGGAGGGGGCATTTTTTTAGTCTTGAGAGGACAACTACGTTTTCCTATGTATTTTTATTCTCTCAATTTACTTTCTTGGCTCTCTTTTTGTAAGCGGGCATGGTTTTTGCTTTAGCAAAAGAGTGAGCAAAAAGTGAAAGAGAAAAATCTCGCTGGGATTTTGGACGTGCCGAGAAAGTAAATTGAAAAAAGTAGTTTCTACAAAGCAGAAAACCCTTAGTGTAAAATACTCGTAATGAAAGCTCTCAAACTTTACAACACGATGTCACGCTCGGTGGAGCTGTTCAAACCGACCAAAGATGGCGAGGTTAGAATGTATGCTTGTGGGCCGACTGTTTATGATTACGTGCATATTGGCAATTTTCGTACCTATATCAATGAGGATATTCTCAGAAGAGTTTTGGAGTTAGCTGGATACAATGTTACCCATGTAGTGAATGTGACAGATGTTGGACACTTAAAAAGTGACGCCGACACAGGCGAAGACAAAGTAGAAAAAGCCTCGAAAGAATCAGGTCTTACTGCTAGACAAATAGCCGACAAATACGAAGAAGCGTTTTGGGAAGAGTGGGCCAAGCTTAATTTGTTACGACCGACAGTTACGCCGCACGCGACGGAGTTCATTCCTCAGCAGATAGCGTTTGTTAAAGGTTTATTAGAAAAAGGTTTTGTTTACGAAGCCGAAGACGGATTATATTTTGATGTGACTAAACTACCTGATTACGGCAAGTTGTGGGGACAGGACCTAAAAGACAAACTAGCTGGAGCTAGAGTTGAGATTGATACCAGTAAAAAGAATCAAGCGGATTTTGCGGTTTGGAAGTTCTCGCCAAAACATGAACAAAGACAAATGGAGTGGGAGTTTGAGGGCTACGGAATGGGATTCCCTGGATGGCATCTTGAGTGTTCGGTAATGGCGGAAGAATGTTTGGGAGAGTTGCCGATAGATATTCATGCAGGTGGTGTGGATCATATTTCTGTTCATCACAGTAACGAAATTGCGCAAACCGAAGCACTAAGAGGCAAACCACTAGCCAATTATTGGTTCCATGGAGAATTCTTAAATATTAATTCAGAAAAAATGAGTAAGAGTCTCAAAAACTTTACTCGGGTACTAGATCTTGATGATCCGATGGCTTTTAAATTCCTGTGTTATCAAACCAACTATCGCAAACAAATGGAATTTACTAACGAGAGTTATGAGGCTGCTAAGAAAGGTTTGGCGAAATTGCGAGGACTAGCTAGAACAGCGCTAGATGGAGAAGATTCTTCGCCAGAAGAGTTGTGGCAACCACTGTTTAATGACCTAAATGTGGCGGAGTTTTTGGCAGGGGTTATGACTTTTGGCCAGACACCACAAGCGACCAAAGATTTTTTCACTCATGTTGATAGCGTTCTAGCCTTAGATATTTTTAAGGAAGTAGTTATTGAGATACCATCGGAAGTGCAAGAGCTGATGGATAGAAGAGTAGAAGCAAGAAGTGCAGGGGATTATGAATTAAGTGATTCACTAAGAGAGAAAATTCGCGAAATGGGTTTTGAGGTGGAGGATCGAGATATAAATAAAAATGAGAAATACTAAAAAGTATCAGAATTTATTAAAGTTTTTTTATAAATGTTGGTTGAGTTCGATTGGGATTTTTTTTATTACTATTCTGGTAATAATTTTGTTAAATGCCTCAAAGTTAGTTATTTTTAAAGATCAACTTTATCAATACACAATTATTTTTCTTGTGTTAGTTGGAATAGTTGGCTCCTTTTGTTTTTTAATGATTCCGTTTTTTATGACATTAATTTCTTTTTCTACTAATGAAAAATTTAAGTTTTTCACTATACGTAGATTATTTAATCGGTTATTTTTATCAATAGTAGTTTACTTTTGTTTCATAGTTTTAACTATTCCATTTTTGACTATAACCGACAGTGTAGATTTTGATGCAAGGGCTGAGATTGGAAGACAGAATTTAATTAAATTATTTTGGAGCATTTTGTCTTTTTCTATTGTTTTTGTAATTGCGACATTTTATTTGAAAAAATTAAGAATGGTCTCATTTTTTGTGTTGCTTTATGGAGTATTGTTTGCTTTAGGTTTTTCATTTTTAAATTCGAGTGAATATTTTTATTCGAAACAAGAACAGATTGCATCATCTGAGAATCAGTTGAATAATACTGATTTTTGTAAGAAGGATTTATGTTCAGAATCCGGTCTGTTTGATGCGAAGCAGTGCACCTTGCCGATTTTGAGGGACGATGGAGGTCATGGTTCAGGGGTTTCAATTAGGAAGGGCTTTTTGGTGACAAATAAACATGTGATTGAGGGTGCAAAAAAATTAAAGACATGGATTAATGGTGAGAAGGATTTAGTTCTGTGGAATTATTCGCCAACTTACGATATTGCAATTTTGAAATTACCTCTAGGTGTTCCTACTTGTAAATGGTTTGACTCAGGGGATTTAGAGCTAGCAGAACAGTTATACGCCGTAGGTTGGCCGAATGAAGCATATGGAGAATCTACAATAACTAGTGGAATATATTCGAGAACAAACAAATTTGAGGGTGGTTTGGAGTTTATCCAAACAGACGCAGCGATTAATCCTGGTAATTCTGGAGGTCCGCTTGTTAATAAATATGGAGTTGTGGGAATTAATACTTTGAAAGAAAGTTGGAGTAATGAACAATTACCCAGACCTTTAGAGGGTCTTGGAAATGCACTATCATCTCGCATGCTTTTTCCAATTGTGGACGAACTTATATCTGGCGGTGGAGAAGGTGTTTCTATACCTAGTCAGCTAGTACTGCAAGAAAAAAGTAAATATAATACACCGCAAGCATCTACTGTGTTGGATGTTCAGATGATTAAAAATTATAGGAATAAGATGTCAGAAATTAGGTTAGGTTGGGAATCGGCTTATGGTTCGGAATCGAAGGAAGATTTGGATAAGATAATTAGTTTAATTGATGTTCAATTGGAGTTTTGTAATACTTTAATTGAAAGGTCAGAGTCGAGGGTATTATCAACAAATGATGATATTTTTATGTGGGATTCTGTAGTTAAAATTAGTTTTGAAACGTCAGCACTAGCAAACAAATTAAATTCAAAATAGTCTTTTCATAAATAAAGATCTACGATTATGCTTTCTTCGCGCGTTCTGCGCGAAAAAATTGCCCGCTATTGCTAGCGGGCGTGTGAACTTAGGTTTGTCGTGGACAGCCGAGCAGATGGTAAGTCGTGCTTTGGCAGAGGTGGGGCAGGGATCGTTGGGGCGACCACCTTTTGCGTATTTTTTGCGATTTTCCTCTTTCTGCGCGTAGAGTTTGCCGAGAACGGCAAAGAGCGGATCGAGTACAGCTTCGTCGTCAGAATATTCTCTGGTCTGTTTGGGCATTTGTGGACTTTTTAGGTGTCCATTGCCGAACAGCCTGGATTGTGCCAGAAGCAGCCACCGCAAGCTTTGCAGGCAGTACCACGGATAAGTCGAGTGCCGACGCGAATGCCGAGATCGGTTGTTCTGGTCGGCTGAGGTTGAGGTGGTGGAGTTGAATTTCCGTTGGTCGGGGTCATTGCTTTGAAATTTTCCTTTTTGGTCGCCAATACGACGAGTGTTAAGTTACTGATAAATTATATCATTTTTCGACAAATATAGGCCCGTAGTAATTGATTTTAAAGCTTAAATATTGTATAATTCTTAGTTAGTACCCTAAAACGGAGGATTAGCTTGCCTGATAATGAGCTAGTCGTCTACTATGTAATTAAACATTGTGGCGACTGCGACATGATCACTTTCCATGGAACCGCTGAAAAGCGGGACAAGGAAACGAACGAGTGGAAGGCCAGATTCGCTGCCTCCCGATCCTTTTGGGTCAACGAGTCAGGCGAGATGCCGTTGTCCGAAGCCATCGACTGGTATGAGGACTACGCTCCGAAGTATGGCGGCATGAACGACCCGCGGACCGTTGTCGAACAGGTTGTAAGCGCAAGCTAACATCCTCAGAACATATGCGCCCCTATAAAGGGCGCATTTTTTTACACAAATAAACCCGCAGACTAACCTGTAGTAATTGAAAAATACCTCTAAAAATAGTATAATTAAGGGTAATAGTGAAGTGTCAAAGCTTCTGCTAAATATGCACAGCTTCTGCTAAATATGCACATTACGAGGTAAGAAATTGGTAAAGTTTTTGTTCGTTCGGGCGCTCGGCGTTTACGCGGTTTTGGTCGCAGTGATTGCGGCCATTGCCTGGTTTACCAGAGAGAAGGTTGTAAGCTTCGAGCTCGACTGTCTCGAACTGGACAACTGGGAACGCAAAGGGCGCACCTGGTTCTTCTCGGAGTTCACGGCTGCTGCCAAGAAAGCTGGCGTTCAAGCAAGGCTTTCCCAATCGATATTCCGTGTCGAGATGGGAATCAACAACGAATTCGTCGGTGTAGAGCTACTTGGCGAAGACGCCGAACAAGGCAGTCTTGCCGTCAAGGAGATTTTTATTTCCTACTTCGGCGGGGAGTCTGGCTGGGAGCGAATCGTTCCGACTAAGCAAGTCTACGGCATGCACGGCGAACGTGAGGTTTGGTATTTCCAGACTGAGAAGCTTCTGGAGATGGGCAATGCTCCGGCGATGTTCGTCGCCAACTTCGGCCGCAAGCTGATATACGTCGAGCCGACCATGCCTGCCCGACGTCGCCTCAATTTCGTCTAATCCCAAGACGAACTAGTTCCTTAGCGCCCCCTAACACGGGGCGCTTTTTTGATTTTGAGACGAACCTTAGTTTTGGGTTTCCCAAAACGCAGGCTTGTAGCTTTTAGTTAGAGAAAAAGTGGGGGACTCAGCTTTTTCGAATAGCTAAAGCGAGAACCTGTAATTACTCGCTCGTATCTATTCACAACTTCAGTAAAACTCGTTGTTTCATAAATACACACTACGTCTTGTGGGTTTGTTGCTTTGAACAAACCCATAGTATTTACCTTTGAAGCTAAATGTGATAGAATTTCTGCCAGAACTTTAACGAAATAAAGGAGTAATGCGTGAGCATTGTCGTGGACATTCCGTTCACTGAATTTCGTGGCCGTAATTGGTCTGAAATGGAGCGGGATGAGCTGCAGAAGGTCTTTACGGAGGCCTGCGACGAACACCTCAAACCACACGGCTTGAGGGTCAGGGCAACTTTTGTCCGTAACCCGATGGGCGATGGGGAAAAGTGGTTTATGGCTGTTCACTTCGTCGACGAAACAGCTCGTAAGGGTGCACTTCTTAGGGGGATGGCCTTTTTCTTCCTCGACGAGCGTGAGATGGAAGACAAGATTAACTGGATTGCGACACGGCGAGTTGACATCAAGACGGCAGGTCCGTCGATGATTTTTACGTTCTCGTACGGGCGCCTCCAACGCATCAATGACAGGCTCGTGTTCCTTCGGATCGACTTCGGTTCGGAGATTCGTTTGGAGAGTCGCGCCAGCAGGCGCGGTACTGCCATCGAATCTCTGACCACCACCTAACCAAGGAGAATTGGTGACTTTCAGTTTCGAAAGGGATGCGGATAAAACCGCAAAGCCCAAGAAGAAGCCCAAGGCCGAGCGACGCTCGTGCTATCACTGCTCACATTTGACGGCTCGCATTCAGGAGCTGTTTGACGGACGCAAGGTTCACTTGTGTGGCAGGTGTTGGTCGGTGAATTTTACCGACCAGCAGAAGAACCGTATTGTAAGCGCCATCGAAGCCCGCGAGAAGATTGCACTTCGAAGTCGCGAACATGCTTGTTCCGGTAATCACGGACTGCAAAGCGTTCGTGGCTCACGGCCTCACATCGTCTCTGGCGGTTTGCCCTCCTTGGGCAAGCGTCGCTAGAGCGCACCACTCCTTTGGTTGTGTTCCGCCCCTCAAGACCAAGACTGGTCGAGAGGGGCTTTTCTTTGGTTTGAAATTTGGTCTAAGGAGGAATAGAATACTCGGTCTAGAACTTTGACGAGGAGAGATTTGTTGGTTGAGTCAGATCGAATGGTGTATTACTACACCACGAACTTCACTGGGAAGGGGTTTGCAACGACCTTTTTCGCAACACCAGAAGAACGCGACGAGGCAGTTTCTGATTTCCGCAACCGCTATTTTATGTCATCATCGGTATCGGTTACGGCCGAAAGCGAGATGATTTTGTCCGAAGCGGTCAAGTGGTTCACTCAGCACCGCGGCGACGACGCGAACATGAACGATCCTCGAGAATTGTTCTCGGATTACAAACCCAAGGAGGCAGTTGTCTCCGGAGCCTGAAAGGGCTGGCACAGTATTGGCACTCATATTTATTTGTGGGTGCCTTTTTTTCGACAAAAAGTTTGCAATATAAGGCCTAGAGTAATAAAATAAGCTTCCTGAACTTTAAATTAACTAGGAATTGGAGAAAACCACGGTTTGTTCAAAGATATTGTGATTAGCCTTAAGCCGTGGGTGGTGTTTACCAACGCGCGGTATCAGTTCGGACGAGAACTAGACATTTCTGGGCTCGAAGACTGGATAAGGGACGCATTTTGGTGGCAAAATCCAGAGGTGACTTGGACCATTACTCGGACCTTTAACGCGGTGACGATTGAGGTTCCAAATACTTGGCTGTCGCTACGATTGAGGCCAGTGATAGCTAGTTTGGGTCAAGGCACTTGTCAGCTTGACGGCTATGTTGTTGACGATGAGATGTTTTGTTTTCGGCTGCGAGAGGATAATACGCTTATGCGTATTGCTAACCTTGAGGAGCCAGAAATGAGGCTGCGATTTGTCGATGACAATTACGCTAAGGCAATTCCTGAGTTGATGGCAATCTTGCCAAAGATTGGCCATTAAAGACCTTTTTGGCTTCTGTAAGTTGTGGAAGCTGATACAAGACAATATGGCGCTCCTTAACCAAGGGGCGCCTTTTTTTTGGATTAAGGCCTAGAGTGTTTGATTTATGGTCTTAAAATCGTTATAATTACTTTTCGTACTTTAAGGCGCGGGGTGATATTTTGCATGTCGTGGTTTCTGTTCCATTGGTCAGAAGAGAGCTTGGTTGGGGTTATGCGGACAGAGTTTGGTTCGCAAGTCAGTTCAATCAAGCGTCCCTGCAAGCTGGTGTCGAGACCATGCTTGCTCTGGACGCTCTTACTCGGCCCGTAATTGGTACCTCAAGCGAGTACCTCCACATCAGATTCGTCAGTCGTTACGGCGAAAAGTCGTTTCCGATTGTCGAAGAAATCTACATCAGCTACTTTGACGAAGCGGGTGCTGAACACCGGCTTGTTCCGAAAATCGCGGATCGCGATCACGGCATAGGTCGATACCCAATCTCGTGGGTTTTTCGTCTGCGAGACTTGCAGGAAATCAGCGGCCGCTTAAGCGAGTTCGTTGTCGATTTCGGACACGAAGTTTGTTTTGTCCCTATCTCCAAAAGGAGATCGAGGCCGAGCAAGCTCAAGCTCCTCATCTTCGGTCTCGTTGCGACAGTCGCTTCGGTCCTTTTCACTGAGAAGGTCAAGAAGCACTCTGCAAAAGGCCAACACAAACAAGACGAACCGTCTGAGAAAGGCTAATTACCTTGATCAGCATCAAATATTTGGCACCCTTAATACGGGTGCCTTTTTTTGTGCTTTTTGGAGGGATTTAGGGTAGGTAACCATAAAATATTTATTCCTATTGTAAAAATAGGCCTAGAGCATTAAAATTCTTTCGATTCTGGTCAGAGAAATAATCTATCCCGATAGGAAGAAAGAGGAAAGTATTCTATGTCTGGTCAAGAGTTTGATTTGGATGTCCATGAGCTACCGGAGGTGATGGCGAGTGGCGATGACCTGGTGTTCTGGTTGAATCTCAGGTTCGACCCCAACAATCGCTATCTCGCCACAAAAGGTGTAGTTGGCGGTGAGGTCATGACCGTTTCGCACGCACCTGGTTCGCAAGGACGCCGGCTGGTTTTTGGTTTTCCAAAACTTGCCAAGTCGGTTTTTCGTCTGACACTTGAGTCTCCTCGTAAGAAGGCGGGTGTTCAGGCGAACTATCGCTTCGTTGATGGTGTGGACAAGCCTTACCAGTTCTCGTTTGACTGGGATGACTTCGTGTCCGCACTGGATGCTGATACGGTTTTGCGGTTTACCCTTCATGGGTGAACTGTCAGAGTCGTGCGAATTGCCCCCGAGTAGAATCGGGGGCTTTTTTTGAGGTTTTTTGGTGTACAATTATTTACCAAGAAGCAAATCAAAGCGAGGCGGATTGACGATGTATCTTCAGGTTATGACTCATTCGTTCGAACGGGTATTTGTAGA
Organism: uncultured Gammaproteobacteria bacterium; assembly: GCA_964404855.1. Lineage (GTDB taxonomy): Bacteria > Patescibacteriota > Microgenomatia > CAYQLK01 > CAYQLK01 > CAYQLK01. The sequence continues at coordinate 438,354 of CAYOLO010000001.1, forward strand.
AGGAGAATTCGAACTCCGCGGCAAGCTCGTAGAAAGCTTGCTTGATGGTTTCCTTCACAAAATACTCAAGCGCTCTGGTTTGTACATTGTCGGTTGTTGTTTCAACAACTTTGACAATGCTGAGCAGCTAATCTTGACGATTCACGACTGTGAAGGTCGAGGAGTGAGGATGTCGGAGATCAAATTGGTCTTTGATATCGATCCGAATACACCGTTTTTTGCGGTGCTGGGAGAAGGTATTGGGTGCGGAACTTACCGTTTTCGTGTCATACCGTACTACCAGCCTTATGTTCAGAACTTCTGCAGGTTTGCTTTTGAGTTTGTGTTTCCACCTTCAAGCGGAGTGCAAGACGAGACTGTCGAGCCTAAGTAATGTTTGCGATGTAACCAAAAAGCGTCGCGAACTAGTTCATAGACACCTTTTGAGAAAGAGGTGTCTTTTTTTAACTTTCCTGTAGACAAATTAGGCCTAGAGTATTAAAATTGCTTTTAGCACTTTTGCAAACAAGCGAGGCATGTTGGTGAGTATTCAGATTACGGAGCTCAGGTTCCCTGTGTCCGGAGCCAGCCGTGAAAGTTTTCGGCAGTCCGTTCACAATACAAACGGTTGGGCTGAGATTTTTGGCAAGATCTTGGCTTCACCGTCGACGGTTTGGGGTCGTAACAAGCCCGAAACGCAAGTCTGGGCGCTCATCCGAGCGGACCGAGTCAGAAATGATTATCGGTTGCTGTTTCGGTTCGTCAACGCGGCCACTGGTGAAGATCTTCATCTTGGTCGCATGATTATCGAACACGGTGGTTCTCAGATAGTCACTCCCATGACTTATGTGAGCATGCCGACCATCATCGCCGCCAAAGATATGTATGGCGTTCGGGGTGAGACCCGAATGCATCACGGTTTTGCGGTAAACGGTCTTCGGGGTATTTTTCCGCAAGCGCGCAATCTCGTCGTCGGACTGGAGTTGCCCAGGGGAATAACCAGCCCTGTCATTGGTGTTCCAGAAGTCATGGAGCGGACGGACGAAAGCGAGTTCGGTCATTTTCGTGGGAACGGCCATCATCGATTCGAAGAAGAGAGGTATTTCCCGCGGAGGGGCCAATTTCCGCAAGACCGTGACATTGATTGGCCAAGACCAGTTTATCGGGGATAATCCCGAAGCGGACGACTGCAATTAGTGGTCACAACCCTTTAGGGTGTTTCTGTAACAAGAGACGCCCTTTTTTTTATTTTGTTTAGAAATGTAATTCCAGCATTATTATCCTGTAGTATTGGATTTTTGTGAGATGGAATGTATAATCTGCCCCAGCTCGTTAAAAGACTACAAACACCAAAAATCGAGGAGATACGAAATATGTCCGAGACCTTGTCCTTCAGGGCTACTTTTAACCTCCAAGCGAGGTCGAAGCTCGAGAAGGAGCCGTTTACCGGTTGGCCGACGATTCTCTGGGACGTTGTTGCCGCTGGACGAGATTCAAGGCATTTTCGTGCCAAGAACTTGACGATTTCGGTCGTCTACAAGCTGTTTTTCCCTTACCGCAAATGGCTGATTTTTTCAGCTGCATATGGCGGTGACAACAGCAGTACAAAGGTCGAAATTGTGGATCTCGAAATCCATACTGACCACGCCAACATTCCGCTGATTAAGTCGCGGGTTTTTCCAGAAGGTATTGCTGGAGGAGCTGAGTTTGTGGGTCTGAGGTATTTCGACGCAGTCGATGTAAAGGACCAAATCAAACAGCTCACTGGTATCTACTTCACGGTCGAGATCAAAGAACCTGTGGAGGCATAAAGGTCAAATGGAAGGCATTACTTTAGAGTTTGACCTTTCTCGTTGGGCGGAGATGTATGTTTCCGGTTGCGGTTTGGCCAAGTCGAGTTTGAAGAGTGAACGACCAAGGGAAGCAGGATACTAACCTTGGTCGTTTTATCCACTGCAGGCTTAAAAATCTGTACCAAAACAAATAGGAGGCGGGTGCTGAAAAAAACTATTGAGGTTCCACTGAGGTCCTTGAGGTATTCTTGGACCAGGAAACCAGTTAAGACTTGGCCGATGGTTATTGCTCAGCTGGTCGAGTTGGCCGAGGATTCTCAACACTCCTTGGAGGGACTCACTCTCGAAATTGCTCCTGTCAACATTATTGGTCAGGATGCGATTGTTTTTGGTCTTGTTCGAACTTCAAAAACGCGGAAGGCCAAAGTACGCGTTTATTTTGAGACTGACAAGGAAGGAGCTGAGGTTTTCGAAGGGATTTCGTCTGCAGGGATTGATGGATCTTGTACGGGAAACCGTATTTTTTTCCTTCGAGAACTGAAGAGCATTCTGTCAATGGCAAACAGTCTCGTTATTGAGGTTGACGATGGACAGCAAGACTTCGCCGCGCGTCCCAAAAGGAGGCTCTGGCGGCGGATGAGTTTGAAGTTTGGAGGTGTAAAAAAGTAGTCTGACGAGAAAGCTCTGGCGCCCCGTAAAAAGGGCGCCTTTTTTCTACTATTTAATGGTTAATTTGTCATGTGTAAGTTGTATAATTTGGTTATGGGAGAAATCCTTTTGTGACTGCCTTAGGTGTTTTTAGTGTTGAAATTTTCCATTTAGATTTGGTTGGTAGATTGACCCCCAAAAAATATTTTTTGTCTAATTTGTTTTTACCTTATTTAGTGAAAGGGGGTGAAAAATAAATGAAACAATTATTCAAAAAAGCGTATTTTGCACTTGCTTCGACAATAGTTGGTATGGGTTTTGTTGCAGTTCCGGTATTAGCTGTCGACACAACTACAGTTGTGTTGCCAGGCGATATGGCTGTTGATTTTGCTGATGTGATTGCGAATCCTACAAAATGGTTATTCTACAATGACGAGAGCGATACTTTAGACAATACTCTTGGAACGTTTGTGAATGGACCTGCAACACCCCCAGCGGGTGATGGTAGTGTACAAATCTCGGTCACAGGAACTCAAAGACGCAATTTGGCGACTTATCAGTTTAGTGGAACAGCGTTGTCAGACATTTCCGAGCTAAAATTCAGCACATATAATCCTTCAACTGGTAACGGTGGAAGTGTAAATCGTTCGGGTTATTTGCATTTCAACGTTGACTTTAATGGAACTGATACTTGGCAAAGAAGGTTGGTTTATGTGCCTTCGGTTAACGGAGCAGTAGTACAAAATAGTTGGCAAGAGTGGGATGCAGTTAATGGTGGTAACGCAAAATGGTCGTATTCAGGATCAACTTGGCCTGTGACCGGAGAGCCAGGAACAACTACTAAAACTTGGAACCAAATCTTAACTGATTATTCAGGTGTTCGAATCAGGGTCACTGACTCGTTCCTTGGAATTCGTGTGGGAGAGCCTTATGCAGATGGGTATACCGAAAATGTAGATTTAATTAAATTCGGTGTTAGTGGAGATTCCAAAATCTTTGATTTTGAGGTGTCTCAAGCTCCTTCTGTGCCAGTAATTACTACACCGGTAAACAATGCAATTGTTACGACTTCGGCACTTACTAAAATTGACTGGACTGACTCAACTGGCGGTACTAATCCACCGTTTGAGTATCTCTATGAAGCGTTTAATGACGCTGCCTACACGACAAGTATTTATACAAGTGCTTGGCTTGGTGTATCTGAGATTCCTACACCTGGGACTGGTCCCGGAGATTATTATGTTCGTGTAAAGGCGCGTAACGCATTAGGTAGTGAAACAGATTGGAGTAATGGAGCGTTATCTCCTTACAAAATAACAGTGATAGCCGATCCAGTGCTAGTTGGTCCGCCAACGGACAAAAATCAGTGTAAGAGAAACGGCTGGAGAGTATTCAACAATCCTACGTTTAGGAACCAAGGTCAATGTGAGAAGTATGTCAAAGACCACAGAGATGATGGTAAAGCTGAAGGTGATTTGAGGTTAGTAAATCCGAGTCAGAGAATTAAGTTTAAGTTGTCTGAAGAAGATGAATCTAACTCCAACTATCACAAAGCGAAGAGAAACCAAGTTGAATATTGGAATTACGAATATCCTGGCGTTCTGCACTATAAGGCTAATGTTATTTGTGCAGAAGTTGACAAGATAACCAAAGAAGCACGTTTTGTGTTTCAGATTCCTGAAGGCTGGCCAGGTTTAACTGGTCTGTACGTAGTTGCTTATGTTAAAGACATAAAGCAAAGAGGAGTGGCTGATCTTTATGGTCATGCCGCAACTGCTGATTTAGCTACAGCTACGACTTGGTGTGAGACAGGTGTTGGATTTGTTCCAGCAATGTATTCAGTCGTTAGAGGTAAAGTAGAGGTGAAATAAGCTTTTGCTTTAAGCTTAAAAACCCAATAGAGGTAAGAAAAAACCCACTTATGCAGATGCACGAGCGGGTTTTGGGTGTTGTGGGGGAGAAATCTTTTGATCTTCGTCTTCGTTGAGTGGCCCGAAGTTACGGGTGGAAGAAGTGGGCGACGAGGTTGCCGTTGTGGCTTTCGGTCAGAACGTGGTATTCCCACGTTCCCCAGATTGCCCATTCGGGGTTGCCGACGTAGCGCGGATCGTCTTCCGATACGATCTGGTAGTGGTATGCGCCGTTGCCGTCGTGACCTTTGCAGTGGATCATGTTCGAGATGACACCGCTGTCCATGAAGGGGTCGTTGTTGAAGTCTCCCTTCGTGTGGATGCGATAGAAGCAGGTCGAGAGGGTGTCGGCGTCGAGATCTGCAATTTGGGTAATGCCGGGAGAGGTATAAATTCTCCCATCGCCAAGGTCCCAGTAGTAGTCGCCGCCCGCGTCGTATGCGTAGACGCTGTCGTATGTACACACGACCTGAACGCCGGCATCGCCGATGTTGTTGTTGTCGACGTCCCCGTTGCGGGGAATCATGCAGTTCGTGTTCTTGCCGCCGGCGGCCGAGACGGTCGCGGTGGTCATGAGAGCGAGGCAGAAGAGAGTGGTGGCGATCAGAATCAGCTTGCGCAAGGTTCTTGGTTACTCCTGTTTTGGTTTGGATGTGAAAGATCGAAGTGTTTCGCCCCCACGGCGTAACAATCGCATGCTTGAGCTAGGTACTTACGGTTAGGTGAGTCTTGGCCAAGCTAGTGCGACCACGAATTATAGGACATAAATCTATATTAATCAATGGTAGATTAAGAGGCTTGTGGTCTAGATGAGATTTAGGATGGTTTTGATGGTTTGAGAATCAAAAAGGATTTTATGGTGACCTCTAACTTTGGCTAGTTGATTGGTTGAGGCAGTAGGAAGTTTGCTCTGGTTCGGATGCCAAACATGATTATCAAAGGTTGGGGTGATGGTACAAATTTTGTTATCAAGGTCACATTTACTATTTAGGGTTTGAATTATTTAGCTGTTGGGATGAAGTTCTTTGAAAAATTTGCCGACTAAATATTTGGTTAAATGGGAGCCGTGAAATGGTGTAGCTATGGCAATAATTTTTTTGATTTGGGGAGAAACTGGAGAGTGGTTAAGTAGGTGTTTAGCAATTAGGCCGCCTTTGGAGTGAGCAACAATTACAACACCTTGTAGAGAATTGTCGGTGATTATTTTTTCGATGATTTTTGACTGGGTTGGTACTGATTTGAGGTTATGACCGAGTTCTGGAGCGATGTAAACAGGGTGACCTTCAAGTGAAATAGCGTCGCCTAGTTTTTTCATAAAACCCCATTTGAGTGTGACTCCTTGGATTAGAATAACTGGATTTTTGCCATTTATGATATGCCCGAGATAGTGTTTGGGTGGTTTGCGATACTGATACATCATTCGCCAACCGTTGGCCATGTACGCGTAGTCAACTGCCCAGTCTAAAATTTTTCTCATAGGGTAACTACAGTTTATCTTATTAAGAGGGTTATTGATTATGGCGAATATAACCCGAATATGTGATACGATATCGTCATGATACCTTTGGCAGCCAAGATTCGACCTTCTGATTTGACAGGTTTTGTTGGACAAAATCATCTTGTCGGACAAGGTAAGCCAATAAGGGTTGCAATCGATAAGAAACATTTATTTTCCTTTGTTTTGTGGGGTCCGCCTGGGGTTGGTAAAACAACTTTGGCGAGAATTTATGCCAATTCTTTGGGGGCGGAGATGCATGAGTTGTCAGCTGTGTCAGCTGGTAAGGATGATATTCGCAAAATAATCGGCAAAGATAGCCTTCAAGAATCGTTGGCGCCAAAGGTTTTGTTTTTGGATGAAATTCATAGATTTAATAAAAGTCAGCAGGATTTTTTGTTGCCATTTGTGGAGAGTGGAAAACTAACATTAATCGGTGCAACGACTGAGAATCCTAGTTTCGAAGTAATACCGGCATTGTTATCAAGGTGCAGGGTTTTTGTCTTGAATGCGCTGTCAGAGAAAGAAATGGACGAAATTATTAACCGAACTGGAATTGTAATTGATGATGAGGCGCGAAAATGGCTAATTGCAATGGCTGATGGTGACGGCAGGCAGGCAATTACGATGCTGGAAAATACTCAAAATTTGTATAAAAAAATTACTGTCGAGAACTTAAAAAAAACTTTGCAAAATAAGTTCTTGCGTTATGACAAAGCAGGTGAGGAACACTACAATACGATTAGTGCTTTTATCAAAAGTATGCGGGCAGGAGACGCGGACGCGGCGATTTATTATTTAGCACGAATGATTGACGCGGGAGAAGATCCTAAGTTTATAGCGCGTCGAATGGTTATTTTTGCGTCTGAAGATGTGGGACTAGCTGTACCAACGGCATTAGTTATTGCGAACGAAGTCTTTAGAGCTGTTGAGACGATAGGCTATCCAGAATGTTCAATTAATTTGGTGCACGGGGTTGCTTATTTAGCTAACTGCAAAAAGGATAGAAGTGCTTATGATGCTCTACAAGAAGCACTGGCAGATGTGAAAAAACTTGGTAATTTGCCAATACCGCTTAAGGTCAGGAATGCGCCGACAAAACTAATGAAAGAAATAGGATATGGGAAAGGGTATGAAATGTACGGAAAAGAATCGTTACTCCCCGAAGAGTTGAAAGGTAAGAAGTATTTGAAGAAGTAAGGGTATAGTTACTCGCTAAAATTCCTCCAAAAACTGCGCCAGCATTTTTTGTTGTCAGTTTTAGCTACGTCCTGCGTTTCAGGAGACCTGAAACTAGAAATGTACGGAAAAGAATCGTTACTCCCCGAAGCGTTGAAAGGCAAGAAGTATTTGAAGAAGTAAGGGTATAGTTACTCGCTAAAATTCCTCCAAAAACTGCGCTCGCTTTTTTGTCGTCGGTTTTAGCTACGTCCTGCGTTTCAGGAGACCTGAAACTAGAAATGTATGGTAAAGAATCGTTACTTCCCGAAGAGTTGAAAGGTAAGAAGTATTTGAAAAGATAACTTTAATACAATATTCTCAAATGATGCCGACGTAGTCTATTTTGGGGAAGTCTTTACGAACTTCAGCAAGAAACTTGTCGGATAAAGAGGTTGAATATTTCCCATAACCTGTCGATTCGGAGCGAGAAACGAGGAGTTTTTCACTGTTTCTGATCACATCCATAACCTTAGAGCCAATACGGTTGAATTCTTGTTTGTTGACGCTTGGATTTGCAACGAACGCGTCGTGAATTTTTAAAAACTCATCAAAAAGAGCGCGGTTGTTGTCTACCATTTGTTGGTAGACTTTTTGGTATTTAGTCATATTTAGATTTTTAATAGTAATCCCACGGCAATACCGATTGTAGCAGCGATTCCGCCGACTATAAGCATTTCGAGGCCTGAGCGGTTGCGGTTTATTTTAACAATTTTTCCTTTGATATAGCCAAGTAAATATAATCCTATAAATGCGCAGATTACAGAAATAAAACCTGCTTCTGGAAGTGGGAAAAACATGATTGGTAAAACAGGAATGAGTCCAGCCAGAGCGTAGGAGGCGAACATTATTATTCCGCCAAAGATGAAGTTTTCGGATTTGAGATCGTCCTTTTCTAGTTGGTGGACTGCTCGCTCGGATAAAAATTCACCAGCACCCATGCTACTTGCTTCGACGGCAATAGTAATAAGAGCTGCTAGCAAAATAAAATCTTTGGTTGGCGAAGCGGCGATAAGTCCGACAATCATGCCTGTTGTGGATACAAGTGCATCTTCGACGCCAAATAGTGAGCTACGCAGGTAATCGTCTTCGACAGTTGTAGGCATAAGTTTATTTTACTCTAAAATGGTTTTAGGAAAAATTTGATTTGTATTTTGGTTGATATAATATTTGTGTTAAGTAACTGTTGAAGTAAAAGTCTGCCTATAAAAAAGTATAAAAATGCTTGAAAAAGAGGAGGATGTTGGAGCAGTTGGGAGGGTAGAAAATCCTTTAAAGGAAAAAACAGAAACTGAAAGAAAGTTTTTGGTACGGGATTTGGGTGAGATAGATTTTGGAAGTTTGGAAGGAGCTGAAATAATTCAAGGATATTTGGCAATTGAAGCAAATGGAGACGAGTTGAGGGTTAGACAAAAAGGCGAAAAATATTATTTGACCAAGAAAAGTGGTTCGGGGGTAACAAGAGAAGAAGATGAATCAGAAATACCAAGAGAAGAGTTTGAACTACTTTATTCACAGACCGAAGGGTTAAGAGTTGAAAAGACTAGATATGTAATTCCACACGGTAATTATTCAATTGAACTTGACGTGTTTGGTGGAAATCTAAAAGGAATAATAACTGCGGAAGTCGAGTTTGGGGATGGACAAGATGCGACGGAATTCCAGCCACCATTATGGTTGGGAAGTGATGTAACTGAAAGTGGAGTTTATTCAAATCAAAAACTTGCCCAGCTGGCTCGTGAATTGGAGTCAGTTTCTGGGGGTCAGGTGGAACGGCAGGATGCTGGGGCGGTGTTTGGACTTCGTGAGGGTTTGAGTTTGTTGGTTGAGAAAACATCGTTAGATATGGATGTGAACACGGTGGCAGTAACTGCCATTGCAGGTGGTTCGGCTTCGGGCAAAACTAGTAAAGTTGCAGAAAAACTTGTCCAGGTCTTTAGTGATAAGTCGGCATTACTATCAATGGATGATTACAGTTTGGGTAGCGAGTATGTTAGACAACTAGTCGAGTCTGGAGAAGATATTAACTATGATATGCCAAGTTATATCGACATTGATTTGCTAGCTAGACATATAGCAATGCTAAAAAAGGGTATTGCGGTATGGACACCAATTTTTGACTTTAAAACTGGAGAAACTTCCCCAAAAATGAGACTAGTAGAACCAAAACCTTTGTTGGTGGTCGAAGGATTATTTGCTCTAGATAATCGGATTGTAGCTCAAGCGGATACTGGGGTTTTTGTGGATATTAGTATGCATGGGCGAGCGTTAAGGAGATTGTTTAGGGATGTATCGAGGACAAGTATGGTACCGAACGATATTTTGAAATATTTTGCTGAAGTCGTTGATCCAATGCATGAAAAATATGTTCAAGCAACAATTAGTCAAGCGGATTTGGTAATAGAAAATGAATATGATCCAAGTATCGAATCAGGCAATGCCGGAAAAAAGGAGACTCAGATTAAATTTCAGATGACTATGTCTGAGACAGCTTTGTTGGGAATGGGTGCCAAATTGGTAGGAAGTTTTGATCAAGAGGATAGTTATTTCGAGCCAATAGACCAAAACCTACGAGAACGAGGGGAGAGTGTAAGAATTAGACAAGAGAACGATCGAACATTTTTTACATACAAAGGACCAAAAGAAAGTGGTGAGGTTAGAAAAAGAGACAGGTTTGACGCAGAAGTAGATAAGGTTACTGCAGACGTTTTTGTAAAAAGATATGGAAAATGTGTGATGGAGCTTATTAAAACTCGCAGGGCTTATAAGCTAGGTAATATTAGTGTTGCAATTGATTCTGGGATTTTGAGAATGACAGAGGATGGAAGCGAATCTCTGCCAGACCATGTTGAGGTTTGTTTTGATGGTAATGACATAAAAGATAGTGATAGGATGATTCTAGAGGAGTTAGGACTTAATATGAGTGATGCAGTTTTGGACTCATATCAAGATTTATTAAGAGGAACAGTGGAACTATGAGCAAAAAGTCTGTTGGAGTAAAAATTCATCACATAAATATTAGACAGAGTATTTCGATAATTTTACTTAAACTAGTGTTGCTTGAGTTGTTGGCAGCTTCAGGGTTTTTGTTTTTGTATTTTAGTTTTAATAACGAATTGGTTGTTCAGGGCATGATGGGTTTGTTTGAGAATTTTTTTGGTTGGATATTTTTGTTTCTGGTTTTTGCCAAAATCTATATAACGATTTATATAATTCTCGATTGGTTGAATATGTATTACGAGATTAATGGTGAATATATATATACAAGAAAAGGAGTAATTTGGACGACTGAGCAAAAATTCGCAATAGCCAACTTTGGAGATGTTACCTTGGAACAAAACTTGATGGGAAGAATTTTTAACTTTGGAAATATTAGGATTTTTGATACTGAGCTAAAACGAGATTTTTTGATGTATTTGGTACATAACCCAAATAAATATTACGAAATTTTAAGTTCTATATCGCCATCCGGGGACAAAGAAAAGAAGGTTGTCAGACAAAGGTTTAGTTCTGAGATAGATTTGTAAAACATAGAGATTAAATTAAAAAATTAGTTGAAATTGTATAAGAATCAGAGTTATATGGAGGTATATGGAAAATAAAATATCAACCGATCAGTTAATTAATTTAAAGGGCAAAGTTGCGATTGTAACAGGAGGGGCGGTTGGGATAGGTTTGGGAATTGTGGAGAGGTTAGCAGAAGCGGGAGCGTCGGTAATGGTAGCGGATTTGAATAAAGAAAATGCGGATAAGGCTGCTATCGAGCTAACTCAAAAAGGACTACTTGTTAAATCTTCGGAATGTGACGTTTCAAACGAACAAGCTGTAGAAAGTTTGGTGGCTAGTACTGTTACGGAGTTTGGATCTGTAGATATTTTGGTAAATAATGCCGGCATATATCCAAATATTCCTTTATCAAAAATGAGCACGGAAGATTTTATGCGGGTTATTGAGGTTAATCTTAAGAGTGTTTATCTAACGACTAAGCATGTTTCGGAACAGATGATAAAACAAGGTAAGGGTGGCAAAATAATTAATGTGACTTCGATTGATGCGATTCATCCGTCGATGATTGGTCTGGCTCACTATGATGCTTCTAAGCATGGCGTTTGGGGTTTTACTAAAAACTCCGCTCTTGAGCTGGCTCAACATAAGATTTGGGTTAATGCGATTGCTCCCGGAGGAATTGCAACCCCTGGTGTTCAGGCTGGTACAGGCGGCTCGGTTCCACCAGAAGAAATGGCTAAGATGATTGAAGCGTTTATGGCTGGTATCCCGATGCATCGAATGGGAGAACCAGATGAAATTGGCAAAGTTGCACTATTTTTGGCATCAGATATGTCGTCATATATGACTGGTTCGCAGGTTGTGGTTGACGGTGGTGCTTTGCTTAGTTAAACACTAGTACCCAGAGTAAAATAAATATTTTTCTGTTATAAATAGCGCCATGAATTTAAGTGTTGGACTAGTTGGTTTTCCAAATGTTGGTAAATCAACGCTATTTAATGCGCTTTTGGGGCGGGTCGTTGCTGATGCGAGCAACTATCCTTTTTGTACGATTGAGCCAAATGTAGGGATAGTTGAGGTTAAAGATAAGCGTCTTGAAATACTAAAAAAAATTACCGAAGAAACAGAAGGGCTTGATAATGGTTTTAAATTAATTCCAGCTGTAGTCGAATTTGTTGATATTGCCGGCCTTGTACAAGGCGCGTCAACTGGCGAGGGTTTAGGAAATAAGTTCTTGTCACATATTCGAGAGGTTGATGCGATTGCTTTGGTTTTAAGGGATTTTGCAGACAATAATGTGATTAGATCAGGCTCAACTACGCCAAAAGATGATAAAGAAATATTAATGGCAGAACTGGCGATTAAAGATTTAGAAACAGTAACGGAGGCAATCGCCAAACTTGCAGCAAAAACCAAATCCCCAGCTTTTACAAAAGACGAGAGGGAAAAACTAACAATATTAGAAAAAGTTCAAATTAATCTTAACCAAGGTAATTCGGCGATATTAGGTTTGAGTGATGAGGAAAAGTTGGCGATAAAAGAGTTTAGTTTGTTAACAGCTAAACCCGTAATCGAAGTAATAAATTGCGATGAGGTGGATTTGAATAAACCACTAGAAACAAATCAAATCAGGTTGTGTGCCAAAACAGAGTTCGAATTAACAGAGCTTAGTGAAGAGGAAAGAGAGATGTTTAAGGAAGACTGGGTTAATTTGGAAAGTGTTGGGTTGGACGCGTTGATTAACAAGGCTTATGAAGTTTTGGGCTACATCTCCTTTTTTACTGCCGGCCCTAAAGAGGTTAGAGCTTGGACAATTCCAAACGGGGCAACTGCACCGCAAGCTGCTGGAGTTATTCACACTGATTTTGAAAAGAAATTTATTAGAGCTGATGTGGTTAGTTATGATAGTTTTGTTGAGTGCCATGGATACCTTGGTTGTAAGGAAAAAGGGAAATCAAGAATGGAAGGGCGAGACTATATAGTTAGTGACGGAGATTTGATGATTTTTCATCATAGTTGAACTGCTAAACTTTTCTTGATATGATGTGCGCCGCTTACATACAAGTCTAATTTTTAAGATAAATGTTATTTAATTACGAACTTACATTGATGACTGCTGGTAGCATAGCTGAGGCAGATTCGAAAAAAGTTATTGAAAAAGTCAAAAAACTTCTTCCAAAAGAAGTAAATATTATTAAAGAAGATGATTGGGGTCTTAGGGATTTGGCTTATCACATTGATAAAAACGCCAAAGCTAGAATGGTTCAAGTCCATTTTGTGTCCGAATCATCTCCAATTAAAGATTTGAATAAAGCTTTGAATATTGAAGAAGGTTTGATGAGATATTTGTTGCTTAAGCACAATCCTGTCAAAGAAGGTAAGGTTGAGCCTGTTGCAAAAAAAGAAAAAGTAATTTTAAAAAGTTCTAAAAAGTGATAAAGTACTAACAAATTATAAACAACTAAACAAAAAATATGGCAGCACGCGGTTCTCTCAACAAAGTAATGTTAATTGGAAACTTAACTCGCGATCCTGAGCTAAGATATACGCCTCAAGGGAATGCAGTTTGTAGTTTTTCTATTGCAACTAACCGTAGTTGGCAACCATCTGAAGGTGGTGAACGTCGTGAAGAGACCGAATTTCATCGTGTAGTTGCTTGGAATAAATTAGGTGAACTATGCTCACAGCTTTTGACTAAAGGACGCAAGGTCTATGTTGAAGGTCGTTTGCAGACTCGTAACTGGCAGACCGCTGATGGACAAAATCGTCAGACAACTGAAGTAGTGATTACTGATATGAATTTGTTAGATTCTAGGAAGAATTATGAATCAGCTGGTGGCAACTCAGGAGATGTCGAAGAGTTTGTGACTGAAACTACTGGTGGAGTTGTAGATGATTACAGCCAACTTGAGGATGTGACTGTTGAAGAGTTAGACGAAACTCCAGTTGAACTGGTTGACGAAGGCGGAGATGAGCCAGAGAAGCCAACAAAGACCAAAAAAGCCAAACAGGATGTAGTAGAGTCCGATGATGATTTGCCATTTTAAAAAAATAATTAAAAAATGAGACCAAAACCAGAATTTAGAAAGCCATCAAAATCTCCGATTACCGATGATAAAGAAATCGTTTGGAGTAATGTTGAGCTTTTGAAAAAATTTGTTTCTGACAGGGGTAAGATATTTCCTGCAGCCAGAAGTGGACTTACTGCCAAACAACAGAGACTTTTGACTCGTGCTATAAAGAACGCTCGTTTTATGGCAATGATGTCTTACACTGAAAAGTAAATATACTTTTTAATACTTCTTTTAGAAATTTTGCCTCAGGAATTTAGCGATTATTAAGTTTTGGCGGTTAAAATTTCTTTAAAGTTAATGTAGTATAGTAGGAGTTCGTTTTATTGTGAAACATGTCTGAAAAGATAAAAAAACTGCCACCAAAGAAACTCTCCCTACATAAGCCAAAAAGTTTTGGCTTGGTCAAATATATATTTTTTATTGCCGTTGTTTCTCTGCTATCGTTTGTTGCGGGTTATAAAGCTTCAGGTAAAGAGTTACCGACCAAAATTTCTCCAGCTATTAATTCTAGCGAAATAGCGAATAAATCCAATGCAAATGGATTGGATTTTGCGAGGTTTTGGGAAGTTTGGGATACATTAAACAAAACTTACTACGATAAGACCAAGATTGATTCAAATAAGATGCTTGAAGGGGCTATTTCCGGTATGGTTCGTTCTCTTGGTGATCCTTACACCTCATATTTGCCTAAAGAAGATAATCAAGCAATAAACGAGGATTTGGACGGTAGTTTTGAGGGAGTCGGAATGGAGTTGGGGTATTCAGAAGATCAGCAATTGATTGTTGTTTCTCCAATTGAAAACTCTCCAGCAATTAGAGCAGGCGTTAAATCAAAAGATAGAATACTGGCTATTGATGGCGCAGACACTTCTGGAATTACTTTGCCTGAGGCAGTTAAAAAAATTAGAGGAAAATCAGGAACCAAGGTCAGTCTTAAATTATTAAGCGATGGAGAAATTGTAGCCAAGGATGTTGATTTGCTTAGGGCAACGATTAATATACCTTCTTTGGTGCTTAGTTTTAAAGACGGATATGGAATTATTAAGATTAATAAGTTTGGTGAAAAGACTAATAGTGAGTGGGATAAAGCAGTTGGACAAGTTTTGGCTCAAAAATCTAAAGGTCTAATTGTAGATGTCAGAAATAATCCAGGTGGGTATTTAAATAGCGCTGTTTATCTTGGGTCGGAATTTACAAACGGAACAGTGGTTATTCAAGAAGGGACTGATGGAGTAAGGAAAAACTATGACTCAGAAAGAACGGGTAAACTAATTGGACTACCAGTTGTTGTTTTGGTCAATGAAGGTTCGGCGTCAGCATCAGAGATACTCGCTGGGGCAATCAAGGTGCAGGCTAAAGGTAGCTTGGTGGGTCAAAAGTCGTTTGGAAAAGGAACAATTCAAGAAGTGCAAGATTTCGAAAATGGAGCAGGGCTCCATGTAACAATTGCGAAGTGGTTATTGCCAAATGGTGAGTGGATAAATGGTAAAGGGATTACGCCAGATTACGAGGTTGAGATGACGACTGAGGATCTAAAAGCTGAGAAAGATCCGCAACTTGATAAAGCTTTAGAAGTAATAAAATCTAAGTAGGTTATGGAAGAAAATATTTCTGAAAATAAACTAAAAAATAGATTTAATATTTTATCTTTGCTTAAAAATCCAAGTGCAGTACTGATTGTTGTGGCGTTAGTCATTGTCGGTTTGGTGGTTTATCTGCAGAATTCAGGACGGGTTAATTTTAAATCTTCAGAAAATAAACAGTCCAGCGTATCGGAATCTGGGTCAAAAGAGAAAATTAAGGTATTGCCAGAGGAATCTTTGGTTATCGACGTAGTCAAACAGACAAGTCCATCGATTGTTTCAATTGTTGTGCAAAGGTCCGGAACTTCGAATCTTTTTTCACCGTTTAGTGGTGGTCAGTCGCAAGAGTCGGGTATTGGAACAGGGTTTGCTGTTGATAAAAATTTGATTTTGACGAATAAGCATGTGGTTGCGGCCGGCGGTCGTTTTACGGCAGTAGCGAAAGATAAGGACGGAGAAGAAAAAGAGTATAAAGTGACGGAGATAAATATGGATCCATTTAATGATTTAGCGATATTGAAAATTGAGGAAAATAATTTGGTTCCTTTGACCTTGGGTGATTCTGAGGGCTTACAGGTTGGCCAGTTGGTTATTGCGGTTGGTAATGCTTTGGGGCAATTTGATAATACCGTCACAACTGGTGTGGTGTCGGGTCTTGGTCGAGGAATTACAGCATCTGACCCTTTTGAGTCAATTGCTGAACGATTAGATAATCTTATCCAGACTGATGCTGCAATTAATCCTGGTAATTCTGGTGGCCCATTACTTAATTCGAGTGGTCAAGTTATCGGAATTAATACAGCTGTGGCTGGGGCGCAAAATATTGGTTTTGCAATACCGATTAATGTTGCGGTTGAGTTGTTGGACGGATTTAAGCGTGAGGGAGGCAAAATTGTTAGACCTTTTTTGGGTGTGTCTTACACAGTTATAACGAGAGAGGTTGCAATACTTAACGAATTACCTGAAGGTATTTATGTTGAATCAGTGGCAATTGATAGTGCGGCGGATAAGGCTGGCCTAGCTGAAGGAGATATTATCACTGCTATTGATGGTCAAAAACTTGACGATAAGAATCAATTATCTGAAATAGTCAGAAAGAAAAAGGTTGGAGATACAGTAACGATAAGTTTGTATAGGGATGGGGAAAAATCAGAGATGCAGATAAAGCTCGAAGCGGCTCCAGAGGAAGTGACCAGATCGAATTAAATATTTTTAAGTTCTCGTCTGGTAAGTTTTAGTAATATTAGTTCGATTTTTTCTAAGGTTTTTTCAGCTCTTAAGCCCAAAATTCCACAAATAATTATTACAGCTCCTACTGCAAATAGAACGGTCTGGACTCCGAAAATATCTGAAAGTGCACCCGCAGCTAACACAGGTAGAGCGGCAACTATACCCATAACCATAATTTGAGTAGAAAAAACTCTTCCTCTTAGGTTGTTTGGAGTGAGTTCTTGAAGTAGTGTTTGTGTTGGAATAATTACAAATGAACCTCCGAAGCCAAGAACGATTGAAAAGAATGAAATAAAATATGAAAGTTTTACTGCGCTAAGAAAATGAACGGGTTTAGAAAAATTAATATCATGTCCGGTTATAAATCCCGCAACCATTGGTGCTAAAACAATCCCAGTTATACCTAGGCCGCTTACAAAAAATCCTGTTGAAATTAGACTTCTTCTGGGAAGAATAGTGCCAAATTTGCCCACAGAAAGCGCTCCGGTGACCATACCAAGCCCAAGAGGTAGGAGTAGTACGATACTGGCACCTTCTGCTCTTATTTTTAGGACCTGCTCCATTAGTCCCGGGCCGACAGTGACGACTAGGTTCGCAAGAGCGTTAGCAATAGCCATCGTAAGAATTGTTGCCCATACATAACGGTTACTGGTTATGAATTTGAGACCTTCGCCGATATGACGATTGGTAAGCTTAACCAAGCTTTGGAGGTTGGTTGTTTTTTCTCTAGTTGTTTCGTTCGGTAGTGGCGGAAGGAATCTGCGCAGGACAAAACTAATTAGTAAACTTGATGAGCCAAAAATGAAAATTACATTATTGCCAAATCTGTCAATTATTGGTCCGGCGATGGCGTATCCGCCAATCATTGCACCAAAAAGTGTCATTTGGAATAAAGAATTAGCGGCAAGTAAGTCTTTTTTGGGAACTAGCATTGGAATAGTTGCGGATTCGGTAGGCTGGAAAAATTGCAATATCGAGTTAAGAACTAGGGTAAGGAGAATTATTTGTATCGGCAAATTAATAAAAAGATAGCCAAACATACACAAACCTACGCCAATATCGGTAATTAGCAAGATTTTGCGTCTGTCGAATTTGTCAGCCACTACTCCGGCAAACATGGCGAGTAATGTTGATGGAATTAGATTAGTAAGAAGGAAAAGGGCAGAAATTGTGTTGGAGTTGGTTAATCTAAAAAGCGTAACAAGTAATGTAAATGAAAGCATGTTGTAGGAAATCTGCAGTAGAATTTGGTTGGACCAAATAACAAGGAAGGCGCGATTTTTGAGGACACAAACTAATGAGTTGTCGGTATGACTTTGCATATCAGAGTTGATTATCCGCTGATATGGCTGTTTGGTGCAATAAGGAAGGGGGGGGGTTAGTTGAGGTTGTCAGACAGGTCTTTGACTATTGGATCTAAATTACCCGCTAGGATGACTGGTAAGTTGTGCCAGTTTTTTTTGATACGGTGATCGGTCAACCTATCTTGAGGGTAGTTGTATGTACGAATTTTTTCTGATCGATCGCCGGTTCCGATTTGGTCTGAACGAGATTTAGCCGTTTCTGCAGCTTGTTTCTCTAATTCTCTTTGATAAAGGCGTGAACGTAAAATTTGTAATGCAATTTCTTTGTTTTGGGCTTGTTTGCGTTCGGCTTGAGAGGCAACAACTTCTCCTGTTGGGATATGACGAACACGAACTGCAGTTGAAACTTTGTTGACGTTTTGACCACCTGCTCCTCCACTGCGGAAAGTTTCGAATTCTAAGTCTTTTGGGTCAATGTGAAAATCAATGTCGGTAACCTCTGGCATTACTGCAACTGTGGCGGTTGAGGTATGAATACGACCAGAACTTTCTGTTGCAGGGACTCTTTGTACTCTGTGGACGCCAGATTCAAAACGGTAAAGTGAATAAACTTCTGGTCCTGAGATTTTGATAATTGCGTGTTTGAGGTTGCCGATTGCACCTTCATTTATTTCAATTTCTTCGACGATAAAATTATGGAGTTGTGCGAAACGGGAATACATTTTGAGCAAATCACTGCCGAATATTCCTGCTTCGTCGCCACCAGCGGCAGCTCGAATTTCTATCATGATTGATGGAGAGCTAAAAAGTGCTTTGTCAGGGGAGGTTTCAAAATTAAGCTTAGTTTTGTTCTCAGTTAATTGATTCAGAAGGGATGTTAGTTCGTCTTTAGCCATTTTAATAATCTCTTCGTCCTTTTCTGTTTCGATCATTTTCTCTGTGTCGACGATTTTTGCAGCTAAATCCTCGTTTTTTTCTGCTAGTTCAGCAATTGTTCTTAGTCTAGCTATAGTTGAAGACAGTTCTTTGACTTGGTCTGGGTCGCTAGCAATTTCTGGATCCTCAAGCGATTTTTGCGCACCGTGATATTTGTCGAGTAACTCTGAGATATTTTGTGTGAGCATATTGGAGAGTAAAGAGTAGTCGAGTAAAAGAGTTATTTCTTAGACTGAGCTAACATTTCACGAAGAGACATTGGAGAGCTTGAGCGTCTGACCTCTTGTTCTTTTTTCTTGACCACTTCTTTTTGGCGAAGTTTGGCTTTTTCTTGAAGTGCCTGGAAACGTTCGACTTTTCCTTGAGTGTCAACGAATTTCATTTGGCCTGTGAAAAAAGGGTGACATTTTGAGCATATTTCGAGATGGATATCTGACTTGGTTGAGCCAGTGTTCCATGAATTGCCGCAGACACAAGTGACTTTGGTGTCGGTGTGGTATTTAGGATGCCCTGTAGGTTTCATATGCAGGTTGGAATTCTAGCAGAATATAAGGCTTTATGGCAATAGTAATTGTAGTCATCAGTGTCTTAAATGAAACTTTCGTAATATATGCATATGTTTAGGGATTGGAAAGTCGGCAATTGTGACACCGAAAAGAATGAAAACTGCACCAGCATAAAATATTACATCAAGCCTTTCCTGAAGGATAATCATTGAGGCAATTACCGCAACAATTGGTTGAATATAACCAAAAATAGATTCGAATGAGGTGGTTAGATATTTAAGTGAGCTCTCGTACAAAATGTAGGCAAGTATACCCCCAATTAGGGCATCGTAAAGAATAAATAGAGTAATTTTTGTGTTCAGCTGTTGGAGCCAATTAATACCTGAAACAATGTCGAACATTACAAATGGAAGGCTGGTAAGACTGGCCATAAAAAAAGAAAAGACAATAAGAGTTTGGTAGTTATATTGTTCAATATATTTTTTGATATAGATTGTATAAAGTGCGATTGTGATATTGCTGGCAAAGAGCAAAACTTGCCCGATTATTTCTGAAGAGCTGAGATCCTTGGGGTCTAAAAATATAATCATCGTTCCACCGAGTGCGATCATTGAACCAATTACTGTTATTTTTCTGATTTTCTCCTTAACAATTAGCATTGAAAGAAAGATAGTAACAATTGGAAAAAGGGCAAAGATTACGGCGGCGGTTGAAGCTTCTGTTCGCTGCAAGCCGGAATAAGTAAGCAGGTTGGAGGCGGCAGGACCAAGAAAAGTAATAAAAAGGATTTTGGGAAGGTGTTTGCGGTCAACGGATTTTAGATAACCTTTGAAGTAATAGATTGGGGTAATTATCAGTAAGGCTAAAGAAAAACGCAGAAAAATAAATGTGTACGGCGGAATTGTTTCAACGACCGTTTTAGCAATAGGTGTACCAATGCCAAAAAAGACAAAACTCATTATTGCGCTAACTACAGCGATTTTGGGCAGGTGCTTATGCATTTTTACTTTTTATTTAAACGTTTTATTTGGTTAAGAATTGCGCCTTTTCTATCCGTGGTTTGGTGTCCGCTATTTAGGTCGCGTAGTGTGTATTTGTCCTCAGATAATTCTTTGTCTCCAACTATTAACAGTAAATTAAACTCGTTTTTGACTCCATAAGATAATATATCGCGCATCTGTGACATTTGTGGGTAAAAACTGGTAATTAGACTTGGGTTTTTCTCTCGAATTTTTTGTGAGATCGCTAAAGTTTTGGGTAAGGCGTTGTCGGATAGGGGAGCAATTAAAAGTTTTTTGTGAAGGTTAAGGTTTTTGGGATAGAGGTCGTATTTTTCAAGCAGGTTACCAATAACTACATCTCCCATGCCAAAACCAACACCTGTCAGTTTGCGCTCTGAAAATTGACCAACAAGGTTGTCGTAACGGCCGCCGCCAGCGACAGCTCGAGAGTTAATATCAGTTGGAAATACTTCAAAAACCGTGGAAGTGTAATAATCTAAGCCCCGAACGATTTTGTGGTCAATTACTATGTAGTCCTGCAATTTAAGGGATTTAAGATTGTTAAAAAGTACTTTTAAGTTACCAGAAAGTGTAGTGTTTGCGGAGTTTAGATAATCAATAAAGCCTTCGATATCTTTAGCTTTGGGGTAATTTTGTTTAATGTCCGCAATTGTACTGGCTGAGCCGACTTTGGGTAGTCTATCGATGGATTTGAGGATTAAAGCCTGGTCTTTGGGTTCGATTCCTGTTTGTTTTTCGATATCGGATTGTAAATCTTTTTTGTCGTTTAAGTGAACCTTTATTTTGTCAGGACCAAGGCCAATTTTTTGAAAAAAGGTACAAAGTACTGCAATACAGTCAGTGTCGGATATTGGCTGGTCGCTGCCAATGACATCGACATTCCATTGAAAATGTTCTCTTAATCGACCCGACTGAGGTTTTTCGTATCGCCAAAGAACTGGAATTGAAAACCATTTAATAGGAAAACTAAGATCGTTTTGGTTACCAGCTATCATTCGAGCGAGCACTGGTGTCATTTCTGGGCGGAGGGTGACCTCACGATCGCCACGATCTTTGAACCTGTAGGATTGCTCGTCGACGAGTTCTGAGCTGGTTTTGGTTTTGTAGGTTTCGATACTTTCTAGAACTGGGGAGTCGTATTGTTCGAAGCCAAAACTGGTTGCTGATGCGATCATTTGATCAAATAACCACTGTCTTTTGGCAAAGTTATTAGGAATAAAATCGCGCGCGCCTTTGACTGGTTGTAGATCGGTTTTTTTCATTACTGAAGACTCAATACATTTCTTACGATAAGGTTACCATAGCTATTGGCGGTGGCGTAAAAGAGGATTTTTTGACCTTTTTGCGGAGCTGTAAATGGATTATTGTTTATAGTGGCGTTTTTGTCCCAATAATATTTCGTTTTATTGTCTTTTAGGGTAAAAGTTTCTCTTTTAGTATCGACAGCAGATATTTCTCCTGATTTGAGGCTGGTTGCAACTTTAGGCAATGGATCTTTGTTGGCGTAAGAAATTAGTTTTTGTGTAGTTTGTACCGAATCATTAACCACTCCAAAACCGATTACAATATCATCGACCTCGAGTCTTTCGACGTCTTTGAGTCCTTGGTCCTTATTGCCGTCGTTTTCTTCACGAGGATTAACAAATTCGAAGCTAGTGTTATTGTCGGTAGCTAGAGTAAAACTATTTCCACTAATTAGACTTTTTAACTCCACATTACCTCCGAGAGTAGAAATAACTTTGCCAAAAATCGCAATTTCTTTGTTATTCGATTCAGTTTCCGTGCGGTAGTAAACAAATGAGACCTCTTTGGTGGTGGAATAATCGGAAGGATCGATTTGTGTAAGAGTAAAAATGTTAGCACCGAGATTAAGGTTAAGCGTGGTTTTGGCAACCATATTGGTTGGAGTAAGCTGCAAAATCAGATCTTCCTTATTGGTAATTAAATTAATGTTTTTTTCGTCAAGGTTTTTTATTTCGACTTCAATTGATTCTGTACTGACCGAATGACCACTATCTGGAGTAAAATCTTCAATTTCTTTGGAGGGAGCAAAGATGTTAGTAGTCGAGTCAATAATATTTTGAGGTATTTGAGTAATTTTTTGATTACGTACCCAAAATCCCGAAATAATAAGTCCAATTATGGTAAATAATAGTAAAAAGAAAAGAATAGGTAAGGCTTTTGCAAACAATTTCATTAATCTAATTCTACCAAAGCTAAATTATGTTATTATAGTTTTCTGTTAATAACCAAATAATCCATAGAGAAATATGTCAGACATTATTTTTAACGGCCACTCCTGTTTTACTATCAAATCAAATAATGGTCAGACGATTGTGATTGATCCATTTGATTCAGAATCAACCGGTCTTAAGTTGCCAAAGCTAACGGCTGATTTGGTATTGGCTACTCATTCTCACTCAGATCACAGCAATTTTGGTGGAGTTGTTGGAGTTACTGGAGAGGTTTTTAAGATTATAGGGCCAGGAGAATATGAGGTTGGCGGAACACTTATTCGTGGAGTTAATAGTTACCATGACGAAAGTAAGGGTAGCGAAAGAGGAAGAAATACTATTTATGTAATTAATGTTGATGGGGTGAATATTTGTCATTTAGGTGATCTTGGTCAAAAGAAATTAACCGAAACTCAACTTGAGGACATTGGCGATGTTGATGTACTAATGATTCCAGTTGGAGGAGTTTTTACAATTGATGCAAAAGATGCGGTTGAGGTGATTGCGCAAATTGAACCAAAAATCGTAATTCCTATGCATTTTAAAGAAGAAGGTTTGAAGTACGATCTTGGACAATTAGATGAGTTTGTCAAACAGATGGGGCATCCAGGTGGTGAGCCAACCAAAAAATTGTCTGTCAAAAAGGACAGATTGCCTGAAGAACTTCAGGTTATTGTAATGGAGCGCTCTTAAGAATTTTTATTCGCTCTATTTACAAAAAATACCAAACGAACAATAATACTTTTCCAATAAATAAAAAGGTGTTTTTATGTCAAAAGTAGATGATTTGCGACTACCTCCGCACAATCTAGACGCTGAAAAAAGCGTAATCGGCGCGTTACTAATCGACAAGGACGCTGTTTCTGAGGTGGCGGAATTTTTGAGGCCAAATCATTTTTATAGAGAAGGACACGGAGATATTTTTGAGGCCATTCTTGATTTATTTGAGAAAAGAGAGCCGGTTGATTTAATTACTTTATCCGAACAGTTAAAAAAGAAAAAACATTTTGAGAAAGCCGGCGGTGCATCATATTTAGCAGAGCTTGCAAGTTTTGTACCTACATCGGTGCATGTTGTGAAGTATGCCCAAATTGTTAAAGACCACGCAATTAAAAGGCAGTTAATCGGAACGGCTAATAAGTTATCGGAGCTGAGTTTTTCTGAGTCAGGTGATGTTCATGATATTTTGGATGCGGCTGAACAAGAAATTTTTGGTATTTCTCAAGCCCACCTAAAACAGAATTTTGTACATGTAAAAACAGTTTTGACCGAAAGCTTTGACAGACTTGAAGAATTATCGAGAAGTAAGGGTGTGTTTAGAGGTGTAGCTACTGGTTTTAGCGATTTGGATAAGATTCTTTCAGGAATGCAAAAATCTAATCTTTTAATACTTGCTGCTAGACCTGGTATTGGAAAAACTTCGTTTGCACTTAATATTGCTCAGTTTGCGGCTGTAAAGAAAAATGTACCAGTTGGGATATTCAGCCTTGAAATGAGCAAAGAAGAATTAATGGATAGGGTTTTGGCGCACGAATCAGGTGTGAATGCGTCGAGAATCAAAAATGGAGATTTGGATGATGCAGCTTATGAGAGTTTGAGTATGGCAATGGGAAGGTTAGCTGAAGCGCCACTTTATATTGACGATACACCGGCGCTTTCAATTATGGAAATGAGGACAAAAGCTAGAAGATTACAGATTGAAAATGGGCTACAGTTATTAATTGTTGATTATTTACAGCTAGCTAAAGGGCGTAATTTGGAGAATAGAGTGCAGGAGATTTCGGAAATATCACAAGGATTAAAAAACTTGGCTCGCGAGTTAAATATTCCAGTGCTAGCTTTGTCGCAGTTATCTCGTGCAGTTGAACAAAGAGGATCGAAACAGCCACAACTGTCAGACTTGCGTGAGTCTGGAGCAATTGAACAAGATGCTGATGTGGTTATGTTTATTTACCGAGACGATCAGGACGAGGACAATGGTCAGAGATCAAAAGAGATTTTGGCAAAATTAACAATAGCTAAACATCGTAATGGACCTACAGGTGAAATTGACTTAGTCTTTATTGGTGAAAAAGTGGCTTTCTTCCCGAGGGATAAAAGACAGAGTAATTAGGAATTCGAGAAGTTTTTGGATATAATCTTGCGGCGAAGCTAAGTGATTTTTGTATTATGCCGGGGTGGCGGAATTGGTAGACGCGCACGTCTCAAACACGTGTGAAAGCAATTTCATGTGGGTTCAAGTCCCACTCCCGGCACATCGTTGAAATGAGCTTGATAGTAGGGAGTTTAGACGAAGTCCATTTTTCCTAAATTGGGAGCAATAAATTATTTAGTTCAAGTTTTTTTATTTCTATTTATCACAATCGTATCGACAGCTATAGGCTATTGTAGTAGTATTTGTGGCTAGCACTTTAAGCAAAGGAAGGTAGAAACTACAAATGCCTGTACTTCTAGACGAAGGCAAAGACAGGATCATTGTCGCGCTTGATACTCAAAAGGTCCCCGAAGTTTCCCGTTTGGTTCAACTGCTTGCGCCCCATGTGGGGATGTTCAAGGCAGGCTTCGAGTTGACCAACGCGGTTGGAACCGCAAGGGCTCTACGGGCGATCAAGGTAAACGGCGGGAAGGATTTCGCGGATGTCAAATTCCACGATATTCCCCCAACCGTTCTCAAGGCTGTTCAGGCAGTGGCGGGCTTCGGTCCTCATTTTCTGAACATGCATATTCAGTCAGGTGATGCGGCGATGCAGGGTGCGGTTGCTCAAAAGGGCAACAGCTTACTGCTTGGCGTGTCAATTCTGACCTCTCTCGACCCTCAAGAGGTTCTTGAGATGTTTGTCGAGCCGTTTATTGCAATGACAGGACACGACTACGAGTACGGTCAGGCCATGGCAACAGACAGCGAAGACGCGGAACTCGCCAAGCACGCTGTAGAGTTGCGTACTGAGTACATGAACAGGTTGGTTTTGGGCCTTGCTGAGAAAGCAGCCCGAAACGGTCTCGACGGCCTCATCTGTTCACCGCTCGAGCTCAGGTATCTCAAAGAACACGGCTCGGAAGCAGTGCATAACCTTATCAAGGTTGTGCCTGGTATCCGCATGCCGAATTCAGACGCTGACGACCAACAAAGGGTGGGAACGCCCTACCAGACAATTATTGACGGGGCAGACTACCTTGTGGTCGGGAGACCGATTCTCACTGCAGCAGATCCCGTTGCAGCTGCTCAAGCGATTGCGGCAGAGATTGACCGCGCGCTTGACGACATGGACTGAAACAAGGGAGGGCAAAGTAGGTACGACAATGCCAAGCGAAGAGAGAGTTGTTCGCACGATTCTCGAAAAATCAGGTGGGCTAATGATTGGGGGACACTTCGTGTTGTCCGACCAAAAGCACACTGATCGATATGTCGAGAAGACACGATTTTTGCGCCGCGTCGACTATCTCCAGATTCTGGCAGATATGATTGCCAAGGCGTACAGCAAAAAGAACATCGAAGTCGTGATTGCTCCCGCGGTCGGAGGTATCGGACTGGCAGCAATTGTTGCTTTTAGGATGATGCAGGCTGGTTATGGAGCAGCGGCAGAAATCCAATGGGGGTACGCTGAGCCTGTTCGCGATAAGGACGGCGAGCTTATCCTCTACGAACTAAAGCGCGGATTCGCGCAGATGGTCGAAGGCAAAAGAGTACTGGTGGTTGAAGATGTAATCACCACAGGCAGGTCTGCTGCTCTGGTGGTCAAGGCAGTTCGAGCCAACGACGGCAACGTCGTAGGTTTGAGTGCAATCATCAACCGTGGAAGAGTAACGTCGCTTGACGTTGGTCATCCGGGGTATTTCAAGCCTCTTCTGACCATCGACCTTCCGGTTTTTGAGCCTCAAAATTGTGAACTCTGCAAGTTCAATATCCCTGTTAATCAGGAGTTTGGACACGGAAGAGAGTTCATGCTCGGCAGGATTTAAGACCAAACAAGGTAAAAGGAGGAATTTACGAAAATGGCTCAACCAAGCAGAAAAATCGGACGAGCCACATGTGTGAGTTGCGGGTTTACTGACCTGCACTCCTTCTTTCAGCTACTACGTGGTGAGGACCCAAAATGTCCTGACTGCAAATCAACCAACGTGGCTGAAGGTGAGCCTGATCTTAGGTGTACTGGCTGTGGGCAAACTACTGTTCCGCGCAGACACCGACTGAACATGGCAGTTGCGCCTCTACGGTGCGTGGGTTGTGGATCGGATTCGTTTGAGGCTGTGCCAAAAGTGCCAGCGGGATACATTTAAGCTCTTGGACAAAACTGAGGGCTTAAGAATAGTCAGGTAACGGAGAGCGCCTGAAAAAATCGGTTGTCAAAAACCGAAAAGCTCTCCATTTTTTATACCTAAAATTTGTAAATAGAGTCTATATTTGTTATTTTTGTCGCTTATGGTCAAACCAGTCACAGAATTAAAAAAAGGAATTGTTTTCAGGGAAGACGGCGAATTGTGGATCGTTGAGAATTACGAACACATTAAAGTTGCCAGAGGATCGGGGACAATTAAAGTTAAAGCACAAAGTATGAGGTCTGAAGCGATTACAGAAAAATCCTTTATGACTGGAGCTAGGGTTGATATTGTTGATGTTTTCAAGAAAAAAGCCACTTATCTGTACAGAGAAGCTAATAAGTATTTTTTTATGGATACGGAAAATTTTGAGAACTACGAGATTGACGGTCAAATGATTAGTAGTGCGAAGTTCCTAAAAGATGGAATGGAAGTACGAGTGTTAATTGATGATAGGAATGAAATCGTTGGGTTGGAATTGCCAAAAAATGAGATTTATAAAATAACCGAAACCGCAGTTGGTGTTAAAGGAAATACGGTTTCAAACACCAACAAAAAGGCAATTCTGGAAAATGGAGTCGAAGTTAGTGTGCCTTTATTCGTGAACACTGGGGACGTTGTAAAAATTGACACACGAACTGGTGGATATCTTGAGCGTGTAAAATAGCTTTGCGTTAAAATTAAGATTAATTATGTATCCGATTTTTTATTCATTTGGAGATTTTTCTGTTTACACATGGGGAGTAATGCTGGCGATTGCGGTATTGGGAGGGGTGTTTATTTTTTGGAAATCAGCAATTAAAGATGATTATGACCCAGAAGAAGCAATAGATATTGCTGTTGCAAGTTTGGTGGGAGGAATTTTTGGGGCAAGACTGGTTTGGATTTTGATGAACTTTGGCGATTTCGGGACGAATTTTATTAAGTGGATTTTGATTAATAGATTTTCTGGGTTGGATTTTTGGGGAGGTATTTTTGGAGCTGTTATTTTGGGAGGATTTGTTGCCAGACGAAAAAAGTGGAAACTACTTAGAACATTGGATTTTGCTGCAGTTCCATTATATTTTGGTGCAATTTGGGTTTGGATAGGACATTTCTTTAATGGTTCGGCTTATGGTAATACGACTGATTGGACGATTGGTGTTTTGGCTCCTGGATTGGTAGGCAAGCGACACCCTGTTCAGCTATACGCAGTAGTTTTGTTTATTCTTTGTTACTTTTTTTATAAAGCCTTTGCCAAAAAAAGACGGTTTGCAGGTGCGAAAATCTTATTTAGTTTGGTGTCGGTTGCGGTGGTGATTTTTGTAACTGATTACTTTAGGGCCGAGAGGAGCTTGAGTTTAAAGCTTATTAGTTTTACACAGCTTGAAGCGTTGGGGTCGATCTTGATTTTGGTAGTTTGGGGATATTGGGTTTCGGGTAGGAATGTTTTATCGGATTTTAAAAGTATTTTGAAATTTTTTAGAGGCATAATTGTCGGAACAGGCAATTTTTTCTTATCGACTAGATATCGTAAGAAAATTTCGAAGAAGTTTTTTAGGTCTCCAGCAAAAATTGGCCAAAAAGCCATGAATAATAGTTTTGAATTGAAAAGCAGAATTGTTTGGAAACTCACACACTTAAGAAGTACAAAAAAATATCGAAGTAAGAAAAAGTGAAAAACTTTAAGTTTTTCGGAAAAGAATTTTGGTTAACGGTTTTTTTGGTAATTGGAATTGTTTTGGTGGACCGGATAAGCAAGGAGATAGTGTGGAATGAATTACGGGAACAGATTGTTTGGAATAATGGAATTAGTCTAGGTTTTTTGGCAACTAATGACTTATCGAGCAAGATAGTATTACAGATAGTTATTTGTTTAGCAGTGTTTGGGTTTTTGTATTGGTTGGTTTCGGAGTTTAAGAAAAAAGATAAAAATTACTTTGTAATATTGCCACTGGGAATGGTTGTCGCTGGTGGAGTGAGTAATTTAATTGATCGGATGCTTTGGGGAAGTGTGATGGATTTTATACCATTTTTTGATTTGTGGACGTTTAATATTGCGGATTTTTCGATTAGTGTCGGGGTGATTTTGCTACTCGTAAATAAATTAATTTATGATTTCTGGAGACGTTAAAGTTTTACATGAGGACGAGGAGTTGCTGGTTATAGAGAAGCCATTTGGTTTGGTGGTAAACCGTGCGGATTCCACAAAAACCAAAACTCTGCAAGAAATTTTGGAAGAGTATTTTGAATACGAAGAATTTAGTGGACCAGGTAAACGAGCTGGAATTGTTCATAGGTTAGATAAAGATACGAGCGGGGTGATGCTAGTGGCAAAGTCTGAAAAGTCGATGGCAAATTTACAGTTACAGTTTAAAAATCGAGAAGTAACAAAGACATATACGGCTCTAACGCATGGTTTTACAAAGCCAGAATTTAAAGTATTACTTAGTTTGGCTAGATCGAAAGCGAATCGGCTGAGATATTCAACTAATAATGATGGCAGAGAAGCAGAAACTGGTTTTGTAACCAAAGCGTATTATCAAGTGAGCCCTGTTGAGTCGCTGACTATTAAAAAAAGATTGTCCAAGGATTTTTGGACAAGTTACGATAGATTTAGTTTAGTTGAAGCATATCCTAAGACTGGTCGTACACATCAGATACGAGTGCATTTGCATAGTGTTTTTGCACCAATTGTGAGTGATGAAATTTATGGTGGTAGAAAGTGGCTAAGGGTAGACCGCCTTTGGGCGCAGAGAATGTTCTTGCATGCCTCAAAAATTAGTTTTAAACATCCCAAGTCCGGTAAGGTGGTGGAATTTAAGTCCGAACTGCCTAGTGAATTGAAAGGGATTTTGGAGAAATTAGTTAAGGTTGAAGTTTGATTTCCTAGAAACTAATAATAGAAAGAGGGTCTGCAAATAATATTTTTTGTATTTGCGGAAATTTTTATATGCAAAAACTTGGCAAGGTCAAAATAAAGAAAACATCAGAGCTGACTAAAAAAAGAAAGAGGAATCGCACGATTTTTTTTGTGGTACTGGTTTTATTTACACTAGCTTTAGTAAATGGAATTTTTAAGTTTGTTAAGTTAAGCGACTATGTATCAAGACCAATAGATGGAACAGACAAAAAGGTCTCAGGACGGTCTTGGAGCGCAGATAGGATTATTACAGTGGCCATTGACTCAAATCCAGTAGTTATGGCGGTTTTTGACCCTTCTACGGGCAAGGTTGGGGTGATTTCTATGCCAAGAGATACGTACAGTGTCGTACCTTCGGATCTTGGATTATATCCAGTTTATTCAATTAGGGAGTTAGGGGAACTAAAAGGTGTGCCAAGTGGTGAATTGTTTGAAAATACTTTGTCTAACTTTATAAATGCGCCAGTGGAGAGATATTTGTTTTTTTCAGAGAAAGAAGTTGTTTTGGGACAAGCTAAGCACGAAATTATTGGAAAAATAAGAAATGCTTTTTCGATACAAAATTTAATTACGGCACCATTTAAGGTGAACAAAAAAGAATTGATTACAAATCTTAGCTGGTCTGAATCACTTAAGTTGTGGTGGTTTGCAAGAGGGGTGCGAAGTGATAGGTTCGAGTATTATGATCTTAGCCAAAATGGGGTTATTTCAGAAATTATTTTAGCCGATGGTACTCAGGCATATGGAGCTGATGAGGTGGGAGTTGCGGATTTTACAAGGAAAGTTTTTACAGAAGACAAAATATTGAAGGAGAAGTTAAAGATAGAGATTTTAAACGGAACTGATTCGCCAGGCAGGGGCAACAAAATTGCAAATATTTTGGACAATATTGGTTGTGATGTGGTTCGAGTAGGTAATTACACTGGTGAAAGACTTGAGAAAACGACAATTAATTTGAGTAAAGATAGTGAGAGCAGTTTGACGATTGAAAGGTTGGAGGAAATATTGGATGCAAAAGGGGTGAGTAGCGATTTCGCAGGTCGTGATGTTGACATCACGATTGTTCTAGGTCAAGATATTCTGAAAAGATTTTAGCTTTAATATACATATGATGTTTAGTGTTTGGATAGTTGCAGCAGTTTCAGTTTTTGTTATCTCGCTAATTGTGGCGATTGTAAGTGTTGAAAAGGAAAAGAAAGACGAACCAGAAACCGAGGATTTGCCTGATCGTGGAGATGCGACATTGCTCTCAAGGTCTATCGAGTCGCCAGTTTTAGGCCACGGTCAGGTGCGCGAGCAGGTAGCACCGCAAAACAATGTGGAAATGTTAGATGATACGAAACACACTCATAACGAAATAACCTCAGATAAATTGGTGAACGAACAATTATTGCCAGAAATTCAAAAGTTTGAAAATTTGGAAAAAGCTGATGAAGATGTCGATGAAATAATTCCTAGATATATAGAAGAAGAGATGAACGATAAGGAACAGTCAAGGAAGCTGGCTGGCGAAGTAGATCTTTAGATATTTTTTACGCGGTAAAAGATGGGAGATTGGCCAACGATTTGGCGCGGGTTATTTCGAATAAGATAACCTGAACTTCTTTTTGGGTAACAGATTTGATACAGCATTCAAAAGTATTTCCAGCCGTAATGAGTTTAAGAAGTTTGAACGATAGATCATCAGGCAAGTTACCAACGTGTTTGTTGTCATAGGTGCAGAGTTCAATTGAGTGTTTTTTTGGGGAAATTTTGAGCTTGTCACCAGAAGCTAGTTTTGAAAGTAAATTCTGGTCACCGATTTTGACTAAAGTAACAACCTTGGTTTTGCCTGGTTCTGAGGCTAATTTTTGAAATAATTCGCGAAAATTTTGCTTGTCTCCTTCAAGTGTTGGTGTTTTTTGGTCAGAGGATAATCGGTTGAGACGAGTAAGGTTCTTTTTGGCAATGACATTGAAACCATCAAGATCGGTAACTGATTTGTATGTTTGGCGAGATTTGGTAATATTGCCGGTTTCAAAATATGCTCTAGCTAGCCTGTTAAGAGTTTCGATGTGATTAGGATTATTTTTTAGGATTTTCTTGTTTATCTCAATTGCCAGCTCCCAGTTATAGTCGAGTGCGGCTGAGACGGCTTGTCCTTCAAGCGTTTTATCCTCGTTAGTCATTAAGAGATAGAGTATATTGAATAAAAAATAAATGTCAATTTTTTTGAGAAACTAGCTACGAGGTTTAACTTTGACAAAAATATAATAATGAACTTTAATTTAGCACTATCTAAACAAAAAACTTATAAATAAAAATGTCCGGACACAGTAAATGGTCAACAATTAAAAGGCAAAAGGGGGCAAACGACGCCAAAAGAGGTGCGGTTTTTACCCGACTTGCTAATGCAATTATGATTGCCGTTAAGGAAGGTGGTGGGGGAGATCCGGAATCAAATTTTCGTCTTAGGCTGGTACTTGACCAAGCAAGAGCGGCCAACTTGCCCAAGGATAATATCTCAAGAGCTATTGATAAAGCTTTAGGTAAGGGTGGTGGACCAGCCTTGGAAAGTATAATTTATGAAGGATATGCACCCAATGCGGTAGCTATTTTAGTTGAAACAATTACCGATAATCGCAATCGAACTGCTGGTGAGGTAAAAAGTACGATTGAAAAAGCGGGAGGAAGTTTAGGTGGCCCTGGAACTACACTGTGGATGTTTGAGAAGAAGGGTGTAATTGAGGTTCAAACAGACGGTGAAGATGTTGATGAGTTTTTTTTGAAGGTGGCAGATTTTGGGGCTGACGATGTTGTTGTAATCGACAAGAACTCTGTTCAAGTTATAACCAAACAGACTGATTTGAAAAAGGTTGAAGACCAGCTAAGGGAGGATGGTTATAATGTTATTTCAGCTGATTTTGATTACGTTGCTAAGAACTCAACTCATATAGAAGATGCTGACAAGATAAAATCAGTTTTGGGTTTGATTGAAAAACTTGAGGATTTGGGAGATGTGGTTAAAGTAAGTTCAAATTTGGACGTACCCGATTCGTTTTACGAATCTTTGTAAAAGGTAAGAAAAAATTTTAATGCAAGATTTAATTATTGGGATTGACCCTGGAACAGCAACAACAGGTTTTGGTGTATTGGATGTGACTTCGGGGCTGCCAAGATTAATCGAGTATGGATGTATATCTACGCCGAAAAATCTACAGATGCCGGACAGGTTGTTAATGCTATCGATGGGATTGGATGATCTTTTTGGAAAATATATGCCCCAAGCGGTGGTTATCGAAAATTTGTTTTTTGGGGTCAATGCCAAAACAGCAATTACAGTTGGTCAGGGCAGGGGGGTGGTTTTGGTAACTGCGGCTAAATATGGCTTGCCGTGTTTTGAATATCAAGGTTTATCAATCAAAAAAGAAATTACAGGTAGTGGTAAGGCGGACAAAATAATGATTCAGGACGCGGTGGCAAAAATTCTTAATGTTAAAGCTTGGGAAAAACCAGTTCAAGGTTATTTGGATGATGCTGTTGATGCTCTGGCGATTGGGTTATTCCATTACCGTCAAATTAATCCAAATGATGAAGGTTTGGAAGTGAAAAAAGAAAAAAAGCCAAAGAAAAAGAAATGAGACTTTTTAAGCGAAAATCTACTAAAATCAAAAATCCAATGGCGGTTAGGACCAGTAAGGTGGGGGTTGCGGAAAAACTTGTGATTTCAAAAAGACAGATTTTGGTCTTTTTTTCAATCTTAATGACCGGCGGTTTGACTGTGTCTTTATTGTCCGAAGGTAGAAGTTTGTATTTGCTTTCACTGCTTTTGGCTATTGCAGCAGGGCTTGTGACTGTTTGGGTTTTAAGAAAAGATTTGGCGGGTATTAAGTATTTTGTATTGCCGATTTTGCCTTTTTTCTTTACTTTTGCAATGGCGTTATTTTTTCAACTACTGCCGGAGAGGTGGTTAACGCGTTTACCATTTATGGCCGTGTATGGGGTTTCGATTTATTTAATATTTCTTAATCAGAATGTTTACAATATTGCAGCAATTAGAACAATTGCACTACTTAGGGCAGCACACTCTGTGGGCTTACTGTTTACGCTTATATCGGTTTTTATTATCAGTAATGTCACATTCTCTCTTAGGTTTAATTTTGTGATTCTGACAGTGATTCTGACGGTTATTTGTGGGCTGATGATTTTTCAGACTCTTTGGTCTTTTGAATTGGAGGATTTGTTAACCAAAAGATTACTTAAGATGACTTTGGTACTTGGGTTAATAGTTGGACAGGTAGTACTAACTCTTTCTTTTTGGCCAGCGGAGCCGACTGTCTCTGCGATTGTGGTGACTACCGCTGTTTATGTTTTATTAGGACTAAGTCAAGCATATTATGCTGACAGGTTGTTTAGGAGAACGGCGATTGAATATATTTCGCTTGGTGTGGGAGTATTTTTGTTATTGTTTTTGACGACAAGTTGGATAGAATAGGGGACAAAATTTAGCTACGAATTGAAGCTATAATACGGTATCAGTTATTACCCACTAATTAAACCTATAGTATATTAAGTAATAATCAATAAAAAAGGAAAGAAAGATTAGTAAATTATTTAATAAATATGGTAACAAAAGCCAAAAGATAAAAGTAAATAGAGGAGTAATTAAAAAAGAGAAATTAGCTTCGAGAATAGAGAAATGTGATATAGTTTGATACAGTGTGAAAACTCGTGAAAATCGTCGTGAAAACTTAATACCAGTCAAGGGCGGGGAGTGATAGTCATAAAATGTGGATAACTTAGTTTTAGTCTCATCTTTTGAGTAGCGTTAGCTAATAAGTTAGTAATGCGCACCACTCTTTTAGCTTTGAATATTTGAGAATAGCTTATTGTAATAGTCTAAATTGCGACGTTAATACTTCATATTATATTCAGTAATATTTCATATTATAGGGTCGTTTTGGGCATAAATAGAGTGAGCGTTTTTGGGGCGGTGTAGGGCTAAATTTAGTGATCACTTAGTAAGTGAATAGCACAAATATAGTTAACTAAATACCTAAGATAATCAGTACACCCCACTAAGGTCTAGAGCAGAAAAATGATATGTCGTACAATATAACTTTTGCGACGTAAAATATAAAAATGGAGTGGGGTTGTAAGGACAAAAAATATAAGAATTAGTAAATTATTAAAAAATATTTTTTTAAAAATAATGATCTAGTTTGATTTAACCCCCTATGGATGGGTCTAATTATTTGATTGATTTGATATGGTTTGTTATCTTAACCCCATTTTGGTGAATTTTTGCGGTATATATGCGGTTATCGGCTATAAATATTAAATATTAATGATAGATTACCCTACCCAACTAATAAAAAGCCGTTTTAGGGCCAATTAGAGGGTTTTAGCCTCAATATATCGATATTTTATGGCTAAAGTGGTATAAGTGACATTTAGATTAAGTGAACATTAAATATTTGGAGGCAGTTCTTGTTTATCTTAAGAATCTTTTCAGATGTCAAAGGTTTTCTGACAAGACTATCCTTAATAAGATTGGTGGTTTTGTTGGGGCTGACTTTTTCAGTCTTTGTGAGCTTAGTGGTTTGGGTCTGGACTCAAGATCCGACTTGGGCATACGTAACACTGGTACTTTTGGCTTTTGCATGGGCGGCTTTTGGTACCTCTGTTGCGCAGATTTCTCGGACCGATTGAGTCCTTTAATTGTTTCTCGCCGGTTTTTCAATCCTTACTCATTAGTACCTAATGAATTGGGGTTTGGACAACCGGCTTTTTCTTAAAAATGATACGTCGCACAATATGTGATAGAGTGGTTATATGGACACTGTTCAAAAACCATTGAAGGAAAAATCTGATAAGTTTGGAAAAGAGATTAAGGAATTTTTGGAGTATTTGGAAGTTGAGCGTAATGTCTCTCCCCTCACCCTACGAGATTATAAACATTATTTGGAAGTTTTTGCTAATTGGGCAAATGAAAATAATATTAGTGAGATTGAGAGTGTTGATATTAAGCAGATAAGGTCTTTTCGCTTGTTTTTGTCGAGAAAGTTGACACAGGATGGTGAGCCAATCAAAAAAATAACCCAGAATTACTACGTAATCGCGCTGCGAGCCATGCTTAGGTTCTTGATTAAGAATGATAGGCAGGTTATTTCGCCCGATAAGATTGAGCTTGGTAAACAAGAAGGTAGGCAAGTTAAGTTCTTGACTCAAGATCACTTAAATCGATTACTGAACAGTCCGAATGTGAACGACTTAAGTGGGCTACGTGATAAAGCTATTTTGGAAATGCTATTTTCGACAGGTTTACGAGTTTCGGAGATGGTTAGCTTGGATCGTGATTCGATTGATCTTAACTCTGGAGAATTTGGTGTTATGGGTAAAGGAAGAAGAGTTCGGGTGGTGTTTTTGTCGCCCGATTCAGCTACTTGGGTGGCAAGGTATCTTAATGCTCGTGATGATCATTATGAGCCGTTATTTGTAAGATATAAAGGTAAAAAATCTATTGTGGATGACGATGAAAGTCATAGATTAACTTCAAGAAGTATTCAGAGAATTGTTGAGGGTTATGTAAAAAAAGCACAATTGCCAATTAAAGCTACGCCACACACCTTAAGACATTCATTTGCAACTGATTTACTTAATAATGGGGCTGATATCAGAAGTGTTCAGGAGATGTTGGGACACAAAAATATTGCCACAACTCAGATCTATACTCATGTGACGAATAGACAACTAAGAGAGGTTCATCAGGCTTTTCATGGTCGTAAAAAGGATAAATTAGATGAGTAACTTAAGAAGGAGCCCGCAATAATTAAATTGCGGGCAGGTGATGAAAACGTTCACAGGAGCTTGATTTGGCAGGTGATTAGCAGCGGTAAAAAGAGTAAATCTTCCTGCTGCCAAATTAGATGCCGATATCTTAGACTCCTGGTTGCCTCTTGCAAAAGAGGAATTGCAATTTCTGGCTGACTTGAGATGTCTTTACCATAATCGACTTCGATTGCCCGAGGGGTTGTGAGGTCGTAACTTAGCTCGGCGATCCAGAAGCTGGGCTTGTTGGGGTTAGTGGCAACTGGTCTACCGTCTGAGTGAAGTAGTCTAGGTCTGTTGCGAATTAGGACTGTGCTTGTGCCGCGTCGGTTATTGGTGTTGGTAAAAAAAGCCAACCTTTTTGCCGCAGGATTGGCGCTAAGGAGGATTTGAGCGAGATTTTCGAGCTCGCTACTTTTTGCAGCGGGTTTGGAAAATACCACTTTATATTTTCTCCTCACAAGAGAACAAGGGTTTTACTACCGGTTAAGGTGCAGAGTTATATTAACAAAAAAATGAGAAAAAATTACAAGGTTTTGTAGGTAAGCGTGACTGAGAGTTTGATTTCTCCGCTTCCAGGATTAATGTCTGTTTGAGCTACCGCTGGTTCACTTCCGCCAATTCCAGATTTGAGCGAGTTGGCATCGTAGGAGTGAAGGTAGGAGTCGGAACCTTGTTCATATTCACTGTAATAAATTATCTTGCCTAAAGAAATTCCTGCAGTTTTTGAAGTGATTTCGGCTTGTCTTTTGGCATTTTCAACCGCTAGTTCGCGTGCTTGATCGAGCGCTTTTTGGCGGTCCTTGAGACTAAACTGTAGATTATTTATGGTATTGAGTCCTCCTGCAGTTCCCGCATCAATTACTTCGCCGACTTTGTTAAGTTCTGTGACTTTGATATTGAGGGTGATATTGACGGTATAGTCTTTGATTGCCCTATTTGTAGATGTGTAATCGTAGTTGGGGTTAATGTTGTAGCTTACGGTTTTGATGTCTTCGTTTTTAATACCAAGACTTTTGAGGGAAGCTTTAACGGTCTCAATTTGGGTGTTGGCTTTGGTTTGGGCTGATTTGACACTGGTGTCATTAATAATAATACCGAGTGAAATTTCGGCTTGGTCTGGAGCAACTGCGACAATTCCTTCGCCTGTTACGGAAAAATCAGTAGAGATTGATTGGGTGGTGTGAAGAACTGGGGCGAGTTTGGTTTGAAATACCCCAACAATTAAAAGGACAGTAAAAGTAATTATAAATATAGGTCGTGAGCTATTTATTAGAAACTGTTTGATATTCATAAGGTAATTGTAGCAAATTGAGGTAAAAAAAAGCCTCCGCTGCGGTTAAGCAACGAAGGCTGTAATTGGTTGGCAGGGCCGCAATCACGTGTAGTGACAACGGCCCAAGTGGCGGGGTAGTATTTTCCGATTGACCGGCGGTGCTCGCAATTGAGCCGTGCCCATCAAACGGGGTTCACACTCCCCTAGGTTTTGCCTCCATAGCTTGGAGGTGGCTGCCCTACTTTTACGTCGGGGCGGACGGGCGGCCTAAAATGCGGCGGCCGATTGTCGTGACGAGACTGTGGCCTCGGCACGGGCCAGCCTAATTCGCGGGTGGCCTTCACTAGTGCCAGTTCGGCACAGCAAAACTTCGGGGAGCGCGAGCTGGTTGCCCGCGCTCCTTGCGGTCTCGGAAAACCCCCGAGACAAGGCAAAAAAAAGGACAGGCATGGCTAAGCTTGGGGTTTGATTTACAATGTGGGTACCGGATTCTCATGCGCTGAGATTCAGGCCTGAACACAGTGCTCGTCTTACCTTTTAGCAGGAAGAGGCCTCATTTCTCGTTAGTTCCCCCAGAGGGCAGAGGGGTCGCTGCAGAGTTAATAAGGTCGGCAACTTGCTTTTTCTCCCTTGTCGTGACCATGGCGCATCCTGCCCCGTTCCCCTTTTCCCCATTATGGGTAGGTGGTTCTTAGGCACGAAAGCCTTCGAACTCCAGAGGGAGACGCTTCGAAGCGTTTAAGCTAAAACGCTACCAAGTGTTTCCCTCTAGATTGGGACAAAATGTCACTGTCGTAATATTTTTTATATGTGCGCAGTTAGTAAATAACTGTGGAGAACATTATACACATTATTGGTCAATATGTCAAGTACTATAGGTTCTCGCTTTAGTTATTCGAAAAAGGCTTGGGTCCCCCACTTTTTCTCTAACTAAAAGCTACAAGCCTGCGTTTTGGGAA
This sequence comes from uncultured Gammaproteobacteria bacterium, assembly GCA_964404855.1. GTDB lineage: Bacteria > Patescibacteriota > Microgenomatia > CAYQLK01 > CAYQLK01 > CAYQLK01. The sequence continues at coordinate 477,057 of CAYOLO010000001.1, forward strand.
ACCCAAAACTAGAGACAGTTTGCGCTACGTCCTGCGCAGAGAATTAATTAAATAAGTTAATTCTCTCGTTGAGACAGGAGGCCTGATGCTAGGGGCTAATTATTTTGGTCATCAAGGAATATTTAACGGCTACCCTCGAGGTTTGAGTTTAGGAGTTTCGTCAGTTTTTTCTTTCGACTCCCCTGCCTTTCTTGGTTGTTTTGGTTTTGTGCTGTTTGATTTGGTGGAAAGTTTGCCTGAGGAGACTGTTTTACCTTTTTTGTTGGTACTTGGGTTGTCACCTTCTTCTTCTTTGGCAATAGTAGTTGCGGCCGAAACAGTATCGCCACTCTTACTAAATCTCATCAAAGTTACGCCTTGTGTGTCTCGGCCGAGTTTTGGGATGTTTTTGAGAGGAAGTCTAATAATTTGACCTTTTTTGGAGGTCAGTACCAGTGATTCGTCTTGAGCGTTAATTAGTTCAGCTGAAACGATTTTGCCTGTTTTGGCAGTAATATTTGCAGCTTTTACTCCTTTGCCTCCCCTACCCTGCATTGTCCATGCTGTGGCAAGTGATTTTTTACCAAAACCGTTTTCGGTGACAATTAGAAGTTCGTCTTTGTCGTTGTCGACGTGTCCAACGGTCAGTCCAATGACTGATCCTCCGACTTTGAGGTTAATACCGCGGACACCACGTGTGTCGCGAGCTGTGGAGCGGATGTTTTTCTCGTTAAATTTAATGGATTGGCCATTATCAGAGACAATTAGGATGTAGTCGGACCCACTGGTCAGTTTGGCCCAGCGTAGTTCATCACCATTGTCGAGGTTAATAGCAATAATGCCTGTTTTTCTGATGTTGCTGAATTTTTCAATTGCGGTTTTTTTGACCACACCTTTTTTGGTTACTAGCAAAATATTGGCATCTAGGGGTGTTGTTTTGGCAATTGGAAGGATTGAGAGGATTTCTTCTCTTTGCTCAATATCGATAAGGTTAATGATGGCTTGGCCTTTGGCGACTCTAGAGCTTTCTGGAACCTCGTATGTTTTGAGTTGGAAAACTCGACCCCTGTTAGTAAAGAACATTAGCGAATCGTGAGTTTGACAGCGAATCAGATGTGAAACCACATCTTCTTCTTTGGTGGTGATACCGCTAACACCCTTACCGCCACGGCGCTGGGTTTTGAAGGTGCTTGGAAGCTGGCGTTTGATGTAACCAGTTTGAGTGATTGTGACAATGGTTGGTTCGTTGGCAACTAAGTCCTCTTCAGAAAATTCACCAATTTTGTTTTTAACAATCTTTGTGCGCCTAGCGTCACCGTATTTTTCTTTGATTTCTAGTAGTTCATTCTTAGCAACAAGAAGGATTTTTTCTGGATGAGCAAGTAAATCTTCTAGATAAGCGATTATTTCGCGAACCTGTTTGAGCTCCTCTTCGATTTTGAGTCTTTCTAGAGCTGCAAGTCTTCTGAGCTGCATGTCTAAGATTGCTATAGCTTGAAGTTCGGATAGTTTGAACTTGGTCATTAATTGACCTTTGGCCGTATCGGCGTCGGGGGCGGCGCGAATTATGCGAATGACTTCATCAATGTTATCAACCGCGATTTTGAGTCCTTCGAGAATGTGTTCGCGGGCCTTTGCGGCTTTGAGGTCAAATTCGCTACGCTTGGTAATGATGTTTTGGCGGTGTTTGATAAACTCTGACAGCATAATATTAAGCGTCATTGTTTGAGGCACACCATCAATAAGACCAACAGCGTTAACAGAGAAGTTTTGCTGCATAGCAGTTAGTTTGAATAGGTTGTTGAGTGTTGATTGGGGTTTGGCATCGCGCCTTAGTTCGATGGTAATACGCATGCCTTTGCGGTCTGAGTCGTCGCGAAGATCAGCAATACCTTGAATCTTTTTGTTGCGAACAAGATCAGCCATTCTTTGGATTAAAACAGACTTGTTAACTTGATAAGGGAGTTCGGTGATAATGATTTGGAATTTGCCATTTTTGCGTTCTTCAATATCGGCTTTGGCTCTAGTAATGATTCTGCCGCGACCTGTCGCGTAAGCGGCTGTAATTTCTGCTTGGTCGTAAATAATTCCGCCGGTTGGGAAGTCTGGACCTTTGATAAATCGAAGTAAGTCTTCAACTGAAGCTTCGGGATTGTCGATTAGGTGTACAGTTGCGTCAATCACTTCCGACAAGTTGTGTGGCGGAATTGAAGTCGCCATACCGACGGCAATACCGTTGACACCGTTAAGTAAAAGATTAGGAATAACAGAAGGTAAAAGATTAGGCTCTTTGAGTGTACCGTCGAAATTGTCGCCCCAGGTGACTGTGTCTTTGTCCATATCGCGAAGTAGTTCGCTAGCGATTGCCGACATACGACATTCTGTGTACCTCATAGCGGCCGCTCTATCTCCGTCGACAGAACCGAAGTTACCCTGACCGTCAATTAGCGGGTAACGCAAGGAGAAATCCTGAGCCATTCTGACTAGAGCTTCATAAACAGGACTATCTCCGTGTGGGTGGTATTTACCAAGCACTTCTCCGACAACCTTGGCACATTTTGAGTAGTGTGCAGTATGACTTAGGCCGACTTTGTACATGGCATAAATAATGCGTCTCTGAACTGGCTTAAGCCCATCTCTAACATCAGGTAAAGCGCGAGCGACAATAACACTCATTGCATAGTCGAGGTATGAGCGCTTCATTTCAGCGACAATGCCACTTTGAATGACTTGTCCAATGTAGTTAATATCAGTAACGACGTTTTCTGCCATATTTGTTAGTTATTATTAAATATCAGGGGTTGCCATCTTCGCGTGGCTTTGAAGATCAGCCAAACATTTTGCTTTCGCAAAAGTTCCCTGATATTCAATTCTATAAATATTTTTTTCTTTTTTTCTCATTTGTTGTCTAGATATCAAGAGTTGCCATTTTCGCGTGGCTTTGAATGAATCTTTTACGAGGAGGTACTTCGTCCCCCATTAACATATTGAATACTTCGTCAGCTTCGGCGGCATCATCGACAGTTACTTGTTTTACCACTCTGTGTTCAGGATTAAGGGTTGTTTCCCAAAGCTGTTCGGCGTTCATTTCTCCAAGACCTTTGTAGCGCTGAATTGAAGGATTTTTGCCTTCGGCTTTTAGCTTGTCGACTTGTTTGTCTTTTTCTTCGTCATTGTAGGCGTAGTCAAATTTTTGCCCAACTGAGACTTTGTAAAGTGGTGGTTGGGCAATATAAACATAGCCGCTTTCGACGATTTGTGGCAAGTAACGGTAGAAAAAAGTCAAAAGTAATGTATTGATGTGATCTCCGTCTACATCCGCGTCAGTCATAAGCATTATTCTGTGGTAACGGAGTTTTTCGATATTAAATGTATCCCCTATTCCTGTACCTAGGGCGATAATTAAGTTTTTAATTTCTTCAAATTCCAAAACTTTATCGAGTCTTGCTCGTTCGGTATTCAAAATCTTACCTCTTAGCGGCAATATTGCTTGGAATCTTCGGTCGCGTCCACCTTTTGCTGTTCCGCCGGCTGAATCTCCTTCGACTAAATACAGTTCACATTTTGAAGGATCTTTTTCCTGACAGTCGGTAAGTTTGCCTGGTAGGGTCATGCCCTCCAGAGCGCCTTTTCTGAGTACTGCTTCCTTGGCGGCACGAGCGGCCATTCTGGCTTTGGCGGCCAAAATTACTTTGCCCATAATGTTGGTAGCTTCACGAGGATTTTCTTCAAAGTATTCCTCTAGGCCTGATTTGACGGCGTTTTGGACAATTGGCTGAACTTCAGAGTTACCAAGTTTGCTTTTGGTTTGTCCTTCGAACTGAAGTCCTTCTGAGCCCATTCGGATAGCAATAACGGCCGTTAGACCTTCTTTCATGTCGTCGCCAGTTAGGGCGAGATCTTTTTCTTTAAGGAAGCCTTTGGATTTGGCGTAGTCATTGACGGCGCGAGTTAGAGCCATTCTAAAACCGGTAACGTGTGTACCGCCTTCTGGGGTGCGAATAACGTTAACGAAGCTTTCGACTGTTTCAGCAAAGCTTTGGTTGTATTGAATTACAACATCGACTGTGACACCGTCGATTTCTTTGGAGACATAAAAAGCGGGATCGTTGACGATTTGTTTATTACGATTGAGTGACCTGATAAGTGATCTAATACCGCCATCAAAAAAGTAGTGATATTCTGCGCCGTTTCTTTCGTCGTGGAGATGAAAATAAATATTAGGTACTAAGTAGGCGCGCTCTCTGATTTGGTCTTTGACGCGCTTAAAAGAAATATCAGTAACAGGAAATACTTGAGGATCAGGTCTGAAAGTGGTTTTGGTTCCGGTTTTGCGACCCTCTAGTTTGGCTGAGGTTTCTTTGTTTTCTTCGCCAACTTCAACGGCTTTTTTGGGTTTGCCTCGAGTGTATTCTTGTACATAAACCTTGTTGTCTCTTTTAACTTCGACGCGAAGATATTCGCTTAATGCATTAACAACTGAGGCTCCAACTCCGTGAAGACCGCCTGAGACTTTGTAAGCACCTTCGGAAAATTTACCGCCAGCGTGTAGGACGGTCATTACGACCTCAAGGGTCGATTTTTTCATTTTGGGGTGGATATCGACTGGAATTCCTCTACCGTTATCAGCGATGGTAACTGAAGAATCTTTGTGAACAACAACGGAGATTTCAGATGCGTAACCAGCTAAGGCTTCATCAATACTGTTATCAACAACTTCGACAATCATGTGGTGTAGGCCGCGTTCGTCGGTTGAACCGATGTACATTCCTGGGCGTTTTCGTACTGGTTCTAGGCCTTCTAGAACTTGAATGTCTTTTGCTTCGTATGTTGATTGGTCAGCCATGAAGTTTTGTAGTTTTTGTGATGATTCTATGTGTGTTTTAGCCTCGATTGAGACTAAAAGATTCTAGCATAGGCCTTAGCTTTAAGGCAAATTGACAATAAAAAAGACCCGAATTCGATTAAGAATGCGGGTCTGAGTGGCGGGCGACTTTAGTGGATTTGGCGTCTCCACGGTTTGTTCCGAACGGCTTCGTGAATGAACTGGGCTTGTTCGGGAATCATGTCGTTTGGCAGGTGGCTAACACCGAAGAACTGTCCGACGGATGGGGTTCCACTAGTCAGCGCGATGTGGATTAGTGACAGCCCGACTCCGCGGGCGACCCTGTGGAAATGGTAGCCGGTAAAGGTCAGATGTGTGATCTCTAGCCACTGAAGTTCGTCGTCGAGTAGTCTTTTGATGGCTACACCGAGATCGTTACCACGGAATGTGACATCGCTTGCGCGTAGCATGGTGCCGGGGATGTGCCACAGGTTGGGAAAGTAAGGATCATCCACTTCCCTTTTCGACATCAAGACTTGGTCTTCGTGGCGTGCGTTTGCGTTGAAAATTACAAGCTCGACGTACGGTAGTGCCATGGTTTCGGCGATGGCATTGAAGACTGGAATTGGCAGAAGTTTTCCTTCGAAGCTTTTGAGGTACTCTGCAACCTCGGTTGGGTTTTGGACACTCAAAATCTACCTCACTTGAATTCTTAATGTACTGAAGGTGGATTCTACCATACTATGGGATATAATTCAATCAGTTTTGGTGGACTTTACCACTTGATCAAGGGCAATAATAATATTGTCGAGAATTAGTCGGCTTTTTACATTAATCTTAATAAGGCTATTAATATCTAAAAGTGATTTGGCTAGAAAAAGTTCGCTTTTATTAAGGTAGGGTTTACTTAGTGTGATCTGTAGATCTTTTATTAAGACTTTAAGCTCGGGTTCTTTAGCTTTGTCGAGTTGCATCAGTTTTTGACCTAGGCTTAGTTCAGTTGAAGATATTTGGCTGATAAAGGCATCTATAGATATTGCATCAGTTTTTGATGTGGGTTTAGTATGAAAATTAATTGTAATGACGCGAGAAAGAATAGTTGGAAGAATGTTGTTTTTTGTTTCTGAAAGGAGAATTATTAGTGTCGAAAGCGGAGGCTCTTCTAAAATTTTCAGCAAACTATTTTGAGCTTCTGTGGAAGCATTTGTGAAGTTCTCGATTAGTATTACTTTGTTTTTTGAAAATAATGGACTGAGTGAGGATTTTTTGATTATTAATCTTGAATCTTCGATGGAAAATTCCTTAACCGGTGTAATTCGGATAAAGTCTTGGCTTTTTAGGTCGAGGTTGATACCAAGGTCTGAAAGGATTTGTTGGAGTTGACTGTCCTCTTTTTGTCCGATTAATAGATAAGGTTGATAGTGAGTGTGTTTTTGTTTTTCCATTAATAAATATTTTTTATAGCCTTTACAGGCTAGTTGGTGTTGACACGCAAGTCAGCTATGAAGGATATTATATGTTAAGAGGTTAAAGGTTTACTTAGAAGTTGCCAAAATAAGGCCAATATAAAAGTAGCTTCGAAATAAGGGTAAAACTAACCAACAAAACATATGCCTGCACCTGCCCCAAATGTAGTTGGAGTGACGCAATCAGCTCCAGCTAAGACGCTTACGACAATCGAAGACGTTCTGTTAGATCAGAATGTTTTGAAGAAGAAAGATTATGATCAAGTTAAGCTTGAAGTAGTATCCACCGGTAAAAAAGTTGAGGATTTATTAATTGAAAAGAATTTAGTTACTGATCAGCAGATAGCCGAAGCTAAATCGATTCTTTTTGGTGTGCCATATGTGCAGATTGCTGGGAAAACTATATCCCCTGATGTTTTAACACTTATTCCCGAACAAGTTGCCAAACAGTACGGCATTATTCCATTTGAAAGACACTTAAATGACTTATGGGTGGCTCTTGATGACCCACTAAATCTCCAGGTCGTGAAGTTTTTGGAACAGAAGACCAATATGGGAATCAAAGTCTTTTTGTCAGGACATAATGAAATAAAGGACGCAATTGAACTGACTTATTCTCAAAGTTTGACTGGTGATATTGGTGAAGTCTTAAAAGAAGCAAACACTAGCGTACTAGCTAGTGAATCAGGAGTAACTAAGGTCAAAGCCGAAACTCTCTATAACGCACCAATAGCAAAAGTTGTTTCGCAACTACTTGAATATGGAATAAAAATCAAAGCCTCTGATGTTCACATTGAGCCAATGGAGGACAAGGTTAGGATTAGGTATAGAATCGATGGAATTTTGCATGAAAAGCTGATTTTGCCAAAAAAAGTTCACGAGGCAATTGTCGCGCGTATTAAGATTTTGGCTAAACTTAAAATTGACGAAAAACGTCTTCCTCAGGACGGAAGATTTGATTTTGAAAGCGGACAGGAAGCGGTTGATTTGCGTGTATCTAGTTTGCCGACGACTTGGGGAGAAAAGGTAGTAATGAGGTTACTTAAAAAATCCGGTGGCATCCCTACTCTTTCGGAGTTGGGATTACGAGGAACGGCGTTAAAAAATGTTGAAATGCAGCTTACTAGACCACATGGGGTTATGTTAATTACTGGTCCAACTGGTTCAGGTAAAACGACGACACTATATTCAGCCTTGGCTAGGCTAAATACTGCGAAGGTAAATATTTTGACGCTTGAAGATCCTGTTGAGTATCAAATTGCGGGCGTAAATCAGGTTCAGATTAATACGCTTGCAGGGTTAACTTTTGCTTCGGGATTAAGATCTTTTTTGAGACAAGACCCAAATATCATTATGGTTGGAGAAATTCGTGATGAAGAAACGGCTGATTTGGCTGTACAGGCGGCATTAACTGGGCATATGGTTTTTTCAACGGTTCACACAAATAACGCTTCTGGTGCTTTGCCGAGACTGCTTGATATGAAGATTGAGCCTTATTTGATTGCTAGCTCGATTACGGCCGTAATTGGACAAAGAGTTGTAAGGAAGATTTGTGTGACCTGCAGAGAAAAATATGTCCCAGTGCCAGAAATCGTTACTGATATTAAAGGTGTTCTGGGAAGATTACTTGACACACAAATAGCACAAGGACAGATGTCTCTTTATCGAGGTAAGGGTTGTGAGGAGTGTAATGGAACCGGTTATCTCGGAAGGATTGGAATTTATGAAGTTTTGATTTTAAATGAAAAGATAGGAAGATTAATTTTGGAACGCGAAACAAGTGAAGCTTTGGAAAGACAGGCAATCGAAGACGGTATGATAACAATGAAACAAGATGGGTATTTAAAAGTGGTTGAGGGCATAACCACGATAGAAGAAGTTTTGAGGGTGGCTCAGGAATAATATGTTAAAACGAATTAAAAGTTTAATTAAAGAAAGGAAAAATTAGGTGACTATTCAACAACTTTTAGAGACGGTTATTAAAAAAGATGCAAGCGATTTGCATTTGGTTGTCGGCCAGCCGCCAATGTATCGAGTCGATGGTGATTTGACGGCGATTCCTGGGGAAGACATTTTGTCGTTAGAAGCTGCCCAGACACTTATTTTTGACCTACTTACTTCTGAACAAAAAGAGCTGATTTTGGTTAACAAGGAATTGGATTTTTCTTTTGGACTTGGTGATGTAGCTAGATTTAGAGTTAATGCTTATTACCAAAAAGGTTATTTGTCAGCCTCTTTGAGGTTGATTCCTTCAAATATTAAGACTATTGAGGATTTGCAACTGCCAAAGAGTTTGCATAATTTTGCCAAAATGAGACAAGGCTTTGTTCTAGTAACCGGACCAACTGGTCACGGAAAATCTACAACATTAGCTTCGATTATTAATGAAATTAATCTCGAAAACCCGATGCATATTTTGACAATTGAAGATCCAATTGAATATGTGTATCCAAGAGGCAGAGCTTTGGTTTCTCAGAGAGAGTTGCATCTTGATACTCACTCTTGGGATATTGCGCTAAGGTCAGCCTTAAGAGAAGATCCAAACGTGGTTTTGGTCGGAGAAATGCGAGATTATGAAACGATTGCGGCGGCCTTAACGATTGCTGAAACAGGTCACTTGGTTTTTGCGACACTGCACACGAACTCTGCTTCGCAGACAATTGACAGAATTGTCGATGTTTTCCCTGAAAATCAACAAGAACAGGTCAGAATACAGCTAAGTAACACTCTGGCTGGAATTGTTTCTCAAAGACTGATGCCAGCTTTAGGTGGAGGAAGAGTGCCGGCGGTTGAGATTTTGATTGGAACTCCAGCTATTAGAAACCTGATTCGTGAAGGAAAGACTCATCAGATTGATTCTGCCTTGCAGACTTCTAGTGAACAAGGAATGGTAACTCTTGATGCTTCGCTTGCAACTTTAATTAAGTCTGGTCGAATTTCAGAAGAAGTTGGACTCTCCTACTCTACAAGACCAGATCAATTAATGAGATTAGTTAGAGGAGTCTAAAAAACATAAATGGCAAACTTTTTATATACAGCTAAAGCGGTAAACGGTGATACGGTCAAGGGTTCCGTTGAGGCTAGTAATGTTGATCAGGCGTTAAACGTTATTAGACAAAACAACTTAACTCCAATAACGATTACGGAAAATAAAAAGGGTATGTTTAATAACCTTTCGTTTGGTAACTTGTTTGGCAAAGTAAGTGAGGGTGATGTGGCGATTTTTACTCGACAATTATCCAGTATGGTTAACGCGGGATTACCTTTTGCGGAGAGTATGAATATTCTCAAAAAACAGACGAAAAATGCGCATTTTGCAGAAGTACTGGATCAGGTTGGTAAAGATGTTGAAGGTGGAACTAGTCTTGGTGGGGCAATGGCAAAGCATCCGGATGTATTTGGGCGAGTTTATATTAATTTGGTCAAGGCTGGTGAGGCTGGAGGTGTGATAGATAAAATTTTCTTAAGACTTGCAGACTCTCTGGAAAAATCCAGAAGTTTTCATAGTAAAGTAAAAGGCGCTTTGCTGTATCCGGTGATTCTTTTGGTTTTGATGTTTGTCGTAATGTTTGTGATGATGGTCTTTGTTATTCCTAAGCTTGCTGACTTATATAAAGATATTGACGCTTCCCTTCCCTTGCCAACTTTGATTTTGATTGGAATTTCTGACTTTTTTGTGAATTTTTGGTATCTGATTATCGGCGGAATTATAGGACTCATTATGTTCTACAGATACTGGGGTAACACCGAAGCTGGAAGAGCTGTTTTTGATGATTTGAAGCTAAAAATACCGGTTTTTGGTAGAATTAATAGAGGTATTATTTTGGTCGAATTTACAAGAACCTTAGGATTATTATTAGAAGCTGGGGTACCGATTATTGAATCACTTAGAGTTAGTACAGGTATTGTAAATAACGTTAATTACGAGAAATCATTACTGCTTTCGATAGATAAAATAGAAAAAGGAGCTCAGCTTTATGATCAGATTGAGGAGTCAGAAATTTTCCCTCCGATAGTGTCACAAATGGTCAAAGTTGGAGAAGAGACGGGTAAGTTGGATGATGTTTTGAATAGACTGGCTAATTATTTTGAGAACGAAGCTGACCAATTAGTCAAAAATGTGACGACGGCTTTGGAGCCATTTATTTTAGTAATTCTAGGTCTTGGTGTGGGGTTACTTGTTATTTCGATTATTCTGCCTATCTACAATCTTACAAGCAAATTTTAAACATTCTTGAAGGGGGGTGAAATATTATTAACAAACTAATTAAGAAACAAATTCAAAGAGGTTTTACACTTATCGAGCTATTGGTCACAATTGCGATTATTGGAGTGCTAGCCGGTGTCGTTTTGATTGCAATCGACCCAGCTAAGCAGATTCAGCGTGCAAGTGATGCTGGAAAGAAATCAGATATTTCACAGATTGCTGGTGCACTAGAGGCATATGGTGTTTCGCATAACGCTGTATATATTATAGGTGTAACCGGATCGCTATCTGGTGGTGTTGAGGGTGCAGCTAGTGCCGGAACTTGGGATGCCACTTTGGTTACATCAGGTGAGATCAAAAATGTGCGTGATCAGGCTGTAGTCTATGACTCAACAGCAACAGGATTGACATTTAGAGTTTATCGCGCTTTAGCTGCCACCCAGTTGGCCTGGGAGGAAGGCTCTAATGATCAAACTGCTGGTGGAGCAACAACAACTTGTAACGCAGCTTATCCAGGTGGATCAGCCGCTGTGTACTATGTCTATGACACGACTGCAGGTAAGCCATATTGGCATTGCCACGCGTCAGGAACTGCTCCTACTGCTTTATAAGCATGTGTAGAAAACTGCCCGAACATTCTTATTGGCTCAATACAAATCGGTTGCAAACGGTTTGGCTTATGAGCCATTAAGGGTCGGGAAAAAATATGAGAGACAAAGGATTTACTTTAATTGAATTGTTGGTAACGATTACGCTACTTGGTGTGCTTTCGGGGATCGCTTTTACTTTGATTGATCCCGCTTCTCAAGTTGCCAGAGCAAAAGACAATAGTATTAAAGCTGAAATTAATCAAATTGCTGGAGCAATGGAGGCTTACGGAGCTGAGAATAATGGTAGGTATGTTGTAGGCGTAACGACTGCACCAGCAAACCCAGGAACATTATCTGCTCCAAATGAGGGCTGTGCAGGGACTGCTGGAATTTGTCCGAGCGGAATTGCTGAAAACAGAGGATGGGATGAGCTACTCGTGGCTTCAAAAATTGTCAAAAATGTCAAAAATCAAAATATCGTTTATGACTCAGATGGTAATGGGTCGAGATTCAGATTGTATGCCCTACTAAATGCGACAAAGATTGAGGGAGCAAAGGGTCAATTGGATACTATGAATTCCCCGACTTGTAATTCTGGTACTTATGTATACGGGGATAATGCTGAAGTTTATTATGTTTATGACTCATTACTTCAGTTAACTTATTGGTGGTGTACTTCTGCTGGACCAGTTTGGCCACGTCCAAGCTTATAAAAATTTATTTACTTTCTCACTATTTAATATATTACGGCTATAATTTTTAGATACTTATGGAAATAGTTATTTTTTTACTTTTTGCGTTTGTTTTTGGCCTTGTGATGGCAAGTTTTTTTGGTTCGCTATCTTATAGGTTAGAAACTGATAAAAAATACTTACTCAAAAAAAGATCATTTTGTCCAAGCTGTAAACATGTTTTGAGTTATAAAGATTTGATACCTTTATTTAGTTATTTATCAGTAGGTGGTAAGTGCAGGTATTGCAAGAAAAAAATATCTTTTTCATATCCGATTTCTGAAATAACAGTTGGTGTTTTGTGGGTGTTTTTTGCTTATGGATTATGGTCACATCCAACTTTATGGAGTAATCAGCTGATTATTCTGAATGTTTTACTTTTATTGGTTTTGAGTTTTTTAACAGCCATCGATATTTTTTACTATATTTTGCCCCACGAGTTAAATGTGCTTGCTTTGGTGGTTTTACTGATAATTAATAATTTTGATTTCTCCCCTTTTCGTTTGTGGGGGGTAGTTGTTGCAGTTGGTTTCTTTTTATTACTGTGGGTAATTACAAAGTTTAAAGGGATTGGTCTTGGGGATGTGGGTTTGGCGGTTTGGATGGGGTACGGTTTGGGACTGCCTGTAATTATTTTGGGGTTAATGCTTTCGTTTATTTATGGAGCAGTTTTTGGAGTTGGGCTGATGGTTAAAAACAAAAAAGGTATTAAGCAAGCTGTTCCTTTTGGTCCGTTTTTGGTTTTTGGATTTGTGACAGCTTGGTTTTGGGGAGAAATTATTCTGAAATGGTATGTTTCAAATCTTTAATATAAGTAAATGATTTGCACAAACACTAAGGGTAAACATAATATTAAGTAAGTAATGCAACGATACCTGCCTAAATACAAAAAAGGATATTCGATAATTGAGCTTTTGGTGGTTGTGGTAATTATGGGTTTTTTGGCCGCACTGGTTATTCCTTCCTTTAGTAATTTTCAACAAGACCAAGATCTTAAGTTATCAGCTGAGGAAATGAAGGCTAATATTCGCTTAGCCCAAAGCAGGTCTTTGTCTGGATCGAAAGGAACGACTTGTAACGCAACAGATACATTACTGGGTTGGTATTTTGCGATTCAATCCGGGGCTTCCCAGAATACATACAGTATTGCTGGAGCTTGTCGAAGTGTGACAAATACGGTAACACCTTTTAATACCGAGCTTAAATCGACCAAAAATTCCAAAGTCGTGATAAGTAGTGTAAGAATCGACGGTGTAGCTCAACCAAGCCAGATTTTTGGACTTTTTGCACCAGTTAACGGAAAAATTAGTTATTACCCAATTAACTTTGCGTCAATTCCAGTTATTGCAACTCAGCAAGTTGAGATAACATTAACGAATAATAGTATTTCTGATCCAACTGATAATACACAAAGAGTCATAATAACTAGATCAGGAGAAGTTTATGTTACGAAATAAAACAAATAGCAAAGTAAATAGTGGGCAAACATTAATTGAGGTTTTGATTGCGTCAGCGATTGTGGTTTTGATTTCTGTCTCACTTATTTCCGCCTCACTAATTTCTGTGAAAGATTCTAAGTTTTCGCAAAACCAATCAATAGCGGCTGAGTTAACCCAAAAGATGGTTGAGGAGGTTAGGGCTGAAAGAGATAGAAGGATTACAGCTGATGATTGGGCTGGTTTCTTTGCCTTAGCTAGTGGGTCGTCTGCTTGTTATGGATATTCGGGATCTCCGGCTAATTTTAATTTAACTGCGGCAGTTTCTTGTGCATCGGCTTCGGTGCCTGTGGTGATTGAAAATGTAGAATTCTATCCTTTAACTAGAATTCAAGAGCTTGATACTAATCAAGGACCATATGCCGTTTGCGTATTTTCGACTGTTAGGTTTAATGACAGTACTGGCGCTAGGTATTCAAAAAAGAAGACAATTTTGACTGATTGGACTCAAGGAGGGCTGACTTATGTAGCAGCTGATGAGACAAGTTGCGAGACTGGAGATTTTAGTTTTTAGTTTATGAAAAAAATAAGTAAAAAGGGATTTACAATTGTTGAGGTTTTGGTCGTTATGGCTATTCTGGGCGTGGTATTAACTGCTGGTACTTCGGTTTTTATTTCAACGATTTCTACAAGTAATAAAACACAGGCGCAGATTAATGTTAAGGAAGCCGGTAGAAATGCCTCTGAACAGATAACGAGAAAGATTCAGGCAGCACGTGGTTTGGTTCAGGTTTCTTCGACACAGGTATCAGTGATTGATGGCGATGGAATAAGTTCGCTACTAACATGTATTAACGGTACGGCTGCGACAAATGGTAGGTTAGAAATTACTAACGCGGGTCTTGCTACTGGCTTAACCTTTTATGATCCGGCAGATAATACCAAAGGTGTAAATATAACTGGATGTGATTTTCAAGTGGTTAACGGGACTAGCGGCAAAGAGCCCCCAGCTCTTCAATACACATTTAATGTTAGTCAGCCGGTTGGTGCTCCCACAAGGCCGGAATATCAAGCTAGTATAAAAATAGAATCTTCGGTTGTTTCGAGAACATATGAGTTCTAGATTTGACATTAAATAGTATTAACTACTATGCTGAAAATATACCTAAGAAACATGCCCAAAAAACTTAATTCCCAAGGACAAATTTTAATCGTCGTACTTTTGATAATGGTCGTAGCACTTGCAATTGGTTTGTCGGTTGCAACTAGATCGCTGACTAACTTAAGGGTATCCACTCAGTCAGAATTTTCTCAACGAGCTTTTAGTGCGGCTGAGGCAGGAATCGAAAAAGCCTTAGGTAGTGGAAATGCTAATTTTGCTGATAATTTTACTGTCGATGTCGGTGGTAGCTCGGTTGCGGTTGATGTGACAAGTCAGAGTTTGGCATATGTAGAAAGTGTTTTGGCTAGTGGCGGTGTACAAGAAATTAAAGTTGATACACAAGCGCCTCAAAACAGAACTGCAACAAGCATTGTGTTGTATTGGGGTAATAATGCAACAGGATCTGACGAGAGAACTAATGTTCCTTCGATTGAATACACACTAGTGGATGTTGATGGGTCAGGGAATGTGATTATTCCACCTAATGTTGGTTCGGTTCGTGGAAAAGCCGCGATGAATCCGCCTGGGTCAACGCGCGCAAATGGGTTTTTGGCAGGAACTACGCCAGCGTCGGGGTTTACTTCCCCAGGTGGTAAGTCATTCCAGGCTAAAACTGAAATATTCCTTAACGCTAATACAAAAATTGTCAGAATCAGAGCAATTTATAATACCGCCACGATTTATGTGGAAAGCGGTACTTCTTCAATTAATGCTAGTCCGGCTATTATTCCTGAACAGGTCGATATAACCGTCTCAAAGGCAAAAGTGCCAATTGGAGAAGAAGGTGGTCAAAGTAATCTTACGAGGGCTGTTCAAGTGGTAAAAAGTAAGCCAGCATTGCCAGCGATATTTGATTATGTGCTATTCGGCGCAAACGGTATTATTAAACAGTAGGTTTTTACTGGTAGGAAAGATTTTTTCATAACAAGTATAGTTAAGTTAATGGCTAATAATATTTGTGTTGGTCTCGATATCTCAAACTCTGCTGTTAAAGTAATTGCTTTAACTATGGACAAGCCTCAAAAGTTATCAGGTTGGGGCAAAGTTGATTTGCCGTCAGGAATTAACCCGCTGTCCGAAGCTCCAGAACATACTGCTCCACTTGTTGAAAGTATTAAAAAACTATTTTCTGCCTCGAAGGTACAAAAAGACAATGTGTATTTGTCATTACCTGAGTCGCAGGTTTTTAGTCGTATTATTGAGATGCCTAATTTGACCGAAAGAGAGTTGTCGTCGGCCATTAAATGGGAAGCTGAACAGTATTTACCTTTTCCAATAAAAGATGTTTCGATTACTTGGGAAGTAGTTTCCCGTCCTGAAAATCCAGCAGAAAAAATGAAAGTTTTTTTGGTAGCTGCTCCGCTTAAAATTGTGAACCATTTTTTTGATGTCTGCACGCATGCTGGTTTAAAAATTGCTTCGATGGAAAGTGAGGGAACAGCCTCAGCAAGAATAGCTGCTCCTCCTGGTTCCCCTGTTACTTTAGGTGTTTCGTTAAAAGAAGATGGTGCTGATTTTTTCGTTTTTCGTGAAGGAAAAACAACTTATTCGAGATCGATTACAACTGGGGCAAGAGCTTTGACCAGAGCCTTAGTAGCTGAGCTTGGTTTAAATGAGGCTCAGGCTGTCGAATATCGTGACGCTTATGGTTTACTTAAAGATCAAATGGAGGGAAAAATTGCAGCAACCATAGCACCAGTATTTGAGTTGATTGTTTCTGAAATTGGTCGAACAGTAGCACTAGCTACAGCGACAGAGCCGCTGTTTCCTGTTAGGAGAATCAGTTTGTTTGGCCCTGGGGCGTCATTACCGGGGCTTACACAATATTTGACAGAAAGACTTAGTTTGGAGGCCGAAATAACTGATCCGTTTGTGCAAGTCGACTCAGCAAATATTCCGCAAGACTTGGCAAAAATCAGGAGTATTTTTGTTACACCAGCGGGCCTTGCTCTACGAAGCTGAAGTTGTATATGATAGAGATATTAATAATTAATTAACAATGTCCGACATTAACTTGCTGCCCCAAGATATACAGGCGGCGCAATCAAGAAAAGCTTCTCCGGTACAAAAAATAGTCATAGGATTATTGGTTGTTTTGGCAATATTTATTGCTATTATTTTTGGTGCGAGTTTTTATGTTAATGGTCAACTGGGAACCTTAGCCTCTAAGGCAAAGACCTTAGAAGATCAGATTGTTTCTAAACAAGCAACTGAGTCGAAATTATTAGTCAGGAATGAAAAAGCAATTGCTGTTCGAAATGTTTTAGCTCAGAGAATAGACTATGTAGGAATATTTAGAACGCTAAAAAGTATTTTGCCCGATGGAGTTAAGTTTACAGATTTTAGTTTTAAAGAAGGTAATTCAATCACGATTAATGGTAAGGCTCTATCGGCTCAAGATCTTTCGACATTTACCACACTACTTCTAGATCCTTCTAAGGGTGGAAAAATGTTTAGTGATGTTAACTTGAGTTCAATTCAGGGTCGTGAAGATGGCAGTTTTGATTTTACAGTTAGTGCTATCGTAAAAGTCGTAGGTAAATAATATGGAATTTGGAAACAGTATAAATAATAGTCCAATAATAAAGACAGAAGCTAAAAGAGCTAAAGGTTTGCTGATTCCTGCTATGGCGCTATTGGTGATGCTGGTTGTTTTGTTTACAATCGGAATTCCAAAGCTAACTGAAACAGCTAATTTGTTCAATAGTATTTCACAAGCAAATACCGACTTGAAAAATTTGGAAGATAAAAATAAAGTTTTGGCATCGGAAAATGCTTCACAATTACAAAGCGATATTTCGCTACTCAATTCCGCAGTTCCTTCCTCGAAAGATGCCATTGGGTTGGTGTCTGGAATGCAAAGACTGGCTGCTGAGAACGGGCTTATTATGCAGACAATTCAGGTTGCACCAGGCAAGCTTAGATATGTTCAAAAAGAATCTTCGGGATCAGCAGTAATTGTTCCTGTTTCTGAACAGACCGCAGCAGAGGTTACAGCTGATGAGATTGTTGCACCTACTGGTTCGAAAGTGGTTGAAGGTGTTGAAACCTTTGATTTTCAGGCGACTATGACTGGGCCGTATGTTCAAGTGGAACAGTTTTTGGCTGCATTTCCATTGACATTAAGGCTAATTGATCTTAATCAGATAAATATTTCAACTGAGGGTGACGCTTCTTTAGGGCTAGTCAGGGTATTAGTGTCAGGTGTTGCCTATTACAAAACCTTGCCTGCAACCTTGCCTGATCCAAAATTGGAGATTACTAAATTAACTAAAGAACAGATTGATGCGATTGCCAAAATAAAAGGATACCGAGTGGTCTCTACCCTGCCAGATCTTAAATCGACGGGTTCGGTTGAAAATCCGTTCTAGTTTTTTAAGTGTATTTAAAATTCTCAATAAATTTGTAAATAATTTGTCCTATAGTATTTGATTTTATGCCTAATTTGTGATATAATTAGGATATATTAAGTTACGGAGTTGCACTTTGGACCAAGAACTTATTGAACAGGTTGAGGCTTTTGTTGCCATGTTTGGCGAATTCGATTCGTCAGATGCTGAGTTTTCTCACCACGAAGCAGGCTTCCTGAGGCTAGTGCTAACCGAGCGGGCTAGCGAGTTGCCAGAAGAGCTGTTGGCATCCCTTCGCAAGATTGTGGCCGACCGACAGGTTCGCTTTCACACTCGATAATTCAGTTTTTTCCCGTTTTAAGTAAAACTAAAGCGGGATTTTTTTACGGTTTTTTTGGCGATACTCCCCTATCGCCTTATGGTGTCCACTAAAAAGAATTTCTGGAACTTTTTGACCACCAAAATCAGATGGTTCTGTATAAAGAGGGGTTTCGGTTAGGTTGCCTTGAAAGGTTTCGTCAATTAATGAGTCTGGGTTGAGTACATCTGGTAGTAGTCTGGTAACCGAGTCCAGCATTGAAAGGGCTGCAGTTTCGCCGCCAGTTGTTATGTAGTCGCCAATTGAAATTACCCGATCAACTAGTTCATAAATTCTGTAATCAAATCCTTGATAGTGCCCGCAGATAAGTGTAATTGAAGGTTTTTGAGATAAATTAGTTGCGGTATTCTGAGTGTAAGTGTCGCCTTTTGGGCAAAGTAGAATTGTTTCGGTTTTGGGGTCATCTGAGCGAATTTTTTTAATAGCACGGTCAACGACATCTACTCTTAAGACCATCCCACCACCACCACCGTATGGTTTGCCGTCAACGCTTTTTCTGTCACCGACACCAAAATCTCTGAGATTATAAATATTTATTTCGACTAAGCTATTTTTGACTGCCCTGCCGATTATTGAGGTTTGAATATAGGTATTAAAAATTTCGGGAAATAAGGTCAAAACATTGATTGTCATAGGTATTTTGATTGTAAGCTAATTTAAGGGGGGAAATCAGGCAGCAACTTCAACTCTGCAGTATGTGCCCTGCTGAGTAGCTAAAATGCCTACCAACGAGCGAATAGAGCGGATAATGCGGCCATTCTTGCCGATTACCTGGCCAACATCTTCTTGGTGAACAGTAATTGTGAGTTTGGTCTCGCCTTCTGTGGTTTCTTCTGCAACTTCTACTGATTCTGGGTGGTCGACGATTGATTCAAGAATAAAAAGAACGAAATCTTTCATTATTTGGCCATTAATGATCTAACTGTTGGTGATAGTTGGGCGCCTTTTTTAACCCAAGCTTCGATTAGGTCTTTTTTGAGCTCAATTGAAGCAGGTTTAGTTTTTGGATCGTAAGTACCGAGGTTTTCGATGTATTTACCATCTCTTGGGCCGCGAGAATCGATTGCTACGACGCGGTAGCTAGGGCTTCCTCTTTTGCCTGTTCTAGTTAGTCTGATTTTTACCATAAGATTTTTCTAAATATAGATTTATGTTCAAGCAGATTATACTGGCTAATAAAGACGTGTCAAGCTTGATGATGTTTTTAGTTATTTTTCAATTAGCTTGTTAAGGGCAGCTTTGGCGGCATCCTGTTGGGCTTCTTGCTTGCTGTTGCCAATACCAGTACCAGAAACGAGGCGATTAATCATGACTTCGACGGTAAAAGTTTTGGCGTGATCGGGTCCGCTTTCGGATACGGTTTTATAAAATGGAGAACTTTTGAAACGTTTTTGGACAATTTCTTGTAATCTGCTTTTGGGGTCAAGTAGCGAACTTTCGAGGTCACTCGATGGACCTTTAAGTAATGTACGGAAGATGAATTTTTTGGAGGCGAGCATGCCAAGATCAAGGAAAATTGCTCCAAGCACTGCCTCGTAAGTATTGGCAAGAATTGATTTGGTTTTTGTCCCACCTCTTTCGTGCTCGCCTTTGGATAAAAACAAAAACTTAGCCAAATCAAGTTGGGTTGTCATATCGGCAAGACTTTCGGTTCTAACAAGAACTGAACGGTAGTGAGTAAGTATTCCCTCCTTTTGGTCGGGATAAGTAAGATAGAGGTGTTCAGACACAATTAAAGATAAAACGCTGTCGCCAAGGAATTCTAGTCTTTCGTTGTCGTGCGTAAAAACAGTGTCTGGGGCCGATACTTCGTTTAGATATGATCTGTGGACAAAAGCGTTGGCAAGAAGTTTTGGGTTTTTGAATTTAACGTTAAGGGCTTTTTCTGCTAGCGCAATTGGGAAGTTATCAAAAAGTAGCTCTGTATTGGATTTTTTGGTCACAATTAAAAATATTTTATAGTTTGTCTTCGACTTCGGTTGCAAGGTCGTGGACAGTATTAACCAGTTCAATGTCGGTGTGTGATAGGTCAATGTCAAATTCTTCTTCAAGGGCCGCAACAGTGTCTCTGATTTCTAGCTCTGAGAGGTTGAGGTCAATCCTTAGGTCAGAAGATTCAGTTACATCTTCTAATAGATTGCCTGTGGTTTCTGCAACGGTTTTGATGACTTGTGTAATAGTTTCCATATGTCTATTTGGTATCTTACAAGAAAAAAATATCAAAAAACAACCCTTTATTCTGCTTTGGGTTCTGTTTCTGCTTCTGTGGCGGACTCTGGTTGGGGTATTTCTTTAACAACGGAGCCTAAAACGCCATTAATAAACGAGCTGGTATGTTCGTTGCCGAATTCTTTGCCTAGCTCAATTGCTTCGTCAATTACAACTTTTTGAGGTTGGCTTTTGTCGATTATTAGTTCATAAACTGCAAGTCGCAAAACTGCTAAGTCGATTTTTGAAATTTGCTCTATTGGCCAAGCGGGGGCATTTTTGGCAATTTCTAGGTCTATTTCAGTAATTGAACTGGTGATTGGTAGGATTTCGGAAAAGTCTGCTTGATTGTGATCAAATTCATAAGCAAAAAGCATTCTGACAAGCTTAATGCGATGTTTGTGGCGTGGGTCAGTTTTGGATTTCATAAATACTAACTTTATTTAAGATTATACCTAAATAAGTAGTAAGTCGTTAGCTTGTTTTAGTAACTGCGAGTTTTGTAAGTATTGCAGCTCGGGCAAATTCGGTGTGGAAGTTTTGGTGAATTACAGTTTTTGCACGAAACAGTTCGGACGCTTGCAACACTTAGGGTTGCTCGTCTTTTGCCTTGTCGGACTTTAGATAGATGTTTTTTTGGTACTGGTGCCATTTATTTAATTTGTTATTTAAGCCTGCGAATTATATACAGAGGTAATTTTTAAGTCAACATAAAAAAATCCCCCACAAGTTTTAACGCTTGCGGGGGGATGGTTGTGGTCAGATAGTGAGTCTGATGAGAGTATCCATGGCTTCAGCAAGAAGCGCTTTGTTGGCTTCTCCAAGACGGCTGTTTTTTTCGAGCAGTCGAAGCTTGTTGGCTACAACATGGTCAATAATCAGGCGGACGCATTCGGGATCGCGACGATTGGGAGTTTCCAGACAGTGAGCCAACTCCCTATCGAGGTCGCGGACGTCAGGAGTGCTTTGATCGGTTGGGGTGGTCTTCACGCCTTTCCCTCCCTTTTTTTCCTTTTTGGATTTTTTCGACTTAGACAATTCAATTACTCCTATGTAAGGTGCGATTTCTGACGGGAATTTTAGACCAAATGAAACCAATATTCAATACTAGAGGATATAAACTATTAATCGATTGGATCCGGTGTGGCAAACGATTGTAAATACTCTTTGATATAAGGATTGGTGAGTTCTGGATCGGCAAGTAAGATTTTGTCTGCGATATTAGAGGCTTTTTTTATTTCTTCAATTGATGATAGATCAGCGATTTTGAAGTTACCTTTACCGTGTTGCAGGTAGCCATATGTTTCGCCGGCACCTCTGGTTTTAAGATCAAGTAGGGCAAGCTTGCCGCCGTCGTGTTCACTTACGAAGTGTTTAAGTCGTTGTGAGTCGGTTTTGTCTTTGGAATGAAACAAAAAACAGAACGCTTCTTGTCCCCGTCTACCAATACGGCCTCTAAGTTGATGAAGTTGAGATAGACCAAATCTTTCGGAAGAGCTAATAACAAGAATTGAAAGGTCGGGAATGTCGATACCAACCTCAACAACTGGTGTAGACACCAGAATAGAGCCTGGGCTACTTGCAAAATCAGATAGAATTTGATCTTTTTCAGCAGATTTAAGCTTGCCGTGAAGTAAAAAGACCTTTTGAGCGCCGAAGTATTTATCTACTTCTAGAAATAGTTTTTTGACGGACTCAATCTCTCCCATAGTTGTTTCAGACTCTTCAATAATTGGTGCAATAAATAGTGCACTGTTGCCTTTTTTTAACTCGCTTTCAATAAATTTGTATGCTTTTGGTTTTTGGCTTGAGGTCAGAATATGGCTTGCAACCTTGCGATGTCCTTTTGGAAAAGATTTGATTTGGCTAAGGTCAACATCACCATAAATAGTAAGAGCAATGGTTCTAGGAATTGGGGTTGCAGTTAGTGAAAGAAAATGAGGGTAAATATTTTTGCGCGCGCCGAGACCAAATATTTTGGATCTTTGATTAACGCCGAAGCGGTGCTGTTCGTCGACGATGACAAGGCCAACCTTATTTTTCTTAAAGTGTTCTAAAGCTTTTTTTTCAAGGAGTGCGTGTGTGCCAATCGTAATATCTTTGCCCCAGATTTTTTTGCTGCCGGTAAAAATACCGATATCAAGATTGGGGAAAAACTTTTGTAGTGAGCTAAGGTGCTGGTTGGCTAAGATTTCGGTTGGAGCAAGAATTATTGTTTGTAGGTCGTTACTTGCAGTAATTGCTCCAGCGATTCCTGCAACAATGGTTTTCCCAGAGCCCACGTCACCTTGAATAATGCGGTTGGCCGGTTCGGCTTTTTTGAAGTCAACAACAATATCCTCAATAGCTTGGAGTTGATCATCGGTTAGGGTTAGAGATAGATTTTTGAGAATATTTGCTACAGGAAAGCTTTTGTACTTATTAGTCAAAAGTTTTTTTTGCCATTTTTTGCGTCTTAAACTATTAGCAAGACGGACTAGAACAACCTCATCGACAGCAAGTCTTTTTTTAGCCTTTTCTACCAAAGTTAAGTCTTCGGGGTTGTGAATAATTTCTAGTGATTGGAAAAGGTCTAAAGTTTTGTCGTCTAAATAATTTTTAATGAAGTCTAGTTTGGAAAAATTAATATCTGAGTGAAGGATTTTTTGGATATTCTTACTGAAGAACTTGTTGGTAAGTCCTGAGGTTAAGGGGTAAATTGTCGAAAATTTTGAAACCTCTTCTTCAATGGGACTAAAACTAGGATTAGTAATTGAGATTTGGTTACGGTAAGCGGTTAGTTTGCCATAAAAATAATAAGACTGATTTTTTTTAAGTTCGGCTGTTATATATGGAGGACCAAAGAACATAAATGTTTTGCGAACCTTGCCATCGAAAACCGTAACTGCGGTTAAGTTGCGCCCCGTTCTGGCTCTTAGGAAGGCCTTACTGATAACAGTTGCGCGAGTAGTTATTTCTTCATCAAGGTGTGCGTCAAACTCGTGGAGTGAAATGGTTTGAGAGAAGTCGTTGTATCTTTTGGGTAGGTGGAAAAGCAGGTCGCGGACGGTAAATATTTTAAGCCTTGCTAGTTTATCAGCACTTTTGTCGCCGATACCAGAAACGGTCGCGACTGAATCAGAGAGTTGCATAAGTAAATGGAATTATAAGCTTTTGAGGCAAAACTAGGAGTAAGCTAAGGGCAAAAGGATTGAGGAGAGAATAATGATTACTCCAGCAATTAGAGCTAAGATTTTGGCTACTAATTTAAAATGCTTTTTGCGTGGAAGTAGCTTGCGAGGTTTAACTGTTATTTTTTTCATTCTCTTTATTTTATTTTTCGTGTTTCACGAAAAGCAAGGTGTAGCGAAAACTGAATGAAATTATACAAGAGGTATTAATTTTATGAATTTTCGCGAGCACTTATTTTTCAATTTTAATTTTTCTCCCCTTTTTTTTAAGGGAAATCGTTATTTCATTTTTGTTACCGATAATATTGCCAATAGGTTCGAATGGGTTATTAAATATCTTATCGTCAATGTAGACTCCTTCTGATATTTTTCTCTTGGCATCAGAATTTGATTCTGCGATTGCTGTTCCAGCTATGACACTAGATAGTGTGGCATTAACAGAAGCGTCTGGAAATTTGGCTGAAAGTGATATTTTTTGACTAACAAAATCTTGTAAGTTGCCTGGTTCTAGGTCTGGATAGATTTTGGAAATATAGTATTCAGCGAGTTCTGTATAGTTGGGATTATTTTGAAATTGATTTATTTTCTCTTTTTCCCAATCTGTTGCACCTTCTGCGTAAGCAATCAGTAGTTTATTTGGAATCTTGCTTACTTTGTCTCGAATGTCTGCTGGGGTATCAGAAATTGCAATCATATTGCCAGTGGTTTTGCCGGCTTTTTCGCCTTTTTCATCCACTAATAATCGATTGGTTAGAACGAATTTTTCTTTGTTGTTTTTTTTGCGCATTAGTTCTTTGCCAATTAACATATTGAAGGTTTGGTCAGCTCCGCCAAGTTCTAGATCGATATTAAGTTTGTCACTGTCGATTGCCTGCATAATTGGATACATAAGCTCAGACATAGCCAGAGACGAACCTTTTTTTAGTCTTTCTTGAAATAAATCTCTTTCAATGATTTGGGCGTGAGTGAAAAAACTTAAGTACTCAAGCATTTCAGAGAGGTCCATTTTGTCTAGCCACTCAGAGTTGTATTTGATGTGATCATCGTCTACTTCTGGAAAGAAAAGTCTGATTTGTCTGACGTAGTCGGAGGCATTTTCTTTGACTTGGTCGATGGTGAGTTTGGTGCGGGTTTCTGCTTTATCTGGATCACCAATGCGGGCAGTAAAGGTGCCAATTACCACAAAAACATCGTGTCCGAGTAGGTGAAATGCGCGAAGTTTTAAAAGATTAACTACATGACCAAGGTGGAGTGTGTTGCCAGTTGGGTCGAAGCCGCAGTAGATGCGAAGTTTTCTGGTATCAAGTGCGGTTTTGAGCGAGTCGTTATCAGGATATATTTTGTCGACCCCGCGGGTTAAAACTTCGTCTAGGCTTTGCATGGCTTTTATTTTTACATAAATACAGGCTAATTCCAAATACATTAGTACTTGTCGATTTGTTTACGGCGAACTGGATTGTTAGAATAATAAGGATGTTGAAGGTTCCACAGTCTTCTGGTCATAAAAGACCAGTCTATTTTTCCGGCACAACTAAAAGATTACTTTTTTCGCGTAAAAGCAAAAAGGCCAAACTTGTGGCGTTTGCAACGACCGCTTTGATAGCAGGTTTGGTTGTAATGATTGTTTTTATCGGAATTCTTTTTGCAATTGTTTCAAGGAGTTTGCCCTCGCCGACAAAACTTACAGAAAGGGATCAAGAGTTGTCGACGAAGATTCTGGACAGAAATGGCAAGCTTCTTTATGACGTTTATGGCAACGAAAACAGGTCACTCGTTGAGCTAAAGAGTCTCCCGCCATATGTTCCACAAGCATCGATTGCAATTGAAGACCAGAATTTTTATAAACACGGAGGTTTTAGTCCGGTTGGTTTTATTCGTGGTTTTGTAAAAACTGTGTTTTTTGGTGACACTCAGGGTGGTTCGACGATTACTCAACAGTTGGTTAAAAAAGCCTTATTAACTGATGAGCAGACTTTGACACGTAAGTTTAAGGAATTTATTTTGGCTGTTCAAATCGAGGGAAAATACTCCAAAGATGAAATACTGCAGATCTATCTTAATGAGATTCCATACGGTGGTACTGCTTCTGGAATTGAAGCTGCTGCGCAGTTATATTTTGGTAAAACCTCAAAAGATTTAACTCTTACCGAAGCAGTAATTTTGGCTGGACTTCCTCAGAGGCCGACATATCTGTCGCCTTTTGGTCAGAACCCAACTGCATATATTGATAGGTCAAAAGATGTAGCAAGAAGGATGCGAGAGGATAATTACATTACCAAAGAACAAGAAGAGCAGATTGTATCAGAACTACCCAGTGTGGTTTTTGCGAAATCAAACGAAACCTTCAAAGCTCCACATTTCGTTTTTTATATTCGTGAACAGTTAGAACAAGAGTACGGCGAATCAGTTGTGCAATCTGGAGGTTTAAAAGTTACGACGAGTTTGGATTTGGATTTGCAGGAAGAAGCTCAAAAAATCGTATATGACGAGGTAACCAAGCTTGCCGATCTTAATGCTACCAACGGTGCTGCGGTAGTGACTGATCCAAAAAATGGTGAGATTTTGGCAATGATTGGTTCGAAAGATTATTTTGATGAAGAGTATGACGGTAAATATAATGTTGCAACAGCTTTAAGACAACCAGGGTCTTCAATTAAGCCTGTGACATATGCAACCGCAATAGAGGAGGGTGTGCCATCTAGCACTGTGATTATGGATACACCGACGGAGTTCCCTGGTGGGGCCGGACAGCCACCCTACAAGCCTGTGAACTACGATAGTAAGTTTCATGGCCCAACTCAGCTTAGATTTGCTTTAGCTAACTCTTATAATATTCCCGCCGTTAAGTTACTAGCTATGGTTGGCGTAAAAAGCATGCTACAGACAGCCTACGACATGGGGCTTTCGACTCTTGAGCCGACGAATGAGAACATGAAACGATTTGGATTGTCAGTTACCTTAGGAGGTGGCGAAGTTAAGTTAATTGATATGACCACGGCTTTTGGAGTATTTGCTAATGGTGGTCGTAGACAAGAACCTGTTTCGATATTAAAAATTGAAGACCGTAAAGGCAAAACACTTAAAGAAAATAAACCTAAAGAAGGGCCAAAAGTTCTAAGTGAAGAAACCTCATTTATTATTTCTCATTTCTTGTTAGACAATTCTGCGAGGTCATCGGCTTTTGGTGCTGGATCAAGCTTGGTAGTGCCAGGAAAGACTGTTTCAGTCAAAACCGGTACAACGGATGACAAGCGCGATAACTGGACGATTGGATACACACCATCAGTCGTTGTGGGCGTTTGGGTTGGTAACAATGACAATAGTGCGATGAATCCTAAGATTTCTTCAGGACTAACAGGAGCTTCCCCAATTTGGAATAAAATCATGAGTTATGCTTTAAAAGACAAAAAAAGTGAAGATTTTAAGGTGCCTTCAAATGTGACCTCTCAAGTAATTGATGCAATTGGTGGTGGTAAGCCTTGTCGGGATTTTGCAACGAGAGCTGAATATTTTGTAAAAGGCACAGAACCTTCGGAAGATTGTTTGAAGTTTAAGAAGGTAAAGGTAAGTAAATCTACGGGCAAACTTGCTAACGACTTGGAGATAGCTAAGGGTGAATATGACGAAAAAGAGTATTTTGTTTTTAACGAAGAGGATCCGATTTCGACGGACGGTAAGAATCGTTGGCAAGAAGGAATTAATGCTTGGGCGGCGACCCAAACCGATGAAAGATATCGTCCTCCAACAGAGAATTCTGATGGTAAATCATCTGTTTCTGATACGGATGTGATTCTTGATATGGATAGACCAAGGGACAAAGATCAAGTTGAGTTGAAGGTCACGATTAAGGCTAAGGTTACGGTTAAAGACGATAGTAATGTTGAAAAGTGTGAATTGTATATCGATGACAATAAAGTCAAAACAAATCAAGGCTTAAGCCCTGAGTTTGAGTATCTATTTACTGATGGTCAAAAAGGTAAACATAAGATTAGAGTGGCATGTAATCTCAAAAACGGTGGTGTTGGTAGCAAAGAGATAAATGTGTCTGT
Organism: uncultured Gammaproteobacteria bacterium; assembly: GCA_964404855.1. Classification (GTDB taxonomy): domain Bacteria; phylum Patescibacteriota; class Microgenomatia; order CAYQLK01; family CAYQLK01; genus CAYQLK01. The sequence continues at coordinate 504,609 of CAYOLO010000001.1, forward strand.
TGGCCAACCTTGGGTGGATTAGTTTTCCTAACAATAATAAACAAAATATTTTTGGCAAGAAAAAAGGCCGGAGCTTTGTGGGCTCCGGCCTTAACGGCGGAATTGGCGAATTTGTTTTCTGTCGCTTCGCCGGCTACGACTTTTCTTTAAGTCCCTGTAACGCTGGGCAGCGGTGAGGCGTTATACCGTGTCGCGACTAATGGCCTGGCGTTCAGGCCTGCGCTGCATGATTACTCTCCTCTCTTAACCCTTTACCGTGCTTATGGGATTGCCTTTAAGGTTGTCTCCTTGAAATAAGAAAGAAAACAACATTTTGGGCTACACGGAAGGTGAAGTCCGAGTCGGGCGACGTTTCTTGACTGACGGTCGCCTACGCTTGCCCTCATTTCGGTAGAGGGCTTTTTGAAGGGGGCTGATCCACTTCTTGTTGCAGATTGCTTATAGGGCTTACTGCAAGGTTGAAGCTAAACAGCCTGACAGAATCAGACATCCATATGTGGTCGTGCTCCTTTTACTGCCCTTGGTTTTTTCTGCCGCGCATTTGGTGCGGGATTACCTTGGGCGGTTTGGTCGATGAGGTCACGAAAAAAATGGAGTCCTCGGCCACCTTCTATTGGCTTGTTACAGACCAGAAGGATTTGGCGGCCTCATGTCCTTATTACCTCCACGTAATATGAAAGAACTATGAACAGCAATTAAGCTATCCATTGCGATAATTATACCCTATAGTTATATATATGTCAAGGGTGTTTAGTCTGGGGATTTTGGTTTAAAAAAGACCCTAGAACTATTTAAAGTTATTGGTGATTTTTGTTTTTATCTCTGTTGCCTCTTCTTTGGTAATGGTTTTTTTGCTGTCTCTAAGTTCGATTTTGAAAGTGTGAGCGATTTTGGTTTTTTTGGTAAAACCTTCAATGTAACTAATGTTTGTGATTTTTGGACTAATCTTTAATATTTTTGAAACTATTTGACCCACCTTGGTGTTGATTGGCGTTTCTAGTGTAATGTCTTCAAAGGTTGGAGGATAAGTTGGAATCGGTGTAAATGATACTTTGGGTTTGGCGACTTTAATGATGTTTATGGTGTCAATTATGGCAAAAAAACCAAGGTTATGAGATTTTTTAACCACGCCGAGTGTTACTAATTCTAATTTATTAGATAGGTATTTTACGGACTGATCCGTGTCGAACTCGCTATTTTGATTGTCGAATGAAATTGTAAATTTAATGCCAAGTCTAAAGAGAATTTGTTCAATTAGTCCTTTAAATTCTGAGACTGAGAAAGTGTTTGTAAACAAACAAAATTGCATTTTTTCTAAAGGAAGTGGAGATAATTTTTGAGAAATATAAATATTGGCCAGTTCGAACAGACTAAAGCGGGGTGTGTATTTTAGATTAAGTTCGACTGTTTGTGACATTGATGGCAGTAAACTGGGTCGCATACACATGTTTTCGCTAATAGGGTTGGTGATTTTGACGGTTTTGTTCTCTGGTGTTCCTGTTTGTTCGAGAAGTTCTTTGGAAATAATCGGGCTGTTATAGACCTCGTTAAATTTGTGCTTTATAAGGATTTTTTTAATTATTTCTTCAATTACGAATTGAGGTTGCTTGGGAGTGATTTTTTCTAATTGAGGAGGAAGCGTTGATGGTAGTTTGTGGTAGCCATAAATTCGCGCGATTTCCTCAATTAAGTCTTGCTCTATCTCCATGTCTGCTGATCTGTGAGATGGAATTGTGCTTAGGTATTTTTTGGTGGTTTTTTGAAAGCTGGTGTTGATTTGAAGGCCGTTTAAAATCCTAACGACGATTTTGGGACTGATTTCTATACCGAGGTATTTTTCTAAAAGTTTATGATTAAGACTAACTGTTTTGGCTTTGTTTGGTGTTGGATAAATGTCAATTAAATCGCTAGCGATGCGACTTTTCGGTGAGAGTTTTGACAAAAGTTTAATTGATCTATCAAGAACCTTGATTGACTGTTCGGAATCAATGCCTTTTTCAAAAAGTGTGGCGGCTTGAGTGCGGTGAGCAAGTTTGAGTGAAGTTGATCTAATTCTTTTGGGGTTATAAACGGCTGAAGTTAATAAAATTCTTGTGGTTTGTGAGGTAATTTGAGAATTTTCTCCACCCATAATGCCAGCTAAATCAATGATTCTTTTGGTGTCGCGAATAATGATTGAGCCAACTGGTAGTGAGTGTTCTTTACCATCAAGTGTTGTCATTTTTTCTCCATTTCGACTTAGTTCGACACTGGCAGTTTGGCCAACAATAGAGTCGTAGTCAAAAGCGTGCATTGGTTGGCCAGTTTCTATCATAATGTAATTGGTAAGGTCTACTAGATTGTTGATTGGTCTTATTCCGACGTTTTCTAGTCGTTTAGCTATTTTGAGTGGAGATTTTTTTATTTCTATATTATCGATTACAATTGCCGAAAATCTTAAGACCGTGTCTTTTGAGGCTTTAATTTTGATTGGAAGTGATGAAGACTTTTGTATTGAAAAAGATGGTTTGGTGAGATATGGGTCAATAAATTTGGCCTTAATTCCAAATTCTGGCAAGATGGTGGCGGCTTCTCTGGCTATGCCAATAACTGAGGCAGTATCTGGTCGGTTAGTGGTTATTTCAATATCATAAATGGTCTCTTTGCTTTTTTTGTGCGATCTTTCGAACGATGGTCCGCAAAGAGAGACGGTTTGAGCGAGTTTGTCAGGAGTTACATTGGTTTTAATAAAATCCAAAAGCCAAGAGTGTGGTAGTAAAATATTCATATTAAAATTGTCTTAAGAATCTTAAATCTGGTTCGTATAGTTTGCGAACATCATCGATATTGAGATTGTCCTTCATCATCATTGTGCGCTCGACTCCCCATCCAAACGCAAAACCTGAGTATTTTTTATGGTCAATGTTCCCGGCTTTTAAGACATTTGGATGTACCATTCCTGCACCACCAAGTTCTAACCAGCCTTCTTTACAGACTTTACAGCCACGACCGTTACACACACCGCAGGTAATATCGATTTCGAAACTGGGTTCTGTAAATTGAAAATGATATGGTCTTAGTCTGGTTTGTCTTTCAGGACCGAAGAAGTTTTTGACAAAGTAGTCTAAAGTTCCTTTGAGATGTGAGATAGAAATATCTTTGCCGACTAGAAGCCCTTCGAATTGATAAAAGAAAGGGTTGTGTGAAACATCAGATTGTCTACGGTAACACTTGGCAATATTAAGCATTCTGATTGGTGGAGTTTTGACCCTTTGCATTTCTCTGACTTGGCCGTTCGAGGTGTGAGGAGTAAGAACAATAGTTTGTGGTTTTTTGAGTTTAGCGTTTTCTGGATTATGAATAAAAAAAGTTTCCCATTCGTCCCGAGCTGGATGGTCGGCGTTCATATTAAGAGCTTCAAAAGCGTACCAGTCTGTTTCTACTTCTGGATATCTGACTCTTGTAAAGCCAAGTCTTTCAAAAATTTCGGTAATTTCATCAATTGCTTGTGTAATTAAGTGGAGTGAGCCTGTGGTTGGGGTTGCCGAGGGAACTGTAAAATCTATTTTTTGGTTATTTTTGGATGTAAGATTGTTTTTTTGTTTTTCGATTAAATCATTAGTTAGGTTTTTGAGCTCGTTGAATTTTTTGCCTGCTTCACCGCGTTTTTCGGGAGGAAAGTTTTTTATGGAAGAGATGGCATTATTTAATTCAAGCTTAACGGTTTTTTCAACCGTAGTAAGCTCGAGTTCGGTTTTAGCAGAGTTAATTCGGTTAGTTAGATCGTCGTATAGGCGATCAATCTCTTCAATCATTAATTACAAGGATAACTTATTTTCGATATTTTTTGAGAAACAAGATATCGTAGATAGTTTATTTTTGAACAGTTTTGACTAATTCGTCAAAAAATGGTTGATCAGTCAGAATCATATCAGACAAGACTTTGCGGTCTAATTTGATTTCTTTTTTAATAAGGAGGGCGATGAACTTGCTGTAGTTTAGATCGGTACCAGTTAGTGCAGCGTTAATTGTAACAATCCATTCACGGCGAGCATCTCTTCGGCGTAAGCGCCTGCCGGCGTAAGCGTGTTGACCAGCTTTAAGGGTTGATTGAATTGCTTGGCGGGTAAGTTTTCCACGAGGGCCACGAAAACCTTCAGCGGCTTTTAAGACTTTTTTGTGTTTGGCGCGGGAGACAACCCCCCTTTTGACTCTTGGCATAGTAGTTTAGTTTAGTGTAAGGCGGCGGACTCGGCGCGCGTCATCGTTTTCGGTTTTACCGACGCTTGCCTGCCTTCTTTTTTGGCTTTTACTTTTTGCTAGTTTAAGGTGAGACCCCATTTGGCGACCACGTAGAACTTTTCCGTTCTTGGTCACTTTGAATCTTTTAACTGCTGATTTTTTTGTTTTTAGTTTTGACATATATAAAAAATACTAGCGAACTAGCCGCAATATGATAGTAGAAAATACTATTTACTGCAATAAGTGAATCAGAAATTACTTTTTGGCGCTTTTTGCAGGTTTGATAACACCAGTAAACTGAAGTCCCATTTGTCTAAAATCTCGTTCTTTTTCGCCAACACCTTCTAAGGCGACTAGGATTTTTTCCATTAGTTTTGGTCCAAATTCTTGATGAGCCATTTGTCGGCCTTTGAATTTGACTGTGACTTTGACTAAGTCACCACGCTTAAGGAACTCTTTGGCGCGTTTGATTCTGGTGTCAAAGTCCCCTTCTCCAATAAATGGGCTAAATCTGACTTCTTTTAATTCTGTCTCTCGCGTTTTTTTCTTTGCTAAGGCTTCTTTTTTGGCCTCCATATATTTGAATTTGGCAAAATCAATCATTTTGACTACAGGAGGAAGAGCCTTTGGGGCGATTTCCACAAGGTCGAGTTCAGCCTCTGCACTTTGTGCTTGAGCTTCAGCGATTGGGACGACACCAATTAGTTTGCCTTCTTCGTCAATGAGTCTGACTTCGGGAGCGGTAATTTGGTGGTTGAGTTTAAAGTAACGCAAGGCTTTAGAAGATTTGTGTTTTGGTTGGCGTGTGTGATGTGAACATTTTCGGAGATATTCTAACAGTATTTTGTTGGCCGAGCAATATCATTTATCAAATAATGTTTTTAGAAATACATCGAGCTTAACCAGATTGGATTGAGCACCCTCTCGGGATCTGACAGATACAAGACGGGCTTCTTCTTCTTTTTGTCCGAGAATAATCATATATGGGATTTTGGATTCTGTAGCATTTCTGATTGACTCTCCCATGGTTTGGTCACTTGTAGCAATGTTTACGCGATAATGTTGCTCGCTAAGCGTATTTGCGATTTCGTCAGCATAATTACTGAATTTTTCAGAAATTGGAATAATCTGAAATTGAATTGGGCTTAGGAAGAATGGGAAGGCGCCGGCGTAGTGCTCTATTAAAAAAGCAAAAAATCTTTCGAAGCTACCAATAATAGCGCGGTGAATAATAACTGGACGCTCCTTTTGACCTTGTGAATTAATAAAATTAAGATCAAAGGCTTTGGGCATATGGTAATCGACCTGGGAAGTAGAGATTGCGAACTCCCTGCCTAAAACATCTTTTGCAAAAACATCAATTTTTGGTCCGTAGAATGCTGCTCCGCCAACTTCTTCTCGGAATTTGACGTTTCTTTCTTTAAGAATCTCTCTTAGGACATTTTCGGCTTTTTCCCACATTTCTTCGTCTTTAATGTATTTTTTGTCGTTTTTGTCGTGAAGGGCTAGTTCGAAGGTGTCAGGAGTAAGGCCGACTATTTCAAGAAACTGAATAATCTGATCAAGAGTTTTTTGGATTTCGAGCTTGAGGGTGTCTTCAGAGGTAAAAATATGACTATCATTAATGGTAAATTCTCTGACTCTGGAAAGACCGGTTAGTTCGCCTGATTTTTCGTATCGATGCACTTGTCCAGCCTCGGAAAGCTTAAGTGGTAAGTCACGATAGGAGCGAGGTTTGTGGTTGTAAACAGCAATATGGCTAGGACAGTTCATAGGTCTTAGTAAGTAAGTCTCTTTTTCGACCTTTATTTCGGGAAACATTGTATCGGCGTAGTGTGGATAGTGGCCTGAAGTTTTGTATAGGTCGATATTGCCAAGTGCTGGAGTATAAACGTGCTGATAACCATTTTTTACTTCAAGATCAAAGACTAAATTATCGAGTAGTCGTCTGACGGTTGCGCCATTTGGCAACCAAATAGGTAAGCCGAGTCCAATGTCAGTTGTGAGATCAAAGAGTTCGAGTTTTTGGCTGATTACTCTGTGGTCTCGAAGCTTAGCTTGCTCTTTGAGTTCTAGATATTCTTCTAACTCTTTGTCTGTATGAAATGCGGTTCCGTAGATACGAGTAAGCATTGGGTTTTTTTCATCACCGCGCCAATAAGCCCCAGCGATTGAAAGTAGTTTGAAGCCTTTGATTTGGCTTGAGTTATCAACGTGCGGTCCTTCACACAGATCAACAAAATCTCCTGAAGTATAAAAAGAAACAGCAGTTTTACCTTTTTCTTCGAGCTCATTAATTATTTCTAGTTTGAAGGGTTGGTCTGAAAGTAGTTTTTTGGCAGTTTCAATATTCTCTTCGCTTCTGACAAACTCAATATTTTGGTTAATTAGTTTTTGCGCTTCTTTTTCAATAATTTCAATATCTGCTTCTTTAATTGGCTCTTTTGTGAGTAAGTCATAATAAAATCCTTCGTCGATAGTTGGACCTATTGCGAGTTTGGTTTCTGGGTACAGCCTAAGAACCGCTGCGGCGGTTACGTGTGCGGCTGAGTGGCGAATTTGGTGAATAGTAAGTTTACTTTTGTGTTGGTCGGACATTAGTTGGGATATTTTCTAAATCTTCAGGTATTACACTTTTTTGTGAATTTTCAATAACATCGGAGAACCAAGTGCTTAGCTTAGACAACACACCTGTTTGGCCGATAATCATGACAGAAATAATACTAATTATCAAAAAACCGACGATTGTACCTAATGCCCAAGAAATTCCACCAAGGAAATTATTCATTAAAATATGTTTTTTGCTATCAATAACCCTGAGATATTTCTCGGCGGTATCAATTGTTTTGTCTGCCATATTTGTCATTTTAGCAGAACCTACCATAAGAGTGGAGTAGATATGAAAAAGACCCGCTTCTTTTATTGAAAAAAGCGGGTCTGGTTGGGCGTTATTTGGTTTTGACTCGGCTGATGCCAAAGTCGAACCAGATGCGGGCGGACATGGTGTCACAGACGTGGCAGAAGGCGTCTAGCTGGGTCATGACTCTATGGTTTGGTGAATACTCCTCATTCTCACCTTCGACCAAGTCGAGAGCGCGGATTTCTGCTGGGCTTAGTGGAATTTCCCACTTGAACACGAACTCTCGGCGAAACTGCTTCCTCTGCTCTTTTGTTTCGAGGTTGGGTTCGTTTCTGACGTAGCGGAATGGTTTTTCCACATCATGCAGGTATAGAACGGCTAGAGCCGAGCTAAGACTGAATGGAAGTGGTCTGGTGAGGCTGAGATGCTGGTAGAGCGTGACAGCCAGAGCCATACAGTCTTGTATGTGGTCAAGGTAGCCGAATGGTTGCCAGGCGTGGTGGTTGTGTCTGGCTCCTTGCGAAGCTTTAAACAGTGGCAACCACGAGCTGTGCTGCTCCCTTAGGCTTGTTTGAAGAGGTTCGTCGATGAGACCGAACAGCTCGTCGAAGCCTGGGTAGTTGGTTGTGTCGACGTCTTTTACTTGTGGACGAGCCATGCTCTACTCCAGAGACGGTAAACACGAAAGTAGTCGGATTCGACTTGAAGGCCGAAGGACAGTTCCTCGCGCGCGTAGTGTCCATCGCCGCCAAAGACCCCTTCGAGCTTGGGCGAGCCGAAGCTGGTTCCCCACTCTTCGCATTGGTTTTGGATGAAAAGCCAGATGACCTCTTCCAAGGAGAGTTCTTGGGTTGGCAGTCCGGCGGCTTCGTTTTCTCTCATCGAGTTGAAGTTGTATATCATCGCGAAGTGGCTGATGAGTCTGAGTTGTCTTAGGTACTGCTCTTCACCAGGCTTGCTGCTGGTGGCCGAATAGACGATGAACTTTTTCGGTGCACCAGGTGGATCTTTAATGTCGAGTACGCGTAGTGCTCCGGCGATGTCTTCGCGTCTGACGTCGTTGTGGAAGTAGATGGTGCCACCAGCCGCTTCGCTATTGGGAGCTGCCAGCATCGGATTGTTGTACCGCTCGTGGTATCCGGCGCCGAAGTGTGTTTGGCCTTGGAAGGCCAAGAATTTACTGAGGTCACCGGGGTGCGGTCGGTAGTTGGTGGATCCGAGTTCGAAGTTGCTCTGTGGCCAGTCGTTGGGTGAAATAATCACGGGTGGAAGAATAAACATTGCTAAAACTGTCTCCCTGTATGTTGAGTTAAGGTTCAAAATAGACCTTGAGGTCTAAGTTGCCCTATAGTCTATGGAAAAGTAGAAAAAAGTCAAGCTTGTTGAGGCTAAAGTTCGATGCTGTTATACTTTAGCCTTCAATGAAAATCGGACTAATTTGCCCGTACAATATTTTTAAAAATGGCGGAGTTCAAGAATGTGTACTTAACCTGCAAAAAGAGTTGAATAAGCGTGGGCACATAGCAATAATTATTACTCCAGCTCCGAGAAAAACTGATGTTGGTGGACATAAAGGTGTTATTTTTATCGGCGGTTTAATTGATATGAACTACCCTTTTCAGACAACGGCTCAGATTTCTTTAAGTATTGAAAGTAAACGAATTAGGAATTTAATGATTGCAGAGAAGTTTGATGTTTTGCATTTTCATGAGCCTTGGGTGCCAATGATGTCACCGCAAATATTATCAGCATCCAATGCAGTTAATATCGCGACTTTTCATGCGAAACTACCAGAAACAAAAGTAACTAAGATTCTTGAGCAAGTAATTGAACCATACGCAAGGTTGGTTATGAAAAAAATCGACGGCCTAACAGCAGTTTCGGACGAAGCAGCTATTTATGTCAGAGGAATAACAAAAAGAAAGGTTGAGATTATTCCTAATTGTGTTGATTTTGAAAAGTATCATTTGCGTAAAAAATCTCATAGTCAAAAGAAAAAAATAATTGTTTATATTGGGCGATTAGAAAAGCGAAAAGGAGTGAAATATCTACTTAAAGCTTATGAAGTTTTATCTGAAACGCAAAAAAATGTGTTTTTAGAGATTGCTGGTGATGGACCTGAGCGAGAAAAATTAGAAAAATATGTTGTTAAAAAAAACCTAAACAACGTTAAGTTTTTAGGGTTTGTTTCTGAAGAAGAAAAGGTGCGAATGTATGACAGGGCAAGTGTGTTTTGTTCGCCTGCTCTTTACGGTGAAAGTTTCGGCATCGTATTGCTTGAAGCCATGGCGCGAGGCGTTGCGGTGGTGTGTGGCAATAATTCTGGGTATCGCTCTGTAATGAAAGGATTTGGACAAAAATCAGTTATTGACCCAAAAGACACATTAGTTTTTGCTAAAAAATTAGACTCTATGATCTTTGATGAAAAACTTAGAAAGTCTTGGACGGACTGGTCGCAAAAATATATTTCTAATTTTGGGGTTGAAAAAATTGTTGATCAGTACGAAACTGAATATCTAAGGCATATAAATGGCAAAAATAAAAAAGAAAATTAATTTCAAGAGATACGGGTTGTATTTAATTCGCTGGCAGTTGTCTACTCCGTTACTAGCTCCTATTGTGGCTTATTTTAAAGGGTCATCTTCAATGTTTGGCACTAGCGAGGATTGGATTGCAGCGACAATTGCTAATTTTATTGGTGGCCTTATTTTTTTCTGGGTTGATAGTTTTATTTTTACTTCAAGCTCACTTAGTACTCAGTGGGAGATAAGAGACAATGTTAGGTGTGTTGATTGTGGGAAACTTTGTCGTGGGTACAGAATAGTCAAAACAGTTAATTATGACCGGTCAAAGGATAGATATCCGGAGTTCAGGTGCGAAATTCATTCGAGGAGAAAAGCCAGAAAGCTTGAAAAAAGCGGAATTCAGATTTAGCTTAAGGTGGGCCTGAGAGGACTCGAACCTCTGACCTCTACAATGTCAATGTAGCGCTCTAACCAACTGAGCTACAAGCCCCTAGTGCGTTAAGGGGCAACCAAGGTTTCCCTTTAATATTCCCTTTCCTTATTGGAAAGTTTTTGTCAGCCTGAGCCTGTCCAAAAACCAGATTAAGAAAATATTTTTTCAGCTTGGGTATTTTATTGAAATACTAGGTTTATCGCAATAGAGGGTAAATTAATAAAAAGTAAAATCTAAAAAACTGCGGACGATCCGTTTAGCTCCATCAGTTTATTTTGGTCGCCAGTCATTGCTCCAGCTATTCCGCCTAGTTGTTGTTTCCTTTTATTGACAAGAGCGTGAGCTGATAGTTCTGGTTTTTTGGTAAATAAACTTGCAAGCATTTTTATTAGTCTTGACCTTTCTTGGACGTGTACCACTGCATCGGTGTTAGTAGTTGAATCAGTTTGGGCAAGACCAGCTTCGGTTTTTGCGCTAGCAAGTTGAGCAGTTAAATCTTCTATTTCTGTGCCTAAGCTTCGGTTGCTAGACAATTCAGCTCTTATTGTTGCGAGTCTAGATGATTCTTGTGTTTCAGCTAAGACTGCACTTCGAAGCGAATCAATTTCGATGTCGCCACTAAGCTCTTCACTGAGCGGATTATTGTAAAGAATTTCAGAATTTGGACGAGAAGAGGTAAACGACTCAGGCTGACGGTCGCGCTCTTGATTGACGGGCAGTCTGGAAAAATTAGCGTTATTTGTAGTCATTGTGACTAACTTATCGATGAATTATAGCAGTATTGGTTGAATTTTCAATTTTTATTCGTACCTTAGTGCCTCAATAGGATTGAGTTTTGCTGCTCGCCAAGCAGGAACTGATCCAAAAATAATACCAACACCTGCTGAAAACCCAAAAGCTAAAATAACAGACCAGAGTGGAACGCTGGTTGAGAGAAATTGTGACAGTCCGATTGAGCCTAAATATCCAAGACCTACTCCCACAATTCCGCCTATTAGGGATAATATTACAGATTCTAAAAGGAACTGTGTCAAAATGTCCCCTGGTGTTGCACCTAGAGCTTTTCTGAGTCCGATTTCACGTGTTCTTTCTGTGACAGAGACGAGCATGATATTGCTAATTCCTATACCTCCAACCAACAAAGATATTCCTGCAATTCCACCCAAAGCATATGTAATAAAAGAAACGATCGAAAGAATGCTTGATAAGAGTTGTTCTTGGGTTTGTATATTAAAGTCGTCCTTAGTTAGTTTGGTTAGAAGTATTTGATTAATCTTTTCTTTGGCTGATTCAACTCCAGGTTGGTTTTTTGCTTTTACTATTATTGTAGAAACGGTTCCGTTACCTGTTTGTGTCAGGTAAGTGTTGAGTGGAATATATGCGAAATTATCAGCATCCTGTCCCGCGACTGAACCAAGTTTTTCTGTGACACCAATAATAGTGTACCTTGAGCCTGAAATTGAAATCTTTTTTCCAAGTGGGCTAGTGCCAGCCTGAAAAAAATTATCTGCAACAGTCGGACCGATAACAGCTACTTTTTTCGATGCGCGGTCTTCTGAGTCGGAAAATTTTCTACCCTCTTGTATTTTTATATTTATGACCTCAAAAGCATTTTCAGTTGTGGCTGCTACAGTAATATTTTCAGAATTTTCTTCGTATTTGGCAACCGCAAAATTGTTTTGTCTTGGTACGACCTGATCAAAACTCCGCCCTTCTTCCTTTTTGAGTCTTTCAATAATTTCTTTGTCGAACTTGCTTACATTGGAAATTGGTGGACCTGAGCTTACATTGCCGGTGCCAGCGAGAACAAAAATTGAGGTCGTGCCTAGAGATTCAAATTGTTTGTTGATGTAATTTTGGATACCCGCGCCAATACTGACTAAGAGAATTATTGCGGCGACACCAATAATAATTCCGAGCATTGTAAGAAAAGACCTAACTTTGTTGACAATTATAGCTTTTGTAGCAACTTGAAAAGTTGAGAAAAAATTCATTTTTTATCGCTTATTATTTTGCCGTCTTTAATGGTAATTGTTCTTTCAAAAAACTTAGACATAGATGGGTCGTGGGTGACGATAATAATTGTTCTACCTTGGTTATGAAGTTTTGTTATCAACTCAAGAATCGTTTTTCCGGAGGCTGAATCAAGGTTGCCTGTGGGTTCGTCAGCTAAAAGTATATCTGGATCATTGGCCAATGCGCGAGCAATTGCAACTCTTTGCTGTTGTCCTCCCGAAAGCTGTCCGGGGGTGTTTTTTAGTCTCTCTCCTAGTCCAACTTCAGTGAGAATTTCCTTTGCTCTGTCAGCACGGTTAGCAGTAAAACTTCTGGAATATGTAAGAGGAAGTTTTACATTATCTATTGCACTGGTGCGAGCAAGTAGGTTGAATTGCTGAAAAACAAAACCAATTGTTTTATTGCGGATATATGCAGTTTGGGTTTCAGAGTAGCTTTCAATATTTTTTCCATTAACAATTACCTGCCCGGATGTTGGTTTGTCCAAAAGTCCAATTATATGCATTAAGGTGGATTTGCCGGAGCCGGATGCTCCGACAATTCCAATTAGCTCACCTTTTTGAATTTTCAGACTGACGTCGTCAAGCGCTTTGACAATAGGGTTTTCTGCTTCATTTGAGGCTTCTTGTTTCTTGCTTTCCGGCTTATAAATACGAGAAACATTTTTAAGCTCGATTATTGTGTTAGTTGATTTTGACGAGGGCATTGTCGGTGAGGTTTTGGTTAGTAACGCTAACAATGTCGTTTTCGGCAATTCCTGAAGTTATTTCGGTTTCAAAATCTGATTCAAGGCCAATAGTAACAGGTGTTTTGACTGCCTTTTTATCTTTTACCAGATAGACGTATTTTTGGTCCCCATCTTCAATAATTGCTGAGGTTGAGACATTGAGTACATTTGATTGTCTTTTTTGAATAATCGAGGCTTGTCCGTTTTGGTCCAAATAAACAATCTTGCCTGAGGTATTAAAAGCAATTTTTATTAAATAAACTTCAATTCCGTTAGCATTTTTGGTTTTGGAGGGTGCGATTTCGGTGACTGTACCAATAAACTTTTCATCAGGGTAGGCGTCGAGAATTATTTCTGTTTTTTGGTTAGCTATAATTTTGACGATATCGACATCGTCTATTTCGGCGGTAAATTCTGGATTATCACTGGTTTGAATTGTGAGAACTGTTTGAGTGGCTGTAGCTGTTTCGCCGACTTTTTTGCTAACCGAAGTGACAATTCCTGTGATTGGGGAATAAATACTTGTTTTGGCTAAGTTGGTTCTGGCGTCAGCAACAAGGCTCTCGGCTTGTTGAAGTGGAATATCAACCTGTTTACGGTCAAGTTTGCTCTGGTCAGACAGAGGTTTATCTTTTTGTGAAAGATCATATTCATTAAGTAATGAGTATGAAAGGTTAAAATCTTTTAAGGCTCTATCGTAGGCATTTCTGTAGATACTACTGTCAATGGAAGCAAGTCTTGTGCCTTTTGTGATTTTGTCGCCAGCCTTGAATGGTTGATAGGTTATTTTGCCAGTTAGTTCAAAAGATGCCGCAAAACTGGTTCCTGCGCTGACTTTGCCGTCGGCGGTTATTTCCTGTGTCACATCAGAAATTTTGACCGTTTCGGCATCTATCTCAGTGACTTTTGGCTTGAAAGAGTTATATGCAAAAAACCCTGCTACGATAACGACAATTAGTATCAAGATTTTTTTGGCAGTTAGTAATTTAAATATTTTCATTTGCTTAAATTGACCTCTGTTTCAATAATTGGCAGATTATAAGTTGGATAATTATAGTCTAATTCGCTGCTGTTTTTTTTGAACGTTGTTATTTCATCAGCAAAAGGAGTTTGTTTGGTCTCTTGGCTAAATGAAATTGATATGTCTGGTTCTGGAATATTATCAGTTTGAATTGAAGATTTTTCTGAGGTGTTTTTCTTGGGAATAAGTAAGGCTAAAGTAATTAAAATTATTGCCACGAACAGCAAAACAAATAACAAATAAACTGATTTGGGAAGATTTTTGGGAATTATAAAGTTATTTTTGGTAGGGTTGGTATTTGGTTTGGAACTTGAGGTTTTGTTCTCAGCAGAATTGCTATTTTGTTCTGTAGACGATTGTTTATCAGTTTTGAATTGAGTTTTTGTGCTGGTTGGTGGTAGCAAATCTGGGTTCATAGAGTGTTGTTGATTTCGTTTAAGTAGCTTGCAGTTTTGTTAATATTTTCTATTGCTAATTTGGCGTTTTTGACGATTTGACTATTGGCTTGATTGCCACCTGAGAGCTTGTTGACTTGAGGAATAAGTTCGAAGTTCTGTTTAATTAGCAAGTTAGTATTGTCGACCTTTTCAATGATTTGTGCCCGCCAAATCTCCTGCCTTGGGTCGGGGTTAGAAACATTACTGTTTATATAGGTAAACAGTTTGGCGAGTAGTACTTTGGAGTTGTCTTGGAATTTGGCAATTCTGGCTGAACTGGCAACTAGTCTGAGTTGATTAACTTGAAGTAAAATTGGTTCGTGTGATTTGTGATAGGTGTTAATCGTGGCCTGAATTGTTTTAAGATCGGGCTGGTTGCTGTTTATGACTGATTTCTGGTCGATGTACCATTGGTTCACAGAACTAAGTGTGGTATTAAAAAAACTCATTGTTTCTTGTGGAACAACATTTGAGGCAACAACCTCGGTTTGTAAAAAATTATTGTAAGCAATCATCGTATCGCCGATTGTTAAGTAAGTTGTTTTGGTAGTTTCAATAAGATTGGTTAGATTTTGAAGAGATGAGTCTTTTTTGTAAGCAGCTTTGGCTGTTGTTAGCTTGTTCAGCTCTGTTTGGTATCTGCTGTAGTTAAAAAGATAGTCTTGGTAAGGAGTATTTTCGGTTTGAGCGAAGGCAATTTGGTGGGGAAAAATACTAAAAATCAATGCGATTACAAAAATCAGTGGAAAAATTTTGATATTCATTAATAAAAAGACATTTTTTTAGCTATTTAAGTTTACCTCAAAATCCTTTAGAAAATGTGCTCAATTAGACAAGTAAGTTTAACTTAATGTGGGCGAGAGAGGACTCGAACCTCCAAGGATTTGACTCCACAAGCCCCTCAAGCCTGCGCGTCTACCAATTTCGCCACTCGCCCATTATTAGTTAGTAGCTGGGGGATTTTAACAAATTAGAGGTCAAATTGCTATGAAAAAGGAGAGCTTTTATTAGGAGCTCTCCTTGAAGGTTGTTCTGCGATTTTTAGGTCGCAGGCACGGCGACTGGAAGTTCGTAGTCGATCCAGTCTACGGGATTGTCAGGGTTGAAGTAGAAGGCGAAGATCATTTCGCCGTTGCCGAGGTCGCGCTGTTCGATATTGCGCCACTTGTTAATGGCGGCGACGCAGCTGGCGACGATGCCGATATTCGGGTTGAGAATCACTTCTCGGACGATGAGTTTATTTGGTTCGAGGCTAAGTCGGTATGCAATTCCCATGTACGGGATCACATTGACTGCTTCTAGGCCGACGAGTTCTTCGCCAGAGGATAGCTTGATCTTGATTGCCATCTTGTTATTGGCGACTTCGCTGGCGATTCTGGTACGCTCTTTGATTAGGTACTGGATCTCGGTTGACTCTGTCCAGTCGTACTCCACTCCCATCACGCTGATTGGTTTGGTCGCGAAGGATACAATCATCTTTTAGCACTCCTACAAATGAAAATGTGCTTCTCAATCGCTTGAGAAGGATATTATACTATAGGTCGCATATTTATTTCAAGTTAATTTAAATAATCTATAATTTTGGTAAAATTTTGCAGTTATAAACTTTTGGTCTAGTGGGGGCGAGTGGCGAAATTGGTAGACGCGCAGTGTTCAGAACGCTGTGGGTATAACACTCTTGGAGGTTCGAGTCCTCTCTCGCCCACAAAAATACAAAAAAAGAAACCGCAGCTGAAATTGTGTTTTTCGTCTGCGGTTTTTTGTTGGTTTTTAGCTGAGCCTAGTAATGGCTCGTTGGATGTTCTCCTCTGCTACCTCTTCGTAGAGGTCGTGGAAGAAAGGAGTCTTGAAGATGGGGCGTTCGAAGCCTCGAAGTGCTGCAGTGCGTCCTTCGCAGTACTTTTCGCGAGGTACGAACCCGAACTCGAGTGCGATTTGGTTGTCGTAGCGGTCGAATACTGTTTTGGGCTGGCCGAGGATGGCCATATCGATGTCCAACACGAACGGCTGGTCGGGGTCGTTGGTGATGACGCGATGTTGTTTGGTTGCGAGGATGTGTGCAACGACCTTGAGGATGAGGGTTGGGGATGCGCCGCAGCTGACTAGACAGCGAATGGCTGCTTCGGCGCTTAGCTCCTCGTTATCGGGACGTTTGGGGTCGTAGATCTCGTTGTGGAACCACAAAGCAAGTTCTGCAGCAATAGGGTCTTCGAGAAGGTGTTTGACCTTGTCGAATTCCTCAAGACAGTGCTGAACGTGGACCATGGCGTGATAGACCTTTTTGCCGTCTTGGTATTGGGTAACGAGGTGGGTAAAGTGTGATTCAGGGTCAGGAAAACCCATCACTTCCCAGAGTGTTACCCATCTATCGATGAGTGCCATCTTTACTCCCTTAACAGTAAAAGTTCTGTTGTGTATTATACTATGGGTCTTTTCACGTGTAAATATACAACTTTAGCTACGATTGATTGACAAAGAGTAGGCTTTTTGGGAAACTAATTGTGTGGGGTTAAAAAATTGGGCAGCAGTCTTTATTTCCCTGATTTTCCCCTATACGAATGATGAAAAAACTGCTCTTAGCTGTTGGTTGGCTTACAGCCACACCAATATTTTTGTTTTATTTGATTATTACCGCGAACAAAGTTTCTCACACGAAACATTTTAGTCGGGCTATAGAATCGTCTGTAAAAGTGGTCGCGACCGAATCTCCATATCGAATGTTTTCTGCTCTTCCTGAGCAAGTAGAGTTAATTAGCAACTCCATTGAATCAGAGGATGCGAGGTCTCTAATTATTACGAACTGGTTAACAGCGTATAAAGCTCCATTGGCTCCTTATGGGGATGTTTTTGTAAAAGCTGCAGATAAATATGGGCTTGATTGGCGATTGCTGCCCGCAATATCTATGAAAGAATCCGGTGGTGGCAGAGCAATCCCAGTTGATTCTTATAATGCTTGGGGGTGGGGTATTTATGGTGATCAAGTGCTAAGGTTCGATAGCTGGGAAGATGGAATTTATGGTGTGGCAGCCGGTCTTAAGAAAAGTTACCTTGACCAAGGATTGACGACACCGGAACAAATAATGGCAAAATACACTCCCCCATCACTTGAAATCGGTGGACCTTGGGCTCAAGGTGTGCAAAGATATTTTGCAGAATTGTCCGAGACCGAGTGATAGTTTAGGTAAATAATCCAATAAATGTAAAATAGTTAGATATGGACAGAGTAAAGTTTGTTGCTGTTTCAGCAGCGACTAGGATAACAACAAAAATTATCGGGGTTACTGGAAAAGGCAAAGGTCAAGCTGCGCCTGGGTTAGTCGCTTTAAAACTTGATCCTGAGTTAATAAAACGCGCGCATAAGTATTTTGAAAGAAGCGTATTTATTACTGGAACGAACGGCAAAACAACGACCACTAAACTTTTAACTTTGGCGATAAGAAAATCTGGGCAAAAAGTTATTTCAAATGAAACCGGATCTAATTTGGAAAGAGGCTTGGCGGCATCGATTGCTAATTATTTGTCTGGTTTTGGGAAAATTGGCTCAACTATGGCTGTTTGGGAGACTGATGAGTCGGCTTTTGCCAAAATGATGCCAGATTTAAACGCTGACGTAGTGGTTTTACTTAACTTGTTCAGAGATCAACTTGATAGATATGGCGAAATTGACTCAACAGCAAAAAAAATCTACGAAGCTATTAAAAAAAAGAAACACTTAAGGCTGGTTGTAAACGCTGACGATCCGTATATGGTTGCAATTGCAAAAAACTTTGAAAATGTTACTTATTTTGCCATTAAAACCAAAATGCCAGTTAATACTCAAAAGTTAACCAAAGATGCTATCTCCTGCCCTTACTGCTTTGGGGAGTTGGTATTTAAAAGCCCGCTTTATTCGCATTTGGGAGAATTTCAGTGTCAAAATTGTAAGTTTGGCAGTCCAAAAGCAGAGTATGAAATTATGGATTTTGATATAAGCTTTATTTATGTAAAAAGAGGTAAAAATATTATTAAATTACCAAGAATTAGTGGAGGTTTTTATAATATTTACAATGAGTTAGCGGCTTTTGCGGCCGCAGAGTTACTAAATGTTAAGGTTAACGATTTTGTGCAAGCTGCAAAAGAATTTAAGGTGCCGTTTGGTAGATACGAAAAAATGAGTTTCGGCGGAAAAGAAATTACGACGGTTTTGGTTAAAAACCCAACTGGAATGTCTCAGGCTTTGCAGGCGATTGTTGAAGAAAATAAAAATAATACTTTGGTTTTGGGACTTAACTCTAAAATTGCTGATGGTCGTGATACTTCATGGATTTGGGATGTTGATTTTGAAGACTATGTTTTAAGATCTAAGACTTTTACGTTTGTAATAACTGGACAAAGAAAATGGGATATGGCGCTAAGGATTAAATCTGCTGGTGTATTGCCAGAGCGAATTATTGTGGTTGATAGTTATAAACGTGCTTTAGAAAAAGCTATAAAGTCGAACTCAGATGCTGTTTATTATTTACCTACTTATACGGCCCTGATGGAGTCGATGGAAGTTTTTGAGAAAACAAAAAAATAATTATTTATAAAAGTTTAAAGTAGAAAAAGTGAAAGAAAATAATTGCTCGCAAAAATTCGCTAAAATTCTGTCTCTGACAAATTTTATCTCACTTTTAGCTACGCATTCTTTTTTCAACCAATCGATTATGTATAAAAGTTTAATGTAGGTTAAAAAAATGAAAACAAAAATAGTTACTCGCATAAATTTATTTACAACTTCGTCTAGCTCGTTGTCTTATAAATTTTTACTACGTCCTGTTTTGTTAAATTCCAGATTATTAGATGTTTTCAAAGTAGAATTTAAAAAATGAAAATACGACTAGCTCATTTGTACGGAAGGATAATGAATACTTATGGTGATGATGGTAATTTGTTGGTTTTGTCTAGAAGACTTAAGATGCGAGGATTTGATGTTGGAATAGAGATGGTTGATGTTGGTTACAAATTAAAAGAAAAAGAGTTTGATTTTTATTTTTTTGGTGGAGGTCAGGACAACAATCAAAAAGTTGCGGCAGGCGATTTGTTAAAAAATAAAAAAGTACTTTATAAGGAAATAATTACTCGCAATGTTCCACTTTTGGCTGTTTGTGGAGGTTATCAATTGTTGGGGCAAAATTACGAGTTCGGTAGCGAAAAGCTAGAGGGCTTAAAAATATTTCCTGTAAATACGAAAGCTGGAAATGTAAGGTTGGTTGGAAATATTGTAATTAAACCTAATCCAGGCTTAGCTTTAGAAAAAAAGATTGTTGGTTTTGAAAATCATTCTGGGTACACTACCCTGCCAAAAATTTCAGAGCCTTTTGGGGAAGTTGTATCTGGACATGGTAATTACTTCAAATCCGTTACTGAGGGTTGTGTGGTGAATAATGCGATTGGAACATATCTGCATGGGCCGATTTTGGCTAAAAACCCCCATTTGGCCGATTTGATGATAAGAAATATTTTGACTGTTAAGGGGTATAAGGGCGAATTTATTGAACTAGATGACGAGATTGAGTGGAAAGCTTGGGAGGATCAACTTAAGGCTCGTAATGATTAGAATGCTAAGGTAGTTGTGGTGTGGAGGTTGATTCTTGAGGTAATGTAAGGTCGATGTAGTGTTCTGGTGTTAGTGTTGGAAAGGTTCTGCGGTAGTTTTGAAAGGAAAGATCTATGAGTGCATTGTCAATTTTTGATTGGCTTGGGGAACTGCCTTGAGGGAGTGTTATTATCAGCTTGTAAGGGAGATTAGTAATTGTGTCTGCTAAAATTTCAAATTTGGCGTTGTGGAATTCAACTAGGTAATCTTCTATCATTTTGGTAATTGAAATTGCAAGATCGTTATCAATATAGTCTGTTTTTAGGTGAGTAAGGAGTGATTGAGTTTTTTGTTGATTAAGTTTTAGGATATATCTTTGAATTTCAATGTCTTCAAAAAGCGGCTGAATCTCTCCTATATTAATTAGATCAAAAGGCGGATTTTTGGCCAAAAGTGTGCGAGTTTCTTGAGCTTGCTCTTTTGTAATCCCAACAACAGGATGCTCATTATTAGTCAGATCGTTTTTGGTGGCGATATTTAATGAAGCTCGAATTGTTTTTGGGTTAATTTTGAACCATTGGTTTCTGAGTTTAGCAAATTTTTCGTTCTCAAAACCACTATATTCACTGAGTTTGAAATAAGTCGATTGGTTGATATTTGATAACTCAAAAGAGTAGGTTTGTTTGGAAAATACTTGAGGATTGTTCCTATAATGGGTTTCAATTGTCACATCTGCAATTAGTCTTTCGTTACGATTGTTAAAAGGCGAGGGGTCGTCTCCCCCTATTTTGGTATCAGTGTCTATTCTGGATTTGAATTTAGCTTTTATTATTCCGTAGTTAAAGTTTGTCGGGTCAATTGATTCGTTACGAAGTTGTGCAAAGGATAGTTCTTTAAATGTGTGAATATTCTTAACTGTGAGATCAATCGTGCCGTTTATTTCAAAGTCTTTGGCAAGCGAAAATTTGTTTGTAATATCGGCCAGTTTGCGGATATCGGCTGTGGCGAGTAGATAAAAATAAATACCACCAAGAGTAAAAATAATTAGTATTAGGATGATTATTAAAGAATAGTAACGATGTTTTGATAGCCAAGATTTGGTTTGTGGTTGGGTTTTATTAGTAACTTGAAGTGTTAATTCTTTTATTGCGAGTTCTACTTCTTTTGGTTGCCAACCAGCTTTAATTAAAATTGATTTAATTGTTTCACTGGAGGTGCCTAGGGCGTGCTGATTTTGGATATATTGGGACAGTTTTGGTTCGATCATTATCTTTTGGGCAGCAAAGAATATTTTTGAATAACTTCATTGATTTTACACTATCAACTGATGTTTTTTGTGGGCGAGAGAGGACTCGAACCTCCAAGGATTTAACTCCACACGCTCCTAAGGCGTGCGCGTCTACCAATTTCGCCACTCGCCCTCGTCAGAATAAACTTAAGTTCTGAAGAATTTCGCTCTAGCGAAATTTCAATTCAGAACTTCGTTATTTTCTCTTCCTCTCCAAAATATTTACATATTTTGGGGTGCGCCTTAAGCGCAGAATTTTTTTGGTGGCTGGTGGGCACCGAGGGATTCGAACCCCCGACCCCCCCGGTGTAAACGGGGTGCTCTAACCAACTGAGCTAGGTGCCCTATGTCGCTATTGGCGATTTTAACGAAAAAAAACTTGCTTTGCAAAAGAAAAAGGAGCCAGAGGTGCAAAATGCACATAGCTCCACTAGTGGTTTAGGGTTTAGACCAAGGTCGGGACCCGAAGCGCGGCGTTGACCTCGTGAATAATCCGCAAGGCTGCAGCTCGCTGTTCAAGCGGCCCTTTTTGGCTAAGGACAGGATCGCCGATGATGATCTTGTCTGCACCGTTTTGGAACGCTTGAGTTGGGGTAACGGTTCGCCAGTTGTTGCCGGCGTTTGGGTGCCAGTCAGGACGGACTCCTGCGCAGTAGACTGCAAGTCTGTGGCTAATTCCGCGAGCTTTGAGCTCTTTGACTTCCCACCCCCCGACGATGATAGCGTCGGCATTCGCCTCGGCAGCCATTTCGGCAAAGACGAGAACTTGTTCGAATCTGGTGCGATTGTAGATTCTCAGGCAGTCATCGTCGTCGAGTGAGGTGTTCACAGTAGAGACGACCACAAGACAGGCGCCTTTATTGGCAACCGCTGCTTGCAGACTCCTCAGTCCTGAGCTGGGGTTGACAGTGAAGGCGACGGGTTGGTGAACTTCGCCAAGAGTTTTGGCTGCTTCGGCGACGACTTTGGGCATGTCGCCGAGCTTGATGTCCAACATAATTGGTGGGGTTTCGCCGTACCGAATTTGGTTGGTGTAGGTCATGACAGCTGCAACACCTGTCATCGTCGAGATTTCTGCATCAACCTTAACACTGAAGGTTTCCTCAGGTTTTCTGGTGTATAGGGCGTTGCAAAAATCACCAAGATGGTGATTCTGTCTGATTCCGTGCGTTGAGAAGATGACTCTGCTTCTGTTAAAAGCAGGCATATTCCTTGCAGCATAACCAGCTGACATATGTTCCTCTCTTTTTTTGTTTGATTGTTAAGTGCGATTTTGGTCGCTAAACCAAATGGAATTTTAACACAGATTAGCTAATAAAAACTATAGGATGTTTTTTTGACAAAGCAGGGATAAAAGTTTTTTGTGCCGAGGGTCAGAAATAGTCGACTTACAAGTGCGTCGACTTGTTCTTCTCCTCTGCCCACTTCATTTCATTCGTGTGCCGAGGGTCAGAATAGATTATTTACTTCGTTCATCCTCTTTTCTCCCCTCACCACTCGCCTTGCTTGTGCCGAGGGTCAGAATCGAACTGACATGGCGCGTTTTTCAGACGCGTGCATTGACCAACTTTGCTACCTCGGCTTGTTAATAACTTTAATAGAGACTAGGGGTGATTTTAGCAGACTATTTGATTAAGCTTCAAGCTGGGGATTATTACTGTTAACCTTGCTTTGGTTTGCGGTGCTTGTCTTGGATAAGGACGATTGTTATGACAAAGACTAAGATTAGAACGCTGAGAATGCCGTAAGTTGCGATTTTTTGGTTGTAACGGTAAACCATTGAAGCAAGCTCGATAAGGAGCATTGTAATTGATAAGAACATTGAACCAAAAAACGATCCAGTAACAATTCGGTATGAACTGCGTTTGCGGCCAAGCGAAATAAATAATCCAGTAGCAATTACAAAGAGAGGGATATTAACTATGGATGAAATTACTAACTTACGACTTTGATAAGGAAGGAGTTCTTCTTTTTCAAAGGCATCATTGGCTTCTGCGTAGGTATTATACGAAATACCATTGTATGTGTAATTTTTTTCTGATGGTTGAGGTTGTTCGATTGGAAAGTTTACATTGCCGGTTCGGTCAAGAATTTGAGGTTTTAGCTTTTCGTAGCTTGGTCTGATTGGTTGCGTGCCATTGTAAAGACTATTTAAGTCTTTTATAAAAAATTGAGCGAAATACAGTAAACAAATAGCGAGTAAAAAGGAAACTAATATTCCTACAGCTGAAAAATCACTTGTTTTTGAAGACTCTTTTTCCATTTCGTTTAGGTATAGTTTTATATTCGAACAATTGGTGTGCTTTGTCAATATTGCTATGGGTTGAAAATAAAAAAAGGCAGGTGGATATCCATTTGTAAGATGAATATCCCCTGCCTTGTGGTGGATGGGCTTAGCTGCCTTGAAGTGTTGCGATGCGAACTACGGCGTCGCCAAGTCGGGTAGCGTAACCCCATTCGTTATCGTACCAGCTTACGACCTTGACCATTCGGCCGACAACTTTAGTGTCAACAGAGCTGAAGACGGAAGACAGGTCGCAACCGATGAAATCGGATGATACCAGTTTTTTGTCGGTGACCCCAAGGATTCCTTGGAGTGGTCCGTTGGCTGCTGTCAGCATGGCTTTGCGGATGTCGTCAGCAGATGCTTCGACATTGAGGTAGGCTGTGAAGTCGATGACCGAGACTGTTGGGGTTGGTACTCGGAAGGCGATGCCTGTGAACTTGCCTTTCAGGCTCGGGATGACGATTTCGACAGCTTTGGCGGCACCAGTGTCGGCCGGCACAATGTTGGCTGAGCCGTCCCTGCCGTCGCGAAGGTCGGTTTTCGGACTGTCGGTCAGGCTTTGGGTGCCGGTTTTGGAGTGGATTGTGGTCAGGATGCCTGCTTCAATCCCGAAGGTTTGTTCCAGTACCAAAGCCAGAGGGCTAAGGCCATTAGTGGTGCAGCTGGCGTTGCTGATGACATTGTGCTCCGGACGGAGCAAGAGGTCGTTGACGCCAAGGACAATGGTGATGTCTTCGTTCTTGGCTGGAGCGGAAATCAGCACCTTTTTGGCGCCACCTCCGTCAATGTGACCGCGAGCAAGGTTGGCGTCGGTAAAGAAGCCAGAGGCTTCGATGACGATTTCCACGCCGTAGTCGGACCACGGGATTTCGCCTGGGTTACGGTGGTTGAAAATGACAATGTTGCGTCCGTCGACACTGATTGTGCCGCGGCCTGTGCCGATTGGATCGCTTGAGCTGACGTCGCCTGGGTAGGCGCGGTAGATGCTGTCGAATTCGAGGTAGTGAGCGAGAATGTTTGGCGGATAAAGGTCGTTGATTGCAACAACCTCAACCACACCCTTGTACTTATCTTCGAGCACACGCAGAACGAGCCTGCCGATGCGCCCGAAGCCGTTGATGCCTACCTTGATAGGTGCTGACATTTTGACTTGCCTTCCTTATGTTTAGTTTAAGGTTCTGCCTTAATTGGCAGAGCGGATTTTAGTTATAAATATTGGTTTAGTCAACTACTACAGGATATTTTTTAGCTGTCTTGCGCCTAAGGAGTGATGCGGGGTAAAATTGGCAGGCTTAAGTTTGTAAATTTGCGGGGGTAGTACAGTGGTAGTATGCGTCCTTGCCAAGGACGAGGTCGCGGGTTCGAATCCCGTCCCCCGCTCACTTTTTATTTGAAAACAATATATTTAAAGGCTAGGTAGTTAATTGGGACGATGATTCCAGTGTTGAGAATGGTGATTACAAACACGTTTATTCCAAGGGATAGGAAAAATACAGTTGTGAATTTGATGATTATGATATTTAGCCCAGCGAGGATTGTATATTTTACAAAGTTCCAAAATCTCATTTTTGATTTGAAAGTAATGAGAGAATTGACAATGAAGCCAAAGATTACTGTAACGACAGCGGCTAAAATTACCGAGTAAAGTTCTTCGGTATCTAATGTGACTAGAATAATTGCTAGGGCAATATTGTTGACTGCCAGTGTTGCACTGCCGGTAATTAAATATTTCCCAAAAGTTTTTTTGTTATCGTGAATTATTTTTTTAATTTCTTCCTTCATATGTAATTGAAATAATATTCGATTGTAAATACAATTACTTAGTTTATTGCATAAACCTTTTTGTGAAAAGTAACATAAGATCTTTATCTATATTTCTTCCTGCCTATAACGAGTCTGAAAACATCAGTAAGTCTGTTAACGCTTTAATTAGAGCAATTCCCGATAGCATTAGTTTTGAATTAATTGTTGTCGACGATGGATCAACAGATAGCACGCCTCAGATTGTTCGGAACTTAATCAAAAATAACGACAAGATTCGTTTAATTCGTCATCGAAAAAATATGGGTTATGGATCAGCAATTGCGACTGGGCTTAGGGCTTCAAAAAAAGAGTGGATTTTTTTTGCTGATAGTGATGCTCAATTCGATTACAGGCAGATTAAGAAGTTTATTAATGCCTCAAATAATTACGATATGGTGATTGGGTATAGAGAAAAAAGAGCAGATCCTTTTGTTAGAAAGTTAAATTCAAATATTTACAACCTTTGTGTAAAAATAATTTATCGTTTTTGGGTTAAAGATGTTAATTGTGCTTTTAAGCTAGTAAAGAGAGAGGTTTATGAAAATATTAAACCGATTGGAAGTAAGGGGGCTTTAGTTTCGGCAGAAATTATTATTAAAGCTAAAAGAAAAAAATATAATATTTTGGAGTTACCGGTTCGTCATTTGCCTAGGAAAAAAGGAGTTCAGACTGGTGCAAATATAAAAGTGATTTTAAGGTCATTTAAGGAGATAATAAAATTAAGGAGTTATTTATGAACAAAAAAATATTAGTGACTGGTGGGGCTGGATATATAGGGTCGATTACTTTGGTCGAACTGCTAAAAAATGGTTATGAGGTTTGTGTTGTTGATACCTTGGAGCGTGGATATATGCAAGCCTTAGATAGAGTTAAAAAGATAACAGGAAAAGATTTTATTTTTGAGAAATTAGATGTTCGAGATAAAGAAGGGATGAAATTGGTTTTCGTAAAATTTAAACCCGAATCTGTAATTCATTTTGCTTCATATAAATCTGTAGGAGAGGCTGATCGTGAGCCTGATAAATATTTTGATAATAATGTTGGAGGGTTTAAGTGCGTTTTGGAGCTGATGGTTGAGTTTGGAGTTAACCAGTTAATTTTTTCATCTACTGCAGCTGTTTATGGAAATGGTTCTTTGCCGATATCTGAGGATTCTCCAAAAAATCCAATGAATGCCTATGGACAATCAAAGCTTCAGATGGAAGATTTGGCAAAAGAGTATGTAAGTAAGGGAATTTCGACAGTAGCATTAAGATATTTTAATGCCGTTGGGGCATATCCTACTGGTGAACTTGGTGAGGACCCGTCGAGATCTACAAACTTGTTACCGCTTGTTATGCAAACACTAGCTGGTAGACGGGAAGAAGTCTTGTTGTTTGGAAATAACTTTAATACAGAGGATTGTTCCCAAGAAAGGGATTATATAGATGTTTACGATTTGGCCATGGGGCACTTAATGGCATTAGAAAAAGATATAAAGGGATTTACTGCCATTAATTTGTCTACTGGCAAAGCAACTAGTTGTTTAGAAATATTTAAACTATCCGAAGAAGTTTCTAAGAAAAAGCTTAATTATCGCGTAGTAGATTCTCGTGCGGGTGATCCTGAGGTATTATATGCCACTAATAAAAAAGCTGAGATGTTGCTTGGCTGGGTCCCAAAAAAATCAGTAAGAGATTCAGTTGTAGATCAGTGGAATTGGACTGAAAAAAATCCTGATGGGTACAAGTAATTAATCAAGATTTATATTTTTTGGTTTGGGTTTGAAAATATAATAATTGTAAACAAGATAAGTGTAAGGAACAATAACCCCTGTAACTATTAAGTTTATAAAAAAGATATCCAAATTTGTGGTAAGTAGAATGGTTGTCACTGTTTTGACAACAAACAAATTGAAAGATAGTAATAGTAAATATTTTAATAATTGAACTTTTGACATTTTTGTTTGAAAAGTAATGAAGTTTGTTGCAATGTAGTTAAATACTACACTTAACAGCCAAGCAATGATTACAGAATTGAGATCAGGAAGTTCGTAAAGTTTAACTAGAATAAAAAGAAATATATTATTCACCCCCACACTGGCAAAACCGATTAAAATATATTTTAAAAACTTAGATTTGTGCAGGTGGAATAATTTAATCGCTTTTTTTTGCATCGGGTTTGAGTATACAATATCAAGATAAAATTTTATGGTTGTAAAAAAGGTTTTTATTATCGTTCCTGTGTATAACGAGGAGAAATATGTTGGCAGGTTTATTAAAGATTTGTTTAAGGAAATAACCACTATAAAAAAAATATCGCAAGTGGTTTTTATTAACGATGGATCAAAAGATCGTACTCGGGATATTATCCTGAGTGAAAAAGTAAAATATTCAAAAATAAGACTTATTGACTTGCCTAAAAATTCTGGTAAGGGTGTAGCAATGAAGCAAGGGCTTAAATATTCAAAGAAAAACAACGCTGGAGCGATTATTTTTATGGATGGAGATAGACAACATAGTCCAAAGCACATTAAGGATTTTTTGCAAGCAATAGAGGCTTCTCCTATTGTGTTTGGATATCGAATGCTTTTATCAGATGCTCCTAAAATAAGAAAAGCAGGTAATGTTTTGGCAGGTCTAATTATTAGGTATTTATTTAATATTAAAAGAAGAGATATTTTATGTGGATTTATCGCAATTAGGGCTGATGTGTTTGATAAGATAAATTGGACTTCTAAAGGTTATGGCGTAGAAGCAGAAATGTCGGCAGTAGTAGGGAGAAAGAAAATCGATTTTTCTGAATTATTAGTGTCAACAATCTATTTTGATGTTAAAAAAGGTGTAACAATGAAGCACGCTTTAAAAATATTTTTACACCTTCCCCTTTGGTATTTAAAAAGCTAGATTTTTATTTTTCCTGTAACAATAATAATTTTTTGGTGTGTAAATCCCATCATTGAATCTGTGTATTCTATGTTTTCAATTGTGTTTTGATATTTATTTAGAGTATTGAAGCAGGTGTTTAATATTTTACCTACTTGGTCATCAGGTAATAGTATTGCAAAGGTGTACCTTTCTTTGTTAACTGATTTATTTAATCTTTCTCGTACTTTTGATCTGTATTTTTCGTTATTAGCCATAAACTTATATATATTGTTTGATGACTCTTCGATATTGATTAATGGTTTGTTTTTTAGGTTAGATAAAATATAAAATCCACTATTTGGTAAGAAACAATTTAGTGTGATATCGATTTGCGTACTATCGATCGGAAGTTTAATTTGTTTTTCGAATAAATATGGAATTTGTGTTTTGTGTAAAGCAAAATTTCTTTTAAGTGGGGGTCTGAATGCCCAATCGTAGCCAAAGTTAAATTTAACAATTCGAAGGTTTTGAATCATTAGTATCGAAATTATGCAGAAGAAAGCAAAAAGATAAATCTTTTGTTTTGTGTATTTTAGATCTAAAAATTTAAATATTAGTATTCCACCCAAAACTTCTGAATATGTTGCGTATCTACTGTAGCCAAAAACGATAGACCAAAGCAGCATTGAGGAAAAGAAAAGAAAAAATAATATTTTTTCTGATTCCCTTAATTTATTTTTTATAGCAAACAACAAACTAATTATTCCAAGTATCCAGTAGAACTGAAGTTTGAAATCATAAAAAATAATATGCATCTCACCCAATCTATTGTTCTGAAATATCGATAAGATTGGCCAAACTATTTTGTCTAATAGTGTTTTTCCTCCCCACCGGACATCAGCGAAATTTTCGTATTCTAAATATGGAGATTTAAATAAACCACTGTAGAGCGGGAAAAATGGATTTCCTTGGCTTAGTAAATAGTTTTGAAGTGAATGTAATCCTAAAAGAGACGAAATTAGTATGCCTGTTGAAACAAAGACTAATATTTTTTTTAATATTTTTAAATTGGTAAATTTTGAAGAATAAAAAATTAAATAAAAATTAACAGCAATTATCGGTAAAATAATAATTGAATTAGTTATTTTTCCATAAAAAACAAACATAAATATTAAGTTGTAAATTACAAAATATTTATAACTAGTTCCTTTTTGGGAAACAAATTTTAAAAGATAATAAGTTCCTATTAATGGAAGAAGTGTATTGAGAATATCTATTTTGTAAGTTCCGATTTCCAACAGTATTTGATTACTCACTGTAAGGTTAATTAATAACCCTACAGATAATATTTTGTGTTTTTTAAAAATGTTCGGATAAATTAAATTAACTATTTTGTAAGATACAAAAGTAATAAAGAAAAAAGCGAATAAATTTGGTAATGTCCCAAGTCTGTACCCAAATATAAAAATGAATGGATAAAGTAGTACATCATAAAATGCTGATAAATTGCCTAATGCTAGAGGAAAAAACTCGTTTGGTGAGAATTGCCAGAACCAGTTGTGAAACGCCCTTTGCGCATTAAATAAATGATAAACAAGTGCGTCGTATGAACGGTCTGGGATTAAAAACCTGTTTAAAAATAATATAGTGGGTATAAAAAAAGCTACTAAGAATCCCGTAATTATTAAAAAATTGTTCTTTATTTTATTAATCATTAATTATTTTGAATAGATTTTTTTTGAAAGCTTTATCGGAGTATGTATTATTTAGAATAGATTTTGTTTTTTCATCAAGTGTAAAATTTGTTTCGTTATTAATTATTTCTATAGTATTTATGGTTAGTTCATTGATTGAACTAAATAAAGATTTATTGCCAAGTTTTAATGTATTGATTATATCTGGAAGTCCTCCACCGTTATATAGTACAGGTTTGCATCCAGCTGATATTGCTTCAATTGGGGCAATACCAAAATGCTCAAACTTCATTGGATTTCTTAATTCGTTTTCTCCAAATCCTGTGGCATGCCAATATATTTTTGACTTTTGAAGAAGTAACACTAAAAATTTCCTACTAACATTAAAATGAAAAAAAATTGGGTAACCATTTGATATTTCCTTCAGGTGATTCGCAAAGCTTTGACTAGTTGGTTCTTTGCCTAACCCACCTACTAAATGTAATTCCCAATTAGTTTTTTTCTTATCGTGCATTTTTTTAAATGCTTCGATTAATATTTCTTGTTTTTTACCATGGCCAAGAGTAAAAAATCTTCCAATACTAATAATGTAGTTCTTTTTTTGGATGTTTTTACTGTATAGCATATCAACTGGTGGATATAGAATAACCGAATCGTGTCCCCAATAATTTTTGATTCCAAGACGGGTAAATTCAGAGATTGCGATTATTTTGTCATATTTCTCCATTCTTTTTTTAACGTTGACGAATACTCCTGCTCTTATGCGATCGGTAATTTTTTGTGTAATTGGACTAAGTAGTTTTTCAAATCCATATACAGGTTTAATTTTGTCGAGAATTAGTTCAACATTGTCATGTGAGTCGTGATTTTGGTTTAAAAATTTTAAATAGATTGTTTCTGATTTAGGTCTAACAGAATATCTAAATATTATTTGATTTCTTGAATGAATTATTTTGTATGTATTACTAATAATGTCAGCATTATCAAAAGTTGCTGAAATATTTTCTAAATATGTTTTTGTAAACTCTTTAAATAAAACGGAAAATTTTATTGTGTACGTTTTACCCTTGGTTAATCTATAGTAGGCAACTTTGGATTCTTTGTTTACTGTGTATAAAAGATGGCCGTGATAATATCGGACAAAATCTGGTTGAATTATAAATTCAATCGGTTTGGAAACTTTAGTAAAAATCGGTGTAATAAGCGAGTTAATTACGTATCCCTTAATGTTTTCATGGGCTTTGGTTGGAAAGTAGGTAATGTAAATATTTTTTTTAGCATAGCCCAATGAATAATCCATGAATGAGGCATTAATAAATAAATCCTTGCCTTTTGTAATATCTTTTAGGCGAAGCTCATCATTCCAAAGTTCAACAAATTCAGCCTTTTCAAGATCAATATTTAATTTCTCAATAATTGTTTTTTTCGAAACAAGCTTCCCACAAACAAAAGTAACTTTATAGTTTTCTTCAATCAAACATCTGGCAACTTTACATGCCATAAACTCTCCCCCGCCCAAAGTATCTAACCATTTATCATAGACAACTGCAGTTTTTATCATAGTTAATTAAAGTACCAATAACCTTCAAATATTTTTCTAAAGTTCTTATTTATCGCATTAGTTGGTAAATTTTTGTTTCTATTAATTCTTCTTAATGAAAGTTTTGGAATGTTTAAAAAGAAATATTTAATTACTTTTATATATTGAAGATTTTTTGATCTATTGTCGTAATTTTTGCTGGTTAATAAAAATCTCAAGAATGATGTATAGGAAAAGCAAATATATTCTTTAATAAATACTCTAATTGGAAAATTAAAAAAGGTATGTAAAAGTCTACCTTTTTCTGAGTGAAAAATGAATAATGGCGACCATTCTTTGGCTGACAAAGAATGATAATGATATGCAATAGCGTTTGGGCAAAAAATAATTGAATAATTTAACAGTCTTGCCCTTTCTGATATATCGACATCCTCATAATAGAGAAAAAAATTTTTGTCAAAACCACCTAATGCCCTAAGTATTTCTTTTCGATAGAGGACCGCGCCTCCACAGGCGGCATAGACTTCTTTAGTTTTGTTATATTGATTCCTATCTATTTCGTAATCTTGAAGACTATCTTTAATTAGTGACCCATTGTCTCTTCCGTACCCATTTTGAAATACTGTTATGCCAGCGTTTTGTATTTTGTGATAGAAATCTTTTTTTATAGAAACGTTTATTTTTTTTGTATTTATTCCATTTGAAATTTCAATTATATGATCGTTAAATTTATCGAAAGGTATTTCCCTAAAATAATTATTATCTTCGTGAATAGTTTTTATAGGTATCTCTGTTTTATTAATAGTCTTAAGAAGGTGACTTTTTGTTAATGATAGATTTACATTATTAGACTTGAGATTGTATTTGTAGATTGCTGGGTATAATAAAATTTTCGAATTGACAGCAAACGATTTAGGATTATCTTTAGCAGTTTTTACGAGTTCTTTTAACCAGTTTTTGTCAACAATACAGTCATTGTTTAATAATGCGACGAATTGACCTTTTGCTACATTTATACCGCAATTGTTTCCTTCCCCAAAACCTAGATTTTTTTCGTTAAATATTAATACAAGACTTTCTTGAACATCCCTTTTGTACTTCTTTAATAATTTTTCACTTTTATCTTTTGAGTTGTTGTCAACAACGATTACCTCTAGTTTTTCTTTTTCAAAGTTTTGATTATAAATTGAGTCGAGACACTTATTAATAAGTTTTTCCCCAAAATAATTTAAAACAATAACTGATACTTCTATATTGAATTTTGACATTTAATTATGAGTGAGAGACCTTTTTAATTTGTTGTAATTTTGCCAAAGTTTATATACTTTGCCTGATTGGATTTTATCTAAATCCGCCTTAGTTTCCCGATATTTTTTTTCAAGTTCTAAACTCACAGGATTTGCACTATTTGATGATCTTGACTCAAATATTTTATGAAACTCATTTTCGTTTATCTTGGGAAAATTATTAATTTCTAAAACCTTTGCTAATTCAATAAATTTGTAAAATTCCATCAACTTACTAAGTATTAATCCGTGAGTGTTATCTTTATAACCTTCTAAATCTAAATATCTTCTAAAAAATTCTGACTCATAGTAGCTGATTATGTCTGTTTTTGGATTTTTAGTATCTACAATTATATTTTTTGTAGTGTTGGTGTATCTAATCAATTTATTTAAAAATTCGTCAATAGTTAGATAATTATTATGAATAACTGCATATTTTTCTTCAGCTGGGAGCGTGAGTTTTTTACCTTTGTATATTGGTAGGGTGTGAATCGTATCTTGCCATTTGATACAGTTTTTTTTGAATAATCTTATATGATTATCTGGCCACCAGCCAGTGTGTTTAATGTGTTTATTAAAAATCATATTTTTGAATGGCATTTCGACTAGGTCGTATTTGTTTTCTGAAACAATTTCAACAATCTTGTCGCATAAGCTTTTTGGTAATCTTTCATCGGCATCTAATACAATCACCCATTCGTTAGAAGCTTTGCTCAATGCAAAATTTCTAGCTGGTTCTACATATCCATAATCTTTAACGTTATAAACTTTTGCTCCGAGAGATTTAGCAATTTTTTTAGTTTGATCTGCGCTGTTCATGTCGGCGACAATTATTTCGCCAACTATGCTTATAGCAGAATTAATACAATCTTTAATATTTTTTTCTTCGTTTTTAGTGTTGATAACGAGTGAAATATTATTTGTTTTTGTGTTCATTAAATTCCAATTGAGTTTTTAAGGTGTCGTAGTTTGTTTTTTAACAAATGATAGTAACGGTTTGATGCAATAACAAAAAACTGTTTTGGGCCATATGCTCCTAAAAATATTCCTGACAAATATTCCCTAATATTTTCGGTTAATTGAAAATATTGGTTGCGAATATTATTTTGAATAATTTTTTTATTTGGTTTGGCAATAAAATATGAAAACATGATTGGTAAATTTTCTAATTCGGTTAGTTTCTTGTCATAATCAATTATTTTTTTAATTAATTTAAATTTCTCTGGATTTTTTAATTTTGATACCTTTTTATTGTGTGTTAATAGTAGATAGGCTATTGATCCATTGGTGTCGTTTTGTTCTAATATTTTGAAATATTTTTTTAAATTAGGAATTATTAAATTAGCATGAATACCCTCAGTTGGATCAGTTACCATCATAGTTGGTAAGTGCGGATAGAATAAGCTATCGTGTTTTATTGATTCTGGTAAAGAGTTATTTATTTTGTTTGCAAGAGCCCATTGTTTTTTGGGATATTGATTTCTGCCTGGTCCAATATAGTCAAAACTAACAAGTATTCCATTCGGTTTTAATGCCTTAGCAATTTGGAGTGACATTCGATTGATAAATTGAACATGATGAAGGGCAGCAACATTAACAACTAGATCATATTCGTTTTCGTTAAAATTCGTTTTGTTGGCGTCCATTTGAATGTACGTAATACTCCTCCCCTTTTTTTGTTTTTTGGCTTGAGCAAGTAAATCTGTTGAATAGTCGAATGCTGTGGCTTTTTTAATAATTTTCTTATCTATAAATTCTCTTTCTACCCAGCCATTGCCGCAATTTAAGACTAATGCGTGTTCAAATGGTTTTTTGGCAAATCTTTTCTTAAAATCGCTTTGCCAAGTGGTTTTTTCTGATTTGGTAAAGTTCTTGTTCATATACCTTAAAACCTGAGGTATATCATTCCAGTACATTTGACTGTAATATACTTCGCTGTTTTCGTTAACTACACTTTTCATAATGATTGTTTATATTTTTCGATTGCCTTATCGATGTTTCCAAAAAATAGCTGATTTCCGCTAGATAGAGTGAGTCCGACGTCACAGTAGTTCTTAATTTGTTCGATTGAATGACTAACCATGATTAATGTAGATCCTGACTTTTTAAATTCGTTTATTTTCTGTAAACATTTTTTTTGAAAATCTATATCCCCTACAGACAATATTTCATCGACAAGTAATATGTCTGGTGTTTCTGAAACGGCAACCGAGAAGGCTAATCTCATATACATACCGGATGAATAATGTTTGACGGGTTGATCGATAAATTCCCAAAGTCCAGCAAAATCTACGATATTCTTAAAGAGCTTGTCCATGTCTTTTTTTCTTTTGCCAAGTATCGATCCGTTTAGATAAACATTTTCTCTGCCTGTAAGCTCTGGGTGAAAACCTGCTCCAAGTTCTATAAGTGGAGCAACTGTTCCATTAATTGTTATTCTGCCATCAGAAGGTTTTGTAACACCTGCTATTAGTTTAAGGAGTGTAGATTTGCCTGAGCCGTTACTGCCAATCAAACCAAGGCTTTGGCCTTGTTCTAGTTTAAAATTTATTCCGCTTAACGCTTCAAATCTGTTAAATAATTTATCTTTTAAAAATAATGCTGGTAAAAATTCCTTAAACGTTTTATGGCGTTGAAGTGAATATGACTTGTGCAGGTTTTCTGCGATTACTGCGTAATTTTTGTTAGACATAATCTGCAAAACTTCTTTCTAATTTTTTAAATAGTAAAAACGAAGCGGTGAAAATCACAATTGATATTATTAATCCTGTTAGTAAGCTTGTAATGTTTGGATGGCCTCCCCCAATAATCACTTCACGATAAGCATTAATTATTACCGCCATTGGGTTAAGTGACATTATAAATTGAAACTTTTCTGGAATTGCTTCGATTGGATAAGCAATTGGAGTTAAATAAAACCATATCAAAAGAAAAAGAGTGAGCAAATATTGAATATCTCTGTAGAAGAGATTAAACGCTGATACAAATAAAGAAATACCTAAAGTAAAAATAATTTGAATTGCAAATATTATTGGTACCCAAAGAATTGACCAATAAATTGGTACTCTAAAAATCGCAATTAGGATTGCAAGAATTACGAGTGAAAAAGAAAAATCTATTATTTTTGCAATTATAGTTGAGTAAACTAATATTTCTCTCGGAAAATATATTTTAGTAATTAAACTACTATTTTGTACTAGAACTCCCGAAGAGCTTGTTAGTGATAATTGAAACAAATTCCATGGCAATAACGCCACAGATAGGAAAACAATATACGGAACTCCAAGTGAGGGAACTTTTAAGATTGTTGAAAAGACAAAACTTAGAACTACTAATTGAGCTAATGGGTTGATTATGACCCAAGCGTAACCAAGTATTGACTGTTTGTATCTTGCACTTATCTCCCTTTTTGCTAAATTGATAAGCAGCTCTCTGTAAAACCAAAAAAGTTTAAGGTTTTTTAATAATTTAAAAAATTTTTCTTTTGACATTATTTTTATAAGTTTAAGTTTACCTTATTTTAAGATTGAAGTTTAGATTATTGTGACTTGATATGGTTGGACAAATAAGATCTCTGCGATATACTTATTTTATATGAAAACTAAAGATTCACCAATTAAAGTACATGATAGTTTGGGTTCGGAAGTATATATTCAAGATTATTCTCCAAGGAAAATGATAGATGGGGTTACGATTAATAATCTTAAAAACTTTGTTGGAGAAGAGGGAGATTTTAGTGAAGTTATCCGATTGGATACTAATGGAGAGCTTGAGGCTTATCCAGGTTTTAAATTGCGTCAGGTAAATCGTACTCGAATGTTTCCTTCGACAATTAAAGCGTGGCATCTGCATCTTAAGCAATGTGAAATTTGGTATATTCCACCCTCATCAAGAATGTTAGTTGCACTTTGGGATACTAGAGAAGATTCTCCAACTTTTAACGAGACAATGCGAATGGCCGCAGGTGGTGGTAACTCTTTGATGGTTTATATTCCAAATGGGGTTGCTCATGGAGCATGGAATTACTCCAACGAGCCTGTAGATTTTTTCTATTTTGTAGATTCTCAGTTCGATATTAAAGATCCTGATGAAAGTCGAATCCGTTGGGACTATTTGGGAGCTGACTTTTGGGATTTTGCGAAAGATTGATGATAAAGGAGATAGATTTACCCTTTATTTAGATAATGATAAAGATTTTTCAAAAAAAAGAATAACTTAGAATTACGCGGTCTTTGCAGATACGGGATTTATCAATTGGTTACGACTGGTCCGATGATATTTCCAATAGTACCCTCAACTATATGTTTTTCTGGTTGATTGTCGTCGATAGATTCTAGAGTAACAATAATTCTATCGAAGTCAGGGTGAATATTATCAGTATTATATGAAGCATTGTATTGTCCGACAGAATCTGGTTCCATCTTACCTATCGAAAAATACTCTCCAGTTTTTGGGTTACTAACCCAAGCCTGATAAAAGCTGTTATTTTTGGGTTTGTCGAGCTTTATTTTGGCATAGACGTTGTATACGCCGAAGTTGCGATATATTCCACCTTCCCCTCTTAATTCTCCACCGTTAACATCCGCCAGAATTGCGATTTGTCCATCGATAATGTCTTTTTCTTTAACGCTCGCGCTTTTGCTGGCTGCGACATCAATAATATTTGTGAGATTGGAAATATATACGTCTTTAGGGTCAACAGATGGTGTTGGAGTCGGGGTGGGTTTACCACCAAGTTCACTTGCGATATCAGATGCTTTTTTGCATCCAGAAAGTAATATTGAAAGCACTATTACTAGGCTTAATGTGAACAGATACGGTTTGACCGTCATATAGTTTAACTTTAAGAGAAAAGTTCTTGATTGTCAATTGGGTGAGCTTTTAGGTAATGCTACTATAGGTTATAATGTTTTTAGCACTTTAACTTGGTCCAGAAAAGGAGGTGTGGAATTGGCCATTAAGACCGTTCCAATGCTTACCTTCCTGAGGTTTTTGGTTACACAAAAAATATTTGTGGTCATAAGTGACCTTGAGTATGTGTTACCAAAAAAACACAGAAAGGGTGAAGTTTCTATCACGCCCGAAGTCAGAAGCGGAATTGCTGATCGGCTAGTTGCCAACAGTATTCTGCTTAATTTCGGAATTCTGCTTAAAGACGAGAGTGTGCTTGTAGTCACTGATAATTCAAAACGTCGGTGGCGTAACCTGCATCAAATCAGAAACGGTAGGATTACCGAGCAATCAATGCGCATGAGGCTCTCTGCGCTCCAGTATTTGAGATTTACGGAGATGGGGGTAAAACTGCTCGAGGAGTACAGTCCGACAACGGTTTTGTACACACTTGATTACTCTTGTTTTCGCTGGCTGACTGATCCGACACTGGTTGGTAGAATGTATTTTCCGCACGATACCTACTTACAAGCCAAAGCAACGATTGTTGAGCTCGAGGAAAAGCT
This sequence comes from uncultured Gammaproteobacteria bacterium, assembly GCA_964404855.1. GTDB lineage: Bacteria > Patescibacteriota > Microgenomatia > CAYQLK01 > CAYQLK01 > CAYQLK01. The sequence goes on from CAYOLO010000001.1 coordinate 542,606, forward strand.
TCCTTGGGTTGATAAGGAGATGCGCAGGCTTTCTAAGCAAATCGCATGGCATTACATTGACCGCCCAACATGGCCAAGGGTTTTTCGGAACCCGCAGTTCGAGTACGAATATGGACCTACTGAGCCCAGCGATTTTGTCGGCTGGCAGTGGGTTCTTGAAACCGGAAAAGAGCCGACGAGCTACTTGTCGATGCCAGATGGACCACTTAGCTACCCAAGCTATGTGAGTTTGGCAGAAAGTAGGTACCAAATTCTTTATCACCTTCGTCCAGCACTTATGGCAATCGTTCGAGAATTCGAACTGGCAGCTTGGGAGCACAAAGGAAGGTTTGCTGATAAAGGGTGGAGCAATACTCGTACCAAGAGAACTCTCTGGCAGGTTAGAGAGTTACCTGATGGTAGAGTTCTGAAGCGCCGAGCATTGGTCAAATCAGTAAGAGTTAGGGCAGCTTCGAGCCATAATTGGAGATCGAATAGCGGTTCAGTTTCTGCAATTTAAGGCTCAGTTTGGCCGAAAGGAAGTGGGTAATGCCGGAGTCGTCTAAACAGCGTCTCCGGTTTTTTTTTGTATAAAATTACAATTTTGACTAAGTTTCTAGCGTTGGAGTGCTACTCTCTATTTTTGATTGAAAATATTCCCGTACTGCTTTGGTTCCAAAGGTTTCAATTACGGTCTTAAGTCTGTCTCTACTATCTGGGTCGCTAAATGCTCGGTCGATGACTTCTTTTTGTACGGCACTTATTTCCCCATTATTAGTTTCAGTACTTTTTTCAGACTCAGAGGTGGGCCCTTGAGGCGTTGAATTAGTTTCGGCGTTGCCACTCTTGCGGTTTGTAATACTAGTAAGTTTTTCGATTACGGAATTGCCGAGTGTCGCAAGTAGTTCACTATTACTGCCAGTACTTATACCTGCTCTTGCTTGAGTCGCTAGTTCCCTAGCTAAAGTTGAATAAATAGCAGAAATTGATTCTGGTGGGAGTGGTTGACCGTCATTAACGACTTGAATAATTTGTCTTTCTTTCTCCACCGCTTCTCTTTCAGCTTGTGTAATTATCGCCAAAATTGCTTTCTTTTGCGCTTCATTTGCTTTTTGCTTATTTGCAAGTTCTTCAGCTTTTGCTATTTGGTTTTTTACTAAAGTTTCTGCCTCGCCTATAAGTCTTGATCTTTCTGTTCGATCCTCTGAATCTCGAAGTCTAGAAAGAGTTTGTTGAAGCTCATCTTTAAAAGATGGAATTGGAATATGATTACCATCGCCATCAACTAAAGATTTGTAAAATGGATTTTGGGTTAGTGATGCTGTTAGGGTATCTACAGATCTTTTAATTGGAGCAAATCCTGCCTCGTTTGGATTACTAGATCTTAATCTATCTTGGATTTTTGAAACAGCAATTCTAATTTGGTCACCAAGGGTTTTATCGGCTTCACTCGCCGCTCGAAAAGTAGTTTCAAGTTTTTCAAACATGCTTACCAACTCTTCGATATCGCTATCATCTAACTCTGGCGACACATCTGTTTCTGGTTGGGGTGGTGTGTCATTTTTTACTGCTTCGAAAGTTGGGTTTTGAGGTTCAGTATGTTCAACTTGAACAGGTAAAACATCTGGGGTAGTCAAATCAAGGTGTTCTGGAAGTGGTTCTGGTTCGTGTGGAGTTTGTAATTCTACTGGAGTTTGACCGTAAACGGTTTGGTGAAGCGGATTCCCCTCACCTGATCTGTAAATTGGTGGTTGATGTTCGTCGGGCAAGATCTCAGACATAGTTGTAACCTATTATGCCAAAAAAACCATACTTAAAAAAGAGAGAACGTGATTATTTTGCGTTTTTTCATAATTAAAGCAAGTTAATTATTCGTTTTGTGTAATTCTTATTTAAGGACGATGCTTGCCAAGCCAAGAAAGACAAAAAAACCAATTACATCTGTGGCGGTGGTTATAAAAATTGTTGCTGAACTAGCTGGGTCTTTGCCGAGTGTTTTCATAATTAGAGGAACTAGAGCACCAAAAAAGCCTGCAACAACAAGGTTAACGACCATTGCTGTTCCGATAACAAATCCAAGTGATGGGCTTTGATTAAAGATAATTGCGACTGCAGCGACAATTAGACCATTAATTAAACCGTTAGTTGCACCTGCTTTCATCTCGTTTAAGATTAGTCTATGGCCGCTTTTAAGGTCGACCTCTTTTAGTACTAGCCCACGAATAGTTACAGCCATGGTTTGTGTGCCTGCATTCCCCCCCATTCCAGCTACAATAGGCATATAAACTGCAAGGAGTGTAAATTTTGAAATTGTATTCTCGAATAAACCAACAACCGAAGCGGCCAAAAATGCGGTACCGAGGTTAATAATTAACCATTTGTAGCGATATTTTACTTTGGTAAATGCGGAATCTAAGGCGTCTTCTTCACTGTCAACACCTGCAAACCCATAAAGATCTTTCATTGAGTGTTTATCGACAAGGCGCAGAATGTCGTCAGAGTGAATTATTCCTAAAATACTATCGTCTTTGTCTAAAACAACGACTTTGTCGTGTGGGTGTTTAATAAAGGAATTGACGACTTTATGTTCATCAGTATCATAAGCGAGTGCGGGTAGTTTTTTGATAAGTGAAGATATTTTTTCGAGTTTGCCGGTGGGGTGAGTGATTAGAACGTGACCAGGAAGTTCCCCTAATAACTTACCATCAGCCACGATTAAAATTGTTGGGAATTTACTATTTCTTTTTTCATGATTAATAACTGATTCTATAATTTTGTGAATACTTTCATCGGGGCCAGCAACCACATAGTCTAGGTTCATAAGCCCCGCTGCAGCCTTTGGATTAAATCTTAAAAGAAATTCTACTTTTTCTTTAATACTTGAACTAAGTTTTTCAAGGATATTTTCTGCTCTTCTTTCGTCAATAAGTTGGAGAATGTCGGTGACTTTATCAGGATCAGGGTAGTTAAGTAGTGTAATTAATTCGTCGTCGGTTAATTTGGATAAAATTTCCTTTTGTATTTTGGTTGGTAGTTTAAGGAGAGCTATACCTTGGTTTTTTGGATCAATTTCTAAAAAAACCGTTAATCTTTCTTGTGGGGAGGTTTCTATTTTTTTGACTGCTTTGTCGACCGATGCGCCGAAGGTGTTTGGCATATGACAGTGATTTTATGGTTATTTACAATTATTACCAAATTTTCACTTTGTTTGCTTACTTTACGTGTTAAAAATAACTACAGGTTACGAATTTCTATTAATTTGTACCCAAGAATATTTACTATAGTCTTATAGTTAGTTTGCGATTTAAACGAAGACATGTTATACTAGTTCAATATTGAGGCAGATTGAAGCAATAAATCTGCTTATATTTTTAGACATATTCTTTTGTCAGTTTGGATAAAGATACTCTGTTCCATTTAAGTTTAATTAGTATCTTTAAATCTTTGATAATGATTGTTGTTTTCCTATGTAAGCGGTTTTATTGCCTTGATTTTTCCCTCACAAGAAAAAAATAAATGAATCGAAATAGTTACAGTTCAAGACCGTCTTTTGGCGGCCGAGATAAACCTCGGGGTGGCTCTCGCGGGAATTTCCATCAATCACGTTCTGGTGGTGGTTTTAGTTCTGGTGGTCAAAACCATTTCAGAAATAAAATCAAATATATGGACCCAAGGCTAATTATTAAAAAAGAGGCCGAATTTGTTAAATCTGACCCATATATTGCAACCAATACGTTTGCTGACTTTAATATTGCTGAAAAAATTAAACAGAATATTATTTCCAAAGGTTATACCTCCCCTACTCCCATTCAAGATCAGGCTATAAAACCAGCTTTAGAAGGCAAAGATGTAGTTGGAATAGCTAATACCGGTACAGGAAAAACAGCTGCATTTTTAATTCCTTTAATTAATAAAGTCTATATTGATCGTAACCAAAAAGTATTAATTGTTGCTCCAACTCGAGAACTAGCTGTTCAAATCAGAAGTGAGTTTGCGGATTTTACAGAAAATGCTGGTTTAGTTTCAGTCCTTTGTATAGGTGGAGTAAATATTCGCCCTCAGTCTCAAGCGCTCAAAAATCCATATCATTTTGTAATTGGTACACCAGGAAGAATCAAAGATCTTAAAAATCAAAATAAATTAAATATTGCTGGATTTTCAACAATTGTTTTGGATGAAGTAGACAGAATGCTTGATATGGGTTTTATTAATGATATTAAGTTTATTATTTCGCATCTTCCAAAATTCCGACAGTCGTTATTTTTCTCAGCGACAATGACTCCAGGTGTAACAGAGGTAATGAAATCACTTTCTGATAACCCTGTGACGATTTCTGTTAAGAAACAAGAGACTTCCTTAAACGTTGATCAAGATGTGATTAATGTAAGGGGTGCAAATAAGCTTGATATTTTACATGACCTACTTATTCAGGATGGTTTTGGCAAAGTTTTGATTTTTGGCCGAACCAAATGGGGGGTGGAAAAATTATCGCGTGCTTTGGAACAAAGAGGATTTAAGGTTGCTGCTCTACACGGAAATAAAAACCAAAATCAAAGACAGAGAGCTTTGGACTCGTTTAGAAATGACAAAATTAATATTCTTCTTGCGACAGATGTTGCAGCTCGTGGGCTTGATATTGATAACATAACTCACGTAATTAATTACGAACTACCCGAAAGTTATGATGACTATGTTCATCGTATTGGACGAACTGGTAGAGCTGAGAAAAAAGGGTCTGCTATTACATTTGTAGATTAATTATTGTGCTTAGGAAAAATTTAGATATAATTATTAGATAAATATATTTTAAAGTATTAAGTTAAGTTGTGTTGGTAATCGTAATTCCGAAAGAATCATCTCCAAAACATCTAGAATTAAATATGAAAGTTAATAGTAAAAATGTTTGTAAAGGGGGTGAAATCAATTAATGGCAACTAAATTATTTGTTGGAGGACTAGCTTGGGGTACCACTGAAGAGTCTTTGAACTCAATGTTCGCTGAGGCTGGATCAGTTGTTTCCGCAGTAGTAATCAAAGACAAATTCACCAATCGTTCTAAAGGTTTCGGTTTTGTAGAGATGTCTTCGCAAGAAGAAGCTGACAAAGCAGTCGAAATGTTCAACGGAAAAGAACTCGATGGTCGTGCAATCACGGTCAACGAAGCTCGTCCAATGGAACCTCGCGAAAACCGTGGTGGATCTGACAGAAGGTACTAATTAGTACCGACAATTAAAATTCCCCAGTTTAGCTAAAACTAAATATGGAAGTATTGCAAGTGCCGCTTGGTTGTGGAGATTTTTTTTGGCTACTGAAAAACGTAATTGCAGTGATTGAAGTAATATCCGATTTGTTTTAAAGACTGGTGGGGTGTCGATAATCAAAGTAGTTTTGGTAGAGCAATGAGAAATACCTTAAGGTTTCTGACTCAGTATTAAAGAATTATTTTTTGGATTTTGTGATTTGAGCAGATTTTTTCATGACTAACATACTGGCAATAATTACCGAAAAAGCAATAAGTGCCATAACTGGAATTGACATAAATCCAAAATAATTAACATATTTTGATCCGCATGAAGCTGTAATATCACAAGTAATTGATGTTTCGGATACAATACCGTTCTGAAGTAAAACGTGATAGAAAGCAATTAGCCAGCCAATAATGCCAAGTGGAAGTACATATAGATATAGTTTTTTATCATTTCGAATTAGGCCAACAATTATGATTACCACGATTGGATAAATCAAAATTCTCTGATACCAACAAAGTTGGCATGGGATATAACCTCTTACCTCGCTGTAGTAAAGACTGCCTAACATTGAAATAATAGCTTGCATAAGAGCAATGTAAGCGATGTTTTCGGTGATGTAAGATTTAATTTTTTTCAACCTTTTATTGTTTGTATTTATACTCAATTAAATTGTATTAGGATTGTACACTAGGTTTGTTAAGAACTGCTTAATGTTTTCGATTATATCAAATACTTACAGCTGATAAAAGGCCCTTTGTAAACTAAATGCGCACCAGAATATCTGTGTTTTTTTGCATTAATCTCACCTTATTTGTTTTAAAAGAGTTGCTCTGAAGAAAAAAAAGTTTTTGTGATATGGATTGACAATAATTGAAGCTTATACTAGAATGCCTCAAAACGTTGAGTTGGGAGAATGGGCCCAACGAAGCTGTTAGGGCTACGTTGATTGGTGAATTAAATAGTAGCCAATACGGAATTCAACCGTTAAACAGAGTGGCCAATGTCACTAAATGTGGAGTTGGTTAAAGAGGTTGCTAGCTGTAAGGCTGGCAACGAAAGCAAGGTGGCAACACGATATAGATCGTCCTTGCAGGATTTACACGCGTAAGTTCTGCAAGGACGATTTTTTGTTCTTTAACATCACCAAACAACTAAAAAGAAGGTAGGAAAGAAAAGTGATAACGAAGATTAGTTTACTAGGTCATTACACTGCCAAGCAGGCAGCACGCGAAAAACTTTATGACCAAGTTGGTTATAAGGTTCCGCTTCTTAGCTTGTCTGCAGATCAGCGGCTTGGGATTGGGCCAATCGATCGAATTGTCAAAAGCGGCAAAAGTCTAACTTATGAGCAGGCCTATGGCGGCATGCTCTTGGTTTTGGCTGCCACCAACCAAATGATCGAGGCCGAACTACGAAGGGTATGGTCCGAATTCCCATCGTCGGAGGCTCTCAAGTACAAGGCTGTTAGTTTTTTGCAACTAATGGCTACCAAAGAGGCGCTTCAGTGTATTACCGCTGAAGAAGTGGCTGGGTGCGTTGCTGCAACCCTGCTAGATGTTGTGCCGCTTGATCTGACTGACGAGCCAATCGTCGAAACCTGTGGAATGGGTGGGGATCAGGGATTCCTAATTGGTGGCCGGCCGTTTAAGACTATCAATGTCTCAACGCTGACCTCGTTTGTGCTAAGTGCGCTCGGGCATCTAGTCGTCAAACACGGGTCGTATGGAAACACCACAGCCGTGGGATCCACTGATGCCCTAGACCTTCTGGGTGCTCGGACAACACAACAGAGTTTGAAGGAGATTGAAACTCTCTTTGCGGCCACAGGGTACTACTACGCAGACGCGCACAACTTCAAAACAGTTCATGATTTGTCGCATCTGCTGGGTCACGAGACGATCAACCACATCATTGGTCCGATGACTTTGCCGCTTCGCTTGAACCAGCCGATCTACAAGATCATGGGTGTGAACGATAAGGTGAGTCCTCAGACTGTCGCCCTCAGCTACCAGATCTTGGTAGAGAAAGGATTAATAAATCTAGTCAACGGTGCAATCGTTGCCGGCTTGGCCGATGACGTTTCCGGTCAGAACTTGGAAGAATTGGGTTTTGCAAACCAGGTAATTCTGGATGAGCTTAGCCCAGCCAGCTCGGTTGTTGCGTTCATTCGCGCCGGCCGTTTCGTGGATCAGAAAATCATTACTCCAAGAGACTTTGGAATAAGTTTGTCTTGGGATGATATTCTGGTTGATTCCGAAATCGCCAGCGTAAAACAAGCCAACTTGACTGCGTTGGAATCCGGTTCTGCTGGACATCCATTGCAGAGTTACTTGGCCATGAATGCCGCACTCGGACTTTTTGTCATCAAAGATTTGGGGGGACTTGATGACGACTCAGAGTGGACAGAAAGGCTGAAGGTTCGATATCAGGAGTGCTTAGCGGTACTTCAGTCCGGAGCAGTTAGGGGGTTGGTCAAGAGTTATTCTGGTATATCGCGCAGAATTAGTTTTTAGTGCGATATGGGGTCGTAGTTGAGTAAAATCAACTGCGGCCCTTTTTTTTGACCAATACAAAATTAGACTGTTGTTTATTCCTTAAAAGTCTATTTTTTGGCTTTACGAACAAACTCTTTTGCTTTTTTTCTAACCAGCCGATTTTGCCAAGGAAATAAATTAGGCTCAATTTCCTTATTAGAAACAGTACCTTCTTTTAATGCTGTGCCGACAATAATGACGTCAGCATATTTTTTAAGTTCCGTAATGTTGATTTTGTCTGCACCACTGCCGACAATTATTGGCACTTTGGTTGTTTGGCGAGCTGATTCTAAATCATTTGTTAATGGTCGATCCCCTGTCCACTTGCCAGTGATAATTATTCCATCACTTCCCTCCTTTTCTGCTTCTTGGACGGCTTCTGAAAGAGGTCGCGGATTTAATAAAGTTGAGTGCTTGACTTGAACATCAGTAAAAAGGCAGATTTCTGTGGCATTATGATCAGCTTGGTATTTTTTGATAGCTTTATGATTGGGATGAATAGTGAAACCGTACATGGTTTCGATTTTATCAACAAAAACAGGTATTCTTACAAAATCTAAATTTTGCTCACTCGCAATATCAATGGCAGTTTTGTAGTCATTCCACAACACACATAATCCAATTGGTAAATAAGTAACTGTTTTAATTTTTTTGATTACTGCATTTAGCTGCTTCTTTGCCTTATCAGGAATAAATTCTGTATGAGGAATATCATAATTATTTTCGATTAAAATAGCATCAAAACCGGCTTCATTTAATACTAAAATATCTTCTATGGCTAGCTTGGTAATTGTGTTTAATCCTGGGGAGTTGTCATAACCAATTAGTGGTGCAAGATGAACCATCCCAATTATATATGGGTGTTGTTTTTTAATTGAGTCTAAGAGTTTGTTCTTCACGCCCTAAATTATAGCAGTATGATTTCTCAATGATTGTTTTACTGGACAAGTTCATTGAGTTTTATGTGTTATTATGAGCTACAAAATTAAGGAAATTTAGGGATGGTGTAATTGAGTCGGAAATGAACTTTAAAACAAATGATCCACAGTGGAATTAATTGCCGCCAAGTGAAGATGTTAGGTTAAGGAGAAGGACTTGATAAAGGTTATTATGTTTGATTGGTTTGGAGTGTTGTGCTCTAAGGTTTTTCAAGACTGGGTAGATCAAAATACTTTGGATCCGGAGGGGCTTCGGAAGTTGCGGAATCTGGCCGATCAATTGGATTTAGGTCGAATCAGTCTGGATGCCTTTTATGATTCGATTGGTACAGTCGTAAACAAATCGGGTTCGCAATGCGGAACCGAGCTCTACTCGATGGTTCGAATCGATGGGGAAATGAGCGAGATAGTTAGGCAATTGCGTAAGCAATATGTCGTTTCTGTTTTGTCTAATATCCATGAAGAATTCTTGGCTAGACTTCTTTCTGATCACCCAGACATTAATCCCGATGTGGTTATGACCAGTTCAGAGCTTGGAGCTCTTAAACCAGATCCGCTGATTTTTGAGCGGGCATGTGAGAGGCTCCGGGTTAGTGCCGGCGACATTCTATTTGTTGACGATTCGGAGCTTAATGTCTCAGCAGCCAGACGAGTAGGATTGTTGGGCATCCTTTTTACTACTCCGTCTGAGTTAAGGGCTGAACTAAAAATTAAAGGAGTACTTTAGCAAAAAGATGACGAAGTTAAGGCGTCCACAAACAAGTGGGCGTCTTTTTTTAGCTTTTTTCTAATCCTTTTTAGAGAATAGCTTATAATTTTAAAATCACAATATTATTGACAAACTATTCCAAGTATGCTAAATATGTTCCTCAAGAAGAAAGAAAGGATTGTTGGGACAGCTAGTCTAGTGACACGAAAGTGTCCAAAGGTGCAAGTGTGGTCCAATGGAAGGGTGTCGGTCTCCAAAACCGAAGATAGGGGTTCGATTCCCCTCACTTGTGCCAAAACACATAAGCGTTCGAGTCTGTCGAGCCAACAACGAAGCGGGAGTTATAGCAACTACCTATTTGACCTTCTGAGCGCCCAGTAGTTGATTTCAACTGCTGGGCATTTTTTTAGCTCTTTAACACCACCAACAACAAATTCAAAATTGCAAAGGACAAGGAAAGATGATCAATCTAGGCGTGGAACCGATGCCGTTGGAGCTCGCTCGTTTAAGGCTAGATGGTCTTGACGGCGAGATTATTACGCTAGTCGCTGCTCGACTGAAAATGGTGCAGCGTGACAGCGTTTTTCTGCAGAAGCAGATACAAGATCTGGTTAATTTGGGCATGAGCCCAGGTTTTGCAGAAGCCTATTATCGTCTTCTGACGGAAGAAGGATTGAGGTCTCAGTTCGAGACACAGGACGTTGGGCAACTGGACGAGGTTTTTCAGCTCAACGAAATCGACCGCCAGCTTCTGGCTTTGGTTGTGGAGAGGATGGATATTTCCATCGCTTTAACCAAGACCAAACTGAACAACAACATCGCCATCGTTCATCCTGAACGGGAAGAGGCAGTTCTTCAAGGTCGTGCAGAGAAAGCTCAGAATCTGGGAGTTAACGCTGACTTCACGAAACGTTTGTTCCGCCTCCTCATGGATGAGGGTGTGCGAATACAACGGGAAGTGTGGCAAACGTCAACCCTCAAAAAAAGGATTCTGACGGGAGTACGTCCAACTGGACCGCTGCACCTTGGTCATTATGTCGGTGCTCTGAAAAGTTGGCTTGAGTTTCAAGAGACTTACGAGTGTCTTTTTCTCATCGCTGACTATCAGGCACTGGGAAGCCACATCGATAAGCCGGAGCTGATCCGAGACTCTGTCTTCCAGGTCACACTTGACTGGTTGGCTGTCGGTCTCGATCCCAACGCGTCGTCGTTCTTTGTTCAGAGCTACATTCCGGAGCATGCTGAGCTTGCACTGCTGCTTAGTATGCTGATTCCCTGGAAACGGCATATTGGCAACCCGACACTCAAAAGCGAAATGGCAGACATGGAGTCTGAACATAACGCCATGAGTCTCGGATTCGTCAATTATCCCGCTAGTCAAGCGGCCGATATTCTTCTAATGAAGGGCGATCTGGTCCCTGTAGGTGAGGATCAGCGTCCGCACATCGAGGAAACTCGGCGAGTGGCACGGGAATTCAATCGACGGTACGGCGAAAACCGTACTATCTTTCCAGTTCCGAGAATTTACACTGGAGAAGTATCGCGATTGGTGGGTCTGGATGGTGATGCGAAGATGAGCAAAAGCAAGGGCAACACCATTGATTTGCGTGATGACCCTGAAACAGTTCGAAAGGCCGTAATGCGGATGTTCACCGACTCAACCCGTCTCCGCGCGACCGATCCTGGTCACGTGGAGGGAAATCCAGTCTTCATCTACCACGATATCTTCAATCCTGACGTGGATGAAGTTGCAGACTTGAAGGCGCGCTATGTTCTCGGCAAGGTCGGCGATGTTGAGGTGAAGGTCAAATTGGCTAAAGCCCTCAACCAGATGCTCGATCCTATCCGCGAGCGGCGTGCGTACTTCGAGGCGCATCCAACACAAGTAAAGGATGCGCTGATTGCAGGCACAGATCGGGCAAGGAAAATTGCCGAAGAAACAATGAGAGAGGTTCGCGAAGCGATGCGCATCACGCGCTACGCCGAAGGTTAACCCTGACTCAATCGCTCTAGGGCCACAAGTAGCAGTGATGTGATTTTGTGGCCCTTTTTCTTGAAAGGAAAAACGGTGAAAAAATCCATAGGGGGATGGCTCAATTCAGTAGCGGTTTTGGCGGTAATATCCGGATTCGCTGCCGGTATTTACAGCTTGTCTGACACCCATGTGGTTGTCAGGTATTTCACTGACTCGACAGACAAAACAATCGGGTCATTGATCTACGTCGTCGTCGGTTCTTGGATCGGCTGTCTCTTATTTTTGCCTCAAGGGCAATTTCTGGGGCGCTGGCTAAGCCGTGATCAATTCCAGGGATGGCAAAGGCCTCTCGGAAGGGATTGGTTGTATGTTTGTGGCGCTGGTTTTACCGGAGCCGGAGCAACCTTTTTCTATCTTTTAGGTTTGAGCCGCTATGGCCCATCGCGAGTAGTGGTACTTTCCTCTGCGGTGCTGGTCTTGCTGCTCATGCTTGATTTTGTTAGGAGGAGGATAGATCTGTCCATGACTTTTCCAGCCTCAATCGTTTTCTTGGGAATACTATTGTCGAGTATTAACTTCGAGGATGGTATCAAGATCTCGGTAGGGCTGATTCTAATCGTGCTGATTGCACATAACTTTCTGTACGTGATCTCTATTTGGTTTTTCCAGGCTGGATCACGACGAATGGACTCAATCAATTTCACCTTCTGGCGATTTCTGTCTTTCGCAGTCTTTGCCACAGTCTTTGTCGTAATTTGGGTCGTTGTCGCCGGTAAGGTTGGAATTTTCCAGGATGTTCTTTTTGGGGGATTTACCGGTGCGCTGCCCTTTATTCTTTTTACTATGATCTTTGGGTTCCTTGAGGTTGTCTTAGAATCTCAAGCTCGAAGAGACGGTGGAAAGATGTCAATGGTGAGCTTTCTAAAGCAGAGTGCCATCATTCCGGCGATGTTTTTGACCTACCTGTTGAACTGGATCTGGGTGGGGTCCCTCGGTGACGTTGCAACTGATACTCAATCGGTTGTGATCAGAGTCGGTGCAGCAGCGATTGTTCTCTTGGGACTTTACCTCTTGACCAGACGAAAGCTGGTTGAGGAGCAGGAAATAGAAAGCGAGGAGATATTAGTCGTCGTTTAGTGTCTGGGGAATGCATAAAGCATTCCCCTTTTTTTATGAAAAAAAATAAATTTTGAAGTAAAATATGCAAAATAAACAAGGCTTGTTATTAAAAGTTGTAATTTGAAATATCTTCAGATGATTGTCGTTCAAAAACAAGATAAAAAAATTTCAGTATTCTCAACATATTCGACTGATAAAATAATTAAAGATGGTCGAGTAACCACAAATACTGGTGGGCCTCTATTTTTTATCGAAAAGGCTCTAGAAAATTGCAGCGTTCCGTATGTTTCGCACCATGGAGAGACAGTAAATGTTGAGATTAAGGTAAATAAAGATGGAGAGGTTGGTCGTGTAATTGGTATACAAAATAAAACTAAAAAAGTGGAAGACTTAAATGCCAAATTTCTTCTGATATCAACAATTTTTAATGAATGGAATCTGCAAAAAATCGGCAAATCGAAAGCTAAAATTTTTGTGGATATACAAGGGTTTGTTAGGGGTGTTAATAAATTTGGGGCTAAAGTAGTATGGGAAGACAGTATCAAATACTCTAAGCAAGTATATTGTCTAAAAGGAACAGAGGAGGAAATGAATTATTTGCCTAAAAATGTTTATGAAGACCAAAAAAATCGCTTACTTGTAATAACTAAAGGTAAAAAAGGGGTTGAATGGTATTTAAAAGGAAAAAAATATTTAGCACTGATACCAAGAGAAATAAAATCTCCAAATGCTGTGGGGGCGGGAGATACTTTTTTTGGGTATTTTGTGGCAAATATTTACAAAGGCAAAGGAATAAAATTTTCGATAGATAATGCTATAAGTAAAACTTCAGAATTTTTGGAGTCGAAAAATTATTAACCTATATTAACTAGTTGCGGGACTAGTGTGACATATGAATTTTAATTTAAATTCATAGATTTTTGGCGTCAAATTATCGTAATCGAAGTTACGATAATTGCCAAAAAGAGCGAACCTTGCGGTTCTTGCTGGTCACAATATTTTCTGCGCTCGGCAATTTATTGCCAAGCACAGATAAATGCTGCGGGACTAGGACTCGAACCTAGAAAATCGCCTTCAAAGGGCGGTGTGATACCATTTCACCATCCCGCAAAGGATGTTGGCTAAAAAATAGCCTGCTGATTATATTTTATAAAACACTTTTTTCCAACCAATAGAACAATTATTCATAACGCATTGCGTTAAGCGCAGAAATTTTGGTGGCACGACGAGCTGGGTAAATTCCGGTTACTACTCCGACAAGTAAGGATAAAATTACAATAAAGAACACAAAAGTTGTTGGGATAACAGCAATATCAATAAATCCAACACCTTTTGAAATGGCAACAATCGAAATAATTACACTGAGCAATTTACCAATAGTAAATCCAAACATTACTCCTAATACTCCACCAAAAAACCCCATGATCATTGATTCTGTAAGAAATAATTCCTTAACTTCTTTAGACTTCATTCCCATGGCTTTCATAAGCCCCACTTCTCTGGTTCTCTCGAGTAGTGAAACGGTTAAGGTGTTAAACATTCCTAATGCTGCCACAGCTAGCGCAACCATACCTAGTAAGGCAAGGACTGTGCGAACTGTGGCAAATAAGGAGTTAATTTGTTCAACAGTGTCAGCTACCGATCTAGTGTTAAAACCCATGGCTTCAATTTGTTTTCTAATCTTTGGTAAGACATTTTGGTTTTCGGCGACAATTTTTATTTGTGAGTAGTTTTCAATCCCCAGCGATCTTAGGTCAATAAAAGGAACGTAAAAAACTGGAGATTTTTCATCAGGTGTTACACCAACGATTGTGTAATCTGCAGGTACAGACTCAATTTTTTCTGTCGCGTCTGCGAGCAGATTACCTACAACTACGAATGATGAAGAAAAAGTTTTACCAACCGCTTCAGTTTCGACGATACCTAAAACTTTTAACATCGCTCTATTTACAACGGCTTGTCTTACTGCATTAGTACTTAGTGGTACTGTTTTGGTTTTTTGATTACTAAGGGCGGCTGCCTCTGAAGCAATAAGCGCAAGTTCTAAGTCTGCTGCACTGGTTGACTCGCTTGGTGATACGATTGTTGTTGTTGAAGCAGATGAAGTTGATTCACCCAGAACTTGACTAAGTGTAACTAGATCTGAGCCGAAGGTGCGAACATTAACTTGCGCAAAATAACCTTCTAGTTGTTTTTGTTTACCATTATCTTGTGTCACTATGTACTGACCATCAATACAATCTGGATTTTTAGTGTCACAGATTTTCTTGTCCCAAACATAAACACTGGCTTTTATCCATTTGCCTAGCAATTGGCCGTTAGATTCTGTTCCGCTTGTCCCGTCTTTATTATCAGGGTAACTCCCTCCCCAAAAATATTGTCCTTTTTGATTACCTTCAACTCGTTTGGTGTATCCGATGATTGGGGATGTTTTGTCTGGCTTGGATCTAACTTTGATCCAGATTGATGGTTCAATTTCAAAATCTATATCACCGATTAGTTGTCCAGATTTTGCAGAAGTTGTGTTGACTCCAGCCACTTCAGGGCTTTGTTTTGGAAGACGACTGACAGGCTTACTTAAATCGTTACTCTCAAAGATTTTACCCTGAATGGGTTTGATAGCACTTTGACTTAAGTATTCACTGGTAACTCCGTAGACGGCCATATCTGAAATGGAGTTTTGAAAGTTAACTCTCCCGACGACTGCAATTTGGGGTAACACATCCTTAATATCATTGATAGATTTAAATTCCGTAATTGTCTTGTCGGTAATTTTAAGATTACTTCCTGATGCGACAGTTACATCAGCCTGTTTCATTTCTTCTAATCTGGCGACTCTACCAACCACGAGATCTTGTACGCCGTATCCAAGTGAAACTAAAAATACAATTGCGCCTATACCAAGCGACATTCCCCCGACTGTGATTGTGGTTCGTGATCTTTTGACCCTCATGTTTCTGAGTGCCAGTTCAATCAACATTATTCTATTAATACTGTTACTGTCAGACTTGCGATGAAAACTTAGAATTTTTCGATAAATTTTTGACAATGGGTTTCGAAATGCTCTTTCAATCGGTCTTGGAAAGAATCTAAATGATCCAATATGGTCCAGAATTAACCCAGAAATATAGGTGACTAACAATATCGTGAATGTAATTGTTTCCCAAGTCCACACAACAAAAAAATAATGAACATAAAGCGGAAGATGTTTAATTATTTTTATAAAAATTGATGGTCGAGGCAGGGGTAATCTCATGAGGTTGTCGTTGTTGCTGTTGGATTATTGTCTTTTGGTTTGGCTTGTTCTGGAAGATTAGTGACTGAATCCTTGTCGCGCAAAGAAACTTTTAGACGTTTGCTCTTAAGGCTGCCTCCCAGTTTGGATTTTTGGTCGCCGTGGAGTTTTTCTATTATTTGCCCATCGAGCATACGAACGGCAGTTTTGGCAAATTTCATATATTCCAAGTCATGAGTGACCATAATAATAGTTTTACCTTGATTTTTGTTGACATCGTATAAAAGCTGCATCATTTCTTGACCAGATTCGTAATCAAGATTGCCAGTAGGTTCGTCGGCGATAATAATTTTAGGGTCATTAATTAATGATCTGGCAAGAGCAATCCTTTGTTGTTGTCCGCTACTAAGTTCTGTGGGATAGTAGTCTGCCCAATCTTGCATTGAAACGCTTTTGAGCACCTCAACAGCTTTTTGATAGGCTTCTGCTTTTTCATGTCCTAGTAGCATTAGTGGAAATCCGACGTTTTCGGCAACTTTTAGTGATTTGATCCAGTTCGGCTGTTGATAAACCATACCAACAAGTTGTTTGCGTATTGTTGACCTGTCGTCTTCGGTCGTGGATGTATACATATCACTACCAGAGAACATGACTTTGCCTGTAGTTGGTGATTCAAGGCCGAGGATAATGTGAAGTAATGTTGATTTTCCACAGCCAGAGGGTCCAAAAATAATCATAAAATCGCCATCATCCACCTCCAAGGTTACGCTTTTTAATACTTGAACATCTTGCATTCCAACCTTAAAAACTTTGACGATATCGGTAGCTGTAATAATTTTTTTGGTTTCCATATTTAGTTAGTTAGTCCTCCTAGGAATCCAAATATTTGACTAAGGTTGCTGATAACAAGATTTAGTGCGTTATCAGTTGCCTTGGGTGTGATTGTGACAGTGTCGATGGAATTACCAACATTAGCAGCTGAGTCTTTTGATAATGCTCTTAAGTGATAAACCTTCGATGGTGATAATCCAGATATAACAACTAAATGGTTGGTTGTCCTTGAAGTGTCCTCTTGAGTTTTTTGAGAATATGTCGTGCCTGTTCCCTCACCAAATTCGACTTGGCTGGTTGATGCCTCATCGGTGTTCCAGCTGATAACAAGTTGGGCTGTCGCTTCTTGATTATTGTTGCCTGCCGTAGTTGACCCTTCAATGTTAAGTTCCGTAATTTGAGGTGCTCTGGTGTCTGTAGCAGTTGTGACCTTTTGAGGTTCAGAGACTGCTTCGTTGCCTGCTTTGTCTCTGCCTTTGACCAGAAGTGTGTAGTTGGTTTGAGGAAGCAGGTTTTTGATTATCATTTTGTGTTCTCCGGTAATTAAGGCTATGTTGATTTCGTCTTTGGCATCCGATGGGGAGTTTTCTGGATAGTAAGTGACGATAGATGAAGTATCAGTATTAGTAGACCATGTGACGAGCAAGGTCGATTGGGCTGTTCCATTGACTTGCTGTACTCTAACATTGGCAATTTTGGGTCTAGGAAGAGTTTCGAAACTGAGAATATTTCCTTCATATTCAGCTGACTCTGTGTCTAGGGTGTTAATCTTGTAAAAATACTTTGTACCGTCTTCTAGTTCTTCTAGCTCGGTATTGTAAGTGGTTGAAACAGTCGAAGTCGAAATTTCTTTCACTCCGCCAAATGCTGAGGTTTTGCCATAGTAAATTTTGGCTTTGCTTGCACCAGTAACCGTAAATTCCAGAATCGCAGAGGTAAGAGAGGAGGATTTTACTTTTGGATCGGTAACCGTTGGAGCGGGTTCGGTGGTAAAAGTTTTTTCCGCACTAAATCCGGTATTTCCATCTTCGTCAGTCCACTTGGCTTTGTAGTAGTAAGTGGTACCTGGCGTTAGATTGGTGATATTGATTGTGTGAGCGGTCACTTGGGTTGAATTACTAGGTTCTTCAGAAAAATATGATCCAGATGCTGTTCCGTAGCTGACTTTGGAGTCGCTGGTTCTGTCCGTTGACCAGGTAATCGTTGCTTTTTTGGTAGTTACACTGGTACTGACTGGACCAGATGATAGCGCTGGGGCGTCGGTGAATTTGCCGGTTGGTATTAAATCAACGGCTGAAGTGTAAGCACCACAATTGCTAACACTGTCACAGGCTCTGACTTTGTAATAATGAGCTGCTTGCGTGAGTCCCGTGTCGACATAAGCAATACCAGATGTTGTGGCGATTTCAGTATAGGTAACATCGTCAGTTGAGTGAAAAATTTCGTAATTTTCAATCCCAGATCCAACATCGCTTGGAGCTTCCCAGCTGATTGCAAGTTTCCAAGAGCTTGTGCTTTTGACAGAAACGTCTGCAATATCAATGTTACCTGGAATGCCTGGTGCTGAAGTGTTGGCGGTAAAAGTTACAGAAGCATAAACTCCGTAGTTAATGACACCTCCAAGGTCTTCGGGATTTTTTGCAGAAACATAAAACGTATTTAATCCTTGTTGTGTGGCAAACGAGTCAGCGGAAAGAGACGTTGCCCCTGCACTGGTGAAGGTACAAGAATTTTCTGATGGTAGCGTGTTGACTGTATAGCAATATGTCAGGTCGGATGCGCTACCTGAGTAGCTACTTGGTGCCTGCCATGAGAAGCCAAAAGAGTTGGTGGTGTTGGTCGATGGGGTGGCGGTAAGCAACTGAGGAGCTGAAGGTCCTTCGCCTGCGAAATAATAGTTGACGGTTACACAAGCGCTGGCGGTATTGCCCGCATTATCGACGGTTCTTAGGTAGAAAATATTTGCACTGCTTCCTTCGAGGTATGCTGCATCAGGAATGTTGACGGAGTTGGAGGTAGTAGAGGTCCATCCGGAAACACTGCTGCAGTTGGCGCTACTTGCGCCGGTTTGATATTGGTAACCAAACGATCCGCCGCTTAGTCCGGAGTGTGCGTCACTTGCTCCGCCTTCGGCGCCGGCGGCTGCCCAAGAGAATGTAAAGTCATTGGTTGTTGCGAATCCTGCTGGATTGACCGATACAAGCGATGGGTTGGTTGGAGATGTGGAGTCGTATTTATATATGAAGGCAGCGTAAATACTTGAGGTGTTGCCAGCATTATCTGCAGATTTGATTCTCAGGTAGTATGTGGTTCCGCTACTCATTCCACTTGCTGTATAAGTTGTGCCTGCTTGAAAACTGCCAGCAGTTTGAGGATCAGCGGTATTGTCGGTTCCGTAATATACGTAATATCCGGAAACACCAGATCCGCCGGTGTCTGTTGCGCCACTCCAACTAAAGTAAGGACCTGTGTGTTTGTACCAAGTGTTAGTTGTAATTGAGGACCCACCTGATTGGTTGAGTGCCGTTAGTGTGTCGGGTGGTGTTGGCGCTGTGCTATCGGCTGTGGCGGTAAGAGTGACCGAATTAAGGGTAACTAGTTGATTGCCGTTTCCGTCTAGTACGCCTTGCCAGACAAAACCTCCTGTGCTTACTGGAAATGTGGAGATATTGGTGTTAATCACAGCTGCTGTATTTGTTTGACTTGTTGAGTTACTGGTAACCCATCCCGAGTTGTAATATTTCCAAGTTGATCCGTTGTCGTTACTAAGTCTGTAGGTGATTGTGCCTCCGTTTGTAGTTTCGTCTGCAGTAAATCCATCCCAAGAAAGAATTCCAGAAGTTCCATAAGCTGTAGTTGGTTTGACTGTTTGAGCTGAAGCGGTATATGGGGTGGTATTGAACTCGGTTCTTCTGATATTGCTGATTCTGACTTCGTCGATTCGGCCGTCAAGAAAACCCTGACCAATCCCAGTTTCGTTGCCGCCAAACTTCGTACCAATTAATACTGGATGTGCTGTATCAAGAAGTGTTAAAGATGTTGATAAAGAATTATCAAGCACCCCGTCGATATACAATCGCATTGTTGTTCCGTCGTATGTAGCTGCAATGTGATGCCAGTTAGTATCCTGAGAAGATGTTGTTGATTGCAAAACAGAGTTGTTTCCGTAAGCCCAAATAGTGGCATCTGCGTTTGCGGTGTCGCCAAGACCTGCATAAAGCTTGCCTTTATAAACTGACATAGAGGCTACACTTTCATTGACTGTGGCCCAACCATTATTGAGGCTATCTCCACCGACTTTAACCCAGCTTGAATCATTCCAGCGCCAGACTTCACCATCACCAGCGGTTAAACCTAAGCCGGCATATAGATCGCCATTGTAAACAGTTAAATTACGGACTCTTTCGTATGTTGCAGCTGTCCAACTATTATTAAGCCCATCGCCACCGACTTGTGTCCAAATTCCACTTGAGGTAGTGTATTTCCAAACTTCTGCGTCGTCAGCGGTAAGGCCAAGTCCAACATATAATCCACCATTGTAGGGGACTAATTGTTCAATTCTTTCATAAACAGTGTTCCAACTGGAGTTAAGGCCGTCGCCACCCATTTTGGTCCAGCCACTAGTTACTGTGCAACTCCCAATTGTACAGGTCCAAACTTCAGCATCGCCGGCTGTTATACCGAGACCAACATATAAACTATTTCCATAGACTGCCATACTAATAACTTGTTCAAAACCAGCTGCCCAGCTTTGTCCGCCGGTGCCTGTGCCATCTCCTCCAATTTTGGCCCAAGTGTCAGCTGTGCCATCGTATGCCCAAACTTCGGCTTCTCCGGCGGTGTCGCCAAGACCAGCAATTAGTTTGTCGCCGGCAACAGCCAGGGATCGGACATTGTCATAGTTAGTTGTCCAGCCTAACTTAAGACTGTCTCCGCCGATTTGAGACCAGACTGTACCGTTCCATTTCCAAACTTCGGCTTCGTTGGCTGATAATCCTAAAGCAACATACAGATCTCCGCGATAATCGATCATATGGTTAACGATTTCGTAGGTGTTAGCTGCCCAGCTAGAGTTGAGACCTTGCCCGCCAATCCTTGTCCAGCTTGTACCGTCATATCGCCAAACTAAAGCATTACCTGCTGTACTTAATCCAGTGCCAGCATATAAATAGCTACCGGAAATTGTCATTGTTTCAACACTTTGCAGGTTGGTATAACCCCAAGAGTTGTTGATATAGTTACCACCGATTCTGTTCCATATTGAACCATTGAATCGCCAAACTTCACCGGATGTGGCTGTACCCTGAAGTCCGACATAAACGTTACTATCAAAAACAGTGATTGTTCTGATATTGGTGTGAGTGTTGGTAAAACCAAGAGCAGTTCCGTCGCCAGTTCCGTCACCACCGATTTTTGCCCAGGTTGTACAAGTTGCAGCAGTACAACTCCAAACTTCGTTGTCTCCAGCCGTATTACCTAATCCAGCATAAAGCGTTGATCCTGAAATTGTCACCGTCCAGACTTGTTCATAGGTTGTGTCTGCCCAACTAGAGTTAGTTCCGTCACCACCGATTTTTGTCCAGGTGGTACAACTACTTGTAGTGTCGCATCTCCAAACTTCGGCTTCTCCGGCGGCACTGTTTCCAATACCTGCAAAAAGATAAGTCCCATCATTAGCAAGAGAAGTAACAATTTCATAAGTTGCGTCTGCCCAACTAGAGTTAATCGCATCTCCGCCTATTCTGGTCCAAGTTGAACCTCCCCATCGCCAAACTTCAGCATCGCCAGCACTATCTCCCAATCCAATGTGTAATGTGGTGCCAACGACCGTCATACTCCTGACGGCTTCGAAGTTGGTGTTCCAGCCTGAGTTCAGGTTGTCTCCGCCGATTTTTGTCCAACCAGATGTAACAGTACAGCTGCCGATTGTACAGCTCCAAACTTCGGCATCGTTTGCGCTTGATCCTAGACCGGCGTAGAGTGTGGTCCCTGAAACGGCTAAAGCAGAAACATATTCGTATGTATTAGTTGCCCAGCTTTGGCCAGCTGATCCGCTTCCATCTCCACCGATTTTTGTCCAGGTTGAGCCGTTGTATTGCCAAACTTCACCTTCCCCTGCAGTAAGTCCTAGTCCAACAAAAAGGTTAGTTCCGTCAGTTGCCATAGCATAAACTTCGTCATAGGTGGCATTGGTCCAGCTAGAGTTGATTCCATCTCCGCCAATCATGGACCAGACTGTACCATCCCACATCCAGACTTCTGCATCAGACTGCCCATTACCTAATCCAACATACAAGTCACCACTAATTTCGACTGATGATTCCACAATTAATTTACCGTTAAGATCCCAGCTTGCACTGCCGTTCATTTCGGTTCCAGTTGATATTCCGCCAGCCACCTGTGTCCAGCTGTCAGCATTACTTGGTGCTAATTCGTAGGTAAGTTTACCTTGAACTCTATCGTAGTAGAGCTGGTACTCGCCTTTATCGATAATGCCTTGGCGCTGTTGATTTGAGTTAGCGGAATATGCAGTATCCAGCTTGACCCAGGCTTCGAGGGTGTGAGACTGTGACAAAGATAGTGAGGTTGAGTCAGATACTGAGACATTACTTAGTGCCCCATTAAATTCGATTGAGTTATTGAGGTTCCCAGTAGTGTATGTTGCATTACTTGCTGTGGCTGCATTGGCATTTGAACTAGAATCGACAGGATTGCCAGAACTTTCATCAAAGTGAAAAAGAGCGGCAGTATTTGCGTCTGAGGCGTAGTTTTGGACTGCAAGTTTGGCACTATTGCCGGAAACGGTGATCATATTAGAGTCAGAAAGAGTGTAATCTCCCCCAACTGAAAAATCCCATTCTTGAGTAAGATCAGAGGCAAAAATTTTAGGAATAATTGTGTTGAGAGTTGTGTAAGCTCCAAATCCAAAACCAATACCAATACAAATTACTCCAAAAAGGTTGAACTGCCATTTGGCAATCGTAATTTTTTTCGTAAACAGAGTCTTGATTGTTTGAGGGTTTTTATTGATAACTGCGTTGCCAAGTTTTGGGATTAGGAAGAATGTTTTTGAAAAATGGTTTTTGGTACTAATTTTGAGGCCAAAAGTTTTGGACTGGGCTGGTTTATTTTTAATGTGGTTTATCGAGTCGTTAGTCATAAAGTCAACCCAATAAGATTTGGGCAGATTTAATGTAGGAAATGTTAAAAAAATACAAAGAAGCCCAACACAACCCTACATAATTGTGTCGAGAAATCTACGCAAAACTCTATCTCCATTATATATACTCGTCCTAGCTGATGTCTATGTTATTCCAATAATTTAAAGATATTTTTGTATTACTTGTAATTAATTTTGTTAGTATTTAAAAGTTATGTTCAAAAATAATCGTAATTTATTAGTTATCGCCGTAATTGCTTTTGTTAATGCATTAGGTTATGGGATTATTATTCCAATAATGTATAGCTATTCTCAAAAGTTTGGACTATCTGATTTTGAAAGTGGTTTGTTGTTTGCTCTTTTTTCTTTTTGTTCTTTTATTTCAACACCCTTTATTGGCAGATTATCAGACAAATATGGTCGCAAGCCACTTCTTATGGTCTCAATTACAGGTACTGCGGTCTCTTTTTTTATGGCGGCTTTTGCACCTAATGCAATTTTTTTGTTTTTAGCTCGGGCATTAGATGGAATTACAGCAGGTAATATTCCAGTAGCAGCTGCAGTGATTTCTGACACAACAGAACCAAAGGATAGGGCTAAAGGGTTTGGAATAATTGGTGCGTCTTTTGGTTTTGGCTTTGTGTTTGGCCCTGCTATTTCTGCTTTAACCTTAGGATTTGGTGACCATGTACCATTTTTAATAGCAGGAATAATTTCAGTCGGTGCAGTAATCCTAACTGGAATTATTTTGCCAGAAACGAATAAACACATTGGAGAGGTAGCCAAGGGGAGAATTTTTGACATGGTCAAATTAGTTAAAGCACTAACTGATGACAAGGTCGGGCTGACATTATTAATTTCGTTTTTGATTAATTTGGCATTTGGAATGTTTATCTTTGCATTCCAGCCATTTAGTGTAAAAGTGATAGGTTTAGAAGCAACACAGATTTCAATTATTTTTACCGTTTTTGGTGTAGTAGGTTTAATTGCGCAAGCTTTAATTGTTGCTCGTGTTACTAAAAGATTTGGAGACAAAATTACTTTGAGATCTTCACTTTTTTTGTCGGCTATAGGGTTTGTCGGTTATATGTTTACAAGTGACTTGTACGGCTTAATTTTTGTTTCAATTATATTAGCTCTAGCTAATTCGTTTAATGCCCCACTTATTCAAACTATTCTTTCAAAAGAAACAGATGCAAAAAGCCAAGGTACGATTCAGGGGCTGAATGCAGCATATGTAAGTCTTGGAACGGTTTTTGGTCCAATTATTGCTGGAGTGATTGCAACTTTAGCTATTCCATTGCCTTTTCTGGCAGGCGGTATAGTTATGTTCGTCAGTTGTTTGTTGTCGTTTAAGGTGCTTAAAAAGGGTGTGGGTAAAGAGTCAGCCTTTTGATTTATTTATCCGGTAGCAAATGTTTATAACTTATAGTAAAATGGGTCAATCGCAGCTATAAAAGGCGGCGATTTTTTATTGCGATTATGGATACAAAGAATATTAGAAATATAGCGGTTATTGCACACGTTGATCACGGCAAAACTACTTTGGTTGATGGTTTGTTAAAACAAGCCAAGGTTTTTCGTGAAAATGAGCAAGAATTTGCGATGAGTACAATTCTTGACAGAAATGATTTAGAGCGTGAGCGTGGTATTACGATTCTTTCCAAGGTTGCTTCAGTTACTCGGGGAGAAATTAAAATTAACATTATCGATACGCCGGGACATGCTGATTTTGGAGGAGAAGTGGAACGTGTACTTAATATGGCTGAAGGAGCTTTGTTAATCGTTGATGCTCAAGAGGGTCCAATGCCGCAGACAAAATTTGTATTAAAAAAAGCATTTGAGCTTGATCTAAAAGTTATTGTTGTAATCAATAAAATTGACAAAAGAGATGCAAGAGTTAGTGAAGTCGAAAAAGAAGTTGAAAATTTGTTTTTGGAATTAGCAACAGATGATGCGCATTTAGACTATCCTCTTCTCTACGCTATAGGTCGTGATGAAAAGGCATGGACAAAGATGCCAAATGATTTTAATGAACCAGCAGATCTGTCAGTTTTGTTTGAAAAAGTAGTTGAATATATTCCTCACCCTAAAGGAGAACTAGATCAACCATTCGGAATGGTTATTACTGATTTGGATTTTGATAATTTTAATGGAAAATATGTGATTGGAAAAATAAGTTCGGGAAAAGTTTCAAAAGGAATGAGATTAGTTTTGAGAGGAAGAGACGGAAAAGAGACAGGATTTAATGCAGTAAAAGTAATGGTTTATGAAGGGTTGGGGAGGATTGAGGCGACTGAGGCAATTGTAGGTGACATTGTTGCCATAACTGGAATTGATGGAAAGATTGGGGATGCAGTGATCGAGTCTGGAATGAAGGTTGTTTTGCCGGAAATTAATATTGAAGAACCTACCTTAAAAGTTACATTAGGTGTAAACACTTCGCCTTTTTCTGGTCGTGAGGGTAAATATTCAACATCAAGACAAATCGGAGAAAGATTAAAAAAAGAGTTAGAGGTTAACTTGGCGTTAAGAGTTGAAGAATTAACAAGTGGAAATGAGTTTTTATTATCTGGTCGAGGCGAATTGCATCTGTCGATTTTGATGGAAAATTTGAGGCGTGAAGGGTTTGAATTTCAAGTTGGTAAACCAGAAGTTGTGTTAAAAGAAGAAAATGGTTCGAAACTTGAGCCTGTTGAAGAAGTAACGATTGATGTTGCTGATGAGTATGTTGGGGCTGTTACTAGTGAAATGTCAAAAAGGCGTGCAATACTGGCTGACATGCAGCCTGACCATAAAGGAAATACGAGACTAAAATTTACTTTGACTACAAGAGGAACCTTAGGTCTTAGAAATGCGCTGTTATCTCAAACAAGAGGTACTGCAATTGTTAATACAATTTTTGATTCTTGGCAGCCATTAGGAGCTGAACTTCCTAAGCTTAGAAGCGGAGTATTGATAGCTTCCGAAGGTGGAAAAGCTGTGACTTATGGGTTAAATAATGCGCAACAAAGAGGAATTACCTTTATTGATCCACAGACAGAGGTTTATGAAGGGATGATTATTGGACAAAATCCTAGAGAGGAAGATATAGAAATTAATGTAACAAAAGAGAAGAAACTAACTAATGTTAGGTCTTCAACTTCTGATATTTCCGTAATACTTACACCTTCGAAGAAGATGAGTTTGGAAGAGTGTTTAAACTTCTTGGAGGCTGATGAATTGTTGGAAATAACACCCGATAATTTAAGACTAAGAAAGAGGTTTTTAACTCAGAACGAGAGATCAAAGGCTCGAACTAGGCTTTAATTTAATTACTCAAATATTTTTGGATCGATTTCTTTAACTTCTCCTGCTTTTATTTTTAAATCGGATAATTTTAGAGGACCGATACTTGTTCTAATAAGGCGAGTAACCTTGATATTAAAATAGCTAAACATTTGTCTGATTTGTCTTTTTTTTCCTTCAGTTAAAATTATTCTATAGGTTTTTGGTGCAACCTTAGTAATAATAACTGGTTTGGTGACATATCCAGATTCTATTTTGACACCTGTTTTGAAAATATGTAACTGCCTTGATTCAAGTTCGTAGCTTACAACCACTTCATATTCTTTTTGTTTTTCATATTTTGGATGAGTTAGTTTTTGTGATAAATCACCGTCGTTTGTAAGAATAAGTAAACCTTCTGACTCATAGTCCAATCTTCCAACTGGGAAAAGTCGTGATTTTGCGTATTTTTGAGGAATAAAGTCAACGATTGTTTTACGGTCAAAAGGATCATCTAAGGTCGTTAAAACTTGGCGAGGTTTATACAAAACTAAATATGTAGGTTGAGAGGTAAATGTAACAACTTTATTATTTATAGCTACTTTGTCGCCTAGTTTTACAACTGCATTAAAGTTAAGCTCTTTTTTTCCATTGATTGACACCTCGCCATTTTTGACATGGGTAAATATTTTTCTTCGCGATAACTGGGTTGCTCCAGCAATAAACTTATGCAAATACATTGAGTGATTATATCCTATTTTGATAAATTACAGGTTGTATTAAAAAATGTGTTTGACGTCGCGATATGTACCGTCTTTTAGTTTGTATTCTGCTTCTTTAAAGCCTTTTATGCATTCATTCTTCCCTAATTCTAGAGTAATATTCTCACAATTTTTAATATTGGTTGATAGTAAAGTTTGATAACTTTCGACGTTTTCTGATTTGACATATGATTCGCTCCACATCATAAGTCCAAGTCCCCAAAAGCATTTTTCTTGAGCCGTTTGGTTAGGGGCTTTGGTGCAGTAGGAAACGATTTGGCTAACAGGAAGTTTAAGTGTTCTTAGCCAATATTCAGGTTTTAATGTGTAACAGTTGGAATTATCAGTTAAATAACAAGGGTAATAAGGGTTTTTTGGATCAAATTCGAGCTTGGGCACTAATCCCCTTCCGTCAGGTCCAAGGCGTGCAAATGTCGATTCCATGACAGTTCCATCTTTGCATCTGTTGGCTGTATCAAGATCTGAGGCTTGGTCGCAAATTTCGTTTGCTTTAATAAAAGCTTCGTCAGTAAAGCCCAAATTATGCAATATACTGTGTCCAATAATGTGAAGACAATTAGAAGCGTGGTTGCCTAGTGTGATGGTTCTACAGCCTTCTTCTATTTTACGCATATCATAGTTTGTACCCCTAACTGCTTCGCTTAAAAATCCGTGAGCACACCCAAAATAAGGATCTTGGAGGTTACTATCAAAGCATTTTGCCACGCCACCTACTCCAAAGGATTTAAACATTTCTTGACCAATATAATGAGAGATTGAGTGATACTCTCTATAAGTAATGGGAAGATTTTCAGCATAAATTAAGGCTTCTTTATATGAATATTTTTTAAGAATGTCTTTAACTTTTGTAATTTGTTTGTCGTAATCAAATGGGCCTGATGATTTTGACTCGGCAATTAGTTGGCTGATTTCTGAGTTATAGTTAGATTGAGATTTGATTGAATAAACAGCTCCTGTTACAAATAAAACTAATGATAATAGTAATAGTTTTTTGTAGCCAATTTTCATTACCAGCTCCCTCCGCCCCCGCCGCCAAATCCTCCACCAGAAAATCCCCCTCCACCACTGCCGCTGCTGCTTGGACGGGAAGCTGAAGTTGAGGAGAAAGAATTAGAAAAGCTTGTGATATTAGAGCTAAATAAAACTGGGTTAAAATGATGTGAGCCTGTATACCATGAATTGTTCTGCGGTTTTAACCCCATTTCTTTAGCAGCGTTGGCGAATTTTTCAACAACCCCGAACATAATGGCATAAGGCAACACTTCGTTAAATAAATTGTTATCCTCATAAAATTTTTGAGGATATTTTTGAGCTTTTTCAATGAATTCTTTATATCCTCTTGATCTTTGATAAAGCTCAAATCCGTATGAGGTTCTGCTTGGCATAATTCGACTAGATATAATTATTATTAGACCACAAATACTTAACCACCACATTAGAAAAAACCCTAAGAAAAATAATACAAAGCCAATGGCAAGATATTTTTTTCTAATTTTGTCTGGATTGGAGTTAAAAATGGTTTTGCTGGTCATATCCTTGTAGGCTTGGTCTTTGATATTTTTTAGATCGGTGTAAAAAGTATTTTTTAATGAGGATAGCTCAACCTTATCTTTTGTTTTAAATAATTTATCAATTAACATTTTTTCATACGGAATAAGTTTGCTTTTAGTGTTTTTTTGGGTAATTTTTATTAAAGTATAGTCTGTTTTGTCTGGAAGAAGAGAGCGCTTGGTTTTGGTTTCTTTTATTTGTAGATAACCACGAACTGCTAAATCAATAATTGTGGCAGTGATATCTACCGTATCTGCTTTTTGATCAAACAAAATTCCAATTTCAGCTGGTCTTAGTTTGTCGGGTGGAGAAAATTCAGCAGCAATTGACCTGCTAAAAAAAATTGACTTGTTTCTATTTCCTTCGACCTTGTCCCTACCTGATTTGAACCAAAGCAGGAAAATAACAATAAGAGTAATTATCGGAGCAACTGGTATTAGGAAAATATTTAATAAAAGTAAAAACTCTATCAGTTTTTCTGAAAACGTTTTTTGTTCGGTAACGGATAAAATCGGAATTATTCCAGCCTGGTAGCTAGCTGCAATCGTAAAATTGTCACCGTAATGTAGCGGTTTTGTGGTTGAGAAACTTGTTAAATTTTTACCTTGATCAATTCTGCAGTTTTCGCCTGATCCGGTTGGTCCTTGATAACAGGCCGTTGATACAATTTCAGTATTATTGATAGTTATTGTAGCTTTAGCTTTTGTAATGTCGACTGGCCACTGATTACCTGTAACATTCCAATACAGTTCGTCGTAATTGTCAAAGTTTTGAAGTATTCCCTTTTGAGAATAATAAATTGTGTAGATTTGTTTACCCGAAATTTTTTTGTCTGGATCCCCAATTTTTATAACCAAGTTGTTACCTTCCTTATATGTAGAAAATTTTTCAGGCTTACTATTTCTTATGACCGAGGAAACAGAGATATTTGTGAAATGCTTAGACCCGTCGTTATTGAAGTAATTTAATGGGATTTTTCTGAATATTCCGTGTTTTTCAACAAAGAAATCGGCTTCTATTGTTTCAGAAATTAGCACATCGCCTGTGGGTTCAATACTAATAGCTGATAAAAAATTGTTAATTATCCATTGCGATTGTTCCTGTGCGAAAGTGTTTTTTGCAAAAGAGAATAAGGTAATAAAACTTACAAAAATCACTAAAAGTTTTCTGTACATATTAATTTTTTACAGGTATTTGTAACATGTATAAAAATATTAATAATTGAGATTTGAACATACCGAGTTTAATTATAGACTAAATTGTGATGATTATTTGAGGTTTTAGTCATAAAAAAAGCAGCTATTTAATTTGCTGCTTTTTAATATTGTCGGGGTGAAAGGACTTGAACCTTCGGCCTCTGAGTCCCAAACTCAGCGCGCTAGCCAGCTGCGCCACACCCCGTTTTTTAAGACAAAACTAATTCTGTAATAGTTGAATCGCCCTATGCTTTTTTCTTAAGACATTAGAGTAGGAAGATTTTATCAGAAATATTCAAAAATTGGATTGCACTTTGAATATATTTTTCTAAACCCTTTTTACTACTCTACATGTGGGCAAGGAGGGACTCGAACCCTCAAGACCTTGCGGCCAACAGATTTTAAGTCTGTCGCGTCTACCAATTCCGCCACTCGCCCTAAACGCAATTAATTCTGCAAACGATATTTTAGCCTTAAAACGATAAAAAAGCGATTAGTTAATAATCGTATGCAGATGATCAAGTATTTGTCGCATTTCTTCTCTACGATTTTGACTGTTAAGCATCGTAATAATTATTTCATGGCCATTGATGTCTGCGACTGTGATTAAACAATATCCTGCCTTTGGTGTGTAGCCGGGCTTTAAACCCTTTACGCCTGGGTAAGTAGTAAGAAGATTGGTTTCATTATATAAGTCAAAAGATTTGTGATAGTCGTTGGCTGGGATTAGATAATTATATGTTCCAGAAATTGTTTGCATAATTGGATAGTTGGACCAAACATATGCGGCAAGTTGGGTCATGTCTCTGGCTGTTGAATAATCTTCCCCATCACCCTCAAGTCCCGATGAATTAACAAAATATGTATTATCCATACCTATATATTTTGCTTTTTGATTCATGAGATCCACAAAATTTTGCTCACTTCCAGCAATACTTTCAGCGAGTGTGATGGCTGCATCATTACCGGACGGAAGCATAAGACCATAAAGTAACTCTTCAACGGTTAGTTTTTCATTTACTGAGAGAAGCATAGAATCTTCGCCAACATTAGCTGCTTTTTCTGAAACTGTAAAAATTGATTCTAATGGTGAATTGTCTAATGCAACTGCACCAGTTAGGATTTTGAGAGTACTTGCTGTCGGCATTTTAGTATTAGGGTTTTTGGCAAGAATCGATTTTTTGCTAGTTATGTCATAAACATATATCGACTGAGCTGTTAGCTGGTCCAATAGTCCGGATGAGGTTGCTTCTTTGGCAACATTAAGCGAATTTTTAGGACCAAAGTTATATTCTTTGGCTCCTGCGATTATAGGATTGAATTGAAAATTATTATTGATTGGACTGTCGGAATAAATTTTTATGCCAGCGATAATAAAGAAAAACACTAAAACTGGAGCGAGTATTTTAAATATTTTAGTTTTTTGGAACATAAGAATTATCCTATCAATTTATAAAAACTTTTTTTAGTTTAATTGACTAATTATTAGGATTGGTTACAATTTGTGAATGGAAAGAGCAGAGATAGGTAGACTAAGAGGTAAAGAGTTAGTTGAAAAAGTAAATCGTGCGCTTAATCTTGGTTTAGGGGTGGACGCTAATACATATTTTGAAGCCATAACAGAAGGGTTGGACGCCATAGAGATTAAAAGAGATTCTTGGCCAACATTTCAGGCTTTAGGGGAGTTCCAAAGAAGTATTGGGGCATCAGCTATTCTTAATGAAGATAACAAACCAATTAGGAACTCAAAAAGAAGACAGTCGTAATTGCTGTCAACTTGAAAGTAGGACTTAATAATTGATAGAATTCTGCCGGTCACAGTAATACTTGCGGGTGTGGTTCAATGGTAGAACATTGCCCTTCCAAGGCGAAGACAGGGGTCCGATTCCCCTCACCCGCTCCAGATTTTTTGCTGAAAAATTTTTCATTAAATATTTACTATTGAATTTTATCTTATAGTATTATATGATGTGTGCCCTGAATATATTACATTTGGATGTTATTTCTGGCTTATAATTATATGAAAAAATTGAATAATCAAAAAAATTCTGTAGCTTCTTATTATTTAGATGATTTTTTAGGAAAAAAATTACATAAAAATTTAGGTAAAATTTTAGTAATATCGGATGATTTGGGTGTAAATATTGTCCAAAAACATATTAAATCATTTGATTTGATTTTGGTTTCTCCAAAATCTAATTTGATTACCAAAATTTCTAAAATAAAGTCAGGATTTTACTCCACAATTGTCGTCTTGAATGCTTTTAATTCAGTTTTTGATTACGAAAATTTATTAATTGAGTTAGTTAGAATTTTAAAGAAAGACGGAAAAATATTTGCAACACTTAATTCAAATCCATTTGATCAAAAAAAGTCTGTTGGGTTTTGGGGATTTACTGAAGCTTCGACTAGATACTTGTTTAGTAAATATTTTAAGAGAAAGGATTTAGTTTTTTCAGGTTACGGCAATGTATTAATGGGCAGATATCATCTTGATGGTTTGGATGTGTCTGATTTAAACCAAGACCAGTTAAGTTATTACGATCCATATTATCCAATTATTATTGGGGTTGTTGCGATAAAAACAACAAGCCAAATTACCAGTAATAAACCAGCTGTATCCATAGAAGACAAAAAGACTCTCAAACTTGGAGTAGCGGCAAAGTTTAAACGTGCGTACTATTTTTTAGACACGCCTTTGGATATTGCAAGATTTGTGAGAGGATTTTTTGTTAGACGACTAAAAACTAGATCCTCGTATTTAAACAAAAAAGGTTTAAATCCAATTAGCGACATGTATGGATTTGATCGCGGTAAGCCAGTTGATCGTGTATATATTGAACAGTTTTTAGCAGAGAACAAAAAATATATTAAGGGGGCGTGTCTTGAGATTGTTGATAGTCATTACACAAAAATGTTTGGTACAAAAAAAGTAACTCGATTTGATGCTTTAGATATTTTTCCCTCAAAAAAAGCAAATATTCATGGAGATTTAAGAAATCTTACCCAAGTTAAATCAAATGAATACGATTGTTTAATAATTACCCAGACATTTAATGTTGTGGATGATTATTACTCTGTAATTAGCGAATCATATAGAATTCTTAAGCCTGGTGGAGTACTTCTTGTAACAATGCCAACAATTAGTCCATGTCAAAATTTGAAGGTAAATATGTGGAGATTTAGTAATGATGGAATGAAATATGCGATTTCTAAATATTTTGGAAAAAAGAATGTTTTATCCTCTGGATATGGTAACTCAGAAGCTGTTAAGGCTTTTTGGGTTGGCTTAGCAAAAGAAGATATGACTGAAAAAGAGATTAATTTAAAAACGAATGAGTTACCATTAATAATTGGAGCAGTTGCTATTAAAAATAATGCTTAGAAACCTAAAAAAATCTATATTTAACTCAATTTTAGATCAGGACTACCACAGTCCTACTACTACTGATTTGTCGAACAAAATCGTAGTTGTAACAGGGGCGAGTCGTGGGGTAGGTAAGGCAATTTCAAAGGCATTATTAAACGAAGGTTCTAAATTAGTTTTGATTTCAAGAAATATTGAAGAACTTAAGGCTGATTTCTTGGGAGTTGATAATGTTTTATTGATAAATGCAGATTTGACTAATGAATCTGATCTTGATAAAGCGATTGAGTTAATACTCAAAAGGTTCGGAAAAATCGACGTTTTGGTTAATAACGCTGGAATTAACATCCATAAATCAATTGAAAATGTGACCAAGAATGAGTTTGAATCCGTAATTAATTTGAATTTAACCGCTGTTTTTATGTTGTGTAAAAAGGTAATTCCTTTGATGAAAACGCAAAAATCAGGATTAATAATTAATATTGGATCGAAAATTAGTCACAATACTAATGTTGGACCAAATAAAGTGACGTATGCAGCATCTAAATATGCATTAGAAGGTTTCTCTCTTGCTTTAAGTAAGGAACTTTATTCCTTTAATATCAGGGTTAGTTGTTTAATGCCTGCAACTATTAATACCTTTCTTAGTAAAAAAGCTAAAGATTTTATGTCGCCATATGATATTGCTTCAGTTGTGATTATGTTAATTAAGTTTAATAAAATTAGCTTTGAAAGTGTGGTTTTTTCCTCGAGTAAACAAAATATTTAATTTGTTTTTATAGCAACAATTTAATAAATTGGTAAAAACAAAAAAACTCGTTTATAATATCCCGACCGCTAGAACAAGCAAATACATACTACAAGTAATATTAAGAATATTAGATAGGAAAGAATAAAACTTAAGACCCAAGTTTAGGAATAATTTCCGCTGCTCAACTTTAGGTTAATAAAATATGAATTTACCTTACGAGGATAAAACCTCGACTGTGACAATATTCCCCTTTTTGCTCATTAGCTTGCTTTCTGGCGTGAGTGGGTTTTTTATATACAAAATTATGTTTTCTGCTCGAGGTGTTGATTGGATGACCTTCGGACTATGGGTATTTGTTTCAGTGTTTTGTTTGTTTTTCTTGACTAAATTTGTATATTTGAATGTACGTGTTGAGCGAAAAAATCTTCTTGTTTCGTGGGGTGTTTTCGGTGAGTCGATTCCAGTATCAGAAATTTACAGGTTAAAAATTAAAACCGCTGGTTTTACTGATTTTTTTACAGCGTTTTTTAGCTTAGGATTATCCAAAAATCGTAAAGAATTTGTAAACAGAAAAGGTGTAGGCGTGGAGTTAAAAGTTAAGGGTGGAAAATCGTATTTTATATCGACCGATAGACCCGAAGAGCTGGTTTCTATAATACTCAAAGCACAATTGTTGTAATTAAAATTTGTTAGAATTGAGCAATGAAAGCTTTTTGGTTGGTTTTTGCGATTACAATTACTTTTTTTGTTCTTGGTTGTTCTAAAGCTGGTTCGAACGCAGAAACTAATAAGTTTGAGAGTGTTGTTTTAACTGTGGAAGAGGTTGCAAAACACGCATCAGAGGAAGATTGCTGGATATTAATTAGAAATAAGGTTTATGGTGTTACAGATTTTATTAATGAACACCCAGGTGGTAGTTTTAGAATAATCCCAAGCTGCGGTAAGGACGCAACCGAAGGGTTTGAGACACAGGGCGGTCGAGGATCTCACAGTCAAGATGCATATCAATTATTGCCGGAATTTTTGCTAGGTGAAATAGGGGCAACAATTGAAATGAAAAGATAAATGCAAGAACAACTGCCCAATCAACAAATTTCTTTTTGGAACAAACATTTATCTAAGTTTATATTCGTAGGCATTTTTATTGTTGCTAGTGTTATGCGTTTTATTGGACTTTCTGATGGTAAGAGCTTTGATATTAATAGAGCGGTAATAAAGGAAATTGTTCAAGTTCAACAGATAAACGGTGCGGTAGCTTATCAAAATTGGCCAATGTTGCGCCTAGAGGGTGCAAGATTTGTGCTGCCCAAGGGATTTGTACACAAAAACAGTGACCCATTTTTTGAGAGCATCTTACCGTCATTTTTGGTTTATCCGATATATTTTCTTCTAAGTTTTGATCTGGAAAAAATTATATTTGTATACTCAATTGTTGGGGGACTATCTGCTGCAATGGTCTTTTTGGCTGCTCAATTATTTTTAAGCAGATTTAAATCACTTTTTGCGGGTATTTTTTACTCGTTTGGCTTTTGGCCGATATTTGAGTCGCATTTGTTACTCAATTTATCTTTTTCCCCGCTTCTAGGCATTTTAATTTTTTATTTCACAATAAAAATTATTAAATACGGAAATGGCTTAAAAAATTGGATTTTTCTGACATTATTTTTATCACTCTCGATTCAGTTTCAGGCGATAAATATTTTATATGTACTCGCAACTTTGATTGCGTTCTTTTTGTTTCGCAAACCAGATACTTTTTTATCTTGGAAAAAAAACTTGTTCGTATTAATTATTTTTGTTTTGTGCACACTGCCATTTATTATGGCCGAGGTTTTAGGCGGTTTTGAGCAGACACAAGCATGGCTTAGCTATTTACCTAGATTGTTGTTAATTAATATTGTCGATATTTATAAAGATGTTTTTGTATCTATTGGTCAAGTAGTATCGGTTTTTGTACTGCCGACTGTAATTGTTGAACCTTTTTATAAATGGTTAATTGGGTTGATTTTTGTTTTGGTGTTATTTTTGAGGTTGCGATTTTTAAACCGAAATTCACAAAAACATGTTGTTGAATATTATCTATTAATTTTGCTCAGTGTATGCAGCATTATGATTTATTTTAACTATTTGGCATATTTTAAAAATTCTACCTATGATTTTACTTTGGTAAAAAGTTTAGGCTTCTTTTGGCCGATTTTGACAATCTTTTTAACGTATTCAGTTACAAAATCATACAGAGATAAATATTTCCCAATTACGGTGATTGTTGGTTTTTTCGTTTTAATGAATTTGTTTGTTTGGGCTAAAAATTTGGACTCAAACAAATTAATAAACACTAGTTACAAATTAAAGACTCAGATTATTGACTTGGTAGCGTTAAATTCTGACAATCATAAGTCAGAAATACTTTTGGAGCTAGAGAATTTTGATCAGTCTATCTTTGTATTTTTGATGAACCAACGGAATCATTTTATTTTAGATAAGATAAACGGAACCGAAATTTCAACAGTAGATATTAAGTGGTTGGGTAATAATGTGTTGTTTGTTTCATTCATTGGTAGGGATGTAGTTTTTGTGGGCACGCGTCCGAATACTCCACGAGATAATTCTACTAGCAAGAAATATTTTGTAATTTCAGATCGAAATAATAGTGATCAAATTGGTGAAGAAGTAGGTAGGATTCAAAACTTCAGACTGTATCAGCTCAAATAGCTTAATTGTGTGCGCCCGGCAGGATTCGAACCTGCGACCCTTCGGTTCGAAGCCGAATACTCTAATCCACTGAGCTACGGGCGCATAAATTACTGAATACAAAGATGAATTATACCCTATATTATTATCATTGATAATTACTACTTTTGATAACCCCATAATATTTTTTAAGCAATTGTGCACATTTTTACTCAATATGTTGAATTGAGATTAGTTTAATGCTATAATCCCGCATCCAATATTGTGCTGTAGTAGCAGTACATTTTTTTGTGAATTAATAGTTTATTAAATGTAACTTATAGTAATGAAATATTTAAACAAAATTACCTCTAGAACAAAGAGGATTTTTGTAAACCCTACAATTGAACACATAAATCCCTTGAAAAAGGGCTCTATGATCGGTGCAGGTGTAAAAAAGCTCGATAAAGAGTTTATTACCCATACAACACTAATTCACCACAAATCAGCCGTGCACACATTCATTTTGTGGCAAAAACTGTTTTTAATGGGGTTAATAGGGATATTTTTAATTGGATTAGCTTTAAATTGGCTGCTTACGTTACAAATATTTGTTGCATTTTTAACAGTTATTTATTTTATCGATGTGCTTTTTAATTTGTTTTTAGTCGTAAAAAGCCTACATTTACCACCTGAGCTTGATTTTGATGATAAGGAATTAGCCAAAATTAAAGAAAAAGATCTCCCGATTTATACAATCCTCTGCCCAATGTACAAAGAGGCACAAATCATCCCCTCGTTTCTTGAAGCAATTTCAAAACTTGATTGGCCGAAAAATAAGCTTGATGTACAACTTCTGCTTGAAGAAGATGATTTAGATAGTATTCATACGGCAAAAAATTGGGGTCTACCTAGTTATGTCAGAGCGATTATTGTTCCTCATTCACAACCAAAAACCAAACCAAAGGCTTGTAATTACGGATTAAATATCGCTAAGGGTGAATACTTAGTTATTTATGATGCTGAGGATATTCCGGACCCAAAACAGCTCAAAAAGGCATATTTAGCCTTTCAGACTGTTGATAAAAATGTCGTTTGTTTGCAGGCTAAGCTTAATTATTTCAATCCACACCAAAACTTTATTACTCGATTATTTACTGCTGAGTACTCTCTTTGGTTCGATGTTGTGTTGCCTGGCTTGCAAGGAATTAATACTAATATTCCTCTTGGAGGCACAAGTAATCATTTTAGAATCGATGACCTTAAGACTTTAGAAGGTTGGGATCCTTTTAACGTGACCGAAGATTGTGATTTGGGGGTTAGGCTATTTATGGAGGGCAAAAAAACCGCGGTAATCAACTCAACGACTCTTGAGGAAGCAAATAGTAAGTTTAAAAATTGGCTAAGACAAAGATCACGATGGATTAAGGGATATATGCAGACTTATCTGGTCCATATGCGTGATCCCTATCAATTAGTAAAGAAACAAGGAATTCATGCGCTTTTCTTCAATTTAATTGTCGGTGGAAAAATCGCGTTTATGTTTATTAATCCGTTTTTGTGGTTAGCCACAATTGGATATTTTGTTTTACATGCGCAACTCGGGGCAATTATCGAATCTCTCTACCCTTCTTATATTTTTTATATGGCTTTGTTCAGCTTGGTTTTTGGAAATTTTTTGTACATGTTTTATTACATGATTGGATGTGCCAAGAGAGGCCACTGGTCGGTTATTAAGTATGTGTACCTTATTCCCTTTTATTGGATTATGACTTCAATTGCGGCAACTATTGCTCTACAGCAGTTGTTTTTCAAGCCTCATTATTGGGAAAAAACCGTTCATGGATTGCATCTAAGTAACCAAAAAGAGAAAGAACTGGCGGTTGATATGCCGGTATTTATTGATCAAGTAATAGATAAAGAAAGAGCGGAAGGCTTCCCTGTTCGAATTATAGGAATCATTGTTTCGATTATCGGTCAACGAAAAGTGATTTTAAGTGGTGGAATGTTGGTTCTTGCTGGTATTTTTTCAAACTTTGTTAATTTTTTCTTCAACGCCTATCTTGGTAGAAGTTTGAGTTTTGAAGAGTTTGGAGTTTTAAGTTTATTAGGTAGTATTTTGTTTATTTCTTCAATACCAATAAATGCTTTAGGATCAACAATTGCACACAAGACAGCGTTTCTTTTTGGAAAACATTCAAAATCATTTGCGCGCTCTAATTTGGCTTATTATCTAAGATTTTCTATTACATCAGCAATATTAACAACAATTATTTGGATTTTGCTTATTCCCTCGTTGACATCCTACTTTCAACTAGGGTCATCTATGGCGCTTATTTTATTCACTCCAGTGTGGTCAATTGGACTATTTGGTAGTACTGTGGGTGGTTTTATTGATGGAACCTTGTCTTTCGGTGTAGCAGCTATAGCATTGGCAGTTGAGGCGGTAACTAAACTTGGATTAGCGATTTTATTTGTTTGGATGGGATTATCTGATTATGTGTTTTTGGCAATTATTATTGGATTATTTGTTCATTTGATTATAAATTTAATCTTTGTTCTAAAAGATAAAACGCTTTCAGATGAGCATATCTCAGGTCATTTTGAATTTAAATTTTATTTGGCCTCATTTATTAGTGGTTTATCTAAACTAAGTTTTTTAAGTTTGGATGTTATTTTGGCGAAACATTATTTATCACCAGTTGAATCTGGTCAGTACGCTCTTCTTAGTTTGACTGGTAAAATTGTATTTTTTGCTGGAACACTTTTTGCTCCTTTTATGCTTCCAATTGTTTCCAAAAAGTTGGGCGCGAACCAGTCAAGTGTAAAGGTATTTAAATATATTTTTATTTTAACCTTAGTTCCAGTATTACTTGCTTATATTGGACTGGGAGTATTTAGTCAAATCACCATTCCATTATTATTTGGTGAGAAAGCTAAAGTTATTATTCCATTCGCCTCAATTTATTTATTTTCAATCGTACTATTTTCTTGTCTTAATCCAGTAATCAGTTACTTCCAGGCCAAAAGAGATTACATTTTTATTTATCAAGGCATGTTTACCAGCATAATTTTATATATCTTAATTCATTTTTTTCACAGAAGCCTTTCGGAGTTTGTGTCAATTATTTTTATAGCATCGTCGTTGAATACCATGTTTGCCATTTTGCTTTATATCTTTAATTCACAGGTTAAGTCATTAATTAGTAATTTTAGAGATTTAATCGATTTGGCGTTTTCACGGTTTACGAGACAACGAACAAAAGAAAAAGATAAATTACAAATCCTAATTTTTAATTGGAGAGATACAAAACATGTTTGGGGTGGTGGAGCAGAGATTTATATACATGAAATTGCTAAAAATTGGGTGCAGAATGGACACCGTGTTACGGTCTTTTGTGGAAATGACAACAAATGTGACAGAAATGAAGTTATAGATGGTGTTCAGATAGTTCGTCGTGGGGGTTTTTTTACTGTTTATTTATGGGCATTCTTGTATTATGTGCTTAGGTTTCGTGGCTTGTTCGACGTGGTTATTGATTGTGAGAATGGTATCCCCTTTTTTACACCATTATATGTACGCAAACCAAAGTATTTATTAATTCACCATATTCATCAGGAGGTTTTTAGACAGCACCTCCGCTGGCCATTTAACTTTTTAGCGATGTTTTTAGAAGCTAGATTAATGCCTGTTGTATATTTTAATCAAAGAGTTATTACAGTGTCAGAATCTTCAAAAATTGAAATATTAAAGTTAAAAATTGCAAAGTTTAAATCGATTGATGTTGTTAATCCTGGTGTGAATAATAGTGATTTTAAAACTAAGGACAAATTTCTAAACCCGACGATTATATATGTTGGAAGATTAAAGCCATACAAAAACATTGATATTGCAATTAATGCTGTTTCGTTGCTAGTTAAAAAAAATCCAACATTAAAATTTTTAATTGTTGGTAGCGGAGAACATGACATTTATTTAAAAAATATCGTAAAACAAAAAAATCTCACTAGTATTATTGAGTTTACTGGTTTTGTAGGTGAAGAGAAAAAGAATGAATTATTGGCAAAATCTTGGTTGATGATTCAACCATCGATGATGGAGGGTTGGGGAATAAGTGTGATTGAAGCCAATGCTGCAGGCACGCCAGTTGTTGCCTCTAATGTTAACGGCTTAAAAGACTCTGTTGTAGATTCAAAAACTGGAATTCTTGTTACTGTAAAAGACGCTAAAGCTTTGGCTAGTGCAATTGAAAAAGTTATACTTTCAGCTTCACTAAGATCTAGACTGTCAAGAAATGCGTTAGCTTGGGCAAAATTATTCGAATGGGATATTAAGTCTAGTCAATTGATTAATATAATTTATAGTAATTTGTTTCTAGATTTACAGAAATCAAAGAGCAAAAAAGTAGCAAAAGAAATTTTAAGCTCAGCGACAAATGAATAATTTAAATTTTGTAATTCCATCAACTATTTTCAGAATGTATTACGCATTTATTTTGTTTATTAAGGAATTTACTCGATCTAAGCCTGTCCTTTTTGATGAAATATCAAATTATAAACTTATTAAGCCTTTAAAACCCTTAAATTCTTTCGACGTATATTCAACTGGATTATATAAAAAAAATAATAAAAAATTTGTATTAAAAACTTGGAATGGATTATTAAAAGATTCAGCATATTTTAATTTAATAAATGAGTACAAAACACTCGAGCTTTTAAACGTTTATCTAACTAAATTTAATTTAGGATTCAAAAGTCCAAAAGCAATCGAGATTATATTTGATAAAAACAGTGTTTCGATTGTTATGGAATATATTCAGGGCATGAATATTAAAAAAGAAAAAATAAATAATAAAATCATTTATTTAAAAAAAATTGAAGATGGATTAAGTCTGTTAAATATCAAAATGAAAAAAACAGACACTAGTTTCCTTCCAATTAGAACTCCGTTCTATTTTAGATTATACATAGTTATTTATGGCTTCATTGCATTAGTTTTTAATATAAATAAGACCGTAGGAATTGTGAAGGTTATGAAATTAGCGTTTTTAAACGTTAATTTATCATCTAAATATTATTTTACTCACGGTGATCTATCGGACGAAAATATAATTAAAAACTCTAATGGGCTTTGGTTAATCGATTTTGCTAATTCTGTCATTACAATGCAAGGATTTGACAAGGGGGTAATGTTAACGGGAGCATTCGGCGATGACTCCATTTGCTTAGTTAAGAGCCAAATAAACCCACTTTTATATGTATTTTTTGTGTTACAAGGATTATTCCCATCAGGAAAATTTTCAAATAATAAAAAATATAGTTTAAGCTGCATTTAATATGAACTTTTTTAAAGTTAAACAAATTATTTCAATAAGTACACATAGCATATTATTGCCAAAATTATTAGATAAGAATGTTTTAAGCGTATTGTGTTACCACAGTTTTTCGTTTGACCAAAATCGGTATGCTGTTAATCTTGAAACATTTAAAAGACAGATTAGTGTGATAAAAAAACATTCGAGAATTATTTCAATCGATGAAGGATACTCAGAAATAAATAATTCAAAGATAAAAAAGCCTGCAGTTGTAGTTACTGTAGACGATGGCTATAAAGATGTATTAATGATGGTTGATTTTATGACGAAAAACTCTTTACCAATAACTCTTTTTGTTATTTCTGATCGTAAGAATGCAAATCGAATTGAGTTAGATAACCAATTGGAATTATTAACAAATACTGACTTAAAAAAACTTGTGAAGAATCCCCTCGTTACGATTGGATCTCATTCTGTGACTCACTCTAATTTTCTTTCCATTTCAAAAAAACAATTAGAATTTGAAATTTTTCAATCTAAGAGATCACTTGAGGAACTCTTAGGGGTAAACATAAAATATTTCGCATATCCTAAAGGATTGTTTAACTCTAGTATCGTTAAAATTGTAAAGAGGGCTGGATATATTGGCGCCTTTACCATTGAAGCGGGATGTATCAGCAAGAATACAGATAAATTTCTAATTCCTCGGACAATTATTGAAAAGCATCATAATGTATCCGAATTTCCTTCTGTTTATTGTTTGCCAAATTTTTGGCTTAGAAAGGCAACAAATCGATTCAACCTTTGGGGTAGGCTTCTTAATTAATATGAATTTTAATAATACATATTCTGTTGCTATTCCTGCTCATAATGAAGAGCAAAATATTGCTTTTCTTTTGAAGCAGGTATTTGCACAAAAAACGGAAAAATTTGAACTAGAAAAAGTCGTTGTCTATTGTGATGGCTGTACGGATAAAACCGTGGAAATTGTAAATTCTCTGTGTAGTAAATATCCTAAGCTTGTTTGTTTGACCGATATAAAAAGATTAGGAAAGAGTCAAAGGTTAAATATGGCATATAGCGATAATTGTAGTGATTTTTTAATTACTTTAGATGCTGACCAGGCTATAGTAGGCATCGATGTATTTACTTGTTTATTAACTAATTTTTCAAATAAGTCTGTTCAACTTGTTTCGGGTAATTCTTACCCTCTGGAATCAAAAACCTATTTTGGAAAAGTTGTGAGAGCAAAGGAATTAATTTGGTTAAACGCAAGAGAGAATTATAGGAATGGAAACAATATCTATAATATTTCTGGATCGATTGTCGTTCTCCGAAAGGGTTTTGCAAAAAAAATAAAATTTCCAAGAAATTTAGTTTCGGATCAACAGTATCTTTTTCTTAGTTCGAGAAAAATTAACAATGAAGCCTTTGTATTTGAGAAGAATGCAAAGTCTATGTACTACCTGCCGGATAATTTTTTAGATTATATTCAATTCGTTTCAAGACTAAAAAATGAAAATGATTTGATAAATAAATGTTTTTTGAATATTGAACATGAATATTATATATCTATTAGTTCCAAGATTTTAGGTACGACAAGACAGTTTATGCAGGACCCATTATCTACCTTGTTTGCTTTAATTCTGATGTTGATTACCAATAATGTTAATTTGAAGAAATCTAAGCTTAATTCGGCAGTTTGGGAGCCAGTTATTTCTACCAAAAATATTTATAAGATCAAATAAAAATGAAAAAACAAAAACCAACCCTGTCCATTTATTTACCTGCTCACAACGAAGAGAAGGGAATCGCTCGGACCTTGATGACAATTTTGAATCAGAAGCGGTCGAATTTTACTCTTCAGACTGTTACGGTCCTTTGCGATGGGTGTACAGATTCTACAGAGGAAATTGTTAAAAAAATTGGTAAAAAGCATCCTGTAGTTAAGGTAATAAATGATGGCAGAAGACTTGGCAAAGCAGGTAGAATTAGCCATTCTCACGCGTTAGCAACAAGTGATATTTTGATAAATATCGACTCAGATTGTTTGCTACCTGACAAGCAATGTCTTGTAGAAGTTGTCAAAAAATTTGATAATCCTAGAGTTGGATTAGTTGGTGCACATGATTTACCTCTCCCAGCAAGAGGGTTTTTTGAGCATATTGCTGTTTATAATATTAATATCTGGCATCAAATCCGAAAAAATGTAAATGGTGGAAAAACGTTGCACAATCATCACGGATGCATAACAGCTAAAAGTAAAGCTGTTTACAAAAACGTCATAATTCCCACAAATATTATTGCAGACGATGATTTTGTTTTTT
Organism: uncultured Gammaproteobacteria bacterium; assembly: GCA_964404855.1. Lineage (GTDB taxonomy): Bacteria > Patescibacteriota > Microgenomatia > CAYQLK01 > CAYQLK01 > CAYQLK01. Next base: position 586,560 of record CAYOLO010000001.1, read on the forward strand.
TCAGGACACTTGAATTGGGATTTGAATTTGATTATGCTCCCAAAGCGCGAATGTATTATCGTGCACCAACAAATTATTCTGACTATATGAAACAACAGGTAAGATTTATTAATCTTAAGAATGAAATCTTTATAACTTTTGGAGAATGGACAAAAGATTATTACCCCATTCCTATGAATTATAAAATAAAGGGCATACTAGTTTCACTATTAAAAGACCCAATTCTTTTTTCTTTCGCAATATTACTAAATGTATTAATTAGAATGCGAGCAGATTTAGAAACAATTGACGCTCAAAGTGATGGTACTTGGGAGACGATAAATTCTTCAAAAGATTTGTAATATGAGACATTTTACTAAAACATTACTATTTTTAAACAATAGACTGCTAGGCAGAATAACTTATATCACAAGAGCGTTCTCGCCCAATATTAATACAATGAAGAAGTTTTCAAAACCTTATTCGTTCTTTAAAAAACTGGTTTTACCAATAATTTTTATATTTATACTGGTAATACTCTTACTTTCTGTTAAAGGAATAAATGGTAATCCAAATGATAATAATCTTAATGACGTTCAATGGAAGGATTCTGGTCCATTGGAGTTATCGCCAGACAGGGGACGTTTTGCCTTAACATATTCACTTGCAGAAAATCGATCAACTAAGTTTAGTTTGCCGGTTGCTCGTTTTGCGACTCCTGATTTAGGTTATAAAGATGGAAATTATGTTTCGCTATTTGCACCAGGAGTAAGTTTTATTATCTTGCCTGGATATTTGATTGGGCGAATATTTGATTTATCCCAGTTTGGATCCTTTCTTATAATTGCGTTTTTTGCATTCATTAATTTTTGGTTAATTTACTTGATTTCAAAGTCACTTGGTTCAAAAAAATATTCATCACTTATCGCTGCAGGAATTTTTAGTTTAGCTACTCCTGCATTGGCTTATGGTGGTTCTTTGTATCAGCACCATATTTCTACATTTTTTATTTTATGTTCAATTTGGATATTATTTCGCTTTAAAAGCGCGTGGTCATTAATACCGATTTGGCTGATGATTGGATCATCTGTAGTGGTTGATAATCCAAACTTTTTTATGATGTTCCCTATTGGTGTTTTTGCATTGGGACGAGTGGTAAGCTTCGAAAGAATCAGTTCAAGGGTGTCAGTTAAGATAAAGCCGTTTGTAATTTTTACAGTCTTGATCGTGATATTACCACTAGCTGCGTTTATGTACTTTAATAAACTTTCTTATGGAAGTCCTTTTCAGTTGTCTGGTACAGTTAAGAGTGTTCAGGAAATTGACATTAATGGCCAACCAGCTAAGTCAAGTTTGATTAGCGAATCGAATGTTGATGTGAGCCTAGATCTGCAAGCCAGTGAGGAGAAGCATTCTAAGTCGGCGGTAGGTTTTTTCGAATCACGAAACATGTTAAATGGTTTTTATACTCAGTTTTTTAGTCAAGATCGTGGAATTTTGTTTTTCTCACCAATAATTTTATTAGGATTACTTGGAATAATTATTTCTTACAAAAAATTAAATTCTATTCAAGTACTGTTATTGTCAGTTTTAGCTGCAAATTTGGCGATTTATGCCATGTGGGGCGATCCTTGGGGAGGTTGGGCTTTTGGTTCTAGATATTTGATACCGGCATATGCCATCCTTGCCATATTTCTTTCGAGTGTTTTGACAAATTGGAACCGAAAATTCTTGTTTATTTTGCTGATGTATCCAGTGTTAATTTATTCGGTTGGAGTAAATATGGTAGGAGCATTGACCTCTAATCGAAATCCCCCAAAGATAGATATTTTGGCATTAGAAAAATTATCAGGTGTGGAGCAAAAATATACAGTTGAGAGAAATTGGGATTATTTACAAAAAGACAGTAAGGCGTTTGTTTATAGAGCTTTTTTGAGCGGCAGAGTTAGCCCTATTTTCTATTTTTATACTCTGGCAGGATTATCGGTTGCTATGTTCACATTTCTGATTGTTGCTAATTATTTTGATAAGACAAAGGAAGAAAAATGAAATTCTCATTAAATTTTTCGTTTGATTTAAAACGATTTTCATTTCTAAACCGCGAAAAAGTTTGGGTATTTGTTATGCTCTTGGTTGTTTCTGGAGTTTCGATTGGAAGTTTTATTTTTTACTGGCAGAATGGTTTGGGCTTGTCTTATAACGATGCACGATCCCATTTAGATATAGGCAGACGTGTTGTAGAGGGATTGAAGCCTGGTATTGCTCAGCTAGGTTCTGTTTGGTTGCCATTACCTCATGCTCTTATGATTCCGACTATTTGGGATGACTGGATGTGGCATTCAGGTTTGTCTGGAGCAATTATTTCAATGCTATCTTTTGTTTCAACTTGTGGAGTTATTTATATGTATCTAAAGAAAATTCATGTTGGTCTTTTAGGAAGACTGACAGGGGTTACGGTTTTTGCAACTAACTTAAATGTTTTGTATCTGCAGTCAACAGCGATGACAGAACTATTGTTAATAGCTCTTATGACAACTGGGTCTTATTACCTGCTCAACTATATGCAGACAAATAAAATAATTGATTTGGTAAAAGCTGGATTTTGGGTGATGCTTTCTACTTTGACTAGATATGATGGTTGGTTATTGCTTGCTATAACTGCAGCTCTGGTTACAGGTAGGGCGTATTTTACTAGAGGATACAAAGCCGCAGAAGGCGTATTTTTGATGTTCTGTACTCTAGCAGGACTTGGCGTAATTTTATGGCTACTTTGGAACCAGCTTATTTTTAAGGACTTTTTATATTTTGCACTTGGGCCTTATTCAGCAAGATCTCAACAAAAACAACTTGAAGATGCTGGGGTTTTAGCTACGAAGTTTAATATTTTGTTTTCCATAAAAACTTACACTTATGCGCTGGTCTATAATATTGGACTTGTACCAATTATTTTGAGTGTGGTTGGAGCGATTGTTGCCGTCTGGGATAAAAAGCTTACTACAAATACCAAATTTGCGTTAATTGCACTGTTTTCTCCCTTAATATTTAATATTTTGGCTTTGTATTTGGGTCATTCGGTTTTGTTTGTTCAAGGAATTTCTGGGGACACTTGGTTTAATGTTAGATATGGAATAATGATGATACCGACGGTTGCAATATTTGCAGGATTTTTACTAGATAGACTTGTTAAGTTGAGGATTGTTTTTATTGGATTATTCCTATTAGTAACGTTTTTCTCTTTTATTAACGCGGATACTGTAACGATTGATGATGCCAGAGTCGGTTCTAGTCAGAAAAATGTGTCAGAAGTATCTGGTTGGTTGGAAAAATATGCGAAAAACGAAAAGGGTTTTGTGATGATTTCTGCAGCTAGTCATGATGCGATAATTTTTTCATCAAATTTACCGATGAAGAGATTTATTCATGAAGGTACGGGCGCATACTGGGACGCTGCTAGCGAGAATCCTGATTTGTGGGCAAGATGGATAATAATGAGAACTAATGATATGAATGATTCTACATTCAGGAACGTAATGGACAAACCTGGGCTTGCTAATTATGATTTAGTCGGTAAATATCCGTTTGCTGATATTTATGAGCTAAATGAGAAATATTTAAAGGATTTAAACACTAAGCCAGTTTTTAAGGGGCAAAAATGAAAACATTAAAACCTCCAAAGGTTTCAATTGTCATTGCTGCTCATAATGAGGAAAAGAACATTCAAAATATTTTAAATTCGATTGCTCTTCAGGTAATGAATGATTTTGTTTTGTGCGAAATATTAGTATTCTTGGACGGATGCACTGATACAACTAAAGAGAAAATATTAAATCTAGAATCGATATTGCCTATTGAAATTATCGATGATAAAAAAAGACTTGGAAAGGCACAAAGAGTAGCTCAAAGTATTAAAATTTCCAATGGACAAATTATTGTTTTTTTGGATGCAGATGTAGTTTTTATAGGGAAGCATTCATTGCAAAATTTAGTTTTTAGTTTTAGAAATTCAAGAGTCGGTCTTGTGTCGGGGAATGATTTGCCAAAAATCCCAAAAAATCACATTCAAAAAGTCTCCTCATATTTTTTTGAGACATGGGGTCAGATAAGAAAATCAAAACAAGATTCAATTCATAATATTCATGGAGCATTTTATGCAATAAAAACTCAAAGTTTTCTAAAAATAAAAATTCCAAAGGATTTGATATCAGACGATCAGTTTTTCTATATTTTTGCTAAAAAAAACAATATTGGTTTCGTTTTTTGTGAAGACGCTACTGTAAGCTTTGAACTGCCAAGTTCGCTATTTGGATATCTGCGACAATCTGCTAGATTTATTTTCTTTAATAAAAATATGTTTAAAGAGTTGGACGGTATAAATGAAAAATATCAGAGCCTCCCAAAACCGCAATATTTCAGTATTTTATTTAAAAGGTTTTTAAGGAACCCAATATATTTAACAGAGGCAATAATTTTGCAAATAATCGTAAGACTGTTTATTCATCAGCTTACTAGAGATATTAATAGAGGTAAATGGCAACAGATCAACAAATGAAAAGTAAGAACAATATTACAATTACACTTGGTATCCCCACTTGTTATGGAGGAATTGGTTTGTTGCGAACAGTAAAGAGCATACTAAAGAGTGCAAAAGACTATCCAAAGTTTGAATTTTTGATTTTCGCAGATAGTGTGCCTTTTCCAGATGAATTAAAGAACAAATTAATAGAACTCGGTGTAAAACTAAAAGAAAATAATGGTTCTGAGAGTCAGCTTGCAAAAATTGGTCAAATTATTTCAAATGCTTCTGGAGAAATACTTATTCTTACGCAGGATGACGTAAGGTTTGGCTCAAAAACCGTAGATGAAATAGTCAAGAAGTTTCAAACAAATGATGATGTTGGTATGGTTACAGTCAATATTCAGCCTGAACCATCCGAATCGTTCATGGAACGAGTTGTTCTTCCAGGGAGCAATATCTCTTATTTAATCAGTCAATTGTGGAATAAAGGTGATAATTATTTGGCCGCAAATGGTCGATGTTTAGCATTTAACATTGAAGATGCTAGGAAAATGAGAATGCCCAACAAACTAGTCAACTCAGACGCTTATATTTATTTTGAAATGAAAAGAATTCGATCAAAAGTTGTGCATGCTTCAAAAGCAATAGTATATAATCGCAACCCACAAAATATTCATGATTTTTTAAAACAAGCCGGAAGATTTCGCATTTCCCAATTTGAGCTTGTGCCCTATTTCAATTTTGATTTGTGTGATTTTTATCGTATTCCAAAATCTATTAGTTTTAGAGCATTTATTCAGATTCTTATTAAAAATCCTTTTTATACATTTTGTTACATTTTTCTCTTGATATTTAGTAGACAAAAAAAGACAAATTTTGAGGCTAATTCAAATGTCATGTGGGAAGCTGCTACTTCGACAAAATCTAAATAATTATAGGTTTACATTTAAGTAATTATACTATAGAATATCTACAATTAATATTTAACTAAAATTAATAATTAACTAACAAGTATTATAGGTTATGAAAGCATTAATATTAGCTGGTGGGTTTGGAACCCGAATTAGTGAAGAGTCTGGAATCAGGCCAAAACCGATGGTAGAAATCGGAGGTAAGCCTATTTTGTGGCATATAATGAAGATATACTCTTCCTATGGCATAAATGATTTTGTCATCCTTTGTGGTTATAAAAGTCATGTTATTAAGGAATATTTTGCTAACTACCCGCTTTATAATTCAGACGTGACGTTTGATATTGCAAATCATACTCAAATTATTCACAAAAACGCCTCTGAAAATTGGAAGGTAACTCTTGTCGAAACGGGTGAAGATACTCTTACAGGTGGACGAATAAAGCGTGCGAAAGAATATATTGGGGATGAAACGTTTTGTCTGACTTACGGTGATGGCGTTGCAGATATTAATATAGATAAGCTGGTCAAGTTTCATAAGAAAAATGGAACAAAAGCTACGGTTACGGCCGTTCAACCTACTGGACGATTTGGAGTGTTCAATCTTCAAGCTGATGAAATTAAAGTTGCTAGTTTTAGAGAAAAAGAGGCCGTTGATGGCGGGTGGATAAATGGTGGATTTTTTGTACTTGAGCCATCTATTCTTGATTATATTGTTGATGATTCGACGGTTTGGGAACAAGATCCAATGAAAGTCTTGGCCAATGAAGGTAATCTTGCTTCCTTTAAACATTCGGGTTTTTGGCAGTGTATGGATACTTTGAGAGACAAAAATTATTTAGAAGAATTATGGCAAAAAGGAGAAGCTCCATGGAAAAATTGGTAAATCATCAAAAAATATTATTAACTGGTATTGACGGTTATATTGGTGTGCAGCTTGCACAAACTTTGGTCAAAAATGGTTTTAAGGTCATTGGATTGGATACAGGTTATTACCGAAATGCTTGGCTTTATAATGGAGTGACTGAAATTTTCCCATCAGTCGTGACTAAGGATATACGTGAAGTCACAGCTGAGGACCTTAAGGGATTTGATGCAGTAGTGCATCTTGCTGAATTGTCTAATGATCCATTGGGCCAAAATGATCCCGAGTTGACCTTCGACATTAATCATAGAGGAACGATGAATTTAGCAAATTGTGCTAAAGAAGCAGGAGTTAAAAAGTTTGTTTATTTTTCATCGTGTAGTGTATATGGAGCATCAGATAATATTGCAAATGAAAATAGTCCTGTTAATCCCCTTACTGCATATGCGCAAAGCAAAATAATGAATGAGGAAGCATTAATGAAACTGGCTGATGATAATTTTAGCCCTACAATAATGCGTAATGCTACGGCGTATGGTGCTAGTCCACGGATGAGATTTGACCTTGTTGTTAATAATCTTGCAGGATTAGCTTGGACTACTGGTGAAATAAAGATGGACAGCGACGGAACACCATGGAGGCCATTGGTTCATATTCTTGATATATCAAAAGCAGTTGTGTGTATCTTAAATGCAAAGAAGAGTGTTGTTCATAACGAAATATTTAATATTGGGGATACAAAGGCAAATTACCAGATTAAACAAATTGCTGAGATAATCGGTAAAACATTTACAGATTGCAAAATATCTTTTAATTCAAATTCTTCAGACAAGCGTAATTATAGAGTTAACTTTGATAAAATTAATTCTACATTGCCTGGATTTGCATGTGACTGGACTGTCGAAATGGCGGTTAAAGAACTTGAAGACATTTTTAAAAATATTAATATGACGGAAGAAACTTTTAAGTCGAAGAATTTTACAAGATTAAAACAGATCGATTGGCTTAAAGAAACTGGTCAAATCGATGGAAAATTATTTTGGAGGAATAAATAATGAAATTTTTAGAGACAAAACTAAAAGGTGCTTATGTTGTCGAGTTAGAAAAAAGAGAAGACGACCGAGGTTTTTTTGCTAGAACTTGGTGTAAGAATGAGCTAGAGGCAATTGGACTTAATGCTAGTGCTGTTCAAATGAACATGAGTCGAAGCAACAAAATCGGAACACTTAGAGGTATGCATTATCAGGCGCTGCCTTTTGGTGAAACAAAATTGATTCGAGTAACTAAAGGAAAAGTTTTTGATGTAATTATTGATCTTCGACCAGAATCAGAAACATATAAACAGTGGTTTGGAGTTGAACTAAGTGATGAGAATTATAAAATGCTATTTGTGCCAGAAATGTTTGCTCACGGCTTTGTTACATTGACTGATGATGTTGAGGTTACTTATTTGGTAACTCAATTCTATACTCCAGAAGCAGAAAGGGCTGTAAGGTACAATGATCCACAATTCGCTATTGTATGGCCAGTTCCAATTACATCAGTTTCCGATAAAGATGCAAATGTAGAAGATTATATGGAGGAAATAAAGTAATGATACTTATAGATTCGGCTCTTGCAAAACTAGAAAAAAGTGGAAAACCGATTCGTGTTGGAATGGTTGGCGCTGGTTTTATGGCAAAAGGCGTTGTTTTGGAAATCGAAAAATATACTAAGGGAATGAAACTGGTCGCTATTTCAAATAGGCATCCAGAGAAAGCTAAGGAAATATATGAGACGGCTGGTGTTTCTAATTCTGGTCTAATTTCAACAGTTGAGGAATTAGAAATTCGGATTGATAATGGTGAATATTCATACACAGACAATGCTGATTTACTTTGCAGAGCAAAAAATATTGATGCCATATTAGAGGTGACGGGTGCGATAGAATTCGGAGCGAAGGTAGCTCTGATGGCTCTCAAAAACAAAAAACACGTGATTTTGATGAACGCAGAATTGGATGGAACGATTGGTCCGATTTTAAAAAAATATGCTGACGAAAACGGTGTGGTTCTCACTAATGTAGATGGAGATCAGCCTGGTGTGATAATGAACCTCTATCGATTTGTTAAAAAAATAGGACTTAAACCTGTATTGTGTGGAAACATAAAAGGCCTGCATGATCCTTACAGAAATCCAACAACTCAAGAAGCCTTTGCAAAACAATGGGGGCAAAAGGCCCATATGGTCACCTCTTTTGCTGATGGATCTAAAATTTCTTTTGAAAATACAATAGTAGCAAATGGAACAGGAATGCGTGTAGCAAAGCGTGGAATGCATGGTCCGACCGTAGATTCTGGAACTCCAATTACTGATGCAGTCAAATGGTATCCACTTGAGGATTTGCTTGAAGGGCCGGGAATAGTCGACTATGTGGTTGGTGCAGTGCCAGGACCTGGCGTTTATGTATTAGGAACGACCGAGGATCCGATTCAGAAACATTATCTAAATCTCTACAAACTAGGTGAAGGTCCTTTGTACTGTTTCTATACACCTTACCACCTCTGTCATTTCGAAGTACCAAATACCATTGCAAGAGCTGTAATTTTTGATGACGCGGCTCTGACACCTATGAGAAATAAGCCGTTTGTCGAAGTAATTACCGTCGCTAAAATAGACCTTAAAAAAGGTGATAAACTAGACGGAATTGGATTTTATATGACATACGGATTGTGTGAAAATACAGAGACGGCTAGAAAAGAAAACCTTTTGCCAATAGGGCTTAGTGAGGATTGTGTTTTGACGAGAGATATCAAAAAAGATGAGGTTTTAACATTTGATGATGTTACTCTTCCCGAAGGTAGGTTGTGCGACGAGTTATGGAGAGAACAGTTTGAATTATTATAAACTTGGTTTGATCTTATCCAAACCCTACCTTAAGTAGGTAATCAAAATACTTATTGGGACTTAGACGGGAAACATACTTAAGATCCTTGTATTTAATTATTAGACATTATGTTTACAAAACAATTTTATACATTGCTTGTTTGGTTTTTTTGTTTGTCATTGATGATTTTTTCTTTAATTCTGTTTTTCTCTCCTTCTGGATTTAACTCTAATATATTAAAGGATAATTCCCTTGTAAGAAACCCTATTAATATTTGGAATTTTCGATCAATTGATACGATGAAATACTCGAGAGATTTGGCTCGAGAAAAATTAACCGATCAGGCTTTTTTAAGCGAAATTAACACTCAGGTTGCTAATATTGCCGCGACTGGTGCTAATTATGTGGGAATTGCTACCCCCTATGATGAAGAGTTTGTACCATATTTGACTGCATGGGTAGAAGCGGCTAGAAAAAACAATCTCAATGTTTGGTTCAGGGGAAACTGGTCGAGCTGGGAAGGATGGTTTGGGTATCCTCACGAGATGACTTTCGACGAACATATTGCAAAATCTGCACGATTTGTTGATGAGCATAAAGATTTATTTCAAGACGGAGATAAGTTCTCAGCTTGCCCTGAATGCGAGAATGGTATTCAAGGAGATCCTCGACAAACAGGTCGAATCGTAGAGTATCGTGATTTTTTAATCAAAGAAACAACAATATTGAAAGACAAATTCAAATCTAAAGGGTTAGACGTAGATACAAATCTGCTGTCGATGAATATGGACGTAGCACGGCTTATTATGGACAAGGATACTGCTCGCGCAATTGGCGGAGTAATTACAGTTGACCATTATGTTGCTAACCCTGAAGATCTAGCAGAGGATGCAAAAGAGTTGGCAAGAGAAACAGAATCCCTAATAATTTATGGAGAGTTTGGTACCCCAATACCTGATATTAATGGAGATATGACAGATAAAGAACAGGTTGAGTGGTTAGAAAAGGCTTTAGCTAAGGTCAGTAATACTCCTGAGGTTGTCGGGATGAGTTATTGGGTGAATAAGGACGGATCAACTGAGCTTTGGGAGTCAGATAATACACCCAAATCGGCCGTAGACGTAATAACTAAGTATTTCAAATTAAAGAGATAGTTTTTGAGATAAGTTAGATTTATAAAATATTGTTATAGGATACCTTGATGCCTATAGTGATGGTGGCGATTTTTTTCAGAAATTTTTTTTGACTTATTAATTTCGATGTGAGTTGTTGTGTGATGTTTTTTCCCAGGTATATTGATTTTTTAACATTCTAAATATTGCCCTTAATGAGGAAAAACTTAACATTAGTTGAAATGGGTAGTATGTCAATAAAATATGTAATATTAATTTCGGTGAATATTTATATTCATAATCCTTGGTAAACTCATATGCACCAAAGACGTAGAAAATTAATTGCGAGGCAAGAATGATTATTGGTATTAGTGAAAATATAATTAACTCGATTGGGGCAGAAATAAATAATAGCGTGAAACTAATTAAAGGAAAATAAATTACCCATGCTGTTTGTAATAGTGGAACCACTAAGACATAGGCGGTTAATACTTTTCTTTTAATTCCTTTGATTTTTATCCATTTGAACTGAAAAAATATTTGTAAAAATCCCTGATTCCATCTAGTTCTTTGTTTTATAAATTGTGATACTGAAGAAGGTGTTTCTTCCTTGGTTACATGTTTTTCATCATAAACAACAATTATTTTTGCATCTAGGACTGATAAGCGAATACCGATATCGGCGTCCTCAGTTAACATTGTCTCGTTCCAGCCGCCTATTGAGATTAGCTGTTTTTTTTTAAAAAAAACTGTATTTCCACCTAGTGGTACTACTCCAATTTTTGCAAAAAATGGCATCGATGACTTGAACCAAAAATAATATTCCAACACATTAAACAATGAAAACCATTTTGATTTGTAATTCATTAATTGCACTCCTGCCTGCACAACGTCGGATTTAGTTCGCATAATAATTGTATTAATAATATTTAAGATATCCTGATGGGGTTCATCCTCGGCGTCAAAAATACCAATTATCGTTTTGTTTGATTTCTTTAAACCAATGTTTAATGATTTTGGCTTGTTGTCAATATTATTTTCTACAATAACTAGTCTGAAATTTTTAGATTGGATATTGCTTATTGCACTTCTTATTGCATTAAGTGTTAATAAATCGTCCTTACGGCATAAGACAATAATTTCAAAAAGATTTGTTGGGTAGTTTATTTTCGACATTGCGATTAATGTGTCAAATATGACCTTTGACTCATTTCGTACAGGAAGAAGTAGTGAGAATGAATTGTTTGGTTTAGAAAAGCGTTTTGGAGACTTGCGGAGCTTAAGTGTATCCGTGTTTTTCCAGGAATAAAACATTGAAAAGAAATCTAAAAGCGAATGAAGAATTAATATTAACGTTAAGGAAAAAATTATTCCTGTAAATATCATTTTTAAATAATAGAACCTGTGTAGTTTGCGGTTACTATAATTCGTTTACTGTCTAAAAATCCAGAACAAGTATAGAGAGTCATGACTTTTTGGTCTGATTCTAAGGACACTTTTGCGTATTTGGCTGGCGATTCTGTAATAAGGTCAACTGTAAAGACTTTGGCTTCGCCATTTGCGTATTTGAGCTCGATTGTATCCCCTCTCTTGACGTTTTTAAGGTTACCAAGGAGATTGGACCAGTTATGACCATAAAACACGCTATTACCTGTTTGAGCTGGTATTGCGCTATCTGTAAGATAAGTGACGCCGTTTTTGGTAGTTTCGAATTTGCCGTTGTTTCTAGTCGCAGGAATAATAGGTAAATTCACATTTATTGAACTAATTGTAATAGTGTTTGGTTGAACTGAATTAGATGTTTCTTTAGCAATTAATGGATCAACTGAGGTAGGAATAAAGGTTTGAATATAAAGTCCAGTTCCAAAGAGAATTAAAATTACACCTGACGCAATCAAACATTTGGAAAGAATGTTTTTCATTGTTGCCGTTTTTTGGCGAACTTATTTGTTTCGGGATTTTTTGATACTCAATCCACCAAGAACTAGTCCAAGACCAAGGGTCATGAAAGCTAATATATTTGACATATTACCTGTTGTGGCAACGCCTAATATTTCACCACCGCCAATTCCACTACCGAAGTCATTAGATTTGGAGATCTCTGTGTTGCTAGTTGTACTTGCTCCTCCGACTGAGTGACAGGTGTAACCTTTATTCATAGCTAAATATGGAGCCTTTTCTAGTCCCCAAATAGAGCCATCCAAAACTAAAATCCAACCTTGATTGACGAATGACTGTACTTCATTCTGAGTTAGATCTGAAACTTTGAACCAATTGGTTTGTATTCCATTGCCTTCTGGAGGACAAAAACACTGAGTGTATGATTTATCAGATATTGTATATACAGCATCAGAACCGCTAAAGATTCGATTGTCGCCCACTATTCCATGAATACCTGTGTCATATTTGACTTTAAGTCCAGCATTTGGAGCAAAACAGTCAGTAAATGGAGGAAGTGTCGCAAAAGCTGAGGTCGCAAGAGGAACCGATAATGTAATGTTAGCTGCCAGAGCTAAAAATGTTTTTTTCATTTTTTTTATTTTTACTCGGGCAGTAGAAATATGTTATAGGGTGAAATTATACCCAAAAATTTGAATATGTCAACCCTGTAGTATTTAATTAGATGTTATAGTTTGTAGCTAATTGATATGCATAATCAGAGTTAACCAAATACTATAATTAAATTTAGTTAATAATCCTATAATTAAAGCTATTTTCGTAAAGGTGTAAAATAGAATATATGTTGAGTAATAAAGTGATTGGCCATGATGATGTTCACCTGTTAGTGCCTGATCAGGAGTATCGTTTATGTTCAATGAACAATTTGGACCTAAAAGGTGTTGAATTAACAGGTTCAAAATTTACGGATTGTAATTTTTCTCACTCTGATTTGACGGATGCTAAGCTTAACGATTGTGAACTTGAGCGCTGTGATTTGTCGAACATTAAGATTGCGGGTGCTAATTTATTTTCTACGGCGTTTCGGGAATGTAAATTACTGGGGGTGAGTTTTACAGTTCACACCAATATTACTTCTTGTGTCTTTGAAAAATGCCATATGGAATACACCTCATGGAGAGGAATGAACTTAACTGGAATGGATTTGTCTCATAGCTTGCTTAAAGGATCTGACTTCGGTGCCGCAAACTTGGCTCGAGTTAATTTTACAAATAGTGATTTATTGGAGTGTGAATGGGATTATGCTAAGTTTAACCATACTGACGTTAGAGGCGCTAAGATTGACACTTTGAGTCTTAAAAAAGATGTTCATGGTTTGATAGTTACTCTTACACAGTTAAGAGGAATGGCTGAAAATGTCGGAATTATTGTTCTTGATGCTCATCCTTAATATCTAATCTTTAGGTTTGTTCAAATAAAACTCCATTATTTGAAACATAAGGATCTGTACACATAGACCTATTAAAACAACAAGGTCTGCGCATTCCTGATTTGAGCTTGGAGCAGGCAGTGTCTATTCTTTTTTCGCGTGTTTCTGGGTTTTTGGTTGAATTAATCCAGCGTATCCAGTCCCAACGAGCCATTGGTGTGGTATCTATCCACACAGCTCGAGCTTGGGGATTGCTTGTCAGTGCTGACTTTAAATCCTCAGGTAATTCTGGTTCTGGCCATTCTTTAATTGGCTCCAACGTAAGAGTAACAGTATCCCCTGCTTCAGCTTTAATGGTTTTGCGTGTGGTTTGGTCAACTCTAAACCAATGACTACCTTTGCCATCTGGTTCTAATGGGGCTTGAATTGGGCGACTATTTATTGTGCCACCAACCATCACCATGCCTCGGGATGGAAGCTTAGCACTTTCGCTAATAGGTAATCTTATAAGTGTCCACTTACCAATTTTGAATAATTTGGTCTCGAAGTTAATTGAAAGCATGTTTATATATAAATATTTTAGCTTATTTAGTCACGAAGTGAAGTATTACCCTTAACATCGGCCGAAACAAAATATCCTTGATATTTTTCCAGTTGAGGAACATCTTTTCCTTCTAGAAGTGAAAAATACACTTTTGTAGTAAATGTCTTGGACAATAGTTGATTTTTTGAGACGAATTTGTCAATTTCACCAGAAACTATAAGGTTGTGAAGATCTTTTACTGCTACAAATAAGTTGTTATCAAATAATTCTATGTTTTTAACAATTACAATGGTTTCATTCGTAACATCTTTTAATTCTTCGATGAATTCTTTGAGCTTATCTTGTGTAAAAAATTGAGCACTTGTGTGTTTATGCCCCACTTGATGTTCAAATTCTTGTTCAGCCATAGGATAACCACATAGAAATATGACCTTGTTTCTTTGAGTGAACCATTTTGCAGCTAGGCAGATTGTATATAATGATGCGCCCGAACCTTCTTTGCCGTGTATGAGCATTGGGAGACTTTCAAGAATCAACGATTCCACTTCTGTGCCATCAACGAGGATTTTTTTCATAATTGTGTAATAGATCACACATAATCTATGGGTGGCTGAGCGGGCTCGAACCGCCGACCTCCAGGTCCACAACCTAGCGCTCTAACCAACTGAGCTACAGCCACCATTCTGACTTGGTTTTGCTATTTCTAACAAAAGCGAGACGTATTGTACCCTAATCTTGGTGTTTCTTCAAAATTAAGTCTTGGTATCTTTTTTTGTTGTTGCGAAGGTAAATAAACGGCAAAATACCTGCTGTGTTAAAGATAAATAAAGAAATAAACCAACCTTTGTCAGAAAGCCTTGCAGCCCTCCACATAGCTTTTACTTTAAGAACAACATCAATAATCGTAATTGCAATAATAACGACATAAATGACGCCGAATACGGCCATAAATGTGCCTGTATCTAGTCCTGAGTATGGGTTAATAGAATCATAATCGTTGACTACTGGCATATTAGTGTTTAACTCCTTTGAGTTAAGCGTGTTTTGTGTAAGATAATTCAATTATATTCACCTCCTTTGTGAAATCTTTGATGATTCTATTATAATAGTTGCGCTCGGATAATGTCTCCATAGCTCAGTGGATTAGAGCGAACGCCTTCTAAGCGTTAGGTCGCAGGTTCGAATCCTGCTGGAGGCACACAAATTAAAGTTGGTTTATTCGCCCTATAGTAATATAATTGCTGCCCGATGAAATTAAAGAGGTATATTTTTTTCTTATTATTAATTTTAATTGTTCTTTTTCCTCTGCCTGTGTTGGCGCGTGAAGATTTGGAACCTAAGAACATTAATACTGTAATTCCCTCACCTAATAACCGATTTGGAATACATCTCAATGAGCCAGAATCAGATATTGAACATGCCAAGCTATTAGTTAATAGTAATGGTGATTGGGGTTGGGTGGTAATGGTGATTAGGTCGAACGATCGAGATAAGGAAAAATGGCAAAGGATTTTTAATAAATTACGAGAAGATCATTTGATTCCTGTAGTTAGAATTGCTAGCAAACCAAACGCGGCGGGATATTGGGAAAGACCTACTGAAGAAGATGCCAAAAACTGGGCGGATTTTCTCGACTCATTGATTTGGCCTACAAAAACTAGATTTGTAACTTTGTACAATGAGCCTAATCATTCTGGTGAATGGGGTGGTGAGGTAGATCCTGTTGATTACGCCAATAGGTTTGTTGAACAAGCAAAACGTCTTAAGGAAAAATCTAATGACTTTTTTATTCTAAATGGCGCAATCGATGCTGCGCCTCCAAACGAAATGCCAAAGTTTGCGAGTTTTGAATATTTTGTCGGTCATGCTGTAGCGGGTAATAGTGAGTTTCTTCAATATATTGATGGGTGGGCATCTCATAGTTATCCAAATCCTGATTTTGCTGCGCCTGTTACAAACACTGGTAAAGCATCGGTCAAATCATATGTGTATGAGAAGACATTTGTTGAAAATTTGGGTAAAAAAATTGATTATGTTTTTGTTACCGAAACCGGCTGGAAACATAGCGAAGGTGTAGATGTGGACGGTAATCGTATTAGCGCTGAGGAAGCTGCAGATCGATATAAAACTGCGTATCAGACAGTTTGGACTGAGGATTATCTCGTAATGGTAGCCCCTTTTATTATTGATTATCCAGACAAGCCTTTTGATAACTTTAGTTTTCTTAATCCTAGAGTTTTAGGTGAAAGAACGGCGAAATATTTGCCTAATTTTGAAATCATTCGTGATTTACCTAAAAATGTTGGTAGGGCATTTCAGGAGACAAGAGCAAAATTTGTAAATATTGGTCTTAAGAATTTTTATCGCAAAGGGTCGAATTTTGAAGCTCTAGTTACATTTAAAAATATTGGACAAAGTTTGTGGGGTGACAATGCTGAGGTTACACCGAGAATAACAGGTGCGGAAAACATTACTGATTTAAAAGTTGAAAAAATAACAGATACAGAACTTACGAATGTTAATGAAAATGAAACTTGGAAAATTAGTGGTAATTTGGCAGAAAAAGGTGTGATTACTCTGGGTTTTACTCCGATTGACCAAAACCAAAACTCTTTGTCAAAACCCGTTAATATGCCAATTTATGTTTCTGACGGATGGGAATATGTTTATCTTTCGGCAAGGGATATACTTTCTGGGATATTGTAAGTAAAATATGGCAGGGTTTTTTTTGGGAACGTAGCTCAGCGGTAGAGCAGTCGCCTCTTAAGCGATTGGTCCAGGGTTCGAATCCCTGCGTTCCCACATTAGATCTTAACGAACTAGGAAATTACTATTACTTAATATCTCTTCAAGGTCGGAAAAGTGTTTTTTGATTGCACTAATTTGTTTGTCGGGAAAATATAGAAAAACAGCTGGAGCTTCATCGACTAAATATTTTTGAAACTCATTGTATTGTTGCTGCCTAGCTGATTGAGCAATTGTTTGCCTGCCATCTTCAAGAAGCTTGTCTATTCGGACGTTACTTAGTTGAGTTAAATTAGTTTTGACTTGGGTTGAATGCCAAAGTGAGTATTGGTCAGGATCTGACGAAATAGTTTGTGCTCCAACTAGAACCTGAAAACTATCCGGAACACCGCGAACATTTTTAATTTCAACACTAAATCCACCTGCTGTCCAATCTTCAGCGATTTGTTTGGCAATATCTTCGTAGTCTCTGGTTGTACTAATTGTTATTTTTTTCTCGATGCTTTTATCTAAATCTTTTAGTAATTCCTCTGCTTTTTTAACATCATATTCGTATTTTTTGACATGCTCGGAATATGCCCAAGAAGTTGATGGAATAGGTCCAGTGGCTAAAATTCCAGCGCTGATAAAGTCTTTTTGTATTAGATGATTAAGGGCTTGTCTAACTTTTTTGTCCCCAAGTAATACATCCTTGGTGTTGAAAAAGGCAGCAACCAACCTTGTAGGTCTTTTGTAATTAATATTATTAACGTTGGGCCAAGTGATAAAAGGATTTGGATTGAAAATCTCTGTTGATTTAACTCTGCCTTGTTTGTAGGCAAGATAGGCAGATTCGCGATTTGGAAAAAACTCTACAATCAATAGCTTAAATCTATTGTCAGCTTTTGTGAAATGAAGTTCTTTTACAATTTGTTCGACTTCTTTGATTTCTGTTAGTTTGTACGCTCCCGTACCTGCATAAGTACCTTTTCTGAATATTGGAGCCGAGGCAACGGTCGGAAAAGATGCTAGCGGATCATCGAGCTGGTATTCAATTGTATCCTCACTTATGACCTTGCTCTTGACCTTGGGAAAAATATCAACGAAATCATCAATTATTACTTTTTGACCATCTTGCCAATAGGTGTTTTTGTCGATTTGGAAGGTAAAGGTTTTTTTGTCATCGCTAACTTTCCAAAAAATGGCAATATCTGGTTTAACTTGTCCATTTTCGTCGATTTGAGTCAAACCTCTAGTAGCTAAGCCTAAGATTTCTGGCGGAA
Source organism: uncultured Gammaproteobacteria bacterium (assembly GCA_964404855.1). GTDB lineage: Bacteria > Patescibacteriota > Microgenomatia > CAYQLK01 > CAYQLK01 > CAYQLK01. The sequence continues at coordinate 604,688 of CAYOLO010000001.1, forward strand.
CCTCTGAAATTTTATAGTTACCAACGACAGCGTGAGTATAAATATCTCGTCCAATAATTAGTGGTAGTCCTTTGAATAGTAGAGCGAATATTCCTGAAATTAAAATAATTATTACTGCTATTAGTGCGGCCTTTTTGACAATGTATGCTTTGGTTATCCAAAACCAAAATCTAATCCGGCGGGAAAAAGCTTTAGTGTTAACTTTCACAAGATTGTAGGCTAATTAAAACTAATTAAGGATAACAAGCGCAATTGAGATAGCGAAAAAGACAGCGGCCAGTCCGATGGTCATGTAATAGAGAATTTTTTCTACTCCCCTTCTGGACCTGTAAAAATCACCGCCTCCTCCAAAGGTCGACGAAAGCCCAACGCCTTTACTTTGTAACAGAATTGAGACTGTTAAAAGAATCGAAATGATAATTAGAAAAATGCTAAGTATTTGATTGATACCCATAGTGGAGATTATAACAAAAGGATTATGTTTATTGTTATTTTGATAGATGAATTATGGCTTCGGCTAGTTTGTCGGGGTCATGATGAATTGCATAATCGGTTTTAACAATATCTGAAAATTTGAATCTTTTATTTTTTGTTTTGGTTGTAACGTAATGATAATTAAGGTTATCGGGTATTGGAGCAACTGTATTGTTGTTAATTAAATAATAGTCGAACGGGTCAAATCCTAAATGGCGAATAATTGCTTTTTGATAATCCTCCGCAAAATAATTAGGGGTTTCAAACGGCTTGTTTGTGACATTGACTACAAAAATCTTCTTTGCCTTAGATTTTTTGAGTGCTTTAACAACATCCTTAATTATTAGTACTGGCAAAATTGATGTATATAAATCGCCTGGGCCTGCAATAATTGTATTTGCGTCTATAATTGCTTGAGTGGATTTTTCAAAAGCTATGGCGTTTTTTGGCAGTAAGTGAACTGATTCTAATTCTCTTTTTCCATTATATTTTCCTAAATCAATATTTTCTTCGCCGGTTACTTTTTTACCTTCAACTGTTTTGGCCCAAATCGATACCATATTTTTTGTGGCAGGCAAAACAACACCACGAGGAGAAAGAATTTCGGAAAGTTTTTCAAATGCAAGGTTAAAATCGCCAGTAATATCGCGTAGAGCTACTATGGCAAGATTGCCTAGTTTTTGACCTTCTATCGAGGTATCGTGGCCATATCTGTCGCCTTTAAAGCGATACAATAGCATGTCTTTGACCACTGATTCGTCTGCAGAAAGTGCTGCAAGGCACGTAATTAAATCGCCTGGAGGTTGAATATCAAAGGCGCGTCTAACTCGGCCGGCGGATCCGCCGTCATCAGCCATAGAAATAATTGCTGTAAGATCAAGATTTGGATAGTTTTTTAGCCCTCGTAATAATTGAGCGGTACCAATTCCGCCACCTATTGCTACGACCTTTTGCTTTGTTGGAGCAATTTCAAAAAAATCACCCAAAAAACGATTTATGAATTTCATATTTAGTGCAAAATCCAGCGAACCAGACTTGCGGTGAAAGAGTATACCAAAGCTGCAGCCAAAATGGTAAGAAAAACGCTGAGACTTATCTCCGGAATGATATAGCCGTTGATGTTAGTAATTGGAGAATAAAATGGGCTGACTCTAAAAGCAGGATATAGCATTACTAGGAAATAGAAATATATCGAGGTAAGAATAAAGCTAAGTAGTCCAAAAAAAATAAAATTAACGGGTAATAGAATCGTTTTAGCAATAGGTCTGACAAAATAATGAACCACAAATAATCCAATACAGGCAATAGTAAAACTACGCTGACCATCGACTAGTTCAATTGAGTTAATAATTGCAATAGTGACCCAAAACGATAACGCGACCGTAATTAAACTTCTGATGATTTTTTTCATTGTTATAAATACTATGACACAATACTTCTTATGCGTTCAAATTGTTTTTTTTGCCTTAGATTTCTGTGATAAGTGATAGCAAATCTGTGTGATTCGTCTCGGATTTGTTGAAGAAGCAGTAGTGCGGGAGAATTTCTCTCTAAGAGTATTGGCCTTGGTTCGTTTGGTATAAATATTTCTTCAAGTCGTTTGGCAAGGCCAATTATAGGAATATTAATATTGTTATCCTGCAGTACAGAATAAGCTGTAGAAACTTGTCCTTTGCCTCCATCGATTACAAATAAGTCAGGAAGTGGCCAAGCGTTTTTTAGTCTTCTCTTTAACATTTCTCTATGCATTGCAAAATCGTCTGGAGTATCCTTGGTTTTAATGCGAAATCTTCGATATTGACTCTTATCGGGGGCGCCATTAGTTAAAACAACCATTGACCCTGTGGCATTTGTTCCTTGGAAATTACTAATGTCGTAACATTCGATTCTTTTTGGTGTTGTTGATAAGTTAAGGATTTTTTTTAGGGTTTTAATCTTTTGTAAATTAAGATCGGATAATAGATTAGGAGATTTAAGATACTCTTCAGGATATCGGACTTTTTGAGTTACATAAGTTAGACCTTCAATCTGTTTTTTAATACTTAACGCATCCTCAAATCTATGATCTTTTGAGGCTTCTAACATTTGTTTGTTTAAGTCAGTAATAATTTTGCGATATTTTCCAGACAAAAATTTGATTAAAATCTTAAGATTTTTTTTATATTGTAGACGATTAGTTTCTGATCTATATGGATCTGGGCACAGCCCAAGATGTACATACAAACAAGGTCTTTTGTCGGCGTTATGTGTACAAAATGGAATTACTCTTCTAATGTTTTTAAGAAAATATGTAACTGTTTTTGATGATGGATATGGGCCAAAAACATAATCCCCCCTTTTGATTTTGTATTTTGGTTTTCTGATTGCCAGAACTTTTGGAACCTCAGAACTAAAGTCAATTTTTATATATATAGGGCTTTTATCGTCTTTGACAACGATATTGTATTTTGGGAGATATTTTTTGATTAAATTAGCCTCCAAAAGCAAGGACTCTACCTCTGTTTCAACTTCGATATATTCAATCTTTCGGATTTCTTCAACTAGTTTGGCTGTTTTGGGTAATAATTTTTCGGGCGGTTTGAAATAACTACTAACTCTTGACCTGAGATTAACTGATTTACCAACATAAACAACTCTCCCTGAGTCATCTCGATAGATGTATACGCCTGGAGTTTGTGGTAGAGTTAGAAATTTTTTCCGGTCAATTATTTTACCGCCGATCATAAATTTTAGCTTTGCGGAAGTGGTTCAGAGTGTTTTTGTTTTATTTTTTTGAGGCTAAGTACTGTGACACCAATTCCGAATAGCAATATTAACAAATATATAATTATTTGCGAAAAAAATACTGGCCTAATAGTAATTACGCCTTGAATAACTTGATCTTGATAGATGATTTTGATTGGGTATTTTTCGTTAGTAAAGAAATTATTGTTAGTTAGATCAAATTTATAGGAGTTGACCGAATAGGCTGGAAGGGATAAAACTTCGATTGATTTACCGCCTGATATTGGCGCATCAGTCTCGATTGTAATTTTTTGATCAATTACTGATTTTTGTCCAAGGTTAGAAAGTGTAATTGTCCCTGTACCTCCGGTTCCGCCAATAAAATGATTAGGAAGGTCGAGTTTAAGATTAACTTTGAGATCCTGAGTTGGAACCTCGCTGGCAAACTCAACTTTTACATCTTTTTGATCAGAAGCAGTTTTGTAGCTACCAGCAGGAAGCGGATATTCAGATGAATAACCTTTTTGTGTAAATGTGATGTGATTAAAATCGAGTTTGGTAAAAAAATCTAATCCCCCTGTTGTTGAACCCCAAGTTGGGTCAATTTGAATCCAGCCGCGCTCGTTGTCGTAATATTCCGGCCAAGCGTGCAAAATATCGGTTGTGCTTGAAGCTAACGATAATGGACGAAGTCTTGAGTTTTGAGTGTTGGCATAACCGTTAACTTCGCGAGCAGGAATACCTGCCATGCGAGCGAATGTAATAAATAGATCGGTAAATTCCATACATACACTATTTGCAGGATTATCAAATGCGACTCTTGAACCCTGCCTGGTAATCGTTGCATCATCTAGTCTTTTTTCATTGTAAGTAAGGTAGGTGGTGACAAAGTCATAAATATCCTTCGGGGTTTTTAGTGTTGAGGCTTTTTCTCTCAAAATCGGGTCAGTTACATCCCAATATTTGTCGCTTTGGGTATATTTTTGCATCTGCTCATCAGTAAGTGGGATGACAGGAAAATCTTTGGGTTGATGTGTTACTTCAGCGAACCCTTGGTATGTCACGACAACTTCCTTTGCGGCCGGAAGTTTGAATCTAGCAATATAGTTACCATCAGAATCGACCGTTATAGCTTCTGGCTGTGGGTCGATTTTCGTAGTGTATATTTTTTGATATGCATTGTCAGGAGGGAGTGCAATTTCGGAATATACCCCTCTTAAATTGTCATTTTTGAGGTGGTAGGTTAAGTTAAGTTTGTAAATTTGTTTCTCTCCAAAAGAACTTGAGACGCCTTTTTGGGATATCTTGGTAACATCGAATGAATAAACGGTTTTGGATGTTCCGTTAATTGTAGTTTTTTCGGTTTTTACAGGTTCTGGATTAATAAAAGCAACAGGACCAAACGAATCAGGTACAGCCATGTGTACATTGTAGGAGCGTACTTCGTCAGTTTTGCTTAGTTTGGGAATAGAAATTTCCCAGATAATTCCATTTTTGACAGTTAACTCGTTGGCGTCGTAATTAAGTTTCCAATTAAGTTTTTTACCAAGCCCAACAACTCTTTGGTTAAAGGTGACAGCTAGTTGGGTTTTGTTATTTTCAAATGTTTGTTCGACGTCCAAAGGTCCTGATAAATCAGAAGCTGAAATGTTTTCTGGCTTAGTTTGGCCAAGTGAAAGGTTAAACTTAGTTGCATAAAAACGACTTGTGTTGTTTTCAAGGGAAATATTTTGGCTAACTTTTGTTTTACCGTTTAAGTCGACATCGTATGTGACGTCATAATCGGCAGCGAACTCGCCTTCAGCTGAAACGTTTGTGTTAACGATAAGTGTTAGGGCAAAAAATGATAAAAATAAAAAAAAAGTTCGATGAATTAATTTCACGGCAGGTGTTTAGATATTAATAATAGCTAAAAACTGAACAAAATAATAATTTTTACCTAAATTAGTTTGGAAAGAAATTTTGCAGTATGAGATTTGGACACTTTGGAGACTTCAATTGGTGTACCTTCAGCAACAACAGTTCCACCACCATCGCCTCCTTCGGGACCAAGATCAATAATCCAGTCTGCGTTTTTGATGACATCTAGATTGTGTTCAATAACAACAATCGTATTTCCCTGCTCGACAAGTCTCATTAAAATATTAAGAAGTTTTTCGATATCAGCAAAATGAAGACCGGTTGTTGGTTCGTCAAGAATGTATAAGGTTTTGCCTGTTGAGCGTTTAGATAATTCGGAAGCAAGCTTAACGCGCTGAGCTTCTCCCCCAGAAAGGGTTGGGGCGGGTTGGCCAAGTTTGATGTATCCTAAGCCAACATCGACAACGGTAGCTAGTTTGTTCTTAATCGAAGGTATGTTGTTAAAAAACTCTAAGGCTTCTTCTACTGTCATATCTAATACCTCAAAAATATTTTTGTCTTTGAAATGAACCTCTAGAGCTTCATCGTTGTAACGTTTGCCAGTACAAACTTCACAATCGACATAAACATCTGGAAGAAATTGCATTTCAATCTTAACCTGACCTTCACCCTCACAAGCTTCACATCGACCGCCTTTAACATTGAATGAGAATCGTCCTGATTTGTATCCACGAATTTTGGCTTCGGTTGTTGAAGCAAAAAGCTCGCGAATTGGTGTAAAAATACCCGTGTAAGTGGCAGGATTGGAGCGTGGAGTTCTACCGATTGGTGATTGGTCTATCATTATGACCTTGTCTAGGCTCTCCGTGCCCATTATTGTGGTGTGACTACCTGGGCGCTCTTTAGCGTGATAAAACTGCTGAGCAAGACTTTTATAAAGAATGTCGTGTACAAGGGTTGATTTACCTGAACCAGAAACACCTGTAAAGCAGACAAATTTGCCCAAAGGAATGGTTACATCAATACCTTTAAGGTTGTGTTCGGTAGCGCCAATTATCGTTAACTCTTTGCCGTCGTGCGGATTAATAAATGATCCAGATTTGGTGGTAATTTTTTTCTTATCAGATAAATATTTTCCAGTTAGCGATTTAGGGTCTTTTATAATTTGTTGAGGAGTGCCTTGAGAAACAATTACCCCTCCGTGTTCGCCAGCACCTGGTCCAAAATCAAAAATATAGTCTGATTCCAACATCATGTCGCGGTCGTGTTCAACAACTAGAACAGAGTTGCCTAAATCACGCAGTTTCTGAAGTGTTCCAATTAGCCTTACATTATCTCTTTGGTGAAGACCAATTGATGGCTCGTCCAAAACATAAAGCACACCAGAAAGACCTGAGCCGATTTGTGAGGCTAAACGGATTCTTTGCGCTTCTCCACCTGCTAAAGTTGTGGCGGTACGTGATAGGGATAAATAGTCTAGGCCAACATCGATTAAGAACTGTAATCTGGCAGTTATTTCTTTAAGGATTGGTTCAGACACTTGATTATCTCGCGCATTACCGGCAAATGAAGTTTTAATACTTTTAACCCATTCCAGTGAGTTACGGATTGATTTTTTGGAGACTTGTTCAATATTTAACCCATCGACCGTGATAGATAACGCTTCCGGCTTGAGCCTTGTGCCTTTACAAGTTGGACAAGTAAGGATACGCATAAATTTTTCGATTTCACCGCGAATGTAGCCTGATTCTGTTTCCCGATATCTACGCTCAAGATTAGGAATCACACCTTCAAAGGTTGTTTGCCACTCCGCACTTTTACCAAATCGGTTCTCGCCTTGAACTTTAAATACTTTCTCTGAACCGTAGAGTAAAAATTTACGATCAGCATCAGTTAGGTCCTTAATTGGTGTATTAATGGAAAAATGAATTTGTTTGGATGCCTCCTCTAGAAGCCTAGAAAACCATGTTTCGTGTGTAGAAAGCCTAGACCAAGGTAAAATTCCACCTTGGGCAATTGTTAAATTAGGGTTAAATACCAACTCTGGTTCAACTTCTAGTTTTGTACCAATACCTGTACAGGTTGGACAAGCTCCGTGGGGCGAGTTAAAGGAAAAAGTTCTGGGTTCAATTTCTGGCAGTGAAATATTATCAAATGGACAGGCAAACTTTTCACTAAAAAGATGATCTTCTAGTTCGGTGGGAAAATCAGGAATTTCAAACGAGGCGTCTTGAATTTTGGCAATGATTAGATTGCCTTCAGCCAGCTTAAGTGCTGTTTCTACAGACTCAGAAAGCCTTTGTTTGTCGGCAACAGGCAAAACAAGCCTATCGATCACGGCATCAATTGAATGTTTATTGGTTTTGATTAAGGTAAATTCATCCTCGATGTCATGGATTTGGTCATCAACCCTAACTCTAGTAATACCTCGTTTTCTTAAATCTGTGAAAAGTTGTGAAAATTCGCCTTTTCTGTCTCTAACAATTGGCGCCAAAACTAGCACACGCACTGGAGGTTTAGCTTTAATATCCCCTAGTTTTTGGATTTCATCTACGATTTGAGCAGCAGATTGATGTTTGACCTCGCGGCCACAAACAGGGCAATGCGGATGGCCGACTCTAGCAAAAAGTAACCTTAAATAGTCATAAATCTCTGTAATTGTACCGACGGTCGAGCGAGGATTGCGTGAAGTGGATTTTTGGTCGATAGAAATCGCTGGAGAAAGACCGTCTATCTGGTCTACATCAGGCTTATCCATAACACCTAAGAACTGTCTAGCATAACTAGATAGCGATTCTACATAACGTCTTTGTCCTTCAGCGTAGATAGTATCAAAGGCAAGTGATGATTTGCCTGAGCCAGATAGACCTGTAAAAACAACAAGCTGATTGCGTGGAATTTGTAATGTTAGGTTTTTGAGATTATGTTCACGGGCGCCAAAAACAGAAATGAACTCTTGATTTTTGCTGGTTTTTTTCGGGTTATCTTTGGTGCTAGCCATGAAGAGATATTTTAGTACAAGACGCTTGTTATTTCAAGGCTATTGTAGTTGATATGCTTAAGCCTGTAACCTATAATATTCCGCTATGGCAAACAAAGTTGAAATAACTGATTCAAAGATTGCGGCTTTGGAGTTTGAAAGAGAAAATGGAAATCTATTTGGCCTTACTGAACAGGAAAGAGTCAATCTGCTTAAATACGAAGGAGAACTACTAGATTTTCGACCTCAGCTTGTAACTTCTTTTACGGCTCTCGACCGATTAAACGGAATTACGAAAGAAAGAGACTTAAAAATTAAAGCGGTTCTGGATGACTTAAGAGAACAGTCTGATCAGATAAAAATTGCACAAAACGTTAGCGTTCTATATCTGACGATTCTGGAAATTGGCGAGCGAGAAGGCTGGACACAGACACAAATTGCTGAGGTATTTGATAAACAACTTGATTTTAATAATGAAGTTTCAGTTGTTACCAAAGATTTAGCTAAAAAAAGGTTAAGAGGTGGTGAACTGCCAAGTAATAGAATAATTGGAGCTGCATATAATAAATTAGCAAAACGTATTCCTAGTTGGTACAAGCTGGACATAACAGCTTGGCAAAATTTTATTTTTTCCTCGTTTGGTGCTCAACTTGATATTGAAAAAGAGCAACTATCTGGAATTTGTTCTACCAGCATTGGGAGACTTGAGGGAACGTATAGGATTACGAACGAGGATATTTTGCCAGATTGGATGAATAATGGTGGGGTTGAGACTGGTAACCCAGATAAAGTTGTCGTAACAGAGGACTTAAAAGAGGATGAACAAGGCAAACAAAGACTGATTGAACAGTTTGAATATCATTCATCTAAAAGAAGTTATTTGGTAGAATCGGCAAGAAATAAAGGCAGAAAAACAATTTCACGAAATGTTGGTAAATATCGAAGACTTTTTCCATATGATGAGCTTGATGTTGCACAATTAGTCATGTTTTTGGCGAATACCGATGGAATGACTTATTACGATGTTGACCAACAAACAATTGACCAGCTTAGTCCTGCACAAATTAACGAAAAGGCTTTGATTGCTGAAAAAAAAGAAGATTGGTTTATAAGGCGATTTGCAGAAACTGCGGATTTGTCTGAGGAGATGGTTAGAATTTTTTTAAAAAAACGATTAGAAGACATGAGGTTTTTCGAAGGAACTGAAGAGGAAAAAGAAAGAAAAATTGCAGCTCTATTTTCTGATTTTGGACAGAGCGAGGAGATCGCTACATTAAGAACGGTGGACAAAAAAACCGCACAAAGATTAACTTTTGATGTTCGACCAATGCTAGCGGAAATGGATCAAGAGGCACTAGAAACACTACAGTTAAAATTTGAAAACAATCCATTTGCCTCAAGAGCTGAATTTGTTACCGAGCTTGCTTGTGAGATTGTGAATTCTTTTTGGTCTGGATCAAATGATAAAGATATAGCACGTTTTAAGGCTGAATATAAAAAATTCGTAATAAATTGGCTTAAGAATAACTGGAGAGTGGCGTACGCATCGCTTTATCACAGACTTCATAACTCAGGTATTTTTGATTCTCCTACTCTAAATCCAACCAAGGAAGAAATTGTGAGTGAAGATTCTGAAGATATTGAATTTGCAATCACTGAGATCAAAATGGGTAGTTTGCTTGATTGGAAAGTGTTTTTTGATGTCAATAAAAATGGAGATGTGCGCATGGAAGCGTTAGAGGGAGACAGTCTAGATGCGTTGGAAGAACGACTAGAAGAGTTATTAATTAAACATAGAATAAGCTGTTCTATTAAATTATCGAGCGTAATTCATACATTAGAGTGGGCTGCAGGACTGCCACAAGAAGTATTACAGCTTATGATTCGTGAAACTGTAAACGGACAAGAATATTTAAAAATTAAGAGGGGTAATATTCGACTATTTTTTCAAATTAACCAAAGTCAGAAACAATTGGTCTTTTTTGTATATCAAAAACAAGACAAAAGCTATCATTTTTAGTTTTTTACTTGCTGTACTCAACCTATAGTTTATTATTTTGACAAATAGGAGTAAAATATCCGTGGTGCAAAGTGCAAAATTCAGTTCAGACATGCCACGTCTGGAATGAAAATTGTACAAACCCCGTTGCACCCATACGAGGCGTAGAGAAAGTGGCAAAGAAAATGTCCAAACCAGGACGGGCTGGGCTCAATGCTGTCGATGACAGATTTGAGATCACCCACATCAATGACGCAGGATGTGAGTATGATCCTCAGATTCCAACTGGGACATACTACACGGTCCACGGTAGCGATGGGCGGCCTCTTGAGTTGTTCGTCGGCCAAGGTGTTGGACACCTGAACTCTGGGAAGGCTGGTTTTTACGACTAGCTGACCACCCTCAAAGCGAGGCGGAAATAATAACTCCGCCTCTTTTTTTTTGTTTACAAATATTAATTTTTATTTAAGAATATCTATTTGATTACGAATTTCTATTGCCTTTTCAAAATCTAGATCGTTTGCGGCTTCGTGCATCTGACGCATCAAAAATTTAATAATTTTGGTTTTTTCATCAGGCAAAATTACTCCTGTTTTGGCTTTTTCAATGGCATTTATAATTACATCGTCAAGTTTAGGTACTTCGGGTGCATCTAGATCTCTGTCGGAAAGTTTGTCTCTGACTCTTTTAGTAATTCCAATGGGAGTGATTTTATGTTTGAGATTGTATTGGAGTTGGATTTTGCGCCTGCGAGTTACCTCGTCTATCGCAGCCTGCATCGAGTCGGTGGTCTTGTCGGCATACATAATGACGCGTCCATCGAGATGACGGGCTGCTCTACCCATTGTCTGAATAAGCGAAGTTCTGGACCGCAAAAACCCTTCTTTGTCGGCGTCGAGAATAGCCACAAGCGAGACTTCTGGTAGATCTAAACCCTCTCTAAGAAGGTTGATTCCGACAATGCAATCGTATTTCCCAAGACGCAGGTCATCTAAAATATCTGTTCTGTCGAGTGTGGTGATATCAGAGTGTAAATATTGAACATTGATACTTTTTTCTTCTAGATATTTTGATAAGTCTTCAGCCATTCTTTTGGTTAATGTAGTAACCAAAACCCTTTGACCTTTTTCAACTCTGTTTTTGACCTCAACTATTAAATCATCAATTTGTCCTTCGGTTGGTCTGATATCAATTTCTGGATCAACAAGCCCCGTTGGTCTGATAATTTGCTCAATAACCTTGCCGTTTGAAAGCGAAACTTCATATTCATTAGGGGTGGCTGAGACATAAACGGCTTGATTAATCTTACGACTGAACTCGTCAAATTTTAAAGGCCTGTTGTCTAGTGCTGAAGGTAAGCGAAAACCAAAATCGATTAAGGTTTGTTTGCGTGCCTGGTCTCCGTTATACATACCTCTGATTTGAGGCAAGGTAATATGTGATTCATCGACCATTAATAAATAATCATCTGCAAAATAATCGAGTAATGAATATGGTGGTTCGCCTGGTTTTCGTCCGTCAAAATATCGAGAGTAGTTTTCGATACCGTTGCAGTAACCTAACTCTTGAATAATTTCCATATCGTAATTGGTTTTTTGGCTGATTCGGTGAGCCTCAAGATCTTTACCAAGACGTTTGAGCTCTTTGACGCGCAAATCAAGGTCAGCCAAAATTTGTTTTCGGCCTGCTTCAAACGTATCTCTGGAGGCCTGATAGTGTTTGGCTGGATAAAGAATCGCTTTTTGTAGTTCTCGAACCGTTGTGGCGTTAATTGGGTCAGTTACCGTGATTTTGGTAATAGTATCGCCACTAAAATACAACCTTAATGGATTTTCTTCATAAGCAGGAAAGATTTCGATTATCTCTCCCCTTACTCTATAAACACCTCTACGAAAATCAATCTCATTGCGTTCGTATTGGATTCTGTCAAAGGATTTGAGTAGCTCGGATCTGGTAATTGTCTGCCCGACTGACATTTCGGCAATATAGCGATTGTATTCAACTGGTGAACCAAGGTTGTAGATACACGAGACCGAGGAAACTACAATTACGTCCTTACGTGTCATTAAATTCATAGTTGCAGAAAGTCTAAGTTTGTCAATCTCTTGATTGATATCAGTTTCCTTCTCTATGTAGGTGTCTGTTTGCGGAATATAGGCTTCTGGACGGTAGTAATCGTAATAACTAACAAAATAACTAACGGCGTTATCGGGGAAAAATTCCCTAAACTCTTGATAAAGTTGGGCGGCTAAAGTTTTGTTGTGAGAAATAATTAATGTTGGCCTTTGGGTGTTGGCGATGACGTTGGCCATGGTAAAAGTTTTACCTGAACCAGTGACACCAAGTAATGTTTGGTGCTTTTCTTTCGATTCGACGCCTTTAGTCAGGGTCTCAATCGCCTGTGGCTGATCGCCTGAAGGTTTATAGTCTGATTTGAGTACAAAGCCTGACATTAGTCGATGGGGATTTCTAGCACTACTTCGCCTTCAATTTGACCTCTATCTTGAGTAATTAAATTCTTTTCAGCTTTAGTGAATTCTTTATTAAGGCTTTTGGCTAATTTTGTAAAAATTTTACTCTTAGCAAAATCGCCATTTTTTTGTAAATCTGAAATTAAACCAACCAGCTGCTCTCTAATTAAATTGACTTCCCTGCGGGACAATTGTGTTTTACCAGGAAACCTGCCAAATAATTGATTAAGTGTGGCAAATTTTTCAGACAAAGTTGCACTAGCGTTTTCCAGTGGAGCAAGTGGACTAAAACTTTCTATGTCGATGTTTGTCCTACTAGTATCCTGGTCGACAATGCGTTGTTCGACAAAGACTGAGGAAAGAAATTCCAACATTTCAGCTGAAAGATCAACATCAAGAACTTGTGAGTCGCCTCTGGAGGTGCCAATTATTTCACTTGCAGCGTCAATAACCGCTTCGGCATTAAAAAGTCTATCCTCCTGAAGAATTCTTTCTGCGGCCGCTACAGCATCATGTTCGTGTTCTGATTCTAGATGAAACATAGTTATTTGGCTTTAATTTGAGCCTCATTTTACCATATTTTGCCCGAAGCTTCTAAAGAGCTTGTTAAATAGTGTAATAATAAATACAGGTATGAATGATTTAGAACAAAGAGTTCCGGTTGGTGTAGCAAATATTGCAAAAATAATGCCTAATCCTGAGGCGCTACTTACAATTCCGCAAACGGAAAGAAACCCTGGAGGCCTAGTTGATGCAAGAATTGAAAATTTACGCAAACAACTGAGAGAAAAATACAAAGATATGCCACCAGAACGAATTGAATTCGTTTTAGATGTCTTTTTCGGACCTTTTAACTTCAAGGAGTTTGACCGTGAAAAGAGATATTCAAGGGATGAGGCTAGAGAGATTAAAACTCGATCAGCTAGTATTCAACACTTAATGACACATATGGCACTACATGCTGGAAGCGAAAATGCTGATCCTCAATTTCAATTAAAAATAGCAAACCAACTACAAAAATATCAAGAAATTGCCTCAAGTCGATTCGGACGAGATATGGAGCTTAACAAGTTTTTGAAAGGTGTTATGGCGGAAATTGGTGTGGTCAAAGCACTATTATCCGCTGGATGTGAAGTTGTTCTTCCAGATTATCAACCGCAAAAATCATTCGAGGACAGTCCAGTTTGTCAGATGGATGTTGATCGTGGAATTGATTTAATTGCCGTAAAGGGTGCGGATATTTTCTTAGTCGATGCTAAAGGCACTAGATACTTCGAGGAACCGACTACAAAAAAAACTAAAGTTGATGCTAATGGAAACCCACTGGTAAGAAATGCGGTAGATATCGTAGAACAACAAAAATATGAATGGAATTTACCTAGTTTGCGGGGAGTTTCGGGGGTTGAGGATGTTTTTAGACAACATCCAAGCGCTACTGTGCATAAACTTATGATAAAAGTTCCAACCAGTGAGGAATTTTTGCCACCTATTAATTTACAAGATGGTAGGCCTGTTGGAAATTCCATTAGATCATTCGCTAGGTTGAACTCTGGTCTTACTAATGATATAATTATGGGTCTAGATAGATCTCGATTGTCCCGTATGGGATATCAACTATCAACATCAAACGAGGAGGCTGTCAATGCAAAGTCAGCATAGACACACGCCCGTTCGTATTACTGGCGAAAACAATGTACCAGCTCCACTTATTGACGAGCGCGAGCTTGAGATAATTGGCGAAATCGCGGAACAGATCGAAAAGGAATTTCCTGAAGATCCAGACCAAGATGGCATTGTGCCAACGATTGCGGACGAACCAGCTGGAAACAGCGACACGACCGACCATGAGTGAAACATCTCATGGTCTTTTTTTTATAGGATACTATTGAATAATAAACATTAGTCTTGATTTTCGGGTTTTCTTTGTTATAATTATTTTAGACTGAATGAACTTGTGGAAGCAGTACAAGGTCAAAATTACAAAATAAAAAAACAAAAAATATGCCAGTTACTTTATACAAAAGACAAAAACAAATTTTAGATTTTATTAATCAGTATGTTTCTGTAAACGGACACTCACCGACATTGCAGGAAATTGCTGATGCTCTATCACTAAGATCACTTGCAACTGTTCACGAACATCTGCAGGCACTAAGTCGAAAAGGAATAATCAGACGTTTTGAGGGTTCTGTTAGAGGAATCGAAGTTTTAGATAAAAAAATTGGTGATTCTTTACAGGGTATTGAACTCCCTTTGTTGGGGTTTATTGCTGCCGGCGCACCGATTGAACCGTACACTGACCCAAATGCAACTTTTTCTGTCTCCCCTGCTTTGGTTTCGTCAAAAAAAAGAAGTTATGTTTTGCAAGTAAAAGGCGATTCGATGATCGAAGACGGAATTCTAGATGGGGACTTTGTTGTAATTGAGGAGCAAAATGTGGCGAATAATGGCGATATTATTGTTGCCTTACTTGAAAACGGAGTTGCGACTTTAAAACGATTTTTTAAAGAAAAAGACCGTATCAGATTACAGCCAGCTAATAGCACCATGAAGCCTATTTATGCCAAAAAGGTGACTGTTCAAGGTAAGGTTGTGGGAGTTATTAGGAAATTTTAAGATAATAGTTTTGGTTACTGTAGTTGTATAAATTGTAAAAATTGTTTTGCTATATTTGCCTGTGATAGAGTTAAGGTATGGATACAAACAACAATAACAACCCCTTGGACCCGGGATTGGGTTCTACTCCTCCTACAAGTGATGCTAGCTCAGATGCTCCAGTTGTTGCACCTGATATGGGTGTACCTGTTGCACCGGCTCCAGACCCACTCGATGTTCCAGTAGTGGATGTACCTGTTGCACCAACAACTGATGCACCTGCTCCTGAGATGGAAATGCCAGCTCCAGTTGCAGATGTTCCTGCACCAGCAGCTGTAGTTGATGTGCCACCAGTTGCACCAGTAAACGATGCGCCTGTTGGGTTTGACCCTGCAATTCCTGCAGCCGAAGCCCCAGTTGGTGACTCTCAATACAACGCTGACGTTGATGCTGCAAAAGCTGACTTTCATACTGGTATGGATAATATTGAAAAAAAGTATGATGCTCCAGAAACAACACCTGTTTCAACTGACTCAGCAGTTCCAACTCCAACAACTGACGCTCCAGCCGAAGGTCAGAGTTAATAAACAAAGAAAATAATTAAATCCCCTTCGATTTATTCAGTTTTGAATATTTAGGAGGGTTTTTATGTGGCGTTAGTGTTGCCGGTTGAAAGATTATCCAGTAAGTTGTGTGGGGTCGTAACTGGCTTGGTAACTAAAGCGCCTTTATCAAGCTGTCTTAGTTCTGACTCGTAAGTTGATTTAAGCGTTTTATAGATTATTCCTGTGGCAATTGGATCATCCTGCATCGCAATCTTTATAGCTTCTTGGACGTTTTCAAAATCATGGCCAAGATCCTGAAGTTTAACTATTTTTTCTCTATACCATTGATAAGTGTTAATTTTATTGAAGGTAACACAAGGTTGTAATGCATCTACTAGTGAAAAACCTTTGTGGTTTATACCCTCAACAATTAAATCTGTGAGCTGAGTAATATCTCCTGCAAATCCTCTCGAAACGAATGTTGCTCCTGAGATAACCGCAAGAGCAAGCGGATTGAGTGCGGTTTCGATTACACCTTCAGGTGTAGATTTTGACTGATATCCTTTGGTTGCAGTTGGAGAACTTTGCCCAGTTGTAAGCCCATAGACGCCGTTATTGTGAATAATAACAGTAATATCATGATTGCCTCGCATAGCTGCAAGTAAATGATTGAGCCCTTCTCCATAGGTATCGCCATCACCAGCTACGACAACGACATGTTGAGTATGGTTGGCAATTTTTGCCCCTACGGCAACAGGAACAGGTCTTCCATGAAGCCCTTCAAACCCATAAGCGTGCATAAAATTGACCATATGCCCATGACAGCCCACTCCATAAACAAGCGTAACTTCGTGGGGTGCAATATTGAGTTTAACTAAAGCTGATTTGATTGCGGCCCAAATTCCAAAGTCACCACATCCAGCACACCAGTTTGGGAAACAGCCTGAATCAAAATCTTGTGTAATGCTCATATTTTTTGAATTGTTTTTTCAAATACTTTAGCTAGATCATACGCCATAAATGGCCTTCCATCGTACCGTCTGACGCGGTGGCCAATTGTGACACCAGTTAGTTTTTTGAGGTAGCCTTCTAGTTGACCGGTAAAATTATTTTCAACGACAATCACATTTGAACCATCTTTAAGATAATTGACTAATGATTTTGTATTGATTGGGTTAAGTCTGTCAATCGAAAGAAACGAATAATCATTTTTATTGGTAACCATGTCTAGTGCATCTAGAATAACTCCTTTGTTTGAACCGAAAGAAATAATTTTAAGCTTGCCTTTTTGAGGGTTGATTGGTCTAAATGGTGGTGTTTTGGTGGTTAAAAGTGCAAGTTTTCTGAATCTTTTTTGTGTCATTTGAATCCTTGTTTTGTCACTTTCAGTAGATTGACCTGATTCTTCGTGTTCGTCAGAATTGGCGGCGAAAACAAAACCTCGCATACCTGGAATAGCGCGTGGTGAAATTCCATTTGCTGTGACTTGGTACCTACTGTAGTTTTTAGGCTTGTCTCGCTGAGTTATCAAACGACCCCTGTCAATCATGATTTTGGATAGGTCGAATAAATCAACAGTTGCGTGAGATTCCAGTACCATTTTGTCAGTGAGAATAATTACAGGAGTTTGATAAATATCGGCAAGATTAAAGGCTTCAATTGTTGCCCAGAAACACTCAGAAATATCGCCTGGAGACAGAACAATACGAGGAAATTCTCCATGACCAGCTGAAAGCACAAAATCTAAATCTTCTTGGGCAGTCCAAGTTGGCATTCCCGTAGCGGGACCTGGTCTTTGACCTTCGACAATTACGATTGGGGTTTCGGTAATACCAGCAAGCGACACGCCTTCAGACATCAAAGCGAATCCTCCTCCGCTGGTTGCCGTCATGGCTCTAACACCTGTAAATGAGGCACCGATAGCCATATTAACGGCCGATATTTCATCTTCGGTATGTTTGACCACCATGTCATGTTTTGGCCCGTTTTTAGCCAAAAAATGCATCAGTGCTGAGGTAGGAGTCATTGGGTACCCAGCAAAAAACTTACAGCCTGCTGCAAGAGCACCAAGGGCTATTGCTTCGTTTCCACTAATTAACAATTGATCCTTACGGGGAGTTTTTATAAGAGGCAAAATATCAGGATATTTGGTATTTACATAATCAAATCCGTCTTTTGCGACTTTGACATTCTGAACAACGACTTGTGTACCTTTGGCGGCAAATGATCTAGTAAGAACATTTTCTAGTTCAACAAATGGAATACCAAGAACCGCAACTGCTGCTCCTAACGAGGCGTTGTTAGCCATCAACGGGTCAGCATTATTATCTAGTGCTATTTTGTGTGCCGGAAGATCTATTTTTCTGACTTTGGTTGGTATGTTCAAATCGTCAGTATTAAATGCGTGTGAATCATAAATAACAGTTGATTTTGATGTAAGTTCATTAAGGTGGAGTTTGATGCCGTTTGGATTAAGAGCTACTAAAACTTCAGTTGTGTGTTTGGGAGATCTAACTTGTGATCTGGAAAAAGTAACTTGATATGTGTTATGTCCACCGCGAATTAATGATGGATATTCTGAGTACCCAAATACATTAAATCCTAAGCTGCTCACAAGGGTCGCAAGTGATTGACCGGTAGTCATAACTCCGGCACCGGCTTCTCCAGCAACTTTAAAGCTAATTGATTCCAACATAATTTTTAAAAATTAAGGCTATAAGGCAACTATGATAACATCATTTGTATGAGTGAGAGTCAAGCTACATCTTTATATGTTATTTCAACTCCAATTGGCAACCTAGCCGATATGACCAACAGAGGACTAATGGCTCTAAAAACTGTCGATACCTTGTTGTGTGAAGATACCAGACGAACCGCCAAACTATTAAATCACTACGAGATTAAAGCCTCAATGCTGACGTTTGCGGATTTTAATGAAAATAAAATATTCGACCAAATTGTCGCCAGAATGGAAGATGGCGAAGTTTTTGGCTTAGTCTCTGACGCTGGCACTCCACTAGTTTCAGATCCAGGCTACAAACTATTGCGGGCAGTGATTGATAAAGGACTAAAGGTTGAAGTTATGCCTGGAGCTTCGGCGGTGCTTACAGCTTTGGTTGGTTCGGGAATGACGCCTGACAAATTTTTGTTTTTGGGGTTTTTGTCTAGAAAACTTTCTAAACGAACGAAGGTTTTGGAAGCAGCTAAGTTATTTAAAAACGAAACAGATACTACAATAATTTTTTATGAGGCGCCAACTAGAATTATTAAGTTTTTGACAGAACTTACGACTTACTTTTCCGATAGAGAGGTTGTTGTGGCTCGGGAATTAACTAAAGAACACGAAGAGTTTATTAGAGGTAGTTTTGATGACGTAATTGCAAAACTGCAACTTAAAAAAGGTAAAATTAAAGGCGAATTTACAGTTCTGGTTTAAATTTAAGAATGCAAATGGGTCAGAAGTGACTGGCCAGTCATATCGCTTGGTACTGGTATGCCCATAATCTGCAAAGCCGTAGGGGCAATATCAGCTAATTTGCCACTTGGTAGCTCTCTAACTACCCCCTGAAATTCTGGAACAACAAAGACTGCTGGAACTGGCGAAGTATTATGTTCCGTGTCGACTTGTTTAGTTTGCGGATCAATCATTATCTCAGCATTACCATGATCACTTGTAATAATTACTGCACCATTAAGACTGGATACGGTTTGAACAATTGTTTTAACGCACTCATCCACAAGCATAATACTTTCAACGGTTTTTTCGATATTGCCAGTGTGCCCAAGCATGTCTGGATTAGCAAAATTAATTACTGCAAAATGATATCTAGCCTGAGAAAGTGTGCGAATAAATGTTTTTGTAATTGTAACGGCTGACATGGCTGGAGCCATATCGTAGGTCGGCACCTTAACAGAAGGAACCATGACTCGATCTTCACCAGTAAAAGCCTGTTCTCTTCCACCATTAAAAAAATAAGTAACGTGAGCATATTTTTCAGTTTCGGCAATATGAACCTGTCTTAGCTCTCGTTCAGAGATGACTCTGGCCATTGGGTTTTTGATGTTATTTTCTTCAAATGCAATACCTGATACTGTTAGTTTTTTTTCATAATCTGTCATCGTTACAAAACAAATATTTTTGGCAAAATATGATCTATCAAATCCGCTGACGGTTTTTTTTATGACTTCGGCGGTTCCGGCTTTGTGCTCATCTAAAGATTCATCGTTTATCTGTTTAACAAAAGGCACTTTGGCAAGGTCTTTTAATACGAAGCTTTTGGTAATTTGTCTTACTCTGTCAGGACGAAAATTAAACGAAATAATTGAATCATTATCTTTGACTTGACCAATTGGCGTCCCGCCAGAGTCAGTTATGACTGTTGGAATAATAAATTCATCTGTAATTTTGTTTTGGTATGAAGATTCAAGCACAACTACAGGATCAGTAGATTTTGGACCGACTCCAGAAGCGATTGCTTCGTAGGCTTTTTCGGTTCTTTCCCAACGATTATCTCTGTCCATTGCATAATACCTACCGCTAACTGAGGCGATAGTTCCGAGATTTTCAGATCTTAATTTGATCTGCATCTGTTGAACAACTGGCAAGCAACCCATTTGTGGTGAATCCCTTCCGTCAGTAAAAATATGAATTTTGATTTTGTCTGGTGTAATTCCAAACTGCTTTGCTAAATAAACTAGCGCAAACAAGTGATTAACTGAACTATGTACCTCACCCTGCCCAATTAGCCCCATAAGGTGCAGATTGCTTTTGTTTTTTTTAGTGTGATTAAGTGCAAGGTGAAAAGCATCGTTGTTAAAAAACATGCCATTTTCAATAGCTAAATTAATTCTAAGCAAATCTTGATAAACAATTCTGCCCGCACCTAAATTAATATGGCCGACTTCAGAATTACCTGCTTGGCCAGACGGTAAGCCAACGGATTCTCCAGAGGCCAAAAGTTGTGTGTGAGGATAGGTCGCATAAAGGGCTTTTAAGTAAGGTGTACCAGCTAAAGTTACAGCATTTCCTTCACTTGGCGAAGCGATTCCAAACCCATCCAGAACGATTAATACTACTGGGCCGTCAAGTCTGCGCATAAAATTTGGTCTTAATTTTTGGCTTTTTAGTGATGCGAATATAGTTCGTATTCAATTGATAAAAGACGGTTGTATTTTGCTACACGTTCACCTCTAGCTGGTGCACCAAGTTTGGCATAATCGGCTCCAAGACCAACGGCAAGGTCGGCAATAAATGAATCATTAGTTTCTCCTGACCTGTGTGAAAAAACTGTTTTCCAATTGTTAGTCTTGGCAAGATTGACGACTTCTATTGTCTCGGTTAATGTGCCAACTTGATTGGGTTTGATCAAAATTGAATTAGCAGCCTTTTTTTCGATTGCGATTTTGAGTTTTTTGGGATTGGTAGATAGCAAATCGTCACCGACTAAGAAAACCTGCGAACCAACCTTCTCAGTTAAGGTTACCCACCCATCCCAATCGTCTTCTTCGAGAGGATCTTCCAACGATAAAAGTCTGTACTGACTGACCAAATCAGCATAATATTCTACAAACTCATCGGCAGAAATATTTACCGGCTTGTCTTTAATTTTGTATTGACCATTGCCTCGGTAAAAACTAGTGGCCGCTGCATCCAGACTTAAAAAGACGTCGGTACCTAGCTGATAATTTGTCTGGCGGATGGCCTCAATTATTACATCGAATGCTTCGGCGTTTACATAGAGATCGGGTGCAAAACCACCTTCATCGCCGAGGGAATGAATATAGTTTTTGGCAATTAATATTTTTTTGAGCGCATAATATATTTCAACTCCGATTTGAAGCGATTGAGAATAAGTTTTGTTTTTGGAAGGTACGACCATATATTCCTGAAAGTCCAAATTTCCAGCGCCGTGCTTACCACCATTTAAAATATTAAACATTGGTGTGGGAATAAATAACCCTGAGGTGTCGTTTTTGTGAAGTTTGGCAATGTAAGCATACAAAGGAAGCTTGGCCTCGATTGAACCCGCTCTGGCAACTGCTAGTGACACAGCAAGAATAGTATTACCACCGAGATTTTTCTTGTCTTCGGTGCCATCCATTTGTAGCATCAACTTATCAATCTCTTCTTGGTTAAATACACTTTTGCTGACAATTTTTGGCGCAATTATTTGTGTAACATTGGAGACGGCTTTTAGTACACCTAGGCCATTAAATCTTTTAGGGTCTCCGTCGCGCATTTCAAAAGCTTCGTATTTGCTACGAGAAGATCCTGATGGTACCGAGGCGGTTCCCCAAACCCCTGAATCTAATCCTACACTGACCTCTATCGTTGGAACGCCTCGAGAGTCTAGAATTTCACGGGCAAATATTTGATTAATTATGGCCATATTTTTTCTTTAATTTTGAGTTAATAAAACTTTTTTCTGCATCAGATACGACTTGCCTAGTTAAATCAATTACGTCGGGAGTGACTGAAACAGAACTTACTCCCCACTCAACTAACATTTTGGTCAACTCTGGATAAAACGAAGGCGCTTGCCCACAAATACCAGCAGTAATTTTATGTTTATTGGCGGTTTTTATTAGTTTTTCTAATGCCCAGAGAACGGCAGGATCAAGCTCAGAGTAGTCTTTGGCGACAGTTTCGTTATCGCGATCGGTACCAAGAATCAACATAGTTAAATCGTTACTGCCAATACTAATTCCATCTATACCGACCTTAATAAACTCTTCTAGCATTATTACATTCGAGGGAATTTCGGCCATCATAAAAAACTTAAAACTTGAGTCCCGAAACAGTCCTGCTTTTGAAACAATTCTTCGAACTTGGACTAATTCAGGCACATTGCGCACAAATGGCACCATTAGATGTAGATTGTTAAGCCCAAATTTTCGAACTTTTTTAATTGCATCTAACTCAAGATTAAACACCGCTGGATCGCTAATATAACGAAAACTTCCACGGTAACCTAGCATAGGATTGCTCTCTTGCGGTTCGTACGCGTCCCCACCAATAAGATTGCGATACTCGTTGGTTTTGAAATCGCTTGCTCTATAAATAACTGGTCTTGGATAAAAAGCTTTGGCAAAACTAAACATACCGTCAGCTAGACTATTGGTGTACTCAATGCTTTTTTTGTCATGAATGGCTTTTTTGGGATGTACTCCGATTCCACTCATCATAAATTCTGCCCTTAATAGGCCAACTCCGTCGCAATTTTTAACCGCAACTTGAGAAGCTAAC
The DNA here is from genome assembly GCA_964404855.1 of uncultured Gammaproteobacteria bacterium. Taxonomy (GTDB): domain Bacteria; phylum Patescibacteriota; class Microgenomatia; order CAYQLK01; family CAYQLK01; genus CAYQLK01. Next base: position 627,582 of record CAYOLO010000001.1, read on the forward strand.
TCTGGCTCGGCGAGATTGACATAAACCTTGGTGGCAGTCACTAACTCTTCGGGTTTTTTGTAAACCTTAGGATTAACATTAATATGCGTGATATGGGGTGCGCCTTTGTAGACGACACCTGCAGAACCATCGACAGTAACAACATGGCCAGTTTTAAGCAGTTTAGTTGCTTTTTCTGTACCAACAACGGCAGGAATTCCAAGTTCTCTGGATACAATTGCTGCATGGCTGGTTCGCCCGCCTTTATCTGTAATAACCGCCACCGCTTTTTTCATCCCAGGAACAAAATCTGGATTAGTCATCGAGGTAACCAACACATCACCTGGGAGGATTTTATTAATTTCTTTGGGAGAAGAAATAATTTTGACAGGTCCGTAAGCAATACCTGGGGAAGCTGGAGCCCCTTCAAGGATTAGAGCAAGTTTGGTACTGTGGATATCACTACTGGTTGCTGCCGAAGATTTTTCTGCCCTTTGATTAATCGTGGTAATCGGTCTGGTTTGTGTGATAAAAACTTTACCTTTGGAGTATGCCCACTCAATGTCTTGAGGAAAGAAATAATGATTTTCCAAGCCTCTGCCGATTTTGGCGATTTCGACAATAACCTTGTCTGGTATTTTTTGAGCTGATTGTTTTTGAGAACTAACAGGAATTTTGGATGTGACTGAACCGTGTTTGGAAAGCTGGTTCTTTTGTGTTGAGATAACTTTGTCTAAGATTTTGTAATCAGACTTCGACACTTCGTAATGATCAGGAGTGGCTTGGCCTTGAACAATCATTTCTCCCAAACCCCAAACGGCCTCTATAATAATTTTGGTCTTATCGCCAAGGACTGGATCGACCGTAAACATGACACCAGAAACTTCTGATTCGACCATTATCTGAACCGGTACAGCGATACCAACTTTTAACTGGTCAAATTTTTGCTCTCTACGATAAAAAATAGCTCGAGTTTCGAAAAGAGACGCCCAACATTTTTTGACGTGGTCAACAACCTCATCGGCACCTTTAATATTAAGATATGTTGCTTGCTGGCCCGCAAATGATGCTTCTGGTAGATCTTCGGCTGTAGCAGAGGACCTAATTGCAACGTATTTATCTCTTAATCCTGATAGTTTGCCGTAATAACTGCGAATTTGATGTGCAAGATCATCAGGCATTTTGGCTTGAATAATCAGTTTTTTGATTTGAAGGGACACTTGTTGGATTATTTCAACATTACTTAAATCAGCATCGTCGAGAATGTTTTTAATTTGTTTCTTGAGGCCAGATGATTCTAAAAAATCAAAGTAGGCTTGAGCCGTGACAATATAACCGTTAGGAACGGGCGCTTTGGCTCTTTGCATTTCACCGAGATTTGCACCTTTGCCACCAACAAGACCAATGTCAGATTTGGATACTTCTTTAAACCAAACTATGTCGCGATTCATATGGGCAGTTAGCTTTATCTTACAACATATTCGGGGGATGTTTTAAGCGTCAAATTTAGATTGAAACAAGTTCGACCATAAAATGCTGACTATAGAGGTCGGGATTGGATGAACTTTTTTCCCTAATTTCAATACTTAACAGTTTCCTATAAAGCCTAATTAGTTGTGAAAGTGTAAATGTTTTGGCTTGTGACACAAGCTGGTTTTTTTGCCAAGGCTGACCATTAAAACTATCTGGTGAGGTCGTGATAACAATTAAGTCGCGAATACGATTTTGAATCATAGTCATGACTATTGGTTCAGCCGTATCTGCAAGGTTGAGTTCAAGAAGGTTAATAAAAGTCGAGGCTTTTTGCGGAGTAAGACTGTTGAGTAAATTAAATATTTCTGTTCGAGCATCGACATTAAATATTTGCATTTTTTTCTTTAAGGTTGGTGGAATACGGCCAATGTTTTTGCCAACAGCCTCAAAAATTGCAGGGCTGTCTCCGAGGTTTTTTTCGATTGTTTGCCAAGTTTGTGCGTTGGTTAAAGAAAAATTTACAAAAATAAATACAGTTTGAGAAAACATATCTGTCAGCTGTAGTTTTTCAGCTAGCTCGCTATTTGTAATTGAAGACAAGTCTATTTCAAGAAAATTAGCACCTGTAAAGGATTTTTTGAGTTCGATAAACTTTTTTCTTGCTGTGACAGTATCACTGCCAGTAATAAGATAAATATTACTTGCCATTTATTTAAAAGTTAGTGTTTCAAGTAGGTGAGTAATCTGAGTCAAGGTTTGAGCACGATCGTTAGTGGTGAACCAAATTGTAATTTGGGGTTTTTTGCCTTGGGCTGGTAGATTCATTGTTAATAGCATTCCACCTCCATCTAATTCAGTTAGATTAGCGGAAATCTGCCGACCATCGACTTTAATAATTTTGTTTTGAGTTGGACTAGCTTTTGCTTTTTGTTCATCGGTCAATAAGTAGGGCAGGTTTTGGTTATAAAAAATCTGCGTGGTTGTTTGATTAAAACTAATTTCAACATAATTTTTGTTTGCAAAGCTGTCGTAATAAACCTGCCAATCAGCTGGAGCAAAGAAAGTAAGGTTTAGATTATCGATGTTGTTTAAGATAAATCCTTGCTCATCGACTGTTGGAGTAACTTGTTTATTTATTACAACTGGAGTTGGAGCAGTTTGTGTTGGGGTTGGATTAGGCGAGCTTGTTTGAGCTTTGGTGCAGGACGAAACAACCATTAAACAAGTAATTGTTAAGGTGAGAAACGAAACAATTTTTACTTTTGATGTCATTTAAATAAATGTGTTTAGCACTATTCTAAACCATTTTTGACTGGGCATAATTGAAATCTTTATGCATCTGCCTAATCATATCTTTTTCATTACCCATAATTGAGGTTCGACCATGACCAGGGAATACTTGGGTGCCGTCGGGCAAATCAATTAATTTCATTAGACTATCGAACATTTTTTCTGGTGTAGAGGTTGGTAAATCTATTCTGCCAATTAAACCTTGAAAAAGAGTGTCGCCAGTAAAAACGCTTTTAAGTTCTGGAGAGTAATAACAAACCGAGCCAGGAGTGTGTCCAGGTACAGTGATGCATTTGATTTGTATTCCTCCGATGTCAAATGTTTGACCGTCCTCGATTGGTATATCTGCCTTGCCTGCAATAATTGGATAATCGAATTTTTTGGCAAAATTACTAAAATCAGTTTCTAATAGACGAACATCATCCTTACCAATAGCAATCTGGACTGTTGAAACAATGTCTTTTATTATGCCATTATGCGCCACATGATCAGGGTGATAGTGAGTGTTAAAAATATATTTCAAATGAGCTTGTTCTTTGGCAAATTCATCCAAGATTAAATCAGAGTCCCCACCTGGATCGATAACACAGCCAACTTTGGCTTCTCTATCAATAATGATGTAAGGATGAACCCTAATTGGTCCAGAAGTAAACGACTTAACATAAAATTTTTCCATATTTTGATATTTTACGATAAAAAGGATGAACTTAGTTCAGAACGGAAACCGAGTCGAAAGTTGCAGTCGATATTTGTGAGCCGTTGTGTGAGGTGACAAATAAACCAATATAAATATTTTCATCCAAACTCACCGTCTTTGCGTCATATAAAACCCAATCTATTCCCGTACTCGAGGTGTAAGCAGAAATTGTATTGCCGATTCTAACTAATTTAAGGTAAGTATCGGGGAAATTATAAGACAGGCCGTTAGTATTGCTGTTAAAACTATTTTGAAAAGACACACCATTATTTGGAGTTACCGAAAGCAGTGCATAATCGGATCCAGAAGTAAGCGAGTTTTTGATTATGACTCCTGCCTTGGCCCAATCATTAGTATTGGTTTGAGAGGTAATTCTGGTTGATATTTCACCATCACCAATAAGTGGCTGATAAACAAATTGGAATTGATCAGCATCAGCCCAAATATCATTACCTGCTCCATTTAATGTAAATATTGAACTGTCAAAACCTGCACTTCCTCCAAGTGTTGGATTACCAATATCGGTATTTAGCCAAGGACTTGGCAATGAAGCTATTGGGGTGGTTGAGACAGATACATTATCGAAAGTAACGGTACTAATATTTGAACCGTTATGTGATGTTACAAATAGTCCAATTTTGACATCTTGGTTAAGAGTTACAGTTCTGGTGCCAATTAATATCCAACTGACTCCATCAATTGAACTGTAACTCGCAATATTATTTCCATCTCTTTTGAGCTTAAGCCATGCGTTTGGGAATATATAACTAGGTCCTGCAACTTCACTGTTAAAACCATATTGCATAACGATGCCGTGCGCTGGAGTCACAGCCAATAAAGCATAGCCAGACAGGCTTTGAGTTGAATCTTTAATAATTATCCCAGCTTTGGCCCAGTCATTAGTATTGGTCTGAGTTGTAACACGAGTAATAATTTCGCCATTTCCAGATAAGTCTTGACTAACAAAATACATTTGATCAGCGCTTCCCCATATATCATCCCCCGCGCCTTTAACGGTATAAGTCCCATTAGAATAAGTAGCTGAGCCTAGTAGTTTTGGATTTCCAATATCAGTACCAGTAAAAGGTGCAGGCACACCGCTTGGAAGTCCAGTTGAAACTAAACTGACATTATCAAAAGTTGCGGTCGATATTTGTGAGCCGTTGTGTGAGGTGACAAACATACCGACAGTAATTGGACCTGAAAAGTTAATAGTTGTTGTGCCAGCAGATGCCCAATTAACCCCATCAGATGAGAGAAAAGAAGTAATTATGTTGCCTTCTCTAACTAGCCTTACCCAAGCGTTTGGAGAATTGAAACTTCCCCACTCAGATCCTGTATTAAAGTTGGTTTGAAAGGTGTACCCGTGTTGAGGGGTAACTGCAAAAATTGCATAAGGTGATTGCGGGGTTATGTTTTGTTTAATCATTACCCCTGCTTTTGCCCACCCATTAGTATTAATTGTTTGCGAGGTAATTCTGGCGGTTATCTGGCCATTACCGGTAATATTTTGATAAACATACTGAAACTGATCGGATTCTCCCCAAATGTCATCGCCTGCTCCACTTACTGTGAATGTTCCTTGATTAAATGTGGAACTACCTACCGTAAGAGGATTACCAACATCAGTATTTTGCCAGAGTCCAGTTAAACCCTGTTTAACAGTTACATTGTCAAAAACCGAGGTATTAAGTTCATTATATTTATGAGAAGTGACAAACATGCCGATCGTCACATTTTCATTCATAACTATCTCAGTCGAACCAAGCATTACCCAGTTAATTCCATCTACTGAAGTGTAAGAGGTGAATGTATTGTTAAATCTGACTAACTTAAGCCAAGCGTTGGGGAAGGCGTAACTAGTGCTCCCGTTTTCTGTATTAAAGCTGTGTTGAAAAGTCACTCCGTTTGCTGGAGTTACAGCGACTAATGCATATTTTGAACCGGAAGTAGCTGTTTCCTTTATCATTATTCCTGATTTTGCCCAATCGTCTGTATATTCTTGTGAAGTAACACGAGTAATGATTTCCCCGTTACCTGAGAGTGGTTGATAGACATATTGGAATTCATCGGTTGGCCCCCAAATATCTCCACCAGCTCCATTAATTGAAAATGTTCCGCCAGTATATGAAGCATTGCCAGATATTAGCGGTGTTCCAATATCTATACTAATCCATGGAGCAGGTGGAATTTGAAACTCGCTAAAGTTAGCAACGTAAGAAGTATTAACAGATGGAGTAGTAATTGTGTGAGATTGAGTTAGCCCATCAGACCAATTAAGAAATTGATAATAATAGTTTAAATAATACTGAGGAGACGGAGCACTCAAAACTCGCTCAACACCAACCACAGCAGATTCTGTATGAACCCCAAAGTAAGGAATTCCGTCAATTGTATAAGAAACGTTTGGGAAATTTGCGTTAAAGGTTAATGTCACTAAATTAGGATAAATATGTGTTGATGTTTTAGTACTTAGACCTTGAGAATCTGTAGTTGTCAGTTGGATTTCATACCAAGTGTTAGCCAAGTTGTCTGCTGATTTAGGAATCGTAAATTGTCCTGATCTTTGACCTAAAACAGGATGCCAAAATGGGTGAATGTGATCACCGTGATGGAAAACAAAATTCCATGAGAAAGCAGAATCAGGAAGTTCTAGATCTTCTGGGTCGCTGCCTGCTGCAGAATAACTAATTATGTCCCCAGCGTTGTAGTGACTATCAGTAACGGGAGCAATTATAGTCCCTTGAGGCAAACTGTTTCCTACAGTAATTATCACTGTTTCAATATCACTCTTGTCGCCATCGGAGATGGTAAGGCTTACATTATGTGTACCATTAACTGTAAAAATATGAGCTGGATTACTATCAGTTGAAGAATTGCCGTCACCAAAATCCCAAAGATAACTTAATTCATCACCGTCTGGATCAGATGATTCCGAGGAATCAAAATTAACAGTCAAAGGACCGAGCCCAGCAATAGTTGATGGATTAATATCTGCAATCGGAGATCTGTTACCGCCTGATGGTGCAATAACTGAAAGTGTACCTGGGTAAAATGTCAGTTTGTAGATATTGCCATCAGGACCTTGTGAAAGCTGAACCGTCGTGCCTGCTTCTGTGTCAAAAGAATTATCTGAAATAACTGACTCAAAATTTGAATCAAATTTTAGATATCTAATAAAACCCAAAGTATAGTCGGCGTAAAAAAAGGCATTTTGGTATTCACTTGGAAAAGTTGACCCTCCATAAACTAAAGTGGATGTAATCGATCCCGCCTTGGCTGGGGGATCGGTGTGAGGATAAACAAAAACAGGATTAACATATGGACAACTAGAACAAATTCCTTCAACATTCGGCCAACCATAGTTGCCCCCTTTGTTAATAATATTAAGCTCTTCCCAAGCGTCACCACCCACATCTCCAACAACGGCCCTACCGTCTGGAAGGAAAGTAAACCTAAAAGGATTCCTTAACCCGTAAGCCCAAATGGATTTAAGAGCATTTGGTGTTGAATAAAATGGATTATCGGTAGGGATTGTGCCGTCTTTGTTAATTCGGTGTATTTTGCCGTGCACGTTACTTAGGTTTTGTGAATTAAGATTGTGGGTATTCATACCCATAGCCCAATAAAGCTTGCCGTCGGGACCAAACCTAATTTCCCCTCCATGATGATAGATATCACCTTGTTGGTTTGACTCGAGAAGAATTAGTTCAGAATCGGCACTAGCAGTGTCGCCTATTACGGTTATGCGAGAAAGTCTGTCAAAATTCTGTGCGGTGGTATATGCAACATATAAATATCCATTATTTGCAAAATCAGGATCTGGTTCAATTCCTAGCAATCCCCTTTCGTCAGCGTTGTCTGTTTGCAGAGTAACGATTGTAATTACTGGTTCTGTCTGAATTTGGCCATTTGCAAAAATTTTAATTGCTCCGGTTTTTTCGGAAATAAAAATTCTTCCATCTGGCATAAATCGAAATGCAGTTGGTTCATTAAGATTAGAAACAAGCTCAGTAATATCGAACTCAGTTGGTGGCGCGGCATTAATTTGACCTGGAGTAATGATTAACGCCACTAAAAAAACAACAACCGAGATTGTTGTAAAAGCAAAAAGATTTCTAAGTAAATTTTTCAGATATTTCAAAGGAATTAAATGTCAATAGTTGTAGAACTATATACTTATATAATTTTAAAATCAAGTCTATTTTTATTGCTATAAGATAATATTTTGTTTTTATTTAATCAAAAATCAATTTTATATGAAAAAGGGACGGAGGCTTGCTATATTAGCAAACTTCCGTCCCATGAATGTGGTCGAATGAACGACTCGAGAATTGGGAATCACCGGTGACACTGCGCGAGTGCAGCCTCAGCTGGTTTACCCATTGGACTAAACCCCAAATCAGGCTTGTTTGGGTCCGGCAGAGTGAGATCCACTTGCCACCAATACAAACCATTGATAAGGGGAACGAAGACTTGGCAGGTCGCTTGATAATAACGAAGCTGGGCTTCGTAATCAGCCGGCGACTCAGATAGGTAGTTCCACGGCTTTTGGTACGCTCCCTGTCTGGGGAGAATTCCTATTTCCGTAAAAACTACAGTCTTGGGGTCATACCCCTTACTGGTAATGTCGGCTATCCAACGCTGCCAGCCAGCAACAAGCGAATCAACGCTTGCACCAGTTGGTACATCGAGCGGATAGTAGGCATCGATTGAAGGAAAGTTCAGATCGCTGGCAAAGCCGGGGGCTTTGACGTCCCAGTTAGCCGAATATGTGATTTGGCCATCGTACTGGGTACGAACTACAGCGATTAGCGCTTTCCAAAGAGCGACCTCTGGCTCAAGCGAGACAAACTCGGTGCCGACATTGAGAACGGCAACTTTTTCTTCTTGAGCAAGTTTGGCGTAGCCAACCAGAAGTGAGGAGTAGCTGTTAAACCACTGTCCTTTATCTGTTGGACTGAGCTGGCCTCGCCATTTTCCGTCGGCAACCAAAGAGGACTCATCCAGAATCGGCCTAAGCATAACAGTGAAGTTACGCTTGTGTGCCTCTCGGATAAATATCCTGATGTTGTCGTCGGTCGGAGTCTTTTTGGGGTCCTTGTAAACCTCCACTGATTGCCAGTTCGACTGGAAAACAGGAAAGACTAGGCTGACAGAATTGATGTTCAGCTCTGCCAGCCTATTGAGAAGTTTGGGTGCCTTTTCAGCAAAATCTCCTCCGTCGCTGTACACCAAAACCGAAACGCCTGCATGATATGCCAGCGAATCAGTTCGAGGACTTACCACTCGGTTGATTTTGGGAGTTGGTGTAGCGGTCGGAGTCGATTCTTGAGTTGGCGCGACTGTCTCACTTTCGGAAATTGGAGTTCCGATTGTGGTAGTAGCATCTGCAACTTGAGTGCTATCAGATTGCTCCTTAGCACCAGTTTGCCCACAAGACACGACACAGAAAACTGCTACAGCCAGGCTAACGAATAGTCCCGCCGACAGCAGAAGGTCGTTTTGGCGCTTCGTGATCAAGATAGTCCTTCTCCGTAACCAACCCGTGGTTGGTCTTCTCCCAGAAGTGCGGACGGGTAGCCAGCTGGTATAGGGCTTTCCAAGTCGCGAAACTTAGTATTGCCCAGTACAGCGGAGCAAGAACCATCCACTTGATGTTGCCATGCAATCCTCTGACCTTGCAGCCCATCATCACGTAAAGGACGAACAAAACGTTGCCCAACGCGATAGAAAAGATGCCGAGATAGAAGATCGGAAGCGGATACAACTCTTGGATGAAGGTTGCATTCGTCGCCTGATAGGCAAGCGTCATGAACCAGAAGATCGGATTGACCAGCAGTGTAAGAGGCGTGGTCATTACGATCACCATGAAGGAGACGAAGTTGACGAAACCCAGATCCCTGTAGAGGCTGACTGGGTTGCGTGAGTGGACGAGGAAAGTAATCATCCCACCCTTCTTCCAGCGCGAACGCTGGCGAACCAGGTTGCCGAGATGACTGTTGGCTTCTTCCCATGTCACACTGTCCATCAACTTGACCTGAAGACGGCGACGGGCGATACGAATGCCCATATCAATATCTTCGGTCACGTTGTACATGTCCCAGCCTCCCAACCCAAGTAGGGTTTGGGTACGGAAGTGATTGGATGTGCCTCCCAAAGGGACAGGCATTCCTAATCGTCCGAGCCCTGGAAGGATCAGATTGAAGTAGGTCGCATACTCAGCGCTGAAGAACTTCGTAATCCAGTTGGTCTGGGGGTTGAAGTACTCCAGTTTGGCTTGAATACACGCTACTCGCCTACTGACTTTGCGGAAACAGACGACAGCTTTTTTGAGCTGATCTGGTTCTGGTCGGTCTTCGGCGTCGTAGATAACGACAAATTCTCCTGTTGCCCTTTTCAGACCCTCATTACAAGCCTTGGGCTTGGTTTTGAGGTTAGAGTCAGGCATGATCAACACCTCAAAATGAGGCGGAAGCGCTTGCGAGTTAATCTCGCCAAGAGTCTGGGAGTCCTTTTCTTCCAGAAGCAGAATAATCTGCAGTCGGTTGGTAGGATAATCCAGATTGGTGAGATTCACGATTAGCTTGGAAGCTATTTCGTGCTCGTCAAAGAGTGGAACGAGGATTGTGTACCTCGGCAACTCAGGTCCATTAGCAAGAGCATCTAGCTCTGCCATCGAAACCTTGATGAGTGCCGATTCCAGTGACTTGACTGTCAGCAGGCTCTTGAAGATGATGACGGTGACATAGATCAGAGTGATCGTCCCCGCGAACCCCAAAAGAACCGGCATATAGCCAAACATGATGATGCTAGCAACCACACAAGCAACAATTGCGAGTGCGGTAATGCTTTGCGGTATGGTCAGAATAACCTCAGCGGTCTCTGACTTGGTGCGCGGAGCGAATTTATTTACTACCCCGCGTCCATTTTTGACATGTTCTGGTCCGATCAAAGCTTCCTCCTGTGGGAAGAAAGAACTGACCAAGGGTGGAGGCGAAGATGTGACTCCTCACTCCCACTCACTCGATCAATTCCTTACGCTGGTAAATCTGAATCTGCTCATTTTCGAATACGAGCAGATAGTGTTGATCCAAAGCTTCAGTGTTATTGAGGCTCCTGTAAACCTTGTCCTGATTGGCTTGCGAGTTGCGCATCACAACCCAGTCGACGAATTCGGCCGGGCTATTTAGCGCCGGCTCCCACATTCGGTAGCTTCCCTCATAGAGAATCTCACGAATAGGAAGTTTTGAGCTGACTTGCAAGTCTTCGTTGCCGTAACTTTCCATCAAGACAAGTCCTGATGTGTAGTTTTGGCTTAGCCAGTAGGCTGCATCACGCTGGGTAACTGAAAGTGGTTTTTCCATGTCCGCCTTGGGCTCGTTTAGGGTGATAATCTCACCCTGATAAGCCACAAATGCGGAAAAAGCACAAACACCACCTACAATTACCGCACGACTGATGACGAAGTTCTTGGTCAGGTAGCCTGCAAAGATCGCCAAAGGCAAAATCATAGGCAGAGAAAACCTGACGTTGTACAGATCCCCCGTAACCTGTTCAACATAAAGCGGCCTTTGACCGAAGTAAAGGGCCGCGACGAAGAACGGGAAAGGAAACAGCAGAGCGTAAACGGGAGCTTTGCGGATATTTTTAGAGTCGCTGACAATGAAGTAAGCGAGACCGATTAGTCCGAAAAACAGCGTAACGGCGCCTGCAGTTTCGTAGGTTGCGATTGAGTAGGTCTTGAGCGCGATCCAGAAGTTTCCAACGGCTTTTTCAGACTCTCCAACCCAAAGGGAAGGTTTGGCATACTCACCGTACTGGAAATACAAGGGGTTGCCAAAGATTTGATAGTTCCAGATCAGCCATCCGACAATGCCGAGGCTGGCTAGAAATGTCAAAAAGAAGACTTCTCCCTCAACACGCTCTTTCGGCATTTTTTTGTTGATGCAGACTACGCCCCAAAGCGGAACGAAAAGGGCCAGAAGAATCCAGCCTTCGTACCGCGTCATGGTTGCGCAGATTAGCATCAGCGCGGTCGCCAACCCATAAACGATGTTGGAAACAGGCTCGTCGATTTTTTGCGTCCACCTTATGAAAAAGTAGACACTGCCCGACAAGAACATACACAAAGGCAGTTCTGTCATAGCTGTCGACTGCATATAACCAACGTTGGGGTTGGCCACGAAAACCAGACTAGCTACGACACCAGCCCAGCGTGAACCGGAGATTGTTTCGGTTATCTTGTACAGAAAAACGGAAGTCCCCACAAAACAGAGCATCGAAGGAATACTTCCTGCAATACCTGTCTTGTAGAGATAATCATTCCAGATCAGTGGCTGCATGAGCAGATGCGGTAGCGGTGGCCAAACTCCGCCGAGCTGAGCCAATCCCGGTGTGGGGCTGTCAACAACTCTTTTGGCGATGAGTAGATGCGATTGTGCGTCTTTGTAGACCAGAACTAGGTCGTTGGTGTAGTAGTAGACGAAGTTGACTACAGACACCAGAAGTGTGATGGTGATGATGACCAAAAGCAGGTTGTCCCGCTTGTGGCTATCTTCGCTAGTAACGACTGCCGGACGCCTTACGGCTACGGTCTGGCGAACGTTCGTTTTGGTTGCAACTTGCTTGGTTGCGACTGACTGAGACCGAACTTCGGACGTAACCAGTTTGTAACCGGTTCGCCCGCAGTAATAAGCCACAGCAAAAATTGAGCGCAGCATTTAGGCTTTACCCTCCGAAGAAGTCTTCTGATGGATGACGACAGGGACTTGGGGTTCGTGGTGCTTTATTGCGAACACGAACCTGTGACTGGCGATGTACGACAGCACAAGTCCAGCGACCGTGCCGAAAACAAGTGACGGGAGGTGGTTGAAAACCAGAATCGACAAACCAAACACAAAAGTGTTGGTAATCAAGCTGGTAAGAGCCATGATATTGAACTTCACGAGTGAAGCAATCCCACCTAGGAAACCATGAGCTGGTTTCTTTCTGTCACTCCATGTGAAGTGAAAACTCAGGAGGTAGTTGGTTTGGGTTGAGACAATGAAGGCAAAGGCGTTAACCGCCGTTATCTGCCACCAAAGTTCAAACCAAGTGGTTGAGAGAATACCGAAGAAGAGCGCGTACTGGAGGCTCGTGCAAACGAGGCCGACAGTCAAAAACTTGATGACGCGCTGGAGGTTAATCCGCTCGCCAAAGGTCTGAAGGACAGGACCGGATACGATTGGAACCACGGAAGAAACTCTCCATTTCTCGAATACGTTTTTAAGGTACTCCGCTCTGGTGTTGCGACGCCCTATAGTTCTGTCGTCAAGATGACGGAAAAACTTTTGGGATTACGCAATTAATGTTTTCATAAGCTCGATTATTTAGTCCGATAACACTGATGTGTTTTACGGTCTATTTCGACCTATAGTTGCGGAGCTTGGATTATAGGTAAAAACTATCAATAGGTCAAGCGCGAAGTTTATAAATGAAGAGATTAATTATTAGCAAAAACGAAGGCGGCGTAGAATCCGGCAATTCCTCCGCAGCCGATTTGCCAGCTCGGGTTCTGTAAAGCTTCCCTATGTCCTGTTAGTGATCTATCCCAACCAAACTCAACGATATGTACTCCAGATAGAGCTTGACCGCCGTACAAAACTTCGCCGAGGTGGATGAATTCGTTCTGACTTTCGCCGTATTTATTAAAACCTGCATGATTGTCTAATCCGCCATTGGCAACTTGTTCCTCTGCGCGTTTTTGAGCAATATCACAGATTGTGGAATTAGAAGTCAAAGTATTAAGCCCGTGGGCTTTGCGGTAGTCATTGACGGCTGCAAATAACTCATCGCGCGTGGACATATTTTCGGAAATTGGAACAGAAAATTCGGTTAGATGCTCATCGACTTTGCGAACTGACCAATCTGGAGTTGGAGTGGGAAGCTTTTTATTTTGAGTTTGAAGATTGTTTTTGATTGAGCCTGTTTCAACAGCACTTGTTTCGATTTTGGCTTCAGATGTGGCAGTATTAGTCCTTAATAGACTACGGCCAATTTTTTCAATATTTGTAAGCTGAGAAGGCAGATTGACAGCGTAGGTAAGAAAAACAATACCAACAAAAACAGTGATAATTACCAATATTTTGACCATTTGGCTAAATATCCTATCATAGGATAAGGATTTTTTAATTATGAAGGTATTAATTACAGGTATTTCGGGGTTTCTGGGTATTAATTTAACGAGATATTTCTTATCTAAAAATGTTGAGGTTAGAGGTATTGACTTGGTTGATTTTGAGTATCCAGAAAAAAATAAGATTGAAATGATTGTGGGCGATATTCGCAATAAGTCTAATGTCAAAAAAGCTATTTTAGATGTGGATTATGTGGTCCATTGTGCCGCAGCACTACCTTTGTACCCTGATGATGATATTTTTTCGACCGATATATTAGGTACAAAAATACTACTTGAAGAGTCGTGGAAACAAAATGTGAAAAGATTTGTTTATATTTCATCGACTGCTGTTTACGGGATTCCTGACCATCACCCAATCTCAGAATCTGACAAATTAATCGGAGTTGGTGCGTATGGAGTTAGTAAAGTAAAGGCGGAAAAAATTTGTGAAAACTATCGTGAAAAAGGAATGATATTACCAATACTTAGACCAAAGAGTTTTGTCGGCCCTGAACGTTTAGGAGTGTTTGCCCTTTTTTATGACTGGGCAAAATCTGGCAAAAATTTCCCGATGATTGGCAGTGGTAAAAACAAGTATCAGTTGCTTGATGTTGAAGATTTGTGTCAAGCAATTTGGCTTAGTTTGACTAAGCCAAAAGCAGTGGTTAATGACACATTTAACATTGGTGCTAAAGAATTTTTGAGTATGCAAGAAGATTATCAGGCGGTATTAACTGAAGCTGGATTTGGTAAAAAAATCATTCCACTGCCTGCAAAACCGACCATATTGGCGCTGATTCTTTTAGAAAAACTAAAACTATCCCCTCTTTATAGGTGGGTCTATGAAACAGCTGGCAAAGATAGTTTTGTCTCAATCGAAAAAGCGGAGAAAAAGCTGGGATTTAAACCAAAATTTAGTAACAGTGAGGCACTAGTTAGAAATTATAGGTGGTTTTTGAAAAACTATGACTATTTTAATGGCTTATCTGGTGTTACTCACCGAGTGCCATGGAAACAGGGAGCTTTAAGTCTAGCGAAGATATTTTTCTGAAGAAAATGCCGCCCTTTTTACGGGGCGGCAACTGATGAACTCATGCTTGTCAGGCTCATCCTTGCGGGACAAACTGAGGCGGCGCGAGCAGGTAGTTCGGCACATGGAGCGTGAAGGTTCTGGACGTCCAGACACACTTGTCGCCGTCGTGACCTTGAGAAAATGCGCTTCGGGCGATCCGAACCCGCTCCTCCGCAATCACCCGTCGATGAGTGTTGCCGTTGGGAACAGCACCACCAACTAAATCGACTTCGCCGCAGATGCAGGCGAAAGACGTAAACTCAATGTCCACTTCTGATACTCCCTTCCGAAAGCAACCTGTCGTAAGCCTCCGTGACCATTTCGCGAGTGATGGCAGGGTTTTCGATGTAAGTGTTGCCAAAGACAAAACTTATCATCTGTGCCCTGCGGTCAGCGGGAGTCACTATGACTCCTCGAGTTTTGACCAAAAGATCGTCGAGGTCTGGTGTGTTGGAACGCTGTGATGTCATGCACACTTTACTTCTTATTCACCTCCAGTAAGATGTTGGATGTTCGGAAGCGCTTCCGCGAGTGAATTCCAGCCTCTTGGACGCAGAACTTCGATGCTGCGGAGTTCGGCGACTTCGAGCATGAACCCGATATGGTGGATGACTTCGTCTCTGGCTGCACCATTGAAGATGTGCAGATAAAGTGAAGCCGCGAAGGCTTCTCTGTTGGTGAGGGCTTCGGCTTCGTCGGCGCTGTAGATGAAATTCACAGCTGTTTCGGCAAGTTTCTGCCCATAGCGTTTAGCTAGAACATCGAGAGCTTGTTGGGCTTGTGGGGACAGGACTGCTACTTGAGCACTCATCTTTACTTAGATAAACCGCCTTTTTTAATGAGCTAACAGATAGTCTACTCTAATAGGATTTTTTTGCAAGAAAAAGGCGGCCATATGGTTAATGGCCGCCAAAGAGGACTAGTTGACGGAATGTTCTTTAGCTCGCGAAAACAGGCTTAGAACCTGCGGCTCGAACCTTTAGATTTGCCGCCTGGGCCGGATCGGAAACCTCTAGTGTCCGTAAACGACTTCATTTTGCCGTTACGTCCGGTCGTAAAGGTACCGATGCCCGGAACGTGCTGTGATGTGCCGGTAAGGTTGCCTCGGTTGTCGTGGTGGAAGGTCAGGCCGAGGCCTGGCACCTGCTGGGAAGAACCTCGGGTATTACCCCGACGGTCTTGGTTGAAGCTCAGGCCTGGTAGGCCCGAACGGGTCGAGGAACCGGTATGGTTGCCGCGGCTGTCGCTGCGGAATGTCAGGCCGAGTCCGTCGTTGCGAGGGCCTTGATAGCCACCGCCACGAGGTGCTCGTGGTCTTGGATGCTCGCGGCAATAGAAATCCCTGCTCGCATCGGGTTCAAACGGCAGATTCATCACGGAGTGCTGACCACCGACGCAGTAGGCAGCGTACTTCGGTTGAGGATGTTCCTTGCAGTGGAACGGTCGGTCGCCATTTGGCTGGAATGGAACTTTGACTGTGTGTAACCCGCCGGTGCAGAATGCGTCGAACATCGGCTTGGGGTGATCGCGACAGTAGAAGTCACGCTTGGGGTCTGGAGCTCGGTTGAGCCCCTGAACTGTGTGACTACCGCCGACGCAGTACCCAGAGAATTTTGGTTGCGGATGGTCGCGACAGAAGAAGTCGCGCTTGGGGTCGGGTTGGAATGGAATCTTGGTTTGATGGTCCCCGCCAACACAAAACGCATCGTACATGACACGAGGCGCTGATTTGTGGTCTCGGCAGTTGAACGGTCTGCTACTGTCCGGTTCGAATGGGAGTTCGACCGTGTGCCCGCCGTTTTTGCAGTGGGCGGTGTACATTTCACGCTGAGGGCGTGTTTGCTGACTGCCACCGCCTTTGCGGGCAGCACGGCAATTTGGGCACCGCGTGGGTTGTGAGAATCCTTTCTCAGCGAAGAATGTCTGTTCCCGTTCGGAGAAGTCGAACCTCTGCGAACAGTCTTTGCAGGTGAGGGTTTGGCTGGGCACGAAGAAGAATACCTTTCTCTAACCGTGATAAGCAGGAACTGGTTTGAATCGTACAACTAGTTAATGTGCTTAGTCCTTTCTGTTGAGGGTTTGACACTCTCAAGTTGGAAATTGGAGTAATTATATCAAAAAATAACAACTATGGGATTGAATAAGAAAAAGGAGAAGCCAAATTAATAGTCTTCTCCTTATGTTTGTCTGGTCGAATGCCTTTTTAGGTGGCGGTAGTGATCCGCTTGGTGCGCATTTTCGCTTCTTCAGCGAAACTGCTCTTGTGGCTGTTGACGACAAGGGCGACATCAAAGTTCTTGATGGGGGTTTCGCACCGAGTGAAACGCCACGCGTCGTAAATCATCGTGTAGATGGTCCTAATGTGAGGGCCGTCGGAGTCCTGACGAGCGATCAACTTGAGCTCGTCGACCGTAAGGTTAGCGACGACGCTTCGGCCACATTCGAGCCTGGCTTCGCCAGCCCTGCAGATTACGAGGCGGTCAGTTGGCCCGTTGGGGTTGAACCGAACGATTTCGAGCCTGCCGTGGGCGCGGTGAGCGATGTTCGCCAGCTTCTGGGTGAAATAAGCCAGCGAGTTTTCGTCGTTTTTGGGGATACGACGAATCTCGGCCGTAAGGCGCCTGACGGAACGCGGCTTCCTATGAGCTTGCCTGTGCGACATTACTACTCCAGATTAAAAGTTCCTTGCCTCAATCGTTCCCACCCACAGGCTGTGGACAGGTCTTTTTGACACAAGAGCGGTATTCTAGCTCAATTATTGTAAAAATACAACAATATAAACTAAAATAATTCAATCCTGTAGTAAACTGTATTTTAGTTAAATTGATATAATAATTGCATAATGGAGAGAGAGCCAATTTTTATTGCCCACAAGGGTGATACAGTAAATTTTCCCGAAAACACCCTCGAAGCGTTTGAGAGTGCTTTTAGTAAAGGTGCAGATGGAATTGAAATGGATGTTCACTTAAGTGATACAGGTAAGATAATTGTGGTCCACAATTATCTCTATGACAGGAGGCAAAACTACCCAACGCTCGACGAAGTACTGGCAAGATTCGCTTCTCGAGGAAGAATTGAGATTGAGGTGAAAGAATTAGAGGAAAATGCCCTTGCAATTATTGAGGGGATTGTAAATAAATACAGACCTTTTGATGTCGAAGTAACCACAAGTGTCCAACCACTCATGCCAAAAATTAGTGAAGTTTTTAATACTGACAGGCGCGGACTTATTTTTCGTAACAATTTAATTGAAGATTGGATGCCCGAAGAATTTCGTATTAAATGGATTTTGGCACACTTACATTTAACTGGGGCAAATGTTCTGCATCTTGACCTTGACCTCTATACACCAGCAATTATTGCTGCTATGCGAAATAAAAAAATTGTGACACATACACACATAAAAGCGGATAACAATGAAGCCATCGACAAAGTTAGACTATTGAGAATTGATCAATTCACTTTTGATGATATCGAACTACTAAAACAAAAGAAGTAAATAAGCCCAAAAAACATAAAAAAAGAGGAAGAGACGGTTGTCTCTTCCCCTGACTCACTGGCCCCTGTTTAGGGCTTGGAGTGGCTGGCCGAGCCAGCAGTTAGGCTCGGCTTCGCCGGCGCCGCCTGGACCTTATGAAAAGAACCGCGTGATGCTATTCAAGCATAGGCCTCCAGAACGTTTTTTTTGGTTTTTAACCGGGTATAATTATATTATATCTTATAGTAATTGTCAAATACTGCGAATAAAAACCTATATAATAAGTACTACAATGAAAATAAGAAATAATGGGTTTATTTATGTTTTTTCAGAGACTAGTGACGGCAACATGTCCTACACTTGGGGTGGCCAAAATGAAGTCGATATAAACAGAAGTAAATTTTTAAAAAAATATTCACTCGAGCCTACAAAATGCGTTAAGGCATCACTGGTACACGGAACAAGAATAAAAATCGTTACTGAAATAAATTGTGACTGCGATAAAGAATATGTTTGTGACAGTTTGATAACTAACTCAAAAAAAGTTGTATTGTGTATGGTGACGGCCGATTGTTTCCCCTTGGTAATCTTTGACCCAAAAACCAAACTAATATCCCTAACCCACCTTGGACACCGAGGAGTATCGGCAAAACTAACCAAAAAAGTGATTAAAAAAATGCAAAAACTTGGTTCAGAGCCAACTAATCTAGTCGCGATAATTGGAGCAGGAATCAGAAAAGAGTCGTATGTTTTTGATGATGTCACTCAGAAAAACGATCCTGAGTGGGGAAATTTTTTGAGGAACACAAAGAATGGCAAAATCTCTGTAGATTTGGTTGGGTTTATAGTTAGACAGTTAACAGAAAGTGGAATCATGCAGAACAATATTCGTGACCTTGAGATTGATACAGCTCAAGGTAACAAATATTTTTCGCATTACAGAGCGCAGTTATTAAACGAAAAAGAAGGAAGGTTTTTGTCGGCGGTAAAAATTACTTAACTTTTTTTAAGGTTTCTAGTATCTGTCTTGCTAATTGATGCGAATTACCTGAACCCATAACTAATATTATTTCGTTATTTTCGAGCGATTGGGATAAGCTTTTTGTAATTGTTTCAAAATCAGGAATGTACTCACTATTTTTTATGACATCGGCGATGTTTTGACCTGAGAAATTTGGATCTTCTTTTTCGCGGCTGGTAAATATTTTGGAAATAATGACCTTGTTAGCTAGTACGAGTGAGTCTGCTAGCTGGTCGAGTGTGAATTTTAGCCGGCTAACGGTGTGTGGTTCGATAACTACGGTTATTTTGGCTTCTGGATACCGAGAATTAATGGCTTCAATTGAGGCCTTAAAAGCACTTGGGTGGTTGGCGTAGTCATCAAAAACCATGACTCCCCTGCTTGTTCCAATCAGCTCCAGACGTCTGTTAAGACCAGTAAAATTTGATAGAGATTTGAGTGCGATTTGCTCAGAAATACCAAGTACTCTAGCTAGTTCTAGCACACCCAATGCGTTGTCCTTGTTGTGCTGACCAAGAACAGTGAGAGCAATGTTTTTAGTATTTTTGCTTGGGTAGTAAGGAGCTAATTGGACTAATGAATTTTTGAAAGATTTAACTAGTCTTTGGTTACCGATATTTTCCGCGTTATAGATAAGCACACTACCTGTCGGCATGTTCGAAACTAAGTTTTGATAAGATTCCAACATACGCTCAAATGTCAAAAAATATTCAGGATGGTCCATTTCGATATTATTCAGGATTAGATAATCGGGATGATAAGAGGCAAAGTTGTCGTGGAATTCATCGGCCTCCGAAATGAAATATTTACCATCGCCTAATAGAATATTATTTTGCCAACCAATGTCGGTTGCGCCAATCTCGACCGTTGGATTAAGCTTCGCGTCTTGCAGTAAGTGACCAACCATCGCCGTCGTGGTGCTTTTTCCGTGTGTGCCCGCAATGCAAATCACTTTTTTATTTTTGTGGAGATATTGACCCAAAAAATCCTGCCATTTAACTAGAATATTTTTATTTTTAGCCTCTAATATTTCTGGGTGGTTTTCGTTTTGATAAAAAACCGCGGGTGTTACTGCCACCAAATCAGCGTCTTTAATGTGTGATATGTCGTGACCTGTGAATACTTTAATGTCTGATGATTTCACTTTTTGAATATAAGGGGTGTCACTGGCAACATCACAGCCTGTGACTTGATATCCGTAGTTTTTAGCAATTTGGGCAACAGCTGAAACACCAGAACCGCCAATACCAACAAAATGAATATTTTTAATCGGTTTTTGAATCATATGTTGTATTTTAATAAAAAAAGGCGCTCTGTGAATTTTAGAGCGCCAAAGGGCGTAAGGACAGAGGTTGGGAGAAAGAATTTTAGGCTTGAGAGCCAAGCGACTCGGCTACGAGTTTTGCAAACTCGTCGGCCATTGTATCGCGGTTGTGCCAACCGACCTTGAACATCACGACCTCATCGCGATTAGCAAGCTGTTGACCAGCTTCCATAATCATTCTGGCCATGTCTAGGCGCTTGGCAAGCTCTTCAGCTTCCATTGCCTGTCTCGCGGTCATGTTGTGAGTCAGATACTCTGGCTCTGCTTCGAGCACGAACCAGCGCACAAGACTGACATCTTTGGCCTCTGGCCTTTCAGCAAGCTCCTGAGGAACTGCTGCCTGATAAACGGGATTAAGCTCGATGATGGCGCCAGTTGCGCCGCCAGCGGCTAAGGCTTGGATGTCCCCAATGCGGTAAGCATAGTGGAATCCCTTGTTTTCGTGATGACCGACCAACTCACCACCGTTAAGATGGTTTTCGTAGTCAGCACCAGAGATACAGATTTTGGTTTCGATGCCTACGCCCCTATCAGGACGGGTCGTAACCATCTGAGGATTGCTCAGCCCGAGCCGTTCGATGACGACTTGTGTGAGGTAATCCTTACCAGCTCCGGATGGTCCGGAGATCCCAATTACTGGAATTTGTTTTGTTTTATCCATATCAAGTGCGTAATTTTACACTAATTTTCCATTAAGTCAATCAGTCAATAATAGTCCTATAGTTATTTGCTAATTTATCCAGATTTGGTACTCCAAATTCTTTGGCAAAATTATCGAATTTTTGTGCGTTTTCTTCGCCGAACTTGAGCGCAATTTTCCTATAAGATTCGAAACTATTAAATTTGGGATTTTTGGAGTGAAACTTATCTGCATACATGACTAATCTTTCCTCGACTGTCTCAGCCATATAATTATCGACTGGTAATGGTAGATTTGATTTGGTTATATAGTCTTTTGTAAGACCAAGACCTGTGTGGCACTTGGCTATCCGACATAAGTCTTCACTATAGCCTTTCTCTTTTAAAATATTATATCCTATAATTCCATGTTTAATATAATTTGGCTCGTCAAAAATTCCTTTCTCATCAATAAGTTTGTAGGCACCAATATCATGTAATAGAGCACCGCTTTTGACTAAATCGATGTTTAATTCTAAAGCCTTATCGGCGATTATTTGAGAACAAATTTGCCAAATGATTTGGCAGTGAGAAAAAATAATATCGAATGCTGTTTGGCTGGGTGCGTAATACAGATGAAGTTTTTTGATTTCGGATTCGTTTGGATACATTTTTTTATTTGTACCGCAACATATTACTAAAAAATCTCAATTAATTTGAGAACACCGCTTCTTATTTCCGAATATTTAATCTTACTTGCCGTGGTATTAACTGTGGTAGTGAGAATTTCCTGCAGATTGCAAATAACTGGGTCGTCAGTTGGCTCTTCTAATAATTTGACCACTTCTAGCCAGTGGTTACTTAAAATTTGAAGGATTTTTTCGGTTTCTGGTGTGAGCGTTTGAGATTCTTTGGCTGTGACTAGTACAGCTGCAGCCATACTCGCATAAGTACTACTATTGTCGGCTGTGGTTAACTCTGAACTATCAAGTACTATTACAGGAACACTTGTAGCTACCTCACCACTAGCGGCTGCGTGTCTGGCAAGTAGTTGAATATCAAAAGACATATCAGTGATTTTGTCTGGCATGGCTACAACCGTGGCAAGATTGGCGGTATTAAAAGCCTTAAATCCTGCTTGAGTGTCGGTTGGCAAATAGTGACCAAGTAATTCGTTGCGAATCGTTCCAAGAAGAATCTTGGTTCTTTTTTTACCTTCGGAATGTAAGAACTCAGCGTCTTCTGAAACTGACAATTCGTGCCTACGGTTGCCGGTAACTGCCGAAGCGCCGTGGACTATTGGGTGAATAAGCGTACCCAGTAAGCCTAGGTTATAGGAAAGATCAGCGTCGGTGTAAACAACGATATCGTCACCAGCCGTAATGGAGCTTGCCATTCCAGCATAAACAGAACCACCTTTTTTGCTGTCTTTAGCCGATTTGAGCTCAACCACTGCTTCTTTTAGCAAGTCGATTTTTTGGTTCGGTGCATTTTTGATGAAGTCTTCAAGAAAAATAACCTCGTGGGTTTCGTGAAGTTGGCGGTGATCAATAATTGTTTGAATTGATTTACCTGTATCAGAATCACAACCATCATCAACCCAAATAAGACGGCATTTAATATTAGGATTGACCTTGTGCAACCACCTAAGCTGACGGTCTTTTTCAACAACAAAATTCTCACCGTGTGGATGAGGGTCCAGAGCAGATTCGGAATTATTTGTGCCCCAGATAAGACCGTTTATTTCGCGAGGTCTAAGTCTGTGGCTTTCACGGAAAACCGAAACAACAATTCCTACCTGTAGAGGATTACTAATAAGGCTAAAGGCTGCTTTGGAAATAGCTAATTTGACACCTGCGTGGATAAAAAGTGAGGTTTTGGGATTTTTGTGCAGTTCAAGCTCGAGTTTTTTGAGTCCGATTAAACTAAAGTCGTATTGAGCAAGCAGATTGTCGGCGTAGCGCCTGAGCTCTTTTTGGACATGCTGATCTTTGAAGTTGTGTTGACCAACAGGAGCCACAGATGAATCGTTAGCAATTGAAAAAGACAGATTATCTATTATCGTGGTCATGGCAGTTACCGATTAACTAAGTGAGAGTAGTTTTTTGACTTGGGAAACTGCTCTTGGGAGCTCGTCGTTAACGATATAAACGATTCCCAAATCTGGATTTTGGGTGAATAGTGTTGTTTCGGCTACTTCGGTGATTTGACCTGGACCCATAGTGGATTCTAGGTATGAATCTTTGACACTGTAACGGTCTTCGACTTCTGGATCTTTGTGCGTTGGGTCACCGTAAGTGCGAACAATAACACGTGTAGCTAATTCCAAGATTCCACCACCTGGAGGAAGAATACAAACTGGCTGAAGTGTTAGCTCAGGTAGTAGCTCTGGTGCATTTTTACTTATGTTGACAACTTCGCCAGGGCTTTGTTCGATAAACGCGATATTAGACTTGGCAAAAGCTTCTTTGGTTGCTGCAACGGTTGTGCCGTAACGGCCGCGACCTGGGCGAAGAAGATCCGCAAGGAATGGACCTTGTGCTAGATATTTGTTTTCGCCACTAGCATCCAAACCTTCCACATCAACGCCATCAATATAGTGATAATCAACTCCAGCTTCTTCGCCTGGGCGTCTGGCGCGAGTTGTGGTGTTAACTACACGAGGACCTGAGAGTTTAATAATTGTTCCTTTGCCTGTGCCACCAATGCCGAGCATTGGCACGCCGACTTTTTTACCGTTACCTATTGCCTCTTCAACTTTGGCTTGACCTTTGGCTAGTGTATGGTCTTCAAGCGCCGAAGCGATATCTTCGTCAGCGATACCTTCGGTATTAAGACCGACACCTTCAGCTAGGTTGTGTAGTACTTGGTTGTAGTTGGATTGATATTCAAATAATGTGTCGGCTTTAAGTGCTAATAGTCCGGCAATAGTTGTTGGGTCACGGCGAAGCTGTTCTCTAAGGGATTTGACTTCATCACTTGCTTCGTCAGAGATTTCGATTGTAGAAGGATTAGCAACATAACGCATAACAATCTCTGTAACTACGCCAGATTGGCTAGCAAGCCACTTGCCTGCTTCTGATTCGATATCAGCGGTACTTAGTGCATCTTTTACCTTGGAGGCAATTAGTGACATTTTTTCTTCTTCAGCTTTGTTCATATTTTTATTCACGAGAGGAGATTCTAGCACCGAGCTAAAAAATACTCAACGGGTCAATGTGAGAAAGAATAAAATGTAATTAAGCAAATTATTTATTTTTTTTCTCGCTGAAAATATGGGCAAACTGAGCTCAAGAATATGCTAGAATCCGATAATGGGATTATTTTTAACGCTTGATTTGCACTCTATATATCTGTTTATTTTTTCCATTGGTTTAGGTTTAGGCATCGGCACTGTAATAATAAAAAATGTTTTTTATTGGGCGGTAAAGAATGGAAAGCTCACTTGTGATGAGCTAAGGATTATTCGTATTTTACAAAGAGTGGGTTGGGTGGCTATTTTGATATATGGTTTGGGAGGGATTGGTCTTTTTTCACTCGCTTACGAAGTAATACTCGGCCTTGGAATTTTTCGAGCGAGCATGACAATTGTAGTGTTACTAATTGTTAATGAAATATTAATTTCATTTTATTTTTTATCCCGCATGACCAAAGGTGGTAATAATGGCTTTGTACTCGACGCGATTATTTTAGGTAGCGGTGTTGTCTCCGCGGTTTCGTGGTTCTTTTTACTACTTCATCATATTTTTTATCAGACTTATATCGGCTACTTTACATTCTTGACACTGTACACGAGTGTGCTCGCCATATTTGTACTTATAACTTGGTTTGTAAGGAAAAACTCAATGACTTCTCGTGATTTGGGCGTGATAAAACGCTTTTTTCTTATCACATTATTGTTTACGGGGATTTTAGTAATCCTATCTTATGTAACAACTAATTACACAATTGGGCTGGGTAGTTTGAAGAGAAAAGAAATAGTTAATGTTGTGCTTAACACATATACTGCCGACGATGTAGCACTTCACAATAACTCAGAGGACTGCTGGCTAATTATCGATAAAAAAGTGTTCAATACTTCAGAAGCCTCTCGACTACATCCTGCAATGTTTAATTGTGGACAAGATGTAAGTGAAAATTATCACAAAAATCACGGAGCAACTATTCGAGATAAAATGATGAAGTTCCATATTGGCGAGCTCGGCGAGGGCAAAGGTGTGCAGAATGTGGACATTCCGTTCGAAAAACATACAACACTTAGCCCATACCGCGAACTATATGTGGAGGAAAATACCTGGAATCCCCGTGAGCTCATGATTGTTGTCGAGAAAAATGCAGAAAATCTTCTTATTATTGATGGAACCACTCACAAGCTAGTTGGGCGCGTCCATAATGTCGGATATCAACCGCATACTTCGGTTTTTTCATCTGATGCTAGCAATATGTATATTATTTCGCGCGACGGATGGTTAACAAAAATTAATCTAAAAACATTAGAGCCTACCCAATCGGTAAATGTTGGTGAAAATTCCCGTGGTACGGCAATTACTGATAACGACAAATATGTAGCGGTTGGAAATTATTCACCTGGGAATCTTGTAATACTTAATGCTGAGTCGATGGAAATACTCAAAACGATTCCTCTTACTGCAAATGTGGATGGAAAGGATGTTGAATCGCGAGCTGGAGCTGTGGTTGAAGACGGAAACCGCATTATTGTGGCGCTTAAGGATGCAAATAGCGTGTGGGCGATAGATACAAACAAGCCTGACTTTCCTGTGACTAACAAGTTTGATGGGATTGGTAAGAATATACCTGCACTGCATGACGCGTTCCTAACTCCAAACGGTAAACATTACATTGTAGCCTCGCAAGGTTCAAAAACTGCTTGGGTTTTGGATTTGGCGACTATGAAGCCGGTTGCGGAAATTGAGACTGGGGAAACACCACACACCGGCCCAGGTGCGACTTGGGAGAATTATATATATGTTCCTGCGCTTGGAGAGGGACTAATTACGGTTATTGATACTAAGACATGGAAGCCTGCAAAATATATAAAAACGGGAGGACCGGGACTTTTTGTTCGTAGTTACAGTAAGGATTCGTCATATCCTTATGTGTGGGCCGATACTGCTTTTGGCGAGCATAAAGATGAGATATATGTGATTGATGCTCGGATTAATGAAATTGTTAAGACAATTATCCCTGTAAAAGGAGAAAGCTCCTGGCATCCTGAATTTACTTACAATGGTGATTTTGTATATGTCGTTTCTCAGTCTGCGAATGAAGTAGAAGTCTATGATGCTCACACCTTCGAACTGGTTGAGCGTATTAAATCAGATACACCATCAGCAATATCGAATGTCGGCCTTCGTATCGAAGAGCCTGGACTATGATTTGGAATTGAATTAATGAATTATCGCCTTATATCTTAAATGCGATTTTTGGTTTTTTAAAAAAATATTTTTGTGAGCCAGTTAAGTTTAGATTGGAACTCTGTAATTGACTTCTTCCAGCGCTTAAACACTACTTTCCAGCAACTTAGAATAGAAGTGCCTAATTATTATACCGTATGAGTAACGACGCTGTTGTAAAAACCAGAGTAGGATTTGTTGAGGAAATTACCAAGGCTACCGACACTAAAGCTATTAAAACGAGCTTCCATGAGTTAGTTGCTTCTCTCTTGGGTAAGGAGGACAAAAAACTAGAGCATATTCAGGAACTTGCAAAGAATTGGATAGGTGGAGACACAGAAGCAAGTAAGGCATTTAATGACGAAATAGAGGCATATTGTGAGCAGTTTCCCGTAGAAGTGGGTATACAACTCCGTAGCTCCCTCCATGTACTAGACAAAGACGCTAGCCTTGCCCTCCGAAGCAATTTAATTAAAGAGCATGGCATTACTAAAATTACCGATAAGTTATTCCTAGACTTAGCACTTAATGCCTATTTTAGAGCGCTTAGGTGTTCTGCTATTTATCATGCACTAATACAAAACAAGGATGGAGAAATACAAATATCACAAGTCCGTACCAACTTCTTAAAAGAGCTAAGTAAGCAAATAGAAATGGCAAACGAGCAGTTTTATAGATTTATAAAGCAACTTGAGAAAAATGACAGTCCACCCGTGAATGTAAAGATAAATACCAAGTCTACATTTATCGGTCAAAACCAACAATTTAACAAAAACGCCTAATGATTTAGGAAAAAATGCTATGAAAAAAAATCTTGTGGAAAACACACCTAGACTTACAACTAATATAGTTAGCAACTTAGGCTTGGCAGAAATGGAAAGTATTGTTATAGAAAATCAAAAGGTAAACTTAACGACTACCAGTTGTAATTTTGGTGGTAAAAGATATTGGTTTACTTGTCCTAGGTGTACTTCCAGAGTTGGTACGCTTTTTTGTCCCTATGGAGAAGATTTATACGAGTGTAGGGTGTGTAAGGGTCTTAGGTATGAACTATCTATAAATCGGAGGTCAAAAAATGAACACTTTATTAAACTTTTGCACCAAATTAAGTCTCTATGAGTTGCTAGGTGGTGGCGGGTTAGTTTGAGGTGGCTCTACTAGCCATCCATTCTGTTTTAAGAAAGCCTTTAATAAGTCGTCACTTACATCCTCATACCCCAAGCTCCAGTAAATCTCTTTGATAAAACTAATAGTGTGGTCTTGTAGGGATTGGTCGTTATGGAGCAACGAGGTTTCTATTTCTACTTTCCATAGGTATTTGTTTTTTAATGGTACTTCTTCATCCTCATGCCAGAACATCCCACCTCTATATCCGTTAGGGACGATACGTTTTAATTGCGCTCCATTTATTCCATCCAATTCTACGTATCCATAAATTGCACCTTGGTAGTTAAATTTTGTGTAGAAATTCTTTAGAGCTTTAAGAAACATAACGTAATAAACCGCTAGCGTCTCAATATAGATATGTTTTCTTCTCTCATCTACACGCAATACGTCATCTGCTAAAAAGAGTAATCCAGTAGAAAATACTTGTTGGCAACTCAACCCACCGTCAAAAGAGTGCTGGAAGCGGAATACCCCCTCTTGGATAGGCTTTACGTTTAAGTCTGGAAAATCTGTACTCCCTTTCCTATACCTAATTTGCTCCATGTTTGTTTTAATATCTAACGGGGTACAAAGTGCTTTTTGAGGATAATAGGGCTGGGCTAATATGGTCAACATTGAAGTCTCACTTCCGAGGGTCTTTTGGTAGTATTGTGAGTGATATGCTGGTGGTTGTTGTCCTTGTGCCTTAGCATTTTCAATCCGTTCTTGAAATTTTGCTTTTTCTACAGCGATAAGTTTTAGACGCTTTCTTTCTTCTGCTTTTAGCCCATCGTCGTAGTTTTCTTTGGCTATCCTTATATAATTCTCTCTAGCCAACCGTGCTTTATCTTTTTTACCAACCAATAGCTCAACTGCTTCTGGACTGGCAAGGCTAATTGGGTCTGTAATGTTTCCACTACGAACATAGATATTAGCCTCATTATGGACATAATACGGCGTCCTATCTCCCTCATAAATCCTTACTAATATAAAAACTTTTCCATTTACTTCATTGGTTACATGCAAGTCGTAGAGCGGTCTTTGGTCTACGGAAGTAGCGTATTGATGTATTTTATCCGCTAGCTTGCTATCAAAAATAATGCCGTCAAAAACAACTGGTTTACCAGATTTGTCTTCTTCTACGCCTATTATGATTACGCCACCTCTGCTATTGGAGAATGAGGCAAAATGCTTGGCGAGACCTTTACTCGGAAGTTCTTTTTTGTAATCTAACTGAAATCCCTCAATGTAACCCTGTTTACAGAACTCAACAACCTCTTCAAATGTGAAAGTGTCTATAGGTTTGCTTAGTATTTGCATAATTTAGTGTCATGTAATTAAGTTGGATTTAGCTTCTAAACCGTAGCTTAATATAATCCTGTGCTTGTGAGCCTTGCAGTTCAGACGTAGAGTTACCAGCACGGACATAAAAGCGCTGGCTTTGACCATCCTTGACGTAGATAGGTACTCTAGATGGCAAGCAGTCTATGGCAAGCATACGCTTACCCTCATGGTCTTCAAATCTTGGGTGGAGGTATACCGTCCAATGAGAGCCTATTCTGTCATTTAGCAGATTTACTAAATGTAAGTGCAACTTATCATCATTTTCAAAGCCATCTACACTTAATCCTAGTGCTTCTTTATCATCCGAAACACCAATTAAGAGTGTCCCGCCTTTGCTATTAAGAAAACCCGCAATGGTTTTTAATACACTTAGTTCTATTCTTGGGTCTGGTTGTCCTGTATGTAAATTAGTTCTTAGAGTGGACTTAAACTCAACCGCTCCTGTCTCTCCTTGCGCAATAATATCGGCAATAGATAGGTGCGATACCTCATCATCTTGTTTTAAGTCTGATTTTAATTTGTGATAAGCGTCTGCAATTATCTGCGAAATACGCTCTCTTCTCCTCATTAAAAACTCTCTGTACTCCATTTCTTCCCAGTTATCGGGGAGACCATGCCAGTAATACATCTTTTTAATTTCTTGTGGTGAGAAGCGAGATACTATTTGTGGTACGTACTCTTTAGGGTTTGTATCAGAAATTGCGGAGTTATCATTCCATTCCACAATCGCATAGTTAGCAATTTGGTTCGTATCTCTAAGGTCTATTATGCCGTGGGTTTTTAGGTAGGCTTTAGGATATAGGTGGTGTCTCTCCAGAGCCGAGCGAGTGGATTTAATTGAAGCGTCTATTAAATCTGAAACTTTTTGCTTTGAAAATAGTGCGTCTGCCTCTAGGAGAACTAACGAAGCATAAAAGGCAAAAAGAGATGGACTACGTGGTGATGAAGTTGCAAGGCTATTGGGTAGGTTGATAGACCAATAGTCGTCTGTAAACACCTCTGCACAAATACGCTCTAACTCACCGATAAACTCATCTGCCTCTGTTACGTTTCTAAACCGTGCTAAGTCAAACTCCATAGCGCTCTCTGGTGAGCCTGTAAATCGTCCTGTTAAGCTGGACATAAAGAACCAACGGGCGATTACCTGTCTTAACTTAAACTCTTCTACTTTGTATTCTGTACGCCCTATAAGGTAGAGAGTGTAGGCAAACATTAGGTTAGTTTGGGAGCTTATGTAATCGCTATTACGGTAGCCAGATAGTGCTATGGCTTTGAGGAAATCGTGCCAGTAGGTGAGATTTAACACACGGGATTGAGCATTTTTAAGTACCTCAAATTGGTCAATTCTTCTTTGCTCACTAAACTCACCCGTCTCTAAATCCTTACCTCTTAAAATTGAGTAGACGTAGTGTAATCTCGCTCTCTTAAAACCTAAGCCTACGCTTACTCTTAGTAATTGGTCTGGGTCTGGTTGAGAAACTAAATTATATGGCGATGGCTGACCAGTTGAGGGAGTTTTAGCCATGCGACAAAAATCTTCTAGCATAGTTCTACCCTCATCCCAGAATACGGACATTAAGGTAAGGATAAAGTCCGATTGGTTAAGTGGTTTACCCTCGCTATTTATACGGACAAATATCTCTGCTACTTGCTCCTCTGTAATAGCAGAAGATAATTCCAATGCCGTAAAAGGGAAATTTAGTAGGTTAGATAATCGTGTAATTGACTGTCGTATTTTCTTTACATCTTCTGGAGTAAGGCTTGCCACCTCTTGATTATTTTGGATATACGTATCTACAAGTTCAAAAATATCTGTAGATTTATTCCAAAGCATGGAGATATTAGGGATGTAAGACCTGTCTTTTTTTATGGCGGCGTCCGATACTGCAAAGCGTTCAGTAATAGGGTTAAATGATATTTCTATCTTTTCTTTTTGGTAGTTTTCTCTCACTACTTCTACACCTTGGATAACCGCAAAGAGTGAGGTAAGTCTTTGTTGACCGTCTACGATAAGCAATCTCGCAGGTTTTTGCTTGGCATCTGCTCCAATTTGTCTTGCTTCCTCAACAAAAGCATTTTGCCAAAAAAGTAAGTATCCAATTGGGTAGCCCCGATACATACTGTCAAAAAGGTCTCTAACTTTCGTATCTTTCCAAACAAAAGGGCGCTGTATGTCTGGCAAACCTATCTCGCCCATCTCTATGTAGTTGACCAGAGTGCCTAAATCGTAGCGTACTTCTTTGAATAATCTATCTGCCATATTTATATTTATAACTATAGTCCAAAGTCTTTAGCATTTGTATTTAATCAGTTGATTTTTTGTAACAAATGCTAAATAATGATAAGTAGATTATATGGCAAAAGATGACCTTTTTTCAATAGAAGAAGTGGCTAAGACGCTCAAAGTTTCGTATATTACCGTTTACAGGTGGATTAGGGCTAATAAATTACCGTCTTTTAAGGCGGGTAAGCAGTATAGAATAAAAAAAGTAGACCTAGATACTTTTCTAAAAGTTAAATAAAGATAAATATGAGCGACCAAATCAATAAAATAAACAAAAAAGCCACCGTTAATTTAGAGGAGCTACTAAAAAGCGACGCACCCTATCTTGTAGAAGATGGCAAAGTAAACTTAGAGAAACTAAAAGGCTTGCTAACAGGTAAAACTACCGAAAAAGAAGACGACAGATTTTATTTTAACTGGGCTGGCAAGGATAAGGTTTTCCAAGCTATCCAAGCACCAGCCTACTCAACACTAGCACCTCGCAAAGATAAATCTATCGGATGGGACGAGACCGAGAATTTAATGATAGTGGGGGAAAATCTAGAAACCCTAAAACTCCTCTTAAAGCCCTACTTTGGCAAAGTTAAAGTTATTTATATTGACCCACCCTACAATACAGGTAAAGACTTTATCTACAAAGACGACTTTTCTGCCCCTCTTAAAGACTACCTAGGGCGTACGGGACAAAAAGGAGACGACGGTACAAAGCTAACTACCAATTCTGAAACCAACGGACGCTACCACTCTGACTGGCTTAACTTTATGTATCCTAGGCTTTTCATAGCTAGAAATTTATTGAGAGACGACGGTGTAATTTTCATATCAATAGACGATAACGAAATACACCACTTGCGAATGATAATGGATGAGATTTTCGGAGAGGATAATTTTCTAATTGGGGGGGTTGTCAACAAAGCAAGTGAAATTGCCTCAAATTGGACAGTATCAAAACACGAGTATTTTGTCACTTACTTAAAAGACTTTAACAAATTCTCGTTAAAAGGAAGGGAAAGATATACTCTTTCTAGAGGAACTGTGGGTAATGAAAATCAAACAATGCCTATAATAACTTTTCCAGCAGGTTTAAGGTGTATTAATGTTAAAGATGGTATTTATTCTACGACAAGAAAAATCAAAGGCGGTAGAGAAAACATAGAGAACTTAGACACTATTATTGTTAAGAATGGTTTGTTGGTTAAAGAAGTTAAACTTAAAGCTAAATGGAGAAGCTCAAACGACATGAGAAATTTTTTTAATAATAAATGTCAACCAACAAAGGCAAAAATTAACGGAGTTATAGAAGAGATTTATTTAGATGGCGATAGATTTATGCCGATAATTAAAAAAAGGGTTATTGAAAAAATATCCTCATTATTGCTTGACAACAAAAGAGGCAGTAAAGATTTAGAAAAAATTGGCTTGGACGGGGTATTTGATTACCCTAAATCTGTAGGTTTTCTTAAACAACTTTTTTCTAGTATAGCTAACGATAATGATATTATTTTGGATTTTTTTGCAGGCTCTGGCACTACAGGGCATGCCGTTTTTGAACTTAATGAAGAAGATGGTGGCAATAGACAGTTTATATTAGTTCAATTAGATGAAGCAGTAGACGAAACAAAAGAAAGCGGGAGGAAAGCAAAAAAACTAGGCTTATATACTGTGGCAGATATTTGTGTAGAGAGATTAAAAAGGCTATCTAAGAAAAACGAAAAGAAATTAAAATACAAGATATTTAAGTTATCTTCTTCAAACTTCAATCTAAAGGAAGAATTTGAACTAACCGAGAATAAAGACCTTGGGGAGCTTAAAACTAACTACCTAAAGGAACTAGGGCTATACGTAGACCAGCCCACCGTGGCTACCGCAAGTACTTTGGATATTGTCTACGAGATAATTCTAAAAAATGGTTTTTCACTTAACTCAAAAATTG
>CAYOLO010000002.1:0-196631 GCA_964404855.1 uncultured Gammaproteobacteria bacterium
GCCCTAAGTTGCCCTAAATCACCATTTATTACCATCTGTAACCATTATTCACCATAAAAAGAGTTTGTGTCAACAACCTAAAATGGTAAATTGCGAATTTAAGACAAATAAACTCTCTAGTACTTCATATTCGCTCTAAAACTTAGGAAATTAGCTTGGAATTTATGATGTGTTACTGAAATTTGGGCGAAAGAAAATCAAGTAGTTTGGATATTTCAACCCTGTCCTGTTTCATTGTGTCGCGATCGCGAACGGTAACTTTTTTATCCTCAAGGGAGTCAAAATCAACAGTAATACAGTAAGGTGTGCCAATTTCGTCCTGTTTGCGGTATCGTTTGCCGATTGAGGCTGTTTCGTCATAGACAACGACACCAAGTGACTTGAGGGACGCTTGAATTGTTCTTGCTAGACTAGTTAGTTCGTCTTTTTTAATTAGAGGCAATACCGCGACCTTGACTGGAGCAATTTGGGGATTAAATTTTAATACGATTCTTGTTTCCCCATCGACTTCTTCTTCTGAAAAAGCATTCATAAGAACGATTGTTACAAGTCTTGATAGACCAAAAGTAGGTTCGATAACATGGGGAACAACTTTTTTCCCGTCAGGGTAAGTGTAACTTTGCGAAACACCGGAGTTTTTTTCGTGATTTAGCAGATCAAAATTTGTTCTGTAGGCTATACCAAACATTTCTTTAAAACCCCAAGGAAACTCATACTCTAAATCTTCGGTTCTTTTTGAATAATGAGATAGCTCGAATTCTTCATGTGCTCTCCACCTTAGTTTTGTAGAGTCTAGTCCGATTTCTTTAGTAAATTCGTCCATTCTGATTTTCCAGTCATCGAATAGTTTATTCCAGTCATCTGTTTCGGGGTCAAAAAAGTATTCAAATTCCATCAGATCAAATTCGAGGGTTCGGAATGTAAATTGGCCTTTGGTTATTTCATTCCTAAAGGCTTTGCCGGTTTGGGCAATACCGAATGGAAGTTTTGGGTGAATTGAATCAAGAATGTTTTTAAAATTAATAAATAATCCTTGAGCAATCTCTCCTCTTAGGTAAGCAGTTGCACCCTCACCTTCAATAATCCCAATTTCAGTTCTAAAAAGTAGGTTAAACTTCCTGGCTTTACTTAAATCATTACCGTCAGGACTTTTGATTTTTTCGCTTACAATGATTTCATTAAGCTCTTCTGGAGTTTTTCCATCGACTTTAACATTCTCGCCTTTTTTCTCGAAGTGCTCTTCAATCAAGTGGTCAGCTCTGTAACGCTTGTGATTTTTGATATCTTCGACCATGACATCACCAAAGTTTGCGACATGTCCACTAGCTTCCCAAACTTTAGGGTTGATAATAATACTACTGTCGATTCCGTAAATGTCCTCTCTGTCTTCGACGAACTTATTCCACCAAATTCGGCGGATATTTTCTTTGAGCGAAGTACCATATGGTCCAAAATCATAAGTATTAGCCATTCCACCATATATTTCTGAGGAAGGAAAAATAAAACCTCTGCGCTTTGACACATCGACGACTTTTTCAATTAAATCCATAGTTTTTACTGAGTAAAAGCGAATAATCCTAAGTAGTCGGAGTTGAATTGGTTGCCGTTTTCGACATTAGTTTCAAGTGTAGACCAGGCGTTTTGACTAAAATCAAAATGATTCACTTTTAGCCCTGTGATGTCTTGATCTTTAAGTTTGATAACCGCTGGTCGATTAAGTTTTGGTGCTATTGAAAAAATGGCAACTGTTTGGCCTTTTAGGTTGCCAACAGGGATTGGAACGCCAAGCGTTTCAGCTAACAAAACATAGTAATCGTTTGTAACAGAGCCTGAAGGAATTTCAATATCAAGTGTGCCTGCTGGACCAATAATATTGGACGCTTCAGGGGTGATTTTTTCTAAAACAAATGGAATTGTGGCGGTAAATTGTTTCTTATTTTTGACTCCATTTAACTTAAGGCTGCCTGTTTTTACATCGTCGTCATATCTACAAACGCCTTTTGAACAAGCTCCTAAGGTAATTTCGGTTTTGTAAGCGCTTTTGGTCAAATCAATTTGACCAATAGACCCCTGTTGGAGATTACCAGCTTGGTAAAGGATTTCAAAATCGAGAGAAGAAAAATTCTGATGATTAGTAACTGTAAGAATTAATGCGTGACCATCTGCCCTTGGCACAAGGCCAATATATGGCCTGTCTTTGGCATCGATGCCTCTAAGATCAGTTGATTCGTCGCTAGCAATATCATTAGACTCCGAATTGGCACCAATACCCACAAATCTAAAAACCAGAACTAAAAAAATCAGACTTAATAATATTGGCAAGATAATTTTTAATACTGGATAACGAGCGAAAATAGCTTTGACTTTTGAAAGTAAATTCATCTGCGTAATATTATGCCAAAACAGGTCGGTATGACAAGGTGACAAATGAACGGCCAATTATTTCTTCGAGGCTTAGTTTGAGTGAATCTTTTAGAGATTTAAGTGGTACGAAGTTTGACGTTAATAGGACAGGCAAGCTTTGTTTTGACAAAGTCATGGCGGATTCATATATTGACTGATTGGAAAAATTTGATTTGTGAAGACTAAAAAATCCCGACTCTTCCAAAACTTTAATCTCGAAACGGCTAAGCAGACAGTCAATTTGACTGGCAGAAAGTTTTTTGGTGTTTAATAAATTAATCGTTGTCTGGAGTAGGTCAAATATTTCGCTCTGCGACTGGCCATGACTAAATAATCTACCAACTATTTCAAGTAGATAAAAAACAGGATGAGTTAGCGCAAAGTCTTTTTTTACTCTGGAAAAACTATCAATTATCGATGCCTCGCTGATGATATCAATGCTTTTGCCTTTAACGATATAAAGACTCACAAGATTAAATAATTCTAAACTGCCTGATTTTCGAGAGGTCGGTTTACGGATTCCGTGCGCAATTGCCTCATGCAGACCAAGCTCTGGGGAGAAAAAAGTTACGATTCTATCAGCTTCAGAAAACTTTCTACGGGAGACAATAATTGCTTTTGTGCGATACGACCGTGGCTGAGACATAGTCTAAAAGTTAAATGTATAAACGGAATTTAAATCTATCTATATATCTAACTTTATCTCCTGATCACCACTTAGGTCAAACGATTCTTTCTTCTTGCCGTCGACATTAATTATATGAGGAACCAAGCCTTTGCCTGATTGTTTTTGAATAAGAATCTTGTAATCATTACTTGCTTTGAATGGTAACTCATATTCGACTTCGATTTGTGAGGTACCTAAAGGACGTAATGTAAAAAATCCCTCAAAAACAGTTTTTCCTAAATCATCATAACTAACCACCTCTGTTTCAGAACCTGTTGAACTAATAAGTTTTGAGCCAAGAGGAACAAATACTCTAATCCAATCCCTGTAAATTCCGTTTAGACATAAACCTGCTGTTCTTTCGAGTGAACAGTTATCAGCAGCTCTAGGGTTTTTGAGATTAACAGTTACTCTTTTGATAATTTTGTCACCATCTGTTTTGATGTCTTGAGTAACTGTTTGTTGAATATAAAGGTTGCTTTTGGCGCCAGCGAAGTTGCTGTCGACGACTGATAAATAGTCACTTTCTGATTGTTTAATTTTGCCAGCATAACCTAGTTTTTCAGAAGCAACTTGGGTTTTTTCATCTTTAAAATTAAGCATTACATCTTTTTGTGCAAGAAGTTTGAGTCCAAGCTCGATTAATTTTGGAAGCGTATCTTTGTTCGCACTCAAACTCTTATCCATGATTGCGTTCATCAAAACACCAATTAAGGCTTTTCTTTCCTCAACAATAAAACCTCTTGGCTGTCCTGAACTTTCAAGTAGAGCGTAAACTATTTGCGGACAATCACAGGCAGGCACAATATCGTTGGTGTATTTAACACCTTCAATCTCGATTGGCCCTAGGACACTTAAAACATCAGAAAGTGCTCTAGTATTAACCGTGAAATACCCATCGACTGGCTGATACTGAGGTGATAGTTTGTATAAATCTTCAAAAGCTAGTAGCGAAGTTGGAAGATCTGGTGAAAGGTTCGAATCGCGAAGGTTAAACGAATCTACTAAAGGTAGATATTTGATAATTGCTTCAGGTGCAGAAGGTTTATTGGTTATGGTGTCATCAAGATCGTAAATATTGTCAGACCCTTCGGCTTTAACCAAAGCTTTGTCGATGTTTAAGTATGCATAAGCTGTAATAAATCCACCACCAGGTCTTAGTTCTTTGTCGTTAAGAAAAAGAACCATATATTTTTTAGCCCGATCGTCACCCATAATACTTGGCAAAACCTCTAAAAGGGGCTTGGTTTCGGTCAAGACTTTTTCACCTTGAACGAGATAACTTTTGGCGAGGTTAATATTTGTTTTGGGTTTACCTGGAATAAAATCTGGATATCTGTTGGCGTTAATTTGCGCCATTTCCTTATTGGCCTTGGATAATTTTTCGTTTACTTTATCCAGTTCTGGCGTAATTTTTGATAAGGTTTGGATGGCTTTTTGCATTCTATCCTGGGCGGTTCCACCCAAAAAGTCGCCACTGCCAAGCCCAAGAAGGTCTGCGTATGGTTCAATAGATTCAGTAATAATTAGACCAGCTTCTACACCTTGAACACCGGCTGACAGAGCGTGCTCAAGATCCGAAGGATATGACCCAATTAGAGGAATAAAGGTTAATGGCTTGTAAACAAGAGAGGCTGCTTGAGCTTTTTGCAAATCCCCTTTAGCCGAAGCTAGTTTTGATTTTGTTTCAGGTAAATTACCAGATCTTAGCGATACAACTGAAGCACTCAGGTTGTTTTTGGCATTTTTGAGGCTAGATCCAATAGCAAAAGCAGGAATACCTATATAAAGACCAAAAATTACAAAAATGCCGAGAATAATAATAATTCGCTTTAATGACCTTTTTTTTTGTTTATTGCGATAAACATGGCTATTGTGAGATTGGTAGTTCGTTGAAAATTTAAGCATATTTTATCTGAATAATCTAAATAAAGTAAGAAAATTATTAGACAGCGCCTTTTTGAGAAAGTAGAGCAGGAACTGTGAGGATTATAATCTTTAAATCATACAAGATTGAGCGCTTTTTTGCATAATCCGCATCCAATTTGACCCTTTTTTCGAACGAAATATCGCTCCTACCAGAAACTTGCCAAGGACCAGTTAAGCCTGGTTTGGCAGTTAGGAGTGTTTTGACGTATTTTTTGGTTTCTGGGAAGGCTTTTTGCTGATTAATTAACTCGTCTGGATAATACGCTCTTGGCCCAACAAGACTCATTTCTCCTTTTAGAACATTAATAAATTGTGGCAACTCATCAATGCTTGTTTTGCGTATAAAATGCCCTAAGGGAGTGACTCTGGGGTCGTGTGATAGTTTGTAGGAATTTTTCTTGTATTCCTCATAAAGTTTCTTGAATTTTGGGTCACTTTGTAACAAAAGATGAGCATCTTTTATCATTGAACGGAACTTATACATTTTGAACGACTTACCGTCTTTACCGCTTCTTTTAGGCACGTCGGCAAACACAGGTCCTGGGCTTGATCTTTTGATCGCGATTGCAATTACAGGAAAAATTAAACACAGAATAGACATCCCAACCAGTGAACCGACTATATCGATTGTGCGTTTTGCGAAATCGTAAAACATTATTTAAAGATAATCTTCGTGCCCTTCCTCTTTAAGTTTAATCACAGCATCTTTAACCTTTCCACTAGCATCTTTGGCGACGACTAATAGAGCGTCTTGTGTGTCAACAATTATTAGTCCCTTAACACCAACCGCAACGAGCATTTTATTGCCGTTGGTCGAAAAGAGTAAATTATCGCTGGATTCAACCGTAATTGATTTACCGGTCGACACGTTATCTTCAGGTAATTCGCCAAGCTCGTCTTTTAGCACATCCCATGTTCCCACATCACTCCAACCCAAATCAGCAGAAATTACTAGCCGTTCTGTTGGGCCGAGTTTTTCGAGAATTGCGAGATCAATTGAGGTTTTTTCGATTGTGGCAAATAAGTCTTTTACGGCTTTACTTGAGCTGTCTCCGTTTTTGACTAATTCTGAAATTTTTTGAAGTGTTTTGTAAGTCGTAGGCGCGAATTCTTCGTAGTAACCAAGGAGTGTTTTGGTTGACCAGACTGAGTAACCTAAGTGCCAAAGGTATTCCCAAGACTCAAGAAATTCTTGAGCTTTTTCTAGGCTAGGTTTTTCAATTTGGGCGATGAATTCGAATAAACCTAAATCTTCGATTTTTTCGATCATCTTGCCTGTTTTTATGTATCCTAGCTGGGTGCTTGGAAATGTTGCTCTGACACCAAGCTCAACAATTTTTGAGGTTTTGGCGCTGACCTCTGCGGCTTTACGCAAAGACTTCAAGAAATTCTTTTCATTTTTAATTAAATGATCACTCCAAAGACTGATAACGGTCGGGTTATTGAATTTGGTATCTAACATCATGGCGGCAAAACCAATAGCAGCCATGGTATCTCTACCTTCGGGTTCGATAATAATATTTTCTAATGGAATATGCGGAGCCTGAGAAACGATATGGCCAACAAACTCCCTTCTGGCTACGGGGAAGATATTTACAGATCCAAACTCTTTTTCAAGGCTAGCAACTAATTTTTCGAATGTACTCTTGCCACCGATTAGTGGCTGAAACTGTTTTGGTTTGTCTGATCTGGAAGCAGGCCACATTCTTGAACCGCTACCTCCACAAAAAATTGCAATTTTTATCGATTGGTCTTTTGTCATAGATATTTTGCTATATTTTGGATAAATTGACTCTGGCGGTATTTTAGCGCATTTTGATAGAGTTTGTCAGCTTTGAAGCTTGTCTTTTCAAAAACTTTAATTGCATTTATTAGTGACTGGGGTGTTTGTTTCTCGTAAAGTATTCCGGTTTCACCATTTATAACTGTTTCTTTGGCGCCTCCACTGTTTAGTGCAATTACTGGAGTGGAAAGTGCTTGCGATTCAACAGCGGTGATGCCAAAATCTTCGTCTTGAGGCATAATCATTGCTCGTGATTGAGAAACAATATCTGCGACTTTTGAATCATTGATCCAACCTGTAAACATAACATTGTCCCCTGCAATTTTTTTTAGCCGAGACATATCACTGCCTGTACCTATAATTATTAATTTTCTATCAGGTAGATTATTGAATGCTTGAATAGCGTAATCGATTCTTTTCCATTTTTCTAAACGAGAAACTATGACATATTGATTGGGGGTTTTTGAAATAATTCTTTTCTTGAAATAGCTATCGTCTGCAAAAGGATAGACCACCTGACTATCAAGACTATATATATTTTTTATTTTTTGTTGGATATTTTGCGAATTGGCTATCAATATGTCTGGGCGTCTAGTTGCCAAAGAATCGTAAAATTTTAACCACTTAAAAATTGGCGAAACAAGATGCTGAAGAAAACTATTGTTTATATATCTTTTCAAATTTTGTTCGGAATACAAAAATCTGGGTGGTGAGTTGATATAGCCAATATGAAACGTTTCTGGCCTAGTAATTACAGCTTTTGCAAACAATGTAGTAAGTGAAATTATTCGATCATAATTTGAGAGATCAAAGGATTCATAGGCTATCGGGAAGAATGCCAAATATGGCTTGGGATTTTGCGCAGCTCTGGGAAATTTTTGCAACCAAGAACATACAATTCTTGTTTTAAATCGCTCAGGGACTAATTCAGGATTATAGATTACGGTGTATATTTTTGATTCTGGATACTCATCAGCCAGACACCAAAGTAATTTTTCTGCCCCTCCTGATTGGGTAATGGGATCAAATATTAATGCTATTTTCATACACAAAAAGTGTTTGTTCGGCGGTTTTGCACCAGGAATATTTTTTTAGTTGTTTAGTACCTAGGTCTACTAGCCGATTTTTTTCTTTTTTATAGTTTTTTAGTAAAAATCTAATTTTTTCTTCTAAATCATCTACACTTTCGGGATTAAAATATATTGCAGCATCCCCATATATTTCTGGAAGTGGACCAGCATCAGAACAGACTACAGGGGTTTTCATTGCCATAGCTTCTAACCCCGGAACGCCAAAACCCTCAGATTTTGAGGGGAACAAAAAAAACATCGAACCTTGATAAAGTGAAGCTATTTCTGCATCTTCAAGATTCTCTAAAAAAACAAATTGCTTACTGCTATATGTTAGGTTCTTGATATCGTTTAGATTCTTGTTGAATTTGCTAACAATCACAAACTGAAGTTCAGGAATTTTTTTGATGGCGTCGACAGCAAGTGTCAGATTTTTGTAAGGATAGCTATTACCTATATATAAACAATAATTGTCCTTAATTGAGTATTTTTTGTAGTCGAACACTTTTTTTACTCTAATGTTTTCAAACTGATCAGCACCTTCGTAAATTGCGGTTATTTTTTGACTGGAACAAGCTGGATAAGCAGACAAAATACGAGTCTTTGAATAGTTTGAGGGAGTGATAACGGATATCGACTTATTAATGGCGTGATTAATAACTTTTTGATAAACAAAGTGTTTTAACTCGTATATAACCCTTGTTCTAGTTGAGGCCGAAAAATCCTTAAATTCGCTTTTAATTAAATCGTGAATTGTAACGACAAAAGGTTTGTTGTAAAAAATTGGATGATTAAAGTGGGTAAAATGAACTAAATCTGGTTTTTGTGAATTAATTAATTGAATTAGTTTAAGTTGTTCGCTAAATCCATAATGGCCAATTTTTGTTTTGATAACTAATAAATTTTTTTGGCTTTGGATTTGAGCTGAATCATGAGTAATTAAAATAAACTGATGTTGTGGTGCGAGTTTGACAAGGTTGTTTACTAAGTTTTGGCTATATCTTCCAATTCCTGTGTGCTTGGGGCCAAAAAGTCTTGCATCAATTAATACTCGCATTATTATAAATACTTCAACTGAAATATTTTAATATTTTTTTTAATATCAATAAAAAGAAAAATTAATATTTCAAGTAATTTGGGATATTGCTGACTGTAATGTTTATGGTAGAAAATTTTCATTGTTTCATAAAAATGTTTCGAGGTCCGAAGTCTGGTTTCGATGCTTGCTTTAGATTTTTTTTCTGAGTGTTTTTTAATACCAGAGGAAATGCCTTTTGTGTGCAAAACAATTGAAGAAGGGTTATAAAAAATCTGAAAGCCTGCTTTTTTTGCCCTGTAGCTGAAGTCAATATCTTCGGCGTACATAAAAAAATCTTCATCCAGTAATCCGATTTTATTGATAACTTCTTTTTTTATTAACATAAATGCGCCAGATGGAGAGTCAATTTCGTGAACCTTATCCATTGATTTGTACCACATATGATATTGACTAAATTTTGGATTAGAAGGAAAAAACTTTTCAAGACCAATAAAATAGCTAAAGGATACCCAAGGCGTCGGAAATCCTCGGTGAGAGGCTGGATCAATCTGGCCATTTGATAAAACTAATTTCGGAGTTACAATCCCAGCTTTTGGGTGAATACTAAGAAAGTCGACCATTTTAACAATTGTGTCTTTTGAAACTTTGGTATCAGGATTAAGAAGAAGCACATAACTTCCTTTGGATTTTTTGATACCAATATTACATCCTGCGGCGAACCCGACATTTTCTGGATGATTAATGATAGTGAGCCAAGGAAGCTTAAGATGTTTAATTTGTGAAATACTGTCATCACTTGAGGCGTTATCGACAACAATACAATTTAATTTAAAATTTGATTTCAGGCTTGCCTTTAAGCTAAAAATGCAGTTTTTAAGATAAATACCGGCGTTGTAATTAACAATGACTATATCGACTGTAGGTTTAACCATAATTATTTTTTAGTTAAGTCTCTATATATTCCATCAAGCTTGTTACCTATTACTTCCCACTCATAAACATTCTCTACCAACTTACGAGCGTTTTTTGAAACTTTTTCTCGAAGTGGTTTGTTTTTTAGCAGTTTTACTACCATATCGGCTACCTGCTGAGGCGTCTCACCAACTAAAACACTGCTGTTATTTATTGCTTCAATCCCTTCTATGCCAACAGGAGTAGCTACGACGGGAGTACCGATTGCCATAGACTCTAAGATCTTTAATTTTGTCCCTGAACCAATCCTAATTGGAGCAACTGACAGCCATGATTTGGTTAATATTTCTTTTTTGATTTCTTCTTCGACAAATCCGGTTACGGTAATGTTTTCGGAGTTTAATTTTGCTACATCATTACTTAGCATTCTTTGTATTCCTTTTGGAAGCAATGGTCCAACAATATAAAGATGAGCATCAATTTGACTGGTAACTAATGGCCAAATATTTTTTACGAAAAAAAACGCCGCATCAGTATTAGCAAAATACCTAAAGTTTCCCAGGAAAACAACCGTTGGTTTTGGATATTTTTTGGTTTTTGTTGGAACATAATGTTTTGTATCCACTCCGTTAGGAATTAAATCAGTAGCAACATTTATTTTTCTCTTTTTAAGATAGGATGTTAGTAGTATTCTGTCTATTTCACTTGCAAATGTGACCTTGTCAAAATATTGGCAAACTTGGACTTCATAATTAAGCATTTTTCTGGCATCTATGTATCCAACCAGTTTGAGTAATGGATTCTTTTTTTGTTGAGCATTTCTAAAATAAACTTGAGCTTCCACGTCAACTTTGGCGAGTAAAATTGGGATTTTTATCTTATCTCTAACAGCCAGTAAGCTCTGTGCCATATAAAAAGTTTCAAGATGAATAAGATCTGGTTTTTCTTTTTTAATAACTTCAAGAATTAAATTCTCCGTTTCAGACGAAAAGTTATTTACTACTGTAAGGAATGAATATTTTGTAAGTAAAGTTCTGACTAGATTTTGTGCCGACCACGCCTTTCTCCTCAGTACTGGATAAATCTTAAATCCTTGCTTTTCCAAAATCTTAACATCTTTAAATTCATCAGTGTTTTTTAGAAGACAGATTAAAACTATTTCGTGTTTTTTGCTTAGTTTTTTTAGAAAGTTGTAAACTCTAACTTTTCCACCCGTAATTGGTGGATAAGGAATATATGGTGATATTAGTAATACTTTCATTTATTTAGGGAAATAATTATATATTTATTTGTACGATATAAAACCTTGTTTTCTTTAGCAAGTTTTTCTATTCCTTCATCAAATTTTAGCGAAACAACGGCTGTGGCGCCTTGGTCTTTAAATACCGACATTTCCTCATAAAATTCTGCCCATCCTGGTCGATTCACATAGTACAGTAGCGATAAATCACCAGCTAGAGGTGCAATAACTT
Organism: uncultured Gammaproteobacteria bacterium; assembly: GCA_964404855.1. Classification (GTDB taxonomy): domain Bacteria; phylum Patescibacteriota; class Microgenomatia; order CAYQLK01; family CAYQLK01; genus CAYQLK01. The sequence goes on from CAYOLO010000002.1 coordinate 11,276, forward strand.
TGTCGTTGGCGTTTAACAGCTCATCAGCCTTTTTACCTGCCTCTACAATATCATTATTTGTTAAATAGTAACCTTTTACTTCGTAATACCCAAATGCAATTGAAATAATGATAAGAAAAACCGCAACAGAAACACTAATTGATTTTTCAATAAGGGACTGTCCAGTTTTCAGAAGATGGTCAATACCAAGTGCAACAAATACTGCTAATACTGGCATATAAATATATTGATAGTAATCGTGACGAACGTTCGAAGAAGCAAAGATTACGAAATACAAAATCATTGAAAATAACCAAACAAAATAAAAATAATTCTCTTTATTCTGTCTTCTGGCTACCAGTCCAAAAAACATTAAAACAAAGCCACCTGTACCTAAAATTAATTTAGCAAGTCTTTCAAAAATTAACCATCTAAAAAATGCTCCAGTGAATCGGATATCTCCATAATTTAAATACCAATTTGAGCCAATTTGAGCCTCGGGATAATTTGCTCCCCATGCCCGCCATAGGACCAAAGGAACAAAAGAAATTAACAAAAAACCGTAATATTTTAAGGAATAGTAAAACAAACCATCTTTTATTAAGGCAAGGTAGATTATTGGAATGAGCCAGAAAACAACATAAGGGTAACTGAGGCTTGCTAAGGCAAATAATATACTTGAAAGAAAAAAGGATATTTTAGAATTATTAAAATAATACCTACTAAATAACCATAGTGAAGCCAAGCCTAAGCAAACCATTGTTGAATTAGGCATTATGACTCTTCCGTAATAAATACTGTATGGCATAAGCGCAAATACTAGGGCGGCTATAATTGCTACTCTGGAATTGGAAAACTTTCTGACTAATAAAAACAGGAAAACAGCCGAAAACGAGGCAAATATTGCAGAAACGAGTCTTGCGCTCGACTCATTAATACCAAAAATATCCCAAACAAAACCAACAATTAGTGTGTAGATTGGAAACTCCAAGAAGGTTAAACCTTGTGGGTTTGGTTTTTTACTATCAGAAATAGCAAGAATATTATCGGTTCTAGGACGCAAAATATTAAACCCTTCATCAGCAAAATTCCTAGCCACCATCGCAGTATCTGCTTGTCTAAAGGAGTGCCAGTCTGTAATTGAATTATCGATTTTGTAGAGCCTTGGCAGTAAAGTTATAAAAAAAATAACCCCAAGCAATATTAAAGATAGAAATATCTTTTTATATATCTTCATATTGGCAATAAATAAATTAATTATTTTTTCTTACTACTAGTTTTTGATGGCATCGCGTCAATAAATTTGGTTGCCGCCATAAGAATTGCAACTAAACCCCAAAGTGTAAATGCGACTTTTGATGCCTCAAAAATATCAATATATATTGCGTTAGCAAGCAAACCAATAACAGCACAGCTGATTCCAATGACTATCCCTGCAATTGTGGGGTCAGTAATTTTTCTAATTGATTTGAAGCTCGCGTATATAACGTAAGCAATTATTCCAAAGAATGAAATAAAACCTGCTAGGCCAGTTTCACCCAATGATCGTAAATAGTCATTATCGGTCGATTCAGCCTCTGTGAATTCGTATTTTGTAGATTTGGTTAATGTCGAGTATCCTGATCCAAAAATTGGATTTGCCTTAAAACCGCTAATTGCTTGTGGCCATAACTTATCTAACCTAATTGCTGTAGATAAATCGTATTTAAGGGCGTTATCAGAATATTGTCTTGGTACAGCAGTCAAGGTTGATTCGCCTGCAGCATTGGTCGCGATGACGTAAATTGGCTGGTCGTTGGTAACATCACTAGGTTTTGTAGAAACAGGTTGTTGATCAGACGCAGCTAGAGGACTATCTGGATTGTTTTCCAAAAACGCGGCTTTTTCAGTCGGTTTTTTTGCAAATGGATTTTGGGCTTTTTCAATTAAAGCTGTGAGTTGATCGTTTTTTATTAATCCGCTAAATCTTGAAGACAAGTCCCCAAACGACAACATAATTACAAGAGAAAACATCATAACAACTGTAAAACTAACGACTGCCTTGATTTTTTTTCTGTCCCAATAATAAACTCCCGCGACTGCTAAGGAAATTGCGCCCAAATACGCTAGAAACGAAATTCTCGAAGCGGTAAGAATTAAAATCCAGAAACTAAACACATACAAAACTATTAATCCGAGCTGAATAAGCTTTTTCTTTATCGTTAAAATAAAGCTTAATAGCAGTGTTAATGACATCATTAAATAGGCAGCCAAATCATAATGACCGCCAAATGTTGACAGCACTCTTGCATGTTCGGTTAAGTAAAGCGCCCAACCTTTCGAAAACTCTCTATTCATTGTAGAAAAGGCGGGAAAATACATATATTTTTGCGCAAAACCGTACACAGAAATAATCAGTAAAACAATAAAGGCAACGTAAATATATTTTTTAATTTGTTCTAAAGATTTGATTGACGCAAAAACAATAAAAAACATCGAAAAATACTCCAAACGCCTAAAGTAATGCAAAAACATTTTGCCAATATGATTGGCCTCAGGTGGAACTGACTGAGTAATAAATATTGCAGACAAACAGGATAACAAGCCGACAACTGCATAAATTATTATTGGCCATGTAAGTGGATTGTTTTTTAAACTAACTTTTCCTCGAATTAAATAGATGCCAAAAGTGATAAATGCCAAAAATATCAAAATATCTTCTAAGCGAGCACGAACAATATAACCTGGGAGAATATCGAATAAGGGAAATTTTGGATAAACAGGAATAAAAACTATTAGAAAAATAGCTATAAATTCTAAAAGGTGGTTGTCGACAAAATTTAGTATTGCTTTCACTGATTTTACCAAATGGTTTTAATTACTTGTTTGTATATCTGCTTTTTCTGTGTGCTTCTAAGGATTATCCCAAAGATAACAAGTCTTAGCAATGAGCCTATGGTCAATATTAATTTGATAAGCCAATATTTTATGGGATTAAAGTTTGTTTTTGAAACAAACAACAACCCTTTTACCTCTCCTATTAAGGCATTATCCGTCAAGCCTTTTGAGCTTTGTTGTCCAACATGAATAACTCGCACATCTGGAGAAAAATATGTTTTAAAACTATTTTTTTTGGCTCTAAGGCAAATATCAATATCCTCAGCGTATAAAAATATTTTAGGATTAAACCCTCCAAGTTTTCTGAATGTGTTTCTTTTAAAAATCATCATTGCTCCAGTTACCCATCCAGTTTTTTTAGTTTTTTTATAGTAAGAGTAGGATTTTTTGTGAAGCGAGGGAATAATTTTGTTTAATAATGGAATGTCGTCAACAAAAAACATCCAGAAAAAAATCGATAATACGCCTGGAAGACTACCGTGCGATTGTTGAAGTTCGTAATTAGGATAAAGAATCTTTGTTCCTAAAATTGAAATCTTTTTGTTCGAATCAAAAGTTTTCTTGATTTTTGGAAGAATTTCTTCGACTTCGTAAGCATCAGAGTTAAAAATCACAAAAAATCGACCTTTAGCTTTTTCTAATCCAAGGTTGTTTGCTCGGCCAAATCCTAGATTCTCAGGAGCAACTATAAACTTAACACTTTTGGGAAGATTTTTTGACAAATACGCCAGACTACCGTCCTCAGAGTTGTTGTCTACGACAATAATTTCGTATTTTGCTTTTTTCTCATGAGAAATTATTGACTTAACTGCTTCGAGCGTTAGTTTTGGCGTGCGAAAATTTACAATAATGTAGCTGAAATCAATCATTGTTTACTGAAATAATTTTGGTCTACCCAATCTGTATTTGTACTCTTTCAGGTTTCTATCTTTTATGTATTTTGCCGGCACACCACCAACCAAGGTTGACGCGTCAACATCCTTAACAACCACAGACCCAGCAGCAACAACTGCGCCCTTGCCGATAGTTACTCCCGGCAATATTGTTACTCTTGGACCAATAAAAACATAATCTTCAATGTTTACTGGTGCATTTGTTGCAATAAAATCATTGCTTTCTATATCGTGTTCGGAATTATAGATTCTAACCTCTGAGGCTATATCTACATTGTTTCCAATTTTTACTGGTGCTCTTCCGTCAATAAAGGCGTGATCACCAATAATTGTTCCATTACCAATGGTAATATTCATAGGCATATAGAACCTGGCCCCATAATGAATGTACGACTTTGAGCCAATTTTTATTCCTGAGGCTTTATAGAATAGATTTCTAATGCTATGTGATGGAACTACACTAATAAAATTGAGAATCATTAACCAAAAATCTAACAAATAACTATTTATCCTGATTATAATTTTGATAATTATTTCTGAACTACTTAGAGATTGTCCGTTTTTGTCAGTTATTCCAATCATATATTTAGTCTACAATACTTGAGATAAACTCGTAAGTTTGTTTTGCATTTTCTTGCCATGAAAATTTTAAAATCTGTTTTTGAGCATTATTAATTAAATTATTTTTAATTTTTTTGTCATTTTGTAAGATAGAAATTTTTTCCGCAATATCTTTTGGGTTATGGGGGTCGACAAATAATCCCGCATTACCTGCCGCCTCAGAAAGGCTCGAATTTTTCGAAACTATGACCGGACATCCGCATGCTAAAGCCTCAACCACAGGAATACCAAATCCTTCATAAAATGACGGAAGAATTAGGCTGTCTGCCAATGAAATAATTACCGGTAAATCTTCGTCGGGTACATAATCAGTAAATGTTATTCTGTTTCTAAAATTCTTCGCGTTTTCAAAAATCGGGTCAAAAAGCCAACCTTTTTTGCCAACTACAACCAAATTAAAATCGTGATTGAACTTCATTGCGGAAATAACTCCTTGAATATTCTTCCTCGGTTGTACAGTTCCTACAAATACTGTGAAATTTTTCGGCAAAGCGTATTTTTTAATCACAGACTCCTTGGATTTTATATTTGTAATTTTTTTAAAAATATCGGTGTTGTACCCTGGATATATCACTTTTATTGGTTTATTTAAGTCTGGGTAATATTTCTGAATGTCGTTGCGTGTTGAGTTAGAAATAGTAATTATTCCATCGCAAGCTTTCAGTGAAATATTTGTCCATTTTTTTAACTGGATAAGATCTTTTTTGGCAAAATGTTCAGGGAACTTCAAATATGCCAAATCAAAAATAACAATTATTTTTTTAACTCCCTCAATGTTTGGCGTATAGTGGCCAGGCGTAAACAAAACCGAAATTTTTGGTTTTTTGAATTTAATCCTTAATGGTAGTGCAAAACGCGTCCACAACTTTTGTGGACCAAATACTTCATATTCAATATTATCCCCATGCGGCATGTGTGGTAGCGGTTGGGACTTGAGCAGTATTTTAAATTTTTTTTCTGGATAAGATTTAGTTAAGTTAATAATTATTTGTAAAGCGTAGTGATTACTCCCAACTGGTCGAGCTATGTTTGCCTCATTCCCGTCGATTGCGATGAACTTAGACTCTTTCATAAATTGATATTAACTTTTTGGCTGAGTTATTCCAAGAAAAACTTTCCGCTTGTTCTTGAGATTTTAATTTTACGATTTTAATTGAGTTTGTTGTTAAAGATAAAAATTTTATAATTTTATGAACCAAGTCATTTTCATCTTTTGGGTCAAAATACATAGCTGCCTGACCACCAGCTTCTGGCATTGAGGACGTATTAGACGCAATAACTGGCGTACCAAATCTCATTGCTTCAATTATTGGCAGTCCAAACCCTTCATATAAAGAAGGGTAAATAAATAAGGCGGAATTTCTATATACAGAAACCAACTCACCGTCTGAAACAAAACCTGTCTGAGTAATATTGTCACTTGTGGGTAAATTGATATTACCCCAACCTTTTGGTCCGACTATAACTAGTTGATATTTTTTATCAAGATTTATTTTATTGAAAGCGTTAACTAATAAATTAAGATTTTTTCTGGGCTGTAATGTTGAAACACTTAAAAAATAAGGTTTAGTTATTTTAAATTTTTTTGAGACATCGTTAAAACTGCTGGATTTTTTATTTTGTATTTTAGTACTTGGGTAAACAATCTCTGTTTTATTAATATCGAATTCAAAATATCTAAAGAAGTCGTCTCGGCACGACTTTGATAAGAATGTAATAAAAGATGCATACTTTACTGCTCTCTCCATACGCGTTTGGTGCACTCTTACAGTCTTTACCGTATGATCTTCTGGCATAATTTTTGTTGTTAAGTCGTAAATAGGCACAATAATCTTTGCTTTTTTTGATCTTGGGGTTAGCCAATCAGAACAAACAAAAACATTAATGCCGGAACAAAAATAATCTATAGGAACATTAAACTTGTGAAAAATTAACTCAAATACTGAAACAGGAAAGGGGTATATTTTTGTTTTAGCTTGGGGATAATTTGAACAGAATTTCTTTAGTTTAAAATACCCTCTTAAACTTGTTCCAAATAATACGTATGTGTTTTTTTTATCTAGACTAATTACTGACTCGACCAAGTCAGCCGTTAAGTTCGAAACACCTGTACCATAAATAATTTGTGAAACATCGATAGCTATTTTTTTCATTTTTTAATAAAAATCTTTACGCTGCCTATTTTATTGAAACTATAACCAGTTATTTCAGAATAATATGTTTTCAAAAAATTTTCTGTAATTAAGCTTGGATCAGTCAAATCTGAAAGATAGCTGTAATAAATAATATGATCATATTTTAGTAAAATTTGCTGTTTTTCAGTTGGAATTTTATTCATTATGAACTCATCCCCTGCCCCAACGGCCTTACTCGTATTATAGTAATAATAAATATCGTACGGCACCTTAGTTGAAAAAACTGTCATTGCATTGGGGTATTTGGAACTTAAAAAATCGGAATATACTTTTGCCCCTTTCCAATCTTCTCTCCAAAATATCGGGTTAGCAAAATAAAGAAAAATAAAAATAAAATTGGAAACAAGAATAAAATAAAACCCATTTTTAATAATTTGAGGATTGATTTTGAGACTTATTATAATCAAATAAATAAATGGAATTAAAAATAGCAATCTAAAGTACGAATATATTGGTAGAAAAGCTGCAATTGTCGTAACAAGCATAAAAGTGCTTAAAAAAATTATTAAAACAGGATTAAATTGCCTTTTTACCAAAAAATATACTATTGCCAATAAATAGACAGCAGTATTTAGTAGCGCAACTATTGATATATACACTGAATAATTAAAATCAACTAAGCCAGTAGAAGTTTTTATAAAAAATTGAAAAAAGTTTTTTAAAAAGTTATTACTGCCAATTACATTTTGCCAGCCACTAAATGATGAAGAGATATTGCTTCCAGAAACTAGTTGAGTCTTAAAGATTGGAAACATTAAACTTGAAATAATTACAGAGATAATTGAAATCGAAAATATATAAGTAAGATTCTTTTTTTTATTCTTCCATAAAATATATCCCATATATATCGATGAGCTAAAAACATACAAATAAGCAATGTAGTTTAGATAGATGATTAAAATATTTGTAATAAAAAATAAGGTGCAGTATTTTTTTGAAAACTTTTTTCTCACTAGTAATAAAAAATATAGATTTAAAATCACGATTAATCCCGTAAGAGAATATGGTCTTGCTTCAAATGAATAAGTAATTAAGATCGGTGAAGTCGCAACAAGTATTGAAGGCCAAAGCTGAAAATTTTTATTTTTAATAACTTCTTTAGAAATTAAATATGTAACTAAAACTGTTAATACACCAGCAATAAGTGCGGGCAAACGAAAAACATATTCATCTGACCCTAAAAGGAAATAAAAAAGTTTTTGAATTATGAAATATAATGGCGGATGAAAATCGCCCAATAAAAAGACATTAAAATATTCCTTAATGCTAAAATTAATCGCAGTCTGAGCAGCAATTCCTTCATCTAACCAAAAACTCTGATTCCAACTAAGAACTCTAAGAATAAGAGCAAATACGAGAACAATAATTATTGGTTTGTTTATTTTTTTCATGATACAAAGGTTCCTGAGACAAACAGTGATAGAAAAAATATTTGAAGCAATATAAACAAAACAAGGAGCGGGTAAATAAATATTGGCTTTAGGTAGGCAATACAAATAAATACTGGGAATGCTGTAAGCGCGTACCTCGGCATCGAACTAAATGTTCCCGTTAGCGGCGGCACCAATACTACCAGTAGTGTATATACGATTAATGGTTTTGGAAGTTTTTTTATAAACAGCATTGGAATAGCTAAGAAGCTAAGTGTAATAAAAATTTCCGTTAGAGCCAAAACAAATGCGTTCGATGTAAGTGAAACCGTAATTAGTATTTTGAAATAACGAAAAATAACTTGTGGCAGTAGTACAAAATCACTGCTTCTTGAGTTACCAAAATAATTTTGGGCATGAATAAAATATAAAAAGTCACCGTATTTAATCTGTAGAAATATCATGTAGCTGACAAGACCAAGTGGAATTAAAAAAACAGGTAAAATTGTTTTCTTTTGTTTATAAAAATAGGTAATCATTAGTGCGGGTAATATAAAAATGCCTGCAAGGCGAGTTGCTGTTGCAAAAACACCAAAACCAACAGATAGAAATATTCGGTTAATAAAAAAATAGTAAAAAGATGCTGTTGTCAGCATTAAAAATAACCCTTCGTTATATACAGAATTAAAAAAGAAAGAAAATGGATAACAAAGTATTAAAAGAATCACAATTTTGTATTCGATTTGGATAAAATATTTTTTTACAATTTTTTGTATGTAAATTAATGAAACAAGTAAACAGATATTGTTTATCGCAATACCTATGAATAATTTGGGGGTCACACCAAAAGACAAAATATTAATTAACAATGGATAAAATGGAAAAAATGCTTGTGTATATTGATTTGCATAGCCATCCGAAGCAATATTTAGATAATGAACACCATCAAATCCACCCCAAACATAAGATGATAATAATCCGTATTCCCTTACAAGATTTTCAAAATATGGATAGGTTGGATTAAACTCTAAAATCTTTGCGAGATAAACGCCTAATACTGTTAATACTAGCTTCCATAATATAAATACAAAAAATACAAATCTATATTCTTTGTATTTTTTTTTAATGAACGATTTGTTGATAAACATCAGAAGTTAATTTTGCCGTTTTTTCCCATGTAAATTTTTGATTATTTTTAATTGAATCGTTTGATAACTGATCATATTCCGATTTATTAAGTGTAGTTATTTGATTTATGGTATCAATAATACTTTTTTTCGAATATGGATCGAAATATCTTGCAGCAGTACCACCTACTTCAGGCAGACAAGATATGTTCGATGTGGCAACTGGTGTACCACACGCCATTGATTCAAGAATTGGAAAACCAAACCCTTCATCCCAAGAAGGAACAACTGTTAGGTGTGCTAAATTGTAAATATCTACAAGGTCGTTTGCTGACTCGATTTCGCCAATAATTTGAGAATTTTTTGAATTTGCAACCATTTTTTTAATCTTAATTACTTCTGCTGAATGACCACTAAATGGCCTACCGGCTAAAAACAGTCTGATTTTAAAACTCTCAGCGGCTTGAATTAGGCGGATAACGTTTTTGTTGGGATTAATATCGCCTAGGTAAAGTACAAATTTATCAGGAAGTTTATATTTTTTTTGGGTTTGAATTAATTCTTTTTTTTGTTTTTTTACAAAAATTGGATCAGCCGCTAGTGGAATAGAATATATTTTTTGAGGATTAATACCTGTAAGGACTGAAATACGCTTTTTTGAATGCAAACTGTCTGTAATTATTGCATCGGCTTTTTTTAATTTTTGTTTTTGAATTTGCCATTTAATTGCACCTTTTATTCCTTTTGGGAAAATTTTTGGATAATCAATGGGAATTAGATCATGGACAGTAATAACGGTGGGGCGAGTAAACCTACTAGGCAACGTTAAAAAAAATGGATCAAAATATGGATAATGCACCACATCTGGTTCGTCGCTGTAACTATCAACTAATCTGACAAGACTTTCCGACTTAAGCGAATTAACTAGGTTATTAATATAAGTTCCAGATCCTCTGGCTTTATGCCCAGTAATCAAGCGGGTCTGGTCGATCAATACTTTGGTTTTTTGACTCATAATATTTTAAGTACGTAGAAATATAATGGAATCCAGAATAAAGCGAAAACGCAAAACCTGCCATACCATCCCGAAATCCTTGATGACGAAAATATAGTAAAAAAAATGTTTTTATAGGATAAAAAAATAAATACTTAACAGAAAAACCAAAGGTTATTTTTGTCTCAGCTGCCTTAAGATATCTGGCGTCCATACTACTGTATCTATTTGAACGAATTAGATATCTAGTAAAACTTACATCTCCATAATGCAGCATGTCGTTTTTTACCCAACCTATTTCTCCATCAATTTCAATCTGTTCGTGTGTGGCTTTGGCTGGAACCCTGCCTTTCCCTTTTTTAAACAATCTAATGACTGGGTCCGGATAGTTTGCAGTTTTTTTCATCCAGTGAGCTAAAAAATAATTTTTTCTGGGAATGTAATATCCTGCATACTTACTGCCATTTAAAATAATTTTTGAAATTTCTTCTTTTAAGTCTGATGTTAACTCTTCGTCAGCATCTAACTGAAAAATCCAATCTCCTTGACAGATGTCGATTGCTTTTTGCTTATTAACATGAAAGTGTGGTGGATTATCCACAACAAAAACTTTGGCTCCTAATTTTTTGGCTAATTTAACTGTGTTATCGGAGGATGATCCGTCAAAAATTACAATTTCATCTGCCCAACCCTTTACAGAATTAAGCGAGTGTTCAATATTTTTTTCTTCGTTGTACGTTGCCATCGCAATCGACAACTTAATAGCTTTATTTTTTACAGTCATTGGAATTAATCATAACAAACTTCGGTCGATTGAAGCTATCAAAAATGACCTCACGATTATTGATTCCCCTGAACTCGCTAGGTGTGCCAATCAACAAATCTGCACTATTCGAATCCGCACATGACAATGTGGGCTTAAATGAAATATTTGAAAATCCATGTACACTCCACAGACCAGATGGTTCTGAATTAGCCTTTCGAGTTTTGATGTAATCTTCAGGACTATACTGCCAGTAATATAAAAGATTAGCGTAAGCTCGACCATATTCGTCAGTTACTAAAATCTTTGGATATTTATCTTTAACTTTTTTTAAACTTTCAGACATTTGCCTGTAACCATCCTGCCAGCTATCTGCAAATTTTTTAGGATAAAAATAAATATAATCTGAGTAAAATATTAAAAATTGAAATAATAAAAGAAACAGAAAGGTGGTTAATAAAATTTTTTTTAGCTTGGCCTTTTTTACCTGCTCAAATAGATATATCATTCCATACGAGCTAGTAAGAATTAATGCTGGTAACATGTGAAGTGTTCTTAGGGCGTGGGGAGTTTCTCTGGCTACGCTTGCAGCAATCGGAGAAAGTAAAATCCAAAACAAAATAAAATAAAAAAACTTCCTTTTGTTTTTGAATAGATATATTAATCCTATAAAAATAAGTATTATTTCAATCAAATATAGTTGCCCCATTTTTTGTGAAGAGAAGCGGGGATTTACATCTCCTGTTAAAAATAAATATTGATGTGAAAAGTGGTCCAAATAGTGATCAAAATAATTTTGTGCATGAAATACTCGGCGGTTATAAATTATTTTTGAAATTAATGAATTGTTATTTCGAAGTTGTAACGAATTTGATTTGCTGACTGGCTCAGGATCAGAAAAAATATTAACTTCATTAAACCTTAATTGTCCGGAGTTTGTTAATCCAAATGAGATTAATGGAATAATTAATATTATTCCTAATATCATTGACACGATTAGATATTTTGCGTAATTTATTGAGATTTTTTTGTTAAATAATTGCCATAATCCAAGAAAAAATATCCAAATTGGGAGAAAATACCGGGTACCATTGAATGCATACATTGACCCGACAAAAAATATTACTGATAAAAATATTAACCTTGACTTAATTGTTGATTTAACAAAAAATAATGTACCAGCAGTAGCTAAAGTTGTCGCAAGGTTAGCTTCAAATGCTGCTCTGGATAATTGTATGCTCCAAGGTGAAATACAAATAAAGAGTGCGGCAAGGAGCGGATATTTTTTGTTTTTTGGAGTAATCTCTTTGGCTAAAAGATAAATTAATAATATTAATATAGTCCCTGAAATTATTGACGTTAATCTAACTGTTAGATAGTTCAGGCCAAATAATTTAACAAGTGGAGCAGTTAGATAGATATATAGCGGTGCTTTATAGTCGCCGTATGCTGTGAATGCTTGAACTGGCAACAAGTTGCCATGTTCGTCTTTTAGTGTTTCAGCAATTGAATAACTATTGTAACCAATTGATACTTCATCCCAATATAGGGATGGAGGGGAATTAAAAATATTAAAGATTCTTAAAAAAAATCCAAAAAATAATATTAAAATTAGGTATTTATTATTACTTATTAATTTTTTCATATTGAGCTGAGTCTGTTATATCGATAGCTGTATCCTTATTAGGGGATAATATTTGTTTTATCGGCTCCGCTAAAAATTCGTCTTTTTCTCCAATTAATAATATTTTCTTATCTTTTGTAATGGTTTTGGGGTTAATGTTTATAAAACGATATTTTCCCAAAGCATTTCCTTCAAAACCTTCATACCCTGCTTTTGTTCCACCTTGGCTTAGATATATTTCTGGGTTCACTTTCAAATATAGTAGCCAATAAATGTAAGATTGTTCTAATTTATTTGATATCCATATTTCATCGTACTGATTCTCAACCTCATTACTATATTCTACTGCCTCTTTCCTTCCAAACTGCCAGTCCTGTGATGTTTCAAATTTGTAGTGACTAATGTATTGATGATAATAAAAATAAAAGTTAACCAAAGTAAAAATAATTAATAATCCAAATATTACTCTTTGTAGTTGATTTTTTTTCTTACTCAGCCAACTAATTCCCAAACCTCCTAGTATTGATAAAGGTATCATTAAAACTGATGCCCTGATCGAATGTGGAGCCTCAAATGTCAGTGCTGACGCCATTGGTGAAATAAGTAGAAGTGACAATACAAGAACTTTTTCCTTGTTAAATTTTTTCTTTTTTACTAATACCCATGTGCCTAAAATAATAAATGCCGATTGCGACAACAAAACTAAACCAACTCTTGTTGCGTGATGTCTTGGATTATCTTGTGTATAAATTAAAAATTCTGGTGAAAAATGCGATAAGTAGTTAGAAAATAAGAGATCTAGCTGGTAAAAACTCCTATTGTGAAATAGTTTTGATGGCAAATTGTTGCCATTTTCAATGTCAAATAATTTTCTGGCTGGATCAATCTGGTCGATATTTTTTTTAGAAAAAATACTCGTGTCTTCAAAACGGTTTTGTGCTCCTGAAAAAAATATCGAATATGTGAGAGGAGCTATTAGGATTAAGCTTAATAAAACGGAAAAAATAATTTGTTTTCTTGCTAAGCTAAAAATTTGTTTCCAGTAAAGAATTACTAGAATTGCAACAATAAGTGGAATAATTAATTTTGCAGAATGGTACGCATACATCCCAATAGCAAAGAAAACAATCGATATATTAATATTGTTATGTTTTCCATTAACAAATTTATAGAAAAAATATAATCCAAAGATAATAAAAAATACTAAAATATTTCCCTCAAAAGCCACTCTAGAAAAATGAATGGACCACGGAAGAAGTGCCAAAAATAAAGATGTATATATTGCAATCTTTCTTTTTTTAAACAATTGAAAAGTTAACAAATATATTCCCAAAACACTAAATAAGCCCAAAATCAAACTAGGCAATCTCACTACATTACCAACCGGTCCAAATATTGCTACGAATGGTACTGTCAAATAAATATATAACGGCGATTTGTAATCATCAAACGATCTAAACACCAGTGGAAGTGTTTCTCCGTACTCATCCTTGCCTGTTTCCAGTAGAGACCATGCATTGTAAGTAATTGATACTTCGTCCCAATTTAACGAAGTTGCTGACTTTTCAAAAGCGTAAGTCCGTACAAAAACAGCAATAAATAAAACACTTAAGATTAAGATATGTTTTTTACATTTACCCAGCATTTCCAAAATTATTGATGATTTCTTTGTCCGATAGTTTGTAGTATTTTGTTTCATTATTTCGACTTGTGATAATTTTAGGATACTTTAATAAAAACCACATAATTGAACTTAACATGTTTGTGTCCATTTTAATGAGTGATTTAATTGTTAACTGAATCAAAGTAATATAAAAACTTAACAATATTTTTTTATCAGTAATATTTTTAGCAGAAAAAATTAACATATTTCTAGCGGCTATTTTTGTAATTCTGTCGGCGGAATGGTGTTTTCTAATTGAACCAATTTCGTGAAAATGATCAACCACAATCTCAGGTGCAAATAAAATTTCCCATCCAGACTTAATTGCCCGGTAAGATAAGTCAATGTCCTCCCAATAAAATGGATTATATATTTCATTAAATCCACCAAGCTTTTTAAATTTTTCTAAACTAACTGCGCAACTACCTCCTGAAATCCAAAGCGTCCTACCAAATTCATTCTTTCCTTTTGCGTGATTAAGTAGACCTTTTTTAAAGATACCGACTCCTCTACCCCTTAACACAATGTTTTTGTCTTCAAAACTTCGATCCTGAAAACCAATACCAAAAAGATTCTCGTTTTCAAAATAACTTTCAATTTGCCTTGTGTAATCTTTGTTTACAGCTACATCTGTGTTAAGCAAAACAACGATTGGAGTTTTTGCTTTTTTTACCCCACTATTAACATTTGATGAAAAGCCTTTATTTATTTTATTTGTTATTATTTCAACATTTGGAAAATTATTAGCCAAAAAACTTAAACTATCATCGCTTGAGTTATCGTCAGATATTATTATTTGTGAATCTGGAAAATTTTTGATTATGTTTGGAAGATTACGTCTAAGCAATTTCGAACCGTTGTAGTTAGGTATAACGACTGTAATTTTTTTACTCATTTTTTTTAATTTTAAAAATAAACAAAGACATTAGTATTATAGATGTCAAAGAGACTAGCGCACCAACCCTAAATGAGTTGGGCTTGTATTCAAAAATAATTTCATTTTCTCCCGATGGAACGTAAATGCCGCGAAAAGTATGATTGGTTCTATATATTTTCGTGTCGATATTATTTACTTTGGCTTTCCAGCCAGGAAAATAATTATCTAGCAAAACTAAGAATGAGTTGTTCGTGGTTTTGGTTTTTATTTTGACAGTATTAGATTCATAACTAGTAATATTGACAATACTCTCTGCATTTGTAGTTTGAGGAATATTGTCACTCGTACCACCCATAACAACGGCTTGCGATCTGGGATCGAAATCTTTATCGAGCAAAGATTGTTTGCTTTCAATATCAGAATTAACATTAATAATATTCTGAACAAAATAGGCACGCTCAAGATACTTTTGGTTAATGAATACGTTTGTAACTCCTTCACTAAAAATTGGTTTTGTATTATTTAATTCATTATCAAAGCTCAAAATATATTTTGCGTTAATTAAGGGATATAAATTTGAATTAATATTCTTAGGTCTGACAATACGGTTAAACTTTACTTGTTCAAGATTAGAAGATTCAATTAGTCCAATAAGTTCAGCATATGTTTTGGGATACAACGGATCGTAACCTTCAGGTGATTGAATTCCATACACGGCTGAAATGTTGGGTGGAAAAATTCGATCATCATTAGTTGAAACACGAAAAACAGAATTGTCGTGATTAATAAATTCGGTTATTTTGGTTGTGGGATAAAACAAAGGCTTGGTCGAATAGGGTAAAAACTTATTTGCATAAAATGCCAATTCTGCTAGAGAAATAATTGTAAGGCATATAAGACATAATTTAAGAGGAATAAGTTTTAATCGTGACAAAGATACAAACATTAATACGAGTAAAAATACAAACAAAGGAAAAATAAGATTTCGTTTTGCTGTTATTTGGTTTTTTAGGAAATCTTCAGGTAAGAAAATATTGAAATTAAAATATGTTAAATAAATTAAAAGTCCAAATACTAAAGTCAATATTATAAAAACTGAAATCAACTTAAATTTAGTAATTTTAAGCTTATACATTTCATCCACACCAAAAGCAGCTAGACAGCATAAAGCAAAAATTACGATAAATATTAAACGACTGGGTTGAGCAGAAGAAATAAATGGAATTTGATTTGCATAAATTATCTGTGAAAGTAAATTGTTTGTTGAAAAAACTAAGGCAATAATTAAAAGAATTAAAAAGAAAATATTAATTTTTCTTTTTTTAATTCCTAGTAATGAAAAAAATAATGCCGCTACAGAAAAGCTTAAATTAAATTCTAAATGATTCCATACGCCCCAATAATTTTGCCTTGCAGGAGAACCAAAAAAGTCTGGAGATATTAAAGAAATAAAATGTTTCAATGGAATAAACCAATCCTCCTGACCAAAATAGGATATGTCGACAGACCTGAATGAATTTTTTATTAATTCTAAAGTTGGAAAAATCTGAATCGAAACCGTAAGAATCGATAAAATTAAAATAATTAAAAGTTGAGGTACTCTGCTTATTAATCTACTGTTAAAAAAAATAACTATGACAAAAAATACGATAACTAGATATGCATAAAAAGTAAATTGTAAATGTCCTGATATTGGAATTAATATTAGACTAGCGTAAAATAAAAATATATTTTTTCGGCTAAAACTTTGTTCTAAGCCTAAGACGAAATACAGAGCTAGTGGTAAAAAAGCAAAAATAAAGACAATATTTCCCCATTCTAGCCACCCGATTGAAAAACCTGACAAGGCATAGCAAACACTTGAAAAGGTAGCACTAATTTTTGAAACTGAAAGTTTTCTAAGAAAAAGAAACATTGAAAAAAAAGTGATTGGAATCTGAATAAAAATAAATAAATGCCACGAGTCTAACCCTGAAGATAAAAGCATTATGTTCAAAGGAAAAAAGACACCAGACTGAAAATTTGCCAGTAGTGGATAACCAGAAAAAGAATAAGGATTCCAGAGTGGAAGGCTAAAATTTTTGATTGCCTCGACAGTTAGATACTTCCATGGAAATATTTGCAAAAACGGGTCAGTAATTAGAGCATTTTTGAACGGATATCCAGCAGGGTAAATATTTAAAAATAAATCTCTAAAAGGATGGTATAGTCCGACCAAGTTATCACCAGGGAAAAGTTTTTTTGGCCACAAAATAATTAGGGTAGATAAAAAAATAATTACCGAAAATATTTTAAGAAAATATTTTTTCAACATTTTTATTAAATTCTGATACTGAATATTTTTTTGCAGTAGTTTGTGCTGATTTCGACATTTGTGAAAATAGTTTGGGGTTACTAATTAATTCTAAAGTTTTTATTGCTAACATTTCAGCCGTAGTAAAAAATAATCCATTATTTTTTTCTAAAATATACTCTTTTGGTCCACCACCATCATAGACAATTGGTACTGATCCTGAGGAAGAGGCTTCAAGTATGGAAATACCAAAATGTTCAAAATATTCTGGATCAGACTCTTTACACTCAAATCCTGTTGCGTGCCAATAAACTTTTGACTCAGAAATAAGCTTCGATAGTTCCGTAAAACTTAGATTAGGAAAAAACTTTATTTTATAACCCTTTGCTTTGGACTTAAGTTGATCCAAATGCATCAAGTCTATATCTGAGATTCCTCCGATTAAATACAAACTAAAATGTTTATTTTTTTTGCTTAGAATTTTGAATGCCTCAATTAATATATCCTGTCTTTTACTATTGAGTACGGCATCAAATCGGCCAATAGAAATAATAATATTTTTTTTGTTTGATTTTTTAAAAAGAGTAACTGGAGGATAGAGAACTTCAGAATTTACTGAATATGTATTGTCAATTACTTTTTTTGTGAACTTAGAGTTAACAATCACGGAGTCAAACAATTTAAGCTTAATTTTATCTATTATTGTTGGTTTTATCTTACTGAATGGAACTTGAAAATGAATATAATTTTTTGAGGACATTGGTATTGGAATAGATCCATCAGACAAGTGAAGATAGTGGTCGTATTTTCTTAAAAATTGATACTTTGCCAACAAACCAAGAGAGTTGAGATTTATTTTGACCAAACTAAGTCCTTCTAGTGGTAGATTAAACCTTTTTTTAATATCTAATAAATTTATATCCTTATCAAATAGAATATCAACTGAGTGTCCATTTTTTAGATAATTACTGCAGATCGCTAATATATATTTTTCCCCACCACCCAAGGTGTCAAGATATGGATCATATACTGCGACTCTCATTTGCTTGACTCTTTTTCCAACTGATCTTCAATTAAATCGTATCGCTCCTTAATACTTGGAGTCTGTTGTCGCTCCCAGAGTTTAAAATAAGTAATCATTACGCTAAACACTTGCATAAACGACTCAATTACACCTCTTATGCCATTTTTATAGTTTTCATCACTGATATATTTTTTAAAAAATTGTGTAAGAAACAGCTTAAATAACCTTACCGACGTAATCTTAGGATGGTTAATATTGAAGAGGTTCTCAGCCTCGATTTCTGACCAAGAATTTGTTTTTTCTATCATTGCCGCAACACTTCTATGTGTTAAGTGAACGATGTTTGATTTTAGATTTGACTCCTTTCCTTCAAAATTAACCCCTTCATGTATATGTCCTGTCCAGCCTTTAAATTTTTTAAGCCTAAATAGTCTGGGTTGGGCGTCTGGATACCAAGTTTTGCTATCCAACTCTTTGCCTAATATATAATTTTTTCTATTAACCCAATAAGCAGAACTTGGATTTTTCGAGGTGATAACTGATTTTATTTCCTCAGCAAGCTTTTTTGTAATCCTCTCATCCGCGTCTAAATAAAATATCCATTCTGTCTTTAGCTCATTTAATATGGCGTTTCGCTTTTGTGAAAAATTTAAATTTTTCTCTAATTTGATTACTTGAGCGCCAAGACTACTGGAAATTTTTGTTGTAGAATCGGTAGATGAATCGTCTAAAAGGACAATATCATTAGTTAGTAATTTAAGGCTTTTAATAGCATTACCTATTAATTCTTCTTCATTTTTGGCAATAATTACTGCAGTTATCATATTTTTTTAAATATACTCCCTGTATACATTTTAAACATTAAAAAATCTTGAACGGCAATTTTTTGTGCCTTACGGCCGTTAATTAAAAAAACTAAGGATTGCCGAAAAACAGCAATTTTTGTTCTAATTGGTGAGTAAATAAGGGCAAAATACATTCGATTGCGCGTAATATAGTAATCTTGAATTGGAGAACCTACACTTGATGATTTGGCGTTATGATGAAACATGCTCGAAATAGGAATATATTTAATTTTGAACCCATTTTTTTTGGCTCTTAAACTAAAATCTAAATCTTCTAAATATAAAAAGTATTTTTCGTTCATAAAGCCAACCTTTTCAAAAACTTTTCTGCTTATTAATTCTCCGCAACCTGTTGAGTAATCAATTTCTTTAATTTGATCGTATTGTCCACGATCCTCTTCATCAACTCCGATGTGCGTGCCATAACAATTATCCCAATCTATCTTTCCTCCTGCGTACCAGATAACTTTTGGATTATCGGTAAAATATATTTTTGGCGACAGAATGTCAGCTTCCCCTCTATTTTTGAATAAATTAAGGATCGTATCTTTTTTTATAAGAGTATCGGGGTTTAATATAAAAAAATAGTCTGAATCAGATTCCAGTCCTTTTTTAATTGCTATATTAATTCCGCCGGCAAACCCAGTATTATTTTTGTTTGTAATTATTTTGGCTTTTACGTAATTTTTTGAGATTAAACTAACAGTATCGTCTTTTGAGGCATTGTCTGAAATAATTACTTCAAGGCTAAAACCTTCTAGTTTAGATTGATAGACGGATTTTAGACAGTCTAATATGTAATCCATACTATTGTAAGTTACTATCAATACAGAAATTTTTGAGTTGTTCATTTTATTGATGATCTAAATATTGTAATATTTTTTATTAATCTATCTTTTGCTGTTAAAAAGCTAGTTATTAAATAAACAACGATTCCACAAGATAATATTCCAAAAACGGTAAATATATTGCTTGGTTCAACGGTTGCGAATAAAAATTTTAAAACTAATATTAAAACAAGTGTGGAAACTATTGGAGAAAATAATACTTTTACAGCGTTAATTTTTAGTTCTTTGTATCCGATATAGAATGCAAGCAAACTCGACGCTGTAACGATTAACCACGCTATAGCAACCCCGAGGCTCTCAAATTTTGATGCTAATGGAATGCTTAGTATCCAAGTAAGACTTGTCCATAATAGCATTAGTTTTAAGGTGGTTTTTATTTTACCGACCGCATTAAGTGCGTTTGTAATTATGATTGTTACAGAGCTAACATACGATCCAAGTATGTAAATTTGAAGTAGGCTATAAGCAGGCAACCATTTTTCATAATTTGGAATAATCCCGATTAAACTACTTGAAGACATTAATAATGATGTAAGAATTGGGAAGGT
The DNA here is from genome assembly GCA_964404855.1 of uncultured Gammaproteobacteria bacterium. Taxonomy (GTDB): domain Bacteria; phylum Patescibacteriota; class Microgenomatia; order CAYQLK01; family CAYQLK01; genus CAYQLK01. Next base: position 31,817 of record CAYOLO010000002.1, read on the forward strand.
AAGCAAAGCTGAAATAAAGATTGCTTCTTCAATCGCACGACTTAATGCTTGTTTGTCTGATTGAAGCCTTGAAAAGGCAGGAAAGGTTACTTTTATAACATTATCCATAATTACTCTTAAAGGAAGATATGCCCATTTTTGTGCCCAACCTAAATATCCAATTTGAGTAACATTTAGTAATTTTCCTAATATTATTGTCATAAAATCGTCCTTAATTAATGCCAAAATACTGTTTAATTGAAACAATACACCGAAGTTAATCAATTTTTTTGCTGATTGTTTATCAATGCCAAGACTAGGCTTCCAAGGAGAAACAAAATACATGGTAATTACACCAAAAATTGACCTTAATATCACTGCATATGTAAAGCTATTTAGTCCGTGCCCTTGCCATGCAAGATATAGAACCGAAATTGAAAAGATTAAATTTTCGACGATTTGAGGGATAATAAATTTTTCAAAGGCTAATTTACGTTCAAGTAATATTGAAGGAATCGTTTTTAAGGATGATAGAAACAGTGAAATTATTAAGACTCGAAGCAACCAAACGCCCTTTTGATCAAGATTAAAAATACTACCTGCCCAAATAGAAAATATTAAACCACTTATTACTAATATTCCAACTAAAGACTGTTGAATTGTAAATGTTGTTACTAAATCCTTTCTTGAGACAGCCTCCTTTTTTTGTATTAAGGCGGCAGCTAGTCCAATATCTGAAAGATATGTTAAAAAGCCGGTAATTGCCGATACTAAAATAAAAATTCCATATTCCTTGGGTGCCAGTAGAATCGTTAAACCTAAATTAGATATAAAACTAATAACTTGAATGAAGATTGTCCGTCCAACCAAAGAAAAAACACCCTTAATCGAGCGTTTTTTAACTGCAGCTATATCTAGCTCAATTGATGAATCTAGGTCTGACATTCTTGATTTTTTTTAGAAATAATAGACAAATAATTATTGATAAACTAACAAGGCTAATTATCTCACTAATTAACCTGATTGGAGTACGGGAAAAATTAAGTTCAATTATGGATTCTCCTTGAGGAATCATCACTGTTATTAACTTTAGCCGATTAACATTATCTACTTTTGTTTTTTGACCATTTATTTTGACTTCCCACCCAGGAAAATCAAATGTGTTGAATTGTACTTTTCCATTTGTCGAAAGGGCTGCTCGATATTTTTGATTTCCTGAATTAAACTCTATATTTTCTATAATCCCTTCCCCTTCAAGTATTTCGAATTGGCTTTGAGGTAAGTCAATTTCATCGATATCAGGAATGGTTGTAAAATCTTTAGAGACTTTGGTTGCAACACCTTTTGGAATATATTCGAACGAAGACCTGCTGGTCGCCCAATCAAGTCTTTGTTTTGATAAGTAATCAGAATCAGAAAACTGCTTAAATGACTCTGGAGAAAACCTACCGAATAACTCAAAAATTGTTATTGCAAATACAATCGTTAAAAATAAATATGAATATTTTTTATTTTTTTTACTTGTTTCATTGCATAAAAATGCGAAAACAAATGGTGCAAATAAGGTTACGAAGGTTAAAAATCTCCATGGAAATTGCAAATAAGCAATTGGCTCAAATGCTAACCAAATAGGTTTGGAATATTTTAGCGTCATAAATAATGGCAGCAAAATAAACAATGGAAGTAGCTGATTTAAAACTATTTTTTTATTTTTTATTACATTGTAAGTAATAATTCCAAGGCTCACCATTATTCCAATTAATAATACTTTTCCAACCTCAAACGACATTCCATCGTTTAATTCAGGTAATGAGCCTCCGTATCCCCAAGCAGAGTCCCAAAGTTGCCGAATATATACAAAATGAATTCTATAGTCAGCTAGTTCAGTAAGAAGTATTCCGTCAACAAGCGTAAATTTTTTTTCAATGATGGATGGGATAGACGAAAAAGCGGAAAGTCCTCCTCCAAGCCCTAATGAAACAACCGTTATAACTATTTTTCTAACCGACCGTGTTTGTATATAAAGTACAAAAACCCAGACCAATATAATTAACAAAAATCCAAGTGCTGTAAGCGTGTGAGTAAGAATAAGCCCTGCAAAAGCTAAAGATAAAAATACAAAACTTTTTATTAGATTTTTAGATTTTTTATCAAAAATATTATAAATATTTAATAAAATTAGAGGTAAAAATACAAAGGAAAATGCTTCTGATAATGCACCCCTTACGTACACATCTAGCGCCCTATAGCTGGTTAATACATAAAACGATGAACAGATTGCTGATATATTTTTTGAATAAAACTTATTTAATAAAAAATACATCGAAACCATTGATCCTAAAAACGAGATAAAAATTATTAGTTTTACTGACAGAATTAAGGATGCCCCCATTAAATAAAATACTGAACCAATATAATAAATTAATGGCGGGTAAAAAATAAATAATGGATATCCAAAACCAAATCCTAAATGATTAACCCACCTAACTGGAAATTGTCCAGATTTTAAGGCTTCTGTAAGTAAATAAATTCGAGCAACTTGCTGGTCATCATGAACACTAAAAAACTGATTATTTAGTATTGAATAACTAACATAAATTAACGCAACTAATGGAATTAAAATAATAATTTTTTTCATCGTTTTTTTTGAAGTTTAATGAAATAGATAATTATTACTAAACAGCCAAGAATACTTAAAACATTTGAAACCGTTCTTATTTTTGTATCAACAAACTCGAGTTTAACATCACTTCTGCCATTTAATATTTTGAAGTTAATTAATCCATCGGTTTGATAATTAATTTCAGATTCGCTTCCATTTATAAATAACTTCCATCCCGGATAATACATTTTATTGACCGTTATAAAAGCGGCATCATCAGAGACTGTGGTAAATGAAATTAATTGAGTTTTCTGACTTAGATTCTCAACTATTACTGATTGAGGTGATGTAATTAAACTATTTGGTCTTAATTTTAATTCCTTATTAAACCAAATCGTTGATAATTCTGACTGATTTACTGTTGTTGAATCATTAGTTAGATAGTATTCGTCTGGATAGTTATTTTTTTCTACTTGAATTTGTGGAAAATATAAAAAGATTGTAAGACCAATTATTAGTATTAAATATATATTTTTAATCTTTTTAAAATAAGTTAAAACCAAAATAAGAATTAATGTACTTGAGAAGGTAGTTAGTGACAAAAATCTCCAAGGAAACTGAACTAATTTGTCGATACTAAATATTTCCCAAATTTTTGCTGAAATTGGAGTAATGAAAAAAATTGAAATACAAAACAAGCTGAATGCAGATAAAAATTTTATTCTCCAGTTTTTATTGTGATGATCTAAAAAGAAAATAATTAATCCTAACAAAGAAAATATTATTGCGACAGTAGATATTGGATATGATTTTTCACCGGAACTTGAAATATTGGTAATAAATGGTAGATCAATTAGCAAACTGAACACGCTGGGATAATGTTCCGCGTAACGAGCAATTAATATTTGAGGCTGTAAAGTATAAGCCCTTTCAAAAAGAGCAGGTGTCCAAAAGCTCGCTGAGACTAACAATGAGAGTAAAAATATCTTAATTAAAGATAAAATATTTTTGTATGACCAAGTTGTAAAAATAAGTCCGGCTAAATATGTAGCCGGAAGAAGAATTAATGCCAAAGTATTATGACCAATAATTACCATTACCGAGGCGACAACAGAAGTAATAAAGGCTAGTTTTCTTTTGTTTTGCAAATAGCCGATTATTCCTAATGTGATAAATGGAACAAAAGCAAAAACAAAAATCTCTCCAAACGATCCCCTTTTATAAAGATCAATTATTTTGTATGGAGCAAATATATAAAACGTTGTGACGGTTAATGAAATAAGCGAATTTTTTGAAAATTTGCTTGAAAGTAAATAAATACCAGCAGATCCAATTAGTCCAAGAGCAAAAATTGATATTTTTACCGAGGTTTGTAATCCAAATCCAAATAAATGAAAAAACTCGCTTAAATAAAAAAAGCCCGGATAAAAAAAATTAAATATTGGATATCCATACCCATAATTTAGGTTATCTGCAATTCGAACAGGAATATGAAAATCTGAAAAGCTTTTAAAAAATGCACCAACCCTAATTAACATTAAATTTCCATCATCGGTGCTAAAAAAACCAGCACTCAATAATGGCCAACTAAATATAATATTAATAAATAGAATAAATAAAAAACCACAAATTATTTCGCGGTTTTTATTAAACGCCTTTTTGAGCATATTATTTGACTTCGAAAATTCTTAAATAGGTATTTGAATTACCCTTTGCATACTTGCCCAATTCCAATATATTTTGATTTTTAAATAATTCTTCATCCTGTGTTAGGTTATAGATAAAAAAAGTTTTCTGGGTTTTTGATTTTTCTAACACTTCGACCGGAATGGTTTTTACAGGGTAGTATCCTTTTATTTCAACATTTGGATTTTTAATCAATTCAATTTCTAACGCATAAGGAAGAAGGCCAAATGTTCCTTCGGTTCCAACAAAAATCTTTTCAGCTAGAGACGCGTTGTTAATTATTTCAACAGCTTCTTCTATTCCACCCCCTGCTGGCCAATCATTAAATAGTTGATTTTTATCGTTTTCAGGAATAATGGAGTTTGTTGGATTAATTATAATTGACATTATTCCCAATATTGGCCAAATTAAAATAATTGAAATTGTAAAAAGTTTTAATTTTAGTGATTTAATTTTTTCAATTTTTTCGACCACAAAATATGAACTTACAACAAAAATTATTGGAACCAAATAGAGTAGATATCTTGGATAAATTATTTTTCCAAAAAAAGCAGTAGTAAAAAATGGCACCATTACCCAGATAAGTAAGAAAATTATTTTAAAGTTTAGCTTGAATCCGTAATAAATGGCAGACAAAATAAATAGAAAAAATGGAATTGGGGTTAAGTATTGAAACATCCAACTAATCAAGGCTGGCGTATTACCAAAGACTAAGTAAAATGGGTTTTGAATAAATTCTTTGTTCGTGAGAATAAAAGTATGATTTTTCTCATCTATCATATTGAATAACGGGAAAAGCCTTAGCGAATTAAACATTGAATAAGCAATAAAGGTTGAAAGTAAAAATAATCCAATCAGCTTAAAAACAGTGGTTTTATTAAAACTAAATTTGTTTCTAATTTGAAGTAGTAAACTAAACGGAAGCAAATATATAAAAAAGTTTGCAGAAGACTTAGTCAAAAGTCCAAGACCGATTGTGAAACCTAATAAAAGTGACAAGTCAACTCTTGGTTTTTTTACCAAAAGCACTGTAAATAACACACTATAAATGCTTATCATTGAGATTAAACTTTCGTATATTGCTAATCGGTTATATACAAAAAAGAATGGACTGGTTAAAAACAAACTTGCAGCAATAAGTCCTGTAAGCGAATTTTTTAGAACTCTACCTAAAAAATATATTCCAATGATTGAAACCAAGCCATAAAGAACTGATAGTAATCTTACTGCCAGTAAGGAGTCATTTAATAACTTAACTGGAATCATTGCTATCCAAATAAATAATGGTTGTTTCCCGTCAAGAAGCGAAATATATCTTAAAGATGCATCATTGGCAGCAATTTGAGCCCATCGTACATAGATCGCCTCATCTGTAAAAATTGGAGTCTTGTTAATAAAAACAAGATTGATTAGTAAATAGATAATGATAATTCCAAAAAGTATGAATAGTTGATTAAGAGGAATTACTTTATTTATTTTCACAATAATTTTCGATGCCATTTGTATAGTATAAAGCTTAACGGAAGACTAGATATGATAATTATATATTTTAGATAGAATGACAATCCTTCATATGAGCCAGATTGTATATATGGAATATGGGAAAAAGGTAAAAGTAGACTGATTAAAATAATACAATCTCTTGTGTAGCTACCCTTTGGAGAAATATAGGCGAGTGGAAGGACCCAAATTATGTACCAAATTTGAAACTCTGTTCTAAAGGAAGCAATAAAAATTGAGAGTAAAGTTAAAAATAATAATGAGCTTGAAAAATATTTTGGAGTAAATTTTTTAATAATTAATGAAGGTATCATAAAAAAGTTCGCGTATTTAATAAGCCCGCCAATAATTAAGGAAAAATAACTGATTTTTGTGTTTGCGACATAAACAACACTAATAATTAACGCTAAGGCGACATAAATGTCATTGTGGTTCCCGATTAATACCTCAGTAATTATTAACGGATTAAATAAAAATAGAAGGTTTTTATTGTCTGATTTTGAATTTAATAACTTACTCGCAATAATTGCTGATATTATCGCAATTATTTTGAACAAAAATATTTGTATAAGTAGTTTAGTGGATATTAATGTGACTATTATTCCTGGTATCAACCACAAAGGTCCGTATGGATACGTTCTATGTGTCCATCGCATAAAGTGAACCATGGGGTTGTTTGGGAAGTCGAGAGCTGAAAAATTATATGGATTCCCCCCATATTGAGTAATTATTTTTGAATCAAAAATGTAATTAAAAATGTCATAAGAAAGTAAAGCAGAATACGAAAAGGTTAATGGAAAAACTAATACAAATATTAATGATTTTTTGTTTATGTCGGCTAAATTTTTTTGGAAACTTAAAACCAAATAGATAATAATCCAAACAACTAAAAGTGAAGCAAAAACTAAGCTTGAAAGATTGCGATGATAGAAACCTAGATTTTGTAAACTATGTTGAAAAGACAAAACAAAAGTATTTTGTGAAAGCGTTAGATTTAGATCTGTAAGCGAGTATGAATAAACTGTTGTAGTTATTGATACTAAAAAAATGAGCAACAATATTAGCTTGGAACGATTCACAAAAGATTTATGCTTTTATCCAGTGATGTTTGAGCCAGATCTTTGCAAGACTGGTGAGTGTCATAATGGCATTTTTAGCTGTAACATGCATTCTTGTTTCACCGCCATAATTCCATTCGACAGGAACTTCAGCAACTTTATATTTCAACTTTCTAGCCATATATAAGATTTCTACATCGAAAATGATATTTTCTATTATTTGTCTTGAAAAAAGATCCTTAGCAGAATCATGACTAAACATTTTAAATCCAGTTTGTGAATCTTTAATCCCTCTAACTAAAAATTCGCGAATGAAAGTAAACATTTTACCTAATACTCTTCTGTATAGAGGTTGTGATGCTCGCAAGTCTTTTCCTGTTGACTGTATCCTTGAACCGATTGCGATATCGGCTCCGTTGTTAATAGCTAGAATAAGTTTGTCTGCTTCTGTAATTGGTGTTGCCATATCTGCGTCGGCAAAAATAATATATTTACCTTTTGCCTCAAGCATCCCTTTTTTGACTGGATATCCCTTAAAGTAGTTCTTTGGTGATTTTAGAATTTTTAAATTACTTTGACTTTTGATTAAATCTTCAACAATCTGGACAGTGTTATCTTTGGAAAAATCATCAGAAACAATGATTTCGCCAGATATTTTTTTTGAATCAAAGTATTCTTGAACTGATTTTATTGAAGAAGCTATTCTTTCCGACTCGTTATAAGTAGGGATTACGACTGATAAATATATTTCTAACATAGGTTAATTTTACTTGTATTCTTTTTTATTTACTAGGCTCGTGAATTAGACGGAATATTTTAATATGCCCAGGAATAAAATCAAGCTCCTGATCAAGCTGTCTTGGCCCAAAAGATAAAATTTGAGGCATAGGACTTAGATTGTAACGACAATCCTTTTCTTCACATACAACAATTAACTGGTCGGTTATTTGATTTTCAATTGGTGTAGGAGCAAGATTACTCTTTTCTAAAAAGAACCGGTACGCGTAATCTGTGTTACCGCTTGCCATAAGGGCAAAATTGTATGGCTTACCACCAGCCAACTCTAGTACTTTATTTGAGACACTTTTAGCTGTCTTTAACTGATTTGATTCTTGTTTAAAAATAATATTCTTTGGTAAAAGATATGCAATAAGGGCAAATGTACAGACAATTAATATTATGGAGACAATTTTTTGTTTTTTAAAAGTAAAAAAGATTAACGAAAGTAATAAAAATGGCACAGGAAACAAAAAAGAAAAATAGTAGTTGTACAACTCGCCATTATAAAATGCTAAACCTAAAATTCCTGATAATGCCCAAATAATAACGACTAAATAAAAATCGTTAATTTTTTTGGATTTAAAAAATCCTACAGAAATTACTGCAAGCAACAAAGTAGCCAGACCTACAAATAATGCGGCCTCTGAGTTAGTTATAGATAATGTTTCTCTAAACAAACGACTAATTGCCGATAATACATTATCACCGAATTGAAATTCCCGAATGCCAACTGCGCCGGATGGTTTCGTTACAAATTCAATAATCGTCGAAGTGTTTTTAAATCCATGCCTTAATTCGAACAAAAAGTATGGTGAAAATGTAAATAAAAAGCCTGAGAAGGTAATTAGATATATTTTTATTAATCTAGATATATTATCGATTGAAAAAATAGTTGTAATTATAAAGATAGGCAATGCAAGTATTAAGCCTAAATAGTGTGATTGAATTGCTAAACCAAAAATAGCTCCAACTGCAAAACTAAAAACTAACTTATTTTTTTCTTTTGATAACAACAAAAATACAAATATTAACAACGACAAAAACGGTAAAATATTAGGATTCCAGCTTGATCTTGAAAACATAACCACTACTGGAGACACAGAATAAAGTAGGGCAGCAAGAAATGCAGGTAAAAACCCTAAATATTTTTTAATAACTAAATACAGAATAATTACTGTAACAAAACCAAGGACTGCAACCTCAAATGCCATTCCAACTGGAGACATACCAAAAAGCAAAAAACCAGGAATTACCAAGTAATAATATGCAGGGCCAAGAAAAAACCCTCCAACTGAAGCAGATGGGCCTAATAAAGTAAGTTTTCCTTCCTGAAAAATATTTAATAAAACTAAGGCGTCTCTTCCTTCATCACCGAGAAATGTCATATGCCCTTCAATATTCCAAAACCTTAGAATTGAAGCAATTATTACTAAAACTAATAAAAAAAAGAATTCAAGCTTTTGATTTTTGGCATACAAAAAAAGTTTTTTTTGGTATTGAGACAATAATTTATTTAACATATTTCGACCCTAAGCTATGAAGATTTTTTTCGCCAAATTACTTTTGTATTTAAAATCCAGTTTAGAGCCAAGCCCAAAATCACACCGATTGCCAAAGAAATTTGCTTGTGAATTCCGAAATAAGGAGTGAGAGTGTTAATAACTAAAATTTGAATTAATGGTGAGCCGAGTGCAGTTATATTAAATTTAATAAAACGGGTAAATATTGATCCGCCAACCTTTCGATATCTAAATGTCCAAAAATTATTTATTAGAAAAATAGTAACAATCGACATCTCACCCGAAAGCAATGTCGCCATAAACAATGGTGTATCTTTGATCGCTGAAATCAGCCCAGATAATCCATCCACAGAGTGAGTGGACCTAAAAATTGTTGTTGCAACCGATAATGTAATTGCATTAACCAAATAACCGACAACTCCTGTAATTAAAAATTTAATTAATTCAGAGTGATATTTAACAGAAACCAAAATTACTACCCTAAGCGAGTCAATTATTTCGTTTTTTTGAATCTTGGAATGACCTTTTTCTCTGTCGATAAATTCAATTGGGACTTCTTTAATTTTTGCTCCACTTTTGTATAGGGCATAAAATAAATGAATTTTGTATGAGAAACGATTAGATAACAGATTATGATAGTCAATTTTTTTGAGATACTCTGTTTTTGTTGCTCTAAATCCAGTAGTCATATCGTGAAACTGTGGAGCAAGCAAAATAACTCTTGCGACAATATTTCCTAATGCAGATTGAATTTTACGATGAATACCCCAGTCGGAAGGAATTGAACCACCTTTTATATACCTTGTACCAACTGCGACATCTGCACCATTTTTGATTGCTGATACCATAGCTGATACATACTGAGGTTTATGAGAACCATCTGCATCCATCTCAAAAACGACTTCGGCATTTAGCTCATTAATTGCATAATCAAACCCTCTAACATAAGCAGCACCTAACCCATTCTTCTTACCGGAAATAAGGAATATATTTTTATTTTTTTTCTGTAAAGTTTTTATAACTTCTGCGGTTCCATCTGGCGACTCGTCGTCAACAAAAAGAATTTTTAAATCAATATCTTTAGGATTGTATTTAGTTATTTCTGAATAGATATACTCAATGTTATCCTTTTCGTTGTAAGTTGGGATTATGATAACTACTTTCATTAAGTGTTTTGGGCAGCTTTAACTACTTTGCGATATTTTTCCATATCGGCATCGACCATCATCTTGACTAGTTCAGAAAATGTAGTTTTTGGTGTCCAACCAAGTTTTTCTTTTGCTTTGGTTGCGTCCCCTTTTAGAAAATCGACCTCAGCGGGGCGCATAAATTTTTCATCAAGCCCAATATGGTTTTGCCAATTATCAATACCGACGTGTTTGAATGCTTCTACTATAAAATCTTTAATTGTGTGAGTTTCACCTGTAGCAATAACAAAATCCTCTGGTTGGTCTTGTTGCAACATTAACCACATTGCCTCTACATAATCTCCAGCAAAACCCCAGTCACGGGCAGCATCGAGGTTACCAAAATCAACCTTGTCAATAAGTCCAAGCTTAACTCTTGCAGCTGCGTCGGTAACTTTTCTAGTTACAAACTCGATACCTCGTCTTGGCGACTCGTGGTTGAAAAGTATTCCTGAAACGGCAAACATATCATATGACTCCCTATAATTAATTGTCATCCAGTGCCCATAAAGCTTGGCAACTCCGTAAGGGCTTCTGGGATAGAATGGTGTTTTTTCTGTTTGAGGAGTTTCTTGAACTTTGCCAAACATTTCTGAAGAGGAAGCCTGGTAAAATTTTGCGTCTGGCTTGACGTGCTTTAATGCGTCAAGCATTCTAGTGACACCCATACCAGTAAGTTCACCAGTAAGTACGGCTTGATTCCATGAAGTCTTAACAAAAGACTGGGCGGCTAAGTTATATACCTCGTCCGGCTGACTTAAGTCGATTGCGGAAATTAACGACTGTTCATCATAAAGGTCACCTTCAACTAAATGTAGTTGAGGTAAAATAGACTCTATTCTTTCGGTGTTTGGTGTTGATAAACGTCTAACGACACCATAAACATCGTAACCTTTTTCTAGTAGCAATTCAGCTAAATACGAGCCGTCCTGACCAGTAATTCCTGTAATAAGTGCGGTCTTTGATTTTGTTTCTTTCATAGTATTTATCCTCAAGAAATTTTAGCAGATTTTGAATTAATCTGTGCTTTTAAGATTTTAATAGCTTCTACGTTTGTTAAAACAGGTACACCTAACGACTCAATTTTTTTAACGATTAAGCCTCCATTGATTGGCCGTTTGGCTTTGTCAGGAAAATTTTGTCTAAATAAATAAATCGATCCTCTTTCTATAGGATAATTAAACTCAAAAACCTGATTAATTATTTGTCCAAAACTGTAAGGGGTGACAACATCTGAATTTGCCAAGTGATAGACACCACCTAATGATTTTTCAAGACTAAGGTTAATAAAATCGGCAAGGCAGTCAATAAAAGTGGGGGTCAGAAATTGATCATTAAAAAGTGGATATAACGATTGATTCTCCATCTTGGAAATAAGATCGCGAGCAAAATCCCCTTTTGTAAAACTAGATCTGAATGGATAAGCAATTCTGATAATTTGATGCTTGTCGGAGTCATTTAATATGTTGTCCTCTGCGAGCTTTTTGGTCCAACCGTACCAGCTAAGATTCTCTTGGGAGCTGGTTGGGTCAGTCTCTGTATATGGACCTTTATTCCCGTCAAAAACAAAATCTGTAGAAATAAAAACCACTTTTGCGTTATGGGACGCGGCAGCGTTAAGAACATTTTGAGTCACATTTACATTTGTCTGATAGCAAAGACCTTCAATGTCACCCTTCTGATTTTCCGCCTCGTCTACAGCTGTGTAGCCAGCAAAATGAAGAATTATTTCGAAATCCAAGTTATCTAATGTTTTTTTAAGCTGTGACAAATCATTTAAGTCAGATTGAATATCGGCTCGCCCTATCTCTCTAGAAATTGTCGTGATTGTGTGTTTATCTCTTAGAAGCTCATAGACTCTACTTCCGACGAGTCCCGTCGAACCGGTAAATAATATTTTTGACATAATATTTAAAAATTAACTACTATTCTCAGCTACAGACATTAAATATTTTCCGTATCCGCTTTTTAATAAAGGCTCAGCCAAATCAATCAGTTGAGCTTTAGTGATAAATCCTTTTTGAAAAGCCGTTTCTTCAATACATCCAATCTTAACTCCTTGTCGTTGTTCAATTACTTGCACGAATTGTGAAGCTTGCATCATTGAATCAAAGGTGCCGGTATCAAGCCAAGCCGTGCCTTGTTCTAGTATTGCTACTTTGAGTTTATTCTCTTTTAGATAGTAAGCGTTTACGTCTGTAATCTCATATTCACCGCGCTCACTAGGTTTGATGTTTTTTGCAATTTCAATAACATTGTTGTCGTAAAAATATAAGCCAGTAACAGCATAGTTTGATTTTGGTTTAGAGGGTTTTTCTTCAATCGATACCGCGATATTATCCTTATCAAATTCAACGACTCCATATCTTTCTGGGTCAGAAACTCGATATGCAAAAACTTTACCTCCTTCGATTGAATCAGTTTGTGGAAGCACATCATCGAGCGAAGAACCATAAAAAATATTGTCACCCAATATCATCGCAACTGAATCCGAGCCGATAAAAGATTCCCCAATAACGAAAGCTTGCGCCAATCCGTTAGGGATTTCTTGAATAGCGTAATTAAAACTACACCCATACTTACTTCCATCACCAAGAAGTTTTTGAAATCCTGGAAGATCCTGTGGAGTAGAAATAATTAATACCTCATTAATTCCAGCTTTTAGTAGAATAGACAAAGGATAGTAAATCATTGGCTTGTCGTAGACAGGCATGATTTGTTTACTGATTGCGTAAGTAATTGGGTAAAGTCTGGTTCCGGAACCTCCGGCGAGTATTATTCCTTTCACAAGATATATAGTAGCTTAACGACTTAAAAACATCAAATATGCTATTACAACAATTAAAAATGATAATCCTAAATATTCTAGGACCGTATGAGGGTGTTTTTTGGTAACAGCAAAGTAATGAATTACTCCCCAAAAAAAATAAAAAACTGCAAATATGAGTGAGATTAAAAATTGCGTCATTTGGTTTGACTGAAACAACATAATACTGCCAAATGCAAGTCCAATTGCAAAAAACAACATTCCCCAATGAAAGTGTAAGTGGGTTATTTTTTTACTACTCATATTTATAGAATTGATCCCGAACTAATAAATGTAATTACAATGGCAAACAAGCTAAATACAAATAAATGAGCAAAATTGTGATGTAGCGCACGGTTTATTCTATTTCTGCGAACGTAGATGATATCAAGTGTAATTAATAGGACCAGTAGAGAAGAAATTATCAAGCTAACTGTTTTAATAATTAAATACGGATTGAGTGGATAATTTACCTGAACTTGCGACGCTTCTCCTTGGACTGCTTCTGTGCTTACCGGCGTTCCACCTGTTTCCGAGGTGTCTGAGTTAGTTGTCCCAACTATTGTAGCTGATGAAGTAGCAGGTTGGCTGTTAGTTGTTTGGGCGGGTGTTGGTGTCTCAACTTGCTGAGCTGGAGCTGGATTGGCTGGAGAAGCAAACATCTGCACAACTAAAGAACCGTTTACTCCATTGAGATTGCCTTCGGTTACAGCTACTCCTATTTCTGTAAAACTACCATCCAACAAATTTTGCTTATGTGAAGGCGAGTTCATCCAGGCAACAACTACAGAGTTTGCGTTGTCAAAATCCCTTGCTAAGTTTTCGCCGGCAACAGAATATTTATAACCAGACTGGCTAATAAATTGCCAAGGAGTTTTTCCATCGGGAGCAAAATGAGCCCAGTAGTTTTGGTTTAACATGTCTTGAGCTTTGGCAGCAGCTGCTTGAGACAAAAGTTGGTTTTCTTTAACTGGTCGTACGCCTTGAGAAATTCTTCTTTCGTTAGTAAGGCTAATTATGTCTGTGGTAGAAATATTTGTTGAAATACCTAATACATTAGAACCAGGAATTGAAAATATTTTCAAAAATACTTGGAGGAGTATTAAAAAAATAACATATGAAAAAATCGCTGGTGCTTTTACAGCGTGAGCCCTATGATTGTTCTTGTGGTGAGGTAAAAAAAACTTAACTATTGATGTCATTAGGAATACTTTGAGTCTTCATACTTAACTTTAACATAGCTACCGACCTTAAGATTATTGACAGGAATTTTTAAACTAAACGCCAATGCATTTGCAACTGAAACCCCAACTCTAGTACCAGTAAATGAGCCTGGACCTGAGTTGACAAAAATTCTGCCGACTTTTTTTATTGGAAATTTTTCAAAAATTTTATTCAAGTGCGGAATTAGTGTTTCCGATCCAACACCTTGAAAGGCTTGAGAAAAGACATTAGAACCATCCTTTTCAAGGATTTTTATAATTGTCTGATTCGGTTTTATGGTGTCAATATATAGATCCATAACTATATTTTAACTGCCCCATCTCTTAATATCACTAAGTTTTCGTTTTCAAAAGTTATGACAGTCGACTCTTTGCCAAACCCATCTACTGAGCTAAAAACAGCATCCACAAGTTTAAGAAGATTTGGATCAAGTTGAGAAATAGTTTGGGGTGGAGTTTGCCCCGCAAAATTGGCCGAGGGTCCAAGAATCGGCCTATCTAATATTTTTAGAACCTCCAATAATTTTTGATGATTAGGAATTCTAACCCCAACCTTTTTAGTTGTTGAGACAAAACTTTTATCTTCTATTTCTTTTTTGGCCGACAATACGACCGTCAGAGCACCTGGCCAATATTTATTCAATATTTTTTTTGCAGTAGGGTTAATGATTGCCAACTTATTTACCCAGCTGGTATTTGGAATAAGAAGTGAGGTTGGTTTATCAGGCAGGCGGTTTTTGATTGAGTAGAGTCTTTTGATTGCTTGATCATCATCATAAACACAACCTATTCCCCATACTGTATCAGTTGGAAAAATAACTATCCCCCCTTTTGCAAAAACCTTAGCTATGACCTGAGGATCACTCGATTGTAATAATTCTTTCATTGTCTGATTTGGTTTTTAGAAATGTAATTTTTTTAGCAAAAATATTGTTTAAATTAGCTTTGTCTGGCCACTCAATAATAAATATTTTTTTAGGGTCCGATTCGATAATTTCTCTTACACCTAACATTTCAAACTGACTTGGATTCTCGAGTCTATATAGATCAAGATGATAAAGCCTGTCATAAATTTTGAGAAACACAAAAGTTGGGCTTGAAATTGTCCTAGTAATACCCAGACCTTTGGCGAAACCTCTAACAAACGCCGTTTTGCCCGCACCTAAATCGCCAGTTAGAAAAATAACTCCTCCAGAATATAAATACTCTTGAGCTAAATCTTGACCTATTTTTTCAGTTTCGATTTGATTTTTTGAGATAATTTGTTCCATGTGATGACTGCAGTTATGCTTCCGAGTGAATCAATAATAACATCTCTGCCTCTTGGCTCACGACCTGGGATAAATGATTGATGAAACTCATCTGAAATAGCATATGTAATACAAAATATAATACTAATCCAAATATTTTTTGTGGCACGATAAACCAAAACCCCAAGAATAAAATATTCAATGAAGTGTGCAAGTTTTTTGAGGGCAAAGTCAATTGCATAAGAGTCGACTGTCGAGATTGTTGGCCGGTTACTTACAGCAAAAATTAGTCCACACCAAATGATAACTGGAACGTATAGAAATATTGTTTGTTTAGTCACTGGAAAAAATTATGAATGGTTCTTTAAAATATGAAACCGATCTTTATAGGTGATACCTTGGATTATTCCACCTAAGCACAAGCTTTTGACTAATATTAAATGGTTAAAACTCGTTGTGGTGAGAATAAGAACAACAAAAACTAGTGAGAGGGTCATCCAGTGATGAATGTGAATCTTCCACTTGCTAGTTTGAATAAGTAGATTCGGCATTATTTCAACTCGCTTAATACCAAGTTTCGGTAAACGATTAGGTTTAATGTGAATAGGTTTGGAAAGGAAGTGCGAAATAAAATATCCGACCACTAGCCCGACACCAGTAAAAACTATATCCATACTATTATTCTATACAATTTTTAGTATAGATTTAAGTTTTTTGAAGACTTTGCTCTTTTTTATTTTTTTATTTATCTTTTTTTTGTTAGAAAAATAAACTGTATGTACCAAAAAGCCTAATGTAATTAGAGCAGTTGAAATATAAAACGGAATAAAATTGTCTGTTTTTGTTATCTCTTCAACTTGATTTTGTTTTTTGACTGCCGAAGCTGAGGATGATGTTTTGGCTCCAAGAACTTTTTTAGGAGTAGGAGTTTTAGTTATTTTTGGCGTTGGCGTTGGTTTAGTAGTTGGAGTTGGTTTTACGGTCGGCGTAGCTGTAGGGGTTGGTGTAATAATTGCGACAATTGAGTTGACTTCACCAGGTGTAGGATCTGTAGTTTTTTGCCAATTACCAGAAGCGTCAATAGCAAATGAAACGCCTTTGGTGGAAGCTGGATATGAATAACTATTAATTACTTGATCATTGTATAAAATTCTTCCACTGTCTCCACCGTTGTTAAATATTGAACTTGTGTAAAAGACAAAATATTGTAATGGTTCGAGCGTATACTTTGGCAAGTTATTTGGTTTTGAGCCACCATCAATATCATCGATTTGAAAATTGCTTAATTCAATCGCAAGCTCCATAGGGTTGTAAATTTCTATCCATTCGTCGCCATCAAGAGGGTCGGGCAGAATTTCTGTAATTATTAAAGTGTTTACTGAAAAATTTGTTTGATTTTGCGACCCTCCCACTGCTTGTGGGGTTGGTGTAGCAGTTACATCAGGACACGGTTCGCCACCGACAAAATTAAGTGAGTCTTTGGTGTTGTTTTCAAAAACTTTCCAACTATTTCCTCCATCAACTTCCAAACCCACTGACTGATTCTCCGATGAAGTAGTAACATCCGGCATGGGAATTGTAATTTGCGAATAAGGATCATTTGTATTTTCTGGGGAGAAAAGCCGAATACTGTCAGGAGTTGAATTGTTTAAAAATGTCATATCAAAAGATATAACCCCCCTGGGAGAAATCGAGCCAGATAAAGTTTTAAACTGACTTTCAGTCGAGTCTCTAACCTTCCAACCTTCTAAGCTAACACTGGTACACTCTGAATTGTATAACTCTACCCAATCAGAGCTTGATTGGTAAGAAAATTCATTAATGAAAATTGAGGCAAAAGTGCCTGATGAATTGGTAACGGATAATATTATAGATAATAAAAAAGCTAAAAATATTTTCACTGCCCTTAATTAATTCTTTTAAGGCAGGAGACTAAAAATTTATCACTTTCGGGTTAGTTTCGCAATAGATAGTTTTTACTAGAAGACTACTGCGGATAAATATGGAGATAATAGGTTTCTAATCCGTCATTGTGTACGACCTTGGCAAAAGTCAGAGTACCTGGGTAAGCTCCTCCGCAGGTATAAGACCCTCCGTATAATTTGCCTTCCTTAACGGCTTTAACTGTACTTCCTCCTCCGTCCATATCGATACCTGCGTGAACACCACCATTGTAGCGTTGTGCATAATAATGTGAGCTCCCATAACCTTGGTTTATACTAATTGGATTATTAACCGGCCACTCAAATGGACCATCTGGATAGATAGTGCCATAATCGTCATACTTATCAGGTGGATAATTATAAGAGAAAGACGTTTTTTTTAGATAATTATTTGGATTCTCAACACTGCCGTTTTTATGAACTTCGAAATGAAGATGGGCTCCACTAGAACAACCTGAGGCACCATTGATAATGTTTCCAATTGTGTCTCCAGTTTTGACATCTCTAATCAAAGTAAGCTTTCCATAAGAAATGGCTGCCTGTTCAGCTCGAGCTTGAGCAAGCTGGGCTTGATAGGTTCGCTCGTCGTTTTTGGTGATGACCAAAAGACTCTCTTTTTCTTTTTTCTGTCGAGTCAGAGTCGACTGAAGTGCATCTAGTGAAACCTTAAGCTTTTCTGCCTCAAGCTTTTTGTCTTCTAAGGTTTCTTTTTGATTGGTGTAGGAGCTTTTGGTGGTTTGGAGTTGGCCAAGAATTTTACGGTCGCTTTGTTGGATGGTTTTGAGGTATTTGTAACGCGCTAGAAGCTTGCCAAAGTCGTTACTTGAGAGGAATAGGTCCAATGGCGAGATACGGCCATTCTTGTACGTGTTAGTGATGCGAATGAGGACTTTATCTGACTGTGTTGTTAAAGTCCCTCTAATCCTATCAATACGGCCTCCTAGTACACCGATTTCTTCCTCTAGCTTGGCTAGGTCTAATTCAGTCTGGGCGATTCTTAGTGTAGTCAACTCAACTTGATCATCAAGTTTAGTAATTTCACTTTTTAGGCTTTTGGCCATTGTTTGTGTTTGGGCTAGCTTTTGCTCTAACTCCTCAATTTTGGATTTATCTGCATCAACGATAGTTACCGGAAAAAGACCCAGCAGCAAGACAAACACCAAGCAAACTTGAATTATTTTAGTAAGGTTAAAAATTTTCATAGCTAAAAATTGCCTTTTTTTGTTTCAGGCTTAATCTTTTTATTATAAACTCGACAAAGACTTATTAGAAAATTTTAGATTCGCAAATATCTTCTTAGAGAAATTTGCGCCCCGATTGCTCCAATTAATGCACCAGCTAATGATTGGCCGCCAATTAGTAGTAAAAATACACTAATTGGAATTGGAAAAATAGGAATTCCTGTAAAAAATGGTGAAATTTCTGGAGAGAAATACAAAACAAGCATAGTAATAACAAGGCTAGAAATCAACGCACCTACAACACCATAAAGAATACCTTCAAAAATAAATGGTGCTTTAATATACCAATTCGAGGCACCAATTAGCCTCATAATTTTGATTTCCTCTCTTCTGATGGCAATTCTCATACCAATAACCATAAAAACAATTAATACTGAAACAGTAGTTAAAAACGCCACGAGCGCTACACCGCCGACTCTTAAAATTCTGGTCCAATTGGTTAATTTTTCAACCACATCCTTTTGGTATACAACCTCATCAATTATTTCTTCTTTTACCAGTATCTCTGAAATTTTTTCTAAGTCGGATGCGTTGTATGTTGAAATATCTAAGGATGCAGGAAGAATGTTGGCCGTAACCAACTCAAGAAGGAGTGGATCGTTTTTGTTTTGATCTTGATAGATTTTTAAGGCGTCTTCTTTGGAAATGAACTTAACTTCGCTGGTTAGATTCGTGTCAGTTATGGTTTTTTGTAAAGCAAATATCTGATCATTTTGTGCAGTATCTTTAAAAAAGGCTGAAATCTGAGGTCTTGCTTCGAAATATTTAATTACCTCATTACTTCCGACAGCCACCAGAACGAACAGTCCAGAGATAAAAAAGGTGGCAGCCATAACAACAAAAGCTGCTAGAGCTTGGTATGGTGATCTGCGAATATATCTTGCGGTAGTTTTAATCTTTGCCATATTTACCTTTGTTTTTGTCTGATAATATTTTGCCTTTTTCTAAGTGAATCACACGCCTTTGACGTTTATCAACAATTGGGACGTCGTGTGTCGCTACGATCACTGTTGTTCCGAGCTCTTTATTAATGTTTTCGAGCAAATCGATAATAAGATCTGAATTACCAGGATCGAGATCACCAGTTGGTTCATCGGCGAGTAGTATTGATGGCTTGGCAATAATTGCCCTAGCAATACTGGTCCTTTGGACTTCACCGCCAGATAATTGAGAAGGGAAATGCTTAGCCTTGTCTGCGATCCCGACCATATCCAAGGTTTCCATGACTTGCTGTCTAATTTTGGAGTCTTTTTCTCCAATAACTTGAAGAGCAATTGCCACATTCTCAGCAACAGTTCGATCGTTTAACAGTTTGAAATCTTGAAAGACCATACCAATATCTCGTCTTAGTTTGGGAACTTTTGATCTTTTGAGCTTAGATAGATTAAAATCGTTGACTTTAATCTCGCCCGAAGAAAAATTTAGCTCTTTGTTGATTAACTTAAGAATCGTCGATTTACCTGCACCTGACTTGCCTATCAGGAAAACGAAATCTTTGTCGGGTATTTCGAGTGTGATTTCCTCAAGCCCAATTGAACCATCAGGGAATTTTTTACTAACTTGGTCAAAAATAATCATAAAGGCAGTTAACAATACTTACTAAGTAGGGATTTTACCAAATGTATTAAAAAGATTCGACCCTAGAAATGAAACTTTTACTGCGAAGCCTCAACTCGACCAACATCCATAAGCCATCCGACCTGACTTGAAGAGAAGGTCTCCCCATAGACGGTAACTTTTTGCCCAACATATTCATTGAGATCTAATACCGAGGATGTAAGGTATGCAGTTTGACTTTCATCACCTCGGATTAGTTTGTGAGTACCACTCGCAAAATTTTCCCCATCAGACACATCGTTTTTCTCAATTACACCTTCGGCTTTATCTCGAAAAGAAGCTGCGTCTTTTTGTTGAACTTGTTCAGTATGTTCAGATACAGACCCCTCTTCCTTTGCGGAAAGCGAAGAAGCAGATTTGGATGGTGTTGCTTGAGCGAGAACAAATCCTGTGCCAACTCCAAGGATTATTGAGATAATAGGAACGATAATGAATGCGAGTTTCATCTAAATATTATTAGAACTAATATAACTTAGATTGTAGCAGTTAATTTTTGACATTGTCTAGGTCAGACTTAAGCTCAGCAAGAATAAAGTTTTCTATATGTCCTTCTAAAACCGATTCTGCGTTTGTATCTTCGTATCCAGTTCTTATGTCTTTGACAAGTTTATAAGGGTGTAATACGTAAGATCTTATTTGGTTACCCCAACCAGCCATAGTCAAACCACTTTTTAGTTTTTGATTCTCAACATCCGCTTGATCTTTTTGTCTTTGAAACAATTTTGCTCTCAACAGTTTCATGGCATTTTCCTTGTTTTGAGCTTGATATCTTTGGGTTTGTGATGCCACGACAATACCCGTAGGCAGATGTTTAATCCTGACAGCAGTTTCGACTTTATTGACGTTTTGCCCACCAGCACCCGCTGAACGGTAAGTGTCGACTTCAATATCTTCAGGTCTGATTTCTATGTCAGGATTATCGTCCATTTCTGGCATAACTTCGACGAGAGCAAAAGAAGTTTGCCTTAGTTGATCAGCATTAAATGGTGATTGTCTCACGAGTCGATGGACGCCCATTTCCCTTTTTAAATAACCATAAGCATAATCTCCAGATATTAGAATCGACACCTCTTTTACTCCTGCCTCCTCGCCTTCTACCTCGTTTATTACCTCGCTTTTCCAACCTTGTTTTGTTTCTGCATATCGTTGATACATTCTTGACAACATCGCAGCCCAGTCCATGGCCTCAGTTCCACCTTGTCCAGAATGGACAGACACTATTGCGTTTGCTTGGTCATGAGGACCAGAAAGAAAGACTAGTATTTCTAGAGCGGCAATTTGATTTTTTAAGTCCTGATATTCTAAGTTGAGCGAGTTCTCAGTTTTTTCATCAATTTCTAAATTGTCCTCTTTTGCATAATTTAACACGTCAATATTCTCATTGATTTTTTGCTGAAGACTTATAACAGTTGCTATTTCTTTTTCGATTAGTGAAATTTCTTTCATCACTTTTTGAGCAGTAATATTGTCAGACCAAAAATTAGGATCTTTAGTAAGTAAATTAAGCTCTTCAAGTTTCTTTTTTTTCTCGGGAATATTTAACCTGTTGGTAATAATTTCTAAATTTGAAAGTAATTCTTGATAATTTGTTACGAGAGAATCCATATATTATTTTTTAACCAGTTAAAATTGATGACTTTATGAAACCAAGCCTAACAGAAACAAGAATATTATTAAAAATCCAAATGCATATCTGTAAACAACGAAGGATATAAGAGTAAATTTTGTTAAGAAATGCATCATAAATTTAATGGCTAAAAATCCAGATATAGCTGCTGCGACAATACCAACAATAAAAGATAGTTGTAGGTCTTTTGGAAAAGATGATGGATTTATAATAAATGGCCAAAGTTGCTTTAATGCTGCACCGGCAATAGTCGGAACCGCCATTAAAAATGCGAACCGAGCAGCTTCAACTCTTTTTAACCCTAAAACCATTCCTGAAGAAATAATAATTCCCGATCTGCTCGTACCTGGAATTAGCGAGATTGCTTGCGCTACCCCCAAAACCAAAGCATCTGTAAAACTTAATGAAGAAAGACTTCTGTTGTGTTTGGCTCTTCGTTCGGAATATATGAAATATAAAGAAACAGAAAATAACATTAGAGCAACTAACATTGGTGAGCGAAACGCAGAGTCAACAATATCTTCGAACAAAAATCCAACTATACCTGCTGGTATGGCTGAGATTAAAACAAGCCATCCTAATTTTTGTTCTTGCGACTTAATGCTAAAAAAATAAAACGACTTTAGTATTCCAATAAATACCCGCCTAAGATCGTTAAAAAAATAAATAATTACTGCCAGAAGTGTACCCAGGTGTAATGCCACATCAAAAACTAGCCCAAATTCTGCTGAAGATACATGAAAAAGAGATTCAAAGACGATTAAATGTCCTGTTGAAGAAATTGGTAAAAATTCTGTTGCGCCCTGAATAATACCTAAAAAAATAAATGCCAAAATTCCCATACCTAATTATTATATTACTTTGTCATTTTAATCCAATTTTTAAATGAATTAATTTGTAATAACAAAGGGAAAACCACTAAGACTAGAACTGAAAAAAGGCTAATAATCGCGAGAGTTTGAGTAGAATAAATTATTTCATTAATAAAGTAAAAGATTAAAAATATGTAAATTACAGTAGGAATCATTGTTGCAATTAGATATTTTTTGTAGGACAAGTTGGAAATTCCACTTGCGTAACTAACTAAACCAAAGCTAACCCCTGGAAGTGATCTGAAAATTAATACCGACCGTGTGTTTATGTATTCAGAAAATGAATTTATTTGGCTTCGATCGTTTTTCGTGGTTAAAAGTTTTAAAACCTTCTCCGTAAAGTATCTTCCAATATAAAAATTAATCGTAGCGGAAATAAAAAAGGCAATAATTGTTGAAATAACTCCAACAAAAAAAGGAAATGACACTCCTCCAGCTAAAATAAATGGAACATCTGGAAGAGGAGGAATTAAAATTGCAAAACTAACTATAAATATATAAACAATTGGCGACAATGCACCGTAATTCGATATTGAAGACTTTGTTGATTCTATTAATTTTAACAAGTCAGGGTTATTACTGAACCCGAACCCAAGCGTTAAAATAAAAGCTAAATATATTAAATAGTAAAAAACAAATGTCTTATTCAAAAACGGAAATAATCTTTGATAATCGACTTGATTCTAACAAAAAAATGAAAACTTTGTTCTTTACTTGGCACCAAGTATAACTACCACATCGGCTGAAGTCTTAACATCAGTTGGTAGCTTAGATCCCTTATCAGTTGCTGTATAGCCAGCGGTTTTGAGCTCAGCTATTAACGCTTTAATAAAATCATCTGAGGCTTTGCCAACATTGTATATCTCCGTTGCAGTGTAATCTTCAGTGGGAGCGTTAGTTGCAGAAACAGTATCGAAGTCTGCAGAATCTAAGGCCTTACTTACAACACCTGCGGCACCAGCCTTACCTGAACCGTTTTGAACCTGTACTGAAAATTCGTCTTTTTTAATATTAGCTGAAGGTGAAGATTCAACAGGAGTTGGCGTAGCTTGAATTATTGGTGCAGGGGTGGGTGTTGGAGTAAGTGTTGTTTGGCTAACAACAGCGGGTGAAAAGAATGGAACATTGAATGGAAGATAGCCTGCTCTTGCGAGAACACCAACAACCAAAAACAGCACAACTAAAATAATAATTACACCTACAAGCCAAGCTTTCCAACTGGTGGTTTCCTCATCGTAATAACGATAATCTCTACTATCGTTTAATCTACGAAGTGTGTCTTCGTTTTCGTTTTCGTTAGTATATTCCTCTGACATAGCAGTTTTGTCTTTTTCTTCTAGTAATTGATGGGCAGATGTTTTGGCCGAAGAAGATTCTTCTTTTTTCTCTTCTTCGTTATTCTCGTGGGCAATTTCTTGCGGTAGGTCTTTCACAACAAGCCGAGCAGATATTATTGAATCTAAGTATAACGACTTGGTATTATCTGTCAAGTTTTTTATTGTAATAGGCTTTCTTGCCAGAGTAATTTTTGAAGGGAGTTTGATTTCGGGTGTTTTTGGAAAACCAATGAGCGCGACTTTTTTGATGTTTAGTCCATATTCTTTTTTATTTTGAACGAACTCAATTGCCTTTGAAACACGTGTAACTAGTTCAACTGGATCTGGACTGTTAATTGTTTCGGTGTAATACACGGCCGAATCTTTAACTGCAGCTAAAATGTATTGATCAGCGGTTTTGAGGGCAATTAGCGCTTCTTTTTCTTTTGCAAATTTTTCCATACCCAAAATCACGGGAGCGAAACCGAGGAATTCCATATTTAACTCTTGAGAATATTTGAGATAGAGCTCTTTAGTTTCCGTGGGGTAAACTGTAACTTGAGTTCTTTGGTCGTCAATATTGTAATGAACAGCCTCGATTTCCTGACTGGTCAACGAATATTTATCTTTTACTTTTTGTGTAATTTCTTTATCTGACAAACCAGAAACATCTGTTAGTACTGTAGTTAAGGTTTTGTACTCTGGCCAGACTGCGAAAAGCTTGGTAGGTAGATCTGGGTTGGCAGTTTTAATATCACGTAAGGCTTTTTGAATATGCTTATGATCTCTTTGGTCGCTTACTTTCTCTGAAATATTTTTTATAAATGCAACTTTTGAACCGTCTACCTCAAAAATACAGATTTTAATCCCTTCTGGGTCAATTAGTAGTGTTGCAAAACTGTTATTCATATCTCAAAGACATTTATTTAATAGCTAATACATCCATATTAAATAGATACTCAATATTTTGCTATAGCCTTATTTTTTGAAAAATTATCTAGTGACCGTAATTGTCTCACCAAGTTCTGCAGAAGGAGCGGTAACAGTAATGCGATCGTCGGTCGTTACCACGACTGTATAACCAGTTTGATAGGCAGTACAATCTGTAAATGAACCATCCTGAGGATCGATTGGAACCGAGGCAATATACTCTGGAGTAACATCATCACAAATATTTGCCATTGCAGGAATTGAGGTAGTAGAAGAGCCGATTTCTCTTTCTGTCGAGTCAACGCCGCTTGGGAAACCTGCAGAGTTATTAATATAATACTGTTGGATCGCGTTTAAGATTGCATTAATATCAGATTTTCTTTGGGTGTTTCTTGCCTGAGCAAACTGTCTTGCAGGGTTAAGTGCAACTAAAACAATCGCAAAAAGTACACCAATGATTGCAATTACAACTAGAAGTTCAATAAGGGTAAATCCTCTGGGAGACTTAATATTTTTGGGCAGATTCATATTTAACTGATTTAACTTAATATTAGGTATTAGTATTTGGCTTGTCAAGAAGATTTTATTGTTGTTGAGCGCTTTCTGTTGAGGGTACTACTAAAATTTGAGGAGAACTTTTCGGTTGAGAAAATTTTTGTGAGGGAATTATGGTTGGCTCGGTTTTGGCTGCAGGAGCAACAGTACCATTTTTTCGGATATTTTTTGATTTTGTTGATTGGAATTGCATATATACGACTATTCCCAAAACTACTAAAAGAGTTGCCAATATTAAAATAGTAGCAATGATTTTTGGTGAAGGTTTTTTGGATTGTGTATTTTCGGTAGTTTCCAACTTATTTGTTTCTTTTTCAGATGGAGAATTTGCTTCAATTTTTTTGATCTGCTCAGCAGAAATTATTTCGGGCGATTTGGTTTTGGAAAAATTTGAAATAATTAATTCATCAAAACTTCCTGTAACCTGTGGAATCTTCAATAAACTGATTTTTTCAATTGTTACCGCTTTGTCCGAATCTGTTATTACTGTATCAATTTCAAGACTAAAATCTTGGTCAGTTTTGTAAAACCTTATTAACTCTGGAAGAATTTTTTCACTATCTACCTGTTTATATATTTGGTAATCTACTACCCGCTCCTTGTGATTTAGTATTACAATTAAGCCATTTTTGCTGTTAAGACAAGTTAATATTGTTTTTGATTTTTTAGGGATATTAGCTAATAAGTTTGGGGAAAATAGTAAAACTAATGGATAACTTTTAACAATACTAATCTTGTCTGCAAAGCATTTAAAAAGCAAATTCTTAATCGGATTTGGGGAAGCAAAAATTGTACTGATTTCATCGCCTTTTATAATAAAAAAATCCGCCTCATCAGCTGAATAGGGCAAAATCTGGTCGGCTAATGATAATAGCTCCGTTGGTGTTTTTTTGGTTGAATTAATAAATGACATGTCTGAAGCGAAAATAATTTCGACTTCTTGGCTTTTTTTGGATTTTGGATCAAGAGGGATTGCTTTTTTAACGGCGTTTACTAGAGAATTTATATCTTGCGAAAAACTGATATTTTTGCCTTCGATGCCTACTTTTTCATAGACAGTTAAGCTACTCCTTGAAACTAAAATTTTTAAATTATTATTAGGCAGTATAGACATTATATTTCTCTCCAAGAACTAATTTGTAAATTATTTTCGGTTGATAATACTATTACTTCAATTGTCCTTTTTGTATTGTTAAATTCAACGGACGAAGTTATAGTTTTTGGATTAGTACCAGTTACATTAATTGTAATATTGCTACCGTTTACAGTTAGCGTATTTCCTGAATAAGTCTGGTTTCTAAGTAAATTAAGAATAGCATCTTCAATCCCTGATTCGGCAAGTAAATATGCTTTTGTTGTATTTGACGAAGTATTTGATTGAATTAATTGTCCAAGCAATGAAGTCGAGGCTGATGTAAAAATAACTGTTGCTATTGCAGAAATTACTATGACAGCCAGTAGTGCAGAACCATTATTTTTTTTCTGCTTCATTGCCTTTTGTTTACAGTGAAACTTATATTGATTTGATCAACACTACTGGAAACGGTTCGAGACTGAAGTACGATATCAAAATTTAACGTCGCTGATCCCGACTCGTAGCTAGAATTTTTTACACTAAAACTATTAACATACGTTTGGTTCGAATTGATTCTATATGTGCCGTTAGGGTCAGTGATTTGGAGCGCACCATCAGCTAGTGTATAAGAGTAATTCTCAGTGTCAAAAACAAAATGTAATTCATCAGCCGTTTCTCCAACAATAGCTGGAGTAGAAATACTGGCAGCTCTGCGAATATCATTACGTAATTTCGTACTAATAAATCTTGCATCAGAATCCAAATAAGAGATATTTCTCGATTCGATCATAAATGAAAGTGTCTGCAAGATAATATCGGTGATAAAAATAATAACAATTGAGAGCAATGCTATATATAACAATACTTCGACAAAAGTGGTGCCTTTTGGTTTTGGTTTTTTAAAAAAAATATTTTTCATTGAATATATGTAATTCTAAAGTTGTTTACGGTTGGCGTCACAATACCATCACCAGTGAGTAATATTTTTGCTCTAATATACTGTCCATCAGAACCAGTTAAGGGATAGGCACCATTTGATGTGTAGTAGGTCGTAGGAGTACCATCAGGTCCAAGAAATTCAAACCCATACCCCAAAGAATTTACTGCAACCTGAAACTTGAGCTCTGTTCCATTAGGAACGTCTGCGTCCCAGTTAACAGATTGAACAGAGGTGAACCCATTATTTGTGTTAAAAGTTTGTGAATATAATTCCCCATAAGTAACGTAGTTAGAACCACCGCCATTAACCACAATTAATTCTCTTGAATTTGACTGGGTTAAAGCATATGCATACGAACCAACTGTTAACACCGCTTGAGAGTTGGCCCCGATTGAGTGTGTGCCAATAGGAGATGGCGTGGCAGGATCAGAAAGATCATAAATATACAGACCAAGACCAGAAATATTGTCAACAAAAAATCCTTTATTATCTGCAATATACATATCTCCTATGTTATTAATGCTAAACTGCGACAATTCACTGATTGAAGCTGGGGTTGCTGCAGAGAGAATGAATATTTTGTTTTGTGCAGAAGACAGATAGATATTAGGATATTGGAAAAAAATTGAAGTTGCATTTTCACTGCCACTTATATCGTATGTGGCTGCAATATTGTTGGTTGGATATTCAATTAATAAATCAACAACAACAACTTCTTGATTATCTATGTGAGTTGATAGGTATATATACCGCCCATCTAAATAAATATCACTTATTGTATCGCTAAAATCTTGAGACGATATTAGGGTGGGGCTGGCTGGGTTCGCAATATTTACCGTATTAAATTCTTTTTCTGTACCATCTAAAGCTCTAATTACATAAAGCCTATTCCCAGAAACTGTTAGATTTGTAGCATCTACTGAGCCTGAAAGATTAATATTGCTCGTAGGCAATGGGGCAGTAGGATCGGTGATGTTATAAATTTTAACCTCCTGATTATCATCAGAAGTTGCAACGAATGCGTAACCGCCACTGACAAATATTTTCTTTCCATTTGAACCTAATTCTGTAGCAGAAATTAGTGATGGGCTGGCGGGGTTAGCAAGACTATAAATCAAAAACTCTTGCCCTCCTGGGTCATTATCTTTAACTATAAACAACCTACCATCATCAACCGCAAAACTATTGACTGTCTGCGAATTAGTTATATTTATGTTCCCAACTCTTCCGGCAGCACCCCAACCTGGACCAGTGTTAGACTCTAAAACAATTTCTCCATCATCTGATGTAGTTATAGAAGTATTATTTCTATCTCCACTATTAAAATCGGTACTAGTAGTTTGATTCCAAAATCCGTTTCCAGCATACCTTGTTATTAGTTGAGTGGTAGATAGAGATCCGCTTACTGGACTAGTCCAAGAAATATCAACTATTATTTGTTTTGAATCAGGATCAATGGTTCCATCTGGACAATCAACAATAAGCAAATTTGAATCCCGACAAACATTATCTATTTGAACAGCTCTTGTAAATTGAGTGCCAGCGATTGCTTCGTCGCCAGACGCCAAGGTCCACTGATCGCCGGACATTACGGGATGGTACACACCTTCAAGAGACAAGGTGTCCCAACTTGATTCTTTAATTGAGCGAATAATATCAACCGAACTATCCAACAGATCTCTTGAGACATATTTAATATTAGAAGCTAAAAAAGAAGACCTAACCAACACCATTACTTGAATAGCTAAACCAATAATTACCGAAGATATGGCAATCGCAATTAGTAGCTCTATTAATGCAATACCTTTATTGGATTGTGATTGCTCCATATGGATTAATTGTGACTGTTTTAGTGACATTGTCGAATGAGGAAAAAACCAAAGTGTTTTGTACATCTGAATATGCAGTCAGTTTGCCTGTGAGGCGGTCAAAAATTAATTGAGAATTAGGAAGATTAATCTGAGATAAGGTAATACCAGATGAAAAGTTCACCACAAAGTTTGTGGAATTATTTGAAGAATAATTATTACCTTTAAAAACAGTATATGAAGTTGAGGTAAAGTAAACTCCGTAGTTGTCGTCCCCAGATGCATCTTGGGATTGTGAAACTGATTTGTTTTGTGATTCTCTAATTGCGGAATTAACTTCGAGAATTGTGCTTTCTAGGCTTGTTTGATTTTGTTGATTCGTAAAAACAACCGAACTAAAAACAACTACCAATCCCAAAATTGTAACAACTAATATTAACTCAACTAAAGTAAATCCTTTTTTTATAAACATATAAATATTAAACCGCCTTATTCAAAGATCCAATTAGTTCATAAACTGGACCAATAAATGAAATAATTAATCCTCCAACTCCCAATGCGATAATTACCAAAATGACTGGTTCAATAATTACTGAAATATTTTTTAACTTATCGGAAACTGAAGTGGAATAATATTCAAAAACTTGAGCCATTGAAGATTCCAGAGTTCCAGATTTTTCTCCTGTAGCTAATATTCTTCGAAAAGTAGATGGGTAGATTCTTCGGTGCTTTTCAAAAGCTGCTTCTAGGGTGGAACCTGCAGCAAGGTCTCTGGAAATCTGTATCATAGTTTTTTTAACATCAGGAAGAATTAAAGTGTCTTTCGTTAAATCAAGCACTTCGAGTATCGGAATTCCCGAGGTAAGAAGTGAGGAAAAAATTGTAGACACCCTAGCCAAGTCAATTTCTAACATGATTTTTCTGGTGACAGGGATATGCGACAAAATAAAAATGAAAGTTTTTTTACCAATACTACTGCGGATAAAAAGGATGATTAATATCGCGATTAAAATTATTCCAATTATCGATAAAGCCTGATTCTTTTGTAAGAAAAGTGACAACTCGATTAATATGCGTGTCGGCAATGGAATTTTTACATTTAATCTTAAAAATGTTTCTCCAAGTCTTGGAATCACAAAAAGGATTAGAACCGTTGACACAACAGCCATAACCCCCATTACCATCCCAGGATAAGTCATTGCAGATTTAATAGATTTTTTAATAAATTCCTGTTCTTTTAGTGTCCTCACTAGAATCTTTAAGGATTCTGTTAATGTGCCTCCAACTTCGCCTGCTTTTACAACAGAAATTTCTGAACGAGAAAAAAATAAAGGAAAGGTTGCCATGCCTTCATTTAATGATTTACCTGATTCAAGTGTTTTTACTAGTGAATTAAATATATTATTTTTTGACGACTTATCAGAATCTTCAACGATTGACGCGATTGCCTGATCAATCGGAATACCTGCGTCTATCATTGTGGCAAGGTTTTGAAAAAACTCAATCTTGGTTTTGGTTGGAATTGGATTTGGATTAAATATGGGCAGAGTTATGTTCATTTTGTTGGCTGAGTTTTTACTGAATCTTCATAATCAACACTTTCTGATACCGCATCTAAGACCTCTTCAAGTGTTGTCAGCCCAGCGGCTGCTTTATCGATACCATCTTCAAGCATTGTTGTAAAACCTTCAAGTCTTGCTTGCGAAGTAAGCTGCTCAAGTGAGGCTTTGTTTTGAATCAATTCGCGGATTTTTGGGGTGATTTTTAAGATTTCAAAAACAGCAATCCTTCCTATAAATACCTCATCGGGGTCCAAATCTTGTTTTGGTCTATAAAAACTAGTTTTTGTTAATAATCCAGTTGCCGTTTCTTTACCTAGATATTGTGAAAATCTTTCTATAATTGCTTCAGGGACTTGGTAATTTTCTATTTTATTCGGATCGAGTCGTCTAACTAGTCTTTGCGCCATAACCACAGATAGAGTGGATGCTAAGAGAAAAGGTTCAACACCTAAATCCTCGAATCTTGGAATGGCCGTAGGGGCATCATTGGTGTGTAGTGTTGATAAAACTAGATGGCCAGTTAAGGCTGAGTGAATTGCGATATCAGCTGTTTCTGAGTCTCGAATTTCTCCAACCAAGATTATATCTGGATCATGCCTAAGAATTGACCTTAGTCCAGAAGCAAAAGTAAGACCAGTTACTGTATTTACTTGAATCTGATTAACGCGATCGATAGTGTACTCGACTGGGTCCTCGATAGTAATAATATTAACGTCTTCTTTGTTGAGGATTTTTAGTAAATTATAAAGAGTTGTGGTCTTTCCCGAACCTGTTGGTCCGGTTGAAAGTATCATTCCTTGAGGCTTATCAAGTTCAAGTCGCATTAATTCAAGATTTTTCCCTCGTAGTCCAATTTCTTCCAAACTTTTGGGTGCTGACGAATCAGATAGCAATCTTAATACTGCGTCTTCACCAGTAGATAAAGGTAAAATTGATACACGTACAGAATATTGTTCGGTCAGATAATCGAATCTAAAACGCCCGTCTTGTGGAACCCTATGTTCGTCAATTTTTAGTGACGATAAAATTTTAATTCTAGCTATTAGTCCAGATTGAATATTTTTTGGTAACTCAAGGATATCCCTAAGCCTCCCATTAATTCTAAACCTTATAATTACTCTAGTCTGATAACCGACAATATGGATATCTGACGCGTTTTTGGCTGCAGCAAACTGAAGAATTTTGTCAAAAGTTTTAACAACGTTAATATTTTCACCAACATTGATTCCTTTTGCACCAGCAGCAAGTGAGGCAGTTTTGGTAATTTCTGATTTAAACCCTTCAACTACATCTTGTCTGTACTGACCCATAGCCTTATTTAGTATTGAAGGTAGCGTAAAGTATAGTTTGACTGCCTTGTGTGTTTTTTGGCTAATTTGATTAAACGCTGTCTGATTATTTGGGTCTGATGTAGCGACCGAAACCTCGTTTGCGTTAGCTTCAAAAATTAGACATCTATTTTTGTTGGCGAACCCTGGTGGAATCAAATTAAGGATTTTTGAATCAATTTTTGATCTTAAAGCAGTAAAGGGAAATCCTGAAGTTTTTGACAAGATCTCACCTAATGTTTCTTCCTGTATTAAACCTCTAGAAAGAATTACTTCTATGATTGGCTGCTTAAACATTCTTGAGGCGTTTAAAGCGTCCTCATATTGTGCCTCATCTACATAGCCTGATTCTAGTAATGATTTTTTTAGATCTTCGTTGGGCAGAAGCATTTTTGTCAGAGATGTTTTTGGATCGCGCTAACCACGTCCTGTGGTGTAATATCCGCTTTAATTAAAAAATCGACTGCGCCCAATGATTTGGCTCGAGTCTTGTCTGTTTCTTGGCTTAAATTGGTCAAAATAAGAACTGGTGTGTTACCAATAATTGATTTTGCTTGTTCTAAAAACCCAAAACCGTCCAGTTTAGGCAACATCAAATCTAGCAGGATTATGTCTGGATGAAAAGTTTTTAGTGCCACGAGTGCCTCTTCACCATTTAATGCCTCTTTAACCATATAGCCAGAGTTATTCAGTTTGGTGCTGTACATACGAAGAATGACAGGGTCGTCCTCAATCAAAAGTATATTTTTAGAGTTTGTGTTAGTTGTTGGTTGTGGCGAAACAGGGACACTTTCAATAGGCACAGAAGTTGAATTAGTTTGAATATTTTGCGGCATTTCTGGAGAGGATTCAGTCGCGACGTCTGGCTGATTTGGCAGTGGTTTAGGTTGGGTTTGGTTTAATACATCATCCATAGATATAATTATACTGAAATTTCCACAAACATTTAGCTACTAACAACTTAAGAAAACTGGGTATCCCTATGTAAAGGAGTTTTGTTCTCTTTATTTATAGGTATAGAGAAAGAGAATGTAGAACCTTTTCCAACTTCTGAATGTACGAAAACTTTCCCGTGCATTTTTTCAATTAGATCCTTGGCAATATATAAACCTAGACCACTGCCCTCTTGGCTCCTTGAGCGTGAATTGTCGATTCGATAAAATCTTTGGAAAATTTTAGGAATTTCTGTACTTTCAATTCCGACACCAGTATCTTGAATCGATACATAAACAAAGTTTTCATCGTTTTTCAAAAACAATGAAACTGTACCCTTTTCAGTATATTTGAAAGCGTTGGAAATAAAATTATTTAATACTTCAATTACCTTATCTGAATCGACTAACACCCTGGGGATCTCTACAGCAGAAGGGTGAAATATTAAATCAATTGGCTTATCGCCCGATAATACTTTCCAAGAAGGCAAATTGTCGGATATTAGTTTGGTTATATCAACAGGTTGTAAATTAAACTGTAATGCTCGGTTTTGCAGTTTGGAGACAGTCAAAATATTGTTAACTAGAGAAGTTAGTCTGTTCACACTCTTGTAGACTTCTGTAAGGTATTGTTTAATTTCTGAATTTATTTCACCTGCGTCTCCATTTAAGATCATATCTACATATCCTTTAATCGTGGTCATTGGAGTTCTAAGTTCGTGCGAAGTAACAGACAAAAACTCGTCTTTTTGTTTGTCCATATTCATAAGTTCTAAGTTAACTCTTTTGAGATTATCTGCTAATTTCGCTTCTTCAGTTAAATCAGTTAATACAACAAGTATTTCATCCTGACCGTCTTCATGCCTAATCGGTATTGACACCATTTTTATCTGTTTTTTGATATTAGAAACCTCAATTGTTAATTCTTCGGAGGTTTCAGTTTTATGTGAAATTAGTGTCTGATTGTATGGCATTAATCTGAGATCAAAATTTACCCCATCTTTTGTTTGAGGTTTAACACCACTAATTATTTCGTTGATTGTTGAAACAGAATCAAGGTCTGATCCTAAAAATTCTGTGATTTTTTGGTTGTAAAAAATTAATTTCTGATCAGAAATTCTAATCGCCATGATACCGACAGGGGTATTATTGATAATCTTTTTGATTTTTTCTTCTTCGACTGTAATGAGTTTGTTTTTTTCTGAAATTTCAGCTGTCCTTTCTGATACTTTCTTTTCCAACTCGTGAGTTTGAGACATGAATATCATTAAAATTGCCACTGCCAGAGTTTGTATGGCAATTATTGAAGCATAGACAATCTGTATCGCAATTTGACCTGACTCGGTTATAAAGTTTTTCGGGAAAAACTGTAGATTAAAAATAACTTTTCCAAATTCTGAAACAATGCCTACTTGATGAATTTTTTGTGTTTCTGCGGCCTCATATGGAATTAAATTCTTACTATTGACGTCAACAGAAATATTGAATTTTTCTGCGTTACTAGATGAAAATACGTTTCTAGATAATCTATTAATATCTACAACGCCAAATGCTAGGATAGTTGGTCCATTTACTACCTCTATGGGTTTAAAAATTACAAATAATGTTCGTTTGCTAGGAAGAGTTATTGGTCCTCCAACAAATTCTTCCTTATATATAATATTGGATTTAATTGATTCTTCTATTTCAGGGATAACAATAAAATCGTTAATAAAGTCTTTGTTTGGGATAGAACTGTCGGAAGAAACAATTGAATAAAGATTTGCATCAACAAGTCCAATTTGGTTAAAAATGCTTTTAGATGTAATCAAACTCTGGGCGTAATTTTTTAAATTATCGTTCTCGACTGTTGCATTACTTGAGTAATAATTTCCAAGACTTGATAAATCGGAATAATGTCTGTCTATTTCCGAATTAAATTTTGAGAGGACAACCTCAGCTTGAGACCTATTTGATTTGTCTAGTTCTCTATCTAGACTTGAAACAAGTGCGCTTTTAATAAAAAGATGAGCAGATATATTAGCAACTGTAAAAAGCACTAAAGCCAACAATAGAATTATCGTGCGAAGATTTGCAGAGAATATTTTTGGGGCAGGAGTCATTAGTGATATTTTTATTATTGTAACCTACCTGAGTAGTGGTTATTCATTTCTTAATAATTTAATAAGCCTAAGCTTATTTTCCATGGCATTTTTTGAATTTTTTCCCAGAGCCGCAAGGGCAGGGGTCGTTTCTACCTACTTTAGGGTTATCATTTTTAGAAATCTTATTGGTAATAGGTTGATCCGTAGAGTCGGGAGCTCCAATGGCTTCTGCGGTTAGAGGGTCAATCTCTGGTAGGGTTTGATTCTGGACTAGTGACTCAATAGGGAATTTAAATACTCGCGTAATTGTTTCATGATCGATGTCGGATATTAACTTTTCAAATAATTTGTACGACTCAGCCTTATATTCGACGAGTGGATCTCTTTGAGCATATGCCCTCATTCCAACACCAGACCTAAGATCATCTAGTGTATCAATATGTTCCATCCACAGAGTGTCAATAACACTTAATGAGACTACAAGTTCGGCTTGATCAACTGATTTTTGGGAATATTTTTTAACTCGTTCACTATTTATGTCACCAATTATTTTTAACAAAAATTCGACAATTTTATCAGCTAATTTTAGTTTGACTATTTCGTCCAAAATTACCTTTTGAGAATTGGGATCAAAAGAAATAATATTGAAAAAATCTTGACCAAGTTGATGATAATCTGGAATCTCAGCTTGATTGATGTGAGTATCGACAAGAAGGTTTATATGATTTTCTATCTTTTGATTAAAGTCTGATTTGAAATCATTTTCTGAATCAATGTTCCCCTGTTGAGCTTCAAGAATTTCTTTTCGTTTTTTGTAAATAATTTCTCTTTGAACGTTTATTACATCGTCGTATTCAACGACCCGTTTACGATTATCGAAATGATGGCCTTCAACTTTTTTTTGAGCATTTTCGATTGCTCTACTTACCATTGCATTTTCGATTGGAGTATCCTCAGGAAGTTTAAGCGCAGTCATAATTTTTGATATCGATTCTCCACCAAATAAGCGCATAATGTCATCCTCTAATGAAACATAAAAACGGGTTGACCCTGGATCACCCTGTCTACCTGCTCTTCCTCTTAGCTGATTGTCGATTCGACGTGACTCGTGTCTTTCTGTGCCAATAATATGTAAACCTCCAAGCTTGTCGACATTTTTTTCAAGTTTAATATCTACTCCACGGCCAGCAATATTTGTCGCTAGTGTAACTGCACCCTTCTGACCAGCTAGGGAAATAATTTCAGCTTCTTTGGTATGATTTTTGGCGTTAAGTACTTCATGTTTGATACCAGTTTTTTTTAAAACCTCTGATAATAATTCGTTTTTTTCGATTGAAGTGGTTCCAATTAATACTGGCTGTCCAGTTTTGTGAAGCTCTTTGACTTCGCTAGCTACAGCAAGAAACTTGGCTTTTGCGGTTTTATAAACAATATCAGAATAATCTTTTCGAATATTTGGCCTGTGCGGAGGAATAACAACTACATCGAGCTTGTAAATTTTGAAAAACTCTTCAGCTTCGGTTTCGGCTGTACCAGTCATGCCGGCTAGCTTGTGATACATTCTAAAATAATTTTGAAATGTGATTGTTGCAAGCGTACGACTCTCCTCCTGAATTGTAACATTCTCTTTTGCTTCAATAGCTTGATGCAAACCCTCGGAGTAGCGCCTACCCTCCATCAATCTACCTGTAAACTCGTCTACGATTACAACTTCATTACCTCTGACCACATAATCTCTATCTTTGACGAACAGAGTTCTCGCGCTGATTGCTTGTTCAATATGGTGGATTGTTGAAAAATTTGTTTCGTATAGATTATTAACTCCAAGAATTTTTTCAACTTTTTGAATACCTGCTTCAGAGAGTGAAGCTGATTTGAGTTTTTCATCCACAACAAAGTCTACTTCGACGTTAAGACTATTTACCATTTTGGCGAACGTGTAATATTTGTCAGTTGCCTCTCCAGATGGGGCCGAAATGATTAGAGGCGTTCTTGCTTCATCGATAAGAATTGAGTCGACCTCGTCTACAATTGCGAAATTATGACCCCTTTGAACCATATTTTTGAGGTCCCAAACCATATTGTCTCTTAGGTAGTCAAAACCAAATTCATTATTGGTTCCGTAAGTAATATCTGATTTATACATCTCTCTTCTAATACTGGTTCCTGGTGGAATTTCGTGGACAATATACCCAACACTTAATCCCAGAGTTTCATATATTGGCTTCATCCACTCCGAGTCTCTTTTTGCTAAGTAATCATTAACTGTTACAACGTGAACTCCTTTTTCCTCCAAAGCATTTAAATATGCAGGCAATGTTGCGGAAAGTGTTTTACCTTCTCCGGTTTTTTGTTCAGAAATTTTTCCTTCATGGAGTACAATTCCAGATAATAACTGTACATCGTAGTGACGCATTCTAACTGCTCTTTCAGAAGCTTCTCGAACAGCCGCAAAGGCTTCGGGTAAAATTTCATTTAAACTTAAGCCGTTTTTCAGCTTTTTCTTAAACTCAACTGTTTTTGATTTTAATTTGGAATCAGAGTATTTTTTGTAAGTTTTTTCCAAATCGTTAATTTGGGAAATCAATGGCCTAATTTTTTTAAGCTCTTTTTCGTTTGAATTAAGTAGACCGCCTAGTTTTCCTAACATAATGTCGTGATTTACTACGAGTGAATATTATAAATTACTAATGTAGAAAATAACAGTCGAGTCTTGCGAGTGCTACTCAATTGTTTTAAATCCTGTATATTTGTGCAGAACATCTGGAATTATTATTGAGCCAGATTCGGTTTGAAAATTTTCCAAAATTGCCGCAATAATTCTTCCGAAGGCGAAGGCTGTTCCGTTGACTGTATGGACTAGTTCTTTCTCATTATTGTCGTTAATATATTTAATATTTAGCCGTCTGGATTGAAAATCAGTCGTATTGGATGTCGAATGAGTCTCTCTATATTTTGATTGTGACGGGAACCAAACCTCAATGTCATATTTTTTGGCGGCAGGGAGACCTAGATCACCTGAAGCAATATTAAGTATTTGATATGGCAGCTTAAGACCTTCGACCAATGATTTTTCTAGCTCCAAAATTAAATTATGTTCAGCTTGCGACTGTTTGGGGGTACAAAAAACAAACATTTCTAATTTATTAAATTGATGGACACGAATTATGCCTTTTGTGTCTTTACCATAGCTCCCCGACTCGCGACGAAATGAAGGTGAATAACCCATATACCTTAAAGGTAGCTGGTTTACTGTAAGTATTTCATCCCTATGCATTGGACCAATTGATTGTTCAGCTGTACCTACCAAATACAAATCATCTCTTTCTAGATAATAAGTTTCTTCATTACCACCATGTTCTAGATATCCCATTCCTTTCATTGAAGAGGAACTAATTAACACTGGAGGTAAAACAAATACAAAATTTTTCTCCGAAATAAGCTCCCTTGCATAATTAAGTAACGCTAGTTCCAACTCTGCACCTTTACCTATTAGATAATAAAATCTTGAACCGCTGACTTTGGCCGCTGATTCAATATCGATAATGTCGAGTGATCTACCTAACTCTTCGTGACTTTTGGGAGTAAAATTAAATTTATAGGGTTCGAAATTTTTTCCAACTACCAAACTCTTATCTTCACCACCAATTGGCACTTCATCAAAAGCTGGATTTGGTATTTTTGAAATTAAATCTTGAAATTTATTTTCTACAACCTTTAATGTTTCTTCAAGTTTTTTTAAATCTACCTTTATTTTTTTACCTTCCTCTGATGGTTTTTTTGACTTGGAGATAATTTTTCTCTTTTGATTAAATTCTTCTATTGATTTGATAAGTGCATTTCTTTCCTGTTCAAGTTCAATTACATTTTTAACCAAAATATCAACACCCTTTTCAAGAATCTTTTTTTGAAACCAATCTGGATCGGATTTTAATTTTTTGATATCAATCATTTTTGATCTTTAATTTCCCCAATACCTTTAATTTTACCCGAAGTGATTAATGTTATTGCTTTTTGATGCCAAGGAAAACGAGTGATTTTTAAAATATCATGGGTTTTTTTCTCTAGCTCATGCTTAGCAGCTGGTACGCCTTGAATTTGGGCGATGGCGTCAATATGATCTGCTGCTTTGGCAAACCTGGCCTCTAAACTTTTTCTTTCTGAATACTCCTTGTATAAACTAAGAATCTCTTCTTTGTTAACTAAATCCTCAACGAGTATTTCCATTCCTTTATCCTCTATATCGCGAAATTTTCCTTTTTCTAAATATTTTACAAACGACCCAACATCTCCAACAATTGTTTCTGCTAAATCATGAAACAATGCCATTTTAAGAACTTTGTTTTCGTCAACTCTAGGTTTTTTGTTTTCCTTATTGTGAAGAATGGCTAGCTCGTAAGCAAGAATTGCTGTCGCAAAGGAGTGAGCAGCGACAGAATCTGCCTCATTTCTTTTGAACCCTAATGTGACAAATCCTTGTCTGGGTAGTTCCTTCGTCCACTGAATGCGTAAAAAAAATTTGATTAGACTTGTTAAATTATTCGTTTTCATTTTTCCCTTCTTTCATAAGCGGGAAAATTACGGTCTCCCGAATAGGCAAGCCCATAAGAACTGAAAATAGCCTTTCAGATACTCCAAACCCAGCCGCTGGTGGCATTCCATATTCCATTGCCTCAATATATTCCTCATCAATCATTTGGGCCTCATTATCGCCGTTTTCTCTGAGTTTCATTTGATTTTCAAATCTTTCCCTTTGATCAATTGGATCATTAAGCTCTCCAAATCCTTTACCTAACTCTGAACCAAAAGCTAATATTTGCATACGCTGAACTGTTTTGGGATTATCAAGGTTCTTTTTGGCCAAAGGTTCTATTTCGATTGGAGGGTTAATTAAAAAAGCAGGTTGCAGTGAGACTTCTGGGAGTATACGAATTTTCTTTTTAAAAATTAGATCAATAATTCTTCCTCGGCCCGCTGATTTTTCGTAAGTGATTTTGTTTGATTTGGCATATCTAAATAACTCTTCATCACTGGCTGTGAGAAGATTGATGTCGGTGTGTTTCCTAAACAAATCTAGATATTCAAGTTTTGGCCAATTACCTGACCAGTCAACAACTTGCCCCTCTCTTTCAAACTTAAGCGTACCGAAGGTTTCTTGAATCACAAACTGATACATTTTTTGAGTAAAATCCATTAGTTTATTGAACTCTCCATAAGCCCAATAAAATTCCATTTGGGTGTAATCTTGAAGGTGCTCAGAATCTATTCCCTCATTCCTGAAAATCCTCCCTATCTCAAATACTTTTTCGTATCCCGCTACCAGCATTTTTTTAAGCGGCAGTTCTAATGAAATTCTCAGGTAAAAATCTCTATCTAAAGCATTGTGGTGAGTTACAAATGGCTCAGCTTCTGCGCCTCCAGGAATATTTTCCAAAATCGGCATCTCGACCTCGAGAAAATCTTCGTTAACTAAAAACTGTCGCATTGATGACCAGAACTTATTTTTTTTAATAAAAATATCTTTTACCTCTGGATTAATTAATATATCCAGATAACGTTTTCTCAATCTTGTTTCAATATTGGCCAATCCATAGTACTCACTCGGAATCGGTAGTAAAGATTTAGCGAGAAGTTTGTAAGTTTTTATATCAACCGTGGTTTGACCAGCGTTTGTTACAAATACTTTGCCTGTAACTTCTAGGAAGTCTCCAATATCCAAAAGTGAAATTTTTTTAAAAACTGCTTTATCCAGTTCATCGGATTTAAAAAGAATCTGAATTTGACCGCTAAAATCTACCAAATCGCCAAAGATAATTTTGCCATGGGATCTAAGGGAAAAAAGTCTGCCAACAATCGTTACTTCTTTTTCCAGAGACTCTAGAGCAGAACTAATTGTGTGGGACCTGTTTGAACTTGAAGGATAGACTTCAATATTTTGATCTTGAAGTTTTTTTAATTTGTCGAGCCTGATTTTTCTTAGTTCTGATAATGGACTTGGCATCAGTTTATGAACACTAACTTGTATTTAGGAGAGTATATTCCAAGACAATCTTTCAATCAAGGCGACTTACTATAACAAAACTTATCTGGTCTCAATCGAAATTATTTTATATACAGGTTTTGAAGCAATCGGAGGACTAACTTCATCGCCAACTTTTGCACCCATTAGCGACTTTCCAACCGGAGAATCTTCTGAAAGTCTATTAGTTAAAGGGTCTGCCTCAGGTGTAGAAACAATCGTAAAGATTTGTTCTGAGTTGCCAAGTTTTACGGTCACGATTGAGCCAACTTTGACCTTATGATCGTTATCAATGTGTTCCGGAAGTACTTTCGCGTGTTTTAATGTTGCCTCGATATCTGTAATTTTAGCTTCGAGAGCAGATAGCTCGTCTTGAGCTGCATCGTATTCAGAATTTTCAGACAAGTCTCCCATTTCACGAGCAGCCTGAATTCTTGAAGCAACTCTTACTCTCTCTGGACCAGTTAATTTTTTGTGTTCTTTTTGAAGGTTTTCCAAAAAGTCTTTTGTTAGCAGGATTTCTTTTGCTTTAGTCATAATAAAAAAACCACTAGCTGTCGATTTCATCAATCTAGCTGTGGTATATCTTGTATTCGGAGCTTGATGATAATTGAAAAACTCTCATTTGTCAATGATTCGACGGCCAACAACTTGCGAACTGTCTAATTAATTATCGGAAATTGACATCATATTGGCCACAAACCATAGAATCGGATATAATCGTGCGGTTGGCAGGCAGAATATAGCTATTTAAGCCGCCTTGGTCTAGTTGGTCTAGGACACTCGGTTCTCATCCGAGAGATCAGGGGTTCGAATCCCCTAGGCGGTACTAAACACAAGTTTTCGTAGGATAAATCTTTGTTATAATGGTTTGATATCTATTTTCCCCACAAAAAAATGAAAAAAATACTATTAATGCTTTCGATTCTTTTCCAAGGGGTAGGTGTAAACAGCTTTGTATTAGCTCAAGAATCTGAAATATACGAAATCGACTTGGACATAAATGTGGATGACATAGCACTTACTGTTGATGCTTTTGCGCCAATATCTTACCTACCAGGCTCCCCAATTTACTCACTGGTTTTGATAAAAGAAGATATGGAAGAAGTGTTTAAGCCGAATGAGTTGGAAAAAATAAAATGGAAAATAATTATTTCTAATAAACGTTTGAAGGAAGCTTATATTTTAATGAATAATAAGGAAAAAGATGCCTCAGCGGATAATATATTTGCTTACATTTCGTCATTGGAAGATATTAAAAATTCTATTACCAAGTTGAAATCCCGCGATGATATGCCTGTCCCCACAATTTATATAGAAAATAACCTGACTACACAACAAAAAATATTAACTTATTTTTATAATTCGGGAATGGAGATTGCTAGTTCAAATGCAATAAAAGCAAACATTGAACTCTTAAAGTTTGCTAAACAAATATAGAGAATTTGACTTATTCTTCCAAACTACAACAAAGTAACTACTTAATCGTTAAATAGATAACCAGCACAAAGCTAAATTTCTAGTTTTTTAAATCGAATGGTATTTAAAATGTTAGAAATGGGATTATTAGGATAGCAACAATATTAATAATCTTAATCATTGGGTTGATTGCAGGTCCGGCAGTGTCCTTATATGGGTCACCAACCGTGTCACCAGTAACGGCAGCCTTGTGTGCGTCAGAGCCTTTACCACCATAGTTTCCAGCTTCAATGTATTTTTTGGCATTATCCCAAGCTGCTCCACCAGAAGTCATTGATAGTGCTAGAAATAGTCCTGAAATTATTGAACCAATAAGTAGTCCACCAAGAGCTTCTACGCCTAGAATCAAACCAATAATTATTGGCGCTGCTACAGGAATTAATGCAGGAAAAATCATTTCTTTTAGCGCTGTTTTTGTAACAATATCGACACACTTTGCATAGTCAGGCTTACCTGTGCCATCCATAATGCCTTTAATTTCAGCAAATTGTCTGCGAACTTCGACAACAACTGCACTTCCAGCCTTACCAACGGCTTCCATAGCAAATGCTGAAAATATAAACGGTAGTGCTGCTCCTAAAAATAGTCCAATCATGACATTGGGATCTGATAGTAAGAATTGAACATCAATACCAAGCACTTTAAATTCTAAAGAGTAGCTTGCAAAAAGAACTAACGAAGCTAGTCCTGCTGAAGCAATAGCATAACCCTTTGTAACTGCTTTGGTTGTATTACCAACAGCATCGAGAGCATCGGTTACCTTACGAACTTTTTCTGGTAGTGCAGACATTTCTGCAATACCTCCGGCGTTATCAGTAATCGGACCATATGCATCAATTGCAACAATAATCCCTGACATTGAAAGCATAGAGATTGCAGCGATTGCAATTCCATAAAGTCCACCCAGATAAAAACTTCCGAATATTGCTAATACGATTAGCAATATTGGAGCAAAGGTTGATTTCATACCTAGAGCAAGTCCTGCAATAACATTGGTTCCGTGACCAGT
Source organism: uncultured Gammaproteobacteria bacterium (assembly GCA_964404855.1). Lineage (GTDB taxonomy): Bacteria > Patescibacteriota > Microgenomatia > CAYQLK01 > CAYQLK01 > CAYQLK01. The sequence goes on from CAYOLO010000002.1 coordinate 75,745, forward strand.
TGTCGAGGCAAGCGCAACGCCTTTAACGGGAGAATATTTTGTAGAAGTGTAGAACTCAGTAATAACGACCATGCCAATGGTAACAACGATACCAATGAGTGAAGCAAGATAAAGATTAAGCGAAGAAATTAATCCATTGCTCTCCATTGTAAGCATTGTTACAGGGTAAAATAGAATTGCAGAAATCAATGCTGAACTAAAAAGCCCCAAATAAAGAGCGCCCATAATACTTTTATTTTTTGGCAACTTAACAAACAAAGTACCAACAATAGATCCAATAATAGAAACTGCACCAAGAAGGAGTGGGAAAATCACTGCATTCGTACCAGAAGTGAAGCTTAAGTGTCCGAGGAACATTGCTGCTACTGCTGTAACTACATAAGTTTCAAAAAGATCAGCCGCCATTCCAGCATCATCACCAACATTGTCTCCAACATTGTCGGCTATTACAGCTGGATTTCTCGGGTCGTCCTCAGGAATTCCGGCTTCGACCTTACCAACTAGGTCTGCTCCAACATCAGCTCCTTTGGTAAATATTCCACCACCAAGACGAGCGAAAACTGAAATCAAACTTCCTCCAAATGCCAAACCAACTAATGGTTTAACATCTTGAACTACAAGGTAAAATCCAGCAACCGAGATCATAGCTAAACCAACAACCATAAGTCCTGTTACAGTTCCACCTTTAAAAGATACATCTAGGGCTTTTGAAAGAGAGGTTCTGGCAGCTTGCGCTGTTCGAACATTTGCCCGAACACTTACTGACATACCAATAAAACCTGCGGAAGCTGATGCTAATGCACCAACCAGGAATCCGATTGAAGTTTCGATATCTAACAAGAATCCAATTGCAACTGCGATAACTACAGCCAGTATTCCAATAATTGAATATTGTCTCGTCATAAAAGCATTAGCTCCAATTTGGATGGCTTTTGCAATTTCATTCATTTTTTCATTACCAGTTGGTAATGCAAGTATCCAGCGAATCAAATATATTCCATATCCGATTGCGGCAAGACCAGAGATAATAGCGATTGGTAGGGCAAAGTTGGCTGTTAGTTCTTTAATTAAATCCATATTATTTTATAAAAATTACAAATACGGCTTGACGCCATTTAAATCAAATATAAACAATAATCTAGATACTGTCAATTGGCCTATTCTGATAGGATTTTATTATTTTATAAATTAAACACTAATTTCTCTAGTGTATTTTGCTCTAGATTGTTCTAATACCTTATCTCTTCTTTCTGTTTTCGATCTTGGTAGTGGTAGGGTGTTGGCAAAGAATGGCCTTGATGCGTGCCCATCAATTAGTAGTCTTAGTAAAATTTGAAAGTTGGCAAGTGAGGTAAATTCTGGTTCTTTATAAATATCTGAAAATTCTTTTGACAGAATTGGCGCGTCTTGTGCAGAAACCAAGAATGTAACCAATGAGCCTACATTTCCTAAGATTGCACTACGAATATCCTCAGGAACCTGAGACATAAACTGATTAGCCATAATCAAACAAAGTCTGTATTTTCTGGCCTCTGATAATATTTTTGCGAATGATTCAGTCGCAAAGTTTTGAAACTCATCAACATATAAGAAGAAATCTTTTCGATCCTCTTCCTTGATTGAGACGCGATTCATGGCAGCAATTTGGAATTTAGTAATAATCATCGCACCAAGTAGAGCTGCTGAGTCTTCACCTAAATATCCTTGTGAAAGATTAAGAAGAAGAATTTTTCCAGAATTCATTACTTCTTCAATATCGATTGTTGACTTAGGTCTGCCGACCACATTTCTAATGGTTTTACTTGATAAAAATTGCCCAACCTTGTTAAGAATTGGAGCGATTGCCTCCTCAAGTTGTCTTGGTTGAACATTGTCAATTTCGTCTCGCCAAAATCTCAATAGAACGGGGTCATCAATATACTTGAGTTTTTCTGCACGAAATTCTCTGTCCGTAAGGATTCTGGGAACGTCCATAAAAGATGAATCGGGAACATTTACCAAAGTGAGAATAGTGTTTCTTAAAATATGCTCAAGTCTCGGACCCCAAGAAAATGCAAAGAGTTTTTTGAATATTCCAATAATTCCTGAGGCGACTAATTCTTTTTGAGCCTCGTTCTTTACTTCAAGTGGGTTAATAACAAAAGTTCGAGTCTGATCGGATGGATCGAAATAGATAACGTCATTGACTCTATATGAAGGAATGTAGTCAAGTAAAATATCACAAAGATCACCGTGCGGATCAACAATCGCTAATCCCTGTCCGTTGCGAATATCATTAATCGCCATATTGGCGATAAGGGTAGATTTACCTGTTCCTGATTTACCAACTACATAGAAATGTCTACGCCTATCAAAATGCTTAATTCCAAAGGTTTTGATCTGATTTTTGTGTACTGTACGACCAAAGTAATTGATTGTGTCTCTTTCTGGACTTTCTGCTGTCGGAAGATTTTCTGGCGAATCAGACAAGACTGATGTGCCCCATGATAAATTTGGAAGAGTGCTGAGTGTTTTTGAAGGTAAATGCCAAAGCGAGGCGATTTCTTTAGTACTTAAGACTTGACCCGCTGGAGACTGATCAGAGGTTCGTGCATATATTGCATCAATAAATTTTTTCTTTTTTCGATTGTTAGGTTTAGATAATCTTAATGAGTTACCATCTCCATTTGCATAACTTCCGAAAGATCCAGCGACAGAATCTATTAGTGCTTTGGCTTGTGGTTCGGTTGGTGCCGCGACAAGTAATCTAATTGCTGAAGTAAATCCTGGTAGGGCAATTTTTTCTTCAATAATTCCTGCGTTCGACGGCTTTACTGATGTTTGTCCTTCGACTTTTGGCGGATTAAGTAATGATTTGGCCGCACTTGCCCAACCGCTACTGGCACCAGATAAATTAATTTGGACCAATATTTGTTCGTTCGGCAGGATTTTTGACATCACGCCCAAAACAGAAGAAAGTGGATCGACCGTGGCATCAAAGTCTTTCATTGTTCTAATTGGTAGATAAGCCGCCTTACCTAGGACTAGCTCTGCGGACATGACATAGCTCTGCAAAAACCACTCAGTTAGGTAATTTTCTGCCTCAACTGAAACAGCCTGAGGATATTGAGATACAAGTTGGCTTTCAAAAAAAGACCTTAGGCTTGTCGGCAAAATAACAAAAAATTTAATTGATTGATTAATTGTGGCGATTTCAAATGTCATCGAAGGAACCTGTCTTCGAAATAGTCTTGCGTATTTATCAAAACCAAAATTACCCCGCAAGTTAGTGAGCATTTGTACGGTCGACTCCCAAGAAACCTCAGAATCCCTTGGGACTCTAATCTCAAGAATTGTCATTCCAGGAATTTGATTAGTTCGAAAATTACTTTCAGGCATTTTTATTAGGATTAGTTAGATGATACCAATTTTAACTCTAAACTATGATGGCCAAAACTAAAAATTTGAGAATAAATCCTAAACTCCTACTGTAATGGCTTGTTTACGCTTGACTGGAGATTTTTTGTTTAAATTCCCTGATCCTCCGCCTTTTTTGGGGGATTTAAATGCAACTCTTAGTACTTCGTCGAGATGTTTTACGAAAACAAAAGTCATATCTTTTTTAACATTCTGACTGATTTCCTCAGTGTCCCTTTTGTTATCTAGTGGCAGGATTACTGTTTTTAATCCAGCTCGATGAGCAGCCAATACTTTTTCCTTAACTCCTCCAATTGGCAGTACACGACCTCTTAAGGTTATCTCACCCGTCATGCCGACAGAACTTATACTTTTCTTTTTGGTTAATGCAGAAATAAGTGCGGTTGCAATGGCTGTTCCGGCAGATGGACCCTCTTTGGGAATACCACCTTCTGGAACATGGATATGTATATCAACCTCTTGATTGAAGTTCTTTTTTAATCCAAGTTTTTTCCATCTTGAACGAATATATGACATTGCGGCTTGAGCTGATTCTTTCATAACATCACCAAGCTGGCCCGTAAGCATTAGTTGGCCTTTGCCGGGAATGACGGAAACTTCAATAAAAAGTATTTCTCCTCCAACATTAGTAACAGATAATCCAGTCGCTATCCCAATATCGTCATGACTATCAGCTAGGGTGTGTTTAAATTTTTCAATACCCAAAAACTTTTCTAGGTTCTTAGATGATACTTTTATAGATTTAATTTCGTTACTGGCGACAGCTTTTGCAAGTTTACGGCAAACGGTACCAATTTCTCTTTCCAAGTTACGGACACCTGCTTCGCGAGTATATTTTGAAATTATTTCGCGCAGTGAGGATTCCTCAAAAATAATTTTGTCGGGTTTAAGTCCGTGATTTTTAAGTTGTTTGGGAAGAAGGAAGTTTTTGGCAATATTAAATTTCTCTTCTTCGGTATAACCTGGAAAATCAATTACTTCCATACGATCAAGTAAGGCGTCAGGTATAGTATTAAGCTGATTGGCGGTGGCAATAAACATTACGTCTGAAAGATCGTAAGGCACTTCGAGATAGTGGTCAGAAAAACTATTATTTTGTTCTGGGTCTAGGGCTTCAAGTAATGCCGCAGATGGGTCTCCTCGATAGTTAGAGGTAACTTTGTCGATTTCATCCAACATAAAAACAGGATTTGTACTTCCGCTGTTTTTGATTCCCTGAATGATTCTTCCCGGCATTGCTCCAACATATGTACGTCTATGTCCACGAATTTCTGCTTCGTCATGAACACCGCCCAGTGACATTCTGACGAATTCACGACCAAGAGATTTGGCAATTGATTTACCAATAGAGGTTTTACCCACACCTGGAGGTCCATAAAAACATAAAATTGGTCCACGAATTTTGCCGACTAGTTTATTAACGGCCAAATATTCAAGTATTCTCTCTTTGGCTTTTGGTAAGCCATAGTGATCTTCTTCAAGAATTTTTTCAGAGTCGTGAATATTGATAGCTTTTGTGGATTTTGGTTGCCAAGGCATCTCTATTAATGTTTCAAGGTATGTTCTGATGTAGGCTGACTCGGGATTATATGAAGACATTTTGGCGAGTCTGCCAAGTTCTTTTTTGGCTTTTTTCTCGACATCTTTTGGCATATGAGCGTTTTTTATTTGTTCTTCAAGTTCGTCAATTTCCCTTTGATCATCATCCTCGCCTAACTCTTTTTCAATAGATCTCATTTTTTCCCTGAGGATTGCTTCTTTTGTGACCTTACCAACTCGCTCCTGCGTTTCGGTATCAATTTTTTGATTAATTTCTAATATTCTAATTTCTTTCTGAAGGATTTCTGACAATCTTTCAAGGCGTTTTCTAATATCTACCATCTCCAAAATCTGTTGTTTTTCTACGGTTTTAAGATCCGCCAAATTTGCAGTAATAATATTTACAATTTGATTTGCATCCTCACTCGAGAATGCAGAAATCGATGCTTCGATAGAAATCGGCCCTCCAAGCTCAGCATAGGTGCGAATTTTATTTTGTATATTTCTGACTAACGCGTCTACATCTTCCGCATTTTCTGCAAATTGAGGAATTTCCTCAACTTTGACTTTCATAAATGGCTCAACTTGGGTAAATTCTTTAAGATAAACCCTGCTTAAGCCTTCAACGGCCGTATGATATTCGTTGTCTGATTTCCAGATTCTTCTAATCGCACAAACAGTACCAACCTGATAAATATCATTTGGTCCGGGATTGTCGACAGACTCACTTTTTTGTGCAACAAAAATCGCCAGCCCAGAGGTGGTTGTGGCCTCATCAATCGCTTTTTTGATTTTCGGTCTGGAAAATTGCAATAACGGAATAATCGAATTCGGGAAAACAACATCTTTCCTTAATGGTAGAACCACTAGTTCATCGGGGATTTTAATTTTTGTCTGGGTTAATGTTACCTCTGCCATAGTGTTAATTAGCACTTATATTAATATGAGTGCTAGATTTTGTCAACGGCTAAATGTTCCAAATATTCTCTGCTTAATAACTAAAAATGCACCAACGAATATTAAACTTATACTTAATAGATCTGCAATTTTTAATCCACCTTGTTGCCAGGTATCAATTCTAAAATGTTCTGTAATTAATCTTGTTATTCCATAAAAAACTAAATAGAAAGCAAAAACTAATCCATGGTGCTGTTTTTTTTTATTAAAAATTAATACCAGTATAAAGGCAAAAAATATGGCCAAAAGTGACTCGTATAAAAAAGTAGGATGGAAATATTCAAAGTTTTCAAATCCAGCAAGTCTATTGGTAGGGTCAATTTTTATTGCCCACGGTAAATTGCTTGGGTACCCATAAGCTTCCTGATTAAAATAGTTTCCCCATCTTCCAATTGCCTGAGCTAACAATACACTGGGGGTAATTACATCAAGTATTGGCAGGATTTTCTGTTTTTTTGATTTACAAAACACAACTAATGCAATTAAGGCTAAGATTAGACCACCATATATTCCTACCCCTCCATTCCAGATTTTTATTATGTCTATTGGATTTTTTGAATAATAATTCCACTCGTCTAATACATGATAAAATCTTGCACCAATTAGACCAAAAATTAAAACTATATATAAGGTAGCTTCCAGATGCTTTTTATCAACTTTGGATAAGCTGGCTAATTTTCCAATTAGAAGATATGCAGACAATACTGCTAGTGAAAAAATAATTCCATAAAGCCGTATTGTTAACTCACCGATTTGAATTGAATGAGGCATAATTTATTTTTTTTATAAAAATTAAAATCAATAATAATGAAACAAATATTGTAGTTGCGGCACTAAAAACAATTAATCTACCAAAAAATTCATCAGGATAAAGCTTGATTAACATATCATTCGGATCTAGCATCCACAAGTCATTGGTATAAAAAATGTGGTGAAATTTAATAAATAAAAAATCAAAAACTTTTTTTCCTGTTACTCCCAGAATTAAATAAAATGTAATAGCTAGAATCGGGCCTGATAAAAGTATTTTTTTAGTTAATTTGGCGCGTTCTAAATAGAAAAATATTAGCGAAATTAGACAAACAATAATTGGAATAGCTATTGCTCTTTGATAAATATCGCGAACATCAAACATGTGTATAACTGCCCTCTCAGACATAATCTCTACAGGTAATGAATTGCCATGCAATAAAAAGTCAGTAATTTTTTTTGAAGTTTGTATAGATTTTTCAAGATCCGTTTTTTGTATGTTGATATTTTGCGAAAAATGATATCTATAAAAAAAACTGTTTTGTGATACAAAAATTATTGGATAAATTGTCAAAATCAAAAATAGTCCGATTATTAAAAGTGTCGGTAATAAAAAATTTGTTTTCATAGTAGGTTACTAAATAATGGTATTTAGAGTATTGTTGAGAGGGAAAAAACAGTATAAGTCGAAAGTATTTTATATTTGACTCAATTATAGAGCTTGATCTGTTTGGATACACACACAAGAAGTTTGTTTATTTTAATAATCTTATTACTTTCTTGTTTTTTAAATCCTATAGTTTGAAATACATTCGAGATTGATGTAAAATTTTTTGGCTTAATACGCATATTAACTAATTGGAGTGGTGATTGGTTTAATTTTTAATCGGAAAATTCAGTCATAGTTAGGTGGCGGGGGCTTAGGCAAAGGAGCAAGTAGCCTTGGGTCCCGAATCTGAACTAACTGGCGAACTCTTAGCTCTTACTGATGAACTAGAAATGTTCATCAATAAGCAAATCGACCGCTACTTTACGGCAGGCGAAATCCGAATCGACCTTGGTCGAAAGGCAGGAAAGTATCTTGTCCGGGAAAGATTAAAACAAAAATACCTCGATGCCGGCTGGGGGAATGTCGAGTTTCTCCTTCGTAGTGGAGGTGCAGTTAGGATTGTGCTGTGTGAAAAGCGAGCAGTCAAGTAGATTGACTGGGTGGTTAAATAATTTTGTTGGACTTGTTGGAGTTGGACTTTTCCTGCTTACACCAACGGTTACGATGATACTGTTTTGCCATCTGATACTTACAAGTGTTCGGCGTGTTTTGGGCCAACTAACAAAGTCTAGGACAGCTGAACTTAAGTAAAAATTCTACCCGCATGTTGTGATACATAAATTTCATGACATGCGGGTATTTGATATAATTTTTGTAATGGATCAGCCAACAAATATTAATAACCAACAGCAGACACAAACTCAAAGTGTAACGCCAAATCAAGTGCAAAATAATTTAGAACATCTTCCTCATCCAAATTTAGACAATCAAACTACAAGAAGAAATAGTATTAAGTGGATGCTTCATATATTAGTACCAGTTCTAGTGTTTGTACTATATTTGGTGACTTACAATAAGTTCAAAATCACTGTTAGTGAAATGATTAAAACAACTGGCTTGTGGTCTATAACACTTTTATCAGTTACATTACTTGTGGGTCCGCTGTCAAAATATATTAAGATATTTAATCAATTAAAAATCCACAGAAAGTTTTGGGGAATTACTTCATTCTGCGTTGCGATTACTCATTTTGTTTTGGTTTTGCACAAGTATTATCAATGGGACATTGTGGGTTTATTAAGTTTTAGTAATCCAAAGGTTGCACCTGTATGGGCTGGATTAATTGCGACAATCCTGTTGTTTTTGATAACAATTACTTCAAACAAGAAATCAATAGAAGTAATGGGTCCAAAGAAATGGAAGTTGTTCCAAACAATGTCGTATTTGGCTTTGGGATTTGTGATATTACACTTCTATCTTGCAGAAACAAAAGACGGAGTATTGGTAATCAAAAGGTTTATGGGCCGGTTTGCTCTAGTTTTTGGAATTATTGCAATTTTAGTTCGTCTTGTTGTTTTTGTTCATGTGGAAATTTCAAAAAAGAAAAATAAAAATCAACAGACTGTTTCGGTACCTACAGTTTTAACGGAAAAAATTTGATGATTGAGTTTGTAGATAAATTCCCACTGTTTATTCATTTAATTTCAACGATCGTTGGTTTTGGTGCGGTAATAGTAATAGATGTCTGGGGGTTTTTGTGGATTATTAATAAACAAAAACTATCTCAAGTTATGTCTGTAGCCAAAGTAACACAGATATTGATTTGGATTGGTTTTTTTAGTTTAATCCTGTCGGGATTATTTTTGGGAGCACATTATGATAAACCAAGAACCCAATTAAAAATTGGTTTAGTAATCTTATTGGGTATTAACGGATTATATTTAGAATATATTAAGAGATGGGCAAAAAAATTAGGGGACATAGAGTTTACGAAGGCACCAAAAATGTTTAAGGTTCAAATTGGAATGGCTTCGATTGTTTCACAAATTGGATGGTGGGGGACAATATTAATTGGATTTTTGACAGCAAATAGAATTTTCTAGTAAAAAAATCCCGTCTAAGATTAGCTCTTAAACGGGATACTAGTTGGTCGGATTTCAGGCGACAGAAGCTGCGCTGGTCTGCCGGCACTTCTCGATAAAAACTGCCTGAGCCTTTGCGATGTTTGCTTCGTCTCCAGCCCAAGCCGACAAAGCCTTGCGCTGTAGGCCACGACCGAAGGATGCACAACTCATCCTCTGAGTGACCATCTGTTCGCGAGCGTGCCTTGAGATGGCAGCGAGATTTTCATCCGCCTCTTCATCGCCCTGTCCTCCAGAGAGGAAAGCTATACCTGCGACGTCGGTAGGGACAGTTGAGAGAAGCGTTCGAACTGTACGCATGGCCACATCAGGCGAACCCGCGCGATTTTCGGCCGACTGGCCTGAGGTCACCATCGAAGGTTTGAGAATCATTCCCTCGTAGTCGATGCCGGCCTGTTCGAGCCGGCCAAAGACCGCGGACAAGACTTCGCACGACGCGTCTTCGCAGGTTCCGATGTCGTGCGTGCCCTTGAAATCGACCTCTGGTTCAACCATCGGCACGAGCCCGACGCTTTGACAGATCCTTGCGAACTCTGCTTGCGCGAAGGCGTTGAGCAGAATGCATTCGTCCGTCGGCAGCTGAAGCTCATTGCCAGTGATTGAAAAGAGGCTGCGGAACTTGGTCGCCCGAGCACCTTGCCTAGCATAAAGCTCTAGGCGTGGCACGAGCTTGTCGGCGAAGAAGCCTTTGACGATTTTCTCGCCGTTGGGTCCGTAATCAGCCAAGCCTTGGTCGATCTTGACGACGGGGATGATACCCTTACCGGTCAAAATCTCAACCAGCTCAGGATTGGCGAGCGTTTCCTCAAAGAGGATGGTGGCCGCGACGTAGTTCTCAATGCCGGCTGCGGTAAAAAGCAGCCCGCGAAACGCGTTGCGGTTTTCGGCGGTGTTAGGAAGACCGACTGAACTAAGCCGATCCCCCATTGTGCCGGTTGATTCATCGGCAGCAAGGATAACCTTGGGAGCCTGGACCATGGCGCGAGCTGTTGCTCGCAAGGCTGAAATTGCGGTTGCAGTCATGGGTAGGAACTATCTCCTTGTGAAAGTACAAAATCCGATTGATAATTATAGGTTATTAGAAATTATTGTCAAATGTAAAGGTTTATAGTTACTCGCTTGAAAACGTCACAAAACTGGGTCCCCCATTTTGTTTCCTTTTTCAAGCTACGCCCTGCGTTTCAGGAAACCTGAAACTAAGAATATTTGTAGCGATTGTCAAATATAGAGGGATTATAGTTACTCGCTTGAAATCGCAAAATACTTCGAGTCCTTCGAAATTTTTGTAAGTGCTAGTTTTCTGACGAAAACTACGCCTCGGTTTTGATTCTCAAAAACTCAGTTTGAACTTCGAGCCTGCGTTTTTGGAGACTTAAAACTAAAAAAAACCCCGCTTTTTTTATTGGCGGGGAAAGACGAATTCTGGACTTTAGCTTGCCCTTATCAGGCAGCTATTGGATGGCGATTGCGCTTTTCGGCAGTTGCGAGGAGTGTTTGATATTTCGTGATATCCTCCGTGCCTCGGCACTGATCGGGGTTTTCGGCACCGCAGTCGCCCATGCAACCCCACTCGCCGCAGAGGGCTTCGTAAGTTTGGCGAGCTCTTGAAATCGAATTTTCGAGACATTCTTCGCACTCGTTGTGCGGAAGAATGAGGGCGTCAATGAAGCCGTCCTCTACGCGCTTCTTGCAATCAGCCTCGAGCTCGGACCCAACTGCGGCGTTGTAGACGTGTCCCGAAAGACACTGAACTTGATGGGTTGGAAGAGTGTGAACTGACAAAGACAACCTCCAGAAATGTTAATTTTCTTGAGAGTAATTATACCAAATTTGAGGCTAAAAGTCAAGTACTATGGGTTTTATATAGATTAGTAGATGTTAATGTTGCCGCAGTTCCGCTAGCAGTGATGGTGGGATTAAAACTTAACCCAAAATGTGGTGTAAACCCTCCAAACCTTATCTCTGGAATTTCAAGCTCACTGTTTTCTGCTAAATAACACGAAGCAGAGAAAACTTTATTTTTATATTCGATTATCTCTTTTGGTTTTGGGCTGTCACATGTTGAAGCAAAAACTACTTCAATCAAACTAATACCAATAATCGAATAAATAAGATAATGGCTTTTCATTGGTAAGAATTTTATAAGCCTTAACTACACTTGGACCAGCCGCAAATTGGATTAATACAACTCTTGCATCCTTCTTTGAAAGCTAGTGGTGATCCACATTGAGGACAGGAGTTGTTGATATCCAATGTAATAACCTTGCTTTCTAGTGGAGATTTAATCTCTAAAGCAAGTGGTTCTTCTTTGATAAGTGGCTCTTGAACAGCCTGAGTCTCATTGTGTTGTGCGTGCCCGTTTGAAGAATGACCGTTAGTGTGACCATTCGAAACTGCCTGCTGTGGCTTGTCATCAGTAATCAAAATATCCTGAGATAAAAGATTAAGTTGTTTGGCAGAAGCAATTTCGGCAAGAGACTTACCGACTGCGTCAAAAGCAGAATAGATGGCGTTGGGACCAATCCCGTACTGTGTACCACAACTAATTCCGACTAGCTCTGAAGCAACTTCTTCGAGGGTTGCACCGTACTTTAAAGCAAGTGACGACAACCTGCCGGTGACTTCTGCAGCTCCAGAAACATAAGCTCCTGATTTGCCAATATTAATGAAAACTTCAACCGGCTCGTTTTGGGCGTTACGGAAAACGGAAGTATAAACATTACCAACGTCGGATGGTTTCCTGACTCGCATACCCCAAGCTTCGATCGGAGTTGGTTTGCGCATTGGTAAAACCGGAAAGTGAGCATCTGAATGTCCATTACTATCGGATTTTTTCTTGCCCGTCATTTGGTCGTAGTACGAACCTTCTTTTTTGGTTTCTAGAACCTGCTTATCGCGAGATCCGTCACGGTAAATAGTGATTCCCTTGCATCCTTGTTCATATGCCAACCAGTAAGCATTCCTTACATCATCAACAGTAGCATCGTTGTTAAAGTTGATTGTTTTACTAATAGCATTATCTGTAAAGCGTTGGAATGCGGCCTGCATTTTAACGTGATCAAGAGGGGCAATATCACCAGCTACAACGAAGGCTTTTTGCAAGTCCTGTGGAACATCATTAAGGCCCTGAACAGAACCTTTGTTGTTTTGAATTTTTTCTAATAACTCTTCGGAATAAATTTCGGCCTTTTTGGCTGCTTTAACAAACTCTTCAATGGTGTTAAAAAGCCTCTTGCCTTCAACAGTGTTCTTAGCATAAGTTAGAGCAAAATGTGGCTCAATTCCACTTGAACAGTCTGCCAACATTGAAATGGTTCCGGTTGGAGCAATGGTTGTTCTGGCACCGTTGCGCATTGGACGAACACCGTCATAGATTGACCCGACATAAGCACCAAAGTTGCCTCTAATTTTGGCCAAATCTTCTGAAGCATTGTCACTTTCTTCCTGGAAGAATTTCATTATCTCCTCGGCTTTATCAAAACCTTCTTGAGTGTTGTAACCAATTCCTAGGCCTGCGAGTAAGTCAGCAAACCCCATAACTCCAAGCCCGACACGACGAATCGCGCGTGTGGTTTTGTGAATCTCTGGAAGAGGATATTCGTTCATATCCAAAACGTTGTCCAAGAAGTGAATACTTTGGTGAATGGCAGTTTTAAGTCTGTCCCAATCAACATTTTTACCTTTTTTGAACTTGTTTAGATTGATTGATCCTAATGTACAGGCGTCATATGGATGTAGTGGTTGTTCACCACAAGGATTAGTGGCCTCAATCATGCCGAATTTAGGCACAGGATTGGCTTTGGAATTATTAATTCTGTCAATCAAGATCATACCTGGGTCACCGTACTGCCAAGCTAAACGAGTAATGAGATCAAAAACTTTTTTGGCATTAAGCTTGCCGGCAACTTGGTTGGTACGAGGATTAATTAATTCGTAACCTTCGCCATCTTGGGTTGCACGGGTTAGTTCGTAAAGTTTTTTGACACCCTCTTCGACTTTGACTAGTTTAAGGTCGACATCGCGAATAGCTTGAGCGGCTCTTATTTCTGAAATTATTTCCTCGAGTTCTTCAACATCGAAGCTTTCAGTGCCTTCGATAAACCGACTATCCGATCTTACTGTTTCCATAAAATCTTCTGTGACGGTCACAGAAATATTGAAGTTAGTTAGCGAAAATTCGTCAACTTTGTGTACGGAAAATCTGAGAATGTCTGGGTGAGTTATGTGAAGAATACCCATGTTAGCACCACGGCGTACTCCACCCTGTTTTATTTGGGTTGTTACATCATTGTATGCCTGCATAAAGGATACCGGACCAACGGTCGTGCCACGTGATGAACCAATGACATCACCGTATGGACGCAGTCTGGAAAAAGAAAATCCAGTTCCGCCACCACTCTTGTGAATCATTGCCATGTCAGACATTGTCTTAAGAATTGCTGGCATACTGTCCTCGACTGGAAGAACAAAACAAGCTGAAAGCTGTTGATTGGGTTTGCCTGCATTAACCATGGTCGGAGTATTGGGAATATACTCTTGATTTGCCATCATTAAGTAAAAAGTACGTGCAGTGTTTAGGGTTTTTTCTGAAGAATTGTTGTTATAACTTCGGTCAGCGGTGGCAATATTGTAAGCCACTCTCCAAAACATTTCTTTGGGGGTTTCGACTGGAGTACCGGCTTCGTCGCGCATTGCATATCTGGTCTTTGCAATATATGCAGCATTTTCTGACAAAGTAGGTTCGGGAAGATCCAATGGCGGAGCAGGTATTTCTTTACCGAGTTTTTGAAGTTCATTTGCCTTCAATTTTGATTTTGGCAGCGCCATTTTTATTTCCTTTCTTTATTTTTATAGACTTTTACCTGCATCGAAAATATACAAATCCGAGGCAGGAAAAACAAAATCAGCTTTTAGTTTTTGGTTGTTGAGGCTTTGCGAGCCCGAAGATTGCTGGTTAAAGAAGCAAGTTCTTTTTCAAAATCATTTAGATCAGTAAACTGTCTGTAGACTGATGCAAAGCGAATATAGGCAACCTCATCAACTTTTTTAAGATGTTTCATTACTAAGTCTCCAAGCTTTTTGGAGTGAATCTCATTACCTGTTAATCTTCTTAGGTCTGTTTCGATTTTGTCTAATGTTGATTCGATAACTTCGGCAGGAACGGGTCTTTTTTCACAGCTTTTGACGATTCCAGAGCGAAGCTTGTTGCGGTCAAAATGTTCACGACGGCCGTCTTTTTTGACTACCAACAAATCAATGGTTTCGACACGTTCAAAAGTTGTGAATCTCTTTGCACACTTGAGACACTGTCTGCGTCTGCGGGTAATCCGCTTATCATCAGACTCTCTTTTGTCGACAACCTTGTTGGAACTGGAATAACAGTAGGGACATTTCATGATGTAACAAGCGTGAAAACAAGGTGATTAAAAAAGCTTATTTTGTTTTTTAAATTGCTTTAAACACCTCGAGTAACTTTTAACAAGATATACAATATCTTGTGTATAAATCCAGTTTAAGTACAAGATATATCGAGTGTCAAGGGTTAAAAAGTCCTTTAGCTTTGAATTAAATATACACGAAAATAACCCGAAAATAAAGTCTCGTGAAAACATTAATCCTATAAACAAAATAAATGAAAACTATAGTCTAATTAGTTGGATATAAAACCTCTAAAACAATCTTGGCGTTACTGCTAACTTATAATTTTTGTTTATTTTTTTATGATGATTTTATCTAAATTAATTGGTTTTAGGTTAAAATAATAGAAATGAGCATTAAAATACTTTTAGCTAATAACTATATAGAAGCAATTAAAAATTCCGTGGGAACAAAGATTTTTAAAAATCTTTGGGCTGAGGTTGATGGAGAGACAAAGGATATTTTAATTGACGGAAATTTAAGTTGTGCGCAGTTTGTGTCAGGAGTTTTGTATTTGTTTAAGTTAATTACAGATAGACACGCAACAGTGGATGGAACAATTAAAGATCTTGAAAAGTCCAACTGGACAGAAATAACTTCGCCAAAAAACGGCTGTATTCTAGTTTGGGAAAATATAATATACCCAGACGGAGAGGCGCATAAGCATATTGGATTCTATATTGGAGACGAGCTTGCAATAAGTAATAGTCCAGAGGCAAAATCACCACAAATACATCATTGGACATACGGTAAAGAGACAGAAAAAACTTACCGAAAAATAACTGCGATGTATTGGAACAAACTACTTGACTAGGAGACGAATCCTAATTGAGCCTTAGCTAAATCCGTAACCCTACTAAAATCCCAAGGTGGATCAAAAACAATTCTAACATCACTACTTTTAACACCATCAAGATCAGCCAGCCTATCTCTTATGTCTTTGCGAAAAAATCCCCCCAAGGGGCACCCAGGGGTGGTTAAGGTCATGACAATATCGACGTGGTTTTCTGGAGAAATATTAATTTCATAAAGTAATCCCAGATCAACCATATTAACGCCAAGCTCAGGGTCAATTACTTCGGTTAAGACTTTTTCGACATCAACTTTGGAAACGGATTTCATATAAAAATTACCTACTCTTCTCGAGCAGAAGATATAAAGCAAGAATTACCGATATTACTCCTAAAACCATCTGTAAATTCAATGATCCAATAGCAATACTTTGTGCAACTGGGGTAAATAAACCTGGGAACGCATTCATCACTCCACCAACAAGAAGTAAAAAGGCGCAATAAATGTCTGTTTTTTGAAATCTTCTTTTTTTATTCTCAATAATTTTCATTATACGTAAGTTATTGTTACGGTATTATACTGTATTTTATTTGTCGCGACTTATTATAAAATCACAAAATTCAGATAAAATATTTTTGTGTTCTTGGTCAATATTTGCTTCCAATATATAATTCTTTGATTCGTCTGAAAGTCTTAAAATTTTTGCTTCGATTTTTGCTTTTGCGCCAGAAGAGGTAAGAATATCTTGAACGATTTTTAGCTCGTTTTCATCTGCACTTTGTTTACCAAGAATTGAGTTTAACTTGGATATTTGATCAGGATTAGCCAATTCCATTGCGTATCTAATTAGTAATGTATTTTTTCCCTCTCTGATATCAGACAGATTAGATTTGCCGATTGTCGTACTTTCGGAAAAAATTCCAAAAATATCATCCCTTAATTGAAATGCAATTCCAATTGGGGTAGCGAATTTGGCAAAAAAACCTAAAAGTTCTTCAGAAGCATTACCCAATATCCCTCCAAACTTTAGCGGAAATTCAACCGTATACTCCCCTGACTTCCACCGCAGAGTCGACATAATCATTTCTTCGCTGGGTCTAGTGGGGTCAAATGACTGATAAACATCTTGATATTGACCAAGTATTAAATTGATAAACATATCGACAAAAGCGGTATTTAAATTCTGTTTTGTTTGATGATCAGTTTCTATATCAGAAATAATTTTGGTCACGTACGCAATCAACAAGTCTCCAGTAAGGATTGCCATTGAAGTTCCAAAATGTTCAGAACTGCCTTTTAAACGATTTGACTTATGAACCTCGTTAAATAAAACATGAGAAGTCTTTTGATTCCTGCGAGTTGATGATTGGTCAATAATATCGTCGTGTACAAGAGCAAAAGTGTGAAAAATTTCCGCAACTAGAGCTGCATCTAGAACAGGTTTAGAATCGAATGATTCGTTTTTAGCTATTTGATAACCTAGACTTACTAAATAAGGTCTTAATCTTTTGCCTCCACCTTGAACAGCGAGAGTTGATATGTCAATAAGTTTTTGAGTGCTAGCATCCTTATTCTCCAAATCTTTGGGCAAGGAATCAAGATATTTTTTAAGATGTGATTCAAAAATACCTAAGAAGTTTTGGTAGTTTTCGATAAATGTCATAAGATTAGTATAGATAAAATAATATGATTAAAGGGTTTTGGGCATTATTCTACGAGAAAGCATGGTTCTATATCAAACAGTACGACCAGCTCTATTCCTTTATTCTGTATCTTTTGGTTATGGGAATATTGACCCCAGCTGTATTGTCTTTTACAAATTATAATTTGGTTTTCTTACTGTTTTTTTGGCTGATTTCGATTGTTGTCTGGTTCTTGCTTACACTGATGGGGGTTAAAATTTTCCGAAGGTAAAAATAAATTTAACGAAACTTTGCTGATTTTAGAAAATCTCTAAATTCTGTTTCGTTAGTTTCAAAGTTTTGATATATGAATATCTCAAAAGTATAAAATAAACCATCTTGTTCTAAATTATTTACTATCACACTGCGAATTTTTCCTTGGTCCTCCCAAATTTGAATGTCCCCTTCAAGGTTGGAAACAGTGATTTTTTCTTTCGAAACTAACTCACCATCGACGCCGTGACCTGTAAAGGTTTTTGACGTAGTTACCACAACTTCAGCATCTTCATCTTTTTTGAATGTCAAAAATAAGTTCGGAGTGACGATATTTTCGCTCTCAAACCAACTAGAGGGGATGGAGAACGAAAGACCATAATCATTGTAGTTTTTTGTCTGCAATAGAGGAGTTTGATTTTGAGATTTGAAAGGGGAGACTGTTGGAGCTTTGTTTGAGTTTTGGTTGTTATCTGGTTTGGAAATTTCTGCTTCAGTTGTAACTCGACCTTTAAGAGTGCTAGTGATTAACACAATTGATATTACAACCAATACAACGCCAGCAAACAACATTCCA
Source organism: uncultured Gammaproteobacteria bacterium (assembly GCA_964404855.1). Taxonomy (GTDB): domain Bacteria; phylum Patescibacteriota; class Microgenomatia; order CAYQLK01; family CAYQLK01; genus CAYQLK01. Next base: position 93,781 of record CAYOLO010000002.1, read on the forward strand.
TGATGTTTGCTTTTTATGTGTTTATGCAGGGTAGTCAAATCTAGTTTGAAGTTTAAGCTGCTTTATCAGTTGTTGATTCAGGAGTTTCTGGAATTGCTTCTGGGGTTACTGAATCAGTCTCGCCTATTTCTACTGAAGCTTGTTCAGATTCGGGTGTAGGTACTGGTGTAGTTTCTGCAGCTGGCTCTATTTCACTAACATTTAATTCAACTGGTGCTTCTTCGGATGCTAGAGTCTCAGTAGTATTTTCAACAACTGGAAGTTCGTCTGCAGCTGCAAAAGTTTGTACGGATGTTGGCTGTTCGGGAGCTGCTTGATCTGGTCTGGGTTTGGCAAACGCAACAATTATCTTACGGCCTTCTTGTTCAGTGTCGTTTAAGGCGTCAATAGCTGTTTGTGCTTCAGGATTGGTAGAATATTCCACAAAACCAAATCCTTTTGATCTGTTTGTCAGTTTGTTGATTACAACTTCAGCTGAGACTATTCCTCCGAAGGGGCTAAATATCGCCTTTAAGGTGTCACTAGTCATTGAGAAAGGTAGATTACCTACAAAAAGTCTTTTATCCATAATTATTTTTTTATCAGTTGGTTATAAATATTAATACTGACTAAATTAAATATAGAAAAAAAATATTCTGACTGTCAAATCGCTTAGGGAAGTATTCAAAAACTAATATGTATGGATACAATCCAAAAATCGATCAACTGTAATTATTCTTGGTCAAATTGTGGAATACTATCCAGATCAACATTCGGTAGTGAACCACCAGTACCACTGGGGTTCGTGAAAGAATTCATCATTTGTGAAAAGTCTTGAAATTCGACCTCGGTTGGTGGAGTAAAATCAGAGTCACTTAAAATTGCATTCTGACAATCTATTTTTTCTTTAGCGTCAAGTTTTTCTGGATTAAGAAATTCATCAAAATCACTGTTAGCGTTCGTGGTGTCATTGGTATCTGTCGTTTTGGAAGCTGGATAAAAGAAACCTTTTTTCTCACCTGGAGTCCACATATACATTCCTTTTTCATTGACTATTACCGAAGACTGCTGACCATTAACCTCTTGACCGTCAACTCTAAAGCTTTTGTTTTTTACGAGATATTCCCCTGTTGAGTTATCGGTCTTATTAGTATATTTACACCTGAAACTGTCACCAGAAATTAATGCCGCAGCAAGCCCCCCAGCTTTTGATGCTAAGGAATTAGTGTCAGAAGAATTTGTTGAGCCAGCTGGTTTTTTGCAGCTAACAAGAAATATAGCGAGAATAAAAACCGTAGATAGTAATAGTCTTTTTTTGTCTGTAATAGCAACCATTAATCTTTTGTAACAATACAATAGTAAAACTATTGAAAGAAAAAATCAATAGAAATTGTAAATGTCGACTATTTTTTTTACTTGATTTAGTATGTTATTTCCGTCGAATTCGCGCCCAATAATAATTAAACCGTGAACGTTTTTGTATTTGTCAGTTTGTCTAAAATGGTCTGCATAATAGTCTGAGGATTTGATTTGAAATCCAAAAAAATTCTTGCCATCTTTGGACAGTAAAATATCCACACCTTGATGATCCAGCTCGCGAGAAAAAATTGTAAGATATTTTTTGGATAAATATTTCCATACTTTATCTTCGTTATAAAATCCTTTTACACTTTTTGAAAATTCCTGATATTTTTTGGTGCCAAATAACCTATCCCAAAAATTGATTAAGTTTTTGTTTGCGACTTCTTGCTTGGAACTCTCAGAGTGAGTTGAAAAATCACTGATTAAATAAGGACCAGAGATTGTATTGTTTATTAAATTAACTTTAGTAATTTTGTCGTTAAGGCGTGTGTAAATAAAATCTGGTTTGAAAATTTTTTTTTCGGTATTAAAAAATAATTTAAAAATATTCATTTTGTTCGATAAATTATTTTGATTATATAAATATTCCAAATTGCCCAAAAACCGCCAATAGCCATTGCAGCTACAACGTCAGAAAAATAGTGTAAACCAAGTGCCACTCTAGACATGGCAACCGATATAGTCACAAGAAAAAAGAAAAAAGAATAGACAATCTTGAGTGTTGGATTTTTCTCAAAACTTACAACTAGATATCCTAATACACAATAAAAAACAGTCGCACTCATAGTATGGCCTGATGGAAAAGAATAATCTTGCCAAAGTAGATGATAATCCGTTATCTCTGGCCTATCTCGAACGAATACCAACTTTAATGCACTATTGATAAGTACTGTTGATATCGTACTAAAAGCCAAAATAAAAGCTCCTCTGCGAAAATGGTTTTTGACTAAGAAAAGTACCGCCACAATAAGTAGAGGAATAATAAATATTGTTGAACCTAAAAATGAAGCTATTTCAGAAATAAAGTCTGTGGTGGGAGAAGCAACATATCTAAGTAATTGGTAGATTCCTTCATCGAAATAAACAAGTCTAGGCTCAGTTAGATTGCCGGCAATTTTGCGAAAAATAAAAATAAGCCCAACTGCAATTATCAGACCAATCGATGAATAGAAATAATGAAAAACATCACTTTTTTCTAACCTTTTTGAGATTGAATTTTGTGACGTATTTTTAGCTTTTCGCATTTATTTTATGTCTATGGGAAAATTTTAGGTATAAAGATTAATAGGCCTGCACTCGTTGCAATAATTGCTGAGATAAGAACGAAACCAGCAGAAATATCTTTTATGATTTTTACTTCGTCTGAGTAAGCGGGGTAAATAAAATCCATTAAATCCTCTAACAAAGTATTTATCATTTCACAAACAAGAACTAGCCCAATCGAAAAAGAAACAATCGCCCACTCGATATAATTGAGGTTATAAAAAAATCCAAGAATAATTACCGAAGCCGAAATAAGTAGATGGAGACGAAAATTACGTTCCTGCAAAAAAGCGTATCTAATTCCTGAAAAAGCGTAACGAAAACTATTGTAGTGTTTCTTGGGATGATGACTGGCAATAATCTTTCTGGAAGTTGAGGTCATAAAACTATTCTAGTACAAATGGATATAATCTTATTTTGTTTTTAGGTATAATCTAAATAATTATAAGTTTTAATTAATATTTATGGCAAAGCAAGCAGTCAGTAAGCCTTCGGCTAAAGCTGAAGCATATAGCGACAAGAATTTTTTGGTCGCCGTTTTATTATCAGTACTTGTTGGTGGTTTAGGTGTAGACCGTTTTTATCTAGGATATATCGGACTTGGAATCCTTAAACTCATTACGCTTGGCGGTTGCGGGGTATGGACGATAATTGATGTAATTCTAATCGTAACAGGCAACCTACCAGATGCCGAGGGTAAAAAACTTAACCCAAAAGCCTAAAAATTCTCATTGGCAATTTGCCAAAGAAACAACAAGCCTTTCCACATCTCGTGGGAGGCTTGTTGCTTTTGGTGTAGTAATTTTCACTCTATTTATAGTGCCCACGGAGAAACTGCATTATTTACCTATTAAGTCTGTTTATGAATCAGTGTTTGGATGGGTACCTTATTCTAGCGGTATGACACGAGGCGTCTCTTCAATTCTGCATGGCAAAATAGATAACGCTTGGGAGTTTAATCCTTTGTCTTTTTTAGTAATGGGAGTGGTTCTGGGTATAACTGTGAACGATTTTTTTAAACTAAAGCGTCAATCTTGAAAGCTATAACAAAATCATTTGTTGAGAGTCCGCCAATCGCGTGAGTTGAAAGAGTTACTTTTACTTGATTATAGTTGTGAATAAAAATGTCCGGGTGATGACCTTCTTTTTCTGCAATTTCTGCTATTTTGTTGACAAAAACCAAAGCTTTTGAAAAGTCTTTGAATTTAAAATTTTTTGAGATTTTTTTGTTATCTATTACTTGCCAAGTTTTTACTTTTTTAAGATATTGCTCAAATTCATGGGATGTAAGAGGATACATCCCTCCTTCACAAGGCACGCACTTAAGTGAAGATAGTTGAGCCATTATTTAATTGCCGAACTTGCTATTTTGCTTGATTAGTCTTGCGGTGTAAACAATTGTGCGAACTTCACCATCTTCACCTTCAATTTCATTAAGACCAGACAACTGCTGAAATTGGGTTAAATAATCGGACATTTTTTCCTTAAGCTCTTTTATCTCTGACCTTTTACTTTGAACTTTAAGACTAAGATCGGCAACATCAGGTTTTTTGAGAATTTCTTTTTTGGCGGCAAGTTTGTCTTTTGCAGCCGCTTTGGCGTTGTCGTCAAATTCTCTGTAGATAGGATCAGACTCAAAAGCGCTTTTTAGCATATCTGCTTCTTCTTTTAGCTCGTTTTTGAGCATCTCCATTCTAGAAATAACATTTTTCAACATTGACTCTACAGCCATTAAGGTTTGGACGTCACCGGCTGGAATTGCAGGACTAACTACCTGAGCGGAAGGCTGTGGGCTAGCAATCTCGTTTGTAACGATTTCTTCTACAGGGGGGTTATTAAAGTCGGGCTCGACCGGTAAAGGTTTATCACTCATAAATATCTACTATATATGAAGTTATCAATAAAAATAAAGGCGGAGATTTATTTGTGAGCTTGTCGATTTCTTATTTCTATATGCGTTTCAATTATGGCTAGATTTTTGGAATTGGATCTATAAAAAAGGTCACTAATATCGCCTACGATTGGAACAAGGCCGATTAAAAAGTCAGAGATAATATTAAAGATGATAAGTAGAATTCTGTGATAGGGAAGTCGCTCGTGTAGAGCAATGTAGAGCAGATAAAGAGACAAGCAAAAAGCGACCGCGTCCCCTGCCCATGGAATAAGTCCGATTAAGAAGTCGACACCAAACTTAACACCAAAAATACTGTATTGGTTTTCAAGAATATTGGTCAAGATTCGCGCGTTTTCAATGTGACTTGTCATACAATAAATTATATAAGCAAAATTAATTATGACAGGACGAACCCATGACTTGGCGGCGTTTACAGGACTTAGTATTTATTTTGTAATTTTTCCTTTAGTTAATATGTCGCTGGCTACATTAATAACTGTACTTGCTGCGAACTTTATCGGCGGACTTTTTCCAGACATTGATCAATCAACAGGAACTCTTTGGCGCAGATTAAGGGGTGGAAGTTTTTTGGGCAAACTTATTTCCCCACTGCTTGGCGGACACAGGTTATTTACCCATTCGATTGTCGGTCTAGTAGCTACAGGATATTTGCTGAAATGGTTTTTGGAAATACTTCACACTGTACTTCTGGTCGACATGAATGTAGTTTGGTGGGCTTTTATGATTGGTTTTGTGACACATTTGTTTATGGATATGCTGACTAGAGACGGAGTGCCGTTATTATTCCCAATACCAGTTAAATTCGGTATTCCACCCATTAAAACGATTCGGCCAAAAACGGGAGGGTTTTTTGAAAAGGTAATAATGTTCCCATCCTTATTGGGAATAAATGCATTTTTAGTCTATACAAACTACGAAAAGTTTTTAACTTTTCTGAAATTGTTTGTGACATTTAAATAAATTACTCAAGAGTAAAAAAATCTTCCACATCTTGACCTGAGTCTATTTTTCGCCTTTGTATTTGACCATCCTTACCCACCACAATTATATAATCTACTCCCAGATCTTTTAAAAACATCTCATCGTGCGTGATTGTCATAACTGCACCAGAATATCTTTTAAGTGCGTCTTCTAGTGTTTCAATCGTATAGATATCAAGATGGTTAGTTGGTTCGTCTAGCACTAGCAGATCTGGATTGGAAACAAAGAGCGCGACAAGTTCTATCCGGCGAAGCTCGCCAAAACTAAAATCTCCCACTTTCTTATGTGCAGAATCATCAAGCAGCATTCGCGACAATGCTTTGTATGCGTCCTCTACGGATACAACCGCCTTGCGACGAATATAATCAATAATATTTTGATCCATTTTTGGTTTATCAGCAGTTTGAGATAAATAACCAATTTTTAGTCCGGGTGGAATATCTACCTTGCCTTTGGTCGGAAGCAAGGAGCCGGTAATTACCTTAAGTAGGGTACTTTTACCGGCACCATTGGCTCCAACAATACCGATTCGTTCTCCACCATGGACAACCAAATCTACGTTAGTAAATATGTCTGAACCATTATGGGGATACCCAAAAGAAATATCTTTCGCATTTAGCAGCACACCTGATTTAATTTGAGGCTCCTTCACCTCGAAGGATGGTTTTTTAGGAAGTACTGGCTCGGGTATATCAGATAACTCTCTTTCAATTCGCACCAGTTGTGATTTTGCTCTTTTGGCTAAAGCACCGCCTTTTGATCGGTAGAACGAATCGTTTGAAATGCCTTCAAATCTTTGTGCCTCTTGTTTTAGTTGTTTTACAGAATCTTCCAATTGTTTACGTTTTTTCATTTGTTCGTCATAAAGCCTCATTTGAGCTTCAAACATCTCCTGTTTTTTTTGTCGATAAAAGGTGTAATTTCCACCGAATTTGATTAGTTTTTTTGTTGCTTCGTCGATTTCGATTATTTGAGTTACAGTTTCATCCAGAAACTCACGATCGTGAGAGACAAGTAATAGAGAGGTGTTTGTTTGTTTAACCCAATCTTCTAGAAACTTCACGCTTTGCGGATCAAGGTTGTTTGTTGGCTCGTCTAATAGAATTAGATTAGGTGATGAAACGAGTATTCCAGCAAGGGAAACCTTGGTCGCTTCCCCACCACTGATTTCTGTCATATCTCTATCAAGATAATCGGGGGTCAGACCTAAACCTTTTAAAATTATTTCTCTTTTGCGAGCAAAATCCCACGCATCATATTTGGTCATATCCTCGAGCGCTTTGCCATAGTCGTCCATCAGCTGATCATCGGTTTTGCCAGCAGCCATCCGTGCGGTCAGCTGGTCATAAGTCTCGATTACTTTGGCCACTTGATCGGCACAACTATCCAAATATTGTTTAACACTACCGTCAAATGTAACCTGAATATCCTGATTTAAATATCCAACAGAGGCTTGTGATAAAACAATGTCCCCTTTAACATCTAAATGTTCAGGTGGCGGATTACCATCTGCAACAGTCGATATCAAATCTAAAATAGATGTTTTACCGCTTCCGTTGCGACCAATTAGTGCAAGTCGCTCTGAAGGTCCAATAGTAAAGTTACCATCAACAACCAGCTCTTTCGCTCCAATTCCTAAGTTGAGACCGGTCACAACAAGTCTTGCATTTTCTGTTATTTTTTCTTCCATCCTTACCTCCGGATTAACTCTTAATTTTTCATTTCCCATATTAACCTATAGCAATTGAATATATAGCTTTTTCGTTTGTTCTGTCAATTCGAAGCAGTTTGTTGAGCTTGTCTTCATAAAAACCGCCAATTGGACAAGTTCGAACTTTATATTTTTCCGCGATTAATAATATATTTTGAGCCAAATGGCCCGCTTCTATAAAAATATATCTTAATGATTTGTCTCCGTATTTAATTGCACTTCTTCCTGGAACAGCGGTGATAACCAAAAAAACTGAAGAGTTTGCGACCCAGCTATCTACGAGCGACTGTTTTAAATCTGATTTAAAATCTTTTAGTTGGAGTATTTCTAGCGTGTTGTTTTCAATCGAGTAATGATACAAGCCTTTTTTTAAACCTTTAACATTGTTTATAAAAATATAAATTTCTAATGGATACCTTGCACCACCAGATGGATACGCACGATAGCTGCGACCGTCGACAGTTGCAGCAAAATTTGCAAAATAAATAATTTTTTTAAGCCTAATAGCTGATATGAGACGATTGATATTCCTTTGGCTTCTTCTACTGGCAATAACTTTTTCTAGTTCTGATGAGGGCTTGAGTGCTGGGAGTTTAAGATTGGGAAACCTTGGATAGTTTTTGTAATGAATTGTTTTCCAGGCAATCGGCCACTTATCGTACGGAATTGGTTCTGGAGCAGTGTCCGACTGTGTTCCAGTTTCGATAAAAAATTTGTTTATATAATCTTTCATAGGAATGGTTGTAGAAATGGATCTAGGTTTTTGATTTGTCGTTTGGCGATTTTTTCAATGCGGCTGACTTCAAGATATTTATATTCCTCTTCTAAATATAATGGCTGGGCCTGGGGAATAATGATTTTACAAGCAAAAAATCCTAATTTTTTAATTTCTGGGTCATCAAATTCTTTTAAATAAACATCAAACCCGATTTTTTTAAGCTGAGAAGTTAGTTTCTTTAATGTGGTTTTTGGATAACTTGACTTAAGCGAAAGTCTGATTGTTTTTTTATTTTTTAACCAAAAATTAATGTGTTTAAGAACGAACGGTTGACTCCAAATTAGTCCTCGGTCTTTCAGCTCGTATGTCTGATTAATGTTTTTTAGCAATGATTGGATATATTTTTCATCAGATTTTGCTAGCTCGTCACGCATCCAACCCCGAGTATGAAATGATTCCTCAAGACTGCCTTGAACAGCACGATTTAAATCTGTGTGGCATTTCAGACCAAAAGTGACAACAGGTTTATTTTTTGTCTGATCAAGGAGAATTGTCAAAATTACTGGAATATCATAGTCATTGTCTAATTTAATTATTATTGGTTTGAGATTGTAAAAATTGAATTCATCCAAAATATCAGCAATAATACCCGATGGATTTGTTAGCTTAAGAATTGTACCTGGCAATTTAGCAAGATAAGAGGATATAAATGTGTCTCTTTCTAAGACTTCAAATATTGCTCGAATAATCGTTGAGTTTCTATCAAGACCTGCGGATGCGCCGGTTGATATTGGTGTGCGGATAATTTTTTCTTTTTTTCCAAATGGACAATATACTGTTTGAGCAGGAATATATATCGTTTTGTTTGTAGTCAAATCTGTCGCTTTGGTCCAGTAAAGCGAATCTTGAGGCTGTGCAATCTTTTTTCGAAAGATTGGGTTGGATAATTGTTCAGGTGAGAATTTTAGAAATTTTATTAACTCGATTGAGGGGGATAGATTTTTTTGGGAAGCAAATATTAAATCTTTTAAATCTTTTTTTGATGGAATCAAAGCATATCTTTCTACCATTTCGATGTAACCTTTTATAAAAGCAAGTCTCTCATCCCACGCAGATCCGCTTGCATTGGTACTGAATTTTTTTGACGAGTTTTTACTGTTCAATATGAACGTATACAATTTAGGTTCATCGTTATAAAAATAACTTCGATGTACCGTCGATATAAAATTTGTTTTTTTGTGGGCAGACACACATTTCTGATATAGCAATTCTAGATTGCTTTCTATCGATTTTTTGTTTGACATAAATGCTTTTCTTTTTATTTGTGTGAGCTCACACTAGCTTTCTTAACCTAAATTAAGATCACTATTATCTACCGGAATTTGAGCCTGTGTGTCCACATGAGCCCTGCGCAGAAGCACTACTGGTAGCATTTGCTATTTCTTCCTTTGATAATTCAACCTCTGAAATAACTTCGTCGTATTCCTTGGCGTTAATGTTAGTATTGTTCACTTTTTTCTTTCACCTCCTTTCAAATATTGATTTTATCTACAGTTTCCATGACAACCACTATGGGAACAAGCTGAACAATTTGAAGAGTTTGAGCTTGCGCTGGTTGAGAAATTTGCATAGCTGTCTTTAACAATTATCTTCAGTTCCAACAAACTAAACGGCTCGTACTCTTTAAAATTTTTAATTCTTTCTGGGTAATTTTGATCAAAAAAAACCCGAGCAATTGCTCGGGAACTCGCTGCTTTTTTATTATTTAACAAACACAACCGAAGTTTGTTTTTCATTATTGTAGTGGGATTGTAACAAATTTGTGATAAAAGTCAAGATTATTTATTTCTTCGATACTTAATTTTAAATACAAGTTGCTGAATCGAAACACAAGCCATCCTCTGGTGCGAGGTCTTTGAGGGCGCCATTGAAATTGAGGAACGCAGAATTAAGCGCATTGGGGCGAATATAGTTAGAACTACAACTTGAGCTATCCTGAAGCACCGCCGTTCCTCCTTGCGTCGTTACCATGTAATCATTTGGTACTCCATCAGAATCTGGGTCGTATAAGCAGATGTATTTTTGAGTAATTTGAGTACCTGTCGCGTTAAAAAGTGTGATTCCGGGCGCTCGAACTATTTGCTTAGTTGGACCCCAAACTAGAACACTGCCTGGGTTAACAGTCATGTCAGCATCCATTTGAATACTACCAGTATCTGACCCAACGAGCTTAACCTGTGTTGTTGAAACCGTTAGTCCATTAGTAGGAATGTTACAAGATGAGCCGATAGTGACATCTCCTGAAACTGGAAATGTACAACCTGACGCGGGGGTTACTGTAGTAAATGTGTCGTCTGTGGTGTAAGCAGTGCCTGCAGAGTTAGTGGCATAAACTCGGAAATGATATAAAGTTTCTGGGCTGAGATTCGGGATAATTACACTAAAAACACCTGTTGTACCCGAAGTGCCTAGACAATTACCGCCAATACTCGGATTGGCACTTAAACCAACGCATACACCTCGACCAGTAATAGTATTACCGTTATCAGAAGTTACATTTGCCCCAAGGTTTGCGTTAATCGTGGTAATAGCATTTTTGGTTGAAGACGAAATAGAAGGCGGACTATTTTTAGTAACCGTAAAGCTTGTATCGGCACAATTATTAGCACCATCACATACTCTTAAATATCTAGTGTTGGATCCAGTTGTTAATGCCGCATCAACAATGGAGCCTGTAGTTACAGACTGGGCACTAGTAGCTGAGGTCCCAGTGAGGTAGGTGCCAGTACCGTTTGGACCAGTGTAAACATAACCAAGTAATTCACTAGCATTTGTGCTGGCAGCATCATTTGGAGTGAATGTAACAGTGTAAGTGTTATCAGTTGAGACTGCGGTAGGGGTGTGGGAAATTGAGGTGGTACTAGTTGGATTAACCGTATCTCTATATAACCAAGTGAACCAGTCACTTGACCAAACGACACCATCAGAAACACGTAAATAAACAACATTAGCCCCTTCAACTATACCTGTCTGTGTATAAGCAAAAGTGCCAAAATTGTTTGTTTGACCACTGGTCGTTGTGCCGTTAGTGATAAGCGTGCCTCCTCCACCGGGAGCGGTACGTAGCTGCCAAGATAGTGCGTTAGCGCCTGTTTGTTCTGCATCATTGGCGCGCAATGAAAAAGACCAGGTTGTATTTGCGCCTGTTCTAAATCTGCTGTTTTGATAAGTTACTGACGGACCTATAGAAACTGTTGGAGCCGTGTTGGGGTTAAGTGTAGTAAAAGTGTCGTCTGTGGTATAAACCGTACCCGCAGAACTGGTTGCATAGGCACGATAGTGATAAAGCGTGTTACTGTTCAATCCGCTGACTGCAATCGTAAATATCCCTGTTGTTCCACTAGTACTTGTACATCCTGTAGTTGGATTAGCTGAAAGACCAACACATACACCTCTACCTGACCATGTTCCATTTCCGGCTGAAGTAACATTTCCACCAAGTGTTGCACCAGTGGTTGTGATTGATGTTTTGGTTGGTGAGGTAATAGTTGGAGGTGTTTGACAGTTAAGGGCGGTGAATGTGGATGATGCTTTATTCATCGCTGGCCACCCTAAATTGCGATCCTGAAGAAGGATTGTGTAGCTTACGCCTGCTGTAAAACCTGACCCTCCTTTGTTCCAAGTGTTGGAATATGTACCAGATAAAAATTGACTGAAGTCGTACATACTCGAATATTTGTTATAGGGATTATCTGTGCTTCCAGCTGAACCATTTGGACCTTCGACTGTATAGTTGACTGAAAGCGATGATATGTTTCCAACGCAGATTGGAGTTGCGGAATTAATCGTATAAGCTGCATAAACCGATTTGAGTTTTCCAACTGTGATTGTGCCGATAATTAACAACACAAAAGTCAATAATACTTTAGACGATGTTCGTGAGTATTGATTGCAAAAAATTAGAGTCAATAGTTTCATATTGTTTTTGAGTAAATTGAGTTTGAAATTTTTCATATAAGTTATCGAATAATAATTTCTGATGTAATTTCTTGCTCTTCTGAATCCATTGCGGATAGGTGCACAGTATAAGTTGTATCGTGAGTATCAGTGTGTGGAATACTAACTGCCCATGTTTCCCTATATATTTGATTGCTTATTGTAGAAGATGTTTGAGTAAGGTTAAAAGTTTCTGTAGTCGAGTTATCTAACTCAATATAAGCTGATACTTGACCGATTGGGTGTTCGGACCAAACTTTGGCTGTTACTAATTGCGTCTGACCAACCCCTGCATCAAGAGGATCAAAATCAACTTGAATTATTTTTGGGTATGTTGTCGATGATCCAAAATATGAAACCTTCCCTTGAATTAATTCGGTAGGAGACGGTGTGGGGGTTGGGCTTGGCGTTGGGGTTGGTATAAGATAAATTGACGCCAAGGAACTATTTGCACTCGCCAGTCCAGCATTATAAACACCTAGTGGTCCACATTTGCCATTGCACGAAAACTCGTTAGGGACTAGATTCTCAAACTTGGCATATAGTTGATATTCGGTTCCGAATTGGGAGACGTATGCATATTTTTGATTTTTGAGTGGATCAGACGGAAGCTGCATATATGTACTCCAATTGCTTCCCCAAGGAGCAGCAGATATTTCATAGTTATCATTTGATAGTGGATAAATATTATTTGCCACACGATATGCCTCAATTGCTGTCTGAACAGCTTTGAGATCAGATGCTCTCTGTAGATCTCTTGTTCTACGTAGCTGAATAACAGGATTGATGGCAATTATCACTAAAGAAATTAGTACACCTAAAATTCCGATGAATACGATAATTTCTATGGTTGTAAATCCAAAATTAAGCGTACTGCGCTTACTACACATATTTTGATTGTTATTAAAAATGATTAACCATCAAAAATATGATGGCTTACAACGATATTAAGAATCAATACTTAAGAATTGCTGAATACTTGCCGTTTCTGCTATTGCGAATCCCAACCGAGTAGTTAAGCGAGCCAACTGATAGGGCAATAGCGCCTTCAAGAAAACCTTTAACTATTTCTATTCCATCTTTGCCTTCTGAAATGGCGCCAATTCCTCCGATTAAAGATACGACAACTCCGACAGCCATTAGAAAATATCCGATTTTTATTGAAGTGTTGCCTTTTATCATTTTTACTTTACTAACTCATTGTAACGAAAACAGGAGACCAGATGATTATTAACCATACCTGTTGCTTGCATGTGTGCGTAGATAATAGTCGTACCGACAAAACTAAATCCCCTACTTTTCAGGTCTTTTGAAATTTGGTCAGATAGGGGAGACGATGGGGGAATATCAGAGTCTTTTTTGAACTTATTATTTACTGGCTCATAACTAGTAAATGCCCAGATGTATCTATCAAAACTACCAAACTCATGCTGAACTTCTAGGAATCTACTCGCGTTATTAATGGTAGATTTTATTTTTAGTCTGTTTCTAATGATTCCTGCGTCTCCAACTAATCTTTCAAAATCTTTGTCTGTATACTTGGCAATTTTTGAAACATTGTAGTTTTCGAATGCTTTCCTGTACCCTTCTCGCCTATTAAGAATTGTGTTCCAACTAAGCCCTGCTTGAGCGCCCTCAAGCACCAAAAACTCAAAGAGTTTGGCGTCGTCGTGGAGAGGAGTTCCCCATTCGGTATCGTGATACTTGGTCATTAATTCTGAACTAAGACACCAATTGCAGCGAGTAATATTTTGCATGAATATATCTTACCAAAACGTTATTCAACCTATAGTTTATTTTATTGACAAAATATTATAAAATTCGTGCTTAAGCACATTAAACTTGGAGGCGACAACAGTTGTTGTGGGTTTTGCGAACCCTCGTGTTCGTGGCAATTCTGATCACAATCGGGTCAGTAATAATACCAGCAATTGTTGCAGTGTCTGTGGCTCTTGCTTGGTATATGAGAACTGGCATGGGACCAAAAATGATGGGTAGAATTCTTATGTTCTACCCTATCGTTCACTCGCTCATCTTTGTACTCTCGAAGAATGGCATCCAAAGTCGGACAGGAGAAGACTACTTGTTGGTCGTTATTCTGACTGTATTTATGATGTCAAACACGAAAGTACTGACCCACCCAACAAAACAAGCCCTCCTAGAAGCGTTGGAGGTAAAAAATCTGATTCTTGGACTTGTAATTGTGACCACGATTTATATTCGTGGGACCGAGCTTGATCCAAGTATCTACTTAATCGTGTTCATACTAATGGTGGTGGCTTCAGTTCTACTGAACACGGTCGAGTTCCGCCACAGGATAAGACCTACCGAAACACTGGATAGTGTCTCGTTAGCTTTCGTTCATGTCCATCCGACCGATCCGATAATCGAAAGATTGATCCTCAGTTTCGCGATGGGGACCATGATCTTCATCTCTATGGTTTTTGCCAAAGAGGTGTTGACCATTTTCGGAAGCGGGTCGGTAAGTCTTATGGTCATCTGTTTTATGGGTGCAGTATCCATATTCATGATGCTCATGGACTTTACTGGCGGAAAAACAAAGAGGTTCGGCGCCGCAATCAAGGAGTTGGTCAAGTCGACTAGGCGACTAATTCCCTCACCAACATCCTAAGGAAGAATGGAGGTAGCTTACTTATAGCCCAAGAGAATCAAAAACTCTTGGGCTTTTTTATGTAAAAATTGCAATTGTTTGAGCGACTTCTTCTGGAATACCTTTAATGCAAGTTAGATTGTTAACTTCCTGACTGTTAACCCATTTGTAATCGGTAAATCCACCTTTTTCTAACACCACTTCCCCGCTGTCGTAGACAGCTGCAAACTTAAGTAGAATTACTGGTATTCCGTCAGGCCTGATAAAAGCTACATTATTAATATATTTAAGTCCATTTTTAATTTTCACTCCCGCCTCTTCAAAAACCTCTCTATTCAGTAATGATTGAATCGCATCTTCATAATCCAAAACATCACCATTAACTCGAGTAGGGTTATTGATATCTAAATCTTTCCACTCTAATTTGCCACCACAAACTGCATATTTATTTGGATGAACTTTTTCTCTGGCGTCGCGTTTTAGTACTAAACATCTTTTGTCTGATTCTCTATAAACAACAACATTAGCAACGACATAGAACAATTTATCTTTTTTGGCTTCTTGGATTGAAATTTTTTCTGCTGGCATAAATCTATTTTAGCAAGAAAAAGCCCCCGTCCATTTCCGTGGACGGGGGCAAAAAGCGGAAGGCGGGAGCTTGTTTAGCTCCCAACCTACTTGATCTTGAGCTTTTGGCAGTACTTGACTGCCTAGGCTCTGAGGAAGGTGGGGATGAGGCCGAGGCGGCCGGCGAGCTTGCTGAGGCCGACATACACGGCGGTGATGATGAGCATCGGGAACACCATGATGGCGGAGAACACGATGAAGATGATGGGTTCGTACCACTGCATCGGAGGCGAGCTGTTGACCGAGTCGTAGCCGACGACGTAGCCGCCCATGATCAACATGCTTCCGAAGAAGCAGAGGATGACTTGGGTCAGGACGGGTCGGCGCGATTCGGACGCGAACGCGACTGCCATGATTGGGACGAGGACGTACCCGAGCCAAAGCGAGGCGATACCCGCGGCCGTGTTGTTGTCCGGCGCCTGCCCGGCGATCGTGCCTGCCCAGAACGCGAAGAACGCGGTCATGGCGAGGTAGAAGAGCTTGAGCTGACGCGACGGATGACTGAGGGTTTCGAGCAAGTCTGTGGACCTTCCTTTTTTAATGATCTAACCCCCATTATACAATACTATAGGACATAAGTCAAATTTGACTTATGTCCTCACGACGCGGTTTGGTATCGCATTTTTGCAATTTTAATGCTCTCTCAACCGCTCTGTGCAGGCCTTTTGTCAAGTCATTCTAGCCTCAAGTGGCTTTGATTTAAAAGAATATTGGTTTCGGGTATAATTGCCGAGCCTGAGTTACAGCTCGGTATTTTGCGGGATCGTCTAATGGTAAGAACCAAATACAATTTGAACCTTGCCATCATCCGACCCACATTAAAATGCGGGATCGTCTAATGGTAAGAACCTGACTAAAGTCAGAACCTTCCCACTAGACAGATTTTATTTAAATTTTTGCGGGATCGTCTAATGGTAGGACACGCCCCTCTGGAGGGTGGTATTGGGGTTCGAATCCCTGTCCCGCAGCAATTATCTGCTTGACGCAACAAGCGTCTGGGTAGAGAATTATCACGACAGGATAAGAACCGTCAGGTTCGCTCTTTTTGAGTTGAACTATTGAAAAAACTATTTCAATAGTTAGTTTCAAAAATCTATGATTTGAACAAAATCATACGTCCCTGTCCCGCAGCAAGATAAACAATTTGATTTGAGTATAATAAATATATGTTAAATTTTAATTCAGTAATGATTGGGTCGGAACAACCTAAAGAAATGGGTGAGTTTTATAAAAAAGTTTTTGATAAGGCTCCAGACATGGAAGAAACTGGTTGGTACGGATGGCAAATTGGAAATGCTTTTTTCTCAATAGGCGAACACTCCGAGGTCAAAGGCAAAGTACATGAACCTCAAAGAGTTATTTTTAATTTCGAAACAAAAGAAGTTAAAGAAGAATTTGAAAGAATAAAAAATACAGGAGCAATTGTTATTAAAGAGCCATACGAAATGGGTGGTGCTTGGATTGCAACTTTTGCCGATCCTGATGGTAACTATTTCCAGCTTATGACCCCTTGGAATAATGTTAGTAACCGATAGTAAAATTGACACAGTTATTGGCAATACTTAAACTTGAGGTATGAAGAAATCAGTTCAAGTTATTAACAAACACACTGGTGGAGGAGGAAATGCGGTATATGCTTTCGGATTAATCGGCGCTTTGGTCTATTTCATTCAACAAGCTAACACTTTGACCGAGGGAATAATTGGAGTACTTAAGGCAATTGTATGGCCGGCATTTGTAGCATATAACCTCTTAGATTTTTTTAAGATTTAGGTCAGAATATTTTCTAGCTAGGCAGCAACCAAGTAAGGGACTCTGGCTATTGAGTACGGATTAATGTTCGGCTCCATAAGAATAACTGGAGAACCAACGAACGCTCGACTCCCCTTGTCACCTACTCTTATTCTCCTGGCAACTGGTTTGTGCTTAATAACATCTAGTGAACGGTTAATTTGTGCCATTAATTCTTGTGGAGTTACGACTCTTTTTTCTGTAGCGACAATTGTTTTCCTTTGAATATTTCCAAAACCAGCTTCGACACAAGCATCGGCAAGCAACTGCTGAAAAAGATCGATACGAAAAGTACCAAGCATTATTTGTAAAAATCTATGAGTTGTGTCCATGCCAATGTAAATACCTGCCTCACGTGGACGATTGGCTAAATATTCTTTAAATATGTTTTTTTGTTTCTCTACTTGTAGTTCAACATGATTAAGGAGAAGTGATGCTTGGGCCGGTAAGCTCCTGAGGCCAGCTGTTGCTGGAAGTTTGGTTTTGTCGAATGGGTAAGCAATTTGTTCAAGTGCTTCAACAATATTAGTGTTAAATCTTGCTCCAATAAGTTTTTCGACAGATTTTTGAATTTCAATTAACATTTGTTGAGGCTCATCAAGTGATGATTGAACACCTAAAGTGTTCAATCTCGCTTCAAGCGATTGTTGTTGAGAGCTAGTTATATCTTCGATACCTGTTCCCCCGATTGCGTGACCAGCTCCTTGCCATGACGAGCCATAAAACTCAGGATCAGGACTATATGTTTGCACTGCCACTAGCTTGTCGGTTTTGGTTTTGATTTGACTGACTACTTTAGGCAGGTCTCTAGGGGGAATACAGTCGAGTGCTTCTTGGGTAAGAGTCGTTGATGTGTAATCGACTGAGCCAATAACGTCTTCCATTCTACCTTGAATAAATCTTGCCTTGGGAAGCCTTGTTTTGGCTTTGTCTAATAGTGATTGATTGAAGTCTATTCCAGTAATCCGAGCAGGGTCTAACCTCATCATTTCTTCAACTTTGCCTGTACCAATACCGAGACAAAGAAGATCTGTGCCTAGTAGATTCTCTGAGGCGACTAAATGACGATAAGCGTGCGTGAGTGGACGAATGTAAATATTACGAGAACGCTCAAAGTTACTGGTGAACTCCTCGGCGGTTCGCGGTTCTCTGATCCATTCTGAAACAAATGGAGATTTTCCTTGTTCTGGTGACATTTTGGTGATTATAACAACACAACTAGCAATAACGAATTTAGCTTACTTTAGATGCCCATTAAAATCTAGATGTATAATTAGTTCAGTTAACTGAACTTATGATTTTACGAATAATTTACACACTTTTTATCGGCGTATTTTTAGCAGTATTTGTAGGAGTAGGAGTTTCTGCTTTTTATTCTGGACCCAAGTATCCCGAAATGCCTGCGATGTTGAAATATTGTTCAATTGAGCTTAAAGATGCTGACCAGTGTGCTGATTATAAAAAATCAGCAGAGGAATTCGACATGGCTGAAAAAATATATCGAACTCAATCTCAAGATTACAATCGAAATGTTTCGATGATTGCTGTCATTGCGGCGGTGATTCTTGTGACTACAAGTTTAACTCTGTTTAAAAAAATATTACTCATTGCTGATGGAATATTGCTTGGAGGAGTACTGACATTGCTTTATGGTACTATTCGCGGATTTAGTGCAGAAAATCTAAAGTTTTTGTTCCTGGTCGTCTCGGTTGGGTTAATCGTGTCTCTGGTGCTTGGATATCTTAAATTTATTCGACCTGTCAAAACAGGTAATAAAAAGAAGTAGTCTGAGTTGAGGTTGATACTCTAGATGTATTACGTTTATATAGTTAAGTGCGCCGACGGAACATACTACACAGGTAGGACAAATGATTTGGAAAAAAGGTTAAACAATCATAATCACTCCAAAAATGGCGCGCACTACACAAAAATCAGAAGGCCTGTTGAGCTTGTATATAAAGAGGAGTGTTTAAGTTTGGGTGATTCTTTAAGACGAGAGTTGGGAATAAAAAAATTAAGTCGCAAGCAAAAGAAAGTGTTGATAACAACTAAAAGAATTTGATTGCAGAAATTATTTTGTTAACGGTCTCAATATTCTGTGTTTGATTATTGTTTTGGTTAATTGTGAAATCGATTTTAAATATTTTTCTAGCGAAAATTGAATAGATACTAATTACTTGAGGATTACTGTTTTGGGATTTTGCAATAATAGCGGGGCGTGTGTTGTTAATTATTGATTCACAAACAATATTTGGATTATTATCACAATTTGTAACCTGATCCAGTACAGTATCGTACTGTTGGCTAATTGTAATATTGACTCGGATATCACCATCTGAAGAGGTTAGATTAACCGCTTGAATAGTATCTGTATCGTTTGGTGTTGTAATATCTTCTGTTTGCCAAGCGGCAGGATAAATCATTTGTAGCTTGCTATCCTTGCTCGAAAATACATTTTGATCATCAAGATCAACTACTGTTAGTGTTGGGGTTGGAGTTAGTTGTGATGCGTCTATTGTTTCGCTTGGTTCTTGGTTGGATTTGAATAATACCCCCTGTTTGGTAAGAAAAAATATTAAACCGGTTACCAGCAGTAAAATAATACTTAGTACAATAATTATTTTTTTGACCATATGAATATTATATTTGAAAAGACTGAATTTAGTTCTTACCCATTTTTTGGGAACCTAACCTTAGGCCAATGTAACTTAAGGTGAGATAGCAAAAAGTCTCCGGACACTTGTTCGGGCAAAATTACATAATCTGCTCCCAGCTCAGTCAGAATTGCGGCATGCTCTTTGTCGCCGGCTCGAACTACGATTGTCGCTTGAGACCTTCTTTTTTTGGCCTCCAGAATAATCATCTCATTATCGGTTAAATCGTTGGCAGTCGAAATAATTAGTTTGGATTTACCTAGTTGAAGACCTTCTAGTATTTCTGGATCTCCGGCGTCGCCATAAATAATGTTGACTCCCTTGTTGCGGTATTCTTGTACGATGTGCGGATTAAAATCTAAAACAATGACCGGAATCTTTTCTCTGTGTAAGTAGTTCACAACTGGCCCCCCTACCTGGTGGGCACCGATTACAACCACGTGATCATCAAGATCTTCAATTTGGCGAGTTTCAAAAAGATGAATTTTGGAGTGGTGTTCAAAAATAACAATAAATTCTTTGAGAATATTATAAATACTCTTGGAGTTTGAAATAAAAATTGAAGAGAGAATAATTGAACCAATCGCAACAGCTGCCATTACTGATAACGATTCTTGAGATGCGAGCCCCGCTTGGACGCCGACAAGAAGAACAACTAGTGAAAACTCAGAGACTTGGGAGAGATTAAGTCCTGTTTGAAAAATAGTGTGCTTACGAAAACCAAAAGCACCCAAAAGAAACATATATAAAAGAGGCTTAATCACAATTGCAAAAACTGTAAAGGCCAAAATTATTGGCCAGTAACCTAAAACGTCCAAAATATTGGCCTGAAGTCCAAGATAAACAAAAAATAATGTAAGGAAAAAATCTCTTAATGGTTTAATTTTGCCTTGAATTTGTAGGTGATAAGGTGAAGAAGCCAGCGCAACTCCTGCCAAAAACGCACCTATTACTACCGAAAAGCCTGATACAACCGCGAGAGTTGTAAATACAAAACACCAAGTGATGGCTGTAAGAAATAACAGTTCGACTGATTTGGCGACTGCGTCGAATACTCTTTCTAAGACGAATCTCGAAAGTAAGAAAGTGAGAATAAATAATCCTATTGCCTTAAGTATTAGTGTAATGATTGACAAGCTTTGCTGGAGTCCTAACCCTAAAGCAGACTCGCTAACCGAAATAAACATTAAAACAACTATGGCCACAAGATCCTCAATAAGGAGAATTCCGATTGAGAGTTTGCCGTGAAGAGATGCGAGCTCTCTTTTTTCTAATAACATTTTGACGACAACTACGGTTGATGAAAAAGCTAGTCCTAGTCCAAGATACAAGCTAACCCCTGGACCAAATCCTAAAGTAGTAGCGATTACAAAACCCGCCAAAGTGCTGACAAATATTTGTCCAAGGGCGGAAAATATAATTGGCATACCTAGAGATTTGATTTCTCTTAAATCGAGCTCCATGCCAATCAAAAAAAGCACAAAGGCAATACCAATTTCTGGTAGGGCTTCGAAGACTGGAGAATGTCCTGGGTCAATAAGGCTAAGTACTGATATAACAACGCCAGCTAGTAAATAAGCGACAACGAGAGGAAGTTTGAATTTGAGTGTAACAAACCCAATTAACGAAGAAAGGCTTAATGCGACAGCAAGTTGTGAAAAAATGTTTTCCATTTGGGCAGCTAATTTTGTTATTAAAAAAATTACTTATCAATACTAAAGTATACGATTTTCTTACATCTTTGTTTAGTAAATATGATATATCCTATAATTTTTGATTAATGAGAGTAAATCGCATACAATCTGAGAACAAAACTCATTAAATATATTAGTTTAAAAATGAATCGAGGATTTTGGGACAAATTAAATAAACCGATTATCGGCCTGTCGCCAATGGACGGCGTAACTGATGCGGCTTTTAGATATATAACTGACAAATACAGTCAGCCTGATGTTTTGTTCACAGAATTTACATCTGTCGAAGGTATTGCTGCCGGAGCTGACAAATTATTAAGTGCCTTTGTGTATCATAAAAGTCCTACTCCAATTGTTGGGCAGATTTTTGGTTCTACGCCAAATGATTTTTATAAAAGTGCTTTTGTTTTAGCGGAACTTGGATTCGATGGAATTGATATTAATATGGGTTGCCCCGATCCCCATGTAGCAAAAAAAGGGGGTGGTGCAGGACTTATCAAAACTCCGGAGCTAGCACGCGAAATTATCATTGCAACTCAGAAGGGGTCTGAAGACTGGGCAAGCGGAATAAAAATTGAAAAAACTGGGCTTCCGAAGACAATAACTAATTGGATAAAAAACTATAAAGAAAAAAATAATATTTTAACAAATAATATTTTACTGCCAGTCTCTGTCAAAACAAGAATAGGTTACGATGAAATAGTTACAGAATCTTGGATTGAAACATTGCTTACCACAAAGCCTGCCAATATTACATTACACGGTCGAACACTTAAACAACTATATAGTGGAGAAGCCAACTGGGAGGAAATATCAATAGCAGCTAGGCTGACAAAGGATACTACAACCACATTACTTGGAAATGGTGATATTAAATCAATGGATGATGCGCTTGAAAAAATATCGCATTACAAAACAGATGGTGCACTAATTGGTCGAGCAGCGTTTGGTAAACCTGAAATTTTTTCTAATAAAGAAATCATTTTGAATGAAAAACTTAAAATTGCAATTGAACACTGTGAAGCATTTGAAAAATTAACTCCTGAATTAAATTTTTTATCAGTGAGAAAACATTTGGCGTGGTACTGTAAAGGATTTAATAATGCCAGTGACAAAAGAATGGCACTTATGATGTCAACCAATTCTAAAGAGGTGCGGAAAATAATCGAAAGTGTAATTAAATAATTTTAGAGGGATGTTTTTAGCCAACTCAAAATATCAGTAACTGTTTGTGGATTTTTCAAAAGTTCTACACCGTGAGCAGTAGATTCAGGATAAATTTTAATTGATTTTGGGTTCGAAGACTTACCAAAAAATTCTTGAGATGATGTAAGATCTTTTTGGTCGGTTAGGAAAAATATATTTGAAGGACGAAAGTTATTTATATTTTTTCCTTGCAGTGGGCCGTTGGTTTTTGAAGCAGAAATAGTAACAGTAGCAGAAATAGTATTTTGGTTTGACCCTGAATAAACATAAGCAATATTTGCGCCAAGACTGGCGCCAATTACACCAATATGCTCCTTGTCGGTGTCAGGTAAGTTTCTAATATATTCAACTGAGGCCTCAAGATCTCCGACTAAGGAATCAAGATAAATACCGGCAGGTTCTTGTTCAACGGACGACTTAGACCTACCCATACCTCTTAAATCAAAAACTAAAACTCTATAACCGTTATCCAATAATGTGGGAATAAATGCTGACCAGTCTGATCTATCAGAATCGGATTGATGAACAAGAATTAATGATTTGTAGGGAGGTATTGTATTGACTGGGGAATATACAGTCGCCGAAATTACAGATTTATCTTTGGTAATGTAGGTAATTTCGTTACCGAAAATATTTTGTTTGGGAGTAGGAGTTGGTGAGAGGGAAACATTAACGGACGGGGATATTGAAATATTATTAATCCTAACAACTGCGAGAAGTAAAGCTGAAACAGCTAAAAAAAGAATTAATATAAATAATCCAGGTTTCATTAAATATTCTCTAAACTAATTTTTATGCGACTAGTACAAACTTCTTTGCCTAATATTTCCATTGTTTCAAACAGTGGAGGAGTTGCTGTACTGCCAGTGACTGCAACTCTTAAAATCATAAATACAACGCCTGGTTTTTGTTCAGTTTTTGTAACATATTCTCTAAATCTGTTTTCAAGTTCTTCGTGAGAAAAATTATTTAGTTCAGAGATTAGCTTAAGTGAGTCAATAATAATGTTTTTGACTAAACTAGTATCATTTTTACCAACTAAATCTTTGATGTTTGGCGAAAAATCTCCAAAGAAAAACCCGGAGTATTTAGCAAAGTCAGCTAAGGTTACTAAGCGCTCTTTAACTAGAGGAATGACTTTTGTGATTTCTTTTGTGTTAATTTTTGGATCAATAAAACCACCCGATATTATTTTTTCCGCTAAATCTTTATCGCTCAGTGCTCTTATATATTGGCCGTTATACCAGTTAAGCTTATCAATATTAAAAGTTGGCATAGTTGGATTAATTCCTTTTAAGTCGAACTTTGAAACTAATTCTTCTCTGGTAAATATTTCTTGATCAGTTTTTGGAGACCAACCAAGAAGTGCTAAAAAGTTAAAAATTGCCTCTGGTAGGTATCCATTATCCCGATAAATCATTGCTGATTCAGCACCGTGACGTTTACTAAGTTTTGCTTTGTCAGGACCAACTATTAATGGGAGGTGGACATAAAAAGGTATTTCATTTCCCCAACCTAGGGAATTAAACATTTGAATATGTTTGGGTGTTGAGGATATCCACTCATCACCACGAAAAACATGACTGATTTTCATTAGGTGGTCATCAACTACATGTGCAAAGTGATATGTGGGATAACCGTCGGATTTGATAATTACAAAATCTCCAAAACTCTCATTAGCAAACTCGATTTTGCCATGAACTAAATCATCCCAAGAGGTTACACCTTCTGTTTTGGTCTTAAAGCGAATAGCTCCATCCTCTTTGTAAGCATCCCCAGAGTTGAGCAACTGATCAGCGTATTTGTGATAAATATCCAGTCTTTGAGATTGAATATATGGACCATATTCACCACCAACCAATGGACCTTCATCTGGTTCAATTTCTAACCATTTTAGGCCTTCCACTATTTTTTCTTCAGATCCTGGTACAAGCCGTGCCTGATCAGTATCCTCAATGCGAAGAATATATTTACCGTTATTGGCTCTAGCAAATAACCAGTTAAAAACTGCAGTTCGACTAAAACCAATATGTGGAGTCCCTGTTGGCGAAGGCGCGACTCTTACTCTGACTTCCATAATTTACAGTAGTTGAATTGTTATATACTTTATCTAAAGCTTACGAATTGTACAAGATTTATCAAGTAACAACTAATTTCAAATCATGTCGAGTTTAACGGATACTGCAAATACGGTAAAAAGAATTGGGGTGGTTGGCGTAATCGGAGCGGTGGTTGTTGGAGTAATAATCGTCACACTAATTGGAGCAATAGCAGTTAAAAATAAATACTTCCCTGCTAAGCCAGAAGTTGTTGAGTTAAGCAAGTTTGGAAAAATAACTCCGATAAATTTTTTATCACAAACTAATATTGACCCAGCTAAGTTAAATTTTCAGATTGAAACAGTGTCTGGAGACTTGGGAACAACACCACCAAATGAAAAGGTTTTTAAATTTGTAGTGCAAAGCCCTGCAATATTGGGCTTGGAAAATGCCAAGGCAACCGCAGAAAAAATGGGCTTTGTCTCAGAACCGCAAAATGTTGAGGGGGTAGTTTATCAATGGATAGATGAAGTAACTGGGAGGGTTTTGACCTACAACATTGTTAGCAAAAATTTTAACATCGAATCTGAAAGAATTTTTTCTCCAGAATATGTTTCTGTTCCTCCACCTGGTAATGAAGCAGCAATTAAAATTGCGAAAAGCTGGCTGAATCAGAACAATCTGTTTCAAAAAGATTTTGATGAGAGCAAGATAATAACTCGCCCAATCAAGGTAGAAGTTACACAGCTCAAGGAAGCCTTGTCCCTATCTGAGGCAAATTATGTTGAAGTAAGTTTTAGAAGAAAAGATATTAACGAAATTCCTGTAGTTGAACCGTCGATATCAGGCTTAGTTTCAATTCTTGTTACTGGAAATGCTGGCAGAGAGTCAGTCGCTCAAGTAAATTACAAATACAATCAAGTTGATGAAGAATCCTACTCCCACTATCCTTTAATTACCAGTGAAGAAGCGTTTGCAAAACTTAAAAGTGGTGAAGGTGGTAAGGTGATTTCCTCGCCAGTAGTCTCTGGCACAGTTTTTATTCGAAAAGTATATTTGGCTTATTATTTGTCAGATTTTGATGATGAATATTTACAGCCAGTAGTTGTATTTGACAGTCTTGATGGATTCGTCGGCGTAAGCCCAGCGATTAAAGATGATCAGTATGAACCAGAAAGTGTTAATCAAAATAAAAAGACTCAACCAACGCAAAACCCAAGGTAAGAGCTAATAGTTAATCCACTCAAAATTTTGATATGCCCACTCGATTATGTTTTGACTCTCCTCAAATCTGTTTTGTGACCCAAGCAAAACAATAATTAGTTCTTTATTCTCTCGATTCGTAAGTGTAATCAGATTCTGACCTGCGCCATCAGTCGTTCCTGTTTTGCCCGCAATAACACCAGGCACGCTAAACAAAAGTTCATTAAGATTGGTCAGTGGGTAAGTTTTGTTTGCCAAGGTGTTGGTCAGAACCAGTGTGCGAGTATTGGATATTTCTTCAATGATAGGAGATTCTATGAACGCCACTTTTGCAAGTTTTGCAAGATCCTCAGCGGTTGAGTATAGATTTGGGGAATCTAAGCCGGCTGGATTAGAAAACTGTGTGTCTTTCATATTTAGTTCCGCTGCTTTCTGGTTCATTCTAAAAATGAATGAGTCGTAGTTTTCTGCACAGTTGTCAGCCAAAGCAAAGGCGGCATCGTTAGCTGAAGCGATAAGCGTCGCAAATAACAAGTTTTTAATAGTAATATTCTCCCCTTCAGATAAACCAATTACTGTTCCATCAACCTTTGATCTTTTAACAGATACGACTTTGTCTGGATTACAATTCTCTAAAGCCACAACGGCGGTCATAAGCTTGGTGGTGGATGCAGGTAATAATTTACTATCTTTGTTTTTTGAAAAGAGAACAACACTTGATAAAGGGTCAACTACAAATAGTGATCTGGCTGTGGTTTGCGGTGGTAGGCTTGCCCCTAAAATTCGCTGAGGATATGAGCTTGGTTCAGAAAAAAATTTGGAATCTAAGTTTTTGGGAGACGAAAATGGCTTGAGATTTAGATAAAGCTCATCAGAATAAAAATTTGGATATTTTGAGTTGGCCAAAATTACAATAATTAATCCAAGAAAAAATACAGCAATGGTTTTGCTGGTAAGTAATTTGACGAATAGAGAATTTTTAAGGAGTGAGTCTCTTAAGATCTCTAGGGAAGAGCGTTGCTTTTTTGACATTGTCTAAGTTTAAGAACTTTGCTGTTAATCTTTCAAGACCTATTGCTAGTCCACCGTGAGGAGGCATACCAAACTTAAAGGCATCAAGATATGATTCAAAGTTTTTTGGATCAAGTTTTCTTTCCTTTATTTTTTCTATTAATTGATTATAGTCGTGTATTCTTTGTCCGCCAGTCGTTACTTCAATTCCTCGGTAAATTAAATCAAAACTGTCGGTAACAGTTGGATCCTCATTAGATGGATATGCATAAAATGGTCTTTTTGAGGTGGGAAAATGGGTAACAAAAACAAAATCGCTGTCCTCGTTCTTTAAATAATATTCACTCAAATCTTTTTCATCTTGTGGCTCTAAATCAGGTTCGTTCGTATTGTCTCTGCCATATTCTTTTTTAATCAGTATTTGTGCATCTTTTAATGTAATGGTTGGAATTTTTTTGGGTAGTTTGGGTAACTCAACACCAAAGGCCGAAAATATGTTTTTTGCTTTTGCGGAAAGTGCATCAACTAAATTATTTAAAAATATTTCTTCAACTTCTAAAATATCTTTAAACGATTGAATATACCCCATTTCTAAATCAAGACTTGTGTACTCATTAACATGACGAGAGGTATCGTGCTCTTCAGCTCTAAAAACTGGCGCGATTTCATAAACCCTGTCAAAAACACCTGCCATTATCTGCTTATAAAATTGTGGACTTTGCGCCAGATAAGCTTTTTTACCAAAGTAATCGACGGTGAACAAATTAGCACCACCCTCTGTCGCCGTTGAAACTATTTTAGGTGTAAAAACCTGAGTGAAACCAATGTCATTAAGTGTGGAAGAAAAAGTATTAGCAATAATTGACTGAACTTTAAAAATATTTCTTTGTTTAATATTTCTTAATGTTAGTGGCCGGTGATCCAAAAGTGTATCGATTGCCAAATCCAAATCTTTGGCAGACAAGTCGAAAGGAAGTTCTTGAGACTTACTTAGCACTTTGATACTCTCAGCCACCATTTCTACTTTACCTGTTTCGATATCCTGATTAACTAGGTTTTCAGGTCTTAGTTTTATCTCCCCTGTTATCTCGACCGTGTCTTGTTGCGAAAGATCTTCTCCTGTTTTGACTACAACTTGAATGTATCCAGTTCTGTCTAGGAGATCTAAAAACTTTATTTTTCCGTGATCCCGAATAATATTAACCCTGCCACAAAGTGTGACTGTTTCCCCAATTTTTTTTGCCGACTCAGTAATTGTCATAAGGTGATTCTAATTAGACAAGCAAGAATTGTAAATGATTATTTATTTAATTTTTTGATTTGAGATCTGGCGTGGGAAGTGACAACAAAATTAAGCCAGTCTCTGTTTGGGAGTTTATCATTTTTGCTAGTAATAATCTCAACCACGTCGTGGCTTTTTAATTTGTGGTCGAGTGGCACTTGTTTGCTGTTTACCAAAGCACCTGTGCAATTGTTCCCAATTGTCGTGTGTACCGAGTATGCAAAATCAACTGGTGTAGATCCAACCGGTAAATCTTGCACATCACCCGCGGGCGTAAAAACAAAAATTCTTTCGCTGAAAAGATCAATTTTTAGACTTTCTAAGAGTTCTTCATTCGACTTAACATCATTTTGCCAAGAAGAAAGTCTGCGCATTATTTCTACTTTTCTTTCGTCCGCAACAAAGCCTTTATCTATTTCTTGACTTGATGAATGATGTTTTTTTTCGGAATAATGCCAATGCGAAGCAACACCATGTTCCGCCTCTTCATGCATAAATTCGTCACGAATCTGTACTTCAATAATATTTCCTCCTGGTCCAAATATTGCGGTATGGAGCGATTGATAACCATTATTTTTAGGATTGGCAATATAATCTCTAAGATATCCAGGTAACGGCCTGTACGCTTTGTGCACATGTCCCAAAACTTTGTAACAGTTTTCGACATCTTTGACTATAATCCTCATCGCTAACAGATCGTAAATCTTGGTGATATCACCAGATATTTCTGGACGATTGAGTTTGCGATATAGAGAGTAAATATGTTTTTTTCTGGATTGAATTTTGTATTCAATTTTGTGGTTTTCTAAAATCTCAGATATTTTTCTTTCTGCTTCTGAAAGAGACTTGTCTAATTTTTCAAAACCTTTGGTTGCAACCTCAAGTGTTTCTTGGTATTTATCTGGATATAAATAAGGAAAGCTAAGATCTTCTAATAATCCTTTCATTTCACCAATTCCTAATCTTTCAGCAAGAGGTGCAAACACTTCAAGCGTTTCTTTGGCAATTCTCTCCTGTTTGTGTGCTGGTAAAAATTCTAAAGTCTGCATATTGTGTGTTCTGTCAGCAAGTCTAATAATTGCTACTCTAATATCGTTGGAAGCAGCTAGGAACATTTTGCGAAGGTTTTCGACAAATTCTTCTTTATCCGAAGTCAGTCTAATTGATTTGAGATTAGTTACGCCTTCAACTAATTCATTGACTTTGGAGCCAAATTCTTTTTCCAAATCTTTGGATGTAACAGCTGTATCTTCGAGTGTGTCGTGCAGAAGGGCTGCGGCAATCGCAGCAGTGTCATACATATTAAAATCAATTAAAATTGAGGCAACATTAAGCGGATGGACGATATACGGATCGCCGGATGCGCGCTTCTGAGTATCGTGCGCTAAATTCGCGTATTCGTAAGCTTTCTTAATAAATCCCGTGTCGACGTCTGGTGCGACTTTTTTAAATTTTTGTTCAAGCTCGTTGTATGTTTTTATCACCTGTTTTAGCTAAATCGATTAATACCAGCTGCAAACTACTTCTGCCATTAAACTCGTTGAGGTTTAGACTGAATATTATATCAATATAGTCACCATATCTAATTGACGAACTTTTTTCTGCTAGGCGAAACCCGATACATGAAATGTTTTCTAAATCAATTTTAATATGCGACTGGTCTGATCCAACTTTTGAAATTCGCTTAACCAATTGATTTTTTAACAAAAAAACTGGCTCTAAGTTACTGTTTCCAAATGGGCGGAGTTTTTGAATCTGATTATATAAATCCAAATTGACGTGATGAGGTGAAAGCTCTGCTTCAACAACAATCTCTTTATAAAATTTTTGATTTTCATATTTTTTTTCAAAATATTCATAAATTGATTTTTTAAGTTTGGCGATATTTTCAGTCTTGACAGTAAATCCCGCAGCCATTGTATGGCCCCCAACATCTTCGAGTAAATCCTGTGACGACGTGCGGAGCAACTCTGTGATATCGACACCGGCAACGGATCTAGCAGAACCTTTGGAAAAAAGTTTACCTCTGGAAATTATAATTGTTGGCTTATTAAATTTATCATTTATCCTTCCTGCAATTAAACCAATTATTCCTTCATGCCAATCTGGAGAATCTAGAATAATAATTTTTTTATTTTCATCAACTAGTTTGAATGCGTCGGCAACTCCAGTCATTGTAAGATTTTGTCTTTTAATGTTTGTTTCCTCTAAAATTTTTGATAGCTCCTTGGCTTTTTGAGGACTATTAGTACAGTAGAGTCTTAGTGACTGTATCGCATTATCAAGCCTCCCCATTGCGTTAATTCTTGGAGCAATAATATGACCCAGATGATACTCGTCCATTTTGGACTTTTGAATTGAAGCCACACTATATAATTCGACGAGGCCTGGCCTTTTTGTTGTTCGAAGATATTCAAGCCCATGCTTAACAATCGCCCGATTATGAGAGGTGAGTGGCATCTGATCAGCAATGGTAGCAATCGAGGCAATTGAAAGTTTTTCGTAAATATTTTCCAATGGTAGTTTAAAATGCTTGTGCAACTCATAAGATAACTTCCAAGAAACAGCAGCCCCACAAATTAATGTTGTGTGAATAAGTGAATAAGGACTTGGTGATTTGTCTGGAATAATATGATGGTCGGTCAAAATAACGTCAATCCCAAGAGATTTGGCATATTCTATTTCTTCAACTGCGGTTACTCCATGATCAACGGAAATAATTAAACTGACTCCAGTGTCTGAAACAGACTTTATTCCTACTTTTGAAAATCCATAACCTTCCTTAATTCTGTCAGGTATATATGGCATTACATCTGCACCCAGACTTTTAAGCGTTTCCCAAAGAATCGCTGCAGCTGAAATACCGTCAGCATCATAATCTGAATAAACTGAGATTTTTTCTTTATTTTTTATGGCTTTTTCGATTCTTGAAATAGATTTTTTCATATCCTCAAAAACCATTTCAGTGATTCCATTTAAACTTGGTGAAAGAAAATCCTCTATATCTTCGGTTGTAATTATGTTTCTGTTTTGAAGCAAAATATCAAACAAGTCTGGTAAGGTAAGATTAAGCGATGACTTTTTTGTTTGTATTTTCCAAATTGTATCTTGAGACATATTAAAAAGTGTTTGATTATTTAAGCTAAAATAGACAGAATTAACAATATACTCTTTTTGATACAAATATGAATTTTAATGATATTCCAAATGACGTGATTTCAATCTTAGATGTTTTTGAAAAAAACAAATTTGAAATTGCGATTGTTGGAGGAGCGGTGAGAAACTTAATAATCGATCACAAGGTCAAAGACTGGGACTTTGCGACCAATGCCACACCTGAACAAATATTAGAAATGTTTGAAGGATTTTATGACAATACGTTTGGCACAGTAAGAGTCAAGACTAATGATAATTTCTATGAAATTACAACTTACCGAAGTGAGTTGGGATTTTCTGACAGCAGACGACCAGATAAAGTTGTGTGGGGCAAGTCGTTAGCCGATGACTTATCGAGAAGAGATTTTACGGTTAATGCGATGGCAATTCTAAGAAAAAATGACAAGTTTGAACTAGTCGATCCGTTTAATGGCAAGGACGATTTGGATCATAAAATAATCCGTTCTGTAGGAAATGCTAACGACAGGTTTATAGAAGACGGACTAAGAGTAATTAGGGCAATAAGATTTGCGATTCAGTTAAACTTCAAAATTGAAGAGGAAACTTTTCATGCACTTACCGAACAAAGGTTTATTTTGTTAAAAATCGCAAACGAAAGAATTAGAGATGAATTTTTAAAAATAGCATTGAGTTGTGATTCTTATGAACATTTTATGCTTTTGTGGGACTCAAAAGTTATTGAAATAATTCTTCCCGAACTTGCCAAATGTTTCGGTGTCGAGCAAAAAAGTCCAAACAGACACCATAATTATGATGTATGGAAACATAATGTAATGTCTATGATAATGTGCCCATCTAACGACTGTGTTGTTAAATTTGCAGCACTAATTCACGATATTGGTAAACCATTAGTTGCAGATATCACCGAAGAAGGAGTAAGAACTTTTTATAATCACGATATTGTTGGGGGGCAAATAGCTAAACAAATTTGTGCTAGATGGAATATGTCAAAAATTGATACCACTAGAATATACAAATTAGTTAGATGGCATTTATTTTCGGTCAACGAATTCCAAACCGATAAAGCGATTCGTCGATTTATTAGAAATATTGGTGAGGAAAATATTCAAGATATTATTGATGTAAGAACTGGCGATCGATTAGGTAGTGGCTCAACTAGAGAAAGCTGGCGTCTGAGGAAGTTCCGCGAAAGGCTGGTCGAAGTAAATAAAACAAATTTTGAAATCAAAGATCTTAAGATAAATGGTGTTGATGTTATGAAAATTTTTGATATTAAACCTGGACCAAATATCAGAAAAGTACTTGAATCAGTTTTTGAAAAAGTAGACTCAGATGAACTAAAAAACGAAAGAGATGTGTTACTTAGTTATCTTAACGAACTAAGATCGTCTAATTTTTTGAAACAAAATTAATATTGGGGTTGCAACAAAAATTGAAGAGTAAGTACCGCAAATTACACCAATTAATAGAGTAACAACAAACCACCTAATCGATTCACCGCCAAATATTGTCAATGCCACTAACACGAAAATAACCGTGAGTGATGTATTAAGTGATCGTACTATTGTCTGCAAAACGGAGTTGTCTAAATTTTTAATAAAGTTTTTCTCTGGGTGACGGATTAAATTTTCCCTAGCCCTGTCAAAAGTAACAATAGTGTCGTGAACGGAAAACCCAAAAATCGTAAGAATAGCTGTGATAAATAATGTATCTACTTCTGCGCCGAAATATTTGCCTAATACCGCATAGATACCAATTGTAATTACCACATCATGAAATAATGCTAAAACAGCAGAAAGTCCGAAAGCTAATGGGGTAGTAGGTTTAGGTACTTTTCTAAAAGCCCAGGTAATATAAATAATAATTGCTAAAAGTGCTAAACCCATAGAAACAAATGCTTGTTTGGTTATTTCTTCCGATACACTTGGTCCAATGATTTCTAGATTGAGTTCTTTGGGGTTGAATGACTCAAGTTCTTTGTTAAGATTTTTGAGGTTTTCAGCTGTGGTTGGTTTAAAACGAATTTGGTATGATTTTTCTCCACTTTGTTGAATGCTTACTAATTCGTTTTGTGTCTTAGAAGATGCATCTTCAACAAGTTTTCTGTCAGGTAGATTTTCAAACTCAAGTTCGTATTTAGTTCCCCCAGTGAAATCAATACCGAGTTTAAGCCTGAAAACTACAATCGATATAATCGAGGCGATAAAAATTACGATTGAAATTATAAAAAATATATTTCTGACTCTATCAAAACGGTTCATAAATTATTTTGCTGATAATACATCTTCTAATATTTCATCTTCTATCTTGATCGTAATCTCCTCTAACTTAATTTCAAATTTGGCAATTCTTGAGTTGAGAAAGTTTTTTGTTTTTTTATCATCATCTTCGGAAATTAAAAGTAAAAGTTTCTTTTTATCCTCCTCTGGGAGTAATTGAAGCAAGTTATCGAGTAGTTTGGTTTGGTAGAGATTGGCAATAAGTGGCCAAACCTTGTTTGACTGACTTTCGCTTAGACTATCGAGGTTTAATTTTTTTAATAATGATTTTTTCTTTACGCTTACTAACATAGCTTTGTTTTTAATAATTTATATTAACAGGTCCAAGAGGAATTTTATTCTCTGGATCGTCGACAAAAAATAACAAAATTTCTCCCTTTGCTGGCTTATCCCAGGCTCTCATATATTGCATAATTTCCGGAGAACCTCCGTAGGCTTTACCAACCCATTCAGCGGGTCCCGCATCACCAATGACACCAACCACTGCCTTACCGTTTACAGGGTTAAGTGCGACGACCTTGCGATGTTTAAACCATTTATAGGCTTCTTTAACATTGCCTTTCCAATTGGGTGATAGAAATGTTTGGACAGCAAAGTAATATTTTTCTTTTTCAGTTAAATCAGGCGTCAAGGCTTGTTTGGTCGGCGCAAAATATCCCCACGCGCTACGACCTGGCGTCATTCCTGATTTGGCGTACTTTGCAAAATCTTCTGGATTTTGAAGTTGATCAGAAACTGTATCACCTGGATATCTTGGCATGTGCTGTTCCCCACCAATTTTTCCAAAACTCTTATTTAATCTAAATCCTTCAAGCTCTGGGGTTGCTTTAGTGCCTGTGATTTGTGATACAAAACCAGAAAGTTCTTGTGCTTGTTCGTTTGAAACGTTAGGACCTGCTTGTAATGATTGTTGAATACTGGCCAATAATTGAGCATTACTAACTACTAGTGTTTCTTTGGCTTGAGCTTGTGCAACTTGAGTCGATGGATAATTTTGAATCGCACTAGCAGCAGATGGGACTGCCGGCAACATCGAAGATGTCAGCATCGCCGCTGATAAAACCGGAACGGTCACAAAGTGAACTAGTTTTGGAAATAAATTCTCTACAGGTATACCAACACTTGCAGCCCAACTAAGTACGGCTTGGTGTTTTTCACTTAAAGCACTAAGCGCTTTCTGTTGACTGGATTCTAAAACATTAAACAGTTTCTCAAAAAAATCTGGAGCAATTTCGGATTTAGTGTTTTTGGGTGCGTGATTTTCGGCAGAATTTTCCATATTTATTTATAAAAAATCTTAAGTAGTCTTCGACTAAAAGTTATAGCTGAAAACATTGATATTAGTACACCAATGGCAAGTGTAATCGCAAAACCTTTAACAATTGAAGATCCAAAATAAAACAGGATGGCGGCTGTAATTAACGACGAAACATTCGAGTCACGAATCGAACTCCAAGCCCTATCGAACCCAAGATTGACCGCAACTCTTGTATCTCTGCCTCTTTTTTTCTCTTCTTTAATTCGTTCAAAGATTAAAATATTAGCATCAACGGCCATGCCAATTGATAAAACAAAACCTGCAATACCTGCGAGCGTTAAGGTAACAGGAACAAACTTAAAGATTGCGAAAGTTAGCAGAGTGTAAAAAATCAGAGCTACTGACGCTACTACCCCCAACCATCTGTAGTAGATGATCATGAAAATAATGACAGAAATTAATCCAACTATGGTTGCAATTAGACTTTTCTGCAGAGATTCACTACCTAGACTTGGCCCAACATTTGTTTGTTTGATTACTTCAATTGGTGCTGGTAATGCTCCACCATTTAATAGATTGGCTAAATTCTTTGCACCTTGTGCGTCAAAATCTCCACTAATTTGTGCTGTTCCACCTGAAATTTTTTGCTGAACAGTCGGCTGTGTAATTAATTGTTCATCTAGAAATACGGCAATTGGCTGACCAATATTGCGAGAGGTAATATCCTCAAACTTTTTTCCACCCTCACTAGTAAACTCGAGCGTGATTACATAGCTACCTGACGATGAAATACTATTAGAAGTTCCAGACGCGGGAGTCGCAGTTGCCCTCTTAAGATCGTTCCCTGTTAGTTCTGTATCTTTGTATATTTCCTCTTCTTTGGTAAGTGATGCGGACGCGCTAGCATCTCGTGCTTTCTCTGTTAACTCTTTATATTTTAGCTGGGCGGTTGTACCAATCAGACTTAAAGCTTGATTGACATCGCTAACACCAGCTAACTGAACATTAATCCGATAATCTTCACCAACCTTGGAGGTTTGAATAACCGGCTCAGACACGCCTAACCCATTTACTCGCCTTTCGATTATATCTCTGGCTGATTGCAAGGCTGCGTCTCTATCGGTAGATGGAATATTATCCATTTTGAGTCTTAGTGTGATATCTGCTCCACCCTGCAAGTCTAGACCGAGTTTAGGTTCAAGGTCGCGTTCAAAATTGATTCCTAACTTATTTAAATTGATTGTAGGATGAACGACAAAAACATCAATATTTTTGTTAAAAATATTAAACTTTACCGGTGTACGTGGAATATCAATTGCAACTACTAAAACAAAGAATCCGAGTAAGAATAAAACACCAGTATGCCTAAGAACGAACTTAAGCGGTAAAAACAGAACTCTTCTTGGTTTTGAGCCTTTGCGAAACAACATATATCTCTAGGATACAACAGCTGCCTTAGCTCGCAAAAGGTCTTCTTCGTCCCCGATCAACATAATTCTCGGAGATCTCAGCACTTCTTCAATGAATGGGTCGGTTCTGTTTTTTCTGAAAATAAATTCTTCCTCAGTCATAGGCGTAAAATTAATTTCTCTATCAATTCTAATTTCTTCGTCACGAACAATCTTAGCTAAATCTGCTAAAGCAACATCTCCTATAACAAGTAAATCAATTTTGTCTGGATTGTATGGTTTGCCTTTTGCAAATGACAAAGAAAGGGTTGCGAATTTTATTTTACCGAGTTTGGATTTGTTTTTAACAATTTTCCCGCCCAAACCGGATGTTTTGTACACCATAGAAAGCAAGTCCTGATATAAAATATTATCTGACCTAAAAAAATAGACTAGACGATTTGCCCGTCTTTCTGAAGTTAAGAAGCCAGACTCTTCAAGGTGGGATAATTCTCTTCTGACCGCATTGATTTCTTCACTGGTTCGTCTGGTGATTTCGCGAACATGAAAAACTTCGTTTGGATTGGTAAGTAGTAGTTCAAGTATTTTTACTCTAACTTTGGAAACAATGAGATATTTAAGCATCTTTAGTGTAGATAGGCGAAATTGTACAACTATTTTACCCTAAATTATTAAGGGATTAAATATTCAAGTATCTGCAACTTAATTGTAAGTTACGTCCTGCTCAGAAAATGTAGGCACAGTCTGAATCCAAATTTGCCCACGGTTTAACTCAACCTCTTTACCTGTTTTAGCGTCAGTAAAGATTGAGCGATCTAGTCTTGTTTTTTTGTTCCATTTTATAGCAGTTGCGATTCCGTCTTGAAACAATAGTCCAGTTCCCACCCCTTTGTTGTCATAGAGTAAGTGCTGACCTGCATCATACCCATCATCAGCAACAGACTCTTCTTGAAATTGAACAATAACTACTTTTGGAGATACAGTTAAACTGTTTGTTGTGTCTGTGAAAGCACCTGTACTTGTATGACTTCTATCGTAGGTGTTAGTAGTTGGATTATATGTCCAATTGACTCCATAGTCGGCAATAGATTGTGTCCAAAATGGTACAAATATTTTACTGGCTGTAGCAGACGCAGAAACAGAATCATCTTTGAATTTCCAAGGAACAAAACTCGCATCCCATTTTTCTCCATCAACCTCAGAGCCCCAATCACGGTCTTGACCAGCCTTCCAAAGTTTTTCTGTTGTAGTATGCACATTGTGTGGTGCGACACGGTCTGCACCCCTCCAGTAAGTTGGGAACCCTAAGCCGAATTGATCCATATCTCTAATTCCATAATCGATTATTTGCCCGAGAGCGTTGGCTGGACCAGGCGTATTAGCTCCACCTACATGAGCATAGAGGGCACCATTGTATTCAGAAAGCCAATCAAGAAAATATGTTCTCGCAGATCTGACAGGGTGGATGTCACCGGCATCTTGACACAAAAACATTGCCATAAAACGAGTTATTCCACCTTCTGCAACTGCTTCGTAGACAACGTCGGCGTGAGTTAAGCCACCTTGAGGTCTAGCGTCAGTTGAGTTCTCTACCATTACAGCAAGTGGTGGTCTTTTTTCCCAAAGATCTTTTTGATTTTTTGTGTGAAGTTGCCCGTTAAGCGGACAAGGCTGATCTTTAACACCAGCTTCATCAACCCCAGACTTATCAGTCAAATTAAATCCTGATTTTGACACCAAGCCACTACCAACAGAAGTTTTCGAGAAAAAAACTAACGATGATGCAGTTGAAAGTATAAACAGAACTACACTTGAGACAATTAAAGTTTCCTTGGTAAGGCCCTTGTTAAAGATTTGCATTAGGAAATTTTTGAAATAAAGTTTTACTTGTTTTTTTAAGGCAGGAGTACTAACTAACGATTAATTTTCTTCCTTTGGATAACTTATACATAATAGTCAAGTTATTTTCAATAGCTTTAACAGTTTCTAAACTCAAAATAATTCGCATAGCTATTTAGAGTTATTGGTCTTTAGCCTCTTAATTGTTGTACAATTTTTCTGCAAGAAAAAACTTTTTTGGGCTTTTTGCTAAAAACATAAAATTCGCCGAACGAACAAAATGGCATATAGAAAAAATATAAATCAAAACGAACGCAGACTCAGAGAATTGGCCGGCGCGATTAGGTCACCGAAAAATGAACGGGTTTTGACTGACAAAACCAAAAAGCATTCAGATCTAAAAGAAATAACGATTAATACCGATGGCGATATCCCAAATATTAAGCCAGACATAATCAAGGTCTTAATTATTGCTGTGGCGATTTTAAGTCTGCAAATTTGCATAAGCTTGACAAGCTTTTAAAAAAGGTGCTACTGTAGCTACAGGCATAACTTAGCCTCAAATGAGGCTATATACAAAAAGGAGGTGAATGAATAAATGGAAGCATATTGCGTTAAGTGTCGTACAAAAAGAGAGATGAAAGATCCAGTACCTGTTACTATGAAAAATGGTAAACCTGCAACCAAGGGTAATTGCCCAGTTTGTGGTTGTGGAATGTACAAAATCGGAGCATCCAAGTAGTTTTCTATTGGATTACCGTCTGAAGAAAACCCCCAAAGAAAAAATGTTTCCTTTCATTGAATAGAAACATGACTATGTTGGGGATTTTCTTTTTTTATTAAAGACTCGGAAGATTAATTTTAAAGGCTAGGCTTTCTGAAAAATGTTTTTTCTCAACACAAATTGATTTATCCAAATCAGCAATCGTTCTTGATACTTTCAAAATCTTACAGATTGATCTTGGCGATAAATTTAACTTGTCAACTGTTTCTACAAAATAATCTAAATCTTTTTTGGCAAAGTTAATTTTTTGAATTAAATTTTTATTTGATAATCGAGAGTTGTACGCAAACTCCTTACCATTCCTTTCTTTTGCAAAATTGATTGCATCAATAATTCGAGCCTTGATAACGCTAGATGACTCCTCATTCACAGTTGAGACCATGACACTGGGAGGCAATTCATTGACTGAGACAAATATATCAATTCTGTCCAAAATCGGACCAGATAGTTTTTTTCTATAATTATCAAGTTGAGAAAATGTACAACTACAGGCTTTTAGAGGGTTGCGATAATAACCGCACGGACAGGGATTAGTTGAGCCAACAAGAATAAAATCTGATGGAAAAGAGATCTTATTACCTGACCTAGAAATTAATATTTCATGGTCTTCCATTGGTTGTCTGATTGATTCGAGAACCGATCTTGGAAATTCTGACATCTCGTCTAAAAATAAAATTCCGTTGTGCGCGAGTGATAATTCTCCAGGTTTTGCTTTTGGTCCGCCGCCAACAATACCGACTAAAGACGCAGAGTGATGAGGACTCCTAAAAGGAGGCGCAAAGTACTCAGCCCTTTTTGATTCCAGATTAGCGTCGACAAAAATTGAATACACCTCTTTAGCCTTTTGGCTGGTTAGATCTGGAAGAATTGTTGGAAATGTTTTTGCAAGTAAGGTTTTCCCTGTTCCTGGTGGCCCATAAAAAAGCACATTGTGCCTGCCGGCTGCGGCAATTTCTAGTGCCCTTTTTGCCAAGGACTGTCCTTTAATGTATTGAAAATCAAGTTCGGATTTTGTGGTTTTATTTTTTAGTTTTTTAGCTGATATTGAACAAATTTTCGGTATTTCAAGACCGTTCATTATTCTACAAACGGTTTTAAGTGAATCGACAAAGATAACGTTTAGATTAAGAAATGAATTTTCAATTTCTGACTTACATGAGAGCGGAGCAATAATATTTGTTTGACCCAAATTCTCAGCAATTAATAATTCTGACAAGATTCCTTTAGATAGTGTGAGTTGTCCATCTAAATAGGTTTCCCCAAAAAATAACCAATTTGAGTATTCACCAATTGATATTTGACCAGAAGCTGACAAAATACCAACTAGTATTGCCAAATCAAAATGTGAACCCTCTTTTTTTGCATCGGCTGGGGTTAAATTAACAGTTAAATGGTGCATTGGGAAATTGAAACCTGAATTAACAATTGAGGATCTTACTCTCGACTTGGACTCCTCGACGGTTTTGTCACCAAGCCCAACTATTTCAAAGCTCGGCAACCCGTGGTTATTTAGGTCAACTTCAACCGTGACTAGAGAATTTTTGAGTAATGCTGATGTGGTTAATATTTTTGTAGTCATGCCCAATATTTATGTTTGGGCAGAGGTTGTGTAAATAATACGAAGATAACACGAATATTGCAATAGGTAAATAATAGTTACTCGTTCAAATACCGCGCAATTTATGCCTCTGTCAAAATTGACTTATATTTGAGCTACGTCCTTCGCTTCAGGAAACCTGAAGCTAACGAAGATAACACGAATATTGCAATAGGTAAAAATTTAATTAATATCCTAGAGTATTTTTATTTTGGTTAAAAATGATATAATTACGTTTGTCAGGAAGCAGTTCGGCTACTGTAGCAATACAGAGGAAAGTCCAGACTGCATGCAAAGGGTGCGCCGTGTAAACGGTGACGCGTAAGCGCTAGTCCTTGATTTGTCAAGGCGGGTTCGGAATCAACTGAACACGAGAGCAACAGTGACGATGCCTTCATTTATTTGAAGGAGTGAAACGGGCAATCCTCCCCGCAGCAACCACGAAATAAACCGTTTGAGGTATTTGCGCCAAGGTTTAAAAGTTGGGCATCTAATGGGAAAACCTTAGAAATATTGTCTTTTGGCAATACTAGATAGATGGCCGTTAAAACAGAATCTGGCTTATTCGCTTCCTGATAAAAATTAATCTTTCTTTGTTTTTGGAAGTCTACCGACAAAAAACTCGTTTGCAAATATTTTGATTGTGACCGCAACAGGTACCGCCAACACTGCCCCCATTATTCCATAAAGCTTTGTTCCAATAATTAATGCCAGAATGGTTACTAGTGGATTAATACCGATTGCTCTTCTCATTACAGTCGGAACAATTAAATTATTTTCTAGCTGTTGAATCACAAAATAGAGTGCAACAGTTGCAATTCCAATTATTGGTGAAACAGTAAATCCTGCAAGAATTGCCGGAATGGCTCCAACTATTGGACCGATTACTGGCACAATTTCTGATAACCCTGCGACAATTGCTAAAGGTAAGGCATAAGGCACACCAAGCAACGCCAAGCCGATATAGGTTATTACTCCAATAATTATTACTAGGGTTATTTGCCCTCTTACCCAAGCACCAAGCCCAAACTCTAAGTTCTTGATAAGTTTTTCAGCTCTTTTCTCGTTTTCGCCCGTAAAAAGCGATTTAACCATGTTCGTAATTTGTTCCCAATAAAGTAGTGAATAAAAAGTAATAACAAACATTGTCATGATTGAAAAAATAGAATTAAAAAATCCTGCAGTAATTGTCACAGCATTCGAACCAAAATTGCCAAGCTGCCCAGTAATTGAGCCGGATATCTGATCAGATGAAATATTATTAATAATTAAAATATCGTTAACTTGGTTAATAAGACTCGGTAAATTTTCTATCAACAAAGAAGTCTGCTCAATAAGCGGAGGAATAATTACTCTGAAGATAAGAATAATAAGACCAATTACTACTAAATAAATTATGCCAATCGAAAGCGGTCGGGGGATTTTGCGCTTAACTAAAAAATCGACTGGACTCCTTAATGTCGAAACAAAGATAAAGGCGATAAAGATAAGAAATATTACATCTAATAATTTTAATAAAATCCAAGAAGTTGCCAAAGTTGCTAAGGTAAAAATAATTGTGCGATGTGAAATTTCTATTTTTTCAGGAAAGGTTTTCATCATTTACTATTATACCAATCAAAAACGTCAGTTTGAATATCATTTTGTATTGTGTCGATGTTTTGGCTATTAATTTCGTAAACATGAGCATTTTTTGTATTACGCATCCACGTTAATTGGTTTTTGGCATATTTATATATTGCGATTGGCAAATGAATATCCAAGTACTCTTTTGATATTTCTTCGTTTAGATATCTATTAACTTCGCGATAGACAAGACCAATTGAATTTAGAATTTCGTCAGAATATTGTGTTTTTAGTAATTTAACCTCTTCGATTAGTCCCATATTGAGTTTTTCTTGATACCACGAATTAATTCTCAATCTTAATATTTCTGTATCTGGCTTAAGATAAATAAAAAAACAATCATATTTATTTGCAACTGGCTCGTTTTTTTGTAACTTTTGAGAATTTAAAAGAACCTCAATTGCTCGAATAATTCTTCTTGGATTATTTTGGTCTGAAAAATTCAAACTAAGATATTTTTCTGAACTAATTTTGTTTAAATAGGCTGTTAATTCCGATATGGTTTTTTTAGCAAGTTTGTCACGAAGTTTTTTATCTGGTGCGATTTCTAAACTTTCAATTGAATTAAGGAGACTACTTACATATAAACCTGTACCGCCAGCAATTATAGCCACATCCTTTGTCTTGAAAATATTATTCAAAACTTCTTGGGTGTCCCTATTAAAATCTGATACAGAGTATGTTTGGTCTGGCGATACAACATCGTACAAATTGACCTTTATGTTATCGATTACCCAATATCTTTTTTCTTTTTTTACCAAATCTAACTTTGAAAATTTTCCAGTACCAATATCCAAGCTTTTAATTACTTGACGTGAATCAGCAGAAATAATTTCTGTTTTTAGTTTTTTTGCGAGTTTTATAGACAAACTGGTTTTTCCAGAAGTAGTTGGACCGTAAATAATTATTAATTTGTTTTTCATTTAATTAAAGATTTTTAAGTTGAACTGAATTAGAATACTATATTTATGGGCATAATTACGCTACATTCACGATTTTTTAAATTTTGTGCTAAGCACTGGATTTGGATAATTTTTCTATTAACTAGTTTTTTGAGATTTTTTGACCTTAATTGGGATGGGGTTTACAAGCTACATCCAGACGAATTAAATATTTCAATTGCGATTCACAATATGGAAGAAAATCCTGATTTTAATCCTGATTTTTTTGCTTATGGAACTTTACCAATCGGGCTAATATTTACCATCAAACAATTCTTTTTAAGTTTTTTTGAGATTTCACTTAATGACTACTTAGTGGGTAGGTTTATATCAGCAACTTTAAGTAGTTTATCGATTTTAATTTTTTATAAATGGATTAAATTATTTGCTAAAAAAATATATCCGAAAAATGAGCAGCTTTTTTTGTTTATTTCGGTTTTTATACTTGCCTTTTCTCCTGCTGTTATTCAATCAGCGCATTTTATGACTTTCGAGTCGATACTAATTTTTGAGTATTTACTGTTCTCTCTGGCAGCAACTAATTATTTGATAAAGAAATCTAAACTTTATTTATTTTTGGTTGGAGTAATTACTGGAGTTGCGATCGCTACAAAAATTACCAGCTTTTTCTTATTGCCAATTTTTGTTTTGATTATATTTTTATCTTATTACAAAAAACTTAACCAAAAAAAAAGTTTTTTAATAACTGTTCACCACTTGGCTTATTTTATTTTTATTTCAATACTAACCGCTTCAGTTTTGTCGCCGTTTTCAATTATGAATTGGAATAAGTTTTTAGACATAATAAAATATGAAAGTTCGGTTGCAGATGGAGATTTGAGAGTTTTTTATACTCAACAGTTTTTTAATACTACACCAGTTATTTTTCAAACAAGAAGTGTTTTAGATTTTTTGCTTGGTGGATTTGTATGGTTGTTTTTTACAATATTAGGCTTTTATTATTTCGCAAGAAATTCAAAACGATATTACCTATATATACCATTTGTTTTTTTATTGCTTGGATGGCTACCGACTAGTTTTCTATTTGTGAAATGGATACGATACTCCGTTTATTTCACGCCTTTTTTTGCAATCTTTGCCGCAGTTGGGATGATGGGGGTTTTAAGAAATCATATAAAAATACGCAACCTGTTATTAGTATCTACTTTTCTTATTAGCTTAATTAATTTGTGGATGTTTTATAGAGTTTATACTGCGGAAGACACAAGAATTACTACAGCAAAATGGGCTGAACATCACATACCTCAAAATTCAAATATTTTATCCGAGTCTTATGATCTGAGCATAATACCGTTTAATAATAAATTTATGGATTCTATTACATTATTTGATTTTTATAATTTAAACGACATAGCGGCTTCAAAGTTTTTATCAAACCAACTTGAGAACACTGAATATATTATTTCTCCAAGCCAAAGAGTATGGGGAAATCTGAACCATCAAAAAGGCGACCTTTATAAAATCAATTACTATAATTCACTAAATGATTCTAGGTTGGGATTTGAATTAGTATATACATCCAAAGTAGATACAGATTTCTTAATTTTTGGGTATGACCAAAAGAGATTGGAAGAGACGTTTTCTGTTTTTGATCATCCTGAAGTAAGAATCTACAAAAAAATTGGCCATAAAAGCTCAGAAGATTATTTAAAAATTATTACTGCTAAATAATTTAATGCGAAATACTATTTTGGGTAACGTAAAGAAAAAAAACTTTCTTCCGCCTTTAATATTTTTAATAATCACAGGACTTACACTTTATTTTAGATTTTTTAATTTGAATTGGGATTTGAGTCATTCATTTCATCCTGATGAAAGAAATA
Source organism: uncultured Gammaproteobacteria bacterium (assembly GCA_964404855.1). GTDB lineage: Bacteria > Patescibacteriota > Microgenomatia > CAYQLK01 > CAYQLK01 > CAYQLK01. Next base: position 138,539 of record CAYOLO010000002.1, read on the forward strand.
TTATTGGCTCAAGTGTAAACGCTAGCTGGTTTTATGATCCAGGTTTTTATTCTTACGGAAGCCTTCCTAGTTATGTTTATAGAATAATTGCTGATTTTTTAACACAGATTACAGGAGTTAATTATGTAAGCTATTCAAACTTACTAATTATTGGGAGATCAACCTCAGCCTTTGTGGGAACGATCAGTGTTGTTTTATTTTATTTTTTACTTAAAAAGTTTTTTTCTAATTATTTTTCACTGCTTGGCATGTTGTTTATGTCCACAAGTATGTACCTTATTCAAACATCTCACTATGCAACAACAGAATCGTTGATGTTAATGTACACAATTTTGATTTTGCTTTCGACAATTAACCTTGTAAACAAAAAGAATATTCTTTGGGCAATTATCCTTGGTACATTTTTTGGGGTATCGCTTGGAACAAAAATAACCTCGGTTAGTTATTTACTAATTATTTTGTCAGGATATTTATGGATATTTATAAATAATTATAAAACAAAGCTGGTCCAGACTTTTGGATTATTATCTTTAACTTTGTTTACAGCGTTATGTTTTTTAATTATCACCTGGCCATGGTTATTTTTAAATTTTGATAAGTTTTTAGAAGCCTCAAAATATGAAATTGGAGTAATTAATGGATCACTAAATGTGCCGTACACTAAACAATATATTAGTTCTTTAAATTATTTTTACGAACTAAAGAATTTGTCGTTTTGGAGTTTAAATTTTCCAATATTATTTTTGTCTGCTTTTGGGTTAATAGTAATGTTAAAAAATTTTACTAAAAAAAGTTATGCAGTAGTTATTATTTTGCCTTATTTTATTTTGTACTTCTTAATAATTGGACAAAATTTTGCAAAGTTTAATAGATATATGATTCCAATTGTGCCAATTTTTATAATACTTTCAGTATTTGCACTAAAATTTTTATATTCTTATTTTAAAACTAAGTCTGTTAAGAAATATTATTTTCATGTATTAATTCTTATTTTAGTAATAACTCAAATATTTTTTGCGTTCTCTTATATGGCAATATACTTTTCCGAACAAACTAGAATTACAACATCAAAATGGATTTATGAAAATGTACCAATTGGATCAAAATTATTAACTGAACACTGGGACGATGGCCTACCAATACAAATTGATGGATATTCTGCAAGCTTTCAATCAGAAGAGCTTAAAATGTATGATCAAGATAATGAGGCAAAAATTTTTGAGCTTGCTGAAAAGTTATCATCATCAGATTATGTAATTTTATCTTCTCGTAAGTTGTGGTCTACAATAATCAAACTTGAAAATGAGTACCCGATATCTTCTGTCTACTACAAAAAGCTATTTTCAGGTGAACTTGGATATGATATTGAATATCAAGGCAGATCGTTTCCAAGACTAGGCAAAATGGTATTAAACGATAACTGGGCCGATGAATCGTTTCAGGATTATGATCACCCAGAAACCTATGTGTTTAAAAATCAAATTAAATTATCGGAAAATGAATTAATAAAGTTGCTTAAATAGTAATGATAAAAAAACGAAAAAAAATAAACATTGGTATTGATATCGACGGAATCTTTGTTGACAAACCACCACTGGTTCCAGCAAGGGTAATAAACTATTTGTACAGGAAAACTAATAATAAATCACTGGAATATAAAATACCTTTAAACTATTTTGACAAAAAAATACGAATTATTAGCCATTTAAAGATATTTAGGCCAATTATTAAAAATAATCTTAACTGGCTTAAAGAAAATTCAAGTAATACAAATATAAATATTTTTATTGTGTCGGGTAGATATTCGTTTTTAGAGAACAGGACAAAAAAATTACTTAAAAATAATGGCATTGTTCTTAAAAACGAAAGAATTAAGTTAAACACCAAAGACATTCAGCCTCATATTTTTAAAGATCAAATCGTTAAAAATCTGAATATTGACTATATGATTGATGATGATATTTTTATGCTGAAGTACTTATCTACACTTAATCCAAATACTACTTTCGTTTGGTATGCTAACTCCCCATATTTTAAGGCTAATTTAAGCTACGAATTAAATCACTTTAAAAATTTAATCAAAATTGATGACTTAAAAAATCTGAATCCACTAATAAAACAATGATATTTACAATAATTCAGACATTATATATTTGGGTAATTTTTTTAATTTTATCTTTTGTTTTTTACCCAATTGCTAAATTATATTTTTTAAAGTCTTTTGACAAAGGCTGGGTAGCAGCAAAAGTAATTTCGCTACTTGTAATTTCATACACAGCATACTTAATAGGGATACTTAAAATTTTTAAATTTAGTACTTTGGAGTTGTGGTTAATCTTGGGATTCTTTTTTGTTTTTATTAGGTTTATTTTTTGGAAAAGAAACAGAACGAGAGACAATGCAATTATTATTGATACTAGGTTTGTTGTTGTTGAATTAATTTTTCTTCTTCTACTTATTTTAATGTCGCTAATTAGAGGATTTCAGCCTGATATTTATGGGCTTGAAAAATTTATGGATTACGGATTTATTCGATCAATAACTGAGGGAGCATATTTCCCCCCAAAGGATATTTGGTGGGCAGGGGAGCCAATTAACTATTATTATTATGGACATTTATGGATCGCTGTTTTAATCAAAATTTCAGGAATTGACCCCGCTGTTGGATACAATATCGGCCTAAGTACTATCTTTGCCTTAAGTACTACTTTAATAATTATTACAGTCAGGACTTGGACAAAAAATATTTGGTTTGGCTTTTTGGGAGCGTTCATACACTCAGGGATTGGTAATTTACAATTTATTACAACCGTTTTCAAAAAGGGTTGGGATCAATACTGGTACCCTGATGCGTCAAGATTAATACCTGGAGTTATAACTGAGTTTCCTGTTTATAGTTATGTTGTTTATGATCTCCATGCTCATGTTATTAACATTCCCGTAGCAATCTTAATCTTGGGATTAATTGGTCAGATATTTTTGAATAAAACTTTTCGATATATAGACTCGGTTTTATTAGGGTTTATTTTAGGAATTTGTTTTATGTCTAACGCTTGGGACCTTCCAATTTATTTAACTGTTGCTTTTATTGCCGTAGCGTTTTTTACGTTGAAAAATGTTTTTACAAAAAAAGATTTATTTCACTTAATAAAAAAAATTGCTTTAACGTTTGCAACAATATCAATTACTGTTTTACCTTTTTTAATATTTTTCAAAAAGGTTGATGCTCCGATTTTATTTACTGATTATCACAGTCCAATATATATGATGTTTCAATTGTGGGGTTTCTGGTTAATTGTTGCGTTTAGTTTTTTTACTTTTTTATTAATTTTTAGAAGGAAAATTAAATATTTTGATTGGTTTATAGTTGCTTTATTTATTTCCGCATTATTATTTTTAATAATTCCAGAATTTGTTTATGTTAAAGATATTTACGGTCAAGATTATCAAAGAGCAAATACGGTTTTCAAGCTAACTTATCAAAGTTGGAATATTTTTGCATTGGCATCTGCTTATGCTATTTGGCGTATTTTAACTAAAAATAATTTGGGCAAATTTAGATTTGCTAAGTACGCTTGGATAATAGTTATCTTTGCTTTAATTGGAAGTTGTTTTGCATATACTATTAAAGCTTATATGACAGGTTATGGAGATTTTAAAAACTTTTATGGATTAAACGGAGAAAAATTTGTAAAACGAATCTATAGCGATGATGAAATGTTGGGAATAAATTGGATTAAAGATAATACAGATTCTGAAAATGTAGTTTTAGAAGCAAGTGGTGATAGTTATACAGACTACCAAAGAATATCCATAAATACCGGTCGTCCAACAGTGGTAGGTTGGGCTGTGCATGAGTGGTTATGGAGAGGTGGATTTGATCCAGTTGGAGCAAGACAGGCTGACGTACAGACAATTTACACAACTAATGATGATCAAATTTTTAAAGAATTAGCAAATAAATATAAAATTTCATTTATATATTTAGGCAACTTAGAAAAGCAAAAATATTTAAATATTCCGGGACTTGGATTAATAAATAATACAACCGAGGTATATTCGAATCCGAATGTGACTATTTATAAAGTTAAGAATTAGTAATTAGATCAGAAATTTTTTTCGCTTCTCTTATTGCATAGTTTGTTCCTCTATCAAATGGATAGATTTGTGACATAGTACAAAGATAAAGATTTTTTACAGGCGTTTTTTGTGTAGGTATAGATTTGTAATAGTTATTTTCGACAATTGGTTGAGCGTAAAGCGCGTTAAATTTTGAATAACTTTCAATCCATTTTTCCGAAAATTTTGGATTTATTTTTTTTAGATATGGAATAAATAATTTTAAATTATTTTCTATAGAGTTAGTAAATAACTGATTAGTGTGATTTAAATAATTCCCAATATAAAGCACTGATTTGTTTTTGTATGGCTTACGAGGTACAAAGTTTGTATGTTCAATTAAAACTAAAAATGGAAAATCTTTTTCCATAATATTCAACCAGTAGTAATCCATAAAAGATTTTTTAAGTACCAAATTGAGGGTAGTTGCTGAAATCATTTCTTTTAATTTTAAGTTTTTGGCATACTTTGTGTTTTTAATCTCAGGGGTTATTTTTTCAAATACAGAAGGCGGTGTGGTTGCAACGACATAATCATATAATTTTGACTTTTGACCAAAGGTGATTTTGATTTTTTTATTTTTAGTTGATTTGATGTTGACTACTGGAGAGTCAAGATAAATGTTTCCGTTATTTTCTTTAATTTTTGCAACTAGTGATTTAAAAAATATTTCGTACCCACCAGTAAAATATCCCAGCTTGGCTGTTCGTGAGTGAATTCTTGCCCAAAACCAGGACATTGATATTTTTTCAGAATAACTACCAAATTTTGCAACAAGTAATGGTTCCCAAACCTTGGTGTAACTTTGTAACCCAAAATATTTGATAATCCAATTTTTAGCTGTAATATTTTCGAATTTTTTGTAGTTTTTCGTTTTTTTTAAATATGCAGCAACTAATCCGGTTCGGATTCTTGAATAAATACTAATTGGTTTGAATTTTAATAAATCAATTGGCGAGGAAAAAGGGAAAATTTTTCCATCAATAAACACACCATCTTTAGATTTTTTAAAATGAAGAGACTTTGATAGCCCTAATTCCTGAACTAAACCTCTAAAATATTTATCACTATAAAACATATGGTGAACAAATTTTTCAGTTGGCTTACCTTCAACAGAATAAGATCCCCCTAATCCACCGATATCACTACTACTTTCAAAAACATCAACCTTTAATCCTTTTTGTGATAGGTAGTAAGCCGCAGACAGACCACAAGCTCCCGCCCCAATAACTGCGACTGATTTAGTTTTTAGCATTGGAATTAAAGACTTTAGGATTAGTTAATTTATCAAGGACGTGGAACCTTTGATTTTTTTCATCGGAAGAAATGTCGTCACCAAAAGCCTTGTGGGCTGCGGTAATTGACCTATCTGAATATTCAGACACATACCCAACGCTAAACCCTACATTTTTACAAAGCTTGACCGTGTTATTAAAAGCTGCTTCGCTTTCGCCAGGGAACCCAACAATAATATCAGTACCGATTTCAACATTAGGAATATTTTTTCTAATTTTTTTAACTAAATTAAGATATTCTTTACTGGTATACCAGCGATTCATTTTTTTGAGTATTTCATCGTCTCCTGACTGCACTGGTAAATGGATATACCTGTCTATTGTTTGATTATCAGCAATAACTTTTATCAGCTCGTCAGAAAAATCCCAAGGGTTCGATGTTAAAAACGATATTTTGGTCAATTTTTTATTTTTTGCCAATTCTTCAAGAAGCTGGGGGAAAATTGTTGGAATTCTTAATCTACCAAGATGTGAAACCCAAATTGGTTTAATTTTTTTTCCGTTAGGTAATTGATACAACTTACTTTTTTTAACCAAATCGGAACCATAAGAATTAACATTTTGACCAAGTAAGGTAATGTGATTGTAACCATTGTCGGTTAAATTTTTTACTTCAGAAATTATTTCTTCAAAAGGCCTTGAAACCTCTCTTCCTCTGGTGAAGGGGACAACACAAAAAGTGCAAAAATTATTGCATCCGTTTGAAATAGGAACCCAAGCATGTTTTAAATCTTTTCTAATTGCAGGATACGAAAACCCAACTTCCTCTAGAGGTAAAAATTCGTCGACTTCAGGTAGCCAATATATTAGTTTTTTTAATGCTTTACCTGTTGGGTCGTGTGCTGCCATTCCCACCATACAACCTGTAAGGGTAATTTTTGCGGATGATTTTTGAGATTTAATATTAGTTACTAATCCTCTGACTCTATCTTCGGCACTTTGTCTTATTGAGCAGGTATTAATAATAATTTCGTCCGCTTGTCTTAAACTATTAACCTCTTCAAAACCTCGACTTTTATAAAAACCAGAAATTCTCTCTGAGTCAGAGTAATTAGCTTGACAGCCAAATGTTTTGATAAAATATTTAGGAGTTTTCTCCGCTTTTTTTGTCTTCATTTGATCCAAATATCCAAATTCCTTTTGATGAGTATTTTAGCGAACTAACAGGCTTGGCACCAATCAATTCACTTTTTAAAATTTTTTTATCTCTAACCTCGGCTCTTAATAAAGCTTTTCTTAGACCACCGGTACCGTTTTCAATTCTACGAGCAATTCGCATAACAGTGTCGGTTCCAACCCCTGCTTTGCTAGCTGCCTGTCGAACAGATTGTCCTTGAGATAATAATCTTGCTACATACCACCTGTGAGAAATCATTCTTAGTTCTGATTCTGTTAGCAAGTCAGTAATAAATGATTTCCAATTATCTCTGGAAGACGAAAGGTCAGTGAAAATGTCAAATAAAAACTCGACTTCAGATAATGACTTTTTATTAGCTTTGGAAAATTGAGGTTTTGCCATATGTATGGATACAGTTATTAAAGCGCAATAATAAACCATTATTAATAATAATTCAACTGAAAGTTAATTATTTAATGTGTTTCTTAAGACTTTTTCCAGCCGTAAAGCCAGGAATTTTGTGTCCGGGGATGTTAATCTGGCCGCCAGTCTGAGGATTCCTGCCTCTTCTTGTTGCTCTTTTTCTAACTTTAAAGGTCCCAAAACCAGTCAATACAACCTTATCGCCTTTTGCGAGAGAGTCTCTGATTGCAATTAGCATCGCATCGACTGCGGTAGATGCTGCTTTCTTGGTTAAGCCTGCTTTTTTAGCTACTTTTTCAATTATTTCGTTTTTTGTCATTGAAGCCTTTCACCTCCTTGGTGAGGTTAATTATGAGATTTATACTATTCTAACAAACTTTTAATTAGTTTGGTCAGATGCTCTTGTTTCTCTGATGACAGTAACTTTAATTTGTCCAGGCCTCATCGCAATTTCTGTCTCAAGCCTTCTAGCAATATCATGAGCTAGGGTATTAATTCCTTTATCATCAACTTTTTCAGGCTTCACAATAACCCTAACTTCGCGACCAGCTTGAATTGCGAATGATTTCTCTACTTCAGGATAAGAGTCCGCAACTTTTTCAATATTGGACAATCTATCAATATACTCTTCAACTGGTTCGTGTCTTGCACCGGGACGAGAGCCAGAGATTGCGTCAGCAATATAAACAATCATTGATTCCACTGAAGAAAATGGTTCATCCTCATGGTGTTGTGCAATACAATCAATCGCGGCTTGTGGAACGCTATATTTTTTTGCAAGCTCTACCCCTTTTGTAACGTGGGTTCCGTCAGTTTTGGCGACAATTTTACCAACGTCGTGAAGCAAACAACCAAGCTTGACGATATTCACATCAGCGCCGACTTCGTTAGCTAGCGCGATACCAATTTTGGTTTCTTCGAGCGTGTGAACAATTAAGTTTTGTCCGTACGAGAATCGATACTTAAATCGTCCAAGCATTTTGACTAAATCAGGATGTAAATTATAGACTCCGACAGCATGACAAAGTTTTTGACCTTCTACGGCCATAATCTTTTCCAGTTCGCTCTTTGTCTGTTCGTATATTTCTTCAATTCTTGTGGGTTGAATTCTTTGATCTTTAATTAGACGTTCCATTGTGACTCTGGCAATTTCTCTCCTTACAGGATCAAAACATGAAAGGCGAATTTGATTTGGTACATCTGTATCAAAATCAACGTCGACCCCAGTAATTGTTTCATATGTACGGATATTGCGACCTTCTTTACCAATGATTCTACCCTTAATATCTTCGGATGGTAAATTCACAACAGAAGTAGTGTACTCAGCAACATAATCAGTCGCCCCATGTAGCATCGAGTCAGTTAGTATTTCTCTGGCTTTTTCATCAGATTTTTCTTTAATCGTCTCTTCTGCCTCTTTTATTCTTTTTTCTATTTCGTCGGATAGCTCCATTTCCAAACTTGAGAGTAATTTTTGCTGAGCTTCATTTTTTGTCATCCCTGCAGATTTTTCTAAAGTTTTTAGAAGTGCTTCACGGTCTTGTTCAAGTTTTTTCTTTAATTCTTCTATTTCCTTTGCTCTTTTTTCTAAATCAATGTTTTTTGACTCTGTTTCAGCAAGCGCACGAGTTATTTCTGCTTGCTCTCTTAAGATTTTTTGCTGCAATTCTAGAGATTTTCTTTGTGTATCTTTAAGGTCATTTTCTACTTGTTTTTTCATTTGAAAAACCTGATCTCTGGCTTCAAGAATAATTTCTCTAGCTTTCGACTGGGCTTCAAGTACTACAGTGTGTTGTTCGACAGAGACAGATTGTATTTTTACCGTTTTACCATCTGCTTGGCTTTGGGTTTGCTGTGATTGTGACGACACAACAGTAGAGACGCTTCGTTTTTTGACTGGCGCTACAGGCTGAGAGTCTTCGATTGTTTTGATGAATTTTCCAAATATTGACATTTTTCTCCTTTTTTTTGGAGAAATCTGAAACCAAAAGAACAAAAATAGATTATGACTGATTAAAAATAAAAATCAGGTGAGATTCTAAACTATGAGAAAAATATGTTTTCTTTCCAAGAATCATAATACTATTACTTTTGATACAAATTTCGCGTAACTAATAAATTTGAGCTGATTTTAGACTTTTTTTAGCTTTAAGTCAATTGCTTTTTTAGATGTTTGATAATCGAAACCCTTGGAAATCAAATATCTAATTAGGTTGTTTTTTACTTTAAAGTCGATTTTGTCTTGAGGTTTAAAATTTTTAATTTTTTTATCCAAACATTTTTGGGCTAAGTCAATTTCTAACACCTCTGAATACTTTAATATTTTATTAATTATTTCTTTATCTACTCCTTTTTGGGCTAATTCCATCTGAATTAATTTTTTACCTTTGTTTATCTTTTGCCTGGCTAACATAAACCAAGACGCAAAAGCCTCATCATTTATTACCGATAGTTTTTTAAGCTTTTTAATAATTCTTGAAATCTCTTTTTCGCTTTGTTCTTTTCTTTTTAGATAATCAGTTATTTCTTTTTCTGAGTGCGGTCTCGAGGTTGAAAATCGAAACGCCAAATCAAAAATATTTTTGTCGATTTTTGATTTTTTTAGCGATGTAATTTGTGATTTAGAAATTTCATCACCTAGTTTAATTTTTTTAGTAAAAACATCTTCAATATTTACTGAAAATGCATATTTCCCATCAAGAAAAATATTAACTAAGTCTTTTCTCCTAACTTGGGCAGAAATCTTGGTAACCTTTGGCATCTACGACTTTAGATTAAAAGCCTCGCGAATCTTTTTTTCAATCTCTGATGATTTTTTAGGATTTTCAAGTAAAGCTATTTTTGCCGCTTCTTTGCCTTGACCTAATATTTCACCTTCGTATTTATAAAATGATCCAGATTTTTCAATTATCCCTAGTTCGATACCAATATCAATAAGACTACCTTCTTTAGATATACCACTGTCCCCCATAATATCGAATTCTGCCTGCTTAAAAGGCGGGGCTACTTTATTCTTTACAACTTTAACGCGATGACGAGAACCTATGACTACTTCACCGTCTTTTATGTTTTCAATCTTTCTGGAGTCAAGTCTAATAGTTGAATAAAATTTAAGTGCCTTACCTCCAGTGGTTGTTTCTGGATTACCAAACATAACACCAATTTTTTCTCTGAGTTGGTTGGTAAATACAACTACGGTTTTTGACTTAGAAATAGCGCCAGTTAATTTTCTTAACGCTTGTGACATTAGTCTGGCTTGAAGTCCCATTACGGAGTCACCCATTTCACCTTCTATTTCTGCCCTTGGGACAAGAGCAGCAACTGAGTCGATGACTAATACATCGATTGCACCAGACCTAATAAGGGTTTCGGCAATCTCTAAGGCTTGTTCACCAGTGTCGGGTTGAGAAATAAGCAATTCATCAAGATTAACTCCTATTTGCGAGGCTCTTTGCGGATCAAGAGCGTGTTCTGCGTCAATAAAGGCTGCAGAGCCACCTTTTTTTTGAGCTTCAGCAATTAAATGTAAGGCAATTGTTGTTTTACCTGAAGCTTCAGGTCCATATATTTCAATGATTCTTCCGCGTGGGAAACCGCCAACTCCAAGTGCAAGATCTAGCGCAATTGAACCAGACGGGATTACTTCAATATCAAACTTTGGTCCATTTTCCCCCATCTTCATGATTGATCCTTTACCATATGATTTTTCGATTGAATCAATAGCGTTTTGAATTGCTTGAAGACGCGCTGAAGAATCAGAGTGAGCGATAGTTTCTACGGGGGGGTTGTTGCTTTTTTTCATTGTTTTTTTATTTTTTATTTATACTGTGCTTATTCATACTAGCAAAGAAAACCCGAATGTCAATATTTTTTGAAAATTGATGTATTGATACGCTGGTACAAATTAATTAAACAAAACTTATAGAAAAAGTTGTAGAATATCAAAGCTAAATTTTCGGGGTGTGGCGCAGCTGGCTAGCGCGCAGAGCTGGGGGCTCTGAGGTCGAAGGTTCAAGCCCTTTCACCCCGACTTAATTTGATTTTTTAGGAATTGCTGTGGGTTGAATCTGATTTTTAATAAGAAACGATTCGACGATTTTATTGGATGGAGTTTCAACTTGCTCGTCTGATTCTTCAGAAAGTATGTAGTAGTTGTGATTGGTTACATCAGTTCCGCCTTGAAAGATATTTACATATGTATCAGCGTTCTTAACTGCTGATCCGGCTTTAAAATATCTCGTTCCCCCTGTTTCATTTTTTTTTGCTAACCAGCCAATATATTGCTTGCCTTCACTTGGCTCTTTGAGGTTATTTATCTTGACATACAAAGTAAATGACCCGCCAAAGAACGAGGTGTGCGCTTTACCAGTAAGTCCTAAATTATTTACATCAACAATGTCGCCTGAATATTGATAACTTAGCTGATCTGGGCTGAGAATTTTTTCGTATTTTGATCCCGAATTTTGAATGCCTTGTGCTTGTGAAATTGATTTGGTCATATTCTCGATTAGAATAAAACCAGCCATTATGACCGCCACAACAACAACTAATAGCAAAATAAGTACATTCCCTTTTTGGTCCATTGTCTAATTTTTAAAAACATAGAAGATTAAGTCAACAGGTTGAAATTACAAAAAAAAAAAAAAAAGGAGGGAGTACTAAGCGTTTGGCGTTGACCAACCCTTTTAGCCAAGCTTTACAACTTAGTACTCCCCGCATGAACAAATTAAAACTCTAGCGATGCCGGTCGCTTATGGTCTTACTATGGCACTTCTGATATTGCCATGTACCTGTTTGAGATCCCAGACTTGTACAGCGACTCGTTCGTTTCAAAGAAGACATCGACCTGAGTGAACTCGAGGTGACCTCTATCCTCACAAACTACGATGCCATAGCCAGAAATCTCCAGTTTTTGGCCCAGTTGCCATTTGGCACCACAAGCTGCGGCACCGACGTAGACGGCCTGACCGGAAGACATGTTTCCGCAATATCCTCCGCCGTCCCAGATTGGGAAACCACTAACCTGATGGCAGTAGTAACCAGTAACTTTGCTCTGAACCTGTACACCACCAGTTGAGGCTGCAGAAACCGCCTGAGCTGTTTCTGGAGTTGGTGTTGCGATTCTTGGTTGAACCGTTGGTGCTACCGTAGGCTCAATGGTAGGCGTGTTCGTGACCTCGACAACCAGTGTTGGTGATGAGGTAGGCAAATCAGCCTGAGTTGCGATCTCGTACACTTGAGGCGTCTGAGATGAAATCTCCGCAGCTGCTTTGGGTAGCTGTTCGGACTGAGATGGAACGCAGCTGGTCATAAAAATTATGACTAGCAGCATGACTCCGACCGGCCGCCAAAGATCTTGCAGCTGGTTTTCTGCGTGCTTTTGCGTAAACGCTTGGCGCACAAAATCCTCCTGTTACTTCATTTGGTTACCCGGGGCAATTTTTGGGGAAGAAACGAAAAACCTCTGGTAAGATTTTAAAAATCCACACAGAGGAAGCGTACTGAAACTTCCTTTGCACCCAAGTTGAGCGTAGGGTTGCGGATGCTTGCTGACTTGCGGTGGAAGAACCGCGGACTTGCTCTCACTTTTTAGGTGAGAACAGTTTTGGCATCACTATATTTTAATTCTGAGGTATTTTACCTATTTTCTGGATATTGTACAACTCGCTACGAAAAAATTACTATTCTTTGTTAGTAGTAGACGATTCGGTGGATTGTGGATTTTGATCTTTGTAAGAAGTAGGTACTTCTTTAAAAACTTGCCCACTTTTAGTGGTACAAGCAGCATTGAGATAGTCGGATTTAACAATACTAGACTGAAGCTTGGCACATTGTTCAAAACTACTCACTTCTATATCGGAGTCAGACATGTTTTTGATGTCGTTATGAATATAAAAAGCTGTAAGGCCTAAGATTAAAAATATAATACCGACTAGAATAAGATATTTCTTCAAACCTATTTCTGCTGAATCCTTGTAGCAACTCCTGCAACAATCCCACCAATTAACTGTGCTGAAAGAAACAATCCCAGAATGTTTAATGCTGATTGAATATTTGCTGTGTCAACTGCAACTGCACTCAATGTAATTGCTGGATTCAAAGCTGCACCTGAAATTCCTCCAACTGAGAATACTCCCGCCATAATTGCGAGTCCGATGGCAATACCAAAATATTGATTATTTTTTACGGCTTTGGCGGAAACAGCAAGAACTACGAATGCCAAAAGGAAAGTAAACACCAACTCTGAAGCGAATACTTGAGCAGTAGATGCTTGCGGATTAGGCGTTAGGGTAAACGGCGAGCCAATAATTAGCGCAAAGGATACTGACGCAAGTACTGCGCCAACTATTTGCGATAAACAATAAAAAACTAATTCTTTGGAGCTAATTCTTTTGCTGATGAATTGAGCGATACTAACTGCTGGATTATAGTGTGCACCGGAAATATGACCACCTGAATAAACAAGTGCAACCAATACTGCGCCAATTGCGAAAGGACTACCAGTGAGAGCTGCCACCAAAGTTAAAAAGAATGTACCAAGAATTTCTGTAAAAATTTTATTTTTTGTCATAAGTAAAGAATACCAAATTGCTTGACGGGACGCGATTATTAGTTTTTAGCGTTTGACGAATAATACCGCATTTGGCACATCTCTACCGGGTCCAGCTTTATAGCCACCTACCCAAAAGGCGGTCGAACCTCCACTGTCTAGGTTAAGTGAATTTTGAATCCCTAAAGTATGTAAAACTTTGGCAGCTTCTGCAACAGAAGCTGAATAAACTACACCCATAAAAACTTTACTACCACTCGAACCAATAAAGCTTCGATTGGCTTTGCTTGTCTTTTTTGCATCTGAATCGCCACCAAAAAGCAACTGACCACCAAGAGTAAGAAGTGGCTGGTTAGCAATTACTCCATCTACACCAGTGTCTCTGCCCCATTCTAGTGATTGACTAACGAATCTTGCTTGTGAGGAAAAAATTGCCGCTGGCACTGTGCTGTAGACATTATTGTCTGAGTTAAAATAGGTTTTATTTTTATTCATTAGTAATGTGTCGAATGAATTTTTCTTATCAGTACAACTCGGGTAGCTGGCTGGACAAAAGTAAGATCCATTAATTGCTGCGTATGCTCCACTACGCGAAGCGTAATTTCCGACCGACATTACAGGACAATCGTTACGACAATCTCCATTTGATGCTGTATCAACAATAACTCTGGTCGAACCTAGATCTCCATTGACAATATCGACAGCAAAACTTCCAATATCTGTTACGACTTGTTGTCTTCTGTAACCTGAATCGGGTACTGAATTAGATGAGGTAAGATTTGCTGTCGAGACAGATGCGACTGTAGACACAGCTAGTTTGTCATTTTCTGTTTTGATTAAAGCTCTTGTTTGGGTAATTTTGGTTTCTGCATCTGAATATTTTCTTTCTGATAACGATTTGAGAAGGGACGAAAAATTTTCATCGATTTTTTGGGTATTAACTTTAGCAATTTTTAGATCAACGATGTCTTCATAAACCGTAACTGCCTCATTAAAAGTTTTTTGAATTTTTTTTATTTCTGCATTTAGATCATTATTTACTTTGATTTGATCAGAATTCTCCAATTCAGTCAAAACTTTACGAGTATCATCCAGCTCTTTTTGGAGAGCTGTTATTTGAATTGACGATTTATCAAGAAGATTGGTGGTTTGGCTGTTTTTAATAAAAAGACGATAAACAGACGAAACAGTCACTAAAATTAAAATCAATGAAACAAAACTAAAAATAATTAGACGAAAGGGAGGCGTGCGAAACCTTTTTGTAGTTTTTGATTTCATGAGGCTGATTTTTAGTCTTTTAACTACTCAACAATTTTGGCAATTTCTGGATATTTGGTTTTGAAATTTTGACTCAAATTACAACCGTTCATACATTCTGGAAACCACCAGCTTATTTGCCCATTCTTCTTTTCAATTACAAACCCTGAATATCCACCTGACTCGTAAATTGCATTAAACAAATAAGGAAATTCTGCTTTACTCACATTAGTGTTAGGTGAAATTGTAATTGAAACAACTGGTTGATCAATCTCATTTGTATGGTATTCAACATATGGATCGATAATTCTTGCTTGAATTCCTGACTTGTCTCCGGCTGGTATTGATCCTTCGGCTTCAAAAACAACAACAGGCCCTTTTGTTTTAGATGGTGTTGGAGTGGGGGTTATGCTTTGGGATAGTTGAGGGTTTGGGGTCGCTTTAGCAGTTGTAGTAGCGGCAGGAGTGGCGGTGGTTTTAATCTGAGAATTAGATACTTTGTTGGATAATTTTTGGTTTTGGTAGAAAAGATAACCAACAGCTGAAAATAAAACCGTACCCACAATGATAAAAGTCACAACTAGAATAATATTGCCTCTGGATTTCATTAGCTTAATGATGACAAAGAAAAGCTAGTTTTGCAATTCATTTTACTAGTCGGAGTCTTTTTGTTGAGTCACATGGCAAGCCGACACCTTGTCTTTTTGTGAAGGTGAAATATAATGGCAATTGTATTTTATGCAACTACTGCCAAGTTTTGATGAAGAAAAAAAGTCACTGATTTTTACGATTGTAATTTGTGCGTTTTTGAGTATATCGTTTGTTTTATTTATTGTGGCCTACAGGAATTTAAAGGCTGAGAATTCGTTTCTAAAATCACAAGTTGAATCAGGCGAAAAAGCCGAAATAGTAAAAGAAGCACAATCAGAAGAGGTAGCAAGTAGTGCAACTAGTCAGTTTGAATCAGAAACAAATAAAATTGAGACCAATCTAACAAACTCTGTTTCACCAACACCTACACCTATTGTGACGGTAACCACACAGCCCACCCCAACAGCGATTGCAACTCCAACACCAATACCTTTTATAACTACAGCTACTTTAAATATTGAACCAGCTAACGGCGATGTATGCGGAACTAATTTTAAATTTCGAGGTTATATTACCTCAAGTGGTCAGGGCATTGTTGCCTATAGATGGAAAAGGACCGACGCGGAAAATGTAACGATGGAACCATATCCTACGGTAACGTTTGAATCTGCTGGAACAAAAGAGGTTAATTATTATTTAACTCTGACAAAAAATACTGATGCTGAAGCCTGGTTTGAAATCACCAGTCCAGAGTCAGTATCTTCTAATAGAGCAAGATTCATCCAACAAAACTGTTAAAAATGATTATTTTTTGTAGATACTCTCAGCTTTTTCTTTAAGCGGTTTCCACCACCATTCGTTCTCTTTGTACCAATTAACTGTTTCGATTAGTCGATTATCAAAACTTTCGGCAGGTTCCCAACCAAGCTCGTTTTTAATTTTTGTCCAGTTAAGAGCATAACGCCTATCATGTCCTGGCCTGTCGGTAACAAATTCAATTTTGTCTTCACCTAACCCGAGAATATTTAAAACTTTTTTGGAAACCTCAAGATTATTAACATCCTCAGTTGTTCCACCAATACAGTAAGTCTCCCCTGATTTGCCTTTTTCTAGAATCATATCGATAGCGCGACAATGATCTTCAACATCAACCCAGTCTCGAACGTTTAGCCCGTCACCATAAACTTTTATATTTTCTCCAGAAAGTAGGTTGGTGATCATCCTTGGTAAAAACTTTTCAGGATGTTGAAATGGTCCAAAATTATTACCACAGTTCGTGATTGTCACAGGTAAATTAAATGTTTCAAAATATGCTCTAACTAGATGATCTGATCCAGCCTTACTTGCCGAATACGGACTTCTAGGGTTGTAATTAGTATTTTCATGAAATTTTTTACCATCGTTTAATTCCAAAGACCCAAATACTTCGTCTGTTGAGATGTGATGAAATTTTTTGACACCGTTAATTTTTGCTTGGTTTAATAAAACTGAAGTACCTATCACATTGGTTTTAACAAAAACTTGAGGATCAAGAATTGCTCTATCGTTGTGACTTTCTGCTGCAAAATGAACGACTGTTTCGCATCCATTCATAGCTTTTTCGACATCAGATGCTTTGGTAATATCGCCCTGAATAAAAGTGTAATTTGGATTATCAAAAACCGATTTTAGACTGTCGAGGTTGCCCGCATAAGTCAAAATATCTAAATTAATAATTGAATCGTTGGGGTGGTTTTTAAGCCAGTAGTTAATAAAGTTGCTACCAATAAAACCAGCACCGCCAGTAACTAAAATTTTCATGTTTAATTATTTACCCTTAGTTAAACTTATAATATCGTTGGTCGTTAATTTTGCTACGATTATTTTGTAATTAAAACTAGCACCATTGGATTCTGAGTTATTTTATCAGAATTTTATTCTATAATTTCTCCCTCAATAACTTTGTCCTTTTCCTTATTTTTTTCACCCAGTTTGTCTTTGGAGCGAGAAAATACACGATACAAAAGTATACTCGAAACTATTTGTAAGACAAAAAATGCAAAAAATGAGATAAGGGCATTAATTGACCCAAATATAACGAGAATTATGGCACTAATTACAAATCCCCAAAATCCGTCGTGAGTATTGGTATTACTTAAGTTGGCAGTCAAACTAACTGAGTTGGTGACTGCAACATAGCTAAAAAGAAAACTAATTAATGAATAGAAAAATAAAAAAGGCTTAATTTTTAGTTTGCGGTTCGTGGATATGGCCCTGAAACCAACCGTAATTGCTCCAATTAAAAAATAGAGAATGAAAAATAATATTATCAACAGACCGGTAAAGAAAACCGTTCCTGGCTGCATAAATAAAATATTTTAACGCTTTGGCGACTGTTTGCTCTTTCGGGCTTTTTGAGCATTACCAATTTTGCGACGTTCTTTGGCTCGCGGATCACGGGTAATAAGTCCAGCTTTTTTCAGACTAGGTTTGAGCTTTTCATCAAACTTAACAAGTGATCTAGATAAACCATGAACAACTGCATCTAATTGAGAAGATAGGCCTGAACCTTCGACTTTTACGCTACCTGAAAATTTACCTAAAAGACCTGAAATTACTAATGGTTTTTCAAAAATAGCCTTATCCTGAAGACGGCTAAAATATTCGAATACTGGCCGCTCGTTAATGGTGAAATCTCCAGTACCGGTAAAGATTCTTACGCGAGCTGTGGAAGTTTTGCGCCTGCCGACTGCTTGATAATGAGTGGTTTTTTTATCTTCTGCCATAATTATTTTGTTTCAAATTTTGCTTTAAATCCATGTTCAGCGTTTGCAAAAACATGAAGTTTTTTTAGTTGAGCAGCTCCCATTTTGGTTTTTGGAAGCATACCTTTGACGGCTTTAGTTATAACATCCTCAGGTTTTTTGGCAATCATGGTCTTAAAATTAGCCTGCTTAAGTCCGCCTGGAAATCCTGTGTGTCTGTAATATATTTTGTTGTTTTCTTTCCTGCCGGAAACCATAATTTTGGAGGCATTAATAACAACAACATGATCTCCACAATCAAGATTGCTGACGAACTCAGGTTTATTTTTGCCCATTAAGGTCTGAGCAATTTGAGTTGCAAGTCTGCCAAGTATTTGATCATTGGCGTCAACTAGTGTCCAATTGTTGGTAATTTGACTTTTTTTAATGCTTTTCATAATTACTGTTTAATAACCACTTTCTCTTTTTTGGTTTTTTCTGAACCTGTGATTACTTCTTCTGTTGTTTCACCGGTTTTTGTATCGGTGATTTTAACGGTAGTTTTTGATTCTGGCTTGGCTACCTTTTTGATCTCTTTTTGGACTACCCATTCAATATAAACCATAGGTGCAGCATCACCTCTGCGTGGCCCTTTGAGGACTACGCGAGTTGTGCCACCGTTTCTGTCCTTAAAACGAGGAGCTAGATCGTTGACCAGCTTTTTAACGCTTTTTTTGCTACCAAGACGAGCGTAAAGGAGGCGCTTGTCAGAAAGATTGGCGTCTTTGGCGCGAGTAACTAGGCGTTCGACAAAAGGCTTGAGAACCTGGGCTTTGGCGCGTGTTGTAAGAATCCTCTCTTGAAGGATAAGGTGATTGGCCAAGCTTTTTATTAGCATGGCTCTTTCAGCTTCGGTTCGACTTAGTTTTTTGCCAAAGACCTGATGTCTCATTGTTTTACTTAGTTTCTTCTATTTCTTCTGTCTCACCAGAGATAATATTCTCTGCTGTGAGTTTTTTGTTCACAGTCTCGATTGACTTGGCACCAAAATTCTTGATTTCAAGAAGTTTTTCTTTTGGTGTTTCAAGATACTCTCCGACAGTGTTGATTCCTGCAGATTTAAGACTATTTGTAAGTCTTACAGGTAGATCAAGCTCTTCAAGAGCTAAATCCTGGTGGCTCATTGTGTCTTCTTTTGGATTAACCAAAGAAGCAACAATTTTGGCTGGTTTAGCCTTTTCCAACTCAGGGTTGGTCAACATTGTGAACTGGGATACTAAAATCTCAGCTGCAGCTTTGAAAGCTACGGATGGTTTGACTGTACCGTCAGTACGAAGTTCAAAAACCAATCGGTCAAAGTTAGTAACACGGCCAACACGAGTCTCTTCGACTTTGTAGTTAGCGAACTGAATTGGAGAATAATTAGCGTCAATTGGGATTACGCCAATTTCTGTTGATTTTCTCTCGGTTGCGAAGGAATATCCTTCACCGAGTTCAGCTGTTACAGAAAGAACTAACTTGGCCTTATCGTTGCTAAGGTTAGCAATAACTTGGTCAGGGTTAGTTATTTTGACTCCGGCTGGAAGCTCAAAATCTCCTGCAGTTACGACTTTTGGACCTTTGGCGTTGAGCTTTAATGTGACAGCACTATCTGACTCCATTAAAAGCCTGACCTTTTTTAGGTTCAAAATTACTTCAACAATATCCTCTTTTAAGCCGTCCAGTGTTGAAAACTGGTGACGAACTCCGTCAATTTTGACGGATGTGATAGCTGCTCCCGTTAATGACGAGAGAAGCACTCGACGAATACTCGAACCGAGAGTTGAACCATAACCCTGGTTGAGAGGTTCGACGACGATGATACCTTCTGAGTCGCTTTCCGACTTGATGGTTACCTCTGTTTCTTTAATATCAAGCATTTGTTTTAGCCTCCTTTTTGCTTATAAATAATGCTTCTACCTTGAATAGAACTCAACGATTAATTGTTCGTTGATTTCTTCTTTTATTTCTTCCCTCTCAGGAAGACGCTTAACTTTTGCCACGACTGACTTTTTTTCAAGCCATACTGGAACTTGATGATTTTTGAGATCTTCAAGAGTCTGTTTGAGTTGTGGCGTAGCAAGAAACTTAGGAGAGAGTGTAACGACCTGCTCAGCCTTAAGTTGATATGAAGGGATGTTAACTTTTTTCCCGTCGACTAATACGTGTCCATGTGAAACGATTTGGCGAGCAAATGGGCGAGTATTAGCTAGACCCATACGATAAATAACATTATCTAACCGTGTCTCCATTAGTGATAATAAATATGCACCCGTAGGCTTGTTAGAACGGTCAGCAATTGTAAAAATTCTGCGGAATTGTTTTTCTAAAACCCCGTAGGTTCTTTTTGCTTTTTGTTTTTCTCTTAACTGAAGTGAATATTCTGATGGTTTGCGGCGCATATTTGCACCGTGTTGTCCAGGAACAGTCGCGTTACGCCTGATGACAGGACATTTTGCAAGACCGCAAATAGCGGAACCTTCACGTCGACACAGCCTGTGTTTTGGACCTGTATATCTAGCCATAGTTTATCCTTTTCTCCTTTTTTTGCCTCTAACTCCATTGTGTGGAATGGGGGTGTTATCAGAAATAGATGTAATTTCAAGATTTGTACTTTTTAGACCACGAATTGCAGCGTCTCGTCCTGGTCCTGGACCTTTAACAAAAACATCAACGCTTTTGAGTCCATAAGTCTCTGTAACAATTTTGGCTGCTTTTTCAGCGGCAGTCGTGGCTGCGTAAGGCGTAGATTTGCGAGCACCTTTAAAGCCTGCATTACCAGCACTGGACCAATTGAGTACATTACCACCTTCGTCAGTAAAACTTACGATTGTATTATTAAAAGTTGCTTGAATGTATACGCGACCAGCGGTAACTGAGCGTGTAACTTTTTTCTTTGCGGTTTTTTTACTTTTTGCTGCCATATTTTATTTATCTTCTTTTCGAACAGATCCGACGGTCATTCTGCGTCCTCGTTTGGTACGAGAATTGCTTCTGGTTCTTTGACCTCTGGCTGGTAGATTCCTGCGGTGACGTTCACCACGGTAACTACCGATTTCTTGTAATCTTTTAATATTAGTCTGTACTTCTCTGCGAAGATCACCTTCGATTCGATACTCATCAAGAAGACGAGTAAGTGTGCTTATTTCATCATTTGTTAAATCTTTTGTACGCTTATCAAGGTCAATTTTAGCCTTAGTGAGGATTTCTTTCGATTTAGCTAGACCAACACCATAAATATATGGCAAGCTGTAGGATATTTTTTTCTGGTCTGGGATATCGGCACCTTTTATACGCATAAATTATCCTTGTCTTTGTTTATGTCTTGGGTTTTTACAGATAACAAAAATTACACTGCGGCGTTTAACCGTTTTGCAATCTCTACATCTTTTTTTTACCGAAGCTTGTACTTTCATTTTTTGTTTTTATCTTGAACGATAGGTTACCCGACCGCGTTCGAGGTCGTAAGGAGTTAACTCAATTTTGACCTTGTCGCCTGGAAGGATGCGAATATAATGCAAACGCATCTTACCTGACAAGTGGCAAAGTACCAATTGGTCTTTTTCTAATCCCGGAATTTGGCCTTTTTTAACCAAAACCCGAAACATTGTGTTCGGCAATGCTTCTTGAACATCACCTTCGACCTCTATAACTCCTTCTTTTGCCATAATATTTTTGAGCAGAAACTATATTTATTAGGATTTTTAGTTAAATTCACTAAAAAATAATCCCAATTTAGCTTCAAATGGGCCCGTGAGGGCTAATTATAACGACTTAGTTTACACCAGTCAAGACTATAGGTCCCGACTTTCCTACAAGCACTGTATCTTCAAAAAGTCCTGAGTCGGAACCGTCCTTAGTTGCCAGTGTCCAACCATCATTTTTGACATATTTAATAAGCGAGGTGCCTTTTGCATAAATTGTTTCTATAGCAATAGTCATACCCTCAACCAACACTGGGCCACGACCTTCAGAGCCATAGCCTGGAATCGCGGGATCCTCGTGAAGTTCATGACCAATACCGTGACCAGTGAGCTCGCGAGAAACATGATATGGATTGTCTTTTTCAAGGATTTGCTGGATAACAGCAGAAATATCCCCAACTCGAATACCGTCTTTAACAATTTTTATAGCTTCTATTAGCGCCTTATGTCCTGCTTTTAAGAAGTCGTCCAATTCGCCTCCAACTATACGGCTGGTGGCACAGTCAGTGTGTAAACCGTTTAGCATTGTGCCTAGGTCAATGCTTAAAATGTCGCCTTTTTTTAGTTTTGTTTGATCTGGAATTCCATGAACAATCTCGTCATTAACTGTGATACAAGTCGCATATTTATAATCGTCAACAGTGGTAAAACTTAGCTCTCCACCTTCAGCCAGAATTGTTTTGGTTGCGATTGAGTTTAGTTCGCGCTTAGTAATCCCTTCTTCAATTGCATCAACTGCGCGCTGCATGGCAAGTCTTGAGATTCGGCCAGCCTCTTTCATGATGGCGATTTCGTTAGCTGATTTAATTTTTGTCATATATTTCCTTTTCAATTAACTTTGTAACTGTTTCGATATCTGGCGTGGCATCAATATCTCGAAGAATGTGTTTACTTCTAAATTCTTCAATTAATGGGCTTGTAAGGCTATAAAAGGTGTCTAAACGGGTTTTAATTGCTTCGGGGGTGTCATCCTCTCTTTTTCGCAGCAGAAGTCTTTTAATAGCTTCATCTCGAGGCAGGACTAAATTAATAACCATATCAAGTATGGGCATAAAAACATCAGATTGTTTTTTGTGCCTTGGATAGCCATCTAGGACAAACCCTTTTTGAGTATCAGGCTGAGATAGCCTGTTTTTAACCAGTTCAGCAACAAGATCGTCCGGAGCAAGGCGACCATGTTCAATCAAATCGCGAGCTTGTTGTCCAATAGGGGTGTCTTTTTCTGCCTCATTACGAACTAACTGTCCACTTTGAATGTGAGGAACGTTGAGTTTTTTAGCAAATATTTCTGCTTGTGTTGATTTGCCAGAACCTTGAACACCAATAAACAAAATCCGCATTATTTCAAAAAGCCTTCGTAGTTACGGCTAATCATCAGGCTTTCGACCTGTTTACTGGTTTCGAGAGCGACCGAGACTAAAATAAGCACACTGGTTCCACCAATAACAAGAGATGTGATTCCAGTAATGTTTTGAGCGATTGAAGGTAATATTGCAATGGTTCCCAAAAATAGCGCTCCAAAAAGTGTAATACGAATATTTATATAATCTAGGTATTTCTTGGTTTGCTCACCCGGTCTGATTCCTGGGATAAATCCACCATTTTTCATTAAGTTTTCGGTGATTTGTTTGGTGTTAAAAGCGACGGTCGAATAAAAATATGTAAAACCGACAACAAGACCAAAATAAGTCAAATTGTAAGCTACAGAGCTAGGTGAAAAAAACTGCACTATCTTGGCAGAAAAACCTGCTAAGGCTGGATTGGTCGAACCTTGGAGGAATTGCGCAAGAGTTGTGGGTAACAAAACTAAAGAGACGGCAAAAATAATTGGAATAACCCCTGTTTGGTTGACCCTAAGTGGTAAATAACTATTCTGAGTAACAGTGCGACCACCGTAGCTTCTTTTGGAAAAATGAACCGGAATCTGTCTACGGCCTTCGTTGACAAGGACAATACCTAGAATAACCATAAGTGCAACCACTAGCATAATTAAAATGGTAGTAAATTGAACCTGGTCGATAACCTGAGCTTGTTGAAAAACAGTAATCGGAAGCCTGGCAACAATACCTGCAAAAATAATCATAGAAATACCATTACCGATTCCTTTTTCAGTAATCAGCTCTCCGAGCCACATTAGGAATATCGTGCCAGCTGTAAGAGTCGCAATAACTGAAAATAGATCAAAGACTGAAAGTGCTGAAATAATTCCTTGATTACGAAGAAGTACATAGACACCAAATGCCTGCATTATGGCTAGAGGAACAGTAAGATACCTTGTGTAAAGAGTAATTTTTTCTCGGCCGTAATTACCTTCTTTGGCCAACTCTTCGAGTTTAGGAAAGACCATTTGCAGTAGCTGCATAATGATTGAAGAGTTGATGTAAGGATTGAGACCAAGGGATAAGACCGAAAAGTTGGCTAAGGTTCCACCACTAAAAACATCCAAAAGAGATAAGAGTTGATTGCCTCCAAAAAGGTTTTTAAGATTGGCAGAGTCAACACCAGGAACTGGGACAAAAGCAAAAATACGGAAAATTACAAGTATTAGCAGTGTAAAAAGAATACGATTTCGAAGCTCTTTAACCTTGAGTGCTCGGGCAATAACAGAAAAGATTTTTTGCATTAATTATTTTTTCTTTTTCGGGCTTGTCTTTTTTTCGCCCTTAGTAGAATTCTTGTCGGTTTTGGTTGTTTCGTCAACTTCGACTTTTGGTTCAATATCCTTAACTTCAACGGTTTTGGGTTCGTATATTCCTCCAGCCTTGGTTATAGCAATAATGGCTGTTTTGGTCGCAGGAACCTTTACCGTAAGCGAAACAGTTAATTTGCCATTTGAAAGAATTTTAACCTGTTGTTTGCGAGTGATGATTTTTTCTTTAACTAAAAATTCTTTATCAATAACTGTGCCGACTGGATATTTTGACAAAGCTGTAAGTGAAATAAGATATGGCTTAAGACTTACTGGAGTATTACCTTTACCTCTAAGATAGGGCAATCTCTTAGTTAGCGGTCTTTGTCCACCTTCGTAATGTGAGTGTCTAATTGTAAGTGGATTACGAGCGTTTTGACCTTTGTAACCACGACCACCAGTTTTTACCTTACCCGAGCCGTGACCTTGACCTTTTCTTTTTTTTGATTTGGTAACTATTCTTACAGTTGTCATTACTTTTTAGTTTTCTTTGTA
Organism: uncultured Gammaproteobacteria bacterium; assembly: GCA_964404855.1. Classification (GTDB taxonomy): domain Bacteria; phylum Patescibacteriota; class Microgenomatia; order CAYQLK01; family CAYQLK01; genus CAYQLK01. Next base: position 163,541 of record CAYOLO010000002.1, read on the forward strand.
GTTTTAGGAGCTGTTTCTTTTTCAGAGGTTTCGGTTTTTTTCTCAACTTTTGCAGCTTGGGTTTTGACTTTGATTGGCCTGGGTTTAAGTCTAGATAAACCAAGCAGTGTAGCTTGAACATTTGAGGCTTTGTTGTTGGTACCGAGAACTTTTGAAGAAATACTCAAAACACCGGCGGCTTCCACAACTGAACGAACTGCACCCCCAGCTATAACACCAGATCCAGCTGGAGCCGGCTTAAGGAGAATTTTTGCTGCACCTTCTTTAATATAAATTTCGTGAGGAATAGTTCCATTAATAAGTGGAACAGTGATTAGATGTTTTTTGGCGTAAGTTGAGCCTTTTCTGATAGCTGAAGAAACATCGGGAGCTTTACCAAGACCAACTCCGACTCTACCTTTGCGGTCACCGACAACTACTAGAGCAGTAAAACCCATTTTATTGCCACCAGTTGTTTTTTTGGAAACACGACGAATATGAACAATTTTTTCCTCAAACTCACTAGGGGCCTGTTGAAATTGAGAATTATCTCTGCGATTACGATTGTTACCGCGATTGTTATTAAAATTTGAATTTTGGCCTTGGCCTGAGTTGTTGCTTTGCATAGTTTTAAAAATTTAACCCTCCAGCACGAGCAGCTTCAGCTAAAGCTTTGACTCTGCCGTGGTAAAGGTTACCACCCCTGTCAAAAACAACAGAAGTTATTTTTTTCTCAGCAAGTTTTTTGGCGATTTCTGTGCCAACTGCCTGAGCTTTTTCGCTTTTGGTTGATTTGGTTAATTTGATATCGCTAGCTTGAGCAAGAGTAACGCGGTTTAGGTCATCAATTGCTTGGGCTGAAATATGCTGATTTGATCGAAAAACCGCCAAACGAGGACGCTCTGGTGTACCAATAATTCTGGCACGAACCCTGCGATGTCTTTTTTCGCGATGAACTATTTTGCTGTTTGTCGATAATTGATTTTTCATATTTTTTAGGCTGCGGCTTTTGCGGCTTTACCTGATTTGCGGCGTACATACTCACCAACATAGCGAATACCTTTACCTTTGTAAGGTTCTGGTTTACGTTTCTTGCGAATATCTGCTGCGACTTGACCAACGACTGTTTTGTCTATACCAGAAACAATAACTCGATTCTCGGCCGTGGCAAATTCTATACCCTCAGGTGCGATTATTTCAACTGGATGAGAAAATCCTAAAGAAAGAACAAGTTTATTGCCTTGAACATTGGCTCTGTATCCGACACCGATTAGCTCAAGTTCTTTTTTCCAAGCTTCTGAAACACCAGTAATCATGTTAAAAACTAGAGAACGGTACAGTCCATGCATACTTTTGGCGGTTTTGGATTCTGAACTGCGCTCAACTAAAATTTCGGTATCATTAATGACAATTTTTGCTTCAGGGCGAACGAGTAAACTCAAACTTCCTTTTGGTCCGGTAATCGTAAGATTCCTGCCGTCTAAAACAGCGGTAACCCCAGATGGTATTGTAATTGGTTTCTGACCGATTTTTGACATAAATATTTAACTTACTTTACAAATTATTTCTCCACCGAGTTTTTTAGTGCGGGCTTTTCTGCCAGTCATTAACCCTTGAGGGGTTGAAATAATGACATCTCCAAGTCCTGATCTGACGAATGGAATACTCTTGTGGTCTTTATAAACTCTAATTGATGGGCTAGATACTCTTTTTATTTCGTTGAGTACAGGTGTTTTATCCTCGTTGTATTTAAGGGTCACAAGAATCTCTTTGTCGTTTTTGATTTTGGAATCAAGCACAAAACCAAGCTCAGTTAAAACCGAACCGATAGCGGCTTTGGCTTTTGAGTTGCGAACAACAACATTTTTTTTGCGAGCCATATATCCGTTACGGATAATGGTCAACATATCTGCAATTGGGTCGTTAATCATAGTTTGTTTACCAAGAAGCCTTTCTGACTCCCGGGAGTTCTCCTTTTACGGCATACATTCTAAAGCAAAGTCTGCAAAGGCCAAATTTGCGCAAATAAGCTCTTGGTCTTCCGCAACGCATACAACGGTTTGGCTCACGAGTTGCGAGCTGAGGCTTTTTGCTTTTTGCTATTTTACTTACTTTTGCCATATTTTAGTTATTTTCTTTTTTCTCAAAAGGCATACCAAGAGCCTCAAGTAGTTTGCGTGCAGCTGGTATTTCTTTTGTCGAGGTGGTTAAAGTTACTTGAAGACCGCGGACTTTGTCAATTTGGGAATATTCAATTTCTGGGAACAAGATCTGTTCTTTGATTCCAAGACTGAAATTTGCTTCCTTATCAAAGGCTTTGTCTGAAATACCTCTAAAGTCACGTACACGAGGCAAAACAATATTAAAAAGTCTATCCAAGAAATCGTACATTCTTTCACCGCGCAAGGTAACCTTGACTCCAATAGCTTGACCTTGACGAAGCTTAAAAGTCGAAATCGATTTTTTAGCTTTGGTAGCAATTGGTTTTTGTCCAGAAATAAGTGTGATTTGTTCAAGTACTTTGTCGATAACACCAGCATTACCTGTTGCTTCCCCCAAAGAAACATTAATCGTCACTTTTTCGATGTAAGGAATAGCCATCGTGTTTTTGATACCAAATTCCTTGGCAAGTTCTGGGGCTATTTCTTTGCGATATTTTTCTTTTAGTTGGTTCATTTTTATATTTTTTCTTTGGTTTTGGAACTAATACGGATTTTTTTACCGTTCTCAGTTATAAAACTAACCCTGGTAGCCTTATTGGTTTTGGGATCAATAATTGCGATATTACCAAAAGGTAGTGCTCGGGAGAACTCCACAATTTGTGAAGGTCTTTGTGGGTCGAGGCTTTTTTTGTGTTTTTTGTATAGATTAACTCCACCAACAACAGCAGACAGTTTGTCGCGATTGATTTTAACAATCGAACCTGTTTTGCCTTTGTCTTTTCCGGCGGTAACTATTACTTTATCGTTGATTCTAAATTTTAGTGCCATAGTTTTATATAACCTCCGGTGCTAATGAAATAATTTTTGAGAATCCTTTTTCGCGTAATTCTCTGGCAACTGGGCCAAAAATACGAGTACCGATTGGATTCTTGTCTTTGTCGATTACAACTGCAGCGTTTTCAGAGAAACGAATATAGCTACCATCTGGACGTCTTACTTCTTTTCTGGTCCTAACCAGTACGGCTTTGACAACTTCGTGGGATTTGACGGTACCATTAGGATCAGCCTTCTTGACCGAAGCAGTAATAACATCACCAATTGAGGCAAATCTTTTTCCTGATCCACCACCAACATGAATAACTGCCAAATCTTTAGCACCTGAGTTATCGGCTACAACTAGTCTTGAACGGTGTTGGATCATTTGGCAACAACCTCCAATACTTTAAAGAACTTATTTTTGGAAATAGGCTTAACTGATTCGATAATAACGGTTTGTCCGATTTTGGCTCCAATAGTATTGTCAGCCAAAAACTTTTTGTGAGATTTGATTCTCTTGCCGTATTTTGGATGTGTTTTGATCGTTTCGATCCTAACACTTGCTGTGCCAGTCATTTTGTCAGATGTAACGATACCTTTAAATGTTTTTTTCATACTATTTACTTTTTCAAGCTTGCAATTATGCGTGAAGCATTAAGTTTGGTCAAGGTGCGAGCTACTTCCTTCTTTTGCTTGTGGATAAGGCTGGTGTTTTTGATGCGACCAAGTTTGAGCTGAAGTTTGGTTTCAACTGCAGTTTTTCTCTGATCATGAACAATCCCATGTAGTGCCTTAAGCCCTGACTCGGACTTATTCTCATTTTTATTTTCAATTTTTGTTTCGGTTTTTTTTGTAGTTGCCATATATTTATTAATTTATTTCGTGCTTTTCGACAAAAACAGTTTTGACTGGAAGCTTGTGAGCAGCAAGACGCATTGCTTCTTTTGCAACAACTTTGTCGACTGCGGCCATTTCAAAAAGCATCATTCCTGGCTTAACAACGGCTGCGTGCATGTAAACGTCACCTTTTCCAGAACCCATACGAACCTCAAGTGGTTTTTTGGTAATTGGTTTATTTGGAAAAATACGAATCCAGATACGACCACCACGCTTTGTGTAATGAGTCATTGCACGACGAGCGGCTTCGATTTGACGATTAGTAATCCAAGCAGCTTCGAGTGATTTGAGTCCGAATTCACCAAAAGCAACCGTGTTGCGTCGCGTTGCGACACCTCGACGTTTGCCGCGGAACTCTTTACGAAATTTTTGTTTCTTAGGTTGCAACATAATTATTGATTTTCTTGACCTCTAAAAATCCAAACTTTTACTCCAACAAGACCTGCTTTGGTTGGTGCTCCAATTGAAGCAAAATCAATGTCGGCCTTAATTGTTTGAAGGGGAATACTACCAAATTTTCCAGACTCTTTGCGAGCAATTTCTGCACCACCAAGTCGCCCTGAAAGAATAATTTTGCCACCTTTGGCGCCAGATCTTTGGATTCTTTCTAGTGAAGAGCCTATAACTCTTTTGTGTGGAATTCTTTTTGCTAATTGTTCTGCACAGCTAATTGCAATAAGTTTTGCATCAAGATCAGGATTTTTTATTTCTTCAACTCTAAATTCCATTTTGCCTTCGTCTTTGAGTTTAAGTTTTTTCATTAACTGTTTTTTGGTCTCTTCAAGACCTGTTCCGCCACGACCAATCACAATACCTGGCCGGGAAACAAAAACAGTAATAGTTCGTTTATCAAATGATCTTTCGATTTCGATTTTGGAAAGTCCGGCTGGTTTTAGGCGAATGTCTAAAAATTCTCTGGTTGCACGATCTTCGGCAAGAAGATCTTTGTAGTCAGCATCTCTTGAGAACCAACGGGATGACCAGTCTTTGTTAATACCTGTTCGAAATGAAATTGGATGTACTTTTTGTCCCATATTTTTTAGACTTTTTTAGCTTTTGTAGTTAATTTTTTAGCTGGCTTTTCGGCTAATATTTGATCGATTTCGGTTTTTTGTTTGACTTTTTTCTGTTTTTCAATCTTAATTGGAGCTTTTTGCTCTAGAGTGACACGAATATGGCTAGTGCGACGGGTATATGGAGCAGCCATACCTTTAGAACGAGCACGGAAACGTTTGAACTTAATACCCTCTTCAATAATTATCGATTTGATGACGAGATCTTCGGTTTTGGCTGATTGGTTTTTGGCATCGGCTAGTGCGGTTTTTATTACGCTTGCAATAAGATTGGCAGATTTTTGTGGCATAAAATTAAGCTCAATTAGGGCTTTTTGAGGATCGGTTGTTTTCACAGCTTTAACTACCAGACGAGCTTTTCTGGGAGAGGTTCGTGAATGTTTAGCTAGTGAAGTAAAGGTCGTGTTCATTATTTTTAAGTCTTAGAAATAGTTCTTTGGGTAATTTTGCCGTGACCTTTGAATGTTCTGGTTGGAGAGAACTCGCCCAAGCGGTGACCAACCATTGATTCATTAATAAATACTGACAAATGTTTGCGACCATTGTGGACCAAAAATGTCCAACCGACGAACTCCGGCGCAATTTGCGAATCGCGAGCCCAAGTTTTGATTGGGTCTTTAGTACCGGCAGCTTTCTGTCGGTTTATTTTTTTCATTAGTTTTTCGTCGACGTATGGTCCTTTTTTAATTGAACGACTCATAATTATTTTTTATTTCTCTTAGTAACAATATATTTATTAGAAAACTTACGGCGGTTTCTGGTTATTTTACCCAAAGTCTTCTTACCCCACTTGCTCTTTGGTGAAGGCATACCGATTCCGGATTTTCCTTCTCCACCACCGTGTGGGTGATCAATTGGGTTTTGCGCAACACCACGAACTGAAGGTCTAATGTTTTTGTGACGACTGCGACCAGCTTTACCTAACTTGACGTTTTTAAGATCAAGATTTCCAAGCTGACCGATTGTAGCATAGGCGTCAATGTGAATTCTGCGTACTTCTCCAGATGGGAGTTTAACATTAGCGTAACTACCTTCTTTGGATGAGATTGCTGCAAATGTACCTGCTGATCGAACTAGTTTGGCTCCAGCTCTTGGTTCTAATTCAATATTATGAATCTGTGTACCAACAGGAATTTTGGATAATGGCAGGGAATTACCAACACGAATTGCAGCTTTTGGACCGCTTTCTATTTTGGCGTCTACCGCTAGACCAATAGGGGACAAAATATAACGCTTGTCTCCGTCAGAGTAATTAATTAGGGAAATATCTGCAGTGCGGTTTGGATCATATTCAATCGAAACAACCCTACCAGAAACTCCAGCTTTGTTTCGCTTAAAATCTACTTTTCTAAAAAGCCGTTTGTGTCCGCCACCTTTGTGTCTGGTTGTAAGTTTTTTACCACCAGCTCGATGCCCTTTGACACTACCCTTAGTAAGAGATCTGAGTGGACGATCTTTTGAAAGATCAGAGTTAACGATAGTACTCTTTAGACGACTGCCTGCTGTGGTTTTTTTATAAACTTTAATAGCCATAGTGATTATTTAGTTTCTTTTTTTGGTGACTTTTTAATCTTTTTTTCTTCTTTGGGTTCTTCAAAAATACTAATTGTTTGTCCTTTCTCAACAAAAACTGTAGCTTTTTTGTAACCAGAAATAGCGATAGTTTTGCGCTTGTTGTTAACTTTGGATGATGGTTTAACGATAGAAATTGTAACTTTGGTGGCAGTAACACCGAATAGACTGTTAGCAGCGCGAGCTACTGATGTTTTGGTCGCATCAGGGTGTACCTTAAATGAATACTGTCCAAACGGATGACCCTTGAGGCTTTTTTCGGTAATTATTGGTTTTAGAATTATTTGGCTTAGTTCCATCGTTGTGTTAAAGCTTTTAGACTATCGGGGGTAAGAATAAGAGTTGTGTTGTTGATAAGGTTGTAAGTTGTAAGGTCGACCGCGGATTTAATCGAAACATTAGCAAGGTTTCTGGAGCCAAGCTTGAATGCTGGTTGCTTCTCATTGAGAATAACTAAATATTTAGATGATTTGGGTAGGGAATTGATAACTTTTGCGATTTGGGCAGTTTTGGCTGGTAATGTTTCTAATCCTTTGACGGCAATTATTTTTTCTTCTGTTAGTTTTTGGCTTAGCGCTGAAGATAATGCCTTAAGACGCATTTTTTTAGGTAGTGTTTGAGTAAAGGAGTGTGTTTGTGGACCAAATGTTGTTCCTCCACCAACCCAGAGCGGAGATCTGGTTGAACCAGCTCTAGCACGACTTGTACCTTTTTGTTTCCAAGGTTTTTTACCACCACCACTGACACTGCCACGAGTCTTGGTATTAGCATTACCAGCTCTTTGGTTGGTCAAATAAACGCGCACTGCTTGAGCAATTAGTGTTTGATTAACTTTGGCGCCAAATATTTCTACAGGTACTTCGATAACTCCAGCACTCTTACCTACTAGATCAAAAACTGGAATTGATAATTTTGCAGATTTTGGTTTATCAACTGAAACAGTCTTGGTTTTTGGTGCGACCTTCTTTGTAGTGGTTTTTTTGGTTGTTTCCATAGTAATTATTTGACCTCTTTATCTGTTTCTTCTTGTGGAGTGGGGGAGTCTGAAGAATTTTCTGCAGGAGTTTCTGTTACTACTGTCTCCACTGTTTCACTACCCTCTTCGGTGGATTTTTCTTCGACTTGCTCTTGGCTTTCCCCTGCTGTGTTTTCTGCTTCAACTGCTTCTGTTTCTATTGCCTGCTCTTCAGCTGGCTCCTCTATCGCCTGCTCTTCAACATGAGCCTCAACGAGAGGTTTTTTGGATCCGACTTTTTCAATTAAAAGCAATGAGTTTGGCGCTCCAGGAATAGCACCTTTAACTAAAAGAAGATTGTTTTCTGTATCAACATCGTAGACAACGATACCTGATACGGTTTTTCTGGCGGAACCTGTGTGTCCGGCCATTTTTTTACCTTTGTAGACTCTTCCAGGGGTGGTTGTTTGACCGATTGATCCAGGCGCTCTTTCGCGATCGGATTGACCATGAGTACGAGGACCACCAGCAAAACCCCATCTTTTGACTACTCCTGCAAACCCTTTACCGCGACTAGTGCCGGTAACTTTTAGAAGGTCACCTGATGCAAAATCAGCGACACTAAGCTCGGCTCCAATCGATTGAGAGTTGTCATCTATTTCTTTGACGCGGAATTCTCTAACAGTTTTGGGGACAAATTTAAGATCTTTGTAGCCTTTTTTTTGTGGATCTTTAGGTTTTTTGGCAATTCCGGCTCCAACTTGAAGTGCAACATATCCGTCTTTTTCTATTAAACGGTGGCCAACGACTAAATTAGGCGTAGCAGTAATTACTGTCACTGGTACAGCATTACCACGCGAATCGAAACGCGTTATCATGTTTTTCTTTTTGCCAATTATTACTTGCATTTTTTTATTTGTATTTCAAAACGGAAGCAGACTTCCTTAGTATTTGATAAGGCTGTCTGCGTCAAAACTATCGAACAATATTAGATATGGTGGCGTCTAAATTTAACTAGACGCGATTTTACATCTTGAGCTCGATGTCGATACCAGCAGGAAGCTGGAGATTCGTCAAAGAGTCTATCGTCTTACCAGTTGGTTCGATGATGTCGATGAGGCGCTTGTGAGTACGGACTTCAAAATGCTCTTGTGCATCCTTGTGGGTATGCGGAGACTTCAGGACTGTATATCGCCTGACTTTGGTCGGCAGCGGGATCGGACCGACGATTTTAGCACCGGTTGATACAGCTGTGTTTAAGATTTCACGACAAGTCTGATCAATAACCCGACTGTCGTAACTTTTTAAACGAACTCTAATTCTGCCTTTTGGCATATTAATTTGCTTTTTTTATTTTTTAAAAACTTAATAGGCGAGTTTTATTCTCGCGTAAGGCGAGATTTTATACCAGTTAAATATAAAATGCAACCAAGGTAATTATGACTTTTTTGTTTGGCAAAAGCGATGTTAACCAAAAGACAGGCAATGAAAAAGGCCGACCATCTGAATTAAAGATGACCGGCCTAGGGAATTGGAGCGAAAGGGCGCTACTAGCCGACAGGTGCGGCGAGGATTTGGTTGGTGAATTCTACTGGAGAGACCGCGCGGAACGCGACTCCTCCAGGGTACTTGAGCTCACCGCCGTCAGGTGCTACTCGCATCACGACCATCATCTCGTCTCGAGTGACGATGAACGAGGCGTGGGCGGCAAGATACTCCGAGCCTACCTCGAAGACCGTGTGTGTGCCGAGTCTGTCGAAGCTGGCGTGGTGCTCACGAAGATATACCATCGAGATGACACCTTCGGTGACGACGACGAACTTCTCGTCTTGGCCGAGTTGCCAGCGAGGGTTGTTGAGATCGTTTTGGATGTTTCGGAAGTCCGAAGAGCTAAGCGCTCCCCAGCCAATCCGACGGCCGTCAGTGTTGTACCAAACGGCATCAGCGACGACGACCTCGAATCCTGTCCTTTTTTGGCCGAGGACTAAGCCCCCAAAAGGAGCGCCGAAGTCGCTTTCCGGATCAATGTCCGGATCGATCATGCCAGGACTGAGCTTTACGGTAAGAATTGTCTTTCTCCATTTTTAGGGTGCGACTTTTACGACTGTGGTTTTGCAACCACAGGTCGAAAGTGCGATATTTATATCATTTTTGAAGCTAAATGTCAAATACTAGAGGATACTTTTCTTTTTAAGAAACGAGGTTTTTCAATTACTTTAATTAGCACATCAAAAATCCCCGCGTGATTTTTGATTCTCACTTTTTGTTCACTCTTTTGCTTGTGCAAAAACCATGCTCGTTCACAAAAAGAGGTCTAATTAAAGTAATTGAGGGATTAAATGACAAAAAAAAAGAGCCCTCCTTTTTAGGGGAGGGCTTGAGGAAAGGACGAGGACTACCACGTTGTGAGGGGTGTTCGCCCCGCAGACGCGGCTTGCTCGAATTGCTTTAACGCAAAGCTTTCGTCCGCTTCGGAATCGAAGAAGACTTTGAATTGCTGGGTTGGAACGTCGAAGTGAACAACCACAAGGCGCGCTTCGGTTTGGGTAAAGCCGCCAACGGCACCTTCGAGCGCATAGTCGACGACTGATCCCAGATTGAAGGACGCGTAAAGACAGATTGGCCGACTACCGTGTTTGTTAACGTAGTCGACGGCCGCGCCTAGAGCGTGTATATAAGCCTGCTCTGGCCTAAGGATGTTGATGTCCTCGTAGCGCATAAGTGGCGTACAGTTCTCGACGAGCGTCAGATCGCCGCGATTACTGAACAGCGTGAGATGACGCATACCTTGCGGCAAGATGTCGAGGAGGCTGGGTGCTGGCTGGGTCGCATGTGATCCTGTCTTTTTAAGGAACAGAAAAACTGTCACAACAGCTACGACTACCAGACTGGTTACGACAAGCGAGATGAACAAAGCTTATGGGGCTCCTTTTAGCTAAATGTGCTTCTGAGTGAGTTTTTACACTTACCCAATTGTTGTAATTATATCATATTTTGAGCCTATAGTAAAGAATCTGGTGAAATCTAATTTTAATATTACACAGTAGGGTTTTCTACTTTGTAGAAACAGTTTTTTCAATCCCCTTTCTTGGCACGTTCAAAATCCCTGCGAGATTTTTCTCTTTCACTTTTTGCTCGCTCTTTTGTCTTACAGACAAAAACCATGCCCACTACGCAAAAAGAGATCCAAGAATGAGAATTGAGAGATATGAATTATGAAAATGAAGTCAAGCAAGAAGAAGCCCTCCTTTTTAGGGGAGGGCTATGGGCGGATTGGTTTGTGAAGCGAACCGAGACTAGTTGTCACGATCCCAATTGTGTTCGGTCTCGATCCGGCGAATAGTGCCGGTGAGGCCTCGCATCACGACTGAGTGACTGACCGTCACTCCGTGCGCCAGAGGCTGGATGCCTTGAAGCATGGTACCGTTGGTCACGCCTGTGGCCGCGAAATATGTATCCTGACTGGACACGAGATCGTCAAGGTTCATGACCCTGTTGGGGTCAATCCCCTTTTCGAGAATGGCACGCCGTTCTTCATCGCGAGAGATGAATGGCCGGCACTGCATGTCGCCGCGGAGAGCGATGATACCGCAGGCAGCCGTGACAGCCTCAGGCGACCCACCGCTGCCAAGCAGCATGTGAGCACCTGTGCCTGGCATGCAGGCAACCAGAGCGCCGGCAATGTCGCCGTCGCCAATGAGGTTGATGCGTGCACCCGCTGCCCGAACAGCTTTGATGATTTCGTTGTTGCGATCCCTTTTGAGGATGGTGACAACGACGCTGTTGACGGGAATGTCGAGAGCCTTGGCAACCTGCTCGATGTTCCAAGCGACCGGAGCGGTGATGTCGATTTTGCCCTTGGCTTCCTTGCCCACGACAATCTTGTCGAGGTAAAAGAAGTCACGGACGTCGATCATGGTCCCGCCTGGTGCGGCGGCGATAACAGCGATGGAACCTTCTCGCCCTTCGGAGAGAATGGTCGTCCCGTCGACTGGGTCGACAGCAACATCCATCTTGGGTCCATTGCCGTTGCCGACCACTTGGCCGTTGAACAGCATCGGAGCTTCGTCTTTTTCGCCTTCGCCGATTCTGACGATACCGTCCATGTCGACCGTGGCAAGCATGGCGTTCATGGCGTCGACGGCGGCTTGGTCGGCACCAATCTTGTCACCAAGACCGAACCAACGGACGGCACCGAGAGCGGCAGCTTCGGAAACCCGAATGAGCTCCATCCCGATATTGCGATCGGGCGTGGGAGTGTAGTTCCTGACCTTGAGTGGTCCGGAAGGGATGACGAGGGTTTGTGCCGATGTAATGGGTTTGGTTCTCCTTCTCCAAATAAATGAGCTGTAACGGACGTCCGTAACGGTTGTCCAAAACGGCGAAATCTTACCACTTTTGAAGCTGTATGTCAAATACTACGGGCCTAAATAATAGTTATTTTGGAAAATATTAGTTTTTAATTACAAATTGTTTTCAATCCACTTTCTTGGCACACCAAAAATCCCAGCGTGATTTTTGTTTTTCACTTTTTGTTTGTTCTTTTGCTTGTTAAGCAAAAACCATGCCCACTCACAAAAAGAGATCCAAGAAAGTAAATTGAGGGATAGTGAAAAAACAGATAGGAAGTTTGGAGTATTAAAGACAAGAAAAAGCCCTCGGGGTGAGCCGAGGGCTGGGGGGTGAACTTGGGAGGTGTTGGCTAGGCCAACGCGAGACTGGCGCGACGCATCAGCGAGACGACGTCGCCGCCTTGGGGCATGCCTTCTTCGAAGCGCTCGATGGCGTCGCAGTAGGGTTTGTCGGCGAGATACTCGTCGGTATGGATCCGCATCAAAAACGGAACGATTTCCGTGATGGCGGAGCTGTTGCCGTGGACTACTTCGCCTCCCCGCTTGTGGCGGAAGAAGAACGAATAACCAATGGTCAGCTCGGTTTCGAGCAGCCACTCGTCGGTCTCGAGGTCGGAAACGTGGAGCCTGCCGGTCTTGACGGACTCATTACGGTTAATGAGCACGCCGTTCTCGGTCAGGAGATACATGTTGCCGCTTCGGCTGGTAAGCAGAACGGCGTTGAACTTGTCCCCACCGAGGAGCATTGCACCTTCACTGAACATGTCGCTCAGCCTGAAGACCCTGTCCGAATTGGCTCGGTCGATCCGATGGGCAAGGTGGTTACCCTTAACCTGGACCAGAATTGCTTCGGCGCTAGCCAAAGTGTCTACACCTCTTTCTTAATGTTCTAAGGTATATTATACCATATTATAGGCTTATTTTCAATTCTGATTAAATGAAAATGGTCACAAAAAACCCGCCTCACAGGACGGGTCTTTTGTTTAAGTTGTTGCTTATATTAAGCGATTACTTAGTTATAGATGCTCGCCAAAATTCGTTTAATTTCTGCCGCTGGCAAAATTGCACTCAGTTTTGGCTACGCTCTTTCACAAAGCTACTTGCCTTAGGCAATTACCTTTGTGATGACTCCAGCACCTACGGTGTGGCCACCTTCGCGGATAGCAAAACGTAGACCTTCTTCCATAGCGACAGGTACGATGAGTTTGATTGTCATCTTGACTGTGTCACCAGGCATAACCATTTCGGTTCCTTCTGGAAGTTTAGCTTCACCAGTTACGTCAGTTGTACGGACGTAGAACTGTGGGCGGTATCCAGAGAAGAATGGAGTGTGGCGTCCACCTTCTTCTTTGGTGAGGATATAAACCTCAGCTTCGAATTCGGTGTGAGGGGTGGAAGTTCCTGGTTTAGTAAGAACTTGTCCACGCTCGACGTCGTCTTTTTCAACTCCACGAAGTAGAACTCCAACGTTGTCTCCAGCTTGACCTTCGTCTAGCTGTTTGTTGAACATTTCGACTCCTGTGACGGTAGATTTCTTGATCGGGTTGATACCAACGATTTCGATTTCTTCACCGACTTTGACAACTCCTCTTTCGATACGTCCTGTAACAACAGTTCCACGACCTTTAATCGAGAAAACGTCTTCGACAGGCATCAAAAATGGCTTGTCAGTGTCGCGTTCAGGTGTTGGAACGAATTCGTCAACAGCTTTAAGCAATTCTTCGATACTCTTAACCCCTTCAGCGTCTCCTTCGAGAGCTTTGAGTGCAGAACCGCGAATAATCGGGGTTGTGTCTCCAGGGTATTGATACTTGGTCAAAAGTTCACGAATTTCCATCTCGACTAGATCAAGAAGTTCTGGATCTTGAACCATATCAACCTTGTTCATAAAAACAACGATTGAAGGTACACCAACTTGACGTGCTAGCAAAATATGCTCGCGAGTCTGTGGCATTGGACCATCTGGAGCGGAAACAACAAGAATAGCACCGTCCATTTGAGCGGCACCGGTAATCATGTTCTTGATGTAGTCAGCGTGACCAGGGGCATCAATGTGTGCGTAGTGTCTAGCTTCTGTCTCGTACTCAACGTGAGCGATAGAAATAGTAATACCACGCTGTCTTTCTTCAGGTGCCTTGTCGATTTGATCGAAGGCTTTGAAGTTTGCCATTCCTTTGTCGGATTGGACTTTTGTAATAGCAGCAGTTGTAGTTGTTTTACCGTGGTCGACGTGACCGATGGTACCAACGTTAACGTGCGGCTTGGTTCTTTCGAATTTGTCAGCCATTTTTGGTTTTTCTCCTTAAATTAAACTTATATAAATAAGCCAAAAAAGCTCCTTTGCAATTGAAGCTTTTTTTGGGCTTGTGTATTATTCAAATTACTACACGGTTTGTCAATATATAAAGTCTCTATGGCTAGTTGGCTAAACATTTGCCGGCGGAGTAGATTCGGGAGAAAATATTGTTCGATATCAAAAAATGATCCAATTTTGCCATAAGCAGGTTTTGCTTAGCCTCGTCTTGAGATTTGCAGCTTAGAATAAATTGTTCAACAAAATAAACAATCGTGAGCAGTTTGGTGAGATTGGAATTAATGAATACCCCATTTTGGGTTAGTTTTTGAACAATCAGATCAAAATCCAGTGAAAAACCATCCGCAAAAAGTAGTGAATTACAAAACTCATATTCGAGAGGTCCAAATTGGAAGTGTTCAAAATCAATTATTTTAACCCCTGAATCGGTAATGATCAGGTTGCCAATATGTAGATCTCGGTGCAGTGGTTGTGAAGGGAAATTGTCCCAGTCTACTCTGTTTATATAATCGATAATTTGGGTTATTTTCCCCGTTCGATCAGACCCGAGTTTTTGCCGTAAGACACGGATATTTGACTGAAATTGGCTCTTATTTGCTTGCAGATAATTGATCCATTCTGTGTTACCGGATAATTGAGTCTTGTTGAGCTTAGTAATAATATCTGAAAGCTGGTCGCATATTAGCGGTTTGTTTATCTGGTCATTACTCTTTAGTTTGTCAAAAATCGTCAAACGACCCAGACGAAAAACAATTTTCGGCGCACTACCCGGACTATTGAAATAGAAAGTATTGATTCCTAATTCCTCTCTTCTGGCTAGTTCGGCGGATGTGTAGAACTTGAGAATGAATTTGTCCATTACATCAATCACGTTGTGTACTCCCCTTCCGGTTTGGATTAATTTGATCATTGATGTGTTAAATTTTTAAGTCGAAGAGTACACTTGGGAATTTTGGATTGAGTGTAAAAGCTTCGGCATATTCATTCTCTTTGCTGCGCCTAAGATGATAACCGCGGACACACGAAAGTGACTTCTCGAATACAGTTGATTTTGAATCAGCCTGAGACTCGTAAATACCGAATAGCTGCATCTTCTGATCAATATAATCAGTGATATCGACCAAAACCTGCGGCACTATCGGCAACATACCTTCACCATACAGAACGATAGGTGTGCGGTGAGGATCACCTAGTTCTGGTTTGACTCCGGTAGCGGACCAAAAGGAAGCCTCTTCGACGACATGAGCCGCTTCTCGGTGGTCAGAGTGGTAGTCAAGCGGATTCATAGTAAAAATCACTTCCGGCCTAACTTGTCTAATTATTTTGACTACTTTGAACATTAGTTTTTTGGAAAACTGAAGATTGAGGTCTTCTTCGGCAAGTAGGAATTTTTGTTTTAGACCCAAAAATTCAGTCGCTTTGTCAAATTCTCCCTCGCGCAAGTTAATAACCGTATTTTTCGCACTCTTTGATCCGTTTCGTCTATCTCTGCCCTCTTGAGAGTTAGTCAGCAGTATTTCGTAGGCATTGAATCCTTGATTTTGGAGCTTGAATACACTGCCGGCACAGGTAATGTGATCGTCGGCGTGAGCTGAAACGATAAGTATATTTTTGGTACTAATGGGTTTTTTGGACATGTTCCTCCTTTTTATTTGGTAATAATTTGACTTGTAATTAGCTGGCGCTTGCTGCCGCCACCACTGGATGCTTCCAGTGAAGTGGTTACCCGATACGCCGAGTGAGACTGTCCTTGGAAATAGTAGACGTATGGCTCTACCTCAACCACAGCCTTCTGTTTGCCGCCTTGAAAATCTGCATCCCTAAGCTCAAAAGCATTCTTAACGATACTGATCAGCTCTGGGTGGGCTAAATAAAAACCAATATCCAAACCATCACCGGTGGATGCAACTGAACCGCCAGGAACTACCCTGACAACGGGCGAGACAAGAGCTTTGGTATTGGTACCAACGGATAACGGCGCAACGTAGTTACTGCCTAGTGAAGTGTTTTTGTGTGCAACAACTATTGGAGTGTCGAAGTGGTGTTCGAGCTGCTGAAGAAGAAGTGCCCAGCCATTACCGCCGAGTGTCAGCCCTTGTTCTTTGAGATCAGCTAGGAGTATATCCCCTTCAAGATCGAAGTGATTAATGTCTGGCTCGGACTCTTCGATAGGCCTAATTAGCTTGCGTGTCGCAATGTCCCACGGCCCGTTACCAAAAACTCCCCGTGCAAAACCACTTTTTGCGCTGTCATCGAAATATGTTTCTGCAAGTCTCTGATGGAACTGATCATAGTGATTTTTACTGGCTTCAGTTACTAAGGCACCAAAATCGGTAATATCTGAAAGCTTAGCTTGGGTTGCAGCAAAAAGTTCGCTACTTGGCGTGTGAAAGATACCCAGTCTCTGGCATAGTTGTTTATTGAGGGCGTCGTAAAGCTGGGCGAATGTTGATGGGTTTGATTTTGAAAGGGTTTTGAGTTTGATTAAATAATCAGAAAAATCGGCTGAGTCAAACATTCGGTCTAATTCATCTAGATCGATATCTGAATTACTGTCCAAATTTTGAAGTTTGGCTTTGGTGTCAGGCAACTGTTCAGGTGGCATAAGACCAGTCGAAACCAGCGAAGGTATTAATACTCGTTCCAAGTATGACTTCACGGAGTGAGAATCGGGGTCGGTATCATAAAACGATACCCTTGTTGAGACTGTTCCATCCGGGTTTTTAAAGCTGGCAGCGACAGACAACATAATCGCTTCTACCGGGTTGGCAAAATCAGTTGTGCCGTAGTTGAAAACCGAGTGTTCGTCTAATTGCGATTTTTCGGCTAGAGTTAAGACAATAGGATCACCTTCTCGGTGTCCCAGAGCGGTCGCGACTCCAAGCACTGAGGACGGCAAAACATTATCGGGAATGCCGAAAATCGAGGCAATTTTGGGTTTTGGGACAGAATTTGCCTGTGCAGAATTAACTTTGACCGTTTTGGGTAATGGTGGGTGGAATTTGTCGTTGACGATTTTTGTGCGCTCCAGGTCATCGACCTGGTCTGCCATTGTTTGTAATATCTCAATGGCTTGTTTTGGATCCATGCCAGTAATCCGCTGATTGAAAAAACGAGTATCGAATATATCCTCGCCGAAAAATTCGGCAAACATTACCCAAACCCCGCTAACTACTAATCGATTGTGAATTAAGTCGAGCGTTTGGTTGAACTGCGCGGTTTGAGATCGATCAACAAATATTTGGGGGTTAAGTGAGATAGACTCAGATAAGTGAATTGCCGTCTTGGGTAATATCTGCTCATTGAGCACAACCTTATCAGGATGCTCTAGCCGCGCAATGGTTACCTGAACAAGGTGATCAAAATTCTTAACCATTTTGCGTAATTCCTGAACTCTTAGCTGATCTGAGGTTGAAACATCAACCTGATTAGCTTTGGCAAGGCCAGCAATTCTGGATAGTTCAGTCCCAGGAATGAAGTTGACCGTGAATTTGGCTTGATTTGGTTTTGGGTGCTTACTTGCTTCAAGGCTTACAAAATGTGAAGCCGAGTTAAAAACCTGTGTAAGCTCAATCGGCGGGAGTTCTGAAATATCTTTTAGCGGGTTAGCAAGTTCAGGACTGGTATTTGGTATGGTTGGTCTTTCTTTAGTCATATTTTGGCTATAAAAAAACCTCCCGGTGTGGGAGGTTGTTTGGCTTTTATTTAAAGCTGTGGCTCTTTAGATAAGAGACCTCCCACATGAAGAAATGCGCAAAAAGCGCATCCAGGTCTGGTGGAGATAAATACAGTTAGAATTCAAATTTTGTACAGATAGAATATCCATAGTTGAAGTAGATAATACGATTGGGATAATGATTTGTCAATTAATTACTAAAGTCTGTTTGAGTGTCTTGACCATCTTGAATTAATTCCTGATATTTTTCTTGATTTTTCATTCTGGCCTCTTCAGCTCTTTCCAGCTGTGCCTGGGGATTAACAG
This sequence comes from uncultured Gammaproteobacteria bacterium, assembly GCA_964404855.1. Lineage (GTDB taxonomy): Bacteria > Patescibacteriota > Microgenomatia > CAYQLK01 > CAYQLK01 > CAYQLK01. The sequence continues at coordinate 181,643 of CAYOLO010000002.1, forward strand.
AAACGAAAATGGCGGCGGCAAATATCAAAAACCAAATCAGAACAAAAAAGGCAAAAATTCCGGTAACGAGGAATTTGACCCATTTGGGCCAAGCGGTCCAAATCCACATCAGTACAAAACCTGCAGGAAAGGCAAAAACCAATAACAAAACTGTTACAAGTGTTTTGGTGTCACTGGACATTCCTTCAGACTTAGTGTTTACCATATGTTTTCATTGTGACTATTTTGGATGATTTTTGCAAAAAAAGCCCCCGGGGGTTAGCCGAGGGCGAATAAAGGGTGGTGGCAAAAGCTGTGGCTAGTTGCCCAGCCAGCTGCCGTGTGTGCCGATGATCTGCGTACCGTCGCGGAACACGACCATGTCGTGGCTCGCACTAAAAATCCGCTTGCGCTGATCCTTGACTTCCAGCTTGAGGACCCAGCCGTTGAAGGACTGGGCCTGGACGTAGACTCGGACCTGGCCGATCGGATTGGTCCTGATGTACTTCAGCCGATTGTTGATGATCTTGGTCGCGTCGAAGTTGACGACTTGGGCGCTGGCCAGGGTCATTTTTTCGAGGCTTGCAAGAAGAGTCTCCTCTGCAACGTTGGCATTGTCTACCTTAGCCATCTCCTCGCGGAATTTGGCAATGGCAAGCTCAAGCGGTTGGTCTTGGAGGTCAATGGCGAGGGTGGAGAAGATCGTCAGGACGACTGTCCTGTCTGCGTACGCGGCTTCAACAAGCCGAGTCAGCGTCCTCACACCGTGAGTACGTCCGACGACCTCAAACATATACGGAAGCTGAAGTCCGTATGGAATGAGATCTTCGACCGAAGGGTATATTGTCCTTTTTTTGCGGGGCAAACTTCACTTCCTTTTTCAGGTGCGATTTACAGCTAATTATAACCTATAATAATGTAAATTGCAATTATGTAGGAGGAGGTTAAACTGACTGACCTTTGGATTTGGCGACGATGGTGGCAGCGATATTGCTAGGCACGACATCATAATGACTGGGAAGAAGAACTGATGTCCCGCGACCCTGAGTCATCGAACGAAGATTGGTTGTGTAGCCAAACATCTCTGATAATGGAACGAGTGCTCGAATAATTGTGGCATTACCGCGGCTTTCGGAACCTTGGATCTGTGCTCTTTTGCTGGAAAGATCGCCCATAATGTCACCCATAAATTCGTCAGGGACGGTGACTTCGACGTTCATAATAGGCTCAAGCAGAACCATATCTGCATGTTTGGCCGCGTCTTCGATAGCCATACTGCCCGCAATTTTGAAAGCCATTTCGGACGAGTCGACATCATGGAAAGAGCCGTCATAAACAGTGACCTTCATGTCAACCACGGGGTAGCCGGCTAAAATACCTGAGGCCATTTTTTCGGTAACACCTTTGTTGATTGGAGTAATAAATTCCTGAGGAATTGCCCCGCCTTTGATTTCACTTGCCCAAATATAACCTTCTCCGCGACCAAGCGGTTCGACACGCAACAGACAGTGACCATATTGACCACGACCTCCAGATTGACGAATATATTTACCCTCTCCGTTTGCCTGCTTGGTGATTGTTTCTCTGTAGGCAACCTGGGGTTGACCAACATTAGCCTCGACTTTGAATTCGCGCTTCATACGATCAGCAAGAATCTCAAGGTGAAGTTCTCCCATTCCGGAAATGATGGTCTGTCCGGTCTCGTGATCGGTTTTGATCCTGAATGTCGGGTCCTCTTCGGAGAGTTTGGAGAGAGCCAGACCCATTTTTTCCTGATCGGCTTTGGTTTTTGGCTCGATCGCTAAATCGATAACCGGCTCTGGGAAGGTAATACTTTCAAGGACGATGGGCTTGGTTTCTTCAGCAAGAGTGTCTCCGGTAATTGTCTTTTGCAAACCAATAACGGCAACGATTTCTCCAGCAAAGGCTTCTTTGATCTCTTCGCGCTTGTCAGCATGCATTAACAGTAATCGTCCGGCACGCTCTTTTTCTCCTTTGGTTGTGTTGGTGATATACGAGCCAGAAGATAATGTGCCGGAATAGACACGGACAAAAGTTAATTTACCAACGTGGGGATCGACTTGGATTTTGAATGCAAGACCACAGAATGGTTCTTCGGGGGTATTCTTACGAACTTCTGGTTCGCCTGTTTTGGGATTAGTTCCGTGTGTTTCGCCAACATCCTGAGGAGAAGGAAGGAATTGTACAACTGCATCAAGCAAGGGTTGGACGCCTTTGTTGCGCAAACTGGAACCGGCAAGTACCGGAACAATCTGATAATTGATAACGGCTTTTCTGAGTGCGGTATAAAGCTCATCGAGCGTGGGCTCCTGACCATTAAGGAATTTTTCGATCAGGTTATCGTCGGTTTCGGAGATCTTCTCGATTAAAATCGCGCGATATTTTTCGACTTCAGCTTTGTGTTCTTCGGTTACGTCCGAAAGAGTGTATTTAGCACCTGTTTCGTCAGTTTCCCAAATATATTCTTTGCGTGTAAGCAGGTCGATAACACCCTTAAAGTCGTTTTCGGAACCGATAGGAATATTATATGCTACTGCCGGAGCAGCAAGCCGATCCTTGATCGATTGAAGAGTTGCGTGAAAGTCTGCACCAAGTTTGTCCATTTTGTTAACAAAACAAACTCTAGGAACTTTGTATTTGTCTGCTTGACGCCAAACGGTTTCTGATTGTGACTGAACACCTTCTTCGGCATCCAGAACTGTAACACCGCCGTCCAAAACACGCAGGGCGCGCTCAACCTCGGCAGTGAAATCGACATGACCCGGAGTGTCGATAATATTGATTCGGTGTTCAATTCCTTCAAAAAGATTGCCTGTGGGTGTCCAAAATGTAGTCGTCGCAGCTGAGGTGATGGTGATGCCACGCTCCTTTTCCTGCTCCATCCAGTCCATTGTGGCTGCACCTTCGTGAACTTCACCAATTTTGTAACTTTTGCCTGTGTAATAGAGAATTCTTTCTGAAGTTGTAGTTTTGCCTGCGTCGATATGGGCAATGATTCCGATGTTTCTAATTCTGTCGAGTGGGTAGGAACGTGTGTCAGCCATAGTTGATTACCACCTAAAGTGTGCGAAGGCTTTGTTAGCTTCGGCCATTCTAATCGTGTCTTCTCGTTTCTTAATCGCTGCACCAATATTGTTACTGGCATCGATAAGCTCAGCGACTAATTTGTCTTTCATAGTGTGGTATTCACGCGATGGACGGTCATGGGCTGCTTTGATGATCCAGCGGATAGCCAGAGCCTCTTTGCGGTCACCGCGAACTTCGACCGGAACCTGATAGTTGGCACCACCGACACGACGGGGACGAACTTCAACGCGCGGAGCGACATTATTAATAGCGGTTTCAAAAACATCCAAAGCGTCTTTTTTGGTTTTGGCAGCAATTTCGTCAAAGGCGGAATAAACGATTTTTTGTGCGATTGTTTTTTTACCGGATTCCATTACACGGTTAATAAAACGGGTAACAACCAGTGAATTGTAGATCGGGTCCGGTTCAATTGTTCGTTTAGCAATAGCTTTGTTTCTTGACATAAAATATTTTTAGATTCCTTTAGCAGCAGCCTCTGCGGCGCTGGTAGCTCCGCCTTTTTTGGTTCCATATAGAGAGCGAGCTTTTTTGCGATTAACAACACCGGTAGCGTCGAGTTTGCCGCGAATGATGTGATATTTGACACCTGGCAAGTCTTTAACACGACCCCCGCGTACCATAACGACTGAGTGCTCAGCCAGCTGGTGACCAATACCCGGAATATAAGCCGTAACTTCTTGCTTGTTACTCAATCTGACACGGGCAACCTTGCGAAGTGCTGAGTTAGGTTTTTTCGGGGTCATTGTTTTGACCACGGTACAGACACCTCTCTTTTGCGGAGCCGTGCCGGTTGTCGGACGGTTAATGAGCGAGTTAAAACTCTTACGCAAAACCGTGGCTTTGATTTTTTTTGGCTTGGATTTACGTCCGTGCCTGATAAGTTGCTGTACTGTTGGCATATTTTTTTATTGCCGCGGGATTATACCTAAGCTTTTTAAGCTGCGTCAACCTCACCTTCTGCGGGAATGTTGTCGACGATAGCGCGATCGACTGAAGTTGGAATCAGGCGTCCAATAATTACGTTTTCCTTCATACCTAATAATGGATCAACTTTACCTTCAGAAGCAGCCTGTGTTAGGACATTGGTAGTTTCCTGGAACGAAGCGGCTGACAAGAAGCTTTCTGTGTAAAGAGAAGCTCTGGTGATACCTAAAATTACCAACTCTGCGGTAGCAGGCTCACCGCCTTCGGCGATTGTTTTGGCATTTTCGTACTCATATACATGCTTAGCAATGTGTTCGCCAGGCAGGAATTTGGTGTCACCTGAGGAGGTAATTTTGACTTTCTCACTCATCTTGCGAATGATGACTTCGAAGTGCTTGTCGTCGATAGGTACACCTTGGGCCTCATAAACACTCTGCGCTTCGTCGGCGATGTATTTTTGAGCTTCACGCAAACCTTTGACTCTTAGAATTTCTTTAACGTCAAGATGACCTTTTGAAAGCGGTTCTCCGGCTTTTATAGTGTCGCCGGTAGTGATATTAAGATCTTCAGTCAAAGGCAAGAGGTACTGTTTTTCGGTGACGGGTTTTTCGGAACCTTTGATCGTGATAACAAAACCCTCAGCAGTCTCATCAACTGTGACCTTACCGGTTATTTCAGCAATCGGCGCGGAAACTTTGGGTGTTCGGGCCTCAAGCAGTTCTTCAACACGCGGTAGACCTTGGGTAATATCGGTTCCAACAATACCTCCGGTGTGGAAGGTTCTCATTGTCAGCTGTGTTCCCGGCTCACCAATACTTTGAGCGGCGATGACACCAACCGGCGTACCGATCTCAACTAGTTTGCGGGTTGAAGTGTCCCGACCGTAACAAAGTGCACAAAGTCCAATCGTAGCTTCACAAGTCAACGGCGAGCGGACGATAATTTCATCAGCTGAGTCGGCGACTTTTTTGGCGGTAGTGAGATCGAGAAGGTCTCCGGCTTTTGCCACACCTTTGACGTCTTTAGCAAGAACCATACCAATAATTCGATTCTCAAAAGCTGCACGGCGAGCCGGATCGGTTTTGAAAACAGTTATACCTTCCTTGGTACCACAGTCAAGCTGACGAATGATTACGTCGTGAGAAACATCAACCAAACGTCGAGTTAGATATCCTGACTCAGCTGTACGCAGAGCACGGTCTGCCAGACCTTTTCTGGCACCACGACTCGAGGTGAAGTACTCAAAGACACTTAACCCCTGGCGGAAATTACTCTTGGTTGGAAGAGGAACAATCTTACCGGAAGGGTCTTGAACCAAACCTTTCATACCCGAAAGCTGTTTAATTTGGTCTGAAGATGCACGACTTCCACCTGAATCAGAAATCATTTTGACCGAGTTGTCGTTTTTGATCGCCGCCCAGGTCTTCTGGTACACGACATCGGTTGTTTCTGTCCAGATGTCGTTGGTTAGGCGACGCTTTTCTGCTTCGGTGATCAGACCGTCGTCGAATTTCTTTTCGATTTCGTCAACGCGCTTATCTGCTTCAGCGATAATTTCGTCCTTTTCGGGCACGATCTCATTATCAAAAACAGAGACAGACAGACCGGAGACCGTAGCGAACCTGAATCCGATATTTTTGACGTTGTCGATTAGTTTAAGCAGTTCTTCTTCTGTCAGGTTCTCAAGATGAGCACTGATTGTGGATTTAATTGTCGAGTTGCGGAAAGTCTCGTTAAGGAATGGAATTTTGTCTGGCAACATGCGGTTGAAATTGATTCGACCGACAGTAGTCTCTACAACCTTGTCCTCCATTCTAACTTTGATTGGCTGACGCATGCCGATTTTGCCGTTCTGCCAAGCAAAAATCGCCTCTTCAGAGTCAACAAAAATCGTGTCAACCGGCTGAGCATCTTCATCGATCGAAGTGATGTAGTAAGCTCCAAGTGCCATTTCCTTGTTGGGGATCGTGATTGGAGTACCATCAGCTGGACGAAGAATATTCTGTGAAGCCATCATCAAACGACGCGCTTCAGCTTGTGCGTCGCTAGATAGCGGAACGTGGACTGCCATTTGGTCTCCGTCAAAGTCAGCGTTAAATCCTGCACAGATACAAGGGTGAATTCTAATTGCGTCACCTTCGATTAGTACCGGATAGAAGGCTTGAATACCAAGCTTGTGAAGAGTTGGAGCACGGTTAATCAAAACCGGGTGTTCACGGGTAATTTCTTCAAGAATATCCCAAACTTCGGGCGGTCTTTTCTCAAGTACGTGTTTTGCGCTCTTAACGTTAGGAGCCAGCCCAAGACCGATGAGGTCGCGAAGAACGAAAGGTTTGAACATTTCAAGAGCCATTTCCTTGGGGATACCCACCTGGTCAAGATCGAGTTCCGGACCAACAACGATAACCGATCGTCCAGAGTAGTCAACACGCTTACCTAGAAGATTCTGACGGAATCTTCCCTGCTTACCGCGTAACATGTCAGAGAGGGAACGTAGCTCAGCCTGAGTTGTGCGAGTAGTGGTTGAACGGGAATTAGTATCAATGAGAGCGTCAACTGCTTCCTGCAACATACGCTTTTCGTTGCGAAGAATGATTTCCGGTGCACCGAGGTCAATTAGTTTTTTGAGACGATTATTGCGGTTGATCACGCGACGGTATAGATCGTTAAGGTCACTTGTTGCAAAACGTCCACCGGATAGCTGGACCATCGGACGAAGATCGGGCGGAAGAACCGGAAGGACAGTAAGAACCATCCAAGTCGGGTCGATATCTGCCTTGCGCATACCTTCGGCAACTCTTAAACGCTTAGCGGCTTTGATATGTTTGATACCGGAGACTTCAGTAAGCTCTTTTCTTAGATCAGTAACAAGTGCGTCAAGATCGATGTTTTCAAGAATAGTCTTAATGGCTTCTGAACCCATTCCGACTTTGAGGAATGATGCGACACCGAGATAATCGAGTGTTAAGTAGTCTTCCTCGGAAAGCAGGTTGAGGGGCTTGACTGAGGACATTAATTTCTCGAGCTTTTTGTACTTTTCTTCGATTTTGGCGAGTTCAATGCTGTGTGCATCACGAAGCAAAGCAATTTTGTGACGAGAAGCTAATTCCATCTCTTCGACTTTGAGGTCGAGATTGCTTTTTTCTTTAGTTTTTTTGACTTCTTTTACCTCTGCTTCGGATTCTTTTTTGACTGCACCGATTTGTTCTTCAAGAACCTTGACAGCCGAAGCGATTTCTTTTTCCTGAAGAGTTTTGAGTTTTTCTATGTCTTCTTTGCGCTTCTCAGGATCAAGGGAAATAACAATATAACTAGCAAAATAAATGACTGCATCAAGACTGCGCGGAGAAATATCCAGTAGTAAGCCGAGTTTGCTGGGCGCACCACGGAAGAACCAACTGTGAACGACAGGAGCTGAAAGAGACAAGTGCCCCATTCTTTCGCGGCGGACGCGTGCCTGAGTTACTTCAACGCCACATTTTTCACAAATAATACCGCGGAATCTGATCCTCTTGTATTTACCACAGTAACATTCCCAGTCTTTGACTGGTCCAAAAATACGCTCATCAAAAAGACCATCCTTCTCTGGTTTGAGGGTACGATAGTTGATGGTTTCCGGTTTGGTAATCTCTCCATGAGACCATTCTTTGATATTTTCCGGTGAAGCTAGAGTGATTTTTAGTGCTTTGAAATCAAGCAGGGCTTTCATTATTTGTCTTCTCCTTCTTTTTCATCCTCGTCCGAGGAAGTACTTTCTTCTAGTTCGGTGAGTTCAGCTTCTGCCTCGGCGTCTTCAGCCGATTCGTCTTCAGTAATTTCGTTTTCTGCTTCGACACTCTTGATGTCAGGAACGATTTCGGAAAGAATTTCTTCTTCAGCGACATCGGCTTTGGCTTCGACTTTTTCTTCGGGTTTGCCGTCTTCGGATTTGTCTGACTCGTCAATGATCGTAGCACCTAAAGCTTCGACATTGAGTGAAAGCGATTGAAGTTCTTTGACAAGGACTTTGAATGATTCCGGAATTTGAGGAGTTGGAATATCGGTTCCTTTGACTATAGCTTCGAATGCTTTTGGTCGGCCGACAATGTCGTCGGACTTAATCGTTAACATTTCCTGAAGGATGTGGGCGGCACCGTAAGCTTCGAGAGCCCAAACCTCCATTTCTCCAAGACGCTGTCCACCCATTTGAGCTTTACCACCGAGTGGCTGCTGAGTAATGAGTGAGTAGGGTCCGGTAGAACGTGCGTGAGTCTTGTCCTCAACCATGTGGATAAGTTTGAGAATATAACTAGTTCCGACAACGATCGGACGATCGAATGCTTCACCCGTGCGGCCGTCGTAGAGAGTAGTTTTACCGTTGACCGGCAGACCGGCTTTGCCAAACTGTTCGACAATGACATCCTCGTCAACCTCTTCGAATACAGGAAGGGCTACTTTGTAACCGAGTTTTTCGGCACTAACTCCAAGGTGGGCCTCCATCAATTGGCCAAGGTTCATACGAGCAAGAACAGACAAAGGACTAATGATGATATCAACAGGCTTGCCTTCTGCTGTGTGTGGCATATCAGCTTCGGGAACAATCTTTGAGATGACACCTTTGTTTCCGTGGCGACCACAAAGTTTGTCTCCAACAACGACTTTGCGCATTTGAGCAATTTTGACGGTAATCTTTTTGATCGCACCAGGCTCCAATTCGTCACCGGCGGCACGTGATAAGACTTTGATTCCGATAACGGTACCGCGCTCACCGTGAGGAACTCTCAAGGAAGTATCTCTGACCTCGCGGGCTTTTTCACCAAAAATTGCGCGTAGCAGACGCTCCTCAGCAGTAAGCTCGGTCTCACCTTTTGGAGCAATTTTTCCAACAAGAATATCGTTAGGTCCGACTTCTGCACCGATAACAATAACTCCGTCTTCGTCGAGGTTGGCTAGATCTTCTTCAGAAACGTTTGGGATATCGCGTGTGGTCTCTTCTGGTCCGAGCTTGGTGTCAACAACAACTGCGGTGTGTTCTTCGATGTGAACAGAGGTCAAAAGATCACTCTTAACGAGGCGGTCGGAAATAACAATAGCGTCTTCGTACCCCAAACCGTCGTAACTCATGTAAGCAATGGTTAGGTTCTGTCCGAGTGCTAATTCTCCGCCCTCTGAAGCTGGACCATCAACCAGAACATCGCCTGCTTTGAAGCTGTCGCCGGTATAAACAAATGGTCTCTGTGAGTAACAAGTAGATTGCTGCGAACGAACGAATTTTTTGATCGGGTAGGTAACCAGCTCTTTTTCGCCAGCGTAGCGAACTACGACTTTGTTGGCGTCAGCGAATTCGACTTTACCGTCTTTTTCGGCGGTAATAACCCGACCCATTGTTACCGAAACTGGATTTTCCATACCTGTACCAATAATCGGTGAGTGAGGGATAAGAAGCGGTACTGCCTGACACTGCATGTGTGTACCCATCAAAGCACGGTTAGCATCGTCGTGGCTAAGGAATGGAATAAGCGAAGCTGATGTACCAATGATCTGGCGAGGAATAATATCGATATAGTCTACGTCGGTAGCTAGTGCGGTAGTGAATTCACCCATGTGGCGAACCGGAACACGGTTTTCGACGATTGTACCGTCTTTTGCTAGCTCTATTTCTGAATGAGTGATGATGGCTTCATCCTCGTCGTCAGCAGTGATATAAACGATTTCGTCGGTTACGACAGCCTTGTCGCCTTTTTTGACCACTTTGCGATAAGGTGCTTCGATAAAACCTAATTCGTTGATACGGGCATAAAGAGCAAGATAGGTAACCAGACCAATGTTCGGACCTTCAGGACTTCTGACTGGGCAAATACGTGAATACTGCGAGGAGTTGATATCGCGAATCGAGAAAGCTGCTCTTTCACGGGTAATACCGCCCGTACCCATAACTGACAGTCTGCGCATTGTGTCAACTTCGGCCAGAGGATTAGTCTGATCAAGAATTGTTGCCAACTGCGAAGTGCGGAAGAATTCGTTAATTGCAGACATAACAGGTCGGGCATTAACTAACGTAGCTGGTGTTGGTGGAATTTCCGGATTAGCTGTGGTCATTCTTTCGCGAATAACGCGCTCAAGACGAAGAATACCGACACGGAAGGCGTTCTGCTGAGTCAGTTCACCAACTGAGCGTACGCGGCGGTTACCAAGATGGTCAATGTCATCAACGCGGCCTTTGTTAAAACTCAGACCAATTAGGTAAGCAATTGAAGCAAGAAGGTCGGTTTTGTTGAGAATAAGAGGATTAGAATCTTCTGAATCAGCGGATTTGACTAGCGGTTTGATGTCTTTGAGCTTGCGGTCCATTTTGTAACGGCCGACTTCGGCGAGGTTGTAACGACGATCATTGAAGAACATTCCTTCAACCATAGCTCTGGCTGTATCGAGAACCAGAGGATCGCCGGGTCGCATACGGCGGTATATTTCCAGCAGAGCTTCGTCGGAGTTGGTAGTTGTGTCTTTTGCCAGGGTATTGTGAATAAAAGCCATCTCTTCTTCAGGTAAGAATTTGAAAGCTTCGATTATCTGTTCATCACTGCTGAGTCCGATCGCGCGCAAAAAGGTAGTAACCGGGAATTTGCGGCGGCGGTCGATTTTGACATTGATCGTGTCGGTACGACTAAGTGAAAATTCGAGCCAGGAACCTCTAAGCGGACGAACCTCGGCTGTGTAGAGGATTTTTCCGGTACCGGGATCCATAGCTGCGGAGTAATAAACACCAGGAGCTCGAACTAGCTGATGAACAATTGCACGCTCAACACCATTGACAATGAAAGTACCGCGTTCAAGCATTAGAGGGATATCACAGAGGAATACTTCCTGATTGATTGTCTCTTCGGTTTGTTTGTTTGTGAGTTTGGCCTGAACTTTGAGTGGTGCGTCGTAGGTAAGGCCCTTTTCTACTGCTTCTTCCGGGGTAATGGCCGGCTTGCCAAGTGTTAATTTGGAGAATTCCAGTCGATAGTTCTTGCCGGTAACATCCTCGATAGGGCTGATCTCGCGGATAACTTCTTCTAGACCCGTGTCTAGGAATTTCTGGAATGATGTCTTGTGGATTTTGAGCAGATCAAGATTAGGAAGGTTGGGTGTCTGACGACCCCAATAAAGACGTGTTTTGTAATTTGTTTCAGCCATACAAAGTAACTTTTTTAGTATAAAAAGATTCAGGCAGCACGAACAATATTTATATGTATAAAGGATTTCCTAGTTACCCGAGCCCTATTGCGAGGCGCAACCAAATAGAGTTGCTTTTGATGCTCAAATCTTTCAGACAAAAGACCACAAAACCACAGGAATTACTCCCCTGCTGTCAAGTGGTTAAGGGCAAATATATACGTATTTGCTGAATGTGTCAATAGTCTTTTTTATAGTTTCTTTTTAAAAAACAATTATTATATTTCCCTCTTCACTTTTTGATGACTGGCAGTTTGTGTATTACCGGCCACTCATCAAGCTAGATTTTCAGATTTAGAAATCACTTGTTGTGTTGATTTGTATTTTATTTTTAAGGAATATCTGAAAATCTAAAGCCGTTCAGAGGAAAATGTGATCAGTTTATGAGGAGCTTATTTTCTCCTTTTTCTTATGGCTTTTTTAGTTTTTTTAAGAAAAAGCCCCGTGGGTTGAGCACGGGGCGGGGTGTGGATTGGTCAGCCTGCCAAGGCAACAAAGTAGAGCACAGAATACGACCGCGCGCCCTATCGGGTTTATCGGACATGTTCCAGAACGCCCTTGAACAGGTCATCCACACCAGGTAATTATATTACCGCTGGTCAAATAATAAAAAACCCTCCTTTTTAGGGGAGGGCTAAGAGGGTCGGAAGTTCCTACAGAGGGAGCGCCACCTTGCGTTCCCGCCGGTGTCGGACTCGGGTAAGAGCCGCGGCGATACCGTTGCGGATCGCCTGGAGCGGGGCGCGATGGCCGACCAGCTGCATCTTATCGTCGATGGTTTCCATGACCAGCTCGGCCTGCTCGGGGTCGAGCATGAAGCCGTTTTTGGGGTACCGCGGTTTGGGGGTAAAAACTCCCGGACCGCCGTACTCGAGCAGCTGAACTTCGACTCCGGCAGCTTCGTAGCCGTCGAGGGCGCCGACGTAGAGGTCGAGCGGTCCATCGCAGTGCAATGCGATAACCTGGTCTCCTGTCATGGCAACCGCGTCCTCGAATGCGCGACGGTAAGCCTCCTCGTACGCTTGCTCCAGGTGGGTATCAGACCGCCTGGCAAAGAGGTATCTGTCGACATTGTCGGGACTGAACGTCCGACTATGTACGTCGGGCAGAGGCGGCATCACACAGATGATTCTCAAGTTTCTGTTTGAACTCCTTTTGGTAATGAACTGAGGCGAATTATACTTGTTTTTAGATAAAAAATCAAATACTAGAGGATAGTCTGACACATATTTAATTATTTTTTGAAAGGGATTTGTAGACTCTAGCTTTTTTGCCAAACCAGCAAAATAAAAGCCCTCCTTTTTAGGGGAGGGCTAGGGCGGGAAGCTGAAGATCACCTCAACTCGTTGCAGATCACGGCGAACGAATCGCCGATCAGAGGAATACTGCTCTGGCATTCCTGAGCGACATTCGGACGCTCGGGCAGACCGATGAGACTGATTGCGACCAGCGCGATCGTAATGGCGACCAGAGTGGTTCCGAAAACACGGGTCAAGTTGGCCATGAACAAGGTCGTTTTCTCCTTAGAGGTAGTTGGTAATGTTCAGTGGAGACAATTATACCGCATTTTAGGCAAAAAATCAAATACTATAGGGCTTAAATAGTACATGGGAAAAAATTTATAATGGACTTATGATGGATTGGACTGGCACTTCAGGTGTATAATGCCTCAGGCAAAAATCATGACATTAATAATTACAGTTATCGAAAAAGACCATATTTGGCAATCGTCTGACCATCGGATTACAAAAATTAACGGTGATCTGTTTGACGATAAGTCGATCAAACATATTCACCTGAACTGCACAGACGGAAAAGCACTTTTGTCCTGGACTGGACTGGCCGAACTCAAAGACAAAACCAGACTGAACGTTTGGCTTAAAGATGTGCTTAAAGCCGGAGTTGGAACGGTAGATGAGACGCTGAAGACAATTACGGATCGGGCAAGTACAGATATTGGCGGAAGTTTTGAATTAGTGGTGAGTGTCGGCGCTTTTATTAATGACCAGCCTTGGTATTATGAAATAACTAATTTAGTTGAAGATAAGGGTAAGGCGAAGTTAAAAAATAAATTCACAATCAAAAAAACCAAAGCGGACAAGGATGGATTGTTCCATGGCGGAAGCGGTAAGATCGGTTTGACCCAGAAGGACATTAATGCAATTAAAAAAGAGGCAAAAAAGGCTACAGGTGACCCTGATCAATTTTCTAAGACTTTGGCAAATATCAACAAAAAGGTGTCGGGAAACGTAAAGACCGTAAGCCCGAGCTGTACGACCGCATATATCACGTCAGTCGGCGGAATTACTACCGAGATCCACTCTAACGAGGATCAGGACGATTATGTTTATATCGTCCCGACGTCGGTATAAAACTCCAGGTTTTTCATTCATTGATAAAAAAAGGCACCGCTTTTTGGTATTGTGCGGTGCCGATAAGGGCATTGTAATGATGTCGGAGCCTAGTTCTGGGCTCGGATCCGATTTTTGATTTTTTTGCGCTCGATATCCCACTCCACCTCTTGCCACTGGTCATCCACGAACCTGAAGCAGTGGCGGATCTTACGGTTCGGGCTGGTAACCATGAAGAATCCTCTATTGAGGTTGTTCTCGAAGAAGTCTCTGATCCGGCTGGCTGAGTCTTCTAAGGTAGGACTTGCCGTTGCTGCGCCGATATTAATGCCGGCGTCGTCGCGATTGTTGGGCCTATGATCCGGCCAGAATTCCCAGTCCCGACCGAAGATGTGCCTCTGCCGCCAGAAATCACTGCTGACCGTGACGATCTTGGAGCTGAAACTGGCGGGTCTACTTGCATCAGCGAAGGTAACGACAACTGACGATGTCAGCTGCAGAAATTGGTAGACGATGCTGTCGAAGTTGCGACTGCTAATCATCCCGTGTTATAGGCTCCTTGAGGGTTTGGATTAAGGTGCTGGCGGATGATAACAACTTTTGATCACAAAATCAAATTATTAGAGGATAGTTTTCTTTACAACACTCAAGATTTTGACTTCCCTTTTTTGCATGAAATTTTTGAAAGGGATATTTATAGGTTCTCGCTTTAGTTATTCGAAAAAGATGAGTCCCCCACTTTTTCTCTAACTAAAAGCTACAAGCCTGCTTTGCCTGAAACAGGCAAAATAAAAGCCCTCCTTTTTAGGGGAGGGCGAAGGAAGACTTGGAGAGGCCTAGAGGACGAGGACGCCGGCGATGTTCGGGTCGAGGACCACGAACAGGTCGGGGGCGTCTGGAGCGAAGCGATCCGTCCGGACGAACAGGTTCGACCGATTCTCGACGTCGGGCAGATAGACCTTGGTCACGCGACCGAGGCAGATCGGGCCGTCCTTGAGGGCCGGCTGGATGACGTAGAGGTTGGCGATGATCTGCGGGACCGTGTTGACTTGCGCGCCGATGAGGGCGTCGAAGTTGCTTGCGATCCACATCTGGCCGCCGATGGGGAACTCGATCTCGATCTGGGCGGCGAGCTCAGGGTCAACTTCGGGCCGAGCGAGGATTTCGATCTCGCTGGCGAGGTCGCGCTGGGGTGGTGCAGACTGAACCATAGGTTAGGTCTCTCCATTTTCCAAAGCCTGCCGTTTTACCGGTCAGGACTTATATGGCCTTTGAAAGTGCGCAGTATTGTTTTACTGCGATGCTGATTGTATCACTTTTGAGGCTAAATGTCAAATACTACGGGCCTAAATAATAGTTATTTAAAAATCAATAATTTTAATTTCACTGTTCACTTCAGCTCTTTGGACTGGTGTCGTCGAGCACCTTGT
>CAYOLO010000003.1:0-62153 GCA_964404855.1 uncultured Gammaproteobacteria bacterium
TTGTAGCAGAAACTAAGGATACTAATAACATTAGTAGTCTCCGCCAAGAGGAGCAAATTAAAATACTCTCTGCACGGGCTATGTTTAAGGAGGTCATGCCGGAGGTTATTTTCAAAGCTCCCGTAAGCGAGTTTAGCGACCTTGCATGATAAGCAAAAAAAGTGCTGATAATCTGAAAAAGATATTTAAGGAGGAGTACAAAGCCGACTTAACAGACGAGGAGGCAAAGGAAGCGGGTCAAAAGTTGGTTGACTACTTTAGTCTTTTAATTGAGATTGATAAGAAAGCCAAAATTGTAAGAAAAAATGAAAAATGAAGATGGAATTACTATTACGTGTCCTAAGTGTGGAAGAATAAAATTAGAAGCCTATCAAAACGAGGGCGTGCTTGCTGGCTTAGTGCAGACTAAATGCGAAAGGTGTAAAACTATAACAGATTTTCTTATGCTCCAAGATAAAGTGTATATCTACGACGATAAATTAAGGAATAACCCTAAACGAATTAAGAAATTACTTAACGAGTTCAAAAACAAATTGCCTAACGATAGAAAAATTGATATACTAGAAGCAATAACGGAGACGTTATTAGGAAACGAAAAATCATAGCCATTGTCTTCTGGCTCTAAAGTTGAAGATTTGAGGCTCACGAAGCCCTAACCAATTGCGAAATTGGTGGAGGGCTTTTTTTTATGCCCCAAATCAAAAAACTATGAGTACAATGACTATGAAAAATGAGCTTTATTCTACTTCTGATTTACCCCTTGTAGCGACGCTATCCCTCTATTTTCCCGTAGAGAAAATTGACACAACTAACCCACGTCGCACTTCTTTCTTATTTCTCCAAACCACCGAACTAAACGACTTGATAACCAAGTATTGGCGAAAGGAACTACGCATAGAACCCTTAGCCTTTTTTAATCAGTTAAAAACGGTCAAAACCATGCTTTATTCAAGAGTTTAGCTATGTAACCTATGAGAAATAATGAAGATGTAAATAAGAAATTAGGAGGTTATTACCCCACTTATAGGGGCAAATTACTATTGCTTAAATCTAAGGCACTAACTTTTCAAGAGTATGTATTGTATGACGCTAGTATCGCACTTGCTGACTGGGATAAAAAACATGGAGACCGCTACGGGACATTAAAACTATCGCAGGAGGAAATTGAGGTAGTGCTGGGATGTAGCAAAGGGTTTGTATCCCGTCATGGAAAGGAGCTATATAAAAAGGGCTTCTGGGAAAAAGACGAGTATGGCAGAACTCGTGTAGTAGGCTTTGAGCTAATTGAAACTGGGCTACTTAAAACAATTACCAAAAAAGATAAGGTAGTAAATCTACAAAATTATATTGCAAATAAGCAAATCTATGACGCATTACTACAACAAGATATTGCAGAAAAGCAACTGATAAGCTCTAAAGAAGAGAGTACTTTTCAAGGCAAAAGTGTTGCAGATATACAACCTCCCCGTCCTATATCTGATTTAGTTTCCTCTAAGGGTGAATATAGTTTTAGAGATACTAGTACTGGTTTATCAGATGAAGATATTAGATTAATTGAGGAAAGTTTAGCCGAAAGTACGCAAGTTAAGGGTAAGGAGGGTGGCTATGATTAAGCCGACACCTCCTGCTCCAACAACAACATTTTCCAAGGACGAAATTATTGAGCAGAAAATGAGGCTCTTGGCTAATTTTATGATTGACCGAATTTTGGAAAACAAGGAAATTAAACCATCTATAGAAATCCCTAAAAATGCTATTATTAAAGTAACTCCATCTCGCAAGGATGGAACACAATTATGAGCATTACAATGAAAAAAGCTGTTATTGCAGTTAGGGTGTCTTCCACAAAGCAAGGCTTGGTTGGTGATAGTCCAGAAGACCAGAAAATGCTACTTGATAAGCTGGCGATTACTCTTAATGCAAAGGCTCTAAAAGTCTTCAAATTCGTGCAATCTGCCTCTGGCGATATACAGCCGAACCAAGAAGCCATAGATTATTGTAAAAACCATAAGGTAGATTACTTTCTAATCAAATCCATAGACCGCTTTACTCGTGGCGGAGCTTACCAATATGAGTTTTTGAAGTCTCAACTTACCAAATACGGTGTTCAGTTGGTTGACGCCTACGGTATCGTAGGTAGGCAATCCATCAATACGCTAGACCATTTAGATATTGAATATAAATGGTCTAGGTATAGCCCTACCAAGAACTCTGAAATACTAGAGGCAGAACGAGCAAAAGATGAAATAAGGGATATCTTAAGCCGTTTAATTGGAGCAGAAATACGTTATACACGGTTAGGCTACGCAGTATTTAATTCTCAATTTGGACTTATGAACAAAAAGGTGGAAACGGTACACGGCAAGCGAGTTATACGGGTAAAACATCCCAAAGAGGGCGAATGGGTAATAAAAATGTTTAATTTACGTGCTGAGGGGCGTCTAAAGGACTACGAAATTGTAAACGAACTAAACCTAGATGGCTTTAGAACCAGACAAACTAAAATTAGAAGTAGTGAAAACCCAAACATAACAATTGGCTATAAGGATGGAAAACAACTTACGGTTAAAATGCTCCAAAATTATATAAAAAACCCAATTTATGCGGGAGTTATAGTTGGCAAGTGGACGAACGGACTACCTATTAAAGCGCAATTTGACGGCATAGTAGATATAGACACGTTTAATAAGGCTAACAGAGGCAAAATCACCTTAATAAAAGATGGTAACGAGATAACGATGTATAGAGGAAAAGTACCGCTCTGGCGAACCGCTAAAAATAGAGATAATCCATTATTTCCGTATAAAAACTATGTGCTTTGCCCTAGCTGTAAAAATCCATTTCTGGGGAGCGCACCTAGAAGCAAAAGTGGAAAACATATACCTATTTACCATTGTGGAAGCAAATCAAGCAGTATACGAAAGCACGATTATTTAGGCATAAACAAAAAAGAATTTGAGGAAACTATTAGTAATCTATTGGCTCACGTCCATTTTAATGACGATTTTAAGCAAAAGTTTATAAACATATTTTTTGAAGAATGGGAGAAAAGACGCAAAGAGGCGTCCCAAAAGACCATAGATTATGGTAAGCAGATAAGTGATTTATCTATAGAAATTAACTCGTTAATTGAAAAAATCTCGCTACTATCCTTACCAGAGGCTATACAGTCCATAGAGGAAAAGATTGGTGAGAAGAAAGCACGAAAAGCACAACTTATCCAAGCACGAGATAAAGGCGAGGATGAAGAGCTAAAAATTGACGGTTTAATGAACCAAGCAAAATACTTTATGGAACACCTAGAAGAATTGTTGACTGGAGGCTCAAATCCTCTTGTTAATGGGGCTATATTTGGTCTGCTTTTTGATGAGCGACCAACCTACCAAGATTTACTTAATGGAACACCGAAATTATCGCCTCTATTCAAGCTAAACGATACTTTCGTCTCTTCAAAAGAAGAGTTTGTGACCCGACTGGGACTCGAACCCAGAACACCTCGCTTAAAAGGCGAGTGCTCTACCATTGAGCTATCGGGCCATAAAACTAATACGCGCGGGGTATTTTACTCTAAATAGAAAGGCTAAGACAAGCGTAATTTTAAATATAGTTTTGACTAACAATTATATAATGGTAAGGCTTGTTGGCTAGTACCTTAAAAAGCCGCCACCTCTTAAGTTCCCCACCCGCCAAACCACTCCTTGTTCGTGACCCCCAATCAAACAGAAGGACAAAAAAGTAACCACAATGAAACTCTTTCGCGTCGTTCCGACCGAGGGTGATGGAGAATAGTGGGGAATACTGGTGCTGGCTGAAACTGAGGTTGATGCCACCACTGACCCCTGCCTGAGCCTCAATCGTCCGTCCAATCGCAATGGCCGAGGCAAGCTCTGCTACCAAGCAACCGAACTGACAACGGCCAGAAAAACGGATGTCGAAGCCGCTCATCACTGCCCTAAATACATCTGGGCTTTTGATGACAGCTCAAACTTGGGCCGAGACTTCTTGGCTCTAGAACTTAAGCGCAGGCACGAGCACAGGCCAATGGCCGAGCTTAGGCTTCCGCGAATCGTCGGCAAGGTGTCGAGCGCCAAGCCAAGATCAAGGGTAAGGGAGTCAGGCGAACAGCCTGAAAGTATCGCGAGCTGACCCTCTGGCAGAGGTCTCTCCACTAGCAGGCAAGCACAACACCCCCTGCGACTAAAAATCAAAGGGGGGTTTTCTTTAACAAGGACAAAAACCGTGCGCAAGAACTACCGAGTGTACTGCACTCGCGGAGTGCACCCCTACGAACCAATCGTTACTGCTGGAAGTCCAGACGAGGCAATAGCCAAAGTCAAAGACAGTTTCAGCCGACTGTACGGCAAGAAAATGAAAGGCGAAGAAGGTTGTCGGAAATCAGGAGAAGATTGCAGTTTGTCTGCAGTCCAAACAGCCAAAAAAGCTGAAAGTTAACTATCCCCTTTTGTGTAATAAGAAAAGGGGATTTTTGTGTAAATATTTAGAATCGGGACAAACAACGATTTTTTTGCTAAAATTCGCAAGCTATTACTGTAGTCACGGCCCCGTCGTCTAGTGGCCTAGGACACTTGGTTTTCATCCAAGAGATCAGGGGTTCGACTCCCCTCGGGGCTACAAAATACAAAATGTCGTTTATTTTTTGAAATAAGCGGCTTTTTTTGTATGAAAAAGCCCCGTCTCACAAATGAATGGAAAGCGGGGCGGTTCGACAACCATGAGATAATCAATGGTCTGCGACAGGTGGCTTGGTCCGAACGATGAAGGTGGCCATAATGTATGTCTCCTTTTCATCCTCTTGGTTGCGCCAAGTGTAAGGGGTGTACTTTGTTTCGACCAGTTCGGCGTCTTCACCGAGTTCAGCCAACCATTCATTGATGTCGTTTTCCTTGTTATCAGGGTTCGCCCCATCGATGTCGAATATCTTGATCTTAAGCAAGTGACCTTCTCCTAAAAGTGCTTAGGCGATTCTATACTATAGGGTTAATAATTTCAAGAAGATGGGTGAGTAGTTTTGTATGAAAAAGCCCCGCAATGCAAATGAATGCAAAACGGGGCAAGTGACGTTTCGGCCAAAACTAGGCTTACACCCATCTTGTTCCGATAACGAGTCGCCATTTCGATTGCTGTTTCGGCACTGACAGCTCTGCTGGCTTGGATGACTTTGTAGTCAGTGCCTAGGGCGAGCTTGGATAAGCCCGAGTAGGCAACGACACTGCTGTCAAACCAAGCGGAAGCGCCTGCGACGGAGGTAATGCTGTGAGCAATTCCTCCACCAGCGGCTGTTTCGACAATAGCCACTTTGAGGTTCTTAGCAAGACAAACTTTCTTTATCTTGCCCACTAATCTCTTGTTCATTTCTTGATTCCTTTCGTGTCTTTTGTACGCTATCTATCGGTTAAAAAAATAAATGAAGGTTGCCCAAACATTTAAGGTTTTGATATCGAAT
This sequence comes from uncultured Gammaproteobacteria bacterium, assembly GCA_964404855.1. Lineage (GTDB taxonomy): Bacteria > Patescibacteriota > Microgenomatia > CAYQLK01 > CAYQLK01 > CAYQLK01. Next base: position 5,465 of record CAYOLO010000003.1, read on the forward strand.
AGAAGTGAAACTTTTAGGACACTTCTTACTTTTTTTTGTTTTTAACGAGCTATGGTGTAATTATTACACTAAGTCTTAAAAATGTCAAGTACTTAAAATAACTAGGAAAATTAGTTGAAGAATTCGAGATCGGTACTGCGGAATCTGAAGAGCTCTGCTGGTCTGTGGGCAGAGTCTGCTCTTTTCTTCTTGGTACTGGTTAGCAGTTTGGTAGCGAGCATTTTTTTGCGAAAATTACGCTTGTCAATTGTGGTACCGAGAATTACTTCGTAGACTTTTTGAAGTTCAGTCAATGTAAATTCTTTAGGTAATAGTCCGTAAGCGATATTGGAATACTGAATTTTACTTTTGAGTCTTTTGATACCAAATTTGATAATTTCTTTATGGTCAAAAGCTATTTCAGTTGGAAGTTTTTTGACATCAAAGAGTTGAGAATCAGTTACAGACTCACTTGTAACGGAGCGATAATTATCAGCACTAGTTAGAGCAAAATAGACTACTGTAATAACTCTGGTTCTTGGGTCGCGTTTAGGATCACCAAAGGTTGCAAGCTGTTCCAGGTAAAGATTTTCATAGCCAGCTTTTAATGATAATTTGCGCTTAACTGTTTCTTCTAAGGTTTCTTTCATGTCGATAAAACCACCTGGAAGAGCCCAGTAATCCTTAAACGGCTCACTTGCTCTTTTGACAAGAGCGACTTTTAAAACATCATCAACAATCGTAAACACTAGTGCATCAACGGTCACTGACGGCCTGTCGAAGGTTTTGGGGTCGTATTTTGGCGTTGGCTTTTTGTTCATAGTTATCTTTAATTATAGTGTTAATTTTTCTCGAGGCAATTTTTAACCTTTGTTCGGGAGTACCCTCCACTAGTATGTATGGCAATTTGCGAAGGTTAAGTTGGCGAATAAACTTTTTTTGCATATCGTGTCTTATGTCTTCCCCGTCGCGAGTTCCATCCTGAACAAATGGGATTTCATCACCTGTAACGATATACAGGTCAGGCTTGGGGTGAGTATTAAGAAATCTTTCAATCGATCTAGAGTAACTTCCCATATATCTGTGGTGCCAAAGTGCAGTAGCGAAAGCGTCAGTATCTAGTATCAAAACCTTGTTGGCGATTTGGGCAAGTTTGTCTTCAAAGCTGGTTTGTGATTTGGCGATAAAATTAAACTCGTCTGTTTGCCAGTTAGCATTAAGATTGGTCATTTTGCCCTCTGAATACATTCTGCCAAACTCAGGCACCCAAGCTGTTTGATATTTCTTGGCAAGAGCCGTGGCTAATGTTGTGGTCCCTGTTGATTCAGCGCCAACTATGGCGATTCTTTTGACGAAGTAAGAACGAACTATTGGGTGAAGAAAATCAAGAGCTTCAAGTGGGTTTTGTCTGACAATGGTGCCAGAAATTGGAATTGTAGCGCGTTTTTTGTCGACTAGAAAATGTTTGCAGCCCATTGCTTTGGCCCATGGGTCGCCATAATCTTCAGATGTAAAACAGGCATCTGGTACATATCCAAGCCAGTTGATAGTAGCTTTGGCCCAACCTTCAGTGTCATCATCATCTAGTTCGTCGTCATTAATAAGAATGACTCTGGCTTTTGGATGAATCTGCTTAATCCACTGGTAACGAAGCTTTGGATCAATCCACTGATTGGATCTACCACAAACAATAACCGTTAATTTTTCACTATTTTCTAAAGCCGTATCGATTAAGAACTTGTGCCCGAGGTGTGGCGGATAGAATTTACCGATAACAACTGCAGTTTTATAAAGTTTTTTAGGTGAGTTCATTTGAGTGATTTTTGCCATTTAATGAGTCCGACAATACACATTGTCATAAAGACTGCGTAAAGTGCGGCGGTTAACGATAGGCCTCTGGAAAAATATAAGTAGATATAGAGAACATCGGCCGTAATCCAGAAGTACCAGTTTTGAATGTATTTTTTGGTTAGCAAGAATTGTGCAGCTAAGCTAAGAACAGTTGTGACAGCATCGAGAAATGGTGCCGAGTCATTGACTCTTATTAATATTTGAGTCAGAACAGCTGTTGCAATTACACAAATAGCGATTAACCAAATCATGGTTTGTTTAGGAGTATTGGCGACTTTTAATTTTGTTTTATTTTTGCCGCCTTTTAGCCACCAGTACCAACCTAAAAGCCCAAGAACAATATAAACGACTTGGAGTGCGGTGTCTGCAAAAAGTCTGGCTTGAAGAAATAGAACAATAAAAAATATGTTATTCAAAATTCCAATTGGCCAATTCCAAATATTTTCTTTAACCACTAGCCATACACATATTCCACCTGTAATAAAACCTGCTACCTCAGTAAGCGAAAATGGCAGAATCGAGAAATAAGATAAACCAAAAAGGCTTGCACTAATAATTGTGGCTAAGAATATTTCTGTTTTTTTCATATTTAATTATTGTTTTATATACACTAACTAAATACATTTTACATAATATTCGTGTAATGTCAACACTATGTATTGTTATTAGATTTGAATCTGATAGAATTTGCACCTCGTCTTCAATCATAAGGAGTTTAACCTGCAATGAAGATTTTGTACTGGATTTCGAAAACTTTTCGGAGCAAGCCAATCAAGTGCGATAAGCGCTCCAAGTTTTCGCAAGAAGTTGAAATGGCGGCAGCAAACCGCCTCAAATCCGGAGGACAACACATTGCCTCACGCCCTCGAAGTGAGTCTGAATAAGTCTCCTCAAAGCGATCCAAAGCCGTATCAGTTAACACTGGTACGGCTTTTTACTATTTAAGCCCTATAGTTTATAATTTGCACTAATCGGAGCGATCCGAAACCATTGCACTTTTATAGAGCAGAAAGGTAACCAACAACCGATGTGGGTTTTCGACACAGTCCGCTCACTGGTTGACGTGATTATCATTTGCTTGATGATTGTGGTGCTATATAGTTTGGCTTTCGGGCACAACAAGCACTTCATTGTTTCTGCAAACCGACAAATCCGTCACGCCATAAATACGACCAAGCGCCGCGAGTTCGTCACAATTTTCGACGCAGACCCTGCATTTGAAGATGAAGAGTTTCGACGACAAACTCAGGCTCGCGTTGACCAAAAGCTGAATGTTGTAGCTAGCTTAGTCAGTGAATACGACGAAAGGATCAGAAACTTCAAAGCTGATCTGACTAAAGGCTTTACTGACCACGACAGCCAGTTGCAGCTTACCAACCTGATTAACAACGCCAATAGCCATCGGCGCGCTTTTTGGAACGCACACGAGGTGGCCAAAAGCTGCGGGTACACTGTTCGTCCTTCAATTTTCGATTATGTCTTACAGGCAGAAATCGAATCTGACTCTGATGAGGGTCCAAACAATATCCTGACACTTGAAAGGGACAGGTAGAGAATTAAACCCAATGACACTTGCGGCCAAAATTTTTATCGTCAGTGGACCAAGCGGCTGCGGCAAAACCACACTCGCTAAGTTCATTACCGACACGGTCCCGAATTGTGTTTTCTCCAAGTCGATGACAACGAGACCGATTCGGGATGGCGAAATCGATGACAACTACGACCATGTTGGTCCGGACGAGTTCCGCAGACTGATTAACGAAGACTACTTCTTGGAATACGAGGAGGTCTATCGCGACAGATACTACGGAACACCCCGAAGACCGATTGAGGAAGCACTTAATTACGGCAGAAATGTCGTGATGGAAATTGATGTGCTTGGCGCCGCCCGAGTCAAACAAGTGTACCCCGAGCAATCGACATCAATCTTCGTTTATCCCCCGTCGCTTGAAGTCTTGAAAAACAGATTGACAAGAAGAGGGAAAATGAGCGAAGCCGATATCCAAGAACGGCTTAGTCGAGCCGTCATGGAAATGCTTGCCTCAAGTGACTATGACTACGTCGTCGTTAACGATGATTTGGTCAAAGCCTTAGCTGAGGTAACACAAATCATCAACAATCATGTTCCGCACACCTAAAAGGAGTGAAAGTCGTGCTGGATGAGTTGATCTGGTTTGCCATTGGAGGCGTTGCCTTGGTGGTGGGTTTAGGACTAGGTGCTGCCTACCTGCTCACCATGAGCGGAGTCCTTTCGCTCGAGAGCCAAGTCCTAGCACCAGTCAAATGGCTGGTGGATGTTACCTACCGTTTTGACGGGTGGCTTGAAAAAATCACGTTCGGCCACAAGTCTGACGATGCCTAAGCCTCGACCATAGCCGGCCGTAAGATTAACCTCTTGCGACCGGCTTTTTAGCAGTTAAAACAGTATTGTGATAATTTTTTGAGACTTGAATTATTAAATTTATAATTTAAATAGCCTTAGTTATTCTAAATTACAGTCGATACACAAGATATTGGAGTTTGTTGTTTTTGTGAACACAATTTTTGTATCTGTGTATGGATACAGCCGATAATCGTAATAATTAATATTAATACTTAAGCAAAGGTTGGACTTGGAAGTGAGCGCGAATTATTTTACTCAAGCTAATTTGCCGACTTAAAATAAAGTTAGTATAAAATTCAATTATCTAAAAGGTTGAATTATAAATTGACTTATAGTGTGAAAAGTGGTAAATATAGACCAGATTTATAAATCCCCTGCCTAAAGAAAAATATATTAAATGAAAAACAAATTTTTGGTTAGAAGTGGTGCGATTAATTTGCCAGTTCTCATTGGTGGTGTAGTTGCAATAGCTGTTGTAGTTTTATTGTCAGCACTAATAATTAATGCGTTAACTAAAGATAAGCCAAAAGATGAAGAGATTGCCGAAGGTCCAATTCCTTCAGCAACCATAACCCCTGTTACGACAGTTACTCCAACTCCAGCTAAGTCAGTACAAGGCGTAAACACACAAGGAACCACAACTCAAACGACTCAGCAAGTAGCTCCAAAACAAACTGTTCAAACACAGCCTCAAACAACTGTTAGAACAACTACAACCGAGGAAGTAATTGTTAAGCTTAACCCGAGATGCACCAAAATGAGAGCAAGATGGAATCCTGAAGATCCATATCAAGTTTCATTCACAACTGAAGGATCAGCTGATGGAGCATCGATTGTTAACTACCAATGGGATTTTGACGGTAACGGAAGCTGGGACAGCGAAGAAGGTCGAGTTGAAAACAGTATCGGCTACCGATATTCAGAAAAGAAAGTTTATACAGTCAAAAGCCGAGTTAGAGATTCTCAAGGCCGCTGGTCCGAATCCTGCGAAATCGGAATTGACCTAAACTCCAACTAAACAGAAATAGCCTTGTAGTGTTCGATGGTTTCGAAACCGCGTGCTTTATCGAAGCAGACGGCATCGAAGCGCATGGTGATGAATTTCCCTACTGTATTTTGATAAACGAGAGCTGATTTGTGGATTTTTTCCATTTTTTTGTGATTGATTTTGTCGACAGCCGAGCCAAAGACTGAAGTTTGGGAGGATTTCACCTCGACAAAAACATATTCGCCTGTTTTGTGATCTGACATTATCAGGTCAATCTCACCATAAGGTGTTAGATAGTTGCGCTCAATTAACTCATACCCTAGGTCCTCTAAGTATTTAAGAGCTTTGTCTTCGAATGTGTTACCGATTTGGCGTTTAGCTGAAAACATTGTGTTTGGTTAAGAATGATAAACGATGTAGGGCACAAGGTCCAAATTCTTGTAGTTTTTCTCTGTGATATTTGGTTCCGTATCCTTTGTGTTGTTCAAAGCCATAACTAGGATAAGTTTTAGCAAGGTTAATCATTAAATTATCTCGATATACTTTGGCGATAATTGAAGCTGCAGCAACTGAAGCTGACAACGTATCCCCTTTTATCACAGCTTCTTGTTTTATGGGTATGCTATTTCTCAAGGGTCTACCGTCGAGAACTATGCCATCTATGGGTTGAGTTAACCTGCGAATAGCTTTGTCAAAAGCGTATTCAAGACTTTTGGTGATACCGACAGTATCAATTAAAACGTTTTCAATTCTGACAACTGAATATTCAATAGCGTTAACTTTAAAAAATTTAGCGACTTCAGTTCGGTATGGTTCTTTAAGCGCTTTGGAATCACCAAATGGTACTGGTAGGGTGAGGTTTGAAGGAAGAATAACAGCAGCAACAACTAATGGACCCGCAAAACAACCACGACCAACCTCATCAAAACCGGCGATTAATTTGGCTTTAGGAAAGAGATTATTATCAAACTCTTGGCTGGGAGGAACCAGCGACATAAGTTGTTTACTTAGATGGTTTTTGCGGCCGAACCTTTTAGTTTGCGCATATAAAATAACTTTGCGCGACGAATTGGTTTGGATGGAGATTTGACGACTTCGACTTTAGCGATTGATGGTGAATTAACTGGCCAAATACGTTCAACGGCAACATCACCAACGGCAATCTTGCGAACCATGAAAGTTTGACTGTCTTTTTGACCACGAATTGACAAAACTATGCCCTGAAAAATCTGGACACGTTCCTTGTTTCCTTCTTTAATTTTGACGTGGACTTTGACTGTATCGCCCACTGAAAAATTTTCTGTTCTTATCATTTTTTTTTGCGGGCTAGATATTAACACTTAAGGCTTCGACTTTGCAACCAAGAAGCGAAAGATCACTTATAAGATTATCACTCAGTTCGGCGCCAAATGGAACAGGCACATTGCGGGTTTGCCCGTCTGTACCTTCGAGAAGAAGATAAGTTTGTTTTTGGCCTGGGAACTTTTTGAGAATTTCGTAGATTGAATGGAGGGTCTGGCGTGAGGCCATTTTGGGAATAATAATACCAATTCCCTCTGGAGTTGAAGGTGAGTGAGGAATATGACTACTAGCTGAAGCCATCACATTCGTCGGTGTGACATCAGGTAGAATCGACAAATCTGTAATTATTTCAGCCAAAATTGCGCTTTCTTCTTCACGCGAGTCTAGTTTGCCTTCAAGAATTACAATTGCGTCTTCGTTGAGTACACTCTTAAATTGTGAGAATGTTTTTGGAAAAACGACAATATCCATCGTACCCGTCTCGTCCTCGATTTTGATAAAAGCCATTTCTTCACCCTTGGCCTTGGTAAAAGTTCGTCTCATGCTGGAAATAATTCCTCCAATTTTGACTTTGGAACCCGGCTGGTAGTCTTCTTTGAGGTTGATGATTTTGTGTGTGGCGTAGTGGTTAAGTTTTGTTTGCGAACCTGAAATAGGATGACGCGTGAGATAAAGACCCAAAAATTCTTTTTCCCAAGCCAAAAGTTCTTTTTCACCAGCTTCTTTGCCGTTTTTGAGACTTTCGGTAAGCGGAGAGTCATCAAGTGAAGGGTTTTTGATTTCTAGATCAGCTTCTTCAAACAGCATGCCCTGTCCTTCAGAAACTTTTTGACTTAAAGACTGCCCTGTCGCTCTTAGGGCATCAATAATATCCAGCATTGCTTGACGTTTACCAAAAAGATCCATGGCTCCAGCTTTGATAAGGCTTTCGAAGGTTTTTTTGTTGACGGTTCTAAGATTAACTCGGCGACAAAAGTCATTAAGAGAGCTAAAGTCTGATTCTTCTCTGGCTTCCAATATGGAGTGAATTGCAGCTTCGCCAACATTTTTGATTGCTGATAAACCAAATCTAATCGCCCTTTTGTCTTTTTCGTCGGTTTCAATTGTAAAACCAATATCAGAACGATTGATATCTGGACTGAGAACTTCGATACCAAGACGCTCACACTCAGCGACGGCTTGAGCGATTTTTTCAGTGTCGCCTGATTCGGCAGTCATAACAGCACACATAAATTCGACCGTAAAGTTGGCTTTCATATAAGCTGTTTGATAAGCAACAACGGCGTATGAAGCAGCGTGGGCTTTGTTAAAACCATAGCCTGTAAACGGTTCAATTAGAGCAAAAAGTGCCTTAGCGCGAGCTTCGGACAAACCATGTTCAATTGCACCATTAATAAACTTGTCTTTTTGTTTAGCCATTTCTTCAGGAATTTTTTTACCAATGGCTTTTCGGAATTTGTCGACCTCTTCCCAGTTGTAACCTGCGATGTTAATGGCAGTTAACAAAACATCATCTTGATAAGTAATAACTCCATAGCTTTCTTTGAGGAATTCCTCCATGCGGGGATCAAAATATTTGATTTTAGTCGCATCATGTTTACGTTCAATAAATTCTGGAATAGAAGCCATAGGACCCGGCCTAAAAAGCGAAATCATAGCCATAATATCGAAAATGTTCGTCGGCTTAAGCTCTTTTAAGTATCTTGTCATTCCTGAGCCGCCGAGCTGAAATAATCCCATAGTCTCGCCTCTAGCCATCATCTCATAGGCCTTAACATCATCGAATGGTAATTTTTCTAGTTCGATTTTTATACCTTTTTCGCGTTCAACAATTTCGACGGCGTTACCCAAAATAGATAAGTTTCTTATACCCAAGAAATCCATTTTGACAAGGCCGGCATCTTCAACTCCATGCATATCATATTGTGTAGAAATTACTTCACCCTTACTCTCTTTGAGAAGCGGAGTGAAGTTAGTCACTGGACCTGGAGCAATGACAACGCCAGCAGCGTGAACACTGGTGTGTCTAGCAAGACCTTCGATTTGCATGGCTGTATCAAGTAGTTCTTTGGTTTCGGTATCAGTTTTGTATAGTTCACCAAGTTCTGGGGTAACTTCAATGGCTTTTTTGATTGTCATCGGAAAGCCTTGTTTGCCAAGGGGTATTAGTTTGGAAATACGGTCAGCTTTGGAATATGGCCAACCAAGGGCACGCGCAACGTCACGGACAGCACCTTTGGCCATCATTGTTCCTAGTGTGCCAATTTGAGCGACTTTTTCTGCACCGTATTTTTCTTTGACGTAATTAATAACATCGTCGCGGCGCGAGTCAGCAATATCGACATCAATATCAGGTAGAGACGGCCTGAACGGATTAAGAAATCTTTCAAACGGCAATTTGAAAAAGAGTGGGTTAACGGTGGTTATTCCTAGGCCGTAAGAGACTAGCGAGCCTGCCGCAGAACCACGAGTAGTTGAAACGATGCCTTGTTTTTTGGCAGCTCTAATAAAGTCAGCCACGACTAAAAAGTAGGTAGAATAACCTTTGTCGATAATGACTTTGAGCTCGTACTCAAATCTTTCCATGACTTTTTCGTCGACGGGGCTGATTTTTTCCTTGATACCTTTTAGTGATTCTTCTCTTAAAAACACCTCAGGTTTTTCGCCACCTGGGACTTCAAATAATGGGAAGTGATACTGACCGAGGGGAATTTCGATATTTATTTTGTTTGCAATTTTGACGGAGTTTTCTAAAAATTCTGGGTTATCGGGAAATAATGACGCCATTTCTTCGCCTGACTTGAGGTAATAGACAGGCGCATCGACCATACGCAGACGATTGACTTCGTTGACTGTTTTGCCTGTTTGAATACAGACCAAAACGTCCTGAGCAAAAGCATCAGTTGGCTCAATGTAGTGCAAATCACCCGTAGCCACTGCTGGAATGTCGAGTTCTTTGGATAGTTTGGTCAGACCTTCGAAAGCTTTTTTTGTGTTTTGCGACAAGCGAAGCAGATCGTTATAGATATCGCTACCAACAGCATGAGCGGGCAGATATTTATCAAATTCATGATTGTAAACTTCGATATAAAAATTATCTTTTGGAAAAATATCTTGATACTCTAGTAGTGCCTTTTTAGCTTTGTCGTACTGCCCATCGATTAAATACCGACCTGCTTCAGACGACATACAACCACTAAGCCCAATCAGGCCTTTGGAATATTTTTTGAGGAGTGCTTTGTCGACACGTGGGCGGTAATAAAATCCGTTAATTGAAGCTTCTGATAAGAGCTTCATTAGATTTTGGTAACCTTCAAAATCCTGAGCAAGCAGCGTTAAATGGTCAGTTTCGTTACCATTATCAAAGTTTTTTTGAGTGTAGTCTTTACGAGCAACATATATTTCTGCACCAATTATGGGCTTAACTTCTTTTTCAACACAGGTTTTATAAAATTCGATTGCACCATGGAGATTGCCATGGTCTGTAATAGCTATGGCGTTTTGACCAAGAGTTTTGGCTTTTTCGACAAGCTGAGGAATACGACTTAATCCGTCGAGCAGGGAAAACTGCGTGTGAACATGTAAGTGGACAAAATCAGGCTTTGTAGACATCAAGGAATAATCTTATGGTCAAAGTATACCAAAGAAATGGTGATTAAAAACGATAATTACCCTTAAACAAAACTACTTAACGCCGAGTAATTCGACATCGAAAATAAGGGTAGAGTTAGGTGGAATAGAGGCGCCTGCTCCGCGTTCACCGTAGGCCATATCGGAAGGAATTGTTAGTTTGCGCTTACCGCCAACTTTCATACCCGCAAAACCTTTGTCCCATCCTTCGATAACTTCACCGGCACCGAGGTTAAATGTAAACGGTTCACCACGGTCAACTGAACTGTCGAACTTGGTTCCGTCAGTTAGCGTGCCTGTATAGTGTACTGTTACTTCTTTACCAGAAACGGCTTCTGCACCTGTACCAACGACTGTATCTTCAATTTTTAGTTCTTCCATATTATTTGTTTGAGCGCTGCTTGTAGATTGATTGTCTAAAGGGTTGGTAACCTGCGCCTGTTCAATACATCCTGTGAGGATAACTGACAAAGCTAAAACCGTAACTATTGTTCCAAATCTGTTTTTAGACATATCTAAAATTTAACACAAATTAACTTTTATGCAAAAGTTTCAAAAAAAATACCGAGCGACAGAAAAACTGCCACTCGGTAAGACCACCTCAAGTTTGGATTGTGCAGACAATATTAGTCTGCGTATTCGTCGAGCACCTTCTTGACGGCTTCGTCTTTTGCGGCTGCAGAGTCGCGAAGTTCATCGATGATAGCCAAGCGAAACTGCTCAGGAGTCAGCCTGCCATCAGCAAGTGCTTCCTTAAGGTTCTCCATTCGAAGGTCGTAAGCACGAGACGCCTCCCGAATTGCTTCGCCTACCCGTGCCATTGAAGCAATTGGGTCCCATGGCAACTTGGCGCCTTGATTGCCATCTCCAACAGTCTGAGACAATCTGTCCTCCAAAAAATTGTTAACTTTGGTTTGGATATATTAACAAATCTTATAGTAATTAAAAAGAATTACTTAAGCTTGTGTTCAAAAAGTTGTTTGGTCAACTGAGGGTCAGCCTTACCTTTGGTCTGAGCCATAGCTAGACCTATTAAGTACTGCAAAACGGTTAATTTGCCATTCCTGTAATCATCGACGACTTTTGGGTTAGCCTTAATAATTGCATCAATGACTGGTTCAAGTTCACCTTTATCAGATAGAACTGAAAAACCATCCTTCTCGACAATTGCTTGTGGCATACGACCGTCAGTAAGCATGATTTCATAAACCTCTTTGGCTTGAGTTGAGCTAATACGTTTTTGGTCCAACAAATAAACTAATTCGGCAATTGAAGCAGGTGTGATTTTGAGATCAAAAAGCGTTAAGCTTTTTTCTTTGAGAGTAAATAACACGGTTGAGGCTAACCAGTTAGCAATTCTTACCGCGTGAGCAGATTGGGATTTGGCAAAAGTCTTTTCATAATCACTTACCGCTGTTTTGAAAAAAGCCAATATTTCTGGTCGGTCAACAAAATCCGAAGCCATTGATTTTTCGATACCGAATTTCGTAACCAAATCATTTCTTTCTTCCTCAGGTAATACAGGAATTAAAGCCTTGATTGCGTCCGTGTCGGCCTTGGTTATTGCAATAACAGGAATATCAGGCTCCGGAAAGTATCGGTAGTCATGTGCAGACTCTTTTGACCTTTGTGAATAGGTCTGGTTCTTCTCTTGGGAAAACCCGCGAGTTTCTTGAAATATTTTTTCCTTTTTATCTAAGGCTTCAGATTGTCTGACTATTTCGTATTCAATCGCAGCTTTGAGACTACGGAAGGAGTTAAGGTTTTTGACTTCGACTTTGGTTCCTAAGATGCGCGCCTTGTCAGAGACAGAGACGTTGGCATCAAATCGCATTTGGCCTTTTTCCATATCGGCATCAGAAATACCTAAATATCTAACAACTCTCTGGATTTCTTGTGCGTAGGCAACAGCCTCATCGGAAGAAAAAATATCAGGCTCAGAGACTATTTCAACCAAAGGTACACCTGAACGATTAAAATCAATTAAAGTAAGTCCTTCTGCGTGAGTGAGTTTGGCAGTATCTTCTTCCATATGAGCGCGCTCGATTTTGATGACTCTTTCGCCGACTTTGAGCCTAAGAGCTGATGTAAACGGCAAATCAAACTGCGAAATCTGATAACCCTTTGGCAAGTCGGGGTAAAAATAGTTTTTACGATCAAATTTTGACTTATCGGGGATTTTGCCACCTAAAGCAAGACCGAGTGTGATTAGCGACTTAATCGCCTGCTGATTAGGTACAGGAATTGCCCCAGGTAAGCCAAGACAGACAGGGCAAGTGTGGGTGTTAGGTGCAAGACCAAAATATTTGGCCGAGCAGTTGCAGAACATTTTGCTATTGGTATTGAGTTCAACGTGGATTTCGAGCCCAATGGTTGGTTTATATTTCATATTTTTCTACTTCGCGACCAATTTTAAATAGCAAATCTTCGCGTCCGAAGCCTGCTGTAAAGTGCAAACTAAGTGGCATTTTCCCTTCTGTGCCAAATGGAACTGAAACAGCCGGCAAAGAAGTCACGTTAGCTGTAACTGTGAATAAATCAGATAGATACATCTCTAATGGATCGGTGACTGAGCCGATATCCCAAGCACTGGTCGCTGTGGTTGGGGTAACAATAAGGTCGTATTTTTCAAATACTTCGTTATATTTTTCGCTTAGGTAACTTTTTGCTTGAAGCGCTTTTTTGTAATAAGCGTCGTAATAACCGCTACTTAGAGCGAATGTGCCTAAAATTATTCTTCTTTTGACCTCAGTACCAAACGATTTGCGGCTTTTACCAAACCTCACCCCATCAAACCTCGAAAGATTGGAAGAAACTTCTGACGGCATGAGCACGTAATAAACAGCAAGAGCCAAATCTGGATCTGGCAAGTCGATTTCGGTTATTTCGTGCGTATCGCTTAGTTTTTTGAGTCCTAATTCAAAGTTAGCCTTTACTGCTGGACTAAGTTTGCTAACGATACCCTTTGGAACTGCAATTTTGAGCCTATCCTTGGGCTTGTAATCGGCTTGGAACTCACGAGTAGTGGAATCATAAGGATCGACACCTGAGAGGAGCTTAAAGACGGCCTCAGAGTCATCGATATCTTTGGTAAATGGACCAGCCTGATCCAGTGAGCTTGCCATGGCTATTAGCCCATAACGACTGACTCTGCCGTAGCTTGGTTTGAGACCAACTACCCCGCAGAGCGCGGCAGGCTGTCTAATCGAACCACCTGTATCGGTACCAATTGATAATAAAGATTGATTATCGGCTACAGCGGCAGCTGATCCTCCGGAAGAACCTCCAGGGATTTTTTTGAGATTGTGAGGATTTTTGGTGAGAAAGTATGCAGAATTCTCGGTCGAACTGCCCATGGCGAATTCATCACAGTTGTTTTTGCCTAAAATCACTCCACCTTGCTGGCGAATTTTAGAGACGACTGTTGCGTCGTACGGAGGAATGTAATTTTCAAGTATTTTTGAACCAGCCGTTGTTCGCAGATTTTTTGTGGAAATAACATCTTTTATCGAAACCGGAATACCCATTAAAAGTGGTGTATTTTTAGGAGAATTATCGGCTAAAAACTTGTCAGCATTTTTGGCTTGTTCCAAAGCTCCTGCATGATCGACAGTAATAAAAGCACCAACGGATTGGCGCGCACTAATTCTTTCGAGAACCGACTTGGTTAATTCGGTTGAACTAATCTGGCCTGCCGAAAGCATTTTGTGAGCCTCAAGTATGGTTAGTGATTTAAGGTCTGACATTATTCAAAAATCCCCTTTACTACAAAAGAGCTCCCGTCGTGCGTACTAGTGTTTTTAAGGGCTTCTTCGGCGGTTAAGCTGCGTTCAGAGTTGGCTTCATCAGGACGTAACTGAGCAATCTGGTCGACATGACTATTTTTCTCCACTTTTTGGTATGGAATATTCGATACTTGTTCGACAAAACCCAAAATGCTTTCAAGTTGAGGTTGTAAAGTTTTTATTTCCTTGTCTGTCAGTGGTATTTGGGCAAGTGCGCTTATTTTTTTGAGATCGATTTTGATAGCCATTTTTTACATTTCTCTTAAGATTTTTATGCGTTCCTCAACAGGTGGATGGGTAGAAAAAAGATTGGCAAATGATTTTTTGAAATGACCTGTGCCAAGCGGATTAGCAATGTAGAGATGCGCCGTAGCTGGAGTTGCGCTTTTGACAGGCCTTTGATAAGCAGCGATTTTTTCTAGAGCGTCAGCAAGTCCGTCAGGGTAACGAGTTAAAAGTGAGCCTGTAGCGTCAGCTAAAAATTCTCTTTTTCGCGATACGGCTAGCTGAATCAGTTGAGCGGCAATTGGGGCAAGAATTGCTGCAAGAATACCAAGCACGATAAATAGGCTGTTTTTTGAATCCCTATCGTCATCGCCACCACCAAAGAACATAAAGTGTCCAAAAAAGTCGGCAAGCATGGCAATTATTCCAACCAAAATAACCACGACTGTCATAAGTCTGGTGTCGTAGTTGCCAATGTGGCTTAGTTCGTGAGCAAGAACCCCTTCCAGCTCAGTTTTGTTCATAATCGCAATTAGTCCAGTTGTTGCAGCAATTGAAGCATGTTTTGGATCTCTGCCGGTTGCAAAAGCGTTGGGAGCTTCGTCAGGAATTATGTAAATTTTGGGCATCGGCAAACCGGAGCCGATTGAGAGATTTTCGACAGTTTTGTAAAGCTGGGGGTTAGTTTTGGCATCGACCAGTTGGGCGCCGGCCATTTTCATCACCATTTTGTCAGAATTGTAGTATGCGACAAAATTCATAACTCCAGTTACAACTAGAGCAATACCTACGAAAAAAAGTCCTGAGCTTGATTGATAGCCTAAAGCCTGAGTAAAAATATGTACAACAGCGGTAATAAAAACCGTAAAAACTGCCATTAAAAATACAGTTTTAATTCTGTTTGCACCGATTTGAGAATAGATTGTTTTTTCTGATTCGAATTTCATTTTATTTATTAAGGGTTTGATTATACCAACTGCTAACAAAATTAAGCATGAAAAAGACCCAGCCTCTTGAAAGAGACTGGGTCGTGGTCGTAATGAACTGGTGACACTTTTTATCGAGGACGGAATGGATTGTGGCCTCTATCTCCAGATCCTGGTATTGAAGTTGGACTCGTCGGACCTGGAGTACCGGGATTGATTGGCGGAAGTTTGTTGGACATCCCACTTTGAGCCTTACGCAGGACTCGCCGAAGAATGAAGAAAACGACAGCCAACATGACCACGATTGCGACAATCGAGCCAATAACGAGCGGCGTCCAGCTGGAAGAGCCAGAGTCGGTCGATTGGCTAGTGCCAGTTGGTTGAGGTTGATTGCCAACTTGCGGAACTTGCGGACGATTCGGCACTACTTCGTTGGGGTCAACAGGTGTTGGTGCGAAAGCGCCACCTGAACCGACAGCACTCACGGGCGAACCGATCTTGTAGGTCGGCGCCAAAAGCTTCAGTGGCGAAACAGTGATATCTGCCGGACTCGTGATATTGAGGCGAATAACCTCGTTACTAACTACTCCGTAGAAGACATTGTCTTTGCCCTTGTTATAGCCAGTGATTGCCGAAATCGGCTTTGATGCGCCGAACTTGGCGGTTACATCGACGAGCGTCGAGAATGCTTTGTTTGGAGTTTTTGGCATCATCCAGACCTTTTGCTCAGTCAGGATGAGATGGTATTCGAAATCACCCACTATGAGCACATCTACAACCGGACTGTCGAGCTCGATGCTCGTTAGAGATTCCGGAGAGAAATCGTGCACATAGGTCAAATTTTTGCGATCAGAGGCCTGAGGATGTCGAGGTCCTGAGTATAGGTACTGCGCGGGACCAAGAGCCGGAGTTGATTCGTAGTCACCAATCGCACCTTCTAGCAGACTTGCTTTTGCAAGACTTCCATTAGGCGAGACCAGCGCTAGCGGACCGCTCGTGGTCGGAATTAGATTCTTTCCGACTGTACTAACTGGCTTGGTGAAGCTGGTTCTCTCGGGCAAGCTCGCTCCTAGCGACTTGAACGAGTTATCAGCTCCTGCCTTGCCTGTGAGGACTTCGCCTTTTGTGCCGATAATGGTCAAATTACCTTCGGCGCTGACGGTGAAATCGTAGATTCCCGAAGCTGAGTCGAGACCGAGATCTTTAGCTGTCAACTCCTTCCAGACGGTGTTTTTGCCATCCGTTTGGGTGTAGAAGACAGAAAGGTCGGATACTTGACCTGAGCCTTTGGAGGCTGGCGACAAGAGGTACAAGTTGCCAGCACGGTCTGATTGAGGACGAATGTAGGTTTTGTACTTCAGCTGACTGGTATCAACTTCGGTAACGAATTCTTTGGAGCCACTGGCGATATAGAGCTTGTCACCAACAGTGACGAAGCGCCATCCGTCGGCGTTGACCGGAGGGGTCTGAGCTGACACAGTGACTATCGAGAACGACATTGTCAGGAGGATGATGGTCGAAACCAACAACCACCTAAGGAGGCTTCTTTTGCCTTTGATGAGGCTGTGCATGGCGTGAAAATACTCCGTGAAATATTGCTCGCATTACTGCGGCGGTGGGGCGGAACGGCCGAGATTCGCAAAAGCTCTGGCGAGCCTCTCGATAAACTGCGTGAGCTTACCGGAGGTTGTCCAAGACTTTTTTGCGTACTTCTTGCCGTACTTGGAGGAGTTGCGCTTGAGCATAGCTCTTCTCGCAGGGGTCAAAAGGGCTTACCTTCTCTTTCTTGAGGCTTTTTGGAATTTTGGGCGTATGTTGTGGTTAAGGTGCCACTTTGTCAGGTCCGTTAAGGACAGGGCGACCTGTTGACTTGAATTGTATCATTATTGAGACTGGAAGTAAATACTACAGGATAGTTTGCGAAGCAAGCTATCCTGTAGGACGTAGTGAGGATTTATGAAATAACGAGCTTTACCGAAGTTATGAATAAAAACGAGCGAGTAACTATAAAATCCTGCGTTAAGAGTGAATTTATAAATTCACTCTCTCATTGAGACAGGATACCTGATTCTAAGGCAAGTTTAGATATATGTTGTCACTTTGAGTAGGGTTTTTCCTTCAAAAAAAGCCCCGTATTTTTGGTACGGGGCTAAAAAATTATTCCTTTCTCGACTTTGCCATGAGTCGAATTGTATCGAAGAGAAAAACTCTATCACTCAAGATTGGATCATCGTCTGACATGGGTATGTCAAAATCCTTTGAGTGTACAGCTTCTTCGAGGAGGATATATCTGACTGACCTTGTAACCGAAACATCCAGCCGCGTATCAGAATACGAAACTAGGCCATCGTTACCCTCAATAATTGGTGCCCAATGGCCGGTGCCGTAAATGACAGTGACTGGAATACTTTCGGGAATCGATCTGGAGTTTAGATTTTTGATTTGCGGACTGTAGGGAGTGAGTGATGAAGACTGAAGCCCTTTGAATAGGTCTGCAAATCCAACGAAAGGTCCAGACAGCCCTGCTGCGAATGAACCATTGTTCGGCACAGCAATCAAAAGCAACTCATCGACCGAATTGTCATAAGGGTAAGCGGCTACCAGATTTTCAACGAAACACCGGGACAGCAACCCACCCATAGAGTACCCAATCAGATCGACTTTTTGACTGTTAGTGCGCAGGCGAATATAGTCAATCGACCGTCCAACGACTTCTGCAACTAGGCAAATATCGCTAGTTAGATATGATTCGAAGGTAAGAAAATACCCCTTTTGTCCAGTAGCCCAGATTGAGTAACTCAATGTGAACTCCAGTCCAGAATAGGTCACGAGACTTATTTTTTCAGGGTTTTTACCTTCCCAATAGAGATCTCCTTGGCTTCCTCCGCCAAGCCCTGAGACGAAGAGCGCCGGATTGGGCTGCTCCAAAGCTGACCTAGTCAAAAGAGTTACGGTTCCAGAGTAAACTCCCTCTGAGGCCGAAAGCTTAATAGGCAGGGTTTGACTTAGATCGCTTCCGCATGAAAGATGCGACTCAGTTAGTACGAAGAGGCAGTTTTTGGCGAGACTGTAGCCAAGGACAGACTGGTCGTAATTTAGTTCGTCTTTCAACTGTAATAAGTTGTCGCGAACCTCGTAATAACCAGACTCTGTGTTGTAGATGACGAGTCCATCTGCCGACAAATAGGCTGGGCCAAATTTGCCGTTTTGATATGCTGCGACTCTGCCTTGGTCAGGAGAATACAGTATCAACCCGTCTTTGTGGCCAACTAGAAGATTCTCACCCAAAACGCCGGAAAGATAGATTTCTCCTTGTGTGGTCAAATTCTCTTCGAGACTGATAGTCTCAGTCGTTAGGTCGACTAAATCGACTTTTACGATTTGACTGCCCGAGTTTCGGTCAGTTGTCGACATGAAAAGATTATCCCCAATCACGGCAAGCGAACTTGACGAAGATTTGAGACTAATTTGTCGCCAACTGCTGTTGGGTTTTTTGACCAAAATCTGCCCAAACCCGACGTCGGCAACAAGTATTTTAGAGTCTGTTACCCAAAAATACCCAAAATTAAGAGCTGCAGTTGAGTCTGGATTTTTGTACCCAGTTTGTGATGGATGAATTGTTTCCCAAGTTTTGCCGAAATCAAACGAAATCGAGACTGAGTTTTGAAGGTTGGATTTTGTGGCTTGATGTAGCACAAAGAGCGCGTGCGACTGTGGGTTGTAGTTGAGGGAGGTGACTACAGGAAATCCCTCGACTTTTGTTAGTTTGTCGCTTGACCAGTCGGATAAAAATAACCCTTGATCTGTGCCAAGCAAAACCATCTGCTGGTTTTGAGCGGAAGTTGGGGAGGCCTGATTAGAGGGTAAACCAATCCAAATCAAGCCGAAGAACAAGGCTGCGATTGCCTTATACAACAGTCTACCTCGATATGCGTATTTTTAAAGTTCCCTATGAGATATAGGGCAGGCCTCAAGTTGTGAGAATTTTAGTCCTGAATGTGAATAACTGTCAATATACTAGAGGATATTTCTCCATTAAAATTTGCGGAAAAAATAGAACTATTTAAAAAAAACTAGATTTTGGGGAAAGATGTTTACTTCTCGAAATCGACTTTGACGGCTTTGCGTTCCTCGTCTACAGCTTCAAAAAACTCTTCTTCCTTGAAACCAAACATACCAGCGAGTAATACATTAGGGAATGTCGCAATCTTGGTATTGTAGTCACGAACATTAGCGTTATAGAACTGGCGTGAGTAAGCAATTTTTGATTCAGTGTCGGATAGTTCATCCTGAAGCTGTTTGAAATTCTCAGAAGCTTGTAGTTTTGGATATGCCTCAGCTACTGCAAACAAGGACTTAAGTGTGCTTGATAGCATGTTCTCTGCTTGAGCTTTTTCCTGTGGTCCGCTTGCAGATAACATCGCGGCTCGAGCCTTAGTAACGTTTTCAAAAACTGATTTTTCGTGTTTTGCGTAACCTTTGACTGTTTCGACTAAATTAGGGATAAGATCAGCCCGTCTCTTAAGCTGGACATCAATACCAGACCATGCTTCTTTGACTCTAATTCTGAGCCTGATAAGGCTGTTATAGAGAAATAGCATGAACAAAAATAGAATACCGACGATTATTAGTGTGACTGTGAGTGGATTCATAATTAACTGCAATTATAGCAGACTATTCAAAATTTTTGAGAAACTTCATTAGTTTATCTTGTGGCCAAGTATTAATGATGTCTTTTGGTTCCAAGCCTCCCCGACGCGCAACGTCAACTCCATAATGCAGTAATTCTAGACTCGCAATGTCGTGAGTATCGGTATTAATCATAAAAATACAACCTTTTGATTTAGCGACTCTAACTAGGGCTTCTGTTAAGTCGAGTCTGTCTACCGAGGCGTTAATTTCTAATACTTTTTGGTTTGAACTACAAAAATCAAATATTTGGTCCCAATCAGCATCATAACCTTCTCTTTTATCAATAAGTCTGCCTGTCGGATGTGACATTCCAAAGACTTTTGGGTTTGAAAGCCCTTTAATAATCCTTTGAGTCATCTGTTCTTTGGGCTGTGAAAAGACGGAGTGAACGCCGGCAATAAAAGCGTCGTAATATTTGTAATACTCTAATGGAAATTTAATATCCCCACTGCTTGAAATATCAACTTCGAGTAAATTAATTACTCTTGGATATTTTTTGTGTTCATTTATATTATTTATTATTGTTCTGTGAGCTTTTATTTCTTTAATTGTTTGTATATTAGTCCAGCTTTTCTCTGCTGGAGGATGGTCAGAGATGCCAAAATACTCGTACTTTTTGGCTTTTGCAGCTTCAACTAGCTCAATAATTGAAGATGAGCCAAAGTCGTGCATAGAAGTCGTGAAAAAATTCGAGTGGATGTGAAAATCGCCTTTTATATCCGAAAGTGTCACTAGTTTGGGAAGTTTGTTATTTTTGGCAAGCTCTATCTCTCCCGTATCCTCGCGTAGCTCAGGTGGAACAAAACTTAGACCTAAATATTTATAAAACTCCTCTTCAGAAGCGAATTTCTTAAGTTTGCCATTTTTAAGCTTAATTCCTTTTTCTGATAACGATAATCCTTTTTTGACAGCAAGCGTTCGCAAAGCAATATTGTGCTCGCGTGAGCCTGTGAAATGTTGTAGCAAGCTACCGTAACTATCTGGTTCAGCTACAAGTAGATCCAATTGAAGACCAGTGCCTTTTAGAGTAATTGTTGCAGAAGCTGGCCCTTTTTCGACGATATTTTCGATTAATGGATAGGACAAGAACCTATCGACTGCTGCCTGAGTATCTTTACTTGTTGCGGCAAAATCTAAGTCTCCAACGCTATTGAGTCTTCTGCGAAAGCTACCGAGAGCTTCGAATTTGGTAATTTTGGGGTCATCTAGCATCCATTTGGTTACTTCGCGCACAACAGGATCGACAACCCAAATAGGAGTTCGGTGTGATTTGGCTACAACTCGGTTGAGGTTGTTGGCTATTTGCTCCTGACTCTTCTGTCCAAATCTCGGAAGTGTTGCTACAAGATTATTGTTAATGGCTTTTTTGAGATCCTCAATTGAATGAATATTTAGCTTAGTTGCTAATTCAAAGGCTTTTTTGGGTCCGATACTGGGTACTGTCAGTAACTCAAAAAACCCTTCTGGAGCGACTTTATACATATTTTCGAAGTGCTGGACTTTGCCTGTTTCGAAATATTCAGTCATATAACCCAAAAGTGCTCTCCCAAGGCCTGGAACAGTATCTAGTGAGCCGTTTTTCCATAATTGCCTAAGATCAGAAGTTGATTGCTCGACCGAGTCTGCGGCACGCTTGTAGGCGGCTATTTCAAAAAAACTCTTACCCATTATTTCGTAGACGGCTGCAATATTGCGTAGGATTTGGGCTAACTGCCTGTTTTCGTTCATTAGTTTATTTTACAAGAAATCTGATATCAAGAAAAAAGCCCAGACCTTGTAAGTGGTCTGGGCTTGAAGTGAGAATCAGCTCAAATTGAGCTTTAGGTTGTCGCCGCCTCGAGAAGATGACGACCAAAGGTCATGTCGCACCGAGCACAAGTCAGCGCTTCCCCGTCGTCGTAGAGGTAGGCGGGGTCGTTTTGCGACTGAGGACAGTGTGGGCAACGCCGATCGGTGGTGAAGCACGGATCGAGCGTGAACATGGCGATATTGATGAGCTGAACTGTCTGAAGAACCTTTTCGGGATCGTGGGCCAGTCCGAAGCTGAATCCTTTGAGGTCGTCACTGTGCCGTCTGCGTTCATCTCCGAGTCCTCGTTCAGCGATTGAGTTGCGGAGCCATGTGATAACCCGCGGCCCATTCTGGAACGGGAAATTGAGGCTGAATACTCCAATCTCATGCGGAGTGACTCCGGCTGAAACGTCGGTCTGTGTTAGGCGAACTGAAAAGGTATCTTTCCAGCCACAACTAACGTGACAGACGATATTTGGCCGAATGACGATGCCGTAGTTTTGGTGGAGCACATCGGCGAACATCATAGCCAACTTGACCGATTCTGCCTCCCTTCTTTGCTTGAATTCGCCAGTTGTAATTGCGAGCATGTTTCTTAAATCCCCTTTGAAAAGTAAAGTGCTGGAACGGTTATAGCAAAAATATTATAGGATGTCGATGGTTGGGATTGACAATACGAAGTAAGTTGTTATACTTTTTAGGTTAATACGAGTGCTTGGATTTGAGCCTGTAAAAGGCGACCGATGCGATCTGGCAAGCGAATTGACTCCGGAAGGACCCGTGGTGTAGCCGGCCTAACACGCTTCCCTGTCACGGAAGAGATCGACGGTTCGAATCCGTTCGGGTCCGCACAAATATTTTAATAATCCCCCTGCCCAAAACTTAAAAGAATAATTTAGCTTGCAAATTATGCTGAGCTGAGAAAGGAATCAATAGGAGTTTATGGCAAGGCCAAAAAAATCCAATAAATCAGTTAAAACCTCAAGCGTTAAGAATGAGGTAAAAAGTTCAAATAAAAACAGTAAGTTCGTTTGGAAAGAAAATTACGCAGGATTTATTCTTGGCGCAATTATTCTTGTCGCAATTGGAATATTAGTTGCGAATTATTTTGTAAAAAGCACTAACACTGTTTCGGATATCAAAACCGACATCAGCAATGTTAAACAAGTAAAAACCGTAACAGTTGAAAAAGGTGAGTCTTTATCCTCAATTGCTAAAAGAGAATTAGGAGATGCAGATTTGTGGCCAAAACTTGTTGAAGAAAATAAACTTAAAAGTTCAACAGTTGAAGTAGGGCAAAAATTAATAATCCCTGTGATTGCTACGCCAAGCACTGTTACTGCTATAGATACAAAGACTAGTCCAGCTCCAGTAACAACCAAAGCTCCTGACGTCAAGATTTCAACTCCAGCTGAAAAAGTTCAGCCAAAATCAGGAGAATACCAAGTAGTCGAAGGTGATACCCTTTGGGAAATCGCACAGGCTCAATATGGTGACCCAAGTATGTGGAAAGAAATTGCCTCAATTAATGGAGTTAAGAACAACTCGCTCGGCAATCCGCTTATCTACGCAGGAACAATCATTAAGCTCCCTTAAATTACTAACCGCTTAAATTAAGTTTTGGTTTGATAGAATACGAAATAGCTAACTGTAAAAGGTTAGCTTTTTCGTAAGAAAAAATGCGGGTATGGTACAGCGGTAGCATGCGGCCTTCCCAAGGCTGAGACAGGGGTTCGACTCCCCTTACCCGCTCCACAATCGCTACGATAAAAACAACTAAAACAAATGGAAAAAAGACCACTACTTTTGGGGCTAAGGTCACTTAAAATTATTCCTGTATCTCAAAATGAGTCGGTTAGTAATAGAAACCGCAACCTAATCGGCAGGAGAGCTTGTGGAATTGCCTGTATTGCGATGTTATTAAAATTTTTTGATAAATATCCCAAGGATAAAAATCTGCGCAATATTGAGTGGTTGATTTTGGAAATATCGAAATTACACAAGAATGGTGTATCCAGCCTAAAACAAAAAATAACGCTCGACAACAAATCAACTTGGATTACGGTTGATATAGCAGGTGAGAATACCAAAGTTGCGGCAAGTCAAAAAATATTTCAACCCGACTCTACATATTTTCCGAGTTTTAGTTTAGTTCGAGGACTCGATCATAGGGCGGCAAGTGTAATTTTTGACAAATATAATCTAAACGCTGGAATGTTTGAAAGTATCTCAATTGATGAGGTTAAACAAATGTTAATGGAGGGCAAGTTTGTTATTTTGTCAATTAAACCTAAGCGAAAGATTGCCCAAAAAATTGCAGGCGAAGAAGCGTTTGAAGGACATCTTGTATTAATTACTGATTACGATTCTAATGGAGATAAATTTTATGTGGCTGATCCTGATTTTGACCTCAAACTAGGACTATTACCAAAATACGAAATTAGGGCGGGAGATTTGGCAAAAATTAGTAATTACAAAGGGACTTGGGTGAAAGGAGATAAATAGCTATAATCTTACTCCTGTAGCACTTGCCGAGGTGGATTGTGAGGGAAGCAAAGCATGCCTTCCTTTGAGATAATTGCGGCTGTTGTGTAAACACCAGTTTTGTCGATTCGACCTTTTTTTACCCACCTTGAAGATTAAGGGTACTCTGGTCGATCAATAGAATTGTTATTAATATTACTAGATAAACGAATTCCATCTCACCCTGAGTATTAGAACTCCTTTAGTATTTTCATAGACGTTATTTTTTTCACGAAAAATTTCTTCATCAATTAGGTTCAATTTACTTTTACGACGCTTGCGAATTGTTTCACGATTGACTATTATTTATAGTACCCGAGTTATTTTTGTCTGTTTTTTTAATTATGTTCCAAAGACTTTCGCCCGGCTCACCGATTAAAATTGACGAAGAGAATAAATGGTCTTCTCGCCTTCTTTTAAATCTCATTTTAATTTTTACATTATTTCTCCTAAACTCCATAGTATTAGTTACATCTGCACGAGCAGAGACTTTACTTTCTGACGACTTTACAGGCACCACGATTAACTCCTCAAATTGGACCGAAGTGGACGCTGGTGGGGTGGGTGGCACTATTGGTAATATTCAACAAAATGGATCCCTGACTGCGACAGGTTCTGGAACATGGGGAGCAAATTATGTTGTCACTGATACTACATTCGACAGAAGTGATGGGGGCTTAGAAATGGAAGTAGATATCACTTGTGTTTCTGGATCTATTGTTGGTGTTGGATATGGTGATCCTGGAGTTTTGACTGGTGGTGGTCAGTCTTATACATTGTATTCTTTTGGTAGTGCAATTTACTTTTCACGTCAAAATGCAAATACTAACGCAGAAAATACATCTTCCGGATTCTCTTGTACAACGGGTGTGACATTTCATGCGCGCATTACAATAGGCACTACTACTGGAGCGGCACTTTATATAAATGGTAGTGGTTCTCCTGCGGTTACTTTAACAGGTGGCACTTTTAATAACAAAGGGTTTTTTTTAACAGGGCATTCGGGTACAGCTACCACGTTAGATAATTTTGTAGTGAATGGTGCTGCTAATACAGCGCCTGATGCTCCGACAGATTTGATAGCTACCCCAACAAGCACGCAGATGGCACTTACTTGGACCGCTCCAGTAGACAACGGTGGTTCAGCTATCACTGACTATATTGTTGAATACAAACTCTCTTCAGAGCCAACCACTTGGACAACTTTTTCTGATGGTATATCTACGAGTACTAGTGCAGTCGTGACGGGTCTTACAAATGGATCACTTTATAATTTTAGAGTTAAAGCTGTGAATTCTGTAGGAACAGGCTCGGCTTCGAGTACTGTAAATGCAACTCCTGCCTTAAGTACCCCATCTGCTCCACAAAGTCTATCTGCCACAAATAATGAAAGTAATCAATCAACTCTAACTTGGTCTGCACCGCTTAGTGATGGCGGTACATCTATTACGGATTATGTTATTGAATATAAATTAAATTCAGAGCCAACCACTTGGACAACTTTTTCTGATGGTATATCTACGAGTACTAGTGCAGTCGTGACGGGTCTTACAAATGGATCACTTTATAATTTTAGAGTTAAAGCTGTGAATTCTGTAGGAACAGGCTCGGCTTCGAGTACTGTAAATGCAACTCCTGCTTTTGTGACCTTTTCTGACGACTTTACTGGAACGACTATTGATACCGATAAATGGGACGAAGATGATGCGGATGGTTTGGGTGGAACTATCGGTAGTGTAGCTCAAGATGATACTCTTGATATTACGCCTAACAATGGATCATGGTCTTCGCAAGATGGTGTGAGCACTGTTGATACATTTGATCGTACAGAAGGCGATGTTAGCATGACGGTATCTGTCAGTCGTAATTCCTGTGGTAGTGGAGTAGGGCCTGTTGCTTTTGGATATGGTGATATTAACTTTACCACAGCTGGGTCGTCTTCTTATATTTTACTTTCAAATGGTGCGAGTTGGGAGATTTATTATTGGAATAATGGAGGTAATCAATCAGGTTCCCCGCAGACTATTGTTGGACTTTCTTCGTGCACTAATGGTGTACCGATTACATTTGAATTAGTGGCATTACAGGCAGGTGGAGCAAAAGTGTATGTTAATGGTTCTGATACTGCTTCTGCAACCATTGCTGGAGGGACTTTTACCAATAAATCTTTTTGGATCGGAGGATATCAATCTGGTGGTGTCGTAAGTTACGATGATGTTTCTATTATCGAACCAGCAACAGGCCCACTTGCTCCTACTGGGCTTTCTGGTACAGCTGGTGAAGGACAAGTATCACTTTCTTGGACATCAGGCGGAGATAATGGTGATCCTATTACTGATTATGTTGTAGAATACAAACTAAGCACTGCGGGGTCTTGGTCTACTTTTGCTGATGGGACTTCGGCTACTACCAGTGCAATTGTCACAGGACTTACAAATGGATCACTTTATAATTTTAGAGTTAAAGCTGTAAATGGCAATGGCACTAGTGACCCTTCTAGCACCGCAAATGCTACACCTGTATCTGCTACACCTGCAGCACCAACTGCGAGCTCCGTATCGATAACTGGTTCTGCGTCTTTAGGAGAATTATTGACTGGAACTTATACTTACAATGACGCTAATGGAAATACTGAGGCAACTTCAACTTTTCGTTGGCTTCGAGCTGATAGCGCCGATGGCTCTTATTCATCTATACCGAGCGCAACAAGTATAAACTATACAGTTACATCTAATGATCTTACGAAATATTTAAAATTTGAAGTTACACCAGTTTCTAATACAAGTCCAGCGACCGGTGATCCAGCTTTGAGTTCGGCTACTTCCCAAGTTTCAGAAATTGATTATATTAATCAAATTTTATCTACTGGCCAAAGTCTTTCTGTGGGTGTCGCCTCAACACCAGCACTAACCACAACCCAACCGTATAGTAACTTAATGCTTTCAGGTGGAGTTGGCGGGCTTGGTACAGGTACGAGTTTTACTCCACTACTAGAAAGTTCAGTTGAAACGATCAGCAGTGCGATGGCAAATACTATTACAGCAAACGATATAGGAAATGATTTCGATGTTGCTGTAGGGCTACATGGGGTAAGTGGTTATACATATTCTCAGCTAAAAAAAGGTACAGGACCTTACTCAAATGGTATGACGCAGGTCACTAACACAAAGAATGCTGCAAACGCTCTAGGAAGAACATCACGCGTTATCGGCGTGACAACCATACATGGCGAGACGGACAATTTAAACGGTGTAACCGGACCAACTTATCAAGGCTATTTAGAAGAGTGGCAAAATGATTATGATACTGACGTAAAAGCAATTACTGGACAAAGTAATGAGGTTATTTTATTCCTTGACCAAATGAGTTCATATATGTCTTCTTATGCAAATGATGCAACATCAGAGATACCAATTTATCAGCTTTACGCAGCCGAAGATAATCCAGGGGAAATTGCCTTGGTTGCACCAAAATATTTCTTTAATTATTCTGATCGTCACCATTTGACCGGCGCAAGTTCCAGATGGCTTGGAGAATACTACGGAAAAGTTATGAAGCAAGTAGTAATAGATCATGAAGACTGGAGACCACTATCTCCAGATGTAGTTACCCGAAGTGGAAATATTATTTATGCAGACTTTCATGTACCTGAAGGAGAACTGGCTTTTGATACAACATTGGTTAGTCCGCGTACTAACTATGGATTTGAGTACTATGACACCACATCTTCTTCGACTATTAGCTCTGTGGAACTTCTTGATTCAGACACGGTCAAGGTTACATTATCGGGTACCCCGACAGGTTCTAATCAAAGATTGAGGTATGCATATACAGGAGTTCCTGGAACTAATACAGGGGCACAAAATGCAGGCTCGGCAGCTGGAAATCTGAGGGATACAGACCCATTTCCATCTTTGTACGGTAATACGCTTTATAACTGGTCTGTGCATTTTGACGAACCAATTATTGCTGATGCAACTGGACCTTCCAATTCAGGAATATCCACTACACCATCGATTAATAGTGTATCCATAGATTGGACGACAGACGAGAACGGAACGTCAATAGTCGATTATGGTTTGACTAATGCTTATTCAGTTTCGACCGCTGAAACAGACACAATCACTCGCGTGACTTCACATTCAAAATCTATCTCAAGCCTATTACCTTGTACCACATATCATTATCGGGTTCGTTCAAAAGACTCAGCACAAAATGAAGGTACTAGTTCTGATAACACATTTACCACTGCTGGATGTACGGGGTCTGCGAGCGTAGAGTCTCAAACAGCTTCAACCGTTACAACTGGATCTGGTGGAACAATAGATTTACTTGATGATAGTAAAGGAATTACTTTGACTGTCCCAGCTTCTTTTGCAGGATCCGACGCTAATTTTCAAATAAAACTCCTTAATAAGACTGCAACAATTAATTCTACCTCCACACCAGCCGGTTATTCTACAGTTGGCTCATACCTCTATGATTTGAGCGCTTTAAGTGGGGTTTCAACCACTATTTCGACTTTTGATAATCCATTAACGGTTGCTATGGCTTACGGCACCTCTGATGTTTCAGGAATGGATGAATCTAGTCTAAAAATTTTCCGTTGGGACGGCAGTAGTTGGCACGAATTATCAGGTTGTGACGTAAATACGACAACAAAAACTGTCTCATGTACGACTACTGCTTTCTCTGTTTTTGGTCTTTTTGGACAAACAAACAATAGCTCTACCTCATCTAGTTCATCTTCTAACGGGAATTCTTCTACATCAGCAACAACTTGTGGAGATCAAGCACCTGGTTCTAAAGCGCCTTGGTTATATGGTGCTATAGCTGAAGATTCCAAAGTGTTGCTGTACTTTACTGAGGCTGATACCCCAGTAAATAAATATGTATTACAGTATGGAATAAAGTCGGGTGAATATCCATTTGGCGTTCAAGATATGGGTGTGAATTCCAGAGGCCAAATGACATTTTTAGTTAAGTCGTTGTCTCCGAACACAACTTATTATTTTAGAGTTCGAGGTGGAAATGGTTGCGCTGTAGGCTCTTGGTCTAACGAAATTTCAACTAAAACTAAGGGTGTTATTTCTTTTAATCAATTAGAAATTACAGACTCAGAATTAAATATAGCTGAACAATCAAAACCAACAGAGCCTTGTCAAACATATATTGTTAAATCCAACGATAGTTTATGGTCGATTGCTAAAAATGTGTTAGGGAATGGCAGTAGATATAAAGAAATTATTGAACAGAACAAGGATGAGTATAAATCACTTGCTACTTCAAACAGCTTAACGGTTGGCTGGAAATTGAAAGTCAATTGTGTAAAGCAAACATCCAAGAGTGACGATCAGAAAACTGGCGAAAAAATGGAGAATGGTTATGAGCTAAAAATTAAAGTAGTCGACATAAATAAAAACGCCATTGAAGGTGCAAAGATTACAATCCATTCAAATATACAGGAAGCAATAACTGATAAGTACGGACTTGTTCACTTTAAAAATCTTGAGGCTGGAAATCATAAAGTTTTGATCGCTTATAAAGATTTTGAAGGCAATCAAGTAATTAATTTAACTGGGGAGAATAATTTGTTTGATTTGACTGTAACCATACAAGAAAAACCTTTCACACTATCACCTCTAGCCTATGGAATTATCGTAGTTTTGGGCGTGATAATAGTTTTATTAACAATTCAGCTAGCAAAACTAAGAAGAAAGAAATAATTCGATAATAAATATAGGCTATAATTCGCTCAATAATTTGCCGAGGTGGCTCAGTGGTAGAGCGGCTGTTTCGTAAACAGTAGGTCGTGAGTCCGATTCTCACCCTCGGCTCTCAACAGTAAAACAAACAGTAGGTCGTGAGTTCGATCCTGAAAGGAAAAGGGTGAAGGTGCCAATTTGAAGCACTTATTCTCACCTTCGACTCAGACGCGAAGTACAAATAAGATTGAGGTATAATTTCACTAATGAAAAAATATAGAAACCGAAGAGTAAGTAATGTTCAAGAAAAGGCCATCTATAGGAAGTTTTTTCTGACAATTATTGCGTCGGTAGTTATTTTGGTCGTACTGGTAATGTTCGGCGTACCAGTACTAGCAAAGCTTGCTAGTCTAATTAATGGAAACGATACTTCTCTAGGTAACACCACAGGCAAGTTTGACAATATTTCCCCAAGCTCACCTTCATTTGACTATGTAAACAACGCAACTAATTCTGCTAGTTTGGATCTTACTGGTATTGCAGAGGCAGGTAGCACAATTGTATTGTCGCTAAACGGCAAGGAAACTGAAAAATTGACAGATTCTAGTGGAAATTTTGAATTTTTGAACTTTAAGATTCTTGAGGGCAAAAACAATATTATTGGCTATGCTCGCGACGAGTCAGAGAATAAATCAAGCGAAAAGGCTATTTCGGTTTTATTGGATACAAAACCACCAAAATTGGAGATAATTTCACCTGATTCAGCTGAAAAACAAATTACAGGCGGTGAGGCAAAAATTGAAATCAAAGGTAAGACCGACGAAATAACTAGCGTAAAACTTAACTTACTTAGAACATCTGTGGATGATAATGGCGAGTTTACCTATAAATATCCGCTCAAAGAAGGCGATAACGAAATCAAAATATCAGTTGAGGATCAGGCTGGAAATAAAACAGAAAAAATATTTAAGATTAACTACCGCAAGTAGGAATTAAAAAATCCAATAACCCGAAACAAATAGGCTCAAAAAAACAGCTTGTAAAAAAATTACAACTGGCAGATAAACATATTTTACCTTTGGTAATTGAATTAAGTAAGTAATTAGTACAAAAAATGGATAGGCTGAAAGCAAATATCTAGGATAACTATCCAAACTTCCAGTAAAAATCGGAAAGATTAATAAAATAAGCAGATAGTACTTATCAAAAGTGTTTAGTTTGTGCCTAAAATACTTAAATATTACCAAGGCAAAAACTGCGAAAACTAAATTATTAATTGCCACAAATCCAAGGTAGTCAAATTGAAGCGTAAGTTTTGGAACTTGAAACCTTTGCCAAAAAACTTGAGCTTCGACAAAACCCAAATAGCTCCCAAAATAGATTTTTTGTATTGCCAAAAACATTAATATTGGCACTAACGATGACATGGATAGGGTTAATTTTTGTATTAAACTCATCCGAAGCCTTACTGTCCAAATAATAATTAGGATTAAAAATATAATCCCCTGCGCCCGAGTAACAGAAGCAAGTGAAGCGAAAACAACGGCGGGAAAATATTCGCGTCTTACAAAAAATAAATAAGCTGACCCGCAAGTCAGAGCTAGAAATAAACTTTCTGGATATAAACACACAAAAATAAAAGCACTCGGGAAGGTCAAAACAGATAATGATATTATTTTCTCTTGTTTTACATAACTGACTCTGCAGTATTTTTGTAAAAAATGTAAAAACAGCACTAAAAAAACAAAACTAAAACTGATTCCCAAAAAAACTGGATTAATTATTATTGAAAAAGTCTTTATTAATCCTGGATAAAGTGGGAAAAATGCGAACAAATGCTCATAGATATAACCATTTTGAATAATCTGAAGATAGTTTCCTCCATCCCACTGCGAAAGCATCGCTGCAAACTGAAAGATAATTGACTGATTGTTGTTTGTGAAAAAAATTCCCCCATTGTCTCGGTAGTTAGATGTTAAATAAATTAAAATTAAAGCGCAAAATAACCCAGAAACCCAAAAAAATAATAGCTTACTTTCTTTCATTAATGATCGCCAAAACGACTAAATAACAAGGAATAATTAATGGATAAAGAAGCAGATTATTAAAGTTCGAACCAATGATTAAGGCCAGTATTATTGATGAAAAAATATAACTTTCTTTAGTTTTTCTTCGAAAACCTTTTATTATTGAGTAAATAAACAACCCAATAAAACTAATTAGTCCTAATATTCCAGTTGTTGAAAAGATTAATAGAATAGACGAATCTGCTCCAAATGAAGAATTTTTTTGTTCTATATTATTTACGTTATTTTTGTAATATGAGTAATTATTATATCCAATTCCAATAATTGGGCTTTTTGCACCAATCTTAATTGACTCTGACCAAGAAATTAACCTTGCACTCGCGGTGATATCGGGATTAATAATTCCTAAGAGACGGACTCTAATTGGTGCAAATGAAAGTGCGACAATTACCATTGCCAACATCGAAACTATTAGTGTTTTACGGTAAAAACGAATTCCAACCAAAAATACCAAAACCGCTAAACTTACTAAGCCCGAACGAGAAAATGTTAGTAATATTCCAAAAACAATAATAGTTAATAAGCTTATTTGGGCGATTTTTCGATCTTTGGAATTAAGCTTGCTGTTTAATTGTGATAAAAGTGCTGCGAGACTAATAATTAGAAATCCAGACAGGAAGTTAGGGTCTAACCATGTTGAGACCATGCGATTTCGGTGCGGATCCCACCCATATTGAGCCAAAAATCCAATATCTGGGATTACAATTAGTTGAATAAATCCCAAAACTGAGATAAACCCACCGACGAGCACGATAATATCGATTAACTTAGCCTTAGAAACTTTTTGAATAAATAGATAGACGCTTGGGTACAGACCAAAATAAATTAACAGCCGTAAAAAATGAATTAGCCCAGTTAAAACCTCTAATTTGAGGCTAAAATAGCTAACGGTTAGAGAAACCAAGTTCACCAAAACAAAAATTAAGAATATTTTTATAGGAAAACTACTAAATAGTTTGGAGGGAAAAACAAACAGACTAGAAATTACTGTAAAAACCACAATAATATCCAATATTCTGATGCTGCCAAAACCATTGATGGACAGACGTGGAATCTCGCCTAGTGTAAGCACGAAAAAGCACAAAATTAATAGGATGTGATTTGTAAGATAAATTTTATCTTTAAGAGTAGGAACCTTTGCCATAGTTTTTGTTAAAAAAATCTTTCCAAGCGACAAGCAACATTTTGAATGCCATTCTCTTGCGTGGTGATGGTTTTGTTATTAAATTAAGACTTCTTTTTAGTGATAGTAGTAGCATATAGATAATATTGAGCCTAAGTTGGTGTAGTTTTTGGGCGAGATAAAGATTGTTTCTGGTTTGGAAATATATTTGAACTGGTCCATTATCGTGACCAGTAGTAGAGTGAGCGTAGTGCATAATTTTTAAACGAGGTTCAACAAACAAATCCATACTCACTGCTGCCCTAATTGACCAATCTACATCTTCATAATAAAGAAAATAATTTTCATCAAACCCACCAGATTTAATCCAATTTTTGGCCGAAATAATGATGCAACAACCAGTTAAAAATTCGCTTTTTACTCGACTGTTAATGTTTTTTTGTAAGGTTTCTGGCCTACAAATGCGTCTATTAAAAGTAGCACCAGAAAACCAAATTGATCGCTTCTCGTCGATAATTAGCGGACAGAGGGCAATATTTTTTTCAAAGTCCAGTTTAATTTTTACTAAGTTCTTAATAAATTTTGGCTCAAGAACTGTGTCGTTATTAAGAAAAATTAAATTTTTGCTAGATTTTGCTGCAACATTGGCTAAATAGTTGCAGGCAGTGGCAAAACCTGAGTTTATACCTGTACCAAAAACCTTTGCCTTCTTATCATATTTTGAAAGCTTGGGAGAGTTGTCATAGACAAATATTTCTATTTTTAATGACGAAACTGCGGCCTGCTTTATAATCGACTGAATACACCGATTGGTGTCTTTGGGATTTTTGTATGTGACTAATAAAAATGCAAAATCGTTTTTCATTACTGTGATTATATAGTTTGTATGTTGTGAATATTATGGTCATTATATGGATAGGCTATTTTTGCTAAAATCAACTAATGAGTCAGCAGACCCTTAACGCTATTTTGGCTTTTCTAAGAGACATTATTGAAACCGTAATAATTGCAGCAGTAATTTTCTTTATATTGAACCTGTTTATTATCCAACCACATAGAATCAAGGGTGCTTCGATGGAGCCTAATTTTCATGATGGTGAATTAATACTTACTCAAAAGATTTCATACTTGTTTGGCAAACCAGAGTCTGGCGATGTCGTGGTTTTTAAGGCGCCGAAAGCTCCAAAGTTTGATTTTATTAAAAGAATCGTTGGTACACCGAACCAAAAAATATTATTGCAAGATGGTAAAGTGTTTGTAGATAGTCATGAGATCGACCTGACAAAGTTTACCGACAAGCCGGCTTTAACATTAAAGGAAGGTTTTATTAAAGAAGGTCAGGAATACGTGATTCCTGAGGGGGAGTATTTTGTACTTGGAGATAATCGCGACCACAGTTCTGATTCTCGTGATTGGGGAACAGTCAAAGAAAGTGAAATTAGCGGAAAAGCGTGGGTCGTATACTGGCCACTATTTAAGTCAGAATTATTTGCCGGCCTTAGACTGGTGAAATAAAAAATTAGGAAATCTTTAAAATCGCATCGGAGATACGGCTCAGTACGTCGGATGTAAGATCGGTTTTACCCTTAATAACAATTTGGATTCTAGCCTCAACTCTACTTTGAGTTAGTTTGACCTTGGCTTTGGAGCTACTTAGATTAACAAGTTTTTCGGTAAGATTGGCCTGAAGTGTTTCTATTTCGTCTGAGTGTCTGGCAGCGATTGATGTGCGTGTTTTGGGCTCGATACTATTATCGGCTTTTAGCTTGCGTGTAAGCTCCTCTGTAGCGCGAACAGAGAGGTTTTTGGCAAGGACTTGGCGATAGGCCTCAATAATCAAATGAGAATCCTCCAAAGAAGCCAAAGCTCTTGCATGGCCTTCTGTGGTTGCTCCACTAGCTAAAGCGTCTTTTAGCGCATCTGGAAGGCTTAAAAGTCGTATTGTGTTACTGATATAGGAGGGAGATTTACCGACTCTTTTGGCTATCTCTTGATTACTTAAGTTAAACTCTTCCATTAGGCGCATATAAGCCTTAGATCTCTCGAGAGGATTAAGGTCGATTCTTTGAACATTCTCAACAATCGCCATTTCCAACATTCCTTGAGGGGTGGTGATTTTGATACTAACTGGAACCTGAGCTAAACCTGCAATTTTTGATGCCCGCCAACGTCTTTCTCCGGCAATAATTTGATAACCAGCTGGTGTTTGTGCCACGATTATTGGCTCAAGTACACCATGCTCACGAATAGAATCAACGAGTTCGACCAGTGATTCTGGAGTAATGATTCCGCGGGGTTGTAGTGGATTAGGTTGAAGAAGGTTGATGTCTAGCTCGGTCTGGTTCGACTCTGCCATATTAATTCTTGCTTACTACGGCTTTTTCAATGACGCTAACTAATTTGCGCCCACGACGGACTGAAAAGTTAACTACACCTGATGTTAATGCATAAAGTGTAAAGTCATTACCAACACCAACATTAAGTCCAGGGTGAAACTTAGTGCCTTTTTGTCTGACAAGAATATTGCCGGATATTACCTGTTGCCCACCATACCTCTTAACTCCAAGTCTTTTAGAGATACTGTCCTTATTTCCTCTGGTTGTTCCGCCGCCTTTTTTGTGTGCCATATGTTGTTTGAAATTTTAGTTTCTTTTCACGCCTTTAGTCAAGTGTGAAAATTATGAAATTTTGGTGACTTTTAATAATGTTTTTGGCTGTCTGTGCCCATTACGCCTGCGATATCTTGCTTTTGAACGAAATTTCAAAACCAAAACCTTATTTTCTTTAAATTGTTTAACAACTTCGACTTCTACGGAAGCATCTTTAATAAAAGGTGTGCCAAAAGTATATTTTTGACCATCAGAGACTGCTAAAACTTCTGTTAGTTTTAGATTTTTCTCTTTTGTGTCTATTTTTTCAGATTTTATAGTGTCTCCGACAGAAACCAAAAACTGCTTACCGCCGGTAATAATTACTGCTTTTTGCATAATAATTGTAACGAGAGGGTATTTTAGTGTAGACACAATTGTGTGTCAAGGCTAAAAATATTGACCTAGGCCTTTGTTAGTCTATTTTGGATGATTATTCCATTAATTACTCCAAGAATTAATGAAAGACTAAGGACGGAAGATCCGCCGTAGGAAATAAAAGGCAAAGTTATTCCTGTAACAGGCAAAATTCCTAAATTCATTCCAATTGCGATAAAAAACTGAAAAAGTATTAAGCTTGCGCCGGCAACTAACACTAAAACTGAAAAGGTGTTGATAGCTTTGGATGCATAATAAAAAAGTGAAGAAACTAGGGTCAAAAATGACAGTAATATTACAAATGACCCAATAAAACCAACCTCCTCAGCTATTGAGGCGAACACAAAATCTGTGTGTTTTTCTGGCAAAAAATTCAACTGACTTTGAGTACCCCTACTTAGTCCTTTGCCAAAGATTTCCCCAGAACCAATTGAGATTTGCGATTGAATTACCGCATAGCCTGCACCGAGTGGATCTTGGGTTGGATTAAGAAAAGTATTGACACGTTCTTTTTGATATGGAGCCAAAAGCATCCAAACAACAGGTAAGGAAATAATAGAAAAGATTAACAAAAATAAAATATATCTCGTCTGCAAACCTTTAATAAAAATCATTGAAAACCAAATTAAAAGGATTGGCATTGCAGAACCCAAATCCGGTTCTATAAAAATTAATACAAAAGGAATTAGTGCGATTATTAGGCTTGTAAATATCTGCAACTTTCTGGAAATATTGTCTGCAGCTGACATAAAGGCGGCTAAAAAGAAAATTGTCGCAGATTTGGCAAGCTCTGAAGGTTGAAACCTAAACGACCCAAAGTCGAACCATCTAATGGATCCCCTGACATTTTCTCCAAATACTAAAACGGCAATTAAAAAAATAACGACAAGTATGAAAAAATATGGCGAGAATTTTTTGATTAAGCTTGAGTCGACAAAGGTGAAAAAGAAAATTATTGCCAAGGCTAAGACGTAATAGGTAATTTGATTGGGTAAAAGTTCTGGTTCGGTACTGGCAACTCCCAATACACCGAGTAATAATATGGCCACAAAAGGTAAGAGTGTGGTGAAAATATATCTAATGGATAGCATTTGCCTACTCTAAATAAGTTCGATTTTTAACTCATCGCCGAGACTGATTGAATCAGCAGAGGTTGCAGTCAGGATTGAGTCGGTTTGGTCTTCGGGCCAAGTAGAGGCAGTTATTTTTATTCGCTGATCTTTGGTGAGACGAAGATTTTTTCTTAAGGTTTGAATCTCTCTAATTAAATCTCTGGCAAGACCGAGTGAGATTAGTTCTTTGTCTGTTTTGTAATTATCGTTAATTTTTACTCCAATTTCGTTACTTGGCGAGTAGGAAAGATGGCGGATATTAAGTTCAGCGGACAACATTTCTTCATATATTGGATCAAGTTTGGCTTTTACTTGATACTCTGCATCTACTGTCTGGCGAACCTTTACACCCAAGCTTTTTCTAAGTGAATGTCCAAATTCCACCAAACTTCTGGTAAGAATAATATTTTGATTGATTTCACTAGCTTTATTTGTGGTCTTACTTTCACTTGGCCAATCGGCTAGCAAAACAGACTCATTATCAGAGGTAAGTTGGTAAATTTTTTCTGAGATAAAAGGCGCAAATGGTGAAAAAATTATCGAAAGGCTTGTAAAAACCTGATTGAGTGTGGTGAGTACGTCTGTTGAAGTATCTGGGTTTTCAGCTCTTTTTCTGGATAATCTGATATACCAACCAGAAAGATCGTTGACTACAAATTTTTCGATTAATTTAATAGCTGATGCGGAGTCATATTTTTCTAAATAATTTTTACAATTGTTGGTTAAAGCATCTAGTTGAGACAAGATCCACACATCTAATATACTGTCGGAGACATGACCTTTTTTGGCTGCCTGTTCATTGTTGTAATAGAAGAGAAAGGAGTTCCAGAGAATCAGATAGAATCGTCTTTTGATGTCAGAAGCGTTTTTGTAACCAAACTTAAGATTAAGTTCTGGATTACTTAAGGAATACATAACTCGCATTATGTCTGAACCCATTTCTTCAGCTGCGTCGTCGAACCAAATAGCATTACCTGAACTTTTGTGCATTTCTTTTCCAAACTCGTCCTGAACATTACCGTGACCAAGCAGATTCTTAAAAGGAGATTTGCCAGTTAAAACTGTCGACATGGCAAGAAGTGAATAAAACCAGTTTTTAAATTGACCAGGGAATCCTTCAACCACAAAGTCAGCTGGGAACCATTTTTCAAAGTATTCTTTGTCGGAGTCATATTTCAAGGTGGCCATTGGAACGATTCCTGCGTCAAGCCAAGGATTGCCGACATCGGGAATTCTTTTAATGGGGTTGCCACATTTTGTACAACTGATTTGGACTTTATCAATATATGGACGGTGCGGAGTATTGCCCTCAAAATCACTCCAACCTGAAACTGATTTTTGCTGTAATTCATCTTTTGAACCAACCACTTCAAAACTATCACAAGACGAACATTCATAAATCGGTAGAGCCAAACCCCAGTATCTTTTTTTGGAAATCAACCAATCATGCATATTCTTGAGCCAGTCTAGTTCACGATACAGACCCCACTCCGGCATCCAATGCGCCAGCTTGGTACTTTCTACTATTTGTTCGCGGAAAGTTTTGCCTGATTGATCAGGAGTATCCATTGAGATGTACCACTCGTCGACAACTCTAAAAACTAACTCGGTTTTGCATCTCCAACAGTTAGGATATCTGTGGGTGTAATCTAGAGTTTTGAACAAAAATCCCCTATCGGTTAATAACTCAATTATTAACTCGGGGTTTTCTTTAGCATTTTTGCCGCTTAGATAATCAAGGTCAGAATTATAAATCGCATCTTCACCAATAAGATTAATGACTGGGAGATCAAGTTGTTTGCTAAGCGCAAAGTCTTCCATTCCAGCGCCAGGGGCAATATGAACAAGCCCTGTACCCTCTGTTTCAGTGACTAAATCTGGAGCAGGAATTATTTTATGGGTAACTCCGGTTAAAAGTTTAAGATCTTCGAATGGTGCAGAGTACTCAAGATCAATTAATTCTTTCCCTTTTAGCTCCTTTGTTACCTTGTGGTTGGGGATTATTTTGTTAGCTAATTTTTTGGAAACGATATAAATTGTACCCTCAAATTCTGCTTCAATATAGTCAAGATCGGGATGGACTGCAACAGCGACATTACCTGGAATAGTCCAAGGCGTGGTCGTCCAAACCAGCAGTTTTTTATTCTCGTTTTTGATTGGAAGTACAAAAAATATCGATTTGTGAGTAACGTTTTGATATTCTTCGGATAATATTTCGTGCTGAGAAATGGCAGTTCCACAGCGAGGACACCAAGGCACAGCATCACGCCCTTTATAAATCCACCCTTTTTCATTACAAACTTTTAAGAAATTCCAAATCGCGTAATTGTTCTCCTCAGACATAGTGAAATAAGAGTTTTCCCAATCCATTAAATATCCCAGTCTTTTACTCTGTTCTGTGATTGTATGAGCGTATTTAATTACTCTCTCTTTACATTTTTCTACAAAATTATCGATACCGTAGGCCTCAATATCTTTTTTGTTCTTAAAACCTAACTCTTTTTCCACCTCGACTTCGACCCACAAACCTTGACAGTCAAATCCGTTTTGATATCTCTGGGCGTGACCAAGGAGAGTATGAAATCTCTGAAAAACATCTTTATATGTTCTACCCCATCCGTGATGGACGCCCATTTTGTTGTTGGCCGTGATTGGACCGTCAATAAATGAAAACGTTTGACTGGATGAGTCGTTTTTGTGAAGGTATTTGTCAATAATTCCGAATTTGTACCAAAAATCTAAAACTTCTTTTTCTAACTCAATAAAGTTTTGGTTGGATGGCAGTTTGGATTTCTTCATTAATTAAATTGGTTTGGTTACTTTGGTGTGTGGCTGATTATGCCAAAAATTTGGCCAAAATTACAATCGGATTTTATTTAATCGCTGATTTTATAAAACCTACAAACATTGGATGAGGCGAAAGCGGCCTCGATAATAGCTCTGGGTGAAATTGGCTTGCAATAAAAAATGGATGGGTTGGAATTTCGATAATTTCAACAAGCCCTGTCTCAGGATTAACTCCACTAACCTCAAGACCGGCTTTGGTGAATTTGTTGACGTAAGAGTTGTTGACTTCATACCTGTGTCTGTGACGCTCAAAAATTATGCCTTTGTTATAAAGTTTTTTAGCAAGACTTGATGGGGATAATTTACACTTGTACAAACCTAATCTCATTGAGTTTCCCATTTCAGCCTTAGCAAGTTTGCTTTTTTGACTTTCCATAATATCAATCACAGGATTTTTGGTATTGGGACTTATTTCTGTTGTGTCGGCGTCACTAATACCTAAAACATTTCTACAAAATTCTACAACAGCCAAATGAAGTCCGTAACAAAGACCAAGATAGGGAACGTTCTCTGTTCGGGCATACTTTATCGCTCTAATTATTCCATCCACACCTCGTACGCCGAAACCACCTGGTACTACAATCCCGCTAAATTCAGAAAGAACCTCTATGGTTTTTTTGTCCGAATCGAGAGTTTGTGAGTCAATCCAAGAAAGTTTAACAGCAACAGAGTTGGCAACTCCGGCGTGTTTAATTGCTTCGATTACTGAGATGTACGAATCAGACAAGTTGAAATCTCCGGTATTAAAATATTTTCCGACGACGGCAATGTTAATGGTTTTTTTGGGATTTTTGGTTTTTTGTACATATTTTTCCCAAGCGGTAATCTTGGCATTTTTCTTTTTTAAGAATAATTTTTTAAGTATTTGAT
Source organism: uncultured Gammaproteobacteria bacterium (assembly GCA_964404855.1). Lineage (GTDB taxonomy): Bacteria > Patescibacteriota > Microgenomatia > CAYQLK01 > CAYQLK01 > CAYQLK01. The sequence goes on from CAYOLO010000003.1 coordinate 46,310, forward strand.
TACAAAATTTTTGAGAGTTGAGAATCATCGGAATATCATAAATTGATTCAACGTCGGGATTGGAAATAATATTTTCTGGAGTCATGTTGCAAAAAAGTGAAAGCTTGTCCTTGCGTTTTTGATCCATGGGGAATTCTGACCTGCAAATCAAAAAGTCTGGCTGAAGTCCAAAGGAATTAAGCATTCGTACTGATTGCTGAATTGGTTTTGACTTCATTTCACCAATCGACTTGGGGGTAGGTAGATATCCAACGTGAATATGTACAACATCTTTGGGGTGCAGAAGTTTAAGTATTCTATTGGCTTCTAAAAAAAGCGTGTTTTGATATTCACCGACCGTACCACCTATTTCAATAACTACAATATCAGCCTTAGACTTGTCAGCAAGCAGGTCAATTTGGCTAATAATTTGATTTGGTACGTCAGGTACAACCTCAACACAACGACCTTCAAATTCTAGTCTGCGTTCTCTGGCTATGATTTCTGAATAAACCTTTCCTGTCGTTGTAAAATTCAGCTTGGATAAATTTTCATTTAAGAATCTTTCGTAGTTGCCAAGATCCTGATCTGTTTCGGCGCCGTCATCTGTGACAAACACCTCACCATGTTCGGTGGGGTTCATAGTGCCGGCGTCAACATTAATATATGGATCGCATTTGAATGGGGAAACTTTATAACCGTGACTTTTGAGAAGTAAACTGATTGAAGCGGTCGTTATACCTTTTCCGACTCCGGAAATAACACCACCAGAAACAAAAATGTATTTTCTAGGTTTTTTGACCACCAATTTATTTTTATTTTAATTTTCTGTATCTATGTTAGCCTAATTTCTTTGGCGAAGAAAGGCTGGAACATCCCACTCGTCCTCTTCGACGAATTCCTCTTTATTTTCGGTAGAGGATTTTATGGTTTCGTTAGATTGTTCAAAATCCCGAGTTTCGTTCTGATGACTTGATGCGTGAATGTTTGGACGAGAATATGGTTGTTCTTCAGTGTCTTCGGTTTTATCCTCTTCTTCATCGTCGTGATAACTGACAGGCCTCGGAGCGTATGAAGAGCTAGTAGCATAACCACCACCCAGTTTAATCTCGTCATCAAATCCTGTTGCTACAACTGTAATTTTTATCTGATCGACCATGTTTTCGTCGATTGTGTAACCATAAATTATCTGCGCGTCTGGATCAGCTGGTTTGGTAATAACTTGAGCAGCTTCATCAACCTCAGTTAGTGACAAGTCTGGTCCGCCAGTAATATTGAACAGAAGTCCTTTGGCGCCTTCAATTGAAACATCAAGAAGTGGAGAAACAACAGCTTGGCGTGCAGCATTAATTGCACGATTCTCTCCTGAAGCAATACCCATACCCATAAGTGCTGACCCTGAATCTTTCATGACAGCTTTGACGTCGGCAAAATCAACGTTGATGTTGCCTGAGACGGTAATCAGATCAGAAATTCCTTGAACGCCGTTGGTAAGAATTGTGTCTGACAATTTAAACGCGTCGATTAGTGAAACTTTTTTATCAACTACCTCAATAAGCCTTTGGTTGGGGATAACAATTAAAGTGTCTACGTTATCTCGAAGGTTTGCGATACCCTCTTCGGCAATCAACATTCTTCGGGTTCCCTCGAAAGCAAAAGGTTTGGTTACGACTGCAACTGTAAGAATGCCTAATTTTTTAGCTATTGAAGCTACAACAGGCCCTGCTCCAGTACCAGTTCCACCACCACCTCCATAGGTGACAAAAACCATATCTGACCCTTCGAGCACTTCTTGAATTTTATCAATAGATTCTTCAGCTGCTTGGCGACCAATTTCTGGATCAGCACCAGCACCAAGCCCTTTGGTAAGTTGATCACCCAGTTGGACCTTAACTGGAGCAAGAGAAGAAAGTAATTGCTGTGCATCGGTGTTGATAACCACGAAATCGACATCGTGAATCGTATTGCCAGCGATCATGGAATTAATGGCGTTTCCACCACCACCCCCCACGCCTATGACTTTAATTTTTGCGAAATTTGTTACTTCGGGTTTTACAAGCATTTTATGTCAAAATGAACACTTTTTTTAATCATTTTGCAATTTAGCCTCGTTAATATTTCTTATGGCAGGGAAAGAATTTAGACTAAATTGTCTAGTCGAACTCTAACAAATTATATAACTTTATTCAAGTTATTTTTTTGTCTATTTTTAGGGGAGTAAAGACTTTACCCAATTAACTGCTTTTGTCACACTCTCTTTGATTTCGACTCTGCCAACAATTGGCATCCTTGAGTCTTCGTATGTATCAGTCTTAAGAGCGAAAAGAATTAACCCTAAAGATGCAGCAAATTCTGGAGTTGAAATTTCATCAATTAGACCTTTAGCGTATTGTGGTTTACCTTGCCTAACTGGCATACCAAGTTCTCTTTTGGCGTGCTCGACTATACCAATAGTTTGCGCTCCCCCACCGGTAAGTACGACACCAGCAGGTGTGAGTGAGCCAAAGCCGGATTTTTTAATCTCGTCCTTAACCATTTTTAGTATTTCGTTTACTCTCGGCTTAATAAAACCATCAGTCAACATTTTGAACGAAGCTTTTTCGACTGGTTCGTCTAGACGCAGACTCGACAAATCTAAATAATCATCTTTTTTGTGAGTTGGTTTTTCGGATTGTGGCTTTAAAAACTTTAAGGCAGACGGCTTGGAAAGATGAAGTTTGATTTTTTCTGCTGACTCAAGACTAATTCTTTGACCAATTGCGATATCGTTGGTAATGTTTTTAGCTCCAACTGGCAAAACAGCAGAATAGGCAACTGCGCCATCGACATAAATCACCACGTCTGTTGTGCCACCGCCAATATCGACAACAACAACGCCAAGTTCTTTCTCTGTGTCAGACAAAACTGCCTCTGCTGCTGCAAGTCCAGAAAAAACCATTGATTCAACACCAACGCCAACGGTTTGGACACATTTTCCTAAATTCCTAATTGCAGTGGTCGCTCCGGTAATCAAATGAGTTTCTACTTCTAATCTGACTCCTGTCATTCCAACCGGATCCTTAATGCCGGTTTGAGAGTCGATTGAGAAGTGTCTTGGAATAACGTGCAGTACTTCACGAGAAGAAGGCAAAGAGACTGCTCTGGCGGCCTCTATGACTCTGTTAATATCAGCATGATCGACTTCACTGCTTGAACTACTAATAGCAACGACCCCTTTTGAATTCTGACACTCAATATGTGTCCCACCAATTAAGACAAAGGCGCTTCCAGCAGAAAAACCCGCCATTCTTTCAGCGGCTTCGATTGATTTTGTTACAGCTCCGACTGATTCCTCAATATCGATTATCTGGCCTTTTCTAATGCCCTTTGATGGCATAGAAGAAACTCCAATAATGTGAGGAATTTGATCTTCGTCGATAGTCGAAATAATTGTACAAATCTTAGATGATCCGATGTCTATACCAACAATAACTCTGTCTTTTGCCATAAATTAAAGGTTAAATTTATTTTTTTATGTTTACAACTGGATCCTTAAATCTTAGATCAATTGAATCTAGCTTGATACCATCTATTGTACTTTTTTGAATTATTTCTTGCAAAGCTGGACAAAACTTTTCGTTTATAGTATTTGGACTGACAAATAATTTGGCATCGAGAGTCGTAAATCCATTATTAACATTTATAAAATAAATATTTAAGTTTTGGTTAATAATTAAAAAAGAAGTTGTCTGAATAAGATTATCTGTTAAGCAATCGAGAACATTTTTGATTTTGTAATCTACATAGTTATCACTTTTTTTGTTTTCGGGGATGACGAATCTTGGCAAAGATGACTCAGTAGATACTCTATTTTGTAAAAGCAAACGACTATTAAGATCCTTATTTGTGTCAATTAGCTGGGATGATTCTAGGATTGCTGAAACTGTTGCAGATCTAAGATCGACACTTGAAGTTGCAATTTTGTCTATTTCTTCTAGTTTTGGACTTATAAATAAATTTGCGATCGGACGAGCCTGTGTAATCGTAATGTTTAAAACCCTATTTGGTGAGAGTTCAACAAATGCGCTTTCAATACATGGGTTTTTTTCGATTTCTTCCTCTAGTTTTCGAGTGTTGAATAATATAATTGACTGGCCTGTTTGGTCATAACTATTAAAAGACTCGACCGAAGAGCAATTAAAATTACTAGGGAAATTAAACTTAGACGACTGAATTTTTAAAAGATTGGCAAACATTATTCCCCAAACTAAACCAATAACAACACAAAAAAATGTGAAATATTTAAGTAGTTTTTTTTTATTTAAATTTAATGGCTTTCTCGGAGTTTTGAGTCTGTGATGCCTTGATGAATACTTCACTTTATATCTGAAATACTTTTGACTTGTTTGGCGAGCTTGTTCTCTAAATCAATTTTTATTTCCTCGTTTAATTGTGTAAATGATTTTGAATCAAAGGATTTGAGTAGGGCGATCAGCGAATTAGAAAAGGATGTGAAGTTAAGATCTTTGGCTTTAATAATTTTGGCGAGATTTTTGTCTGTTAAAAGCTGAGCATTTTGTAACTGTTCTGAACCAGCTGCAATATCAAGAGGAACGAGAATTGAAGGTATCTGATGATAAACAATCTCTGTAATGGTGTTGGCACCTGATCTGCCAAAAATAATTGGTTTTTTATTTAATATTGCACCTACCTCGCTAGTCCTTAGGTGTTCAATGATAAATATTTTTTGTTTCAAATTATCCTGAAGAGACTTTTTGAACTTGAGGTCAGAGTAGCTTTTGGCATTATTAAGACTACCCGTTTGAATGATAAATCTATAAGGCGTTTTTATTATTTCATCAAAATTATTAACCATAAAATCATTAATTAATTTGGAGCCTTGTCCGCCGCCGGTTACATATAATAATGGTCCTTGTAGTTCTAAAAACTTTTTTAATTCTGAGTTATTTAAATCGCTAGGTTTGATAATTTCATCCCTTAATAAATTACCCGAAAAAATAACTTTTTGATAGTCAAAAAATTTTGAAGAAGACCTAAACGAAATAAAAATTTTCTTAGCAAGTTTACCTGTAATTTGGGTTGATAAGCCTGGTATTGAAGTTTGTTCGTGAACAAAAATTGGAATTCTTAATATATATGAACTGATAATGACAGGAACTGATAAATATCCACCAAAACCAACAACTAAGTTCGGTTTAATTTTTATTAAATAAAATAAAGACTGTAAAAATCCAAACGGAATTTTTAACAATGACGGAATTGTGTATTTTGTAAACTTTCTCTGTAGCCTTCCTGTTGTAATAGAATAAAATTTTATCGATTTTCTATTTGATAATAGTTTGTACTCGAGTGATTGTGCATTATCCCCTTCGGTCGATTTTTTTCTACCAAAAAAATAAATTTCGATATTTTTTTCTTTCTCCAGGTTGTCAATTAGGGCGATGGCTGGCGTTGGGTGCCCTCCAATTATTACGACTTTTTTTATTTTTTCCATTTTCTTTTTCTTGAACGATAAATATTTACTCTAGGTTCAGTTTGATTTTTGGATATATTAATAAGAATACCAATTGACGACATTGCCATGATTAGAGAAGTTCCCCCGTATGACAAAAAAGGTAAAGGAATGCCTGTTAGCGGCAATAGTGAGACCATTGACGCTAAATTAATTATTATCTGTAAAGCAAGTGATGTTGTTATGCCAATAGCTAAAAGGCGAGCCACATTGTCTTTTGCTGAGCCAGCGACTGCAAAACAATTGAATAGTAAAAACCACAAAACACCAATAATAGTTAAAGCGCCAACAAACCCTAATTCCTCTGCTGCGATTGCAAAAATACTATCTGTGGTTATTTCGGGAATAAACTCGAACTTCTGCCTTGATTGACCAAGCCCGACACCAAACCATCCGCCATTACCAAGAGCAATTAATATTTGATTGATGTGATATGACGTGTTTTGTGTATCAGCTGTCGGATCAATAAATGTTTTAAGCCTGTCGATACGGTAACTTTGTGTAAATATTAAAAGCATGACACTGACTAAAAAAAGAGGTAGTAAAGAAAATAGTAATTTAGCTTTTACAGCACCAGAGACGTAATAAACAGTAATAGCAGTGGCAGCAATAATAATTGTTGATTTAAGGTCTGGCTCAAAAAATATAAGACCTAAAATTGGTCCCAATACTAATGCTAAGTTCGCATGTTGTGATTGAAAATATAGTTTTTTGGGAATTTTTGAACTCCCAAGCCATTGAGACAAGTAAATAATTACTGACAATTTTGCTGCTTCGGATGGTTGAAATTGCTGACCGGCAACAGTAATCCATCTTTTGGCACCATAGATACTATCAGCAACGCCTGGTATATATAGTGCAGCCAAAAGTGCTAGTGATCCGAAATAAAAGACTTTGGAAAAACTAATTAAAATTCGATAGTTAATAAACGACAATAAGAAAAGAGAAACAGTCCCCAGTAAAACTGATACTGCTTGTTTTTTAAGTAAATAGCTTTGGTCACCGAAGTCTCTAAGACTGGTAACGGCTGACGCGTTATAAATTAAAATGAGGCCAATTAATATTAATAAATAGGTTGTTGAAACGAGAGTAATAATATTTCTATTTTGTGTTGAAAAGATTTTCATTGAAGCTTAGAAACTAAGCTATTAAACTGTTCACCTCGGTCAAATTCGTTCAAGAACATACCAAACGAAGCCGCTGCGGGGGATAATATGACAAATTTTCCGTTTATGTTTTTTACAAAATCATAAGCATCTTCAATTGCTTTTTCGAATTGTGAGCAGTTTGAAATAATTAAATCTTTACGAATATGCGATGAAAGTTTTTTCCCAACAGGCGAATCAAGTAAGACCACATGAAATTGTTTCTCATTTATAAACCTCGAAAGAATTAACAAATCTAAATTTTTATCAGATCCACCAACAATAACAACTGATTCAGTGGAATTATAATTTTTAAGTGTTCCAACGGTTACAGTCGGATTGGTAGCAGTTGAGTCATTAATAAAAGAAATGTTTTTAATTGTACGAATTGTTTGGTTTCTAAATCTTGGCGGAGTGAGTGTGTTAATTTTAGGAAGTATTTTATCAACAGCAAACTGAGTTGTACTAGACACAACGAGAAGGGCGGCGTTAAAGTTGAGAATATTTTGTGGTGTGTCGTTTTCAAGATTAATTTTAAAACTATCATCAAACTGAACTGCAGTTTGTGAATCTAAATGCTTAATTTGCGGAAAGTTATTTTTTGGATAAACAATGGTACCGTCCGGTTTTAGATAATTAATTAACCTTAATTTTGATTCTTGGTATTTGTTAAAAGTTCCATATCGGTTTAGATGGTCAGGGAAAATATTGGTGAATGCAATTGTGTCAAAATAAGGCATTTTTTTACCAAGATCGTCAATTTGAAACGAAGACAATTCAATGACTACATATTTATTTTTTTCATAACCCAAAGTATTAAGTGGTGATTTGCCGATATTACCTGCAAGAATATTTTCAATTTCTAATGAACTTAATATTTGGCTAATAAATGTAGTTGTTGTGCTTTTTCCTTTTGTTCCAGTCACTGCAATTATTTTTTTGGGAGTAGCTAAGTTTAGAAACACTTCTAAGTCAGAAGTAATGGTCGCCCCACTTTTTGATGCAATTTCTAGAAATTTTGAGGTTGGTGGAACCCCAGGGTTTTTAATAACAATATCTGTGTTACTAAAATCGCTTTCTAAATGGTGACCAAGATGATATTCGATTTCTGGACAACTTTTCAGTTGTTCAATTGTTGGTTTGAGAATTTCTTCAGATTGTAGGTCTGTAACGGTAATTTTGCCTCCAAGTTTATAAAAAAATTTAGCCGCCTCGAGTCCACCACCATTTAATCCCAGACCCATGATTAGAATTTTTTTATCTTTAAAATCAGATTTATCCATACAAAAACTTCTCTTAAATGGAGAATACTATTATTTAACCAATAAATGCGAGCAAAAGCCCCATTACGGCAAGTAAGATACCAGCTAACCAGTATCTCATAACAATTTTAGGCTCAGGCCAACCTTTGTGCTGGAGATATAAATTTAATGGTGCAGCCTCGATTAATTTGCGATGAAAAAAACGCTTCGAAATCAACTGTAGCAAAGAAGAACTTACTTCGACAACAAACATCCCACAAATTATTGCTAGAGCTGGGGTTTTGCCTAATAAAAGTCCAGTAATTGCCAGACCCGCACCAAAACCTAAAGCCCCAGCGTCCCCCATCCAAATTCTGGCCGGATAGATATTAAAATATAAAAAGGCAATCAAAGCTCCTATCCATAAACCCAAGAAAGAAGAGAGTGTGGTATCTAGAATTGAAGATGAAATCATTAGAAATGCAATTAAGGCGATTAGAAGTAGTCCCCCAGCAAGACCGTCAAGACCGTCAGCAATATTTACTGCATTTACAAAACTAACAATTACGAACATTGCAAATGGAATAAACAAAGGACCGATATGAAAAACATCAATAAATCTTAGGTTAACAATGTCAATTTTTAAGACAAAATATAGATAGCTTGAAATAAATGCCGCCAAAGCAACTTGAATTAAAAATTTTTGTCTGAATCTTAATCCAAAAAAGCTAGTTTTCTTTAATTGAAAAGTTTTTCGAACATCGTCAACTAAACCTAAAATCGCAAATGAAACTACGCTAAATAAAATAATAAAAACTTCCTGCGCGTACGGATAGACGGATGTAGATTCAATGTTAAAAACTTCGCGAAACAAACCAACCAGTAAAAACAGCACTACGACACTGAAGATAACTAATACACCACCGCCAAGTGGAGTACCTGCCTTGTGCGCGTGAAACTTGTCAAAAATTGGTGTCCTTTTGTTGAACATGTCACGAGTCTGTTGGTTTTGTCTTTGAAATTTAATCTTGTAAAGAAGATTAATAAAAGGAACCGACAAAATTGCGACGGTAAAAAAAGATATGAGTATTAGCAATAACAGCCCAATCATAATATTTAATTATACAGTTTTAGGAGCTAAAAAAGTCCTCCATGTGCATCCCATGAGATCCTTTAACTAAGATTAATGTACTTTTATCGAATTTTTTTTGTTCTAATTTAAACGGTTTTTCTAAGTGCGTAAGTTTAAGTTTGGTATTTTTGCTCGACAGATATGAATAGATTTTTTGTGCTTCTTTCCCATAAGTAAAAACTTGATTAAAACTGGAATTTAGTAGTAGTTTGGCTATTTTAATATGTTCACTTTCCGACATCTTACCTAGTTCTAACATATCGCCGAGAATAGCTATCTTAGTTTTGTGTTTTTGTAAATTTACAAAATTAATTGCATTCGAGAGCGCAAGTGGCGAGGAATTATAAATATCTTTTATCACATCGGCGTTGGCAATTCTTGCGATATTAAATCTGTTAGCGGCAGATTTAGTTTTTGAAAGATTATTAATCAATACTTTATTATCAATTCCTAAAAAAGTGCCGACCGCAAAAGCCGCACACAATGAAAGGCATTGATGTTGACCAATAAGAGATGTTGTTAAATTAAATTTTTCTCCTTGGGAGTAAATATTAATTTTTGTGTTTTTAAGATTTTGCGACTCTACAGACAATCTGACATCACAATCTTTAGAAAAACCATATTTAATTGACGGAATATTAAGTTTAGAAAATTTTTCTCTTAACAACTTATCGTCATAATTGTAAATCACAATTTTTGTTTTATTGGTAATTATTTTTGATTTTTCTGTAAATATTTTTCCCAAAGAAGATAGATACTGTGTATGAGCAGGAGAAATTTGAGTGAAAACGACTATATCGCTTGGAGCAATTGTACTATTAAATTCCATATCTTTGGGATATTGAACACCCATTTCTAGTACTAAATATTTGAATTTTTTAGATTTGAGAACAGTAATTGGAATATTAAAAATTGAATCAAGATTTTCTGTGGTAGAAATCGCTTTCTTGCCTAATGCGGTACGAATTGCGTTTGTTGTTGTAGTTTTACCTACACTACCTGTCACGCCGACGATGGTTTTATTACTTAATAGCAAATAATATTTTGCGCTCAATGCGCGTGCAATGTGAAATGGTTTTTTATGTGTTTTAACCTCTTTAAGGACTTTAAAATAATTCATTTATATTTTGTTAATAATATCTATCCGTGATTCTAATGTTAGTTTAAATTTATTTTTAATATTACGTTTAATATAACGCATCATTCTGGCAATGTCTTCGGTTTTAAAATCGTTGTCTAAAATAAAAGTGTTTGGATCTTCGCTTGAAATCGTTACACCTCCAATTTTATAACCACCAATGTCTATTTGTCGTATTAAGTATGATGGCGAGAGTGTGAAATGTTTGGTTGATAGTCTAACTGCGTCTCTGTGTGAAATGTTTTTAAAAATTGGACCTGTAAGTGAATGATTAATTGCAACATCATTACTACCAGCTGACCATGGATTATTAGGTGAGGTTTTAGGTAACTTAAATACTGCTTTTATTACAATATCGTTAGTCTGTTGCAACTTAGACCGATCATAATCAAATTCAAAGTATGAATTGTCGACGAGTTTTTTTTCGCCTGTTTTGGCATCAATTATTTCAGCGAGTGAAAGATAATTACCAATAATATTTTTTACTGTTGGCATAAGGGAAATATTATTTCTAATTCCTGCACCAACACTGCCGGGGATGTTTAATAGAAATCCTAATCCTTCAATTTTTTCATGTATGCAATATCTGGCTAGCATGGTTAGGGAGGCGCCAGAATCAACTTGTATTAGTACTTCAGGTACTGATTTTTTTTCAATTATTAAGGTTCTAAATCCTTTGAGGATAATATTGTGAGATAGGTTTTTTATCAAAAAATATTCACTGTTTTCAGGTAGAAAGGTGTTTGCTCCTAGTCCTAAAACAATAAAGGGTATTTTATTTTTAATACAAGTTGAGACTGCTAATTCCAAATCTGAAGAATTAAGCGCCTCAAAATACATCCTTGATTTGGTTTCTTGATGGAAATATGTGTGCGATTTTAACTGTTCGTCAAAAAGAATTCTTTCGGTGCCAAGCGTACTGCTTATAATTTTAATTTGATCTTCATTCATTTTTGTAAGACTTATTTTCCTAAAGCCTTAGCTAAAACTTTTTGTTCATCCCAAGGTTTTTCGACCCCAGAAATATTCATTGATTTTTCATGGCCCTTACCAAAAAATAAACAAATAGTTTTGTTATTTGATAGCTCGACGCCTTTTTTGATTGCGGCTTGTCGGTCGTTAATGACTAAAATTTGATTTGATCGACTAAAGCTTTTGGGTATACCAGAAATTATTTCACTTGAGATTTTTTCTTGATTTTCCGTTCTTGGATCTTCACTTGTAATTATTATAATGTCGCTATATTTGGAGGCAGCTTTGCCCATTAGCGGTCTTTTTGAATAATCTCTAAGTCCGGCCGCACCAAATACCGAAATAATTTTGTGATTTGGAGATTCTTTTTTGATTGAAGATAGTGCGGATTCAAGAGCCTGTGGTGTGTGTCCAAAGTCAATAAAAAATAATTCTTTGTTTTTGCCTAAAAATTTTTCCATTCGACCTTTGGGAAGTTGAAACGACTTAAGTGCGGAATTTATCTTTTCATTATCAATACCCAACAAACTTACAGTACTTGCCGCCCCAACTAAGTTCTCTCTATTGTAATCACCAATAATTTCTGGAAGTTTAAAGTTGGTTTTTGTAAAATCTGTATTTTTATTAAACGAATATGTGTGGAGATTAGATAAGTTTTTGCTCATATCATTAATTGGGCCGCAATTTAAAGTAACAAGCTTGATTTTTGATCTTAGGAGCAATTTAAATTTTGATTTCGCGTAATTATCCATAGTTCCGTGATAATCAAGATGCTCGTGACTTAAGTTAGTGACTAATCCAATCTGATAACTTACACCAAAGTCTCTATATTGATCTAAACCGATTGAAGTTATTTCTAGAACTAAATACTTACACCCAGAGTTTATGGCAAGTTTGGCAAATTTTTGAATTTCGAAAGGTCCTGGGGTCGTAACGTGAAGCCCTGTTTCAATAAAATTCCCGTTTATTTCTGCACCAACAGTTGATATTAATGCAGCTTTTTCTCCCGATTTTCTTAATATGTGATAAATCGCACTAGAAACTGTTGTCTTTCCGTCGGTACCTGTAACACCAATTACAATAAGTTTTTTGGTTGGAAACATGTAATAAATATTGGCAATAATGGCGTTTACTAGGTGCCAAATATTTTTTATTTTTTGCGAGTTCATTATTGGATATTCTAATCTAAATTGGTTAGGACTTAAAGATTTGGAGGAATTGACCAAAGTCTAAAAATTTCTGAAGAAATCCTAAAGAAGGTTGGTGCAGCTGTTTCTGAACCGTATGGTGAGCTTTTGGGCTCAGTAAACCGGACTAACATTACAAATTTTGGATTGGGTAGTGGACCAAACCCAACAAAGCTTGCGATTGTTTTGCTTGGGTCATAATGACCAGCAACAGGAATTTGTGCTGTTCCAGTTTTACCAGCTAAGGAGTAACCATCTGGAATTTTGTAATGAGCCTCCCCTGCCACTACTGCTTTGGTCATCATTTCTGTAACTTTGTCAGCAGTTTCTTTGGTAATTATGGTTTTGAATGAATTGCTATCTGGAGAAACTTTTAGTGGATTATCTCCGTCTATTATTTCTGAGACAAAGTGCGGAGTTGGGAGTTTTCCCCCGTTTGCTATAGCTGAGACGGCCTTAACCATTTGAATTGAGGTAACGGCAATTCCTTGACCGAAAGATGCAGTCGCTAAATCTATTTCCCCCCAGTCTTTCTTTGGTCTTATTACTCCATATGTTTCGTCTTGAATATCGACACCAGTTAGATCCCCAAAACCAAAATTTTTAAGATATTGATGAAATTTTTCGAACCCTAGTTTCTGGGACAAAAATACCATTCCCGTGTTGTCAGAGTTTTGAATCACTTCGGTCATGGTGGAATTGGGGTGATATTTATTATCCCAAGTCGAAATTTTATAACCGCTAATTTCTACTTGCCCATCACAGATTGTACAAATTGTCTCTGGTTGAATAACATTTTCGTTAATTCCTGCCGCCATAGCTAGAACTTTAAAAGTCGATCCAGGCTCGTAAGTCTCTGCTACCACTGGATTAACATAATTGGCGTTTGGGTATTTAGTGTAATTAGCGGGATCATAAGCGGGATATGCAGCTGAAGCTATAATTGCCCCTGTAGTAGGGTCCATTATCAAAACTTGACCAGCTTTGGCTTGGTAACTTTCTATTGAGCTAAGCAGCTCTTCTTCAACTACTTTTTGTACCGACCTATCTATTGTGAGCTTAAGAGTTCTGCCTGGATTTTCGCCAATTTGGCCGTAATCACCTAGTAAGATTGGATTACCTTTAGCATCTGTTTCTTCTTTTGTTACCCCTAAACGACCCTTAAGTTGCCTGTTATAAAAACCTTCTAGTCCAAAATAGCCAGTGTCGCGCCCAAAATCATCCAAGCCAACAAAACCCAATAGATGAGCAGACATTGAACCTTCAGGGTAATCGCGTGCAATCTCATCGCTAAAACCTAGACCATTAATGTTTAACTTTTCGATTTGCTCTTTTTGAATGTTGGTAAGTTTTCTACCGAGTAGTACCCAATCAAGATTGGTTTGAGTAATTTTTTCTGTTAAAGCAACTTGTCTTTCTTTTTGTTTAAGTTCCTGCTCTTTTTTATAAACATCTGGATTATATTCCGGCAAAAGTTCTGCGCTTACTGTTGCAATATCACTAAGATCCAAAATCGGCTGGATTTTTTCTGCCACAGAGTTAGGGTCAGAAATTTCTTTTGGATTAGCATACATTAAGTATGCGGTTTGATTAGTAACTAATGGCGACCCATCTGATGCTAATATTTCTCCCCTTTTAGGAAAAAGCTCAATATCTCTCAAATACTGTTTTTCTGCTTTAGCCTGTAGTGAGTCGCGACTAATTACCTGCCAATAAAACAGTCTAAGAACAATTAAACTAAAAACTATCAAACAAGCAATATATACCAGCCTGATTTCTTTCATGATTAATATATTATGGAACAAAAACTAAATAGTTTTAAGTAAAACTTATTAACGAGAGTAAGCAAACGCTGGATCCTTAACAAATATTTTACCTGAAGAATTTTTTTGAAAACCTAAGTTTAAGGCTTTTTTCTCAATCTCAGCCAAAGACCCCAGCTCGGCAATTTCACTTTTAAGTACAATATTTTCTTTTTTTAAGGTTTCACTTTTTGACTTGAGGTCTGTAACAAGTTTGCCTTTAGTCGCAAGCGAGTTAGAAACAAACAAATTGCCCATTATTAAAATTGAGACAATTGTAAAGATTGCAAAAATTAGTTTAGTACTATGAGGTAAGGTTTTGGCCGAAGGAGCCTGACGAGCAATTAAGATATTTGATTGTAGAACGGTCGCATTCATTTTGAGCAGTTTATTAGGCTTTTAAATTAAAAACCGCTGCCCAGTTTTTGTTAAATTTTCCGCGCTGCCCGAAGCTTTGCACTTCGAGCACGTCTGTTTTGATGAACTTCTAGACTATCGGGAATAATTGGTTTTGTTGTTAAGTTTTCCAACAAAAAATTATTACGAATAAAATTCTTTACGATTTTATCTTCCAATGAGTGAAACGAGATCACTACCAAAACACCTCTTGGTTTTAGAAGTTCTACAGACTGTAAAAGAGCGGATTCCAGATTGTCCAGTTCGCTATTGATTGCGATTCTTAGTGACTGAAAAACCTTAGTCGCCGGATGAATCTTGTCACTATTCCTCCGAGGAATAACGTTCTCAACTATTTGGGCTAGTTGAGTAGTCGTTTCAATTGGTCTGACTAAACGGGCGCGGACAATAGCGTCAGCAATGACCCGAGCACGCTTTTCTTGACCATATTCGATAAATAATTCATATAACTGTTTTTCTGTTAATACTTTTAATAAATCAGCAGCTGTTACACCTTGATTTACTGGATCCAATCTCATATCTAGAGGTCCTTCGTTTAAAAAACTGATTCCTTTTTCTGGATCTTGTAGTTGGGTTGAGGAATATCCAAGATCAAAAAGTATGCCGTCGACTTGAGCAAAATTATTGGCTTTGGCAAGATTGGCTAAATTGCAGAAATTTCCGTGAACCGTTGTGAGGTGCTGAGAAATATTTTTTGCTTTATCGACATTTTTAAAGTCAGCATCAATCCCTAAAACCTCTGCTCCTTTTTCTAAAATTAGAGCGGTATGACCTGCATCACCAAGAGTTGCGTCAATGAATTTTTTATCCGTTGAGGGACTTAGTAATTCAATTGACTCTTTGGGTAATACCGGAATATGTTTATCAACGATTGTTAGAGTCGATTTCATTTATTTTTTGTTGCCATTTGTCAGTTGCCCATATTTCGAAATGATCTCCTGCACCAATTACGGTAACGGAATCAGAAATATTTGCATAATCGATTAAGGTTTTTGGGATAACCATTCTGCCTTGTGTGTCAAAATCTACTTCTTCTGAAGCTGAAAATATAAATCTTCTTAGATCTCGACTTTGGACGTCTGAGATTGGGTTTTCAAGGTGCTTAGCGCTTTGCGCCTCCCAGCCTTCAGCCGAATAGCCGAAAATACACTGATCAAAACCTTTTGAAAGGATTACTTTCCCTTTCGCTAGACTTGACCGGAGCTTAACCGGAATAGAAAGCCTCTTAGATGAGGAGGAAAATTGTGGTTCAAATTGTCCTAAAAACATCTGCCCTAAGTTGCCCTAAATCACCATTTATTACCATCTGTAACCATTAT
>CAYOLO010000004.1:0-23746 GCA_964404855.1 uncultured Gammaproteobacteria bacterium
TGCGGTCGGGCCAAACGTGTGGGAGGCAAAAGTCAAGAAATGTCTGCTAAAGTCCAACAAAGCGAACTGACGCCCCTCCAACGGCGTGGTATTAGCGCCTTGCTGACTTCCAGAGACCAACGAACCGCAGCGTTGGCGGTCGGGGTGAGTGAAAAGTCAATGTCGCGCTGGATGAATACACCGACTTTTCGCCAAGCCTTGCTGGAAGCGGAGGGGGACGTAATCGACCAGGCGGTCAGGCAACTGTTGCAGCTACAATCCGGGGCGCTTCAGGTGTTGCATAACGTCATGGCCGACACGGAAGGGCCGGCGGGGCTGCGCCTACGGGCGGCCTCGGTGGTGTTGGATGCGCTGTTCAAGTTACGTGAGCTACGCAACCTTGAACAGCGGATTACAGAACTAGAAAGGGCGGTGCTGGATGGGCAAGACGGCTGAAACCAGACTTGACCGGCTGGAACGGCGGCAGCGGCGGCCGCCGCAGCGGCTTATTGTCGGCCTGCAATTGGCCGATGGCATGGTCAGTTGCTGCGGTCGCACCCTGACGTTGGAAGCCTGGGACGCTTTGCCAGGCAGGGGGCATATTTTGATAACACGCAGAAAGGAAGCCATTGCGGAGGTACTCACCGATGAAGAATAACGGGGCGCACCTAGCGGGGCGAAAGGATTGGTCGGGGTTGCGTGACTGGATTACCACCGAAGAGGCCGCAGAAGTCAGCGGGTACCACGTCAACTATATTCGACGATTGATGCGTCAAGGGAAGGTTACGGGGCGCAAGTCTGGCTTGATGTGGTGGATCGACCGCGACAGTTTGCGTCGCTATCTGGACATCGTAAAGGCCGTCGGGTCACGGCGCTTCGGTCCGGGTGGGATCGAAAGAGCCTTACAGGAAGAAGGAAAGTAAGCCGGGGAGTCATCCGACTTCCCTGGCTTTTTTGATTCCCAATTAGCGCTTGACAATAGACACAATTTATGATAAACTGTGCCTATTCACAAGCATAGCCTAGTGCGCACATGCCCCTACGATGGCCGGAGAGGCCAAAAAAAGGGGGGTACACGGGGCGTTTACGCGAAGGCGATAAATCCCTAGGGGGTGGGTTTCGTGAAGGGGGGTGATACCGCAGCATGAAACGAACGGGCGCCTGCTGGATGGTACCCAGCAGGCGCCCACGGCACGGACGGACCGCAGCCACAGGGGATTGTACCACATTCCTTGTGGCACTACCATTAACGGGGGTGCTTTTCCATGAACGAGACACTGCTTGACTTCCTGCGCAGCCCAACCGGCGGTAATCCTACGTTTGCCCTGGAGGGGCTGCTAGAAAGGCTGTGCGATTCGATTGACGAAATCAGCGAGCGGCTAGATTCGATTGAGCAGCGGCTTGACGAATTGACGCACGATGTAGCGGCACTCTCCAACGGGAAACCCTTAAATGGGTTGACGTTCACGGTCATCAAGGCTGCCGAATGGGAGTGATAGCATGACCATCAAGAAATGTGTGTACTGTGGTCAGGCGACGGGCGCCGATTACCACGTTGCCGGGATCGCTGACGACTTCCGCAACCTTTACGCCTGCCTCCCCTGCTGGCGCCAAAATGGGATGGTGACACAAGCGCAGGAAACCCTCACGAAGGCCGCAGATTGTCACCAGAACGAACAAAACGGGGGTACGCGTGCGCGGGGTGTGATTCAGAACGTGCTTTATGGCCTGATGCTGCTTCTGATGACTTCCTGCCTTCCAGGGGGTCCTACGCGGTACCAGGGACCGCAGAACCCGGGCGTCATGGTTGACCAGGCCGGGCAGTGTACGGCAGTTCGGAGTCCGCTGTTTGGCACGCCAGAACCTACCGTCTGGTCTGTGGGGTGCCGGTGATGGCCACGGAGGAGCGCAGCCTGCTGACCGAGGTCATCAGCGCAGCCGGGCGGGCGGCGGTCTGGCTGGGCCGGGCGGTTGTCATTGCACTGGCCGGGATCGCCGCGGCGGTCATGGCCACGGTTGCGCTGATGCTACAGGTCATTGGCACGCTGTTAAAGGGCCTGGCTGAGATGGCCGCGGCTGCGCTGCCGGTTCTGCTGGGCCTGGTGCCAGGTCTGACCCGGCTGGTGTGTCTGGCCTTTGCGCTGGGCGCCACGGCCTGGTCTGCCTGGCTGGTGTTTCTGGCCTTTGGTGGTGACTGGTTGGCGTGGGTGCTGGCGGGCCTGTTGGCGCCCGCGCCGTTTATGGTGCTGTACGCCCCTACCCCCTCATGGCCTCGGGCCGTAGCGGTGGGTGCGGTTGCGCTGGTGGGGGCCGGGGTGCTGCAAGCGTCCCCTCCCCCACTCCGCATGTTTTTGCTGTTTATCCTCTTTGCCTGGCTGATGACCAGGCGACTTCACAGGGAGACTTTCAACGATGCAGGATCAAATTAACGGGATGTGGCGGAAGGCCGGTGAAAACGACTGGCTGAGCGTGGTGATGATCGGCCTGCTGGGTTTCATGGCCTGGCTGAGTTACGACTTTGTGTCAGGGATGCTACCCCCAGAGATGGGGATCTTGTCGGTCGGTGGGTTAATCGGTCTGGGCCTCGGTGCCATCCTGTGGGAACGAGCCTACCATAACGCCAAGTCCGAGCCACAAGAAGAACTGGCCAAGATCATGGTTTGGGTGAACCTGACCGGCGAAGGGCTGGCCTTCCTCGGTGAAGTGCTGCGAACCGGTCGGGTGGTGATCGAGCTTCCACCCATCATGTCAACGATTACCGTGCTGGGTGTGATCGGGATCATTGCGGGGAACGTCTTCGCACGCTTCCGCTACAGTCAGATTGACCCGGAGAAGGCGCAGCAGCGCGAAGCCAGGCGGGCGCAAGCTGCGATGGTAGACCAGCAAGCCAGGCTAAAATCTCGGCTGGAACTAGCTCAGTTCGAAGCGCAGCTGGCTGAGCAAGAGGCTGAGATCGAGATCCTGCGCCAGCAAGCGCAGTACACACGCCAAAATAGCTTGGGTATGGCGGCTGAGCGGGGTGAACTTCAAGCCGGTAACTACCTGCGCCAGCTGCGGCGGGCCAATAGCAGCGGCGCGGTCGACGGGGCGCCTGGCCTCCCTTTTGGCACGGCCCCGAAGCTGGAAAAGCCCAACGGACAATCCACGCCGGCGCCAAGCTGAAGGTAAGGCCTCTGGCTGCTGCGGATCCTCCGACAGTCTCGGACAGACCGAAGCGGCGCTTTGTGCGCATCTGTGCGGTCTGTGGGGATCGCTTCGAGGCTGAGTCAGACCGGGCGCGTTATTGCGGCGGGTCGTGCAAAATGCAAGCGCACCGCAGCCGACACAAGCAACTTGAAACGGTGCATACACCGTAACACAAGTACCGTAACACAAGTACCTTACCAGCAGAATAACCGGCGCCTGTCGGCGGTGCAAGTCCGACAGGAAGCGAGGCAGGTTGAGACGGGCGCCGGATCAACAATAGGCACGGGGCACAGCCCCATCATGCGGCACAGACCGGTTACAGGGACGGTTACAGGTGCGCAACCATGACCCCTACATATCCGCTTGACGCACTGGCGCGGCTGGCCGCCGCGGCCGGGAATCGGTAAGCGCCTGGCAATTCCTGAACGAATGGGCAGGCCTGCAAAGTGTATCCACCGGGCAGGATTGCCCGGATATTTTCAATCAGTGAAAGGGTTACGATTATGACCACCAAACGAGACACGACCGTATTTGAGGATATTTTCGGACAGGACACCGGCGACGCGTTACAGGCGAAGCTGGAAGCGGCTAAAACGTTTGTTGAAAACAATCTGGAAGCCGAACGCCGCCGGCACGCCGCAGAAGTGCAGGCCGAAGAACGCCGCAAACGGGAAGCCGAAGCCGCCCGCCTGCGCCCCGACCGCCGGGGCTACACCTGGTCTAACGTTGTCGGTAACGACCTGTCGGCCGTGGAGCTGGTCGAGCTGGCCCGCGCGTCGGGGCAACCCCTCGCCGACTGGCTGCGCGCCGAAGCTGCTGAACTGTATGGGGCCGACGACCTCGAAGGTCTCGACTTCGACCGCCTCGCCGCGGAGCTGGCCCACGACGCGCGCGGCCGCGCCGGCTGAATACTCCATCGTTTGACAGGGTAGGGGGGGGTCGCGCACCAGGTGCCCAGCGAGTGAGACGGGCGCCGGGTTGACTTTTTGGCCGAACGGGGTATAATAGGTGGTGATAAGGTGCGTTGAACCAAGTGGAGGGAGTAAGCAAAATGGATATGACCTTGACCCTATCCGGTCCCGATCTGGTACATCTGATTGACCATGAGATCGACAGGGACCCGCGCTTACGATCGGTGCATACCCGGCGGGGGTACCGCCACGATCTGGCACACTTTGAGAGCTGGCGGGCCAACCGGCTGCTTACCAAGCTGCTGGTTGAGGAATACGCCCGGCACCTGCAAGACGCGGGACGCGCGCCGGCGGCTATCAATCGAGCCTTGGCCGCCATCCGGTGGTGGGCGCGGCGCCTGGCGGATCTGGCTTTCGAGGACCCCAACGTATCACGCAGCCGGCGCGATGAAATCACCCTGCAGGCCGGGCGCGTGGCACAGGTTGGCGACGTACGCGCGCCGGCGGGTGTGCCAGTTGGCCGGCACGTGCCGGCGGGTGAGCTTGACGCCCTCATGCGAGCCTGTGCCAATGACCACACCGCGGCCGGCGCGCGTGATGCAGCGCTGATTGCCCTGGGGGCGGCAACCGGGGCGCGGCGCTTCGAGCTGGCAGGGCTGCGGCTGGATGATTGGTCGACGGCCTCGGACGGCGGCGCCGTCGTGATACGCGGCAAGGGCGGCAAAGATCGGGCGGTGCCGGTCTATGGCGGCGCCCTGGCGGCGGTCGAAGCCTGGTTAGACGTCCGAGGACGCGCGGCGGGGCCGTTGTTCTGCCAGGTCAACAAGGGCGGCCGGGTCTCGATCGGTGACCACTTGACCACCCAGGCTTTGGCGGACGTGCTGGCGAAACGATGCACGCAGGCCGGGATCGTCAAGCCCATGACCTGGCACGATCTGCGGCGCACGCTGGCGGGTGACTTGCTCGATCAAGGCGCCGACGTGGTGACCGTGGGGAAAGTGCTTGGGCACAGCAACCCCAGCACAACGGCGAAGTACGATCGCAGGCCGGAAGAGACGCGGCGGCGCGCGTTACGCGGCCGGCACGTGCCGTATTACGGGCGGGGTCTGGGCTTGGAGTAGAGAAAAGCCGGCGGCAATAGTTCCGAAATTACCGCTTTTGCAGGGGGCAAGCATGAAACAAAACACTGACCCTTTTGGTTGGCGTGAAAGATCGATCTATCCAAAGACAGGGCCGCTGCTGTTTATCCGCTGCGATGTGGACACGACAGCGCACCATGTGGCCACAGGGTGTGAAGGGAACTACGGCGCGCGGTATTACATTTGGCGAATTCCTGACCCGGAGCCACCTGACAAAGACTTTCCGTATCTGAAGGGTAAGATAGGGGTATTAAGTCAGATGGGGCGGATAGTAGATGCATCCCCGTTTATCGTGATGGCTGCGCATTTAGATTTCCCTGCCACCCCACCGGAAGACCCCAGACGCTTTAAGGCGCCCATTCCCCACGGGGTAAGCGTAATCGAGGTTATCCTATCCGAGCTTTCACCCCCTTACCATGCACGCACTACCGTTACTTTCAAGGCTTATCTGGTTGATTTACGTGTAATCGAGTATTTGACCGAGGCATTTGATGAATTCCTGGAAGATTACCCGGCGTGTATTAATCGGCACTATGAAGCTTATCCGCTGCTTGTCGATCCTGCATCGGAGAAAGCAATACAACCAACGGTTGAAGCATTCATTGCCACGCTCGAGACCAGGGGATTCGAGCAAAAGAAAACCCGGGACCCTGAAGCCCAATCGGCTGAATATGAACTTGCCGAAAGATGGGATAGTACGGAAGTTCGAAAAGTAGTTGAGATGTCAACCCGGAAAATTCCTATTCCACTTATCGCCCAAGAAGTGGTTCGGAGCGAATCGGAAGTCAAGCGTATTCGAGATCAAGCGGCCCGGGCTGGCCTACTGAATAAGTACCGCCGGCGCAAGAAGAAACCACCACCCCCCGCCAGCGTGAGCTAATTGAGCTAACGCTGAGCTAAAACCTGAGCTACACACACAGAAAAGACGTGCTATGATATCCCATAGCACGTCTTTCGTTTTGAAAGCTGAAAACGAGGTACAACCCATGGCACGTATCACGCTAACACTGACGCCTGAGGAAAAGGCGGCGCTTATCGCCCTGGCGAAACAGGAACGCAGGGACCCGCGCTATCAGGCAGCAATCGAGATCCGCCAGGGCTTGGAGCGTGCCGGCTATCTGCAACCGGCCGGCCCTATCCGAAACGAGGTGCAATATGCCGCGTAGAAAGAAAACGCCCACCGGCGGCACGGTGGGCGCGGGTGCTGCCGGGCAAGTGGCAGCGGTTCAACCAATCAAAAGCCAGTATAGCACACGCCGCGCGCGAACGCAACCGGAGGCAAAAGTCAAGAAATGTCTGCTAAAGTCTAGCACACGCCGCGCGCGAACGCAACCCCCGCGCGCCCTCGGTTTGCCCCTCGATTTGTCCCGCCAAATCGATTGTTGCCTCTACCTGGAAGAAGGCATCACAGACCCATTGACAAGACGGTTTGCGGCGATTCTGCGGCGCCGGCTTGAAGAAAGCATCCCCTCGGAGAGCCGGCCATGAATGCACCCTCACTGTCACGCGCGGCGGCCTGGTACGGCGCGCACGGTTGGCCGGTCTTCCCGTTGCGACCACGAACGAAAGAACCTTTCAAGGGGCTTGGGGTCTATCACGCCACGGTCGACACTGCGCAAATCACTACCTGGTGGGAAGCCTGGCCAGAAGCAAACATCGGTTTGCACTGCGGCGGCGCTGGACTGTTGGCGCTCGATTTGGACCAGTACAAAGACACCTATTCAGGCGCCCCCTTCCTGAAAGCGCAAGACATGCAAACCGTTACCAACTTGACCGGCAAGGGCGGCACACATCTGCTGTTTGCACAGCCGGCCGGTGTCAAACTGGGTAACGGGGCCGGTGAGATACCGCCCGGAATCGATGTGAGAGGATGGGGCGGGTATGTGGTGCTGCCCCCCAGCATTCACCCCAACGGCCGGCGCTACGCGTGGGAAATCGGTTTTGGTCCGCACGAACTCTTGCCGCGGCCCGTGCCGGCCGGCTTGCTCGAGCTGCTGACACCCAAGCCGCGACACAGCCGGCCGCGCGCGTTCACGGCGCGACGGCCAATCAGGCTGAAACCCTGCGCTGGTGCGATCTTGACAGTAGCCACGGCGCCGGGGTCGCGCAACGAAACGGCCTGGCGGCTGGCGTTACATCTTCGTTCTGACGGTTGGAGTGAAGCGGCCGCGGGTGATCTGCTGGCACCTTGGGCGGATCGTTCAGGCCTGGCTGACAGGGAGCTTACCGCGACCATTGGCAGTGCCTACAGACCTGACCGCACGCCCGGGCATGGGTGCGGGTCGCGCGAGTTGGCGCCATACTGTGACCCTACGTGCCCATTGGCACGATTTGCAGGGGGGGATGATGACCGACGAAACGATTGAACGCCTGATAGGGCAGATCAAAGAAAGCAGCAACGGCGAACGGCCGGCGGCGCTGCGTGCTCTGGGTGATACGCTGGCCAAATCTGACACGGCGGATTGGATCGATCAACGCCGGCATTTGGTCACCCAGTTGGGGCTGAAGGTGTCCGAGGTAGACAAGCTGCGAACCGATGGACTACGGCGGGCCGACGAAGCACAGCGGGCACAATCCGCCCTGGCTGCAGCCGAAGCACACGAACCGACCGCGGCTTATTTTGTGCGAGAAGGAATCGCCGGCGGCGCCTTTCTCTTGTGGAATCGCCCGACGGCTGACGGGCCGGTACCTACCCAAATTGCCAAGTTTGCTGTCAAGGTGGTTGCTGAACGCGTCCGGCACCGTGCCGACGGTAGCAGCACGCGGGTATTCATCTGTGAACTGACCACGGCGCGCGGCACGTGCCTGTTTGAGGTTGTGCCTGAGACAATGGCCGATGCACGCGCGTTCTATGCTGCGTGCCTGAACGCCGGCGGCGCCGATGTGAAACTTGCCAACCCCAACGGCGCCAAACACCTTCCCATTGCTGCCTCGGAATTGTCGGACCACGCGCGAGAACGCAGCGAAATCTTCGAGTTTGTCGGCTGGCACAAGCACAACGGCCGTTTAGTCTACCTGGCGGCGGCGGGCGCCATTGGCAGTGACGAACCGTTGACGGTCGATTTGAGCAACCTGGCCGCGGGGGCCGGCGCGCCGGCTTTGGCCAACTTCGGGCCGCGCGATGATGGGAACCAGGCATTTGAGACGGCCAAACAAGCGCTGGCGGGGCCGGTGCGTGATTGCCTGGGGCCGGGTGTGATGCTGCCCCAAATTGCCGCGGTCTTCCTTGCGCCCCTCTTGCGCTGGGCGCCCATCGGGGAGCTGCCCGTATTGCACATGATGGGCGCCACGGGGAAGGGAAAGACCCGATCGGCAAAAATCCTGCAGGCATTCTATGGGATGGATCGGCCCGCGGCCTCTTGGGCCTGGACACAAACAAGCCTGGAAGTCGTGGGGGCTGCGCTGCGTGATTGTGTGGTTTGCATCGATGACCTGAAGTCTTCGACGTGTGACCCCAAGATTGCAGTACGAACCATGCAAAGATGGGCGGATCGTCGGCCGCGCGTGCGCAGCAATCGCAGCGGTAGCGGCCTGGTAGGAAGTCCACACATCGGAAGCCTGATGCTATCCAACGGGGAGAACCTGCCCAGCGGTGAAGCGTCGGTCGCGTCAAGATCGTTACTGATTCCTGTTTGGAATGAGACGTTTAACGAGGGCGCTTTCAAGCAGGCCGAAGCCGTCTTAGAAGCACTGCCTACGCTGATGGCGCGCTATATCGCCTGGCTGATTGACCGACAAGCGGAGCTGCCCGGCATGATCGGTGAAGCCTTTGCCGAAGCCCGGCAACGATACCATGCCTACATCGCAGGCAAGACGCGCATCAGTGACGCCGGCCGCGTGGCTTCGTCGTGTGCACTGCTTGAAACCGGTGCATCGATCATGGCCGACTTTCTGCAAACCACCGGGTGGACGCCAACCCAAACGGCCGCCTGGGTCGCACAGACCCGGATAGCCCTTGAAGCCCTGGCTATAGCACAGGCCGGCATGATTGATGACGAATCGGTCGCACGCCGATTCTTGCAGTCCATTACCGCGCTACTGGATTCTCACAGGGTCGAGCTGCAGCCGGTGGACAATGAGACTGACAGAGCTTGCCCCCGGTTGGTGGACTGCGTCACGAAGACGGCAACCGCAACCGTGATAGGCTGGCACCGCGGGGAAGAGGTCTTACTGGATCCAAATCTGACATGGTCTGTGGTGCAAACCTGGTTACGCCAGCAAGGGGCGGCCGGCCTTGACAAAAGCGAGGTATACACGCAGTTGCGCAGCGGAGGATATCTTCTCCGTTGGGACAAAGATCAATTGACGGTACCCCAGCGGGTGGGCACCGGGCACCAGGGGAAGACGCAGCGGGTTTTGGCCCTGAAAGCGGCCTCTTTGTGGGCCGTCGAAGAGCCGGAACAATTGCTGGCCTACTGACAAAAAGCCTACGGTTTTAGGCCTGTTACCGCAGTAACAGCAGTAACGCAGTAACAGGGCCAAACAGCAGTAACAGCAGTAACAGGCAGTAACAGCAGTAACAGCAGTAACAGGGGGGCGCCTTAAAGGGGGGTACTCTTTTCGATGCATACAATGTAAGGCATTTGCGCGATACCAATAATCTATACTGCTGTTACTGCGTTACTGCTGTTACTACTGTTTTTTACAGGTTGCGTGAACGCGTTTTTGGAAGGACAAAGTCAATGGCTAGACCGATGCCTGGGATGCGGTCGGGCCAAACGTGTGGGAGGCAAAAGTCAAGAAATGTCTGCTAAAGTCCAACAAAGCGAACTGACGCCCCTCCAACGGCGTGGTATTAGCGCCTTGCTGACTTCCAGAGACCAACGAACCGCAGCGTTGGCGGTCGGGGTGAGTGAAAAGTCAATGTCGCGCTGGATGAATACACCGACTTTTCGCCAAGCCTTGCTGGAAGCGGAGGGGGACGTAATCGACCAGGCGGTCAGGCAACTGTTGCAGCTACAATCCGGGGCGCTTCAGGTGTTGCATAACGTCATGGCCGACACGGAAGGGCCGGCGGGGCTGCGCCTACGGGCGGCCTCGGTGGTGTTGGATGCGCTGTTCAAGTTACGTGAGCTACGCAACCTTGAACAGCGGATTACAGAACTAGAAAGGGCGGTGCTGGATGGGCAAGACGGCTGAAACCAGACTTGACCGGCTGGAACGGCGGCAGCGGCGGCCGCCGCAGCGGCTTATTGTCGGCCTGCAATTGGCCGATGGCATGGTCAGTTGCTGCGGTCGCACCCTGACGTTGGAAGCCTGGGACGCTTTGCCAGGCAGGGGGCATATTTTGATAACACGCAGAAAGGAAGCCATTGCGGAGGTACTCACCGATGAAGAATAACGGGGCGCACCTAGCGGGGCGAAAGGATTGGTCGGGGTTGCGTGACTGGATTACCACCGAAGAGGCCGCAGAAGTCAGCGGGTACCACGTCAACTATATTCGACGATTGATGCGTCAAGGGAAGGTTACGGGGCGCAAGTCTGGCTTGATGTGGTGGATCGACCGCGACAGTTTGCGTCGCTATCTGGACATCGTAAAGGCCGTCGGGTCACGGCGCTTCGGTCCGGGTGGGATCGAAAGAGCCTTACAGGAAGAAGGAAAGTAAGCCGGGGAGTCATCCGACTTCCCTGGCTTTTTTGATTCCCAATTAGCGCTTGACAATAGACACAATTTATGATAAACTGTGCCTATTCACAAGCATAGCCTAGTGCGCACATGCC
Organism: uncultured Gammaproteobacteria bacterium; assembly: GCA_964404855.1. Lineage (GTDB taxonomy): Bacteria > Patescibacteriota > Microgenomatia > CAYQLK01 > CAYQLK01 > CAYQLK01. The sequence continues at coordinate 10,937 of CAYOLO010000004.1, forward strand.
CCTACGATGGCCGGAGAGGCCAAAAAAAGGGGGGTACACGGGGCGTTTACGCGAAGGCGATAAATCCCTAGGGGGTGGGTTTCGTGAAGGGGGGTGATACCGCAGCATGAAACGAACGGGCGCCTGCTGGATGGTACCCAGCAGGCGCCCACGGCACGGACGGACCGCAGCCACAGGGGATTGTACCACATTCCTTGTGGCACTACCATTAACGGGGGTGCTTTTCCATGAACGAGACACTGCTTGACTTCCTGCGCAGCCCAACCGGCGGTAATCCTACGTTTGCCCTGGAGGGGCTGCTAGAAAGGCTGTGCGATTCGATTGACGAAATCAGCGAGCGGCTAGATTCGATTGAGCAGCGGCTTGACGAATTGACGCACGATGTAGCGGCACTCTCCAACGGGAAACCCTTAAATGGGTTGACGTTCACGGTCATCAAGGCTGCCGAATGGGAGTGATAGCATGACCATCAAGAAATGTGTGTACTGTGGTCAGGCGACGGGCGCCGATTACCACGTTGCCGGGATCGCTGACGACTTCCGCAACCTTTACGCCTGCCTCCCCTGCTGGCGCCAAAATGGGATGGTGACACAAGCGCAGGAAACCCTCACGAAGGCCGCAGATTGTCACCAGAACGAACAAAACGGGGGTACGCGTGCGCGGGGTGTGATTCAGAACGTGCTTTATGGCCTGATGCTGCTTCTGATGACTTCCTGCCTTCCAGGGGGTCCTACGCGGTACCAGGGACCGCAGAACCCGGGCGTCATGGTTGACCAGGCCGGGCAGTGTACGGCAGTTCGGAGTCCGCTGTTTGGCACGCCAGAACCTACCGTCTGGTCTGTGGGGTGCCGGTGATGGCCACGGAGGAGCGCAGCCTGCTGACCGAGGTCATCAGCGCAGCCGGGCGGGCGGCGGTCTGGCTGGGCCGGGCGGTTGTCATTGCACTGGCCGGGATCGCCGCGGCGGTCATGGCCACGGTTGCGCTGATGCTACAGGTCATTGGCACGCTGTTAAAGGGCCTGGCTGAGATGGCCGCGGCTGCGCTGCCGGTTCTGCTGGGCCTGGTGCCAGGTCTGACCCGGCTGGTGTGTCTGGCCTTTGCGCTGGGCGCCACGGCCTGGTCTGCCTGGCTGGTGTTTCTGGCCTTTGGTGGTGACTGGTTGGCGTGGGTGCTGGCGGGCCTGTTGGCGCCCGCGCCGTTTATGGTGCTGTACGCCCCTACCCCCTCATGGCCTCGGGCCGTAGCGGTGGGTGCGGTTGCGCTGGTGGGGGCCGGGGTGCTGCAAGCGTCCCCTCCCCCACTCCGCATGTTTTTGCTGTTTATCCTCTTTGCCTGGCTGATGACCAGGCGACTTCACAGGGAGACTTTCAACGATGCAGGATCAAATTAACGGGATGTGGCGGAAGGCCGGTGAAAACGACTGGCTGAGCGTGGTGATGATCGGCCTGCTGGGTTTCATGGCCTGGCTGAGTTACGACTTTGTGTCAGGGATGCTACCCCCAGAGATGGGGATCTTGTCGGTCGGTGGGTTAATCGGTCTGGGCCTCGGTGCCATCCTGTGGGAACGAGCCTACCATAACGCCAAGTCCGAGCCACAAGAAGAACTGGCCAAGATCATGGTTTGGGTGAACCTGACCGGCGAAGGGCTGGCCTTCCTCGGTGAAGTGCTGCGAACCGGTCGGGTGGTGATCGAGCTTCCACCCATCATGTCAACGATTACCGTGCTGGGTGTGATCGGGATCATTGCGGGGAACGTCTTCGCACGCTTCCGCTACAGTCAGATTGACCCGGAGAAGGCGCAGCAGCGCGAAGCCAGGCGGGCGCAAGCTGCGATGGTAGACCAGCAAGCCAGGCTAAAATCTCGGCTGGAACTAGCTCAGTTCGAAGCGCAGCTGGCTGAGCAAGAGGCTGAGATCGAGATCCTGCGCCAGCAAGCGCAGTACACACGCCAAAATAGCTTGGGTATGGCGGCTGAGCGGGGTGAACTTCAAGCCGGTAACTACCTGCGCCAGCTGCGGCGGGCCAATAGCAGCGGCGCGGTCGACGGGGCGCCTGGCCTCCCTTTTGGCACGGCCCCGAAGCTGGAAAAGCCCAACGGACAATCCACGCCGGCGCCAAGCTGAAGGTAAGGCCTCTGGCTGCTGCGGATCCTCCGACAGTCTCGGACAGACCGAAGCGGCGCTTTGTGCGCATCTGTGCGGTCTGTGGGGATCGCTTCGAGGCTGAGTCAGACCGGGCGCGTTATTGCGGCGGGTCGTGCAAAATGCAAGCGCACCGCAGCCGACACAAGCAACTTGAAACGGTGCATACACCGTAACACAAGTACCGTAACACAAGTACCTTACCAGCAGAATAACCGGCGCCTGTCGGCGGTGCAAGTCCGACAGGAAGCGAGGCAGGTTGAGACGGGCGCCGGATCAACAATAGGCACGGGGCACAGCCCCATCATGCGGCACAGACCGGTTACAGGGACGGTTACAGGTGCGCAACCATGACCCCTACATATCCGCTTGACGCACTGGCGCGGCTGGCCGCCGCGGCCGGGAATCGGTAAGCGCCTGGCAATTCCTGAACGAATGGGCAGGCCTGCAAAGTGTATCCACCGGGCAGGATTGCCCGGATATTTTCAATCAGTGAAAGGGTTACGATTATGACCACCAAACGAGACACGACCGTATTTGAGGATATTTTCGGACAGGACACCGGCGACGCGTTACAGGCGAAGCTGGAAGCGGCTAAAACGTTTGTTGAAAACAATCTGGAAGCCGAACGCCGCCGGCACGCCGCAGAAGTGCAGGCCGAAGAACGCCGCAAACGGGAAGCCGAAGCCGCCCGCCTGCGCCCCGACCGCCGGGGCTACACCTGGTCTAACGTTGTCGGTAACGACCTGTCGGCCGTGGAGCTGGTCGAGCTGGCCCGCGCGTCGGGGCAACCCCTCGCCGACTGGCTGAAGACCCAAGCCCTTGACCTGTGGGGGGCGGCTGACTGCGAAGACCTCGACTTCGACCGCCTCGCCGCGGAGCTGGCCCATGACGGGGCCATGACGGGAACATTGACGGGGCCATGACGGGGGGCGCCCCCGCTCGTCAGAGTATGGCCGGCCACGGCACCGAGCTTGTACCACGCTGCGCACCACGGTAAAGCGGCGCATGGTCTAGCACGACCTTGACCGTGCTTGCATACCAGGTCTGGCCATTGTGTGCAGTCATGGCGGCGGCGATCTGGCGCATGGTCTGACCGGCGCTGCGCATGTCGAAGACCTGACGCACGCCGGCGGCGGCTTCCTGGTCTACCTCGACGCTGGCCACGCCTTTGGAGTCCCACACCCGGCGATAGCCAAGCGGCACGGCGCCACCACGTTCACCGTCACGGCGGCCACGAACATTGCGACCGTCTGTCGTGCGCTGGACTATGGTATCACGCTCCAATTGTGCCAGTGCTGCAAACATTGTCAGGACAAAGCGGCCTGACGGCGTGGTGGTGTCTAACGCTTCCTTGACGCTGACGACCTCGACGGCGCATGCTGCAAGCTGGTCTACCACGTCAAGCACAAGACTGGTCTTGCGACCCAAGCGGTCAAGTGCAAGCACTATGACGGCGTCGATCTCACCGGCACCGGCGGCGGCCATAAGTGCGGCAAGACCGGGTCTTGCTTCCACTGGCAGCGTACCAGACAGCCCTTCGTCTGCATAGACCTCAACGATCTTCCATGACTTCACGGTGGCCATAGCTGCACACCGTTCACGCTGCACGTCCAGACCATACCCGGAAGCGGCCTGGTCGTCAGTGCTGACCCTGACGTAGACGGCGCAACGATCACGGTCTAGGGGTAATTGTGCCTGCTTGGCGGTCTTCTTGGTGTTTTTCATGGTCTTAAACCTTCCTGTACAATGACTTTCAACTTACTGTACAAGGTCATTGTACCACCATTAACACATCTTGTCAATTCTGACTTGACGTTATTTTCGTTCTATGGTACACTGGCGATATTGGAGGTGACGACATGACGGCAGAGCAAGAAGAATGGCTGACGACCGAGGAAGCAAGCGACCTGGTCAAGTTTACACCGCAGACCATACGCCAATGGTGTAGGGAAGGAAGACTACCGGGCCGGCGTGTTGGTTTGCGCCAATGGCGCATACAGCGGTCTGACTTGGAGATTTTCTTGGAAGCACAAGCGGTCAAGAAATGACATGGTCGCGGCCGGCCACATTCACGCGTTTAAGCTCGGAGCGCGCGTGCGCCGCGTGGACTACGAAGCCTATCTAGCGCACTTGGGAGAATAACAGACGGGGCGCGGTTGAAGCGAGCGCGCCCCGTCCAGGGAGACGCCGCCCATGATGAACGGCGCCGGGTTGATTATACCATGCCAAGGTCAAAAACGTTTTTTGCGGAGACGCAAACGCGATTGCTACGTTATGAAAAATGACGCTTGAGTGCTAAAATCCGATAGAACGATTGTTCATCACATCTGGAAAGGAGCAACCGATGAACGGTAACGCGATTACGGGCCGTGCCGCGGTCAATCGGGGCGTGCATCTCGATGCGGCAACAGACCGCCTACTGACGGTCATGGCCGGCCGTCGCTTCGATGGGAACGCGTCTATGACCGTCCGCGCGGCGATCCGCCTGGCAGCGCAAACCTGGGGCGTAGAGGCGCCGCCCAGAAAAGAGAGTGAGACATGAGGCTGACAAAAAGCGAAGTACCAACGTTTTCGTCGAACGTTGGCACTTTTCCAAAATTGACAATTGCACAGGCGGCGGGACGGCGGCCAATGGCGGATTGTCTTTCCGCTACGATTATAGTTCCCGCGCGCGCGTTTGTCAACAATAAGTCTGCAAATTTGCAGACTTCTCAGGCGATAGTTCCCGCGCGCGCGTTTGTCAATCCTCTATGTACTATTTTGCATAGTTTTGCGCGCTTGGGGCGCCGACTATGAAGCCCTATTTACCCGACTTGGGCGAAACCAAGCGCGCAATGGGGCTAATCCTGGCGCCCGGACAAGTGACCGAACTGCGCGCGATTGACGCACGCGTCAAGGTCGCCGGCTGGCGCGAAGGGGTCTACTCTGGCTACTTTGACAACGTTGACGCCCTCGCACAGGCTGTAACGCAAATTGAGACCGCCGCAGGGGTCTACTTCATCCCCAACGAGATTGACCCGGCGCTGCTCGCGCGTGCGTGCAACCGCGCGAGATTGACTGGCAAGAAAGACCCGACCACATCCGACGCCGATATAGCCGCGCGCCGCTGGCTGCTGATAGACGCCGATCCGATCCGCCCGTCTGGCATATCGGCGAGCGAACAACAGCACACCGCGGCACTTGCCCGCGCGCGCGCGATCCGCCAAGACCTGGCCGCCCTGGCCTGGCCGGCGCCGATCCTGGCCGATTCTGGCAACGGGGCGCACTTGCTCTACCGTGTTGACCTTCCTGCGGCCGATGACGGGCTGACCAAGCGCGTCCTAGAAGCCCTCGCCGCGCGCTACGATGATGCCCTGGTCAAGGTAGACCAATCCGTCTTTAACCCAGCGCGGATTTGGAAGCTGTACGGCACCTGGGCGCGCAAGGGCGATTCTACGCCCGACCGACCTCACCGACTGGCGCGGATTCTGGACGCGCCCGACGCTGTCCAGGCCGTTGACGGCGCCCTGCTCACCGCGCTGGCCGCATCGGCGCCCGTGACGACCTCGCCGGCGCAAGCGCCGAAGCGCGCGTACGCCGGCGCAATGACGTTTGATCTGGACGCGTGGATTACCAAGTATGGGCTGGATGTGGGCGACTGGAAGCCATGGGACGGCGCCGGCCGCCGCCGCGAGTTTAACGCATGTCCGTTCTGTGACGCACCGGGCAAAGCCTACATCGGGCAACGTCCAGACGGGGCCATAGCTGCGGGCTGTTTGCGTGACTCTTGCACCTGGTCATGGGCCGATCTGCGCGCCAAGTATGAACCTGACCATGCGCGGCACAATGGCGCCGCCGCGCGTAAGGAGCTGGCGAGCGATCCGCCCCCCCAGACGCCCGCCGCCGATGATACCGACGCGCGCGCCCAAGTTGCCAAAGCCCTCGCCGGCGCGAAGGAGACTAAAGACCCGGCGCCGATCTGGGCCGCCGCGCCCGCGCTGGCCGCCCTAAGCGCCGCCGATTACGCGCGCGTCAAGGCTGACATTAAAGCTGCCCTGGGCAAGAACCTCAACTTAAACGACCTCGACGCGGCCGTGCGAGAGGAACGCACCGAGGGCCGCCGCCGCCGGCGCACACATACCGACCTACCCGTGATTGTAACCACCGACCGCCCGCTGCGCGAGCAAACAGAGGACGCTATAGCCGCGATCCTTGCGGCTGACCGGCAAAGCCCGACACTGTTTGTCAGGGCCGGCGCCCTCGCGCGTGTACGCCATGACGAAAAAGGCCGCCCGATGATAGACCCGGTCGGAGAGGCGGAATTATCGAATCGCCTGGCGCGCGTGGCTGACTTTGTCAAAATCGTGGAAGGGCAAGAGCGCCACATACCGCCGCCTGATAGCGTGACTGTAGACCTACTCGCGGTGGGCGCGTGGCCGTTTCCGCCCTTAGAGGCTGTCGTAGAAGTCCCAACCTTGCGCGCCGATGGATCAATTCTAGACAAGCCGGGATATGATCCGCAGGCCGGCATGATCTATGCCCCCGCGCCCAGGCTGGCCGGGGCTACGGTCGCGCCGAAACCGAGCAAGGCCGCGGTAGATGCCGCCCTGGGGGCAATCTGGGACACTTTCGGCGAGTTTCCCTACGCTGAAGGCGCATCAAAGGCCAATACCCTCGCCTTGCTGCTAACGCCCATGATCCGCCCAACCATGCGCGGAAGCGTACCGCTGGCCCTGATTGATGCACCGGCGGCCGGCACCGGCAAGAGCTTACTCGCTGACATTGTCGCCATTGTCGCATCTGGCCGCCGCGCGCCGATGATGGGCGCGCCGGACAACAAAGAGGAGTGGCGCAAACAGATTACCGCGAGCTTGGGCGCGGGGGCAACCTTTATTCTGATTGACAACGTCGAAGGCACCCTATATTCGCCTGATCTGGCGCGCGCGCTTACCGCGCCGATCTGGGACGACCGGATTTTAGGCAAGTCAGAGAAGGTCTATCTACCCAACCGGGCGACTTGGCTGGCGACTGGAAACAATATCAGACTGGGGGGCGACTTGCCGCGCCGCTGTTACTGGATACGACTAGACGCCAAAACCGCGCGGCCGTGGCAACGCGACGGCTTCAAGCACGCCGATATTATCGGCCATGCTGAAGCAAACCGCGGTACGCTGGTCGCGGCCTTGCTCACCCTCGCCCGCGCGTGGTACGCGGCCGGCGCCCCAAGTCCTGATAGCACCTTGCCCAAGTTGGGCGGCTTTGAGGAGTGGCGCCACACCGTAGGCGGGATTTTGCAGTATGCCGGCGTGACCGGCTTCCTGTCCAATCTAGAGGAGCTATACGCCCAGTCCGATGATGACGCGCCCGCCTGGGAAGCCTTCCTGATGGCCTGGCACGAAGCGATCAAGGAACCTTTGACCGTCGCGGACCTTACCGAGCGCATCAAAGCCAGTGAAGAGCTACGCGCTGCTCTACCTGGCTTCCTGGCTGAAGTCCATTTGCCCGCCGATGAAACCGACCCGGCAACCGGTCAAGTCACTAAGAGGGGCGAAAGCGGCAAGTTTAAGCACCGTCTAGGTAATGCTCTTGCCCGTAAGGCAGATGCCTACTATGGGGCTTACTGCTTGAAGCAAGACGGGGAAGCCCGCAACAAATCTAAACTCTGGAAGGTCACAGGGCCAAATACGCGCGGAGACGCGGAGACACGCGGAGACAATTCTCTAGTAAACGCGGGAAAACCCCCCCCACCCTCATTTCGTGTAGTGATAAGGGGTGGGGGGGGGTTTAGTGAAAAGGAGTTAGAAACTGTCTCCGCGGGACTCCGCGTCTCCGCGCGCGGTGACTTGGAAGAGGGCGAAATATGAAACGCGAGCCGGCCGAACCGCTGCCCGTTTCTACCCTTCCGCTGTTTGCCCAACCAGCGCGGCCGGCTGAAGTGCTGAACGCCCTGAAGCCACGCCTTGACGCGGCCGGCGTGGCTTTGCATGTCGCGGCCGGCAAACTGCATTACACCGCGCCGACGGGGCGCATGTCTGACGCGCTGCGCGATCTGCTACGCAGGTACCGGGAAGACCTGATAGCCGCGCTTACCCAGACCACGACCGAGCAAGCGATCACTGTTACGCCACAGTTTAACAGTGATCCGCCCGCTGCGCTGCCTGTTATACAACCTGAAAACAGCGCGACGGCGCCCGACCTGGCCGCCGTCGAAGCGGGCTTACGCGCGCGGATTGTGGGGGCTGACGACCGCATAGCGCGCGGCGAGACCCTGCTTGAGACCGAGCTTGACCCGGCGCGCGTGGCGCGATACCGCGCGCGGCTGGCCGAACTGACCGCGCAGGTCAACGCCTGCTATGACCAAATCGGCGCGCTGCCGGTTGACTGGCCGTTTCCAGGGTGACGGGGGCTGACCATGATCTCACGCCGGAAACCCGAAAAGCCGGAAGGGGGGCCGCTGCTTTTGGCAACGGCGATATTGGAGAGGCTGGTAGAGGACGCGCGGCGCGGGGATGAAGCGGCCGCCTGGGCCGCGTGGGCCGGCTTGGGGCCGATTCTGGCCGGCGCGCTGGGCATAGATGACGACGCCTGGCAGTGGCGCCTACGCCGCGCGGGAATTGACAGGCCGGCGACGGAACCGCCGCCGCCGATTGAAACGCCGATGATAGCGCCACAGGCCGGCTGCGATACCGGGCGCCGGCAGGGGCCATGACGCCCGACCTGCGGTCGGGCCAAACGTGTGGGAGGCAAAAGTCAAGAAATGTCTGCTAAAGTCCAACAAAGCGAACTGACGCCCCTCCAACGGCGTGGTATTAGCGCCTTGCTGACTTCCAGAGACCAACGAACCGCAGCGTTGGCGGTCGGGGTGAGTGAAAAGTCAATGTCGCGCTGGATGAATACACCGACTTTTCGCCAAGCCTTGCTGGAAGCGGAGGGGGACGTAATCGACCAGGCGGTCAGGCAACTGTTGCAGCTACAATCCGGGGCGCTTCAGGTGTTGCATAACGTCATGGCCGACACGGAAGGGCCGGCGGGGCTGCGCCTACGGGCGGCCTCGGTGGTGTTGGATGCGCTGTTCAAGTTACGTGAGCTACGCAACCTTGAACAGCGGATTACAGAACTAGAAAGGGCGGTGCTGGATGGGCAAGACGGCTGAAACCAGACTTGACCGGCTGGAACGGCGGCAGCGGCGGCCGCCGCAGCGGCTTATTGTCGGCCTGCAATTGGCCGATGGCATGGTCAGTTGCTGCGGTCGCACCCTGACGTTGGAAGCCTGGGACGCTTTGCCAGGCAGGGGGCATATTTTGATAACACGCAGAAAGGAAGCCATTGCGGAGGTACTCACCGATGAAGAATAACGGGGCGCACCTAGCGGGGCGAAAGGATTGGTCGGGGTTGCGTGACTGGATTACCACCGAAGAGGCCGCAGAAGTCAGCGGGTACCACGTCAACTATATTCGACGATTGATGCGTCAAGGGAAGGTTACGGGGCGCAAGTCTGGCTTGATGTGGTGGATCGACCGCGACAGTTTGCGTCGCTATCTGGACATCGTAAAGGCCGTCGGGTCACGGCGCTTCGGTCCGGGTGGGATCGAAAGAGCCTTACAGGAAGAAGGAAAGTAAGCCGGGGAGTCATCCGACTTCCCTGGCTTTTTTGATTCCCAATTAGCGCTTGACAATAGACACAATTTATGATAAACTGTGCCTATTCACAAGCATAGCCTAGTGCGCACATGCCCCTACGATGGCCGGAGAGGCCAAAAAAAGGGGGGTACACGGGGCGTTTACGCGAAGGCGATAAATCCCTAGGGGGTGGGTTTCGTGAAGGGGGGTGATACCGCAGCATGAAACGAACGGGCGCCTGCTGGATGGTACCCAGCAGGCGCCCACGGCACGGACGGACCGCAGCCACAGGGGATTGTACCACATTCCTTGTGGCACTACCATTAACGGGGGTGCTTTTCCATGAACGAGACACTGCTTGACTTCCTGCGCAGCCCAACCGGCGGTAATCCTACGTTTGCCCTGGAGGGGCTGCTAGAAAGGCTGTGCGATTCGATTGACGAAATCAGCGAGCGGCTAGATTCGATTGAGCAGCGGCTTGACGAATTGACGCACGATGTAGCGGCACTCTCCAACGGGAAACCCTTAAATGGGTTGACGTTCACGGTCATCAAGGCTGCCGAATGGGAGTGATAGCATGACCATCAAGAAATGTGTGTACTGTGGTCAGGCGACGGGCGCCGATTACCACGTTGCCGGGATCGCTGACGACTTCCGCAACCTTTACGCCTGCCTCCCCTGCTGGCGCCAAAATGGGATGGTGACACAAGCGCAGGAAACCCTCACGAAGGCCGCAGATTGTCACCAGAACGAACAAAACGGGGGTACGCGTGCGCGGGGTGTGATTCAGAACGTGCTTTATGGCCTGATGCTGCTTCTGATGACTTCCTGCCTTCCAGGGGGTCCTACGCGGTACCAGGGACCGCAGAACCCGGGCGTCATGGTTGACCAGGCCGGGCAGTGTACGGCAGTTCGGAGTCCGCTGTTTGGCACGCCAGAACCTACCGTCTGGTCTGTGGGGTGCCGGTGATGGCCACGGAGGAGCGCAGCCTGCTGACCGAGGTCATCAGCGCAGCCGGGCGGGCGGCGGTCTGGCTGGGCCGGGCGGTTGTCATTGCACTGGCCGGGATCGCCGCGGCGGTCATGGCCACGGTTGCGCTGATGCTACAGGTCATTGGCACGCTGTTAAAGGGCCTGGCTGAGATGGCCGCGGCTGCGCTGCCGGTTCTGCTGGGCCTGGTGCCAGGTCTGACCCGGCTGGTGTGTCTGGCCTTTGCGCTGGGCGCCACGGCCTGGTCTGCCTGGCTGGTGTTTCTGGCCTTTGGTGGTGACTGGTTGGCGTGGGTGCTGGCGGGCCTGTTGGCGCCCGCGCCGTTTATGGTGCTGTACGCCCCTACCCCCTCATGGCCTCGGGCCGTAGCGGTGGGTGCGGTTGCGCTGGTGGGGGCCGGGGTGCTGCAAGCGTCCCCTCCCCCACTCCGCATGTTTTTGCTGTTTATCCTCTTTGCCTGGCTGATGACCAGGCGACTTCACAGGGAGACTTTCAACGATGCAGGATCAAATTAACGGGATGTGGCGGAAGGCCGGTGAAAACGACTGGCTGAGCGTGGTGATGATCGGCCTGCTGGGTTTCATGGCCTGGCTGAGTTACGACTTTGTGTCAGGGATGCTACCCCCAGAGATGGGGATCTTGTCGGTCGGTGGGTTAATCGGTCTGGGCCTCGGTGCCATCCTGTGGGAACGAGCCTACCATAACGCCAAGTCCGAGCCACAAGAAGAACTGGCCAAGATCATGGTTTGGGTGAACCTGACCGGCGAAGGGCTGGCCTTCCTCGGTGAAGTGCTGCGAACCGGTCGGGTGGTGATCGAGCTTCCACCCATCATGTCAACGATTACCGTGCTGGGTGTGATCGGGATCATTGCGGGGAACGTCTTCGCACGCTTCCGCTACAGTCAGATTGACCCGGAGAAGGCGCAGCAGCGCGAAGCCAGGCGGGCGCAAGCTGCGATGGTAGACCAGCAAGCCAGGCTAAAATCTCGGCTGGAACTAGCTCAGTTCGAAGCGCAGCTGGCTGAGCAAGAGGCTGAGATCGAGATCCTGCGCCAGCAAGCGCAGTACACACGCCAAAATAGCTTGGGTATGGCGGCTGAGCGGGGTGAACTTCAAGCCGGTAACTACCTGCGCCAGCTGCGGCGGGCCAATAGCAGCGGCGCGGTCGACGGGGCGCCTGGCCTCCCTTTTGGCACGGCCCCGAAGCTGGAAAAGCCCAACGGACAATCCACGCCGGCGCCAAGCTGAAGGTAAGGCCTCTGGCTGCTGCGGATCCTCCGACAGTCTCGGACAGACCGAAGCGGCGCTTTGTGCGCATCTGTGCGGTCTGTGGGGATCGCTTCGAGGCTGAGTCAGACCGGGCGCGTTATTGCGGCGGGTCGTGCAAAATGCAAGCGCACCGCAGCCGACACAAGCAACTTGAAACGGTGCATACACCGTAACACAAGTACCGTAACACAAGTACCTTACCAGCAGAATAACCGGCGCCTGTCGGCGGTGCAAGTCCGACAGGAAGCGAGGCAGGTTGAGACGGGCGCCGGATCAACAATAGGCACGGGGCACAGCCCCATCATGCGGCACAGACCGGTTACAGGGACGGTTACAGGTGCGCAACCATGACCCCTACATATCCGCTTGACGCACTGGCGCGGCTGGCCGCCGCGGCCGGGAATCGGTAAGCGCCTGGCAATTCCTGAACGAATGGGCAGGCCTGCAAAGTGTATCCACCGGGCAGGATTGCCCGGATATTTTCAATCAGTGAAAGGGTTACGATTATGACCACCAAACGAGACACGACCGTATTTGAGGATATTTTCGGACAGGACACCGGCGACGCGTTACAGGCGAAGCTGGAAGCGGCTAAAACGTTTGTTGAAAACAATCTGGAAGCCGAACGCCGCCGGCACGCCGCAGAAGTGCAGGCCGAAGAACGCCGCAAACGGGAAGCCGAAGCCGCCCGCCTGCGCCCCGACCGCCGGGGCTACACCTGGTCTAACGTTGTCGGTAACGACCTGTCGGCCGTGGAGCTGGTCGAGCTGGCCCGCGCGTCGGGGCAACCCCTCGCCGACTGGCTG
>CAYOLO010000005.1:0-10893 GCA_964404855.1 uncultured Gammaproteobacteria bacterium
TCGGATCATGTTGGCCCTTCATTGTTGATGATCAAGCGCGTTGCCGAACAGAAAACCCGCGAGCCCGAGTGCTGTAGCGGGGGTATTGAATGCCGTTGAGTTCGTTCAACAGCCCGACCATGCCGTATCGCTGCATTTTAGCCGGTGCGTCGATGAAGGGCAGATAGACCACCTCGCCGGTCAATCCCTCGATCTGCTCCATCTCGTGCAGTGCGTCGCCTTCGGTGAGCGACAAGGCCACGAGTTCGAACTGCACCTTGCGCAACCTGCGGTTGGGCGCTGGCCACTGCGCGCCGCTGTGCGCCTTGCCGATGATGCTCAGATCCTCGTGCGAGTCGATCAGCCCGTACTGCGGGTTGTAGGTGGGCGCGAAGACCGGGCCGACGAAGACCCGACCGATCTCGACGTACCCTGCCGCGTTCGCGGTGTCGACGATCTCGATCTCGTCGTACTGCGCGCTGGTCTGCGATGCCTGCACAACCTGCACGTCGTAGACCTCGCCGTCAAGGCTGCGCGGGGTGAACCGCCATGCGTCGACGGCTCCGCTGTCGGCAACGTCGCTGGCCCCGGCTGTAGTGCCACGCTTCCATTGCACCGTGGCCGCACTGCTCAGGTTGTGCCGCATGAGCACCAGCGCGCGAGCCGTGACAGCCGCACCGTGGTCGATGCGGATCTTCGTGCTGGCCGCCAGTGCGTTGCTGCTGCGCGCGGTCTCGGCCAGCGCCCATGTGCCTACGTTCGTGACTGGAGCGCCGGCAAGCCACGAGCCGCCCGTGATCGTCGCGTCGTCGATGCGGTTCGGAAAGCCGACGAGGAAGGTAGACGCCACGTCAGGCCCCCGGTGCGGTGAAGTTGCGCGAGGTGAAGCTCAGCGTCTGCCCGGCAGTGAGCACAGGATTGGTCAGCCACATATCACCATTGGTCGACCCGAGATAGATCGCAGCCCCGTTGCTCACGCCTGTTGTGCTGATGTTGCTCATCGTGATCGTGGTTGACGACACCGCGAGCACGGTGGTGCTGTCGGGGATGCCCGTGCCGCTGACCGACATGCCAACACTCGCCCCGGTCGTCGATGCGAACGTCAGCACGTTGCTGAAGGCTGCTGTGCTGGCGCTGGTGGCGAGACTGAACGCTTGCGTCACCGCACCTTGCTCGTGGGCCGTGCCCGCGCTCGACAGGATGCGGTAGTAGCCTGCAGTACCTGACGTGCTGACCGTGCCGCTCCAAGTGCCGGCCAGTGCCGACGTGCCGCTGCTCGGAGCGCCCATCCAATCGGACGGCAGCGTCAACTCAGCGAGTTGCGTGCCACTTTGGGCTGTTGCCACCGTGGCAGGCATCGAGCCCGAGCACACGCGCAGTTTCGGAGACGTGCCAATGGTGCTCTCATACGTTGCGAGCCAGGCATCGCGCAAGGTGGTGCTGTACTGTTTGGCCATGTGTCAACCTTCCTGGAATTCTGAGGACGGTGGCGTGAACGTAGCGGTGTAGCGAGCAACGCCCTTGGTGACGCGAACCTCGTCGATGTAGACCTCGGTTGTGTCGGCCGCGCCGCTGCCGGTGAAGCCGCCGATGTAGAGCGTGGCCGTGGCGGATGCCCCGATCGAACGGGCGAACGATCCCGCGCTCACACCGTCAATCCAAAGGTTCTCGTTGGTTCCGTCAAATGTTACCGCAACGTGAACCCACACGTTCTTGCTGATCGTTGTCGGAGCAGGCTCGCCTGTTCCGCTGGTGCTGATGTCGATCTTAGGCGCGGTGCCGTAGACCGACACCGTGTCTGCAACGGAGTTGTTGTCGAGCCAGTACATCAGCACGGGCGCATTGGTGAAGTTCTCACTCGTCACCACGTAGACCATGCACTCCATCGTCCACGGTTGATTGTTCGTGCGTGCAAAGTCGGCATGCGCGCCGAAGGCGATCCCACCTGGATCTTGTCGCGTGACCTTGAGCGACGACGAACTACCGAAGGCGCCGCGAGTTGTCGACAAAGCGATCGTCGAGTTGCCTGTTCCGGTGCGCGCGAAGCTCGACGAGTCTGTGATCGTCGTACTGCCGTCTGTCCCATTGCAGTGCAGCAACAGCACCACGCTAGCCCAGTCGGCATCGCCCGCGATCTCGCCACGAATGACGCCAGTGAACTCACCCATGGCCGCGTTGTTGCTTGCCGAGTCTGCAGGCACGGGGATGACCACAGGCCCGCCGTAGATCAGCCCGGTGAACGCGCCCATCTGCTCGTTGATGCCGAGCGTGACGTTGGTCTCAGTCACCACGTCGGGCGGCGGATCTTCGTCTCCCCACGATCCGCCCGGCTCGCCGGCATCAGCAGGAAACGCACCACCAGTCAGCGACCATCCGTCCCAGTCAGTGTTGTTGCCCCACAGACTGAACTTGATCGCCATCGCGTCGAGGTCAAGCTCGATGCCGACGATGCGCATGACCACGCCTGCGTCATACCCGAGCCTGTCGAGCGTGAGCGTGGCCTTGTCGTGCAACTCCAGCGCAAGCGTGGTGGCATCGAACTGCATGCAGCGCAACGTCATCAGGTCGCGCCTGGTGCCGAACAGTTTGCCGAAACGATCGACGAACGTCCGTTGATCCGACGAATCGGGGAAGTCGTGGCCTTCGATCTCCAAGTCGATCGACAGGGCGTTCGGGTATCGCCTACGCGTGGTCGACGAGTAACCGCGGAAGGCGATGTAATGACCTTCGCGCGTGAGCAGATCCTGCATCTCTGCACTGGCCCCGCTGAAAACCGTGCACGGCCAGGCTCTACCCGACTTGATGTTGACTTGCCACACCGGACGCTCCATGCCCGGCACGGGCAGGCGACGGAAGTCGGCACTGTTGTCGACGGTAAAGGAGTAGGCTGACGTGTCGTCACCATCCTCGGGGTCGGTCAGCGAGACGCAGAAGAACTCATTCAAACGATTGAAGCCGGCCGCGCCGAGCACAGCCTGGCAACGATCTGACATGACCTGTGCGTAGGTCTGCTCGCCGTCGATCAGCCTGTTGCCTGCCGTGAAATCCTCGCGGCCGTTCTGCATCGTGGCCATGGTGGACGACGACACGTCGTTGAGCCCGGCCCGGTTGCACAGGTCCGAGAAGCGCCATTCGCGCGCCGGTGTGCTGCTGACGTTCTGCAACAGGCCCCGTGCACCGAAACGCAACTCGCCCACGGGTATACCGCCGAGCCTGACGTAGATCGGTCCTTTGGTGTACTGGGCGGCGGCGGACTCCGATGCGATCGTGATCGAGCCTATCGTCAACCCCTGGTAGCCGGACCAGATGCGGAACTCACCGGGGTCCGGCGCCTGCGAGGCCAAGAACAGGTGTTCCTTGAATGCGTATGGGGCCGCCCGAGTAATCGGAACGCCACCTTCAAAAACCAAGCCGAACTCTGCAAGCCCCGCCACAGTGGCACGGTCGGTGGCATTGACCTGCACGCAATAGACTTGATTCACCTTGTCGATGAGGATCAGCGGGATCATGCCAGGCGAGCCGAACACGATCTGCTTCTTTCGCGCCGCGGTGTCGGTGCCCTCGATGCTGCCTGTGCCTGCAAACGTGGCCGTGACGACGGGTCGGTTCAGTTGCTCGAACCGATCCTGCTGACGGATCACCACGGTCTCGAAGTCGACGAGCACCGACGCGATCGTTGCCACGTAAACCTGCGTGTAGCCAGCGGGGAACGCAGCCCCGTCCTCGCCCCACCAGCACGTCACCGTGCCGCCACCACCAGCGTAGGTGGCGATGGTGTCAAGCCCACCGTCCTCGTTGTTGAGCGTGAGCACGCCGTAGTTAGGCTTGATCAGTCCACCCATTGCCGAGCCACTGAACAGGCTGCGGCTGAAGCCACCGGCCTTGGCGACCCGTTCCTCGATGTAGGTGGACGCAGGCGTGTCGGTGCTCAACGTGCGGAAGCCTCGCGTGGTCACGTAGCGCGTGGTCGTGGCGCTACCCGAGCCCGTGGGTACCACGAGTTTGAAGACGAGCCTGCTGCGGGTTGTCACGGCTCGGCTCCGGCCATGCCACCAGCGTCTACGAGTTCTTCAACGGCGGCAGCAGTGCGTCCCCCGGCAGTGATGAGTTTGTCCAACGCCTCGCCGAACTGCAGGATCTGCCGCTCTTGATTGGTTTGGAGCGTTTTGAGTTCGACGATCTGGTCACGCACGGCTTGAGTTTGCGTGGCGATCTGTGTGTTCAACGAATCGAGCCCAACCCCGAACTTTCCATTCAACTCAGTCAGCGCGGCAATCTGCGCATTCGCTGATGCGTTGATGCCTTCGAGTTCCTGCAGTTGGGCTTGCGCCTCGCTGATCTGCCCCTCGTAGTCCACACCCATGATGCCGCGCAAGCGGCCGGTGACGGACTCGAAAATGTCGGAGTAGGCGCCTGTCGCACCGCCGTAGATCTCCTGCGCCGACTGCAGGTAGGACTGGGCATTGCCCTGCACGTTCATGCCGGTTGTCAGCGAGTTCGAGAACAGTTGTTCACTGGCCGCGAGCCTGCCCGCATACCCGAGGTTGCTCAGGCTACCTGCCTGCAGTCCAAGGATGAACGTGCCCATCTGCGCAGCCAGGTCGCGCAGCCGTTCTGCAGCACTGATCTGTTCTTTCAGTGCGTCGATCTGCGCGGCATTCGCATCGCCCTGCAACTCACTCTCAAGCGCAATGCGTTGCAACGTGGTCTCGGTGATCGCGCGGGCGATCTCCGGGTTGTTGGTGCTGGCGAACTGTGTCCACAGCGATGCCTCGCGCTGGCGCAGCAGGTCGATCGCAGACTGACCACCTTGCCCAACGCGCAGATTGAAAATCTGGTCCTCGTTGTTGCTGATCACGCCGGCCAGGCCGTCACGCTGACTGATCAACCCGCGCAGTGCATCAATGGCCGACACAGCGGCAGTGCCGTCGATCTCGGCCAGTGCGTCACCAAGCAACTCAACCTCGGCCTTCGTGTTGCGCCACGAGGTCACGAGGTTGTCCGTTGCAGGCGTCAACTCAGCATAGGCTTCGAGCAACTCGTCCGCCGTCGTCCCGAGCGGCCCAACGATGTCGGCAATGTCGGCTTCCAGGATAGCCTCGCGCATGGACTGCCACGCGCCGTAGGCTTCGAGGATGGCCTCTTTTCCGTCAATGCCCACCGCGTCCCACAGCTGCCGGATATCGGCCGTTGTGGACCCGAGGATGCCGCCGAGGTCAGCGTCGATGCCGCCCGCTGCCAGGGCCTGTTGCACGCGGGTGGCCCAGTAGCTTGCGAGGTCGGAGCCGGAGAGGAAATCGGCAATCACGCCGTCAAGATTGCCGAGCAGGTCGGACACGCGCGCGGCCTCTGCCGCGGCATCGATGGCGTCATAGATCAGCTGCTTGACGCTGGCGAGCGCGGGGTCAAGTTCGCGCAGGGCCGCCAGTTCGCGCTCCCTCTCAAGAGTCACAGCCCCCAGTTCGTCGCCTTGGGCGCGGAGCAGTTCAATCTGCAGATCGGTTGCGGCAGCGTCCGCCTCGTCGCGCAGGTCGGCCAGGGCTGATGCCGCCTTGACCACGGCAGTCTTGACAGCATCCGAGGCGCCTGAGAATCGCACGAAAGCGTCCGACGCGGCGTAGATGGCGTCCTTGGTGTTGAGGCCCTTCAGGTAGTCGACCGAAACTGAAACTCCAGCGGTCGACAGATCCTGCTGTATCTGCCCATACGGCCCGGCGCCACGTCCGAACTTGGGCAGCGCGGCGGCAATGGCGTCCTGCAGGGCTGCGGACGCCGCATTAGAGGAGGCGGTGACGGAGGCGAAGGCGCCCTCGACTTTCATCAGGGCTGCAAATGCAGCCTGCCCGGCTGGTTGCATGAGGTTCTGGGCCTCTACCAAAGCGCGGAACCCCTCCTTGGTCTTTGGTACCGTGAGACCAACCTCACCGAGCGTCTTACCGATGCCGGCCAACGCAAGGTTGGAGCGTTCGGCTTCATCGTAGTAATTCTGGAGATAGCTGCCGGTTGCCTGCTCCAACCCTTGCTGCCCCCCAAACAGGCTTTGGAGGGCCAGAGCCGCCTTACCCCCATCTACGCTCGCCTGAAGGGCAGCGATGCCGAGGGTGTCCAGCACGGCGTTCACGCCTACGATGGCGCCGCCGACGCGCTGAACGGTCTGCGCAGTGGTCTCGCCGTAGGCAGCCAGGGGCTTGACAGCGTCGGCCCAGGCACCGACGAGGGCGTCACCGTAGGTGCCGAGCTCCTTGGCGATCGCGGCCTTGTTGGCTTCGATGTCGTCGGTGAGGGTGACCTTGATGTCGGTGGTGATGCCGGAGATGGCCTCGGCCGGCAGGCCCAACGCTTCACCGAACTCTTTGGCCTGGTCGAAGACGGACTTCGCCGCGGCGTCGAGGAAGTTGCCCAGCTCGGCGGGCAGCGCCGAGAGCTCGGTGCTGGTGCGGTCATCGCTGCCGAAGAGCTTGCGCACCCAGCCGGCCTTGCTCTTGATGTCGGCGAAGGACTGGCCGGTGAAGTCGCCCGCGCCGAGGGTGCCCTGCACGCCGGCAGCCTCCACGCGCGCCTGGGAGTAGCCGAAGGAGTCGTTGAGGGCGACGCTGCCGCTGAGGATCTCGGCCCACTTGTCGTTGACGCCGAGCTTGCTGAGCACGCTGCGGGTGGCGTTCTCGATCGACGACTCGTACCAGAGCTTGCCGGAGAGCTGGTCACTTCCCGTGAAGCCGCGGTCGTAGGCCTTGTCGCTGGCGACGATGGCGGCGGCGATGAGGGCGGCGTAGCCGGCGGCAGCGCCCCAGCTGCCGGAGCTGGCGCCGGCCGCGCCGGTGCTGGCGGATGTGGAGCCTGCGGCGGCGGCGTCCCATGCCGCAACGCCTGAGGTGACGCCCTCGCCGAGGTAGGCACCCTGCGCACCGGTGACGCCGACGGTGCCCGCTGCGCCGGTGCTGTACATGGCGGCGCTGCCGCCACTGGTGGCCCAGTTGTAGGCGTTTGCGCCGTAGCGGTAGAGGGTCTGGCCGGTCTGCGCGAGCTGCATCCAGTTGGTGTTGCCGCGCGCGCTGCCGGCAGCGCCACCGGCCGTCTGGATGCCGAGGATGGCCATGACGCCATCGGCCAGCAGGCCCGACAGCGCGGTGGCGATGCGCGCCTTGAGCTCGCGCTCGATGACCTTGGCCATGGCGGTGCCGAAGTCCTCGCCGGACTCGAAGGCGCGGCGGAAGGCGTCGGTGAGGCCGTCGCGGATGCTGTCAACCGTGCGTGTCCATTCTTGTGCCGCATCTTCGGCAGCCTTCCTGTTTTCCTCGGCGAGTTCGTTGTTTCGCCGCGCGCCTTGGTTGAGCCCTCGTTGTGCAATCTGATCGCGCAGTGCTTGTGCCTGCCGTTGCAGGCTGTCGGCCACAAGCGCGGAGTCGGACGCACCGTCAATCAGGGCTTGCGCTGCAGCCTGTTCCTTCATTGCAGCAGCGAGTTCAAGCCGGGCAATCGCCTGCGCCTCAAGCGCCTCTTTCCCGGCCGTCAGTTCAACGTACTCGTCGCGCAGCCGCTGCAGGTCAGCCTCAACCTTCGCCTCGTCGGACGCCATCGCAGCGGCATTGGCAATCACCGCCTTGGTGTAGTCCTGGAGCGCCTTCTCAGCGGCCTTCGTTGACGCAGCGAGATCCTCCTTAGCCTTGGCTGCCAGGTAGGCGCTAATCGTTTCCTGCTTCTGTTCGGCCGATCGCGTTGCCCACGCCGGGTTCTTCAACGCTTCAATCAGCAGTTGCTCGGCCTTCGTCAAGTTCTCGACTGTCGCCGTCGCGTCAGCACCGATCTTCTGGAAGCCAGCAATCTCGTCAGCCCATCGCTTTGCCTCTGCGCGGGCAGCCTCAAGAACACTGTCGCGTTCCTTGATTGCCTTGTTGCCCTTGTTGAAGGACTCAATGAGTGCTTGTTCTGACCTTTGAATCTCTGCCTTGCTCAGTGGCTGCAAACCATCAGCGACACGCTTGGCGTTGACCGTCTCAACCTCGCGGCGGAATTCCTTCAACGCCTTCTCGGCCTTTTGCGTGGACGTCTGTGACTCATCGCCCCACTTCTTGACTGACGCGGCAGCCTTGACGTAAGCATCGTCAACGATATTTGCCGCAGCCTTGCCGGTGCGCTCGAAGTCATTGAGGATGGCGCGATTGGCCGCCTTCAGTTCATCGAGCAATCGTGATCGTTGGGCATCACCGCCTTCACGCACACCGGACGGGCCGAAACTGTCGGAACGGTCTGTGCGCCGAGCGTTGGCTTCCAGAGCCTTCGTGATGCCTTCGATGCGTTTCGCCGGAGTCTCCTGCCGGCCAACATCGAGCACGGCGTCCCACATCTCTTTGAAGAACGTCGTGACTCCGCGCGCAGCCTTTTCGAGCGAACCGAGTTGCTGTTCAAGTTGCTTCGTGCGTGCAATGCTCTCGTCGGCGTAGGCCCTCTGCGCCAGTCGTGCAGCTTCAGTTGCTCGACCTTGTTCCTCAAGCGCCTTGATCTGCTCAAGCACGCTGACGGTAAGGAACCGTGTCGACTCGTTGAGTTTCAGCGCGCCTGCGGTCGGGGCCTTGCCGAGTTCCGCGAAAGCAGCGACGGTATCTTTGACTGCAGGCCCACCCTCGCGCTCAAGCCTGATCGCGGCTTCGGCGAGTTTGTCGAGATCTGCAGCGGCCACGCGCCCGGTGGCGGCCAGTGCCGCGATAGCCTCTGCAGCCTTGCCTTGCGTGCCAACAACACGCGACACGGCTTCAGCCGCACTCTGCAGTTGACCTGCTGTAGCGCCGGCCGCATTGCCCGTCAACGACAAGGCAACACGGTACGCGGTCATCTCCTTCTCGCCGGCAACAACGCCTGCGGTGAACGCGCCGACAACGGCCAGTGCACCACCGATCAGCACGCGAACAGGCGTGAATGCTGAAGCAATGGCACCGGCCATCCCGCGCAGTGCCGGGCCAATCCCACCGAACGAGTCCTTGATCTGGCCGCCCTGCTGGATCAGCACCAACAGCGGGTTCTGGCCACCGGCCAGCGACGTGAAGATGTCGGTGAACTGCATCGGCAGTTGCGACAGTGCCGTGCGCATCTGGTTCGTCTGCACGCGCGCATCGCGGGCACCTGCACTGTAGATGCCAAGGGCCTTCTCTTGAGCCCGCAGTGCCGCGATGTGGGGTGCCGCTTGCGCGGTCAGTCCGCGTTGCGCCGCTTCGAGTTCCAGCAGTTCGGATTGCGTCTTGTTGATCGCATTGGCGCGACGCTGCAGGCTGTCGATGAACGAGGTGTCGGCAGCGAACGCCTTCTCGGCAGCCGCCATGTTCTGACCGGCTTGCTTGTAGCGTTCGATGTACTGCTCGGCCATGCCGAGCTTCGCGGCTTCGGCAACGCGCGCCTCGAACACGCGGGTCTGTCCGAGTTGTCGCTCTTCACCTTCAAGTCGTTCGAGTGCAGCCGCGATGCCGTCGATGTTCTTGCCGACTTGGCCGAGTGCTTCCGACTTGGTGAGCAATTCACCAAAGGCGTTGATGTTGGCGACTTGGCGCAGCGTGTCGGACAGGCTCTTGTAGGACTTCTCGGCCCTGTCGATCTTCGCAATGACGGCTTCGGCTTCGGCACTCTGCCCCCTGCCCGCCGCTTCCGCCCGCCGCTGTTCGGCAAGAGTCGACACCAGCGCAACGGTCTTGCGCTCAAGCGCCAACGCCTCGCGTTCGAGAGCACTGACGTAACGCTTGGCACTCGACTCGACAGCAGACGTGTCGGACGCAGCCTTGCCGGCCTTGTTGAACGATTCGAGGACAACTCGTTCGAACCGCTGGGCAATCTCAGTGGCATTGCCGACAACCGCACTGAACTGACCTGCCTCAGCCCGTAACTCGAATACGCCAGCAGCAATGTTTTCTTCATTTGCCATTCGAGTCAATCCTTGGGCTTGTGCATTTCATTCAGTGCTCCGGCCTCAATTACTCGAAGATCGGAGAACGCAACATCGCGCTTCTTCTTCGGGATTTTCAGGCGTTTCCAAACCTCATCCAATGCCCCATAGTCTAAACCAGTCGCCCCCATCGCCCCCGTTCGCCATTGGGTTCCCATTGCGAGGAAAACAAGCGTGGCCGTCCTGTTGGGCGGCCACACCGGGACGGGTTCATCAGCAAAGTCCTCACTGTCGAACCCCCATTCCTGTAGAGCTTTGAGATCATCGTCGCTGGGGCCGCGTTTATGCAGCGCAGCGCCGATCTCCCTCAGTTTCCCAGGCGGCCTTGTGTCATTCCCTCGCGGTAGTCCCGCACGAGCGTGAGCGGGGCGCCGGGATACCGGGTGATGAACTTGGACAGGTTCTCACGAGTGAACTCGGCCGACAACTGCCAGCCGACGATGAAGTCCATCATGGTGTCGACGTCGGATGCAATGCCTTCGATCGTGGCCGCCTTCAGGTCGGGCCGCTCTTGCCCGACAGCGGGCTCGCCGATGATCTGCGCGTCGACAAGGGCCTTGACCTGCTCGCGCGACTTCTCGACCTGTGCGTCCCACTTCTGCAGCAGTTCGGCCATCGCCACGCGATCGCGGAACATGAAGTCGAACTCGACCGTCAACGGCTTGCCGTCCCAGGTCGGGATCTTGATTGCTCGGGTGAACGTGATCGGACCTTGCGGGTCGAGGTCAATGACGAGTTTCTTGCTGGCCATGTTGGCTTTCCTTCAGTTGAACGGGTAGAAAAAGACCCATCCGAAGATGGGTGGCCCCTGCGAAGGAAGGCAACCGATCACGGCAGCGCCGAAAGGAGGTTGAGTGCTTGCATGAGTGCCATCCTTCGCTTGGAAACGGGCAATGCCCGAAGGCGCGCGGCCGGTCTGTCGCCGGCCTGCGCGGTGTCGATCAGGCGTAGCTGATCGTGCGGCCGAGCGCGAAGAAGTTCGCGTC
>CAYOLO010000005.1:10993-13928 GCA_964404855.1 uncultured Gammaproteobacteria bacterium
ACGTGCAGCGTGGTGCTGGTGGTGTTCACATTCATCAGTTCGAACGTGTTGACGTCCGTTTGATTGACCGTGACCACCATGTCGCTGATTTCCTCCCACGCGCTCGAAATGAGAACTTCGTTTCCGTCAACGTAGCCGTGCGATGCACTCGTGACCACGGCGGGGTTCGCGTTGGTCACGTTGGTTGCGGTCTTCACCGCAGCGAAGGTGGACGACACGTAAAACTTGGTGCCGGCCGGGGTCGAGTAAGCCATGATGTGCCCTTTCAGATGACGCCGCGTATTGACGGCATTTGTTGCGCCCTTGCCGGGCAATCTCGGCCATTCCCTTGCGGGCCTGACCTGAGCTTGAGAGACACGTCACAGACGCATCTCGTGAATTGGTTCATTCGTTCCACCACACTTCAAAGTCTTGCATTGCACCGCGGGCCTTCGTCACCTCATTGAAGTCAACCCGCAATGCCCCGATCGGCCTGGCATTGAACGGGCTTGCCCGTATTGCCGTTTCGATCGCTCTCATCTTTTCGTTCGCTTGCTTTCTCGTAATCGCCCACACGTTGATCTGAATTCGAGCCGACCAAAGGCCCGGAGCAGATCCGTCGATGGGGTCTACAGTTTGCCCACCAACCTGATTGTAAGTTCCATAGGGAAGGTCGGCGTCGATGTCGGCAACGTCAGGCCAAAAGCCACCCGCGAGCAACGGCTCGACGAGCGTTGCGAAGTCTTCTTCCATGCTCATAGTTTGCCCGCCATGACTTCACGAATGCGCACGCCGGCACGCTTCCTCATTACCGCAACGACAACGCCTTTCTTCGCTTCCCACGCCGGACGCAAATAGGGATGAGGCGGAACCCATTTCGGGGAATCCAATGCGCCACGGCCGCCGTGCCATTGCCCCTTGGTGTTCTTCGTCTTGCCGCCCGCCGCGCCTTTGGCGAGCTTGCTTTTCATCCACCGACCTTTACCCATCGGTCGGTTGTATCGCCAATGACCGAACTCCACGTTCGCCCAATGGCGAGCCTCGCCCTTGTTCGGCCCGACGAGATAGATCTGCTTGGTTGCCATCGAACGCTTCTTGTCGAACCAGCGGAACAAGGACGCCTTCAAAACGCCTTTGTGGACAGGTACCTTGGCCTGCAGTTCGTTGTAGATCTCAATGGCGCCCGCGTGTGCGGCGGAACGCAGAACGTGGGTGACGTTCTCGGCTGACGCGAGTCGTTCGAGCATCGCACTCATGCTCGACTTGACGGACGCATAGCGGGTATCACGACTGAACGTCTGAACACGGCTGCTGAATGCGCCCTGGCCTCGATCCGCGGCTTCAGCAACGTCGGTGCCCATGTGCTACTCCAGGTGTGTGCCCATCGTGCAGACCAGATCGACGAACTTCCGATGTGCGATGTCCGGCAGGATCTGCTTGATGTCGAAGTAGTCGGGCGTCCCCTCCACGTCGACCCTGACCCGCATCTCGGTTGTGATGTCGTTGCGCCAGCGAATGCGAACGCTACATTGGACGACACCTACCTCGCGGTCGCCTTCCATCCGTTCGGCATTGATGGTGCCCATGCCGCTCGGAAACCGAACGTCAGCACGGCAGATCGCAAACGGAAGCCAACGCTCGACCTCCTGGCCCCATGTGTCGCGCGACGTTCCACGCCGCTCGATGGACACCTGTGATCGGAGTTGGCCTGCACGCATGTTTAATACAGCTTGGCGCCGTCCAAAAGCCGATCGACGTAGGGTAGAGCCAACATCTGCTGTCCGGGCGCCGTCGAGGCGTCCTCTCGGGTCTCGTAGAGTCCGCCGATCCGCAGGCGCATCCACGAGATCACGTCATCCGGCACGGCGCCGATGTAGTGAGTCCCCGTGCCGGCGTCGGTAATGTCGATCGCAGCGCCACCCTCGGTTTCAGACAACTTGAACGTGGTCGCCGATGGAACGGACTGAACGTAGTAATCGGTGTCAGCCACGAGGGGTGACGGGAGCACGCCGCCGCTGTTGGCGATTCTTACGACATCGTTGACAGTGAGGGTGGACCACATGCCACCCTTGACGGCGAACACGTCGGTTGCAGCGACGACAGTCACGGCAGCGGCATCTCCCGCGTCGTAGGTGATGCGGACGCACGCAATGCGGTCAGCCGGCGTCGGCCACGATTCACCGCTGGCCAGCGTGATGCGGCAGACCGGCCCGAGCGCAACCACGTAGGTGCTGGCGCTGACGGTCTGCCAAACGTCGTCGTCGTCGATGTAGGCGATCGACCGAACGGCGAGCACCGGGCCGAACGGCAGTTCGAGTTCGGTGTCAGGGAAAGCATCGAGCGTCATCCGGTAGCGCGTGGCGATCAGCGTGCGCCGGCACTCCGTTTCCGCGAACATGCGGGCAGCCCGGATGAAGGCGTCCAGGTCTGCGTCGTCAAGCGACGAGTCCTGCCTGACCTGCGACCGGGCAGCAGCAATGTCCATCGGCAGTGCTGCCGGAAGAACGATGCGTTCCAGGTTCATCGTGCGTCCCGCTTGGCTTTGATCTGCGGCCGACCTGACGGTGCGCTCGGTTGCGCCTCGCTTGGGTCTTCTGCAACAGCAACAGGCGTCTCCGTGACTTCCTCGGCCCAGTCGCCGATGTGCGGCGCGAGGTGATCGCTGATTTCAGCGATCTCGCCGGCCTTGAATTCGGTCACGGACATCCCGTCCTGCGAACCGAGGAAATCGAGAAGGACTTTGAACTTCTTCATGCTGTTTCCTTCGGGCCGAGGTGTTGCTGTGAAATCGGCGCAGAGTGGTCGTAGTTCTTCTCGATCTCGGCCGCAGTCGGCAACGTGGCACGAGGTTCGAACCCAAGTCGCAAGGTGCCGTCCTCTTCCATGTTGAACTGCACGTCGAGGGTGTCGTAGCCGTACAGCCTGGCCGCGCGACTGGTGTTCGCGTCCATCAGCG
>CAYOLO010000005.1:14028-20662 GCA_964404855.1 uncultured Gammaproteobacteria bacterium
TCCTGGATTCGAACGTCATCCATGTGGAAGACGAGATCGCAATCGAATACGTTGCCGAGCGCGTTGATCGCCCAGACCTCATCGCAGAACTTCGAACGGCCACCTTGCCTCTTCACGACATCGAGGTACTGATCGACGCTCGGGCCGAGCCCGAGAATGGCGACATGCTTGCCCTTCGGTCCTTCTTCCTCGATCTCGCCGTGCGTGCACACCGCGATCAGCGTGCGTCCTCGCATGTCCGACTCGACGTCGGACTCTTGCCCTTCTTGCCCGTGCCATTCTTCGACCAGCCAACCGCATTCGCGCAACAACGAAGCGAACTCGAACTTGGTGTAATGGCGATAGTGGAAGGCCGTCGTGATGCCGGGTTCAGGCTCGAACGGCATCACCTCTTCATTCGGTACGCTGCAGTACAGCACCGGAGCGGCTGCGCGCAGCGCCTTCAGCAGCGGACGCGGGTCTTCGATGTGCTCGATCGTTTCGAAGCAGACCGCCGCGTCGTAGGTGCCCAACTCGCCAGGTGCGCAGCCGTCCTTGACTGCGAACTCGGTGTTGTGCCAGATGTAGTGGTTCTTGGCGTACTCGATAGCTTCGGGGTCCACGTCGAAGCCGTGCGCGGTCGCGCCAGCAGTCGCCATGATGCGTGTGCCATAGCCGATGCCGCAGGCAAAGTCGATGACCTTGCTGCCCTTTTCGAGTCGTTTCGCAACGAACTTGTACCTGTCGACGTGATCCTTTCGGATGCCGTCGATCGTTGGCGAAACTTGTCGTTCTCCGTGCTTCATGTTGCTTTCCAATTCCTCACCGAATTGTCGATTGGGTGCCGAGTCGCACGGCGCCGAGTGGGTGAGCACCCGACCTATTCCTTGTGCCCGATTACGGGTTCGCCGTGGGTCCGACGGACGGCTTGTGCAGGACGGCAGCCGCCCCGACGACACCAACCGACGTGACCCCGGTTTGCACCACGTTCAGGCGGACGTACCGCTTGTTGCCGACGTACCCGAGGCGCTTGACCACCTCCTTGCCAGTGCCGGCCACGCGCGCACCAGCCGCCAGGCTGGCCAGGGCCTCAGTACCAAGCAGTGCAGTGTCCGCAATGCTCGTCAAGGTGCCAGTGACGTCGCCTTCGAATGCCACCACCGTCACGACGGTGCCCGTGGTCGTCACAGACCCGTAGCTGACCACCCATTCAACGCCGCCGTACCCCTGACGATCGACCACCAGGCCGGTCTTCGTGCCGTTGGCGCCGATCGCAGCAGGGACGATTGCCGTCACCACGCGAGTGTTGTTGTGCAGATCGTTCACGATTGATTCCTTTCAAATTGCTGATGAGAGCGCCGGCCCGAAGACCGGCCTTCCGTGGTTGACGATCAGGTGCCGGTCACGAACGCCATGAGCTTGACGGCTTCGAAGTTCACGATCCCGCCGCCGAAGCGACGACGGAAGTTGAACTTCGTCTGCCCCTTGGTCGTCAGGTTGTCGCGGATCAGCGTGGTGCCGGCGCGGTTGACGATCTTGTAGGCACGCTTGAAGTTGCCGTAGGCCAGCGAGTACGAGGCGGCGGCCAGCGCGGGCATGTTGTCGTCCACTTCCACAGGCGAGCCCAGGAAGCGACCGCCAAACGCCGCAGCGGGGTCCGGCTGCCACAGGTAGTAGCTGCCGCTGCCGTCCTTCATCTGCCGCATGACCGCCAGAGTCGAGTCGTTCGTCAGCCACACCGCGCCGGGCCGGTACTGGGCCTTGAGCGCGTGCTGCAGGTTGATGACGCGATCGGACGGAGCCACCGACATGAACGCACCCGACTTGCCCGAACGGATGTAGCCAACCGACCCCCAAGCATAGGACGCATTCGCCACGTTGTTGTACGCCGTGATGCCGCGAGCCTTGCCCACGCCGTTGCCGGTGATGAACTCGGCGTTGGCGCCTTCTGCGAACCCGATTGCAGCCTCTTCGGCCAGGTCGGCTTCGAGGTTGATCCGCGAGTCGGCAAGCGTCTCGTTGTGCACCCACGGCTCGACTTCGGCCGGGAACACCTCGATCTCGACCTGCGAGTAGCGCGGCTCGGTCGTCTCCCCGGCAGTCCCGCCGTTGGCAACGCGGGTCATGGCCATGCCGGAGGTCTTGACCAGCTTCTGCCACTTCTGCGTGCCGATGGTGATGGTGTCCGCCAAGCGGGCCATCGCGCCGATCGTGCCGACAACGCGGTCGATCGCCATGTCCATCTCGGGCAGGATCAGGTAGCCGCCGTCAGGGTCCGACGTGGAGTTCATCGCCTTGCGCCCGGCCTGCTTCAGCGAGTGCGAGTCGCCTTCGCCCGTGCGGATGTAGGCACCGAACGCCTTGCGGTACTCGGCCTGCTCCGGCGTCTCGTCCTGCTTGTCGCCCGCACGCGGGCGGCTCGCCTTCTTCTCGATCTCCGTCATCTGCTTGCCGATGTCGGCGAGGTCGGCGTTGATCTTGGCGACCTTCTCGGTCAGGTCGGCAGGCGCGTAGCCCTTCGACTCAATCGCCTTCAGACGTTCGTCGTTGGCGTTCTTGAAGGCGTCCCACGCCCGGCCCTGATCTTCAATCAGGGTTGCGATGTCCTTGAGTTCCATTTTCGTTCCTTCGTTGGTTGAATTGAGTTACGCGGTCAGGATCGCACCGCGGCTTTTCAGGGCAGCGGCAATGCGGTTCAGTCCTTCGTCAGCCTCGCGCTGCTTCAGGATGGCGCCTCGACGACTGAGCGCGTCGGCAATGAGTTGCACATCACCCCCAACGGCATCTCGCCGACCGAGGTTCTTCACTTGCGCGACCAGGGCTTTCGCCTCGGTTCGGCTGAGACCGCCTGCGTCTCGCAGGTAGTCTTCCACGTCACTCAGCGATCCGATCGCCTCGATCATGGCCTTGCTGTTCCCGTTCTCCGCACGTCGCGCAATCAGATTGAGCGACTTGGAGTTGGGGAACACGTCAACCAATGCCTTGACTGACGTGAGTACATTCGACGTGACCATTCGCGGTTCCATCGGGGTGACGGTCAGCGAATCGCGCATCAGCGGCCATTCTACGATTTCACCGCCGCTCTTTTTGCGCACCTTGCCCGACACCGCTTCACTGGACGTGCCCATGACACCCATTTCCAACAGCGGCATCAGATACTGCATGTAGTCGGCACGGCGATTGAGGACACGTTCGACGAAGATGCCGATGTCATCCACGCGGGCCGACTTCCAATCGGCAATGCCGAGCACGTTGTTGTGATCGTTGCCGCTGTCCTCGGGGTCCATGCCGTGCTCGAAGTCCTCGTACAGCATGCCGAGTTCGGTGTAGTTGCTGTCGAACCGCGTGTTCTTGGTGAAATACTCACCGGCCAGGTCGCGCCCGCCGAAAAGGATCATGTAATTCCCGACCCTCAATTCGGTGTCGGACTTAGAGATGGTCTTCAGCGGGTTCATTCGGTAACTCCTTCATTGTCGTCCGACGATTCTTGCGATTCCGGGTCAGTTGGATCTTCCGTTCCTTCGTCCACCTCGGGCACGCTGCCTACGATGTTCGCGGGAATGCGCAACTTGTCTGATGCGGGATCGGGATCTGGATTCAGGTCCAATTTTGCCCGAGCTTCGTTGGCAGTGATGATTCCGCCGTTCGTGTAGCCCAGCAGGGTGTCTTTCTTGTCCTTCATCGAGCCTCGCAGCAAGCCCTCATCAACGAAGCACGCATAGAGGCCGGATTCGCGGTCGCGCTCGGTCAGCAGATTCGCGTCGATTGACTGTTCGAGACGCATGTAGGTCGGCGCCAGCGTGTGCACCACATGGGAGAGGAACATCTGCTCGGCAGACGCATAGGTGGTGTTCTTGGACTCGGCGAAAACCATGATCGGGTTGACGCCGAAATGCCTGCAGATTTCCTCGACCTGAAACCTGCGTGTGTCCAGCGTCTCCGCATCCACGCTCGTCATTGACGTGCTGGTCCACTTGGCGGCTCGATCAAGCAGCATGGGCTTGCCGGCGTTCTCCGGGCCGCCGATGTTCTCGTCAATCCACGCCTTCAGGTGCTTGTACTGCACAGGCGAGAGTGACCCGTCGACCGAATAGATGCCTGGTGCGCGGACACCGTTGCGCTGGGTGCGTGCCTGCTGTTCCTCGATCGCCATGGACAAGCCGATCGCCTCGCGGGCGATCTGCACGGCCTCAAGGCCCATCCACGAGTTCCACGACGGGCCTCGCACATGCCAGATGGCCTTGGCCGGGAAGTTCTGTGTGCTGCCGTTCTCGGCTCGCACGTCGTAGGAGAGCGTGAAGTCGTCCGCCCGCTTCACCCTCACGCTGCTCGGCTCGAACGGAATCAATTCCATGATCCCTGCCCGGTTCGAACGATTGATGAACGAGTAGTGATTGCCGCAGAGATCGAGGTGAAATGACAGCATTTCACGGTACTCGAAACTGGTCTGCCAGTCGTTCGGCCGGTTCTTCAGCAGGTTGTAAAGCGGGTGCTCTTTTGCCGGCGTGCGGGTCTTTCCGTCAGCACTCTCGCGCATCAACTTCAGCGGCACTTGGGCCATGCCGTTTGCACGCACGCGCAGGCAAGCGAAGACGGCAGCAACCTCGATGGCTGTCGTCGTCGATACAGTCTTGCCGCTCGCTGACGTTCGAGGATTGATGAAGTCCTTGAACACGTCATACGTGGTCAACGCTTTTCGCTGCGAGAAGGCGCGTGACAGGAAACCCATTACGAAGCACTCCTAGCGACAAAGATGCCGCCGAGCATCATGAAGATGCCACCGACGATGAAGCCGGCAGGGGCATAGATCATGTGGGCACCGTATGAGACGAGGCCCGCGCCGAGCAGAACAGCAACGTCAGGCAGCGAGCCGACAACTCGCGTTGCCGCCTCCTTCATCTTGCTTTTCAACATGCTCATGCTGCTGCCAAGTTGGTTTCCCAGAATGAGGCGCCAAGCCCTTCTGGATTCAGAGCCATCAATGCCGCGGCATCGAACAAAGCCATCAGCGGGTCTATTTTCGCACTTCCGCTGATCGCCTTCGTGATGAGGATTGCGTTGCCCTTCTGTTCGACCCGTGCGTTACCCACACACCAGTTCATCAGCGGGGTATCGGCGTGCAGCATATCGCCACCCGCGAGCATGCGTTCGGTGTCCTTGATCGCACCCATCAGTTGATACCCCTGCGGGATACCCTGGATCTGATCGGCTACGAAATCACGCCCAGGGCTCTCAAGCTCGGAGATCAACGCACCGATACCGTGCCGGTCGACGCCAATCGCATTGCGCTCCGGCAGCACGCCGTAGTCGCGCACTTGGCACAGGATGTCGGCCACCTGAACAATGTCTTCGCCCGGCCGCGCGACGATCACAAGGTTGCCGTCCTTCTCGAAGTCGCGCAGCCTCGGGGCGATCTCCTTGCGACGGGTCAGCACGATCTCGTGCGCCCATGCTTTGCTCCAGACCAGCCACTTGCGGGTACTGCGCTCGCGGCCAATCAGCGTCAAGCCCAACAGGTCGTCGAGCCCGCCGCCGTCAACGCCTGCCGTGACAACTTCGCTACGTTGAAGCAGGTCATCGAGAGACAGCGGGATTGCGGCCTGTTCCCAAAAGTCGGCTCCAACCCAGCGGTCGCTGCGCATCGTGAGGCCGATCTCGACGTTGAGATGCTTGGCCAAGAAGACCTGAAACGCGCGATCACCTTCAGCCCGCTTTTCGGCGAAGTTCGTTCGCATCCATTCGGAACTGACGGACGCACCGAAGTTCGGATTGACGAGATGCGCGTTGTCGACATCCATGAACGCCTTTTCGCGCAGCATGCTTGTCGGCCATTCGTACAGCACCGGCATGAATGACGGGTCGTTGACCTCTCCGTCACGCACCTTTCGTGCGTACAGGTTCTTTGACAGGTAGACACCAGCGGGAGCATCGTCAGACTCGGTGGTGATGTAGATCACAGCACCTTCGTCACGACTGGCCATACCGCCTGTCGCTTCCATCAACATGCCGTCTGCATTTGCCCGCTTGCCGAACTGCCACAGTTCTTCCACCAGCGTGACGATGAACTTCTTGCCGCTCACCGTGTCACTCTCGGCCGCGACAACTTGCAGCGTAGCCTTCGTGGAGCGATTCGTGATCGTGCGAATGTGGTCCTGAACGTGAAGCAGGTCTGATAGTTCCTCGTCCTTGCGAATTGCATGCTTGAGCGGGCCGAATGCGTTGTTCGCAACCTCGGTCGTCGGGGCGATGATTCCGAACTCTCCCGACTCGCGCCAGTTTCGAATGAGCAATGTGCCCATGAGGAAGGACGCAATACCCGACTTCCAGTTCTTCTTCGGCACCTTCAAGAAGAACGTGCGGATTGACCGCTTGCCGTCTTCCGGGTTGTACGAACCGAAGAACGCAGACGCGAATTCGCTAATCCACGGGCGAGCGATCTCCCCAACGGTAGGAGCGCCTGCGACGTCAACCACGCGGAATGCATTGAACACCTCCATGTCGGCCGCGGCTTGCTGCGGGTACAACGGCCCACACGGGACCAGCGACTGCCCTTCAACAATCCGCTGTTCCCAGTCCGGGCAAGCCGTTGTCCAGACGGGCGTCATCAGTCCACCCGGTCAGTCAATTTCAGCAGCACCGTAGCCTCAAGGTCGTT
>CAYOLO010000006.1:0-20069 GCA_964404855.1 uncultured Gammaproteobacteria bacterium
CTACTCCCGGTCACGCTCGACCATGACCTACTGACAATCAGGGTTCCGTCAGCATCCCGCAGTTCAACACTGCCCGTGGTCGGTATGGCGACGCCGAACTGGTGCGCCCACACTACGTAGTAGGTTGTGGCCGTTTCTGCGAGAGTTACCCGCCCAATCTCAGCCCCGCCGGCGGATTTCAGTACCACATCGAATCCGTTCAGGTTGAGGGTGATCGCAATCCCCATCATCTCGACGAACGAGTCGTCTGCACACGACGCCGCACCGGTTGGGTACCAATCGTGGGTGCAGTCCGTGCTAACCTCAGAAAACCGGATTGTCGCCGCGGCCGGCGTCGAACCAGCAGGGGTCGCCGTTGCCGTGGGCGTCGCAGTGTTTGCTGGTGTAGGTGTTAAGGTTTTGGTTGGCGTCGCCGTTGGCCCACCGGGTGTCCAGGTCGGCGTGCGTGTAGGGGTAGCCGTTGCCCCGCCCGGTGTAGCGGTTCTGGTTGGCGTCCTGGTTGGCGTCGCCGTTGGCCCACCGGGTGTCCAGGTTGGCGTCGCTGTTGGGCCGCCAGGGGTCACGGTTGGTGTAGCGGTGACTGTTCTCGTTGGCGTGGCCGTCAGTGCTGGTGCAGCCGTTCCTGTCGGCGTGGCTGTGTCAGCGGGCAGCGCCGAGTTCGTGTCAATCCACATCATGTGGAATGTGGGGCGTGGACTTCCGCCGCTGTAGCCGATTTCGATCGCGTGAGTCGCCCCGCCCAGGGCGTTTGTGACGTACATCGTCCCCGTCCACGTCCACATGTTCCAGGTAACTGGACTCCCCAAAATCCTGTTTACCGTCTGCGTCGTCGTGCCGC
The DNA here is from genome assembly GCA_964404855.1 of uncultured Gammaproteobacteria bacterium. Taxonomy (GTDB): domain Bacteria; phylum Patescibacteriota; class Microgenomatia; order CAYQLK01; family CAYQLK01; genus CAYQLK01. The sequence continues at coordinate 839 of CAYOLO010000006.1, forward strand.
CAGACGAGTTGATCGGAATTTTGACGGTGAAATCATCTGCCCCGTCGTCGAGGTACAGAATCCTGACCGTGACGTTGGGCAGCGTCTGGCCGTAGTACCAGAGAGTGTTGCTGATGGCCAGTGTCAGGGTAGAACCGGTCATCTGCCCGGCCCATCGGCTGTAGATGTTTGAAGTGTAGGGGGTCGGCGCCGCCACATATCCCGGCAACGTGCTATCCTGACAACCGGGCATCCCACGTACCATGCACCGATAGGCGATACCGCCGCTGGTCTCCGTCAGGTAGTGCGAGTAGTTGCCGAGGTACCCCTCGGCATAGATTCCGCCCGCTGGTGCACCGTCAACGCCAACCGCCCCGCTTGGGAACTCCGTATCACGAAACACTACCCACAGGTCACGGCTGTTCGTCTCGGTTTTTCCCAATTGTCGTTCAATCCAGGTCGTGAACGTGACAGGGAAGCTGTACTGCGTGTTTATCAGTGCAATCTCTGGCGTCGGGTTCGCTGGACATTCCCCGCCCCACGGGGCATTCTGGCACAACCACTCGTCCTGCACGTCAACCGAGTCGGCGCTGAAACCGCCCACGGCCATGAGCCACGACCAGTACTCCCACACGACTCGATACGGGTACGGGGTACCGCCGTTCTCAAAAAACGAGCCGGCCGGCTCCAGCTTGATCGGTAACACGTTTCGCACCCGGCGCATCACATCGAATGACCCGCACCCCTCGCCGCTGTACTCTGGAGTCCCAGGCCCACGGGTAGGTACCGACGCCGGTACATCGTGTTTCATACCGTTAAACCCAATTCCAATGTGGCGGTTCGGTAGGCCGCCCGGCGTGGTCAGGCCGAGCAGTTTTGTTTCCCAACTACACCTCATGTAATCCGCCGGCGCTGGAGCGAACAGCAGATACACGGGTTTGTCGGCAAACGCCAGATGAAAATTATCAATCGCCGTCTGTACGAACGTATCGTACTCAGCCTCTGTCAGGCCGGCCGCCACGATCTGTGCAGTCGTGACGTTGCGATCGCCGCACCCGGTGATCTCTAGCTTCGTCTCACCGTAGAACCCGCTGGACATGAAAATTCCAGCGATCTGATTTTTCCACGGCATGGCCCGGATGTGCTCAGCCAACGCCAAAACGGCCGCCCGGTACTTCAGTCTGAAATTCGTTTTGTCCATACCGGGTATATCCATCTGGTTCACGATGTAGCCGCTGCCCACGAAGTCGGGCACGTAGTTGTCGCCCACGGTACAGTCAAACCAGAACTGGGGCGCAGACAGGTAGACCGGCCGGCTCACAACCTGCCCACTGGTCAGCGTGACAGTCTGAGATTGCAACGTTTGCATGGCGCCGTCGAGTACAGTCCAGTTGTAAACGCCGTCGGATGGGTTAAACGCGTTCCACACCATATCAATGTGCGCGCCGGGCTTAAACCCCCCGACGTTTAACTCCTGATACGAATTCCAGTATGAGTCACGCCGAACGATTTTGTTTCCGCCCGGCCCCAGGACACCCTCTGGTACCTCGATGTCGCGCACCTGTGGCGGCGTTGGCCCCGGCCCGCCACAGGTTGATAGAACAACCGCCAAAACTGCAAGCGCCATGACGAAAGATGCAGCCGCGGCCGCCTGTGTCAATCTCTTTGTTGCTGACATAAGCCCCCCATCACGGATTCCTGAACACGGTCACGTGGAGTGTTCCGCTTCCAATTGACAGCGAAGCCCCCGATTTATTGAGAATCACGACCCGCACCGTGTTTGCGCCCTGGACGTAGGCGGAAATTATGATCTGGTCTCCGCCTAGTTCCGTGTGGGCCGCCACAGCAGGGTCTGCCGTGGTCGCGCCAGTAACGGTGATTGTCGTGGTCGCCACATCGCCGTCGCCAATGGTTCCAGGCGCCCAGGTTGCGCTCGCCCTCAGCACGGGCGCCACAGGGCTTCCAGCAACCAGTACCTGAGCGCCGTCATACTCGATGTGGGGGATAGTGGACGGGCCAAACTCGGCGATGTTATCCACCGAACTCGCCCGCAGGATTGTTACGTTAGCGGCGTTGCGCACATCGAGACCCTGAATGCCCCGGTCAACGTAGCTTTTTGTTGCCGCCTCGTTGTCTGCTGTCGGGTCAGACCACAACAGCAGGGCACCTGTCATGGCCCCGCCTGCCAATTCCAGCTTGCCATCGGCCAAGTCCTCAAGCGCCCGCTGCACATTATTTGCAGTGAGCGTACCCATCGGAACAACGATGATTGCAGAAGCGGGGGCTTGTGCCCCCCAACCTGCCGTTTGCGTGGTTCCGGATGTGCCGCCGGTGTTCCCCCTGCCCGCCGTGGCGACTGAGGGTGATTGCCATGCAACCTCGCGCGCCTGCAACAATCTGCGCTTTGGCATTTAGTCGTCGTCCTCCAGCGCAAACGCCACATCGAGTAGCCGATAGAGCATCCCCGGCGCCAACCAGGGCACCTGGTCGAGATCGAATTTTGTCATCCCGTCCCGACTCTCGGTCAGAGTCACCGCCTGTTCGCTCGTGGATTGTGCCCAAATCGGCAGGATTCTAGGCCGGGTGTCCTCAAGCTCCTCTGGCGGCGTCTCGTACCACAACCATCTGGCCCGGTGCGGAATCACCAGACCGTTACCCCGCCACCCCGGCGGGGTTCGCGGGTCAATTTCCCACCACCGCCATTCCCCCGCGGCCGGATTGACTCGCGCCGATGTGATCGCGTTGATCGCGATCAGGTCGTGCATGATCGCGTTGAACGTTGCGGCGTTGACGTAATCCAGGTGCTCCGGTGGGGTTGGGACTGTCCAGCCGGTTGGCACGGTGACGGCATCGTCCGCATCGGACTCGTACAGATAATGCAGCGCCACATGCCCGGTTGCCTCAGACCACGAGCCAGAGGTGCCAGACTCCAGCGGTGGGCTATGCCGAAACTCTACCAGGTACGCATCGCCGATGGGCAGGGCGGAAATGTCAATGTGGCCCTCCAGCATCACGGTTTGCAAACCGCCCGACATCGGGTCGGGTAACATGGCGGCCAGGTTGTGCACTACGCCGTTCACAACCAAATCAAGCCGAGGATTGTCCAGGCTAAAATCCCACTCGACGACGAACCCGTAGCGCAGATAGGGCAGGCGGTGGTGATCTGGCCGATAGTAGGTGCGGCTGTAGAGACCGTAGCCAATTGTCAGGTCGCCGAATTTTTGCCACGGCTCGTTGACCACAGAAAACGACCCCACCGCCCTACGGGCAAACGCGTACAGGGTCTCAATGTTCGCGCCAATGCTCGCGTTTAGCTGTGCGGCCGTGATGACCTGCCCGTCGTAAAAATCGCTGGGGGGCACAAACGCTAGAATGCTCTCTGTGTCGCCCTCGATCGTCTCGCCCGTCACGCTGTCGGATTCGTACCATCGCACCAGCTCGATCTGCCCCTCCATCGCCCAATCCTCGACCGGCGGCGAGTAGCGCAACTGGATGTCGTAGAACTGGCCCACGGCTACACCGGGAGATACGGATACCGCCCCGTCAAGCGTTACCGCCCCCCCGCCCGTGCTTGGCAAATCCGGCTCCAGGTCTCTGAGAACCTCTCCGTTCAGCAGCAGGGCCACCCGTGGATGCGGGCCTGTCCAATCCGCCGCCGTCACGACGATTCTGTAGCGCAAAAAATTATATTTGTGCCGGATACGGGCGTTGTGGTAGCCGTACAGGCCCTCTCCCATTCCCCCGGAGTATGGGGGAAACCACTCGTTCCAGTTACACCGCAGCGTCCTCTGCAACATCGTTGGCGCCCTGGCGTAGTCCCAAACAACAGCCGTGTTCTGGCTGTAGTAGCTCCCGATCTGCGCCGCGCTCAGATACTGGCCGTCCACCATATCGGGCGGCGATGTGAAATAGACAGCCATCAGTAAAAATACCTCCCGGATGTGCCGAGGGCCGTCGCCCCCAACTTGAAGTACGGTCGAACCGGGCTTGCCGTGGCGTATGCGTAGAGTCGCTCCCTGTCCACCAGCTCCACGTCCTGAGTAAACCCCTGACGACTCAGTCGCCATCGGATTTCGTACACGTGGGCGTAGCGCGTGGATGGCGTGATTACTCCAGCCTCCAGGGAAATTGCTACCTGGTGCCCTAGCCTCATCGCCGGCCGGCCAGGTAGCCCTGTTATGCTGTGGAACAGGGATGGCTGTTCATGACGGTTTATGTGGAAATCTGCCAGAAATTTCGCTTGCGCGTAGGTCTGGATGTAGAAGCCGGACGTCGTTAGTTTGCGGGGCGTTCGGTTCGTCCAGAACGAATGCCCGCTCGTGGACTCTACCTGCTGCCCTGGGCGCCCATCTAGCCCGACGCCCCGCAATTGCAGGCGCACCAAAAACGCAGTCCGCCATCCGTGGTTGTTCTGGACAACCAACTCTACCCGCTGAGCATAGGGCGTCAGACTGACTGTGACGCTGTTCGTTATGTCTGTTCCGCCGCTGGTTACTGCCCGCCAGTCAACCGCCGAGACCATGCCGTAAATGGAAACGGCCGGCTGCCGAAGTTTGGCCGTAATCGCCTTCGTAGCGCCTGCCTCGACGGCAAAAACCTCGTCAGCCTCCCACAGTACCGATTCTGTGAGTTCGTTCATCGGCGACAGTTCAACAATCGCCGATTTGACCAAGCCTGTGTCGTTGTAGCTCTTCCCGTAGCCAGTCCACTTGCCGGGGTCTAAAAAATAGGCCGGGGAGTCGTCGTTCAACCACCGGGTAGCGCTGGCGTAGTTGAACATGCCGTCGGGGTCACAGTAGAACCACCCGCCGCAGGATGCCGCCAGCTCCCACAGCTCCGGCAACACCGCCTCATCGTCGAGGTAGAACGCGGGGATTGTGTGCAGCCCGCCGTCAATTGTGGGGGTAACTGGGGGAGTTTGCGCGGCAGCAGCGGCTGGCGTGAAAAAATCCACCCCGTCATCAAAGCCCGCCTGCGTCAGTGCGTAGGCGATGTTTTCGGACTCTGTGTAGCCCTGCCGCAGGGCCGTAGAGCGCTTATCCTCTCGCAGCAGTTCATCCCTGCTGCGGATGATGAACTGTGCCACGCTCCCGCCGTTGACAGTGGCCGGTTGGTCTCTGGGAACAGTAATGACCCCCGTTATCAGGCGATGGTAGGTTGCGGGCTCACTCGTTCCGGTGTTCGTGACGCTCACAGACAGAAATGCGGGCACCTGATACCCGCCGCCGTGTTTGAGGTGGTCGTATAGCGGCCCCGCTGCGTAGTCTGGGTTGTAGCGCTGGTCGGCGTTGCGCAGAACAACCTGCGCCTCATCAATCATTCCACGGCCGCCCGTCAGCGCCTCGCCGGGCGCCATGAGCCTCATCTGCCCGTTGGCGGAAATCAGATTGTCCGATTCGTCGTCAAACTCCCCGTCTCTGTCCCAGTCAACCATGAACCGCCATTCGATCAATCTGGACATTTCACACCTCGATTAGAACGATACCGGTGCTTCCGTAGTAGTTGCCCCTAATCGTTGTCCAGTCTACAACCAAGCCCGTGTCGTCCGGCGCACGGGTGACGCTATAGGTTGCGCCTGTTGTGTCTGTGAACGATACCGGCCCAGCCCCCATTGCGGCATAGGCCGCCGAGATGTAGCCAATTTCCGCCGATGCCGCCATCTGCCACGTCACCTCGAATTTGTATTTCACTGCGTCGTTCACCAGATCATGAGACACGGTACCATCGGCCGTGGTCGTAGCGCCAGACCGCCACAGGGCGGTCTTTTTGTATGTCCGTGGATAGGGGAGAGTTTGGCCGGCCAGCACCGGCGCTGAAATTGTCATGGTTGCGCCCCCGTGGGTGGTTGACTGCGTGTGGCGCTGGCTTTGATGCGCGCCTCAACCACTGGCGCCAGTTGCCCGGCCAGGAACTCGATGAACCAGATTGGGAGGTCGCCCGCTCCATCGGTGAATCCTGCTGCGAACCTGTCACCGGCATCTCTGCCCGCCGTCGTCAGTGCCGCGGCCTGCGTCACCATCTGGCGGGCCAGTTCGGTTGTGATTTTCGTACCCAGGCCGGTCAGTCCTGAGACGAAGCCGCCCTGGAATCCCTCGCCGGCCGCACTCCCGCCTGCGTCCGCCCCGGCTCCCGACTCCAAAACCTTGTCAACCGCTGCGGTTACCGCCCCGCCTGTAACGCCGCCGGCGCGCAGCTTCGAGAGCACCTCGGCTTTGATGCGCTCCAGTTCTCTCTGCGCCGCCAGTTCGGCCTCAACCTGTGCGACGACCTGGTCGGTATCCAGCATCCCCAGGTCTGCGCCAGACTGAAACGCCCTCGCTCTCCCCTCGGCGAATTCCCTCAGCGCCGCCTCTCCTCGCTCTATCACGTCGTCTGGTATCAGGCCGCTCTCCCGGAGAGGCTCCAACCACTGACTGTTAAACCCGTTTACGGCAACGTCCCACATGCGGCCAAAATCTCGCGCCGGCCCGTTCGGGTCGAACCCGTTGACCAGGCCCTGGTCGTCAAAATTCACCAGTCCCCGCGTACTGCTGACACCCGCATTGATGAACCTCTCTGCTGTTGACAGCAGGGCGCTCAGCTCGGCGTTGTACGTTGACGTAGCTCCCGTTACCCTGCGCAGTCCGCCGATCTGGTCGTTGAACTGGTTGAGGAGCGCCTGCTGTGCCGCCGCCAGTTCGAGGTCTGTCCAGTGGTTGGCGAGGGCTTGCCCGCGCAGTCTCTGCAACGCGTCCTCATACGCTCCGATTTGCGCAATCGCCCCGCCAGTACCCAACACGTCAACGGCGCCTAGGCCTATCGCTCTGACGCGCCCGATGGCGCTTTCCGTGGACGCCAACACGGCGTCGAGGTTCGGAATCAGGGCGCCTGTCGCCGCATCCCAGGCGGACATGGCGGCCGCTGCCTGGGTGATTGGGCCGATCATGGAGGTGATGGCGGTTGTCGTGTGAGTAATCTCGCCCGTGACGAGATCATACGTACCGGCCAGGGCGGTGAGCTCGGCTTTTTGTGTTGCGGCAACGTCCGTGCCCCGCATCAACCCGGTCGCCAGGGCGAAACCGGCCTGCGCCTCTATCTGCCGCATTTTCTGCGCCTCTGCCAGTTCTCGGCCAGCCGTAAATAGGCGAATGGCCTCCTCATCAGCAGCGAGGGCCGCTTGATACTCTCGCAGCAGCTCCAGGTCCCACTCCAACTCCGTGTTGAACTGTTCGAGGCTAATTCGTCCTGCATCGTACGCCACAAAAAGCGATTCTATCGCCTCCCGTTGCCGTCTCAGTTCAGCGTCCGGGATGCCTGGCATGGATACCTGCCCACTTGGCCCGACAACCGCCAGCGCCTGCTGCATCTCAGACACGCCAGCCTCAGCAAATGCGTCGGTCACCCGCCGCCGCGCCGCTATCGCTTCGGCCATAACATCGAGAAATTCAGGGAGACCTGCCACGGTCATGTGGGCGACAACCTCCTTCCCTATTGCCCCCCGCAGGTTGGCCCACGCAGCGCCGATCGAGGTGATTTTGGATTGGGCGTCGGCCGCGACCGGCCCGACGTCCGCCAAAACTTTATTGATGAGCATCTGGCGCCGCTCAAAGTCGGTCAACTGCTCGGCGGTCTTCCCGATGCTTTCTGCATACGCCTGAAACGCCGCCTCACCGCCGGTCATGATACCCAGGTTATCTAGGATTAGCGGCGACATGCGGCCGATGCCGATAACGATGTCGTTAAACGCCTCGGATGCGCTGCGGCCCATCGCCTGGCCGCGCTGAATCGCAACCTGTAGCAGGCCGGCCATTTGGTCTGCGTCAGCCGTGACGCCTAGCATCATTGCCTTGTTGGCGGACAGCATCAGTTCGCTGTTGCTAATCTGGCCGCCGCTGGCGCGTTTCAGCGCCAACAGCATTTTGTCTGCGTCGGCGCCGTATGACTCCGCTACGCGATGGAACGACGCCTCCGTGCGCTCAGCCTGGGCGCCGAGGGAAACAAGCGCCCCCACGGCCCCGATGATTTGGGAAACAGCGAAACCACCGGCGACTACGCCAGCAATCCCGCTGATGCCGCCGGCCGCCGTTTTGGCCGCACTGTCGAGTCCGGCCAATTGGGCTTTGGCTTCGCTGAAGGCAGCCCCGGCCCTGTTGCGGCCCTCGATGACGATGCCGACGCGGTTATCTGCCATTGCCCCACCCAGTCACGAGCTTAGGATTCTGTCCCATTGGTCAATCTCTGCCCATTCTGCCGGCGCGATCGTGTCCGGCTTGGCCCTCCCGGAGATCACAACCTGGCGCCTGCCCTCCAGCTCCGTCAACCGATTGACCTCGAGCGCCCGACACAGGCGCCCGTAGTCCATCTGATCAATCTCCTCCAGGCTTTTGCTATAGCGGAACACGCGCAGGAGCTGCGCGTCTCTCAGGATATCCAGCGGATGGCCGGCGTCACCCTCGGCGATTGCCTGTTCAATCGCCGCACCGACCACGGCGGTTTCCTCCTCTCCCGGCTGTTCGCTCAGCCGGAGGATGGAGAAAACCGCCTTCCGGTGAAAAAACCCAGGCTTCTAATCATCGGGGCGGCATCGTACAGCACCCCTCCCAAAAAGCCCAATAACCGCAGGTCGAAATCGTCCAGGCGCTCCGTAATCTGCGCCGGGTCTGTGACCGGTTCGCCCCCAACCGTAGGCAGCTCACACGCCACGAGTTTACGTTGCAACATGTCGAGCGTATCTGCGCCGTTCATCGTGCGCAGCTCCTCAAGCTGGCGTGACGTCCAACCAACCTCGGTTACATCCACCCAGGCATTCTCTAGGCCCTCTACAGAACAAAAAACCCTCACGAGTAGGTGCCCCTGGTCATTCCCCCCACCACACGGAATGTCCCCGACCACTTCGCAATGCCGTTAGCCGGCAAAGCTATTTTATAATCTGCCAGGTAGGCATAGCTGGTTGTGTACTTCGGGTCGCCGGTGCTCGACCCGATCGGGCAGATCTCGATGTAGCGCGCCGTATCCGGCGCTGCGAACATTGGCCCCAGAATTGCGTCGCTGGCGTTGGTGTAGGGGCCGCCAACGGGGATGTCGGCGGACTCGTCCGACATCAGCACCGCCTGCGGGCTGGCCAGCGTTTTGGCGTCAATCTCATTTCTGATTCTGTTCAGTGAGACATCGTCCAGGTAGGACGTCCACGATGCGGCGTTGCCGGAGTTTGTCCCGACCTTGAAAACTGTTACCGTAGTGCGTTCAGCCATCTCTCAAATCTCCTCCGTGTCTACACCTAGGCCGGTGTAGTTTGTAAAAATGCGGCAACGCCGCACGTCTCGTTTGTCTCCGACAGAAACGAGAACCTGACATAGCGCTGCGTTATGTCGGACGTTACCGCAAAGCTCACGCCCGCCGTCGTTCCGATCTCGTTATCATCCTGAAAAACTGCGGTGCCAGAACCTGAACCGGTGGCGCTCTTCTCTGCGTTCCACCAGGTGTTGTCAGACCCCGACCGTGACCACGTGAACACGGTCACGGTACTTTTGCCGGGCGCCACCCCCAAGTCCTTGTACGCGCCAAACGCCGCTTCCATTTCGGCGAACGCCTGCGACTCGGTGTAGTAAATGCAGTTTGCCCTCAGGTCATCCCACGTCTCGCCCAGGTCGGGGCGAGACACGGAGCGAATCTGCATCGTGCCGCTGATTGTCACCACAGAGTCTGAGACAGCCTTGATGTCCATTTTTGACGATTGGATGGTGCCTACGTAGGCAGGGTCCCACCCGCTCCCGATTCGGTAGTCCGGTATCAGGGCCATGTAGTGCGTCCCGTCCGGGTCGTCAAAAATCGCACTCAACCGTTTCTCCAGAACAAATGCATTCGGGAGTTTGCTGATGTACCCATTAATTGTAAGCTCTGCGGCCGCCTCGTTCAGCAAAAATTTCGTAGGCGACTCGTGTGTCGGGGTTTCCGTTTCTCCCCTGGTCATGCGCAACTCAATATCGCTGGTGTCCGATGTCACCAGGTACGAGTCGAGCAACAACCTGGTGTACTTTCCCAGTTGTGCCATTTAGACCTCCAATTCACGTCGCAAATTTACAGAGTCACGATGACGGGCACCTCTACGGTAACGCGCAGGTAGCGCGCGTCTCCAACCAGCAGGAGCTCCCCGTCAACGCTCGTTCGCACCCGGACATCAATACTGTCGCCGTCCTCAGTCCAGCCTATGGCTGTTACTGTTCCGGCGAGCGTCTGGTCGGCCATGAGTAGGCCGGGCACCTCATCCAACACCGTGCGCACCCGCGTAACCAGGTCGCTGTCGCTGCCACGGTGCTTGACCCAGAACTCGCAGAAGTACCGGTGCGACTCCCATTGCGGAGTTGCGCCGGCGCCCAGCGTGCGCCAGCCGTACACCGCCTGGTGTCGCATCGGCGGAATAATCAGACATGTGTTTTGCGTCTGAACGGCAGGCAGATAGTTCACCACGCTCGATTGATCAACCACCGACACACCGCTGAGTGTGTCCATGATCGCCGCTGCTACGATTCCGGTCGCCATCGGCTATCCCCCCGTGTACTCACTGCTGCCCGTCAGGTGCTGACGGTCAACGCGAGAAATTTGGATTGACCGGATACGCTGAGTTGCCGTGGTCGTGTCTGTAGTGGATACGGGCACCCCCAGGCTAGACAGGGCCGCACGCCCGGTGAGGTTCTTCAGGCGCTCCCAGAATTCGGCCATCATGGCACCCGATCTAGTCTCAGTCGCCCCGCTGGTGTTGTCCAGGCCGAGCGCCTGTAGCGCCCTGGCCGCGGCCCACAGATTGGCGAGGTCGGTAAACATCGGGTAGGCGGCGGCCGATTCGCTTACCGGCGTCGTGTAGCCAGCCAGCACTAGCGCCAGGTCTATCTCTACACTGGCTGCCTGTAGCCAGGTGATCACCTGCGCCGATGTGGGGATTGACGACTCGTTCAGGGTGCCGGCGGTGGGAATCATGGCCGATGCACCGGCTACAGTTCCGTAATAGCTCATGTTGCCTCCCCGACTGCTTGTCGGTACACATCTCGTAGCGATGCGGCGATACAGTCCCAGCGATAGCGTCTCGCCGTCTCCAGCCCCGCCGTTATAAGCGCGTGGCGCCGCTCGGCCGATAACCCCGCTGTCCGCCTCACTGCATCCACAATCCCGTCTGGCGTCGGAGCACAGAGCACGGAGTTCGCATCTTCGGCATACCGCTGATACGCCTGCATCTCCCGCTGCACCTGCGCCAACAGTGCACGATACCGCTCCAACTCCAACAGCGTCCGGCGATCCCCATGCGCCCCGCCTTCCCACCATCGGGCGTAGACCTCTTGCGCCAGCCCGTTAATCTCCCCACGCAGCCGGCGTTCCACCTGCAGCCACCGCCGCGCCATCTCGGCCATCTGCACCGCATCGCGCGCCTGCAACTGCCGCCGAAACTCATTCGCCAACTGCACCACCAACGGATCAGGCATCAGATCGTCACCGAATCTCCATATGCTAATCCCCTCTTAGCACGCGGTATTATGGATAGACTCTAATTTCAATTGGCACATCCGTCATTCCGTCGAGGAGTTCTTGTGAAAACGGATTCCCTTGACGCAAACTGACCGTATCATCAGAGAGTCGTGAAACCCTCGCAAAATATGCGTTGTCACCCGGACTATTGCAGAGAGCCGGCTGGGAAAAGACTTTCCCACTCGGAAACGCTCCCGCCAATGTCCCGACGTAATCGCCCGGATTTACCCGCGTCCACACCACCGCCCCGCCGAGCGTATTCTCCAGCACCGTCGCCACCGGCACCGTCGGATCGCCGTCTTGAGAGATTAGCGCCACATAGACCAAATAGCCTGGCCCCCCGCCCGCCGCTGCTTCCCACGCCGCACCGCCCGCGCCATCCGCCGTCAGCCCATGACCGGCAGGGGCGTTCCCGCTGTTGATCTTTGCCGCTGTCACGCTGCCATCGGCCGGCTCATACGGCCCGCTGATTTGTATGCTCACGTTCCCTCCAATTGTAACACCAGAACACATGTTCTCCTCCTCTCACCAACTACCTGCGACGATCTCGACAACTGTCCCGGACGATGCGGTACCGACGTAAACGGCCGCGCCGTCCGGCAGGTGCAAGTTGTCAATCACCAACTGCTGACCGGCCCTCAGCAGAAGGTATGGCGCGACCGGCGTTGCAACTTTTCCCGTCACGAACGCTACGCGTACGTCCACTGCCGTTCGTGCCTGCATGGCCAGAGACCTGCAGTTCGGCGGTAGCGCCTGGCTGTACTCCGTGTCGGCCAACGTGCAAGTAATGTTGTAAATGTCAACCGATCTGACTTTTTCCATTCTCAATCCCCCTTTGGCCATGTCGGGGCATGGCCTATGTCGCAGGTCGCTTAGGTCGGGGTGCCGTCAGCCCACGTGGAATTGTTGACGTAGCGGGGCGTCGCCGCCGTGCGGTCACCCACGCCCACGCCAAACTCGGTATACAGCATCAGGTTCTGCACCGGATGCAGTGGGCTGCCCGTCAACTGGTCGGGGCCAAGCGTAAACTCCAATGCGCGCTTGCCCTTCTCCAGTCGCACGCGCAGGGGGTTGCGCTGCGACAGCAGTCCGTAGCTTTTGTAGCCGACGCCCCAGTAACGGGGGACTCCTCGCACCTCGCGCACCCTGAAATAATTCATGGTGCCGATGTACTCGGCGGGAATGTTCGCAACCGCCGTAGCTGTTCCGTAGCTCACCAGGGCGTCGGCGGTTTTGACGAAACCGGTCAGGCCCTCTACGGTGGCCCTGTCTTCAGGGCCGATGAGGAAGTCAAACGGGGGCTCGTGCCCGTGCTCCCGCAGTTCATCATAGGCGTCGCTGAAAACAGCGGCCGTAAACGCGCCTCCGGCGATGGCGACGTAGTGCTCATGCGACGCCGTGAAGCTGGTACCCCCGAACGCCGGCGGCGTGAACGGCACGCCCGTCGAGCCGGAGGTTGTCGCAAAGCCGGGCGACTCGCCGGCGCTGCCCAACCTCCAACCGGCGCCCGTGTCGTCGCCCCGCTTGAGAAGCCGGGTCAGGATGCGCACCCGCCATAGGTCGCGTGCGTCTTTGATCGCGTCGGCCACATCTGCCTCGATCTGGGCGCCACGCGCTCTGCGCAGGTAGTCCCACGTCCAACCGAGTCGCCGGTCAAACATTTTTATCGGGAGCATGTGTCCCGTTACGTCGGCCCGATAAGTGTCGGGCCGGCCGTACTCCGTGTGCTCCTCGAACCCGTTGGCGCTGCCCTGCCGATACTCTACAGTCGGCTGGTCGGTGAAGCTGACCAGGCCCGCCCACAAATTGTCCATCGCCAATTCGGTGTTCAACGCACCGATTGCCGCCGTCACCTGAGCCAGAATTTCTCCGTAACCGATGTTGTCCTCGGTACGGAACGTGTTCAGTTCTGCGCCGTCCCAGCCGGGGGCGAGAACCAGATTGCTAAGGGCGCGTGGCCCGTATGTTGCCATGTGTCCCCCTCCTATGGCTTCTCAGGCCGAACAAAAACCACGGTCGCGCTTTCGGCCCACCCGATAACGCCGTTCGTGGTTGACGTCTCGTCCATGACCCCGGCCGTGTCGCTGATGTAAATCAGCTTGCCCGGCGTCGCCGCCGTGCAATTGGAAATCGGCCCAGAAACCACAACGTCCACCCGATCACCAGCAACCACGCTTTTCAGCGCACACCCGATCACGAAGTCTGGAATCGGGTCGCTGCTGTTTCCGTCCGCCAGTGCAATTGTACCCGCCGCAAGCATCGCCACGGGCTGGCCGGCGGCGATTGTACCCCCGGCGGTGAACCGCCGGACAATCGCCCCCTCCAGAGGGCGAATTAGCTCCGCATCAGTTTGCAGTGTTACTGCCATTCTAACCTCCGTTTACATACGCCTGAACCGCTTCAGGCTTCAATCCATACCTGGACGCCAACTGCTGGGCATCCAGGCCGCCGAGTCCAGGCCCCGCCTGCCTGCCGCCAGCAGTGGCGCTGATGTCCGGTACCGCTGACGACGCCCTGAAAAGCGCCTCGTTTTTGTCTAGCCAGGCGAGACGCGCGAGCACGTCGTCCACTGGCAGGCTCTCGACGGCCCTCCGGGCCGCGGCCGGCAAGCCGGCGAGCCTGTTGCTATAGATTTGCTCTATAACAGCGCCCTGCCGTTCGGCCAGTTCGGCCTTGGCTTGCAGGGCGTCCAGGTCAGCGGCGCGCCGCTCCGCGAGTTCTTTCCATTGCGCCTGTTCTGCAAGCGCCCTTTCCTCGACGATTTTCCGGGCAGCGTCGGCCTGTTTGGCCGATTTTGCCCGCTCTCGCTCAAGCCGCTCCGCAATTATCCCATCCAGCTCGGCTTGCGTCATGCTGATTGTTTCTGTCGCCGCCATCGCTCCGCCCGATTGACCGGTGGGCGTCGCCGTAGTAGACTGCTCTGGCGTCGCAGGTGTTGCGGCCGTAGCCGCCGTGGCCGTTACCACATCTGTTGTCATTTTGCCCTCCGTGTTTTTTCCGCCCCGTCGGGCGTACCCAAGATTTTCATTCCTAGCGCAACCCCCCTATTTGCTCCCTGATTCGCTCATTAAACATTCTGCCAATTGTTTGCTGTTCATCCCTCGCGACCGATTGAACGGTTTGCCATCGGCCCCGGAACGGCTCACCCTGTGTCTCAGAGTCCTGCACCTCCCGGTTATAGGGCGCCATGTCGGAATTGCTGCCAACCCGGCCCGTCACGTCCGCGCCCCGCCAGACAACCTCGCGAGACCACGACCGCTTCAGTGTGTTTGTTCTCACGTACCGCTGCTGCGGCCGTGGCGGGGGATACTCTTTCATGCGCCTGAGGAGCAGCACCGTTGCGTCGGTCATGGCCCGGTTCATCGCAACCTGTATGCGCTCCGGCGCCAACGTCAGCATAGCGCGCACCCTGGCGTCGTCAATGCGAATTACGACATCCATTATCGAGTCTCATCCCCGCCGGCGGTCGGCGGCGTTCTCGACGGGGGCGGCTCGTACATCCACGACGAGTTGAGCGGAATCCCCGTCGTCTGTGATGTCTCCTCAATTTCGTCACACCTGCAGTTCACATGAAACGGCGGGCCGGCTATGTCGCCCATCGTGGGGTGCCTGTAGAACCTGGCCGCCTTGTCACGATGGGCGCCGTGCAGCGGGCCACACACTGGGCACACCCGTTCGTCGGCCGCTGTGAGCACCTGATAGCCAATGATAACCGGGTTGCCGTCGTTCACCGCCCGGTTTGCCTCAACAAAAATCCTGGTCGTCTCCGTAACCGCAATTCGCTTTGCCCTCGTTGCCCCAAACACTGGCTCTAGCTGCCCGATGAGCACGGGCAGGCCGCCGTCCGCCCCCGGCGCCAGGTCGCGCCCTCCCCGCGTCCAGCTCAGGAACGCCTCTGCTACCTGTTCCCTGGCCGTGACGCACAGGTTGGGTACACTCCCCACGTTCAGCAGGTCGGCCGACGTGTAGTAGGCGTTGACCCACTCATCAACCTCCCGATTGAGCATGTCCCAGGTTGACCACGTTTGGGCCGTGATAATCGCCCGGCCCGCTGCCCGCTCTGACGCAACGTTCAGGTATGATTCGCTCAGGTCATCCCACAGGTGCCTGTTCTCATCCTGCCAGAACTGATGCCATTGGGCGTCCGACGGGTTAAACTCCGTTCTCCGCAACAGGCCGATCATGCGCTCCCGCTGTCCGGCCAGGGCGCCCGTGTGGGCGTTTTCCAACACCGCCTCAGCCCACGCCCTGGCCGCCTCTGCATCCATTTGGCGATTCAGCCGTTCGGCCGTCGCCTGGTCAATGACCCCCGCCGCCACGAGTGCGGCCAAAAGCGGGTTCACTGTCGGCGGCCCCGTCGCTTTGGCGCCGTGGGTTCTACGACCACCTCCGGCGCTGGCGCAGGTTCGGTTAGCGCCCATCGCCCTGAAGCCAACATCTCTCGCACGAACGACGGCGCGAAAACCGTCATGGCGTCACCCGGTTGAAAATTTCGAGACGCCCAGGTGTGCGCCTGAACGCAGTAGATCGTGATCGGTTCGCTCATGGTTGCACCTCTGTGAATGCCTCCGGGTTGGCCGGCTGTACCGGCGCCGCCTGCGCCGGCGTGTTCTGCGGCGCCGCCTGCCTGAGACTCGCCGCAATGGCCGCAACCTGGATAGCCTGGTCACGGCGCTGAGACACACGGAATGCAGCTACCTCATCCGGCGTATAGCCGAGGATTTTCTGCCAAATCATCTCATCCGGGACACCCATAGCTTTGTGTGCCGCACCTATCTGCGATTGCAAAACCTCATTGCGCGTGTTCACGTCGGCCCACACGGGGCGAATTCGGGGCGACGCAATATCTGGCAGGTCTCCCGTACCGTACCGCTGCGCCAGACGGTACGCCGTGGTCATCACACCCGCCCAGGGCGCCGTAAACGCCCTGGTGCGCTCAATGGCTTTCGCTACCAGCCCCGCCTCAAGCTGTTTGAGGGCCTCACCGCTCGGAACCTCTGCGCCGGCAAACGGGCGCAGGCGATGCGCCGGGACAGACGTAACAGCAGATAGGGCGCTGACCATCGTCCACACCGTCGCTATCATCGGCTGTGTATCCGACGGCGGGAGGCGATTCAGACGCCCACCGTACACCTCCAACAGGCGCCCAGGGGCAAGCTCGATGCCAGCTCCCTCGTTTTCCTCATTGTCCGGCGCCGCAGGTACAGGCGCCTGTACACTGTCGCCGTACTCGATAGACATGATGGGAAACCCACCCGCCGCCGCAGCGGCCAGCAGGTCTAACATTGATGCGTTGATGCTGTCCTGCAACGCCAGCACCGATGGGCTAAGTTCGCTTCCCCCTGGCACCCGAAACGACCAAACCGCAAACCCAATCGGGCGCCCGTCTGCGCCCAACCACTGTAGCGGCCATGATGTGTCGCCGACGTCTTGCACCGGCTCCCACCCGTACCAATTGCCGCCAAAAGACCGGCGATACTTGCGTACCTCGCCCGGCAAATACACCGTCTTTCGCTCCTCCCCCGTCGCTCCGGGTCGCATCGGGTCGTAGGTTGTCCAGTACTTGGCATAATATTGAGGCAGGTGCGTTTCGGGGTCGAGGTGAGTCGTGATACCGGACGCCCCGTCGTCCTGAGCGTGTACGTAAAATGCCGGGCGGTTTTGCTCCTCATCCCACGTCACGAGCAGGTATGCGACCCCATCCCGCAACGCTTTTCTGTAGAGGTCAATCTGCAACGTGTCCATGTCGTTGTCTGTCCACCAGTTCCAGAGCAGGCCGGCCAGTTCCTCCTCTGGCGCCGCGTTGTCCGATTCACTGGCGGCCGTCTCTCCGTTCACAGTGAACCCAACCACGCTTAGGCGTTCCCTGATAGAGTCCACCACGTTGCGCATGAGGTTGAACGAATAGCTGGCATCGTTACCCTGGCCCACGAGTAGGCCCAAAAAGTCCCTCTGGCGTGGACTCAGCAAAACCTCGTGATTGCCATCGTAGTACTCTCTCTGGCGCCTGAGCGTTTCCCGATCAATCGCCTGCCTGTCCACGATAGACTGCAGGTGTATGAACCGCTCCACCTGCTCCGGCGTGAGTCGCATGATGTCTATCACTGGTACACCCTCGCTCGATGGGCGTTCGTCGCCGCATCCACCCTCGCCACGACGTAGCGTAGGGCATCCATCGCGTGGTCGTTGGTTTTTTCCGGCTCGTCTCTCAGACCGCCTTTACCCCCTCGCCACGCGTAACCCTCCAGCTCCCCAATCGTGTTTGCACATGCCGGGTCAATTGTCAGTCTAGGCGCCCCGTCGCCCGCTGCCGCCAACCTGGCTTTTACAGCCTGAATGCCGTCCATGACGGCGTTGTGGGCCGGTGTCGCTGGAATCCCAGCCCTGCGCATATCAGCAATCAGGCCGGCCGCCGATGGGTCGGTGACGAACTCACTGACGCGGTACTCCGCCATGAGCCGCCGCGATTCCATCACCACATCGGATTGTAGAGTTCTCCGGCGGTAGAACTCGTGCATGACGTGTAGGCGCCCGTCGCTATCCTGTCCAACAACCAGAATCACCGCTGGGTTAGTGTAACCCTCATCCACCCCTGCGATCACTCGCACCCAGGAACCGGGTTGCATGGCCCTCACGTTTCGCCCCCGGTCAAACTCATCATAGATCAGGCCGTCGAACCCGACGAACTCGCCCTGCAACTCCTGCAAGGCAAATTTCCCTTCATAGACCGCATGGAGCGACTCAACAAACTCCCTGGACAGGTACGGGTTACCTGCCGTTGTGGCCCGAAAAACGGTCATCTGGCCCTGCCGCCTGTAAACCCAGTTTCGGCCCTTCGGCGTGGTCGTAATCCAACACGGCCCCGCTTTTCCGTCAGCGCGCAACCGCCCTATCACAATATCCCATGTCTCCGCCCCGCACAGGCTCGCCTCATCAATCCACGCCCAGTGGATATTAGGCCCCCTGAGCCTGTCGGGCTGGTCGGCGGAGCGGAACAAAACCTCTGACCCGTTGCGCAGCGTCAAGCGCATTTCGCTGGCGTGCGTCTCGGCTATTGTCGCCTCGGCAACCTGCTTGAAGGTGCGCAGCGTGGCGTCACGCAGCATCGGGTATGACGGCGCAATGACCAGGCCTAGCGATCCTGGCTCTTTACTGCACAACAAAGCCTTCACCGCCCCAGCATAGCTTTTGCCGCTGCCAATGCCGCCAATGAACCCCGTAAATCTGGCGACGCTTTCCACAAAATCATGCTGCGCCCCGTAAAGCTCAATCCACCGGTTCATTGGCTGCGCTCTCCGGTTTTCGCGTGATCGTAATCTGTATCGCCCTGCCATCTGTCCCCTCCGGCCGGGTGACGCTGAGCGTGTCAAGCCCAAGCAACCGGGCGCGCCGCTCCATGATTTTAAGCGCCCGGTCAATGGCTCCCAAGTCGCCGGCCTGCACCTTATCCCAAATTGCGTTGAGTGCCCGGTCGAGTCGGTGCGACTCCAGTTGCACCCACTGGCCAATGGTTGACACCTGCTCGTCTTGCCAGCGCTCGATAATCACCTTCACATCGCCCGCAACCGTTGCCAACGATACGCCGAGCGCCTCTGCCATATCGCGATAGTTTAGGCCGGCTGTCAGGTTTGCGGCAACCTTCTTGCGCCTTACCTCTATTTCGGCCTGCCGCGTTTTTCTACTCATGGTTGTTCAACTGCGTTATGTTCGGCGATCCACGTCTCTGTGATCTCGATCATTGCCATAATGGCTGTGC
>CAYOLO010000007.1:0-13374 GCA_964404855.1 uncultured Gammaproteobacteria bacterium
CGGTTTGGGCAAAGCAAGCGGTGTTAGACCCCGGATAGTACGTAACCCTTCCGCTGCACGCTGTTGGGCGGCTACCCATGCGCAATTTTCGGCATGTTTGGCATAATGATGCTTGCAAACGTAACAATAGTCGGTGTCATACATAACGTCCGACAGGGCTTTCATTAGGATTTCTTCAAGATTTGTCATACTACCTCCCAGGTCATTGTGCGCTCAATTCGTAGGCGCGCATCGCAGCGTCATATAACTCCTGAGCCGCTGCCCCTTCTGCCACCAGGCATTCGCCATCACGGGAATGCCTACCGTCGCCGGCTGGCCCGTTCGGGTACCACTGCCGACGCCAGACTCGCAAGCAGCGGTCAGGCTCGGACGCGCTGCTCTTTTGCTTCATCTCGAAAACCGTATCCCATTGTGCCATCGTTCCCCCTCGGCGGTAGCGCCGCCCAACGGTAATGTCCAGCCGCTCGCCAGTCTTTGCGCCGTGTCACTCGCCGCGAGCGGGCTAGGCGAGTCGGCTGGAACTGGTGTTAGGCGGTAAAGCGGACAAGCCGAACCAGCAGAGGCAATGGAACTGCGCTACGCTTGTTTGGTGTCACGCCTCCAGTTTCGCCCCTGGCTCGCTTCGCCTTTTGATTGCTCGGCTCGTCCATTCTGCCGCCTAACTATTTATTCCGCCGCAAGGGGGGGAAAGAGTGGGGGGGGGTCATAAGTTGTGTTAGCCCGCGTGTAGAACCTCAAGAGAACGGCGGATAAACTCTTTTTGCCCATCAGCGTGCGAAGAATAATCACCTTGCCAATCGTGAGTTTCAAAGAATTTGATAGCCTCTTTTTTACTATCAAACCATTTGATTTCACTTTGGAGTTGACCAATCAATTCTTGCACATCTTCCATGCTACCGCACGCTAGGAGCGAATCACAACCAGAACAAGAACCCCAACCGAACTGCAACCACCCAAAGCGAGAGCCATCACGATATAAAACACGGCTATCTCCTTGATAGTCTTGATCGTCAACCTGAACAAGAATTTCACCAAACTCATTCAAGATAGGCTGGTAATCTCCGGGTACGTAAAAGTAACCGTTTTCTTGTTCGTCTTTCGCATGTTCGGGATATAACTCAACTGCTGTTTTCATCTTGCGCCTTTCTAGCCCATTTCAGCGGGCTAACAGGGTTAGCCGCCAATGTGCTCTGTCGGTCGGCCATCAGGATTGCGGGAAACCCACGAAACCCACTCTGCGCCGTCGTAGCACGCAGGAAAATAAACAAACCTCTTCGACCAAGCCGTAAACGGCTTGCCATTCACGCTGCCATAGCCATCATCAAATTCGGCATCCAGTTCATCGGGCGACAATGTGATTGACAGGCCGACGAACGAATCTCCCGTTGCTTTGAATACGCCCTCAAACTCTTTGCGCCATGTCGTTTTTGACATTTGATGCCTTTCTCCGCACGAAGGCGGCTAACGCTCCGTCTCTTCCTCAAACGCCGCACATGCCGCGCGAGCGGCACATAGCGAGCGGCGATTGAGCAACCCTCCTAGCCAAATCGCCGCTTGCTGCATGGCGTATCCGGCTTCGGGGCCCCCATCCGCGCCCCAATTCATCAGAATTGGAAGCGGGATGTGCCGACCGTTATTGAAGACGGCGCAAACGTAGTAGGGGTCGTCATCCCCCGGCTGGGCGCTCACCCAGTCGTCGCCGAACCTCACCTGCAACTCGTCAAACCCAGAGAGGATTGAAGAAAGTGATTTTATCGAATAGCGCACGGCCGCTTTCATCGCCCTGAGGGCGATCGGGGCGTTGAGATGAATTTTCGGGACGTGTAACCGGAACGTCCCCGGGAAAATTACCACCCATTGGTGGTAACACCGTGTAGACCACGTGTGGCACACAATGGGCCTTGACCCGTGGAACACCACGTTTCGGCACAAGCCGTCGCTGTCTATGTCAAATGTGAATTCGCCTTCCTTCATTTTTCCTCCTCCTCGCCTTCGTCCGCAACCGCAACCTCTTCGTCCGCAAGCCCGCCAACGACGGACTTGGGTTCCCAGTCCTGATATGTGGCGGTCGTGCAGGCCGCCACTGTGTAATACTGGGGGTCAATCCAGACTTGCCGAATCGAATACAAACTATCGGCATCGAATGCGGCGGCGCCGCTGGAAACCAGCGCCGCCACGTTTGCGTCGGTAGTCACCCGCCCCCGCTGGTGCTTTGACGCCTCGACGCACATGAGCTCATGTGCTCTGAACGCCTCGTGCACTGGCACGATCAAATTTATCGTGCCCCTCTCGTCCCACGCAACGCCGCTTTTGGCGGCCACGATGGCCGCCGCCAACCGGCGGGCGATGCCGCGCCAGTACTGGCGCGACATCGCTGCGTCGAAAACCAAATGGGTGCCTCCGATAACGTGGCGGCACCCATTGCGCCACCGCACGATTTTTATCCATTCCGAGCTGAGCTCGGCGAAAACGCGATCGCCAGACAACGGACGATAAATGAACACAAGCCCTCCCTTTCCACGCCGTGGTACCCCCCACACAAAGCGGGGTTCCGTAATGTCTCCCGGTGTAATGCTCTCGATTGTCATGATGCTTCTCCTATTAGAATTAGAACCCGTCTGGTTCTGTGAGTATTATACTCACAAAACTGAATGTGTCAAATTCGGAGTGGGGCGGTTGCGCCCAGCTCCTGCGCAACCAGAGTCATGCAACCGTAAGGGTCTTTCTCCCACTGTTGGTTGCTGAACCGGAGCACGCGCCAGCCGGCGGCCGCCGCCGGGATCATTTTTTCTCTGTCGGAGTCCCGATTATGTCGCCCGCCGTAGGGTGACCACTGGCCGCCATCAAACTCGACGGCGACCAGTTTGTCGGGCCAGGCGAAATCGAACCTCCAGCGCCGGCCGCTGGAGAAACGGTACTCGGCGACGGGGGCGGGTAAGCCCAAACTCGCCCACAGTTGCATGAAGGGGACGTTCACTCGATCGCCTCCCCGATGACGCACAGCGAGTCATCGGGCCGGCGGCAGATTGCCCGCCGGTCACACACCCCTTGAAAATACCACCGACAGTCCCGGCAGGTTGCCGGCGGGGGCTGTCGGCCCTTCAACCATCGCCCCAGAACCGAGGCGACGATCATGTTGATGGCGAGAATTAGCAGGGTTGTCATGGCGACGCCCTCCACTTTCTGAAGTCTATCGTCCCCAGGTTGGGACGCGTCACATTCGCGTCTCCGAGCCGACTCGCTACCCGTGGGGTGAAGCTCGTGATTGTCTGGTTGGTACAGACGATTGTCAACATGTCTGACAACCGCCTCCATCGAGCGTCAATCAACTCCTCGAGCTGCCTGACAGCCCACTGGGTGTTGTCTAGCGTCAGTTCGTCGAGAACTAAAACTGTGGCGCCCACCAGCAGGCGCCACCGCTCGTCGAAAGTTCTGTCGGCCGCCGGGTCAAAGGCGGCCCGGAGGTAGCGGAGCAGCCCCTCGCCGGTCTCATAGACACCGGCGTAACCTCTCGTCCTTGCGCTGTTGACTGCGCAGATTGAGAGGGTCGTTTTGCCAACACCCGGCGTGCCAGAGAACACCAGGAAACCACGCGGCCCCCGTGCGTGTTCTACCGCGGCGCGCGCCGCTTCGTGGGCGCCGCGGTTCGCCGCCGTCACGACCAATTGGTCGAAACGAATGAGGCGCTCCGCCTCCGTGAGGCCATCAACGGCCTGGAGCTTTGCGGCCAGGCGCATCTCGTCGCCGCCGGACTGGCAGCTACACCGCAGCAGGCGTGGACTCCCGCCCGGTTCGTACACCGGGCGGTCTTTGTTGTCCACCACCTGCAGGTACCCCGCGCCTAAGCACGCGGGGCACCTGCTCGGCGGCGCAACACTGGCCGCCGCCTGTGGGGATTGCGGCGGGTCAGATTGGATGCGCCGCAGAATCTCCTCTAATCTGGGGCGCACCTGTTGCGGCCCTGATGGCGTCAATCTCTGCCCGTTGGTCGGGCGTAGAACATTCATACTCCTCCTCCAGCGTGAGGGGGGACGATGTCGGGGCTGGTTTCACCCCGTTTTTGGGCGGCCTGCCCCCGTAGGGCAGCCACTCTGTGACCCACGTCCAATTGTGCTTATTCGTGGTCACCATCTGCCACGCCGCAAATGTTTGGCGCATTTGCGCCTCCGTGCGGCCGGTACAGGCGGCAGCCAGAACCTGCCACGTCTCGGTGGGCGGGTAAATGCCCACAATGCGCCGCAGCGCCTCGATGGCCGGTGGGGGTGTCGGTTTTGGTTCCGCCGGGGGCTTTGGCTGTTTGGCGTTTCTGGCTTTCGGGGGAGAGACAGAGGGGGGCGGCGCCGCAGGCGGCGCTTCCACACCCTTTGACGCGACAGCCCCCACACTATCCTCTTCTCTACTCTTCTCTTCTCTACTCTTCTCTTCTATGGGTGCGTTACTAACGCTATTGTGACGCGTTACTAACGCGTTACTGTCCGTTACCGAAGCGTCACTGCCCGTTACCGAAGCGTCACTCTGGCGTTTCTTGATTCGGAAGTTGCGCTGACGCTCGCGTCCCTGGTCGCGCTTGGTGACGTATTTTCCGCCATAGTCGCACCAGTCTTTGACTTCCAGGCCAGCGCCGTTGTCAACCAAAAAGCCGGGCCGGTCGGATGGGCCGCACTCGATTAGGGACTGTACAAACCGGTCGGGGTCTCCGTCCCATTCTGCGCCGTCTGCTATGTCGGCATTGTCGAAGGCCGCCAGGTTGCCATTGGCTGAGTAGTCTAAGCACCACCACCACAGACAGAACAGATGGCCTATCATCTGGGGGCGACTGACGCCAAGTAGGCGAGCGGCCTTCTTCGTTTTGGGATGGTTGCGCAATTCTTGGTGGGCTTCAATCCAGGCCATGTCAAGCCTCCGGCGTGGGTTGTGCTTCCGTGTGCGGATTGCGTCGGCTGCGTGTGGACATGAGCCGGGCGATTTCGCTTTCAGCGATGCGCAGATGGCCTCCGGGCAATTCGATCAAGGCGATCTTGCCTTCCCTGTCCCACCGTTTCAGGGTGCGAATTCCAACAGACAGCTTGTCGGCTGCCACATCAAGGCGAAATAGGTTATCTTCCATACAATCCCCTTTCTAGCAGGATTATACACGTTTGTCATAGTATTGTCAAAATCGCAGGGCGCAAGAAGCCCCGCCTGGGGGCGGCGGGGCTTGGTCAGGCTTCGTCATCCGGCAGGCAGTCGCACCCGCCGGTGCCAGTGCAGGGCGCGGGGTCGGAGAGGGCCTTGCGCAGGGCGGCGTTGATGTTTCGCAGGTCGTCAACCTGGGCGGCGAGGGTGTTGCGCTGCGCCTCCGGGGCGTAGAAGCCTTCGGTCAGGCGCCGGATTTTGTCGGCCGCGGTGCCGAGGGCGGTCAGGCGGGCGTCGGTCTCGGACATAAACTCTTCAAGGGAATTGATTAAAACTTCTCGGTTCATGGTCGGTTCTCCTTTCTGTCAGTAAACTCCGCCGTGGGGCCAGGCGCCTGCCCGGCTTTGGCGGGATGGGGGTTAGAACGGCTCTGAAGACTCGGCCTGAGCGGCGGCTGCGGCTTCCTCATTGGCCCGGCGGTTGATGCCGTCAATTAGCCGGTTGGCCTCGACGGTCGTCAGTTCGGCGCTTGACTGCGTGCGGCCGTTCGTGACTGACAGCACCAGGGCGTGCCGCTTGGTGTCCCAATCTTTGCCGTAGTATGCAGTACCTGCTGAGTGCAGGGCGGCTTTCTGCCAGGGGGTCATCGGCGCCTGGTCTGCGAGCGGCGCGGGCGGCTTGATTACCGCGGGGGCGATGGCCGGCTCTGGCTGTGCGGCCGCGGGCAGGCTGTCTACCCATACGCCGAATCCGCACGCCTTGTTCTTGCACTTGAAGTCAGGCGCCTTCGGGTTGGTCTTGCCCTCGCGATTGTCCCACATGGCGCCGCCGCACTTCGGGCACTTCGGGGCGGCTTCCATAACCGGCTTGGTGGTGCCGGTGCCGATGTCTTCGGCCTGCTCGTGTTCTCCGTCTTCGTTGAAGGCGCCGACGTTGAGCAGCTTGGCGACAAAGTATTTGTGGCCGGACGTGATAGCCTTGTAATAGGCTTTGTCCGGCACGGTGTAGTCGCTGCCCAGGCCCACCCACACGAAGTCGCGGGCCTCTTCGTCGCAGGCGACGGTGAACACGTAATTGACGCGGGCATCGTAGCGGGTCTTGCCCTTGTCGGTCACAAACTGATTGATGGCCCAGTCAATCACCGAAGGGAAGATGACTACGCCCTCCTCGGCGAGCGCCTGCCCGCCCGCGCCCAGGATGGCGTCGGCTGACAGGTATTGGTACCCTTGCTCCTTGTTGGTCTTGTCGGTTGCCAAGCGGCCCCCGACACGTTTACTCGCGGATGCGATCTTGCTTGTCAAACTCACGATGGTTTCTCCTCAGTTCTCAGTATTGACCCCTGGCATAGTCCAGGCGGTCGGCTTGATCTTGGTGCCAATCGGCGGCCAGTGCGTCGGCTCGCTCGATAGCGATGGCGGTCACTTCGGCGTGATGCGCCCGGAGGGCGTCCAGGGTCGCGCCATTTTGGCGCATGGAGACGAAGGTCTGAAAGTCACGACTGCCGCACAATTCACGAATCTGCAAGGCCATCCGGGTGGCCTCTGACTGCTCCGGCGTCACGTTGCGGGCGGGCTTGACGCCCCTCATGGGGTTGCGGCCTCGGCCTCGGCGGTTGCGGTAGGTGTTCACTGCTGGTCTCCTTCGGCTTGCACGGGGGAGGTCTTTGCTGAGATAGCTTCGATGGCGGCGCTCAGGTTCTTGTACGGCCGCCCTGGTCGCCGCTGATCGGCGATAGCGGCGGCCAGCGCCTCAGGTGTGATGTCCCACACCATCCACGGGGGGCCGTCAATAGCGACGGTGGTCGCCTTTAGGCGGCCGTTCGCAATCCAATTGCGAACCGTTGTGGTGGTTCTACGGGCGGCCAAGGCCGCTTCAGCAGTCGTCATTAATACCTCCCAAATGCGTAATCTTTAATGTCCTGGTACTCCAGGGCATCACGCGCCTGCCATATTGCATCAAAAACAGCCCGCTGGTGCTCGCACCAGCGGGCTCCGCACGAGCACGTTAGCTCGTCGGTTCTCGTTACGTGCTCTACGATGTTGATGCTAAACATGTTCATTCTGGACGTGACCTCGTACCAGTCTCGCCCAGGGACAAACATTTCTCTCTCGCCAACGATCAAATCATCCATATTTTCCTCCTTCGTTTCTCGTTTCTAAACCTGTTGGGGACATGCTTCATTATAGCGCATAAAAAATCGTTTGTCAAGTGTTTTTGGTGCGAGTTTATGTTTCAATTTGCAACATGGATTGACAAAACGAAGAACGTCATGTATACTGTTGGCGGTTCTTGCATGAAGGCGGGTGTGACGGGCCCGCCGGTGGTTCCTCCTTTAGGGCGCCTGGGACTGTGACCCCCAGGCGCCAGAGGTTTGCACGATGACAATTAGCAAAAGGGCATTTTGTTGTGGTTGTGTCAGCGGCAGCGCGGCGCTGCATGGTCGTCTGTGCATCATACAAGTCAACCTGACCGACAGCGAGTGTACTCGTTGTCGGTCTCTTTTTTGGAACGGGGGGGATGAGTGAGGCGCAAACTGTTGCACGTGTGGCTCGCCCTGGCGCTGCGGGCTATGGAGAAGGCGGCCGGCTTCAGCGCCGAACTGCTGGCCGACAAGCACCTGGATGACCTGGCTCTCAGCTACCAGATTCTGTACAGGGCGGTCTATGGCCGCCCGGCGCCGGTGTTCCGTGAGCACGGCGTGACGGGCCGCGTGGATAGCGCGATAGCATCATGGGAATGGTCGCTACGTGCTGGCGCCTGACAATCTGGTCGCCGTGGGCCTGGCGGTGGTAATTGCGCTTGCCGCGGCCGTGGGCTATGGCCGGTTTGCGGCGCGCAACGTTCTGACGAGGGAGGCTGGCCTGGAGCAAGAGGTTCGCCGTCTGACCCGCCAGGTGGCGGCATTGCAGGAGACCATTGATCTACTGTCAGACAGAACTCGATTGTTGCAGATTGAAAACAACCGCTTGCGCGCCGAACTCGGCCGGATGTTGCCGGCCGGAAACTGGCGCGCGATTGACTCCGCCAGTTTGCGGGGGGCGCTAGAGCGCCTCAGCGCCGAGGAGGTGAGGCAACTCGCGTTTGAGCGGTTTAGATCAGTCTATGACGGGTTCGGTGCGGAACAGTCGCTGCAGGCGCAGCGACTCGCGCTCATGGAGTAC
The DNA here is from genome assembly GCA_964404855.1 of uncultured Gammaproteobacteria bacterium. Taxonomy (GTDB): domain Bacteria; phylum Patescibacteriota; class Microgenomatia; order CAYQLK01; family CAYQLK01; genus CAYQLK01. Next base: position 8,277 of record CAYOLO010000007.1, read on the forward strand.
GCGGAGAACCACGCGCAGTTGGACGTGCTACGCTCTGCGATCGCAGAGATCAATCAGGCGGCATTTTGGTGAGTGAGAGAATGGACGTGAACTGGAATCCGGTTACAGTCCGGCTATCGCAATTGACCCCCTGGGAGCGCAACCCCAAGCGCATATCCAAGACGCACGCCAAGCGGCTGCTGGACTTATGGCAACGTCTCGGACAGTTCCAAACAATCGCCATCGGGGCCGGGCGGCGAGGTGTATGACGGGCACCAGCGGCTATCGGTGCTCAAAGCGGCGTATGGCCCGGCACATGAAGTTTTGGCGCTGCAATCGTCCCGCCCGTTGACGGAGCGAGAGCGCGAGGAGTTGACTATCGCCGCGCACACGGGCACGACCGGCCAGTGGAACTGGGACGCGCTGATCGGCTGGGACGCGGGCGACCTGCAAGCGTGGGGGTTTGATGCGGAGTTGTTGCAGGACTGGAACACGGGCGCGGCGGCGCTGGCGACGATGCTTGAGGCTGAAGGGGGGACACAAAACGACGATGAAGTTAAAGGTGACACGATGGGACGTACCAGACGCTTTGTTTCCAACCGATAACGATTTGGGCATTCCACTGTTAGACGCCAACTTGCAAGCGCAAGCAGTTATTGCGCCCGTGCAGCCGTGGGGCATGGGCGCGGGCGCAAGATCAAAAACTAATCCCGGCATGTGGCATTTTTACACCGAGGATTATCGTTTTGATGCGTTGTGGGTTGACCCTTCCCCCGTGATTAATAGTGGTTGTGTTGCTGTGGTAGAGCCAAACTACAGCGCTTTTATCGAGATGCCGCGAGTTGTTGCGTTGTGGTCAATCTATCGCAAGCGGTGGCTTGCCCGTTGGTGGCAATCGTTCGGCGTGCGAGTGTTTGTTGACTTGAACGTAGCCGAACCGCATTACATGGACAATTTGCTTGGCGTGCCTAAAGGCTGGCGCGCATGGGCCACACGCGGTTACGTTGACAGAATGGAGAATACCGAAATCGAGTTCGGTTTGGCTTGCGAACACGCAGGCACAAGCGATATACTTTTCTTTGTGTATGGCGGTGGTAAAGCCGTTAAAGAACTTTGTACTCAGCGTGGCTGGGTGCATATCATCGAGCAGCGAGACGCCGCAAAGGCGGTGCAAGATGGCTAAGGGTTCTGGTGGTGGTGGACGCGGAGGGCGCGGCGGCGGTGGCGGTGGGGGCGGCGGAACCGCCGCGCAACGCAAGCAGCGTAAAGAACTCGATGCGCGTATGTCGTCATTGAGTAAAGAAATTGATACCTTGCGATCTTCGTTACGTCGCACGGTTTCATCAAGTGCAGCGTACAGGGCAGAAGTTGCTGCGTTCAATCGTCCAATTCAAGGGCGCATTTCTAGGCTGAATAAGCAATACATGCAGCTTGTCAGTCAGAGTAATGACTTGTTCTATGCGATGCGACGATGATAAGCGGCGTCCCTGTGCTGGTGGATCATGGAGTACGCAGAAAATCACGCGCGCGCCTGCTTGACCTGTGGCAGCGATTGGGCCAATTTCAAATGTGCGGTCGTAGTTTAGGTAGCAGAACAGCCGAGACCATCGGCAGACGGCGTGGCAGAACGACCCGACCGCTCCAGTTAAGACGTGCGAGGTCTCCCACCTGGTCGTTTGGATTTTCGGAACGCTTCCAGGGTTGACTGGTAGAAAATGAGGGACTTTCCCACCATGCGATCCGGCACCAGGTCTTTAACAACATAGACGTGATAGCGGACCGTTTCCGGCTTGACGCCAAGAAACCGGGCGGCTTCCTGGGTAGAGAAGAATGTGTCAGTCACCGAAAAGCCCCTTCTGAGTAAGCACGGGTTTGCGGGCTGGTGCCCGTTCGAAGCCGATCTCCTCGACGGTGAAACCGTCAGCCTTCAACATTCCCGCCACCGTCGCTCTGTGGCACGTGGCATAATGGCCGCAGGCGCACATGAGGATGACCGGGCGGGCGCTTTTTTCGATAGCCCGGCGCCCGGCGTTGTAATCGAGAATGGAGATCGGGCCATCGCCCTTGTAGTTTGCATTACCGAGGGCCTTCACGTGGAAGTAGCGAAGGCCAAAGACAGAGGACAGGTTACGACCTTCCCAAATTGGGTTTCCCGAAAATGGAGAGAAGCGAATGTCAAAAAGCACAGCGTCCAAGTCTTCGACAATCGCTTTCACGCCATCGACATTGCGACCGGAATAACCGATGGTGTAAACTTGTTTCATTGGTTGGCTCCTTAAAAACATTATACCGTAAGGTTGGGGTATTGTCAACCTAGAATCCCAAACCACGCTCTCTGAGGGATACAAACCGGTTATTGCCGATAACAACATGGTCTAGGACTTCGACATCGAGCAGCTTGCCGGCTTCAACAATCGACCTTGTAAAGAGCACATCTTCGGATGACGGGGAAGGATCGCCCGACGGGTGATTGTGGGCGATTACAATAGCGGCGGCGTTCATGAGCAGGGCGGGCTTGAAGATTTCTCTCATGGTGATGGAACACGAGTTCAGCGTACCCATTGCCACGGTGATAATTCCGATCACGTTGTTGCGGGTGTCCATCATTGCGACGGCTAAGTGTTCTTGGGGCAAGTCCCTGAGGTACTCTTGCAACAGGTACGAAGCGTCAGCGGGCGATTTGACAGAATAGGAAGTCGCTGCTACCTTCGAGTCACGAACCATCATCAGCTTGAAGGTCGGAGAAACGACGGTGCGCCAGGTGGCTTTGCCGGTGAGCTTGAAACCGATGCCATCTGCAATTTCTTGCAGAATGCGGTATGAGGTTTCGTCGTCTCCGGCAATTCGCTTGCTTAGCCAGGTGACGTTGCCCTTAAAAGCTGACTTCTGGCCGGGCGTCATGCCGTCGTATTGGTTACGGTATTGATTGTAAAGTGATTGGGCGTTCATGGTTGGCTCCTCGTGAATTCGATTGACTTACAACATCATTATAACATATGTTATAGGGTAAGTCAATAGGAAAGAGGGGAAAAAGAGCACATTTTTTGTCAGGTATCAGTGAAGAAAATGTGAAGAAAGTGTGAAGGTTTTGGTGCGATGTTTGTAGGTGCAATCAATTCGACGGTGAGGCAATTCCTGGGCAATGTAGCCCATGTTTTCGACGGGCAGCAGGTGGTAGTCGGGTGTTCTGGAAATTTTACTTTGGAGTCGGTAATCTATCAGTGCTCGACACCCGCGGCGATTCACAGTAACGATGTATCGTTTTACTCGTGCATGGCGGGCCGATGGCTGACAAAGCAGCCGCTAGAATTTAGGATAACCGACCCTGACTTTGCCTGGCTTGACGACCACCTAAGCACTGAGGACGGAACGCACCGACTGGCCGCAATCATGGTTCTGCTCGATGCGCTGGAGTTCCGCAAACAGAACAATCCGCACCGGGTTAGGATGTGGAATTTGTACCAGGAAAGTTTTGCCGACCTGGTAGAGAAAACAGCCGAGCGGCTCGACAAGGTAACGGTCAAAATCACTTCGTACTTTGCCGGGGATGTGATGACGCATTTTGAGCGATTTGCAGACAGGGATGACGCCATATTTTGCTGCTATGCGCCAACTTACGCCGGGGGCTACGAGCGGTTGTATAGGGAGCTTGACAAGATTGTGACATGGGACAGACCCATCTACGAACCGTTGACCGATAAGCGCAGGGACGCCTTGCTTGCATGGATGGCAGACCGGCGCTATCTGTGGTATGATGACAGGGTAATCGAGGGGCTGCGACCAGTGATGGAGCAGCGCAGCGGCACGCGAAACACGGTTTATCTTTACTCGAATGTTGTCGGGCAAACGGCGGTCTTTCGTGACATGGCAAACGACGCGCTGCCCGACTTGACATTGGCAGGAGCGGAAACAAGGATTTTGCCTGATTCTCAGATCCGGCTTGATCGGATTACCACCACCGAGCTGGCGTGCTTCAAGAATGTGTACCTCGGGAAAAATATCAACTTTGCACCTGGTAAATGGGCATTTGCCGTCTTGGTTGATGGGCGGGTGATAGGTTTCTTAGAATTCACTTTCAATAGTTCTGATGCACCGGATCAAATGAATTTGCGGGCAGATTTTCCAGTAAGCGGCACAAGATATGCCAGACTCAGCAAATTACTCGTGATGTTGGCAATATCCGGGGAAACAAAACAAACGCTTGAGCATGTCGAGATGGGGCGATTGCGCAGAATAGAAACTACAGCCTTTACAGATCGGCCAGTATCCATGAAATATCGGGGAATTTTAGATTTACACCATCGGGGTAAAACAAAGACAGGGCAAGCGTTTTTGGTTTACACTGGCAAATTCAACAACAAGACCTGGCAAGGAACATTACAGGAATGGCTGACGAAGTACGGCTCGCAGGCATAGTAGAGCAACTAAACGACGCCCTGGGCGATGTAACACCCTACCGCCTGGCGGTGGTGAATCCGGGCGATGTTTTGCCGATAGACAAGAACGCCCGCTACATGAGCAAGCGAACCTACGACCAGCTTGTAGCCAATGTGAGCAAGGACAAGAACCTGTCATCTATACCATTCTGTTGGAAACGACAGGACGGAAGGCTTGTCAACCTGAGTGGGAACCACCGGGTAATGGCGGCGAAAGACGCAGGCGTGCCGCTTATCTTGGTGCTTTACACCGACGCAAAGCTGAGCAGGTCTGAGCAACGGGCCATACAACTATCGCACAATGCTATTGTCGGGCAAGACAACCCAACAACGCTGCGAGAGTTGTGGCAAGAGATTGACGACCTGGGCGCCAAGATTTACTCAGGTCTTGACGACGGACTGATTGAAACAATGGAGAAGGTCAACGTCCAAAGAATCACCGAAGAGCCGCTACGGTTTCAGGAGCTAACCATCTTGTTCATGGCCTCAGAGGTAGACCGGATCAAGGACGTCCTAAAGAAACTTGGCTCAGTGAACAAGCCCAGGCTCGCAGCCAGGTATGAGGAGTTCGACCGATTCTTCGAGACGCTCTTGGACTTCAAGGAAGCCGCAAACATAGTCAATACTGGCACAGCCATTATGGCAATGATCGAGATCACAGAGACGTGGATCGCCGAACATAA
>CAYOLO010000008.1:0-11238 GCA_964404855.1 uncultured Gammaproteobacteria bacterium
GCGAAGAAGGCGCCGGCCTCCGGCTTCGACGGCATGGACGACGACATTCCGTTCTAAAAAATACCTGCGATATTCTTTGTAAAGAATTACCATCAAGCCCCGCTAATAGCGGGGCTTTTTTCTTTTTGCAATCAAAAAAAGTGTCAAATATTATTTCTCGAAATGGATATATGTGATACATTGATTTTAGTAAATTAAATCTTCTAAATATGCAGACGCACCTAAGCTATCGACTCAAGGGATTTGTGCTGCAAAGTGGGGAGCGGTATTGCCTGTTGATCGATAAGGTGACAGGAATGCCGCTCTATTTTCCAAACCTGTATGTGACAACGCAGGTTAGGAACAAATCTCAGTCCTTTGCAGCGATGGAGTCAGCGCTGTCCGGGATCAACGTCTTGCTGAGTTTTTGTGTAATCAGAGGCATTGATCTTGAGGCGCGCTTCCTGCGGCGCGAATTCTTTGCTCACCATGAATTAGACGCCATCCGCGATTATTGCCAGAAGCGCTTTGTGACAACTCATCCGGGTCAGTCTGAGGATCCCACGCCGGTTACGCTGAGGAGTACCGGTAAACGTGCTCGAAGGGCGGGCTTGGCGAGCGAATATATACGGCTTAGCCACATCAGCAGATACACGGATTGGTTGGCGAAGGCCCTGCACGTGAACTCATTGGACAGAAAGACGGCTTCTGATATCGAGACCATGAAGAAGGGACTCGAGTCGCGGCGTCCATCAGGCAAAGGGCGCAATCAGATGACGCGAGAAGCCGGCTTAAGCCATGAGCAGCAAGCAATCTTGCTTGAAGTGGTTCAGCTTGGTTCTGAGCGAAACCCTTTTGAAGACCCGCCAACTCAAGTACGCAATCAATTGATGATCTGGTTGCTTCTTCACCTTGGTATTCGAGGCGGTGAACTTCTAAATATCAGAGTGGCCGACATCGATTGGGCAAGTAACCAGATCGTAATCGCACGGCGACCCGATGAGAAGAACGACCCACGGAGCCGCCAACCCTTGGTTAAGACACTGGATCGTAGGCTGCCGATGAGGGACACCCTTGCAAAAGCCGTGCATCGCTACATCATTCAGTTCCGTAGCAAGGTGCCCGGTGCGAGAAAGCACGACTATTTATTGGTCACGCACAAACCAGGCCCAACACAGGGGCAGCCAATGTCTAGGTCGGCGTACCTCAAAGTGATAAGGCTGCTCGCTGGGGCTTCGCCTGATCTGGCTGGTCTACACGGACATGAGCTACGTCACACATGGAACAACCGCTTCTCGGAACACATGGATCGTTTGGCGAATCCGCCTGCGCCCGAGGAGCAGGAGCGCGAGCGTGAATACTTGCAGGGGTGGAAGACGGGGTCTGGGACAGCAGCGATTTATACAAAGCGCTACACGCGTGAAAAGGCCATGGAAGCAAGCATCAAGCTGCAGGAGGGGATGGCAAGGGTTCCGAAAGGGTTGAAAGATGAGTGATCAATTACGTTTGTCTGAAACAACCGCTGATCAACATGGCGTTCGTCAGAGCATAACGGGTGCCCAAAGTACGAGATATCAGTCTCGTGCGGGGTATTGGTTCAATTTACATGCCCCGGTCTGGGCATTGGATAAGAACAATACTGTATTCCTTAAACGAATTCGGGAATCGTTGCGCGATGAAGCACTGGAAGGCTTTTTATCAACGCTTGCGCACTACGCGAAAACGATGTCGGCAGCACATACGCGAAATATTGCCGATCGATGCGCTGCGATGATTGGTGAGGCAGGTGCTACATCAATTCAAACAAACGTACTTATCAATTATCGAGCCTCACTCAAGCGAAAAGATGAATGGAAGCTAGGCACCATTAGAGGATTCCTATGCAAGTGGAAGGATCTTGGCTACCCCGGCCTAGGTGATGACGTCATTGACCTTCTGAATGGTTGGACGCTCAAGGGCAACATCAAAGGTGACGCGGTCAAGCGCCTTGATCCATTGGAAGGTCCACTCACCGACAACGAACTCGCCGCATTCAATGAGGGCGCAACGCGAGCCTACGAGCAGGGACAACTTACACTGGCGGAACTGGCTCTTTGTTTGTTGATCAGTCATACAGGCCGTCGGCCAAAGCAGATTGCTCATACTAAAGTCTGTGATCTAGATGCAAGCAAGTCGAACAAGAAGGGCGAGACGCTATACCTTATTCACATACCGCGCGCCAAGCAGCGCGGAGAGGTGTTTCGAGACAGTTTCAAAACATTCGCAATGACCGTGGAGCTTTGGACCATCCTCAATGCTCAACGTCAGAACAGTATCGAGTCGGTTGAACGAGCGTTGGGATATGCCCTTCAGGACGCAGATCGTTCCGCACTTCCACTTTTCCCGGACTTGTCAGTATTTGGGAGCATCGCATCCGTTGCCGAACTTCGTTCATTGCTTTATACCGACCACCCACACCTGAAGGCTACAGAAGTAACCCCGATCCTGAGAAAGGCAGTTTTGGCTGCAGGCATCGTGTCAGAACGTACAGAACAAATGCTTGAGGTCGTGGCCACCAGATTTCGCTACACCAAGGGTACGCGGGCTGCTCGAGAGGGTCTGGGCTTGATGGTAATTGCCGAGTTACTGGACCACACGGATATACAAAATGTGGGCGTCTATACCCAGAACGTTCCCGAGCATGCGCAGGCGATTGATAAAGCCATGGCCCTGCAACTGGCGCCGTACGCGCAGGCATTTCAAGGCGTACTGGTAGACCGAGAACAAGATGCATTGCGTGGAGACGATCTGTCCAGTCGCATTAAATATCGAGGGCAAAATACCGCCACCTGTGGGCAGTATGGGTATTGTGGCGCCAATGCACCCATACCCTGTTACACCTGTAATCACTTTCAACCGTGGCTGGATGGCCCCCACGAGGAAGTTCTTGCCGACTTGCTTTCAGAGCGTGAAGAAATCATACGGGTTACAGATGATCATGCCATGGCCTCGGTAAATGATAGAACCATTTTGGCCGTCGCTAACGTCATTCATCAATGCCAAATTCGCCGTGAGGAACTGGCAAAGACAAAGACGCATCAAGGTGCGCCTGAGTAATGCCAGCGATCATACATTTCGCGCCTAAATCAGAGCTCTCGGCACGCGAGAATCTGCATGAGTTCACTCGTATGTGTCGGGAGGATCTGACGGTGTTTGGGGAGAATCTTGACTGGCAAGCCACGGGGTGGCCCGGTGCCGCGAACTTCACAAAACTTGGGGCGCATAGCCGCGGGTATGCAGAGTCGGATCGGATGGATGGCGAGTTCATTGATTTTGCTAAAGCCTACTTTCGCTATCAGCAGGGGCATCATCCAACAAAAGCACGGAACGAACTAATGGCGCTGCGAGCTATAGAGGCCGCCCTGCTGACGATGACCGGCAAAGGGGATGCAATAAACATAGATGTGGCGACGCTAGATGAAGCGTCACAATTGGCACGAGTTCACTACTCTTCTATGGCGGCCTACCACTGTGGGCGTGAAATCCAACGCCTGGCATCCTTTCTCTCGGTGAAGCAACTGATTCCTGCTGACCTCAGCACTTGGAAATCGCCAATCCGCAAACCTGGCGACGAGACGATCCGAACGGGAACAAAAGCAAGAGCTATTCAGGAAAAGAAGCTTCCTGGTAAAGAAGCCCTAGATGCCCTCGCAGAAATATTTGCCAGCGATCCGAAGGACCCTAGAGACATCTTTACGAGCTGCACATTTGCAATGACCATGTGTGCGCCCGCACGCATCTCGGAGATTCTCGATCTTCCTGCCGACTGTGAAGTGGAAATTCCTGGCTCCGACGGAATCATGCGATACGGCTGGCGCTTCTATTCCGCCAAGGGTTTCGAAGGAGACATCAAGTGGATTCCAGAGGTGATGGTGCCCATCGCAAAGGAGGCGGTACGCCGACTGCGAGCGCTGACAGAGGAGCCGAGACGCTTGGCTCGCTGGGTAGAAGACAACCCAAGGCAATTTTTTCGGCATGCCAACTGTCCGGATGTTGACGAGTATCAAGCCCTCAGAAAAGAGCAGGCGGCGCAAGCACTTGGTCTCGCTGGTTTAAGCAATACGGGATTAAGCAATGCTCACGGAGCCTACAGTTTGTCCAGCCTCTGGCAGCACACCATGCGGCTCCAACCGAAGAGCTTCCCCTGGCTGAATGCAGAGAAGCGAATCAAGTACAGCAATGCTCTGTTTTGCATGTTTAAGAACATGCTTGGAAGTCAAAAGGGAACACTGCCGGTGGTACTTTGGGCGCCAACAAATAATATTTTCAACAACGATCTGGGACCAAGAAATGTAAGCATGCACCTGTCAATCTTTGATCGACACGGATACAAGTCAACGCATGGAGAACCAATCAAACTGACGTCCCATCAGGCGCGACATTTAATTACGACGCTCGCCCATCGAGGCGGCCTGACACAGGAGCAGATAGCGAAATGGGCAGGGCGCGCAGACCCCAAGCAGAACCGTGTTTATAACCACATGAGCGAATGGGAAATGGTTGCCAAGGCTGAGGCCATGGATACCTCCCTGACGCTTTTTGGGCCGGCGGGTGAGGTTGCCCAGCATATTCCGGTGACTAATCAGCAACTCGACTTGATGGAACGGGGACCGATGCACGTCAGTCTTTGGGGTGTGTGCGTGCATGATTACGTCATGGCACCCTGCGAAAAGTTTCGTGACTGCCTGAACTGCGAGGAGCATGTTTGCATCAAGGACACGAACTCCCCCGTTTGCGCTGAGCGTCTCGCAAGAGTTAAAGCACGGTTATCCGAGACTGAAGTCGACTTTGCTGCGGCCAAGGATGCCATCGCGAAGGGCTACGCGGGAGCGGATCGATGGCACGAATACTTGGAAAAAACAGTCGTTCGACTTCGACAGTTAGTCGGTATTCTGGAGAGTCCGCTGATTCAAAATGGTGCACAAATCAAGCTGCGCGATGGAAGGGATTTTAGCCATCTGCGCCGGGTAATCCGGCTCAAGGTTGTTGAAGCATTGGAGCACAAGACACCCGATGCCGGCCTCCTTTCTGGCATGACAAAGCTCTTGGGAGACGGCGTTGGCTAAGCATCTGAAGCAGGCAGATATCGACGCTATCGTGGATGTCATTCGTGGCTGGCCTACCGATAAGCTGACATGGGAAAGCATTTGCGAAGCGTCAGCTAAGGTTATTGGTCAGGCTCCAACTCGACAGACGCTCAATGCTCACGCGGCGATCAAGGACGCGTATACCGCCAAGAAAAGTGGTCTGAAGGTGCATGGACCAAGGACGGCGATGCCAAGCAGTCTCGCGGTAGCGGCTCAGCGCATCGCAAGGCTCCAGACCGAAAACGACGAGTTGAAAATGAGGAACGACAAGCTGCTGGAGCAGTTCGTCAAGTGGCAGTACAACGCCTACAAGCACGGCCTCAAGGAACACCAGCTCAACGCGGAACTTCCACGAATTGACAGGGAACGGACCGAGGATGGGAAATGAAATCCAAACTTAGCGGCCAACAAATCGCCAAGGACAATATTCTCAAATTCAACGTCTGGGTTGTTGAGCGCGAGAGAGCCAACGATTGGCAGGATTACCTGCGTGGCGGGAAACTTAGCCGCAGCGAGATTGCTGCGGAGTGCGGCTTCGCCCTGTCAGTGCTGCGCCAGAACCCGGCTATCAAGGAAGCCCTACAAGCCCTTGAGGAGGGTCTGGCAGCCCGAGGCATCCTTCTGGTCAAAGAAACCGCTCCTGGGGCTTCTAATAAGGCCGCATCCGAGAAAGCTACCGACAAAAGGATTTTGGCCGCCAAGGCAAAAGTTGAGGCACGAGTCAAAGCCCTCGAAGAGCAGAATGCGACGCTCAAAGCCGAGGTGCGCGACCTGCGCGACCGGCTGAATCACTTCAAACATCTGGACGATTACTTAGCCCGAACGGGAGTGTTATTACCAATATAATTTAATGTGCAGTATGCACACCTTTATAATCAATGAGTTACATAACTGCTAGCTGCATGGCCGACTTGTCAGTTCAGATTCGTATCACATCAATTCGAAGCCGAGGCAGACCTGGAGGCGCTATCTTCTCGGGTGTCAGCGCCACCGGACAGAGCTACGTCACTAAATGCAATTATCATCTGTTGCCTGATTCATCAGTCGTCGACAAGGGGCAGGTTTGGAGCGTCACCGGACCAATCACTGTCCGCAGCGCCCCTGTCCAGGATGGACGTTTTCTGCGCCATGAACAGGTAATAGAAGCCACCAGCGTCGAACTGCTGCGCCCCTCCGGACGCAACATCATCGCTTGGATTTCAGATTCATCAGATTGCGCCGGCATCGGCAAAGTAAAGGCGCAGAAGCTCTGGGATCGATTCGGCCACGATTTGGTCGACCTGATCAAGCGGCGCGACCTAGATCCTTTGACGCAGATTGTGAGCGAGGACGCGGCTCAGTCGCTCTGTAATGCCTTCGTCAAAATCAAGGTTGCCAATACCCTCCTATGGCTCGATCGTATAGGCATGCCCCGGAAGATCGGGCAGCGCGTTGTCAACTACTGGAAGGACAAAGCTCAAGAGAAGATCGAAGCCAACCCTTATGCCTTGATCTCTTTCGAGGCCGACTGGAAGCGGGTAGATGTATTCGCTCGTTCCCGCCTCTGCATCATGGAGGATGATTCGCGGAGACTCATTGGGGCCGTCGAGGAGGTATTGTTCAGCGGCATGAAGCAGGGCCACACATGCCTGCCGGAAAACGATGTGGTGAGCCGCCTGACCCATTTGTTGGGCAGCCGGGAACTGGCACACAAGGGGCTGAATTCCTTCCCGCAAAATCCTGCCGACACCGGCGATCCTTGTGGTAATCCCTTCCAACGAATTGACGGATTCCTTCAGCCGCATGGCACCTGGCTGATCGAGAGTTATATCGCGCGGCGTCTGCACGAAATGGTGGCAGGTGAGAACGAGAAGAAACAAGCCAGCCTCTTCACGCAGATCACGGACAATCCCAAAAGCATCGATCAGATCATCGCCGACTATGAGGGCGCCAACGGCATTACGCTTTCGGACGAACAGCGCCAGGCCGTACGGACGTCAGCCGCAAGTCACCTTAGCCTGATTCTCGGTGGCGCTGGCACCGGCAAGACCACCGTGCTCAAAGCGCTCTATAAGGCACTGGAAGATGAACACCAGAACGTGACCATCTATCAGCTTGCCTTGGCCGGCCGTGCCGCGCAACGCATGGCTGAGGCCACCGGGCGCGAGGCGATGACTATCGCTGGATTTCTCGTCAAGATCGACCCGTCGAAGATCGAAATGGGCTCAGTGGTGGTCGTCGATGAAGTGTCGATGGTCGATGTGATTCTGATGTATCGGCTGCTTCGCCACATTCCGTCAGGTGTGCGGCTGGTTCTTGTAGGCGATCCTAGTCAACTTCCGCCCATTGGGCCCGGACTGGTTCTTCATGCCCTGACCGGCTTGTCGTCCATCCCACAAACCGAACTCAAGGTAGTAAAGCGCCAGAGCAGTGAGAGCGGCATTCCACAGGTCGCAGCAGCGATCCGTGCCCACCAAGTACCGCAATGGGCGACCTATCAGGGAAGGGGTCCTGGTGTTGCCTTTGAACCTTGTCCCGCTGCGCAGCTTGAGGAAAGGGTGCAGACCATCTACGAAGAACTTGGCGGTGATGGCAGCGACTATTCTGTGCAAATCCTCTCGATCACCAATTCCGGCTTGGGAGGCGTGAAAAATCTAAACTTGGCGCTTCACAACCGTTGTCAAACCGATGGCGAGTTGGTGATGCATCTGGATGCCGATTTTGGTAGCGTCGCCGCGAATACGCTGGATCGGATACCGCTTTGCGTAGGCGATCTGGTCATCTTCACAGAAAACGACTACACCATCGGCCTGCGAAACGGCAGCCTTGGCAAGATCATCGAGGCATTACCCGTGGAGGGGATAGACGATCCCTGCTGTCGCTGCGACTTCGAGGGTGTGGAATACCTGCTGAATCCGGACCAGATTCAGGCGTTGAGTCACAGCTACAGCATCACGATTCATAAGAGCCAGGGGAGTCAGTTCAAACGAATCGTCGTGCCGGTCCGCTCCTCACGCCTACTGGATCAGGCCTTGATCTACACCGCAGTCACGCGAGGTATCGAACAGGTCGTTCTGGTCGGCGATCTTAATGCCGCAAACCAGGCGATCAAGGCACCGGCAAAGGCAGCATGCAGGCATGTGGCATTGCCAAAAATTCTGGCCGAGGGAACGAAATGAGCGGAGGCGGGGTCAAGGGCGGGCGCGGAAGCCGCATGCGGAGCGGAGCCGAAGGCGAGTACCGAACGGGTGAGCACCCGGCGCAGCGAATCCTTGACGCCGATGGAGCGACCATGCTCCGTGGTAGGGGTGGGGTTGGGTTTTTAACCCCACCCACTGCCATGCGGCGAGCAGCAAGGGTTTCCCGTCCGTTATGGACGCGGGTTGACGGCAGAACATCATTATTGTGAGATGCTTCTTCAGCATCTGTATCTAAGAGGACAAGGCTTTGAACGCAGTAGAGATCGAGCAGGCCATCACGGACCTTGCGGAGCAGCCCTTTGACCCCGCGACCTTCCCGTTTGCCTTCCTTGAAGCCTTCGGCAATAAAGAGACGACGATCAAGCGCCTTCGCGCCGGGGCGTCGAACAAGTCAGACCTCGGCGGCATCCTCCAGACTAACAACATCCACATCCTGACTTGCGAGACGGGACAGGTAACGAAAGCACTCAAGGCGCTCAAAAACAGCCCGGCCACCGCCAAGGCCAAGGCGAAGTTCATCCTCGCTACCGACGGCACGGACTTCGAGGCGGAAGACCTGGCAACCGGCGATACGGTCGCCTGCGCCTTTAACGACTTCCCCGACCACTTTGGTTTTTTTCTGCCGCTGGCGGGCATCAGCACCGTCCGACAGATCAGCGACAACGCCTTCGACATACGGGCGACCAGCCGCCTCAATCGTCTCTACATCGAACTCTTGAAGGACAACCCCGATTGGGGCAAAACCGAGCGCCGCCACGACATGAACCACTTTATGGCGCGACTCATCTTCTGCTTCTTCGCTGAGGACACCGATATCTTCATCGGCAAGGGCAAGTTCACCGAAATCGTCACGCAAATGAGCGCGAAGGATTCGTCCAACACCCATGAGGTCATGGGCACGCTGTTCCTCGCCATGAACACCAAAACCGAGGATCGAGCAGCGGCTGGCATTCCCCGCTGGGCGGACGGCTTTCCCTACGTGAACGGCGGCTTGTTCTCCGGCAGCATGGACGTGCCGCGTTTCAGCAAGATCGCACGCTCATACCTGCTGCACGTCGGCGGCCTCGACTGGACCAAGATCAACCCGGATATCTTCGGCTCGATGATCCAAGCCGTCGCCGAGGATGAGGAGCGTGGGGAGCTTGGGATGCACTACACGAGCGTCCCCAACATCCTCAAGGTGCTGAACCCGCTATTCCTCGATGACCTGCGGGCGCGGCTTGAGGAAGCGGGCGACAACCCCCGCACTTTGCTTAACCTGCGCAAGCGCATAGCGAAGATCAGGGTCTTCGACCCGGCCTGCGGATCCGGCAACTTCCTTGTCATCGCCTACAAGGAAATGCGCGCGATTGAAGCGGAGATCAACCGGCGGCGTGGTGAGCCGGACCGCGTATCCGAAATCCCGCTCACGAACTTTCGCGGGATCGAACTGCGCGACTTCCCGGCGGAGATTGCCCGCCTTGCGCTGGTCATCGCCGAGTATCAGTGCGGCGTTCTTTATCGCGGACAGAAGCTGGCCTTGGCCGAGTTCCTGCCCCTGCGTAACGAGAACTGGATCACCTGCGGCAACGCGCTGCGGCTCGACTGGTTAAGCATCTGTCCGCCGACGGGAACGGGCGTTAACTTTCAGGCAGATGACTTGTTTAGCACGCCGCTGGATCAGGCCCAGATCGACTTCGAGAACGAGGGTGGAGAGACGTACATCTGCGGCAATCCGCCGTACAAAGGTGCCAAATACACCACCAAAGAGCAGAAGTCTGAACTTGCTAAAGTGTTCCAGGGCCGAGCCGACGAATCTGGGAGTTTAGATTACGTATCGGGATGGTTCGTAAAGGCTGCTGATTATGGAATGCACACGCGCACACGCAGCGCCTTCGTAGCCACAAATTCGATATGCCAAGGTCAGCAAGTGCCAGCACTATGGCCCACCATCTTTGATACAGGCCACGATATCGTATTTGCATATACGTCCTTCAAGTGGTCTAACCTCGCGTCTAATAACGCGGGTGTCACGGTAGTCATCGTCGGTATCGAGCGTACTCCAGGCAAGGAGCGCTATCTATTTTCTGAGTCGCCTCATGGAGTGGATTGCAGGATAGTTCCGCACATCAACGCATACCTAATTGCAGGACCCAGCGTAGTCGTGCAGAAGGCGTCACGCCTATTGGGAGAACTAGCTGAGATGCAGTACGGAAGTAAACCCGTCGATGGCGGTCACCTCCTACTGACGTCTGCAGAACGGGATCGCTTGCAATTAACTGCCACCCAGTCTGCTGCGCTCATTCGGCGTATTGTCGGCGCAGAAGAGGTAATAAATGGAAGCCTACGTTACTGTCTGTGGATTGAAGATGCATGTCTTTCGGAGGCTCAATCTATTCCCTCAGTTCGTGATCGCATCGCTGGCGTCAAGAAAATACGAATGACTAGCCCCAAGCAAGCCACCGTCAAGCTTGCCGCCCACGCACACCGCTTTGGTGAAGTACGTCTCCCCGGCACCCATCATACGATTGTCGCGCCCGTCACTTTTTCTGAGGCGCGGCCGTATTTCACCCCGGACTTGATCGACCACCAAACTATTGCATCTGCTACAGCCTTCGCTCTCTACGACGCGCCTTTATGGAATATGGCCGTACTATCTTCCCGAATTTTCTTGGTTTGGGTTGCCGCCGTTGGTGGCAAGCTTGAAACTCGATATAGGCTGACCAATACGGTTGTCTGGAATACGCTTCCGGTTCCACCCCTTACCGACAAGAACAAGCTAGACCTCGTTCGCTGCGCCGAGGACATCTTGCTGGCGCGAGAGCATCATTTCCCGGCGACCATCGCGGATCTCTACGATGCCGATACCATGCCCGCCGACCTGCGGGCGGCGCATGAACGCAACGATGAAGTGCTGGAGCGCATCTACATCGGCCGCCGCTTCAAGAACGACACCGAGCGGCTGGAGAAGCTGT
>CAYOLO010000009.1:0-10981 GCA_964404855.1 uncultured Gammaproteobacteria bacterium
CTGGCCGATGCGCCGCAGGTCTTGCAGGGTTACGCCGTGACAGATGATGCCGTCGCGGGCCTGGTCAGTGGCTTGCGCGCGATTGCGGCGCCCGCTCTGACCGAGCTTGAGCAAGGCTTAGTCGCCTACGCGCGCGACGAGCTAGGCGGGGCGTTCAAGCTGCACGCACTGGCCGTCGCCTTTGCGGGGCGCGTCTCGCTGCGCAGACTCCAGACCCTGGCGCGCGCGTGGGAATTGCGCGGCTGGCTGACCGCGCCGGTTGACGCTGTCTCACCGCGCCGGCTGACCGAGGAACTTTTGACCCTCGCGGTAGGGGTTAGGGCTGAAAACACGGTGACAGGGTTACAGGGGCTACAGGCGGTTACAGGGGCCGAAAACCGGTTACAGGGACGGTTACAGGCGATTACAGGGGCGCAACCATGACCCCTACATACCCGCTTGACGCACTGGCGCGGCTGGCCGCCGCGGCCGGCTACAATGCGCGCGGCGAGCGCGTCCAGGCCGAACACCATTTAGGCATGGCGCTAGGGATTCTGTCGCGCGGCGGTGAATCGCCCGCCGTGACCCTGGCCGAAGCTGAAGACCTCTTGCGCGCGATAGAGGCCGTCGCGCGCGGGCCGCTGAAGACTGACCCGGCGCCGCGCGTAATCGAAGCGCCGCGCTGTCGTGGGCGCGTCGTGGGGCCGCATGGCGTGATTGACCGATGCGCGCGGCCGGCTGAAGACGGCGAAACGCTCTGCGCGCCTTGTGCGCGGCGTCACCCTCGCATATGATGGGCTAAAACCCGTACAAGCCGTACTATGTTGCGGGATTTGCGCCCGACCGGGCGTATACTCGATATGCGCGGGAACCTATGCATTCTCGCACATGTGCTAGACTGTAGACGCGGCAGAGACCGCAGAAAGGCAGAGACCGATCATGAAGGCACCGACCAAGTTTGTAAGGATTGTCAACCGGACACGTTACAGTGTCGAAGCGTCCACCTTGCTGGCCGCCGATGATTACTGGGACGGGCATAACCACGAAAGGCAGGGGCGTAACACGTTCTTGTATCGCACACCGAAGGGCGCCTATTTCACCGTGACGCTGTCTCAGTGGCAAGGTGAGGATGATACCCTAGAACCGTGCACCCTCGACGAAGCGATAGACCTCTTTGAGGGCCGGCTACGCGAGCACGCCGTATCATACCGGGAAGCCTTCCCAGGGGTTGAAGTGGTAGACGCCTGACAGAGGCAAAACAAAGGCTAGATGGGGCGATAGGGCTATAGGCCGTATCGAATGACCTGGGGCCGCAAGGGCTGTAAAGGGGATGAACGCGATACCGCGGAGACCTCTTGTCAACGCGGCAACCTCATGTCAGGAATCGCGCCGCTACGCGCGGTCGCCAGCTTGTTATGCAAGCTGAATCAAGACGGGGGCGCCGCTACGCGCGGCCGCGTAGACGTTGCCGACGCCAGCTATCTCCAAACGGTTTGGAGATAGAGCGCCGCTACGCGCGGCCGCGTAGACGTTGCCAGAATGACAGGCGGGGGCTGACCTCGCCTGTTTTTGTTTGCGTGCGAACCGCCGACAATTCACCCTCAAGCCGGCCAATTCTCTCGCGTGCGTCCAAAAGCTGCCTGGTTAATTCATCCTCACGCGCGCGCGCGGCGTCCAGGTCGCGCCGCCGCTCATCTTCCATGCGCTGCAAGAACGATCCAAGCATGGCCGGCACCGCGGCAATGGCTGTCTCTTGCGCCTGGGCCTGGTCGGAGAGCGCCGGCGCCGGGGGCGTCCAGTCGAACGCGGCAACCTCGCCGCGCGCCAACCTGGCCGCCACATCATCCCATGATTCACCCTGGGCCGTGAAGTGAAAAACGAAGCGCATGACCCTCAGGTCATCTTCGGTGAGGATGCGCGGCTTACCTGGGCCTGGGCTGGCCGTGGGGCTGAGGAACTGCGCAAAGCGCGCGCTGTAACCTCGCACCGAGGCTACAGAGATGCCCACGGCACGCGCGGCCGCGCCGGCTGTATATTCCATCGTTCGTTAGACCTCTTGCAGCATAGTGCAGTCATTATAGGACAGAGACTACAAACCCGCAACCGCCGCAATGCCTGCACTTTGACAACAAAATACATCCGTGGTAAACTGTGAGTAGTTAGCAGTTGATTTTTGCGTCATTGACCACCTACGGATAGGTCAATAATAGATACCGATTATTTAAGAAAATCGGAAGGAATAACCGCCATGACCGTCAAGGGTTGGTTTCGACTGGGGGCCGTTGACGCTGAAGTGGCCGACGCGCTGCGCTACGAACTGGCCGCCCTACGCCGGCCTGAAGAAGACCGCTGGTACTGGCTGACAGCGGAATTTGTGATAGACCTGGTCACGCCGGCAAGCGATCCGGCGATTACGCTCTACCATGTGCGACGGCCGCGGCAACCGCGCCGCGCGGCCGTGATCCTGCAAAGCGACTGGCAGGGTATGGAGTTTTTCACCGTAGAGGAGACGAAACCATGACACCGACCGAGATTGTAACCCGACTCGCCGCTGACCTCGATACCATGACCGCCGCAGGCGCCGCGGCTGACCTCGCGGCCGGCCGCGCGGCGCTGGCTGACCACCTGGGCCGCAAGGCGCCAAACACGCGCCGGCGCATGGCTGACGACCTGGCCGTGTTTGCCAGCTACCTGGCCGATGCAAACATACCCACGGCGCCGCGCGTAACTGACCTGGCCGCGGCAATCGCCGCCTGGCCGGGTGACACGGCGCCAGACCTGGCCGCCCTGACCGGCGTGACTTGGGGCATGGTCGCGGCGTTCGTGCAGTGGGGCCTACGCCGTGGCTACGCAGTGGGTAGTGTCAACGTGAGGCTGTCAACTATCAAGACGCTCTGCAAGCTGGCCGCGCAGGCCGGTATACTGGACGCCGCCGCCCTGGGCATGATCCGATCCGTATCGGGCTATCGCCTGGCTGAAGGAAGGAATTTGGACAAAACGCGCGAAATTACCCGCGTGGGCGCGAAAAAAGCCGTCGCGGTATCGTTAGACCGAGTGCAGGCTACGAACCTCAAAGCGCAACCGGTCACGACGCCGCAGGGGCGCCGTGACCGCGTGATCTTGACCCTCTTGCTTGACCACGGCCTACGCGTAGGCGAGCTTGTCGGGCTGACCGTCAACGCCGTAGACCTCGCCGCGGGCGTGATCCGCTTCTACCGCCCCAAAGTGGGCAAGACCCAGACCCACAGATTGACCGCCGATGCACGCGCCGCCCTGGCCGCCTACGTGGCCGCGGGCGATATTCCCGCGCTGGGGCCGCTTCTGCGCGCGTCCACGCGCGGCGGGAAGTTGGGCGCGGCCGGCATGACCACGCGCGCCGTGACGGCGCGCGTGGCTGACCTGGGGGCCGCCCTGGGGATAGACGGGCTATCCGCCCATGACTTGCGCCATTACTGGGCTACGACCGCCGCCGCCAAGACCGATCCCTTTAGCTTACAGCAAGCGGGCGGCTGGTCTTCGCTGGCTATGCCGCGGCGTTACGTCGAAGATGCAAAAATCGCCAATGAAGGGGTACGACTATGACCACCCAGACCCAGACCCAGACCCAACCGCCCGCCGAACCGCCCGACCTGCTCACGCTGGAAGACCTGGCCGAACGTCTCCAAGTCAGTGTAACCACGGTCAGACGCATGGTCGCGACAAGGCAAATCCGCGCGTTCAAACTGGGCGCCCGCGTCTGGCGCGTGCGGCGCGTGGACTACGAAGACTACCTGGCGCACTTGGGGGAATAACAGACAGGGCGCGGTTGAAGCGGCCGCGCCCTGTCCAGGGAGACGCCGCCATGATAACGGCGCCTGGCTGATTATACCACGATGGCAGGCAAAACGAATTTTGGGAAGACGCAAAACGCGCTACCTGTAACTGGCATGAACGATAAGTCAGTGCTAAAATTCGATAGAACGGCTGTTCAATTCTTGACGAAAGGGGCTAAGATGATGAACGGTAACGCAACTGCAACCGCGGCCGGCCGCGCGGTCAACCGGGGCTTGCACCTCGACGCGGCAACTGACCGCCTGCTTGCAGTCATGGCCGGCCGCTTTGATGGCAACCGGTCAATGGTCATGCGGGCGGCGCTGCGCCTGGCCGCTCAAACGTGGGGCGTAGAGGCGCCGCCCACGCAGTGGGGTGAGACATGAACCAAGTGAAAAGCGAAGCGCCAACGTTCGGCGAAAACGTTGGCGCTTTTGGAAAACTGACAATTACATGGGCGGGCGGGCGCATGGCGGTTTGGTTTTCCGCTACGATTATAGTTCCCGCGCGCGCGTTTGTCAACTATAGCGCATCAAAAACCGTTTGTCAAGCGTTTATAGTTCCCGCGCGCGCGTTTGTCAACCCTTTCGCCAACCATCTATGCAATATGTTACAGGGGGGGCGATTATGGGCGGTTTAGCAGACGTTGACCTGGCCGCCCTGGCCGCTGAAAGTATCATCACGCTTCCAGCGCACCGCAACGGTACAGGGCCTCACGACCCGGCGCCGGCGCAAGCTGACCCGGCGGCCGGCTGGCGCCTGAAGTGGCTTGGCTGGCGCAACGGCGCCGCGAGCTTACGCCGTGGCAAACTCTATTACACCGCAACGGAAGACATACGCGGCTTTGCTGTCGAAGCGCGCGCGGCTGGCCTGGCCGCGGCCGTGAGATTTACCAGTGATACCGACTCCATCACGCAGGCCGCCGCAACTCTTGCGCAACGTCTACCCGTCACCGCCGATGATGCGGCCGCCGATCTGCGCGAGATACCCGACGCCATAACCGCCAACCCTGACCCGGCAAAAGCAAAACCACCAACCGACGCCGCGAACCTCGCAGACTTCGCACCCTGGGCTAATGCCGTCCTGGGCGCGCGCGCCGGCCGCGACGACAAGCGCACCGTTGGCGACGTGATAACCAACTGGCTTTTGGGCAAGAAGCGTTTGCTCAAAGAAACCCGCGCAACGAGGACGCGCCCCTACCTGCTTGGCGATAACGACGAAGTCATGCTCTTGTCAGATGACGGCTTGCCGCTGCGTGCAACCCTGGCGCGCGCGGGGCTAAACCCGACCGAGCCGGCTTTCCAGTGGCTGGCTGAAGCATTGCAGATTGCCGCCTATGACCGGGGCGAACCGGTCAAGTTAGCGCACTGGTCGCACACAGACGGCGATACCGTCTTTGTGTCCTGTGGGCCGACGCGCTATGTTGTGGCGCGCGCTGGCCGCCCATTGGAAAGCCGGCGCAACGGTGACGGGGGCATTGTCTTTGACGCTAACGCCTGCTTGCCTGCTTGGGACTGGCGCGCGGCGCCGCTTGCACCCAGTAGCGTAGGCGCCTTTACGCCGCCTCTACGCACCCCCGATGAAGTCACCGATTACACGCCACAAGTGCAAACCGACCTGTTGACCGTGACGCTTTGCGCCCTGGTTGGCGGTATGCAACCGCTGCCAATTATGGCCGCCCTGGGCTTGAAGGATGGCGGTAAAACCACACTGGCGCGCGCCGTCATTCGCTTGCTCATGGGCGCCGATGCCGACGTGACGACGCTCACCGCAGATGAAAGGGACTTCTGGACGGTCGCGACAAGCCGGCCGGTCATGGGCCTAGACAACGTTGACGCAACGCCGCATGACTGGCTACCCGATGCCCTGGCCGCCATTGCAACCGGCGCCAATCGCCAAATACGCCAATACTACACGACTAACGACGTACACGAAGAACGCATACGCGCGGCCGTGATCCTGACCTCGCGCACTGCGAGCTTTGCCCGCGTAGACGTGGCCGAACGCGTCCTACCGATCCTGACCGATGGCATACCAGACGCCGCGCGCCTGGGTGAAACGAGCCTGGCCGATGATGTGGTGAGGCACCGCGACGGCTTGCTTGTCTACCTTACCACCGCGGCCGCAAACCTGGCCGGTTGGCGCACACAAGCGCCGGCCGGCTTACCCGCGCGCTTCTCTGACTTCGCTTCGTTGGCTTGGGCCTGGTATCGCGTGACAGACCGAGTAGAACAAGCGCGGCCGGCGCTGGCCGCCTGGCGATCTGCGCAGGCGTTGACCGTTGGAGAGGCTGACAAGCTGCTGATTGCGATAACCGAACATGCGCCGACGCTGGAAGCGAAAGTGCTAACTGACTTCCAAGCATCCGACCTTGTCAAGACCTTGAGCAACCCGCCCTTTTCGGCTGAGTTGCCCTACATGGGCGGGGGTAAAGCGATTGCGAACCGACTGCGCGAGCTGAAAGGTAGTCTAATCATGACAGGTTGGACGTTGTCCGAACGAAGGGAAGGCGGGCGCACCCTCTTTACTCTGCAAGCTGTTAAGGGGTAAATCTCGCGGGAATCGCGGGAAACGCGGGAATCTACAAAAGATTTACTGTATAAAACACGATAACACTAAAAAGTGAGTATAGAAGAATACAGAGAATCCCGCGTTAGCCGCGATTCCCGCGAAAGGACAAGGTAGAGGATGTTACAACCGAGCTATGATACCGAAGCGATCAAAGCGCGGGTTGACCTGGTTGACCTGGCCGGCCGCTATACCACCTTGCGCAAATGGTCAATGCGCGAGTGGGCCGGGCCGTGTCCGCGCGGGGCTTGCACGGCAAAGACCGATGGCTTTCATGTGCATGATGACGGCTGGTTTACCTGCTACTCATGCCGTGAGGGCAAGCACGGCGACGCAATAGAGTTTGTGCGCTGGTTGGGCCTGGCGCCGGACTTCGGCGCCGCGTGCGACTGGCTAGACGGCGCGCCGATGCCCACGCCGGCGCAACCGATGCAACCCAGACCCAAGCCGAAAGAAGCAACCTGGCATGATGACGCCTGGCAGGCCGAAGCACGCGCGACGCTGGCGCGCGCGCGGGCCGTACTCGATTCACCCGTGGGCGAACCTGGTCGCGCTTACCTGGCCGGCCGTGGGCTGACGCCTGAGACGTGGCGCGCGTGGGGCCTGGGCTATGACCCGGCAAGGTGGGCGGGAGAAGGCCGCACGCGGCCGGCTGTTGTGATGCCCTGGGCAAATGATACTTACATCATGGCGGTCAAGTATCGGTTTGCTGATAGGGATGAACCACGATTCACCCAGAAGCGCGGCGGGCAACAAATCGCATTCGGCTTGCAGATGATGACCGGCGCGCAAACGCTCTGGCTGACCGAGGGCGAGCTAAACGCGCTTTCTGTGTGGCAGGCGCTGCGCGGGGTTGGTCGCGTAGATGACGTTTTGAGCTTTGGTAGTGAGGGCAAAGCAACTCACCTTGACCAGGTGGTGATTGACCAGGCCGCGCGTTACGCGCGCGTGATCGTTTGGGCCGATAAGGCCGATGTGGCCGCCGCTGCCATGCAGGCGATACCTGGCGCGTGCGGGCTACGTTCGCCTGTGATCGAAGGGAAGAAGCTAGACGCCAACGAGCTTTTGCAGGCAGGCGTCTTGACAGGCTTTGTCCTGGCCGCCTGGGAGCGCATGACGCAACCCGCTGCGCCCGCTGTTATACAGTCCGAAAACAGCGCGCCGGCGCCCGACCTGGCCGCCGTCGAAGCGGGCTTACGCGCGCGGATTGTAGAGGCTGAAGACCGCATAGCGCGCGGCGAGACCCTGCTTGAGACCGAGACCGACCCAGCGCGCGCGGCGCGATACCGCGCGCGGCTGGCCGAACTGACCGCGCAGGTCTACGACCTCTACGACCAAATCGGCGCACTGCCGGTTGACTGGCCGTTTCCAGGGGGTGACGCATGACTAAGCAGGCAAAGACGCTTGCCCTGGTTGACGCCGCCCGCGTGATCCTGGCCGCGCGGTTGATCCGCTTCTATGCCTGGCCGGGCGCGCGCGTTTTGGATCCGTTCGCAGGGGCTGGTACAGTGGGCATAGCCGCGCGTGATCTGGGCTGTGGGGCTGACCTGGTAGAGATTGACGCGGGCTATTGCGATCTGACCGCGTCCAGGCTTGAGGGGGCGCAAAATGGCCGAAAACGGCAGACAAACAAGAGAGTTGACGCCGGCGCAACGGCGCGCGGTCGCGGCGCTGTTGACCGAGCGCACCGCGCGCGCCGCGGCCGAAAAGGCGAAAATCGCGGAGAGGACGTTATACCGCTGGCTGGCTGACCCAGACTTCAACCGCGCGCTGTCAGAGGCTGAAGGGGAAGTCATAGCCGGCGCCACACGGCGCTTGCTGCAACTGCAAGACAAGGCGATTGACGCGGTTGACGCCGTCTTCAAGGACGGCGAAACGAGCGCCGCGGTCAAGCTGCGCGCGGCGCAACTGACCATAGACGCTATGCTGAAGCTGCGCGAGCTGCGCAACGTCGAAAGCCGGCTGGCCGCGCTTGAAGCGGCCGCGGCCGCGCCCACGCCGCGGGAAGATGACTTTGATCTAAGCCGGCTGACCGATGAAGAACTGAGAAGCCTGGTAAACAATCTGCGAGTGCTAGATGAGGCTGACCATCATGAAGAACCTTGACGCCAGACTGCGCGCGGTTGAAGCTATTCTAGCGCACCGCGCGCCGCGACATGAGTTTGTGGTAGGTTTGGAAGATGACGAAACCGGGCTGGTTACGGTTGGCGCCAAGACCATGAGCAAGGCAGATTTTGACGCTCTGGACGCCGGCACCCGCATTTTGGTGACATACCGCCAAGAGGCTGACCATCATCTGGCAACGTTGCCAGTGACGCCGGAAACATAGAGCATGTAGAGCCAACCGTCGCCACAGGGGCGTTGTAGCGACTCAGGTTGGCTTAGGGGCCTATCTCATGTCCTGGGCCGTCCTGGGCCGTCTGTGGGGATTGTGGGGGCTATTGACAGATTGCGCCGCAAAGACTATACTAGACCGCAGTGCTGCCTAGTCCGCGATAGCACACCGAGGAGAACCATGCACCCAACCGTTTGCACACACACCCAAATCACACAGACAAAGGATGACGGGAATGACGCATACTCGATTGCAATCGCTGGCCGTGGCGCGCGGCTACGATATTGCCAAACTCGCGCGCCGGGCTGACCTGGGATACCGGACAGTCTTTGACATTTGGCATAAGCCAGAACGTGACGTGACGCTTGGGACATTGGACAAACTCGCGGCCGCCCTGGGCGTGACGGTCGCAGAACTGCTTACCGAGGGGATGTAAAGGGGAACCATGACGAAGCTAACCGCTCTTGGGTTTTTGCTGGCCGTGGGCCTGGCGCTGGCCGTGGGCGTGCAGGCCGTTGACACGTGGCGCGCAGGCGAGCTTGTGCGCGCGCAGGCAGACGCTGAAGCAATTCGAGCGCGGGCCGCCGTCGAAACCGCTGCAATGGCCGCGCGCGCGCGGGTTGACCTGGCCGGCGATCTGGCCGCGCAACCCGCCGCCGTGGCCGCGCGCACCGTGGCGTATCTGGGCTTGGGGCTGGCCGTGGCTGTCCTGGCCGTGGGCCTGGCGCTGGCCGGCGTGCGCTGGCTGTCGCTGCGGTCTAGCCTGGTCTACCCGACGCAGGGCGGTCAATTTCCAGTGATACGGGAAAGCGGGCGCCAGTGGGCCGCGCTGATTGACCCTAACCGCTCACCTGGTCTGGCGCTGATTGACGGGGCCGGTCGTGTTACGATGCCGCTGCAACTGTCCGAGGGCGCCGCGCTGCAACTGACCGCGCAGGCTTCCGCCGTCGCCATGACCGCAGGCGCCACGCGGCACCCTGGGGCGCCGTCCAACGTTGCCGCGGCGATTGACGCCGCGGCAACGCGCGCCGCTGCGCTGTCTATGCCCATGCCGCAGGTCACGCGGCTTGAAGCGGCGCATGTTGACCGCCTCTTGGAGTTGACCGCCCCTGAAGACTGATTGAAACGCCGCCCGCGGGAACGAAGCACCCGCGGGTGAGAGAAACGGGTAACGAAGACAGGGAGACGAAACCATGATGACCGATGCCGACGTTTATGACCTCGCTACGAGAATCCGCCGCGCCCTTACCGACTTGGGGCATTGCTACCAGACCAAAGCCGGCGAAACCGTGGAAATATCCTATCGCCATCTTGCGCTGGCCGGGGATAGGTACGCTGTCCTTGACGTAGACACAAGCCGACTCCCGCGCGGCGTCTGTATTCCCGATCTTGAGACCGACAAGGTACTCTCGCACCTTTCCGCCGTCGTGGGCCGGCCGGTCAAGCGGCTTAACACCGTGGGGCTGTCCTACGTGGTCATGCTGCAAGCGCCGCCCAAACCGCCGCCCTGGCCGGCGCGCGTCGAATTGCCAGACCAGGCGCCGCAGGCTGACCCGTGGGCCTGGCCTTTTGGCGTGACCCGTGACGGGCGCCATGTCTGGGCAAGTCTGGCGCGCACCTCGCACGTACTCATTGCAGGCAAGTCAGGCAGTGGAAAGTCAACCGCGGTCAACGCCGGCCTGGTCGCGCTGCTGCGCGCCCATGACCCGCGCGAGCTGCGCATGATCTTGATTGACGGCAAGGGGGGCGTGGAGCTTTGGCCGTACAATGGGGCGCCTCATTTGGCGCTGCCTGTCGCCACAACGCCAGAGGATGCCGCGGCCGCGCTGGGCTGGCTGGTCAACGAAGTCGCGCGGCGTGAGGCGATCTTCCGCGCGGCCGGCGTGCGGTCGCTGCGCGCCTACAATGCCGCCGCGCGCGGCACCGATCCGCTGCCTTTGGTCGCGGCGGTCATTGACGAAATCACCGACCTGGTCATGCTTTGGGGCGGGCCGAAGTCGGCGCCGTTCTCCGACCTGGTCAGGTTGGCAAGCAAGGCGCGCGCGTTTGGCGTGATCCTGGTCATGTCTACCCAGAACCCGCGCGCGGACGTACTCGATACCCTGGTTAGAGAAAATGCCGGCGTGCGCGTGGCTTTCAAGGTTGACACGTCTAGCCAGTCGCGCATGATCCTGGGCCTGGCCGGCGCCGAAGCGATCCCGCCCGCGCGCCCTGGGCGCTGCCTGGTCGCTGGCCTGGCCGATGCGCCGCAGGTCTTGCAGGGTTACGCCGTGACAGATGATGCCGTCG
>CAYOLO010000010.1:0-10135 GCA_964404855.1 uncultured Gammaproteobacteria bacterium
CCGCAGATCGTGCATGACGCCATCACCGCATCCCGCTTCACGATCACCGAGGTGGTTTGCGGGTACGCCCGAGGTGTCGACACGATCGGCTTGCGCTGGGCCAAGGCAACGGGCACGCCGTACAAGGTCTTCCCTGCGATGTGGTTCGACAAGGACGGTGAGCGCGACATGCAGGCCGGCTTCAAGCGGAATGAACGCATGGCCGACTACGCGGACGCCTTGATTGCCGTTTGGGATGGGTTCTCGACAGGCACGAAGGACATGATGCGGCGCATGGGCAAGCGGGCAAAGCCGATCTACTACATTGACTTGGATCTGTGATGGACAAGCACACCGATTGCAAAGAAGTCTGCCAGCAAGCCAAGATGTATGGCGTGTGGCCCGAGCATTCGTGCTCACCTGTGTGTGTTTGGCTGACCAATCCGCCGCCGAAGGCGCGGGCTGTGCCGGAATGCAAGGACAACGATTCCCCGTGGCTGGTGTGCAAGCCTTGCAACCGTGCAGGCAAGTGCGAGAAAGACGATCTCTGATGGACGACTTTGATCGTTCAATCCGCCAACGGTTCTTCGATGTGAAGCGTGGACCGGAAGGCATGCACAGTTACCAATCGGACATCGCTGTGCCGTTCTTGCGGGACAACCCATTCAGCGGTGGCTTTCTTGACTTAGGCATCGGGAAGACTGTTAGCACACTCACCGTTCTGTCCGAACTTCTCTCCGAATTCACTTCCGACAATCCTGTCCTCGTGATTGGCCCGTTGCGCGTCATCACCGACACATGGCCGACCGAGATTGCCACATGGCGCCACACGGCTTGGATGAACTACGTGGTGTTGCGCGACGAAGGCAAGACGCGCAAGGAGGACTTGGCGCGATCCCGCGCATCAATCCACCTGATCAACTGGGAGATGGTCGATTGGCTCGTGCACTTCCACCGTGAGCAGTGGCCATACCGCACAGTCATTTGCGACGAGTCGAGTCGTGCGAAGGACCATACCTCCCAACGGTTCAAGGCACTTGCCAAAGTGCGCCGCACGCCCGGACTGATCACTCGCCTGCACATCCTCACGGCAACCCCTGCCGCCGAGTCGTACATCGGGCTGTTCACGCAAATCTATCTGCTGGACCTGGGCGAGAGGCTTGGCAAGAACATCACGGCATACCGCGAGCGTTACTTCACCTACAACAAGTACAGCATGAAGTACACCCTTCGGCCTGGCGCCGAAGAAGAGATCCTGAGCAAGATCGCAGACATCACGCTGGTGATGAAGAAGAAGGATTACCTGCCAACGGCAGAGCCGACAGTCATTCAACACAAGGTCATCCTCGCGCCGGCCCAGCGGGAACTGCTGAAGACACTCGAACGCGACTTCATCATCACACTACCTGACGGCACGGAACTCGAAGCTCGCACTGCCGCCATCCTCTCATCCATGTTGCTGCAGATGGCCAGCGGGTGCGTCTACGAGACCCTGCTGCTGGAGGACTGGGAGACCGACGATCTGAAGAAGGTCAAGAAGGTCCACCAACTGCACGACCACAAGATTGAAGCGCTCAAGGAGATTGCGGAAGAAGCCGCGAACGAAGGCAAGCCGCTACTCGTCGCGTACCACTTCCAATCCAGCCTGGCCAAGCTCACCAAGGCGTTCCCGAAAGCTGTGGTCATGGACAAGGCCGGGAAGTGCATCAAGGCGTGGAACGCCGGCAAGATCCCGATGCTGCTGATCCACCCGCAGAGTGCCGGGCATGGGCTAAACCTGCAATACGGGGGCAGCACCTTGATCTTCTACGACCTGATCTGGTCGCTTGAGAACTACCTGCAGACCATCGGGCGCCTGGACCGACAGGGACAGGTCAACCCGGTGCTGGTGATCCTCCTTGTCGCGGCCGGGACGCGCGACGAGATGGTCGCGGAGTGCCTGGCAGCCAAGGAGGACGCACAGGACAAATTCTTCGCCATCCTCAAGCAAAAGATCCGCAACTGGCGGGCGATGCAGGCTGGATATTGATCGTAGAAACCGCTTGACAGCGTTCGTCGGTGTTGCCAGAATTCAATCCAACGTGAATGAAAGGCAACACAGAATGACCAAACCGAAGTCAAGCAGCGCGCCCCGTGCGGCTGCATTCAGCACCCGAGTGCGGATGCTCGCTCCAGGTGAGTGTGTCGCCCAAGTGAGGGCTGTCGATCAGACGATGACCGTCGCCCGTCTGCCCGAAGAGATGCCTGCCCTGCGCCAGCAACTCCGCAATGCCGTCACCCCGGCAGTGACCCGCGCCAAGGAAGCGACGGGCAACACCTACACCATCGAGGTCGGCGACGTGCAGATGCCGAGCGGCATGCTGTACGCCGTGGCTGTCGTCACTCGCACGAACGATTGAGGTGGACGATGGAAAGAAGCCAACATCCCACGAACAACGCAGTGCTTGGCGCACCGCCAGGCATGAGCATCGAAAGTTGTGGGGCTTTGCCGATCACTCGCGTGGTGTTCCAAGACGGCGATCAGGCGTGCGTGTCTTTCTGGCGGCCAAGTGCTGCAGAACGTTCGAGCTAACCGGCCCATCGGGGCCGCACAGGAGTAGCCATGACAGACAAAGTAGCCGGCCCTGATGGGTCCGCGTTGAGCGAGGGGTTAGGCGCTGGTGCCGGAGCGCGCAAACCTACGCTTGACACTGTGCGACAGGGTGACATGCTGGCGCTGTACCGGATGGGCGGCGGTGTTTTGCAGCGGAGGCCGGCTGGCCGCTGCACTGCGACGCGCATCACGGTGGATGACAAGCAGTACACCAGAAAGGGCTACGCCGTTGGAGCGCCGCGCGACGTGTGGCGCGGGCCAAGCGAGTGGATCGAGGTTTGGTGTGAGGTGAAGCATCCTGCCGAGATTGCGCGCAAGCGGGCGCAGAGCCGACTGGACAAGTCGCGCGCCACGCTGGCGGATTTTCGCTGGACGGCGGTAACCCAAGCGCAAGCGGATGCCGTGTTCGCCACGATGCAGAGCTTGGGCATGCTGGAAGCGCCTAACGTTCGAGCTAACCGGCCCATCGGGGCCGCACAGGAGTAGACGATGAGCAACGATGTAGCCGGCCCCGATGGGTCCGCGTTGAGCGAGGGTTTAGGCCCGACGCTCGAACTCATGAACCGCGTATTGCCATGCAACCCGCCATGGGGGCCCGGGCAATACGTAAACGTCGAGCGCGTCGGGCTGCTGCTTGCCGAAGATCGCAACAGGCGCGAGAAACGCGGGTCCGAGTTCAGCGCCGAGTTAGGCGCGTGGGGGCGCGACGACCTGATGGCCCTGGCCGCCGTGCGCTACTGCCTCGGGCGGATGAGTTACATCGTTGGCGACTGCTGCAAATGGCTGCCTAGCGTGTGGCCGCACCTGAAGCCAAGCATGCAGACCATCATTGCCCGCGACATTGATGAGGCGATCCGGCGCGACACCGAGGCCCGTGCGCGCGGGGATGAACATCTGCCGCTCGGGATGGACTGCGACCGGGCCGAGTGGGTGCGTATGCAGCACCTGTGGAAAGCGCCTAACGCAGAGCTAACCGGAACCCCCGGCAGCTACTGACGCACGAGAAACGCCACGAGGCAACCTGCCGAAGCGAAAGGAAGATGGAATGCCTACTGGATACACCGCCGACATCAAAGACGGCATCAGTTTCAAGACCTACGCCATGAACTGCGCGCGAGCTTTCGGCGCCTGCGTGACGCTGCGCGAAGAGCCCGGCGGCGGGGAGAGCATCCCCGATGAGTTCACGCCCAGCGACTACCACGTCAAGGCCGGACAGAAGGCGCGCGAAGACCTGGCCGCCCTTCTGGCAATGACGCCCGAGCAACGCGAGCGCAGCGCCGCGAGCGCGTGGGACGACGCCGAGACGGCCCGCTTGATGCGGCTGGAGGAAAAGCGCAAGCAACGCGAAGCCTACGAGGCCATGCTGGTAAAGGTGAACGCCTGGTCCCCGCCGACGCCTGAGCACGCCTGCCTGCATGAGTTCATGCGGACGCAGATCGAGCAGAGCATCGACTTTGACTGCGGCGGCGACTACGGCACTACGCCGACGCCACGCCTCACGGGAGAGCAGTGGGCAGCGCATGAGGCCGCGCGCCTGAACCGCGACATCGCGTACCACGAGAAAGAGCATGCCGGCGAGGTGGCGCGTGCCGCTAGCCGCACGGCTTGGGTGCGCGCACTGCGGGCCGCGCTGTAAGAGGCCTAACGCCATGTTATGCGGCGCCCGACTATAGGAAGGACAACGACGATGGACGAACAGGTTGAAGCGGCTTTGATGGAAGCCGGAGCGAAGATCGAAGCCATGCAACGTGAAGCGCGCGAACTGCGCAAGGACGCCGGAGCGGGTCAGGTTGACCGGCAAGTTAGATGCTGGCGCGACACCCGCGTCGCCGAATGCTACGTGGACCATGATGGGCGAATACTCGGCGAAGTGACCATGGCGATAGGTGGCGCATACAACGCTGATGCCCCGCTAGGGAAACGGCTCGGGGTCTATATCGACCGCGAAAGCGCAAAGAGCGCCGTTGAGCGTGCAGCGGCCGGGGTGTTGACTTACTCATCACTCGGCGACACCGCCGCCAAGGTGTCCTCTGGGCACGCGATGGCAAGCCTGCAGGCGCAATTGGATGCATTGCGGTTCCAACGCGGTAACGTTTGGCCCGGCATCTAACGTTCGAGGTAACGCGCACCTGACGGCTGCGCAGGAGGTGGAAGATGAGCCAAAGTGACAAGCCGGCAGGTGTCGCCGTTGACCGAGGGGTTAGCCCCCGCGCGTGGGCGGTGATGTGTGACGACGTGACGCACGGCGTATGCATCACCGAGGCGGCCGCAAAGCTGTGGGCTGAAAACTTGTTAGAGCAGAACCGCGGCCGAGGCTTTGCTGTCCGAGTGATGCCACTGTACGGGCGCGCAGACATCGGAAGCGCGCAGCAGTACGGGTGGACGCCATGCGGGATGATTGAAGGCGATGGTGCTGGCGAGTACGTGGACCTGCGCGACGTGTTCGGAGCCTAACGTTCGAGCTAACCGGCCCATCGGGGCCGCACAGGAGTAGCCATGCAAAACGATGTAGCCGGCCCCGATGGGTCCGCGTTGAGCGAGGGGTTAGGTCCGCTCGCACGAACGATTGAGGTTGTGTTATGAAACGCACACAGCATCCAACAAACAACGCCGTACTTGGTGCTCCGCCGAGAATCAGCATCGAGAACTGCACTGCCCTGCCGATCACCCGCGTGGTGTTTCAAGACGGCGATCAGGCTTGCGTTTCATTCTGGAGCCCGAGCGCCGAGGAACTGACGCTGTTGAACGCCGGCCGCCCCGTTCGCTTGTGCGTGCTGGGTACAACCCATGCCCCACTCTCGATTGGCGTTGACGGTGATGAGGTGATGCTGTGACCACATGGGCAGACGAGTACCTAACGTTGATCAACGATTGCGAGAAACGCAGCGCACGGCTAACGAGTTGGGAACTGGATTTCATCGACTCGCTCCAACGGCAGATCTACGACGACCGCAGCCCCACCCCGAAACAGATTGAGATCCTGGATCGCATCTGGGAGAAGGCGACG
The DNA here is from genome assembly GCA_964404855.1 of uncultured Gammaproteobacteria bacterium. Lineage (GTDB taxonomy): Bacteria > Patescibacteriota > Microgenomatia > CAYQLK01 > CAYQLK01 > CAYQLK01. The sequence goes on from CAYOLO010000010.1 coordinate 5,580, forward strand.
GCGCACAAATGATGATCACAACACCGGACGGCATGGGCCATTTCGCCATCATCGACAACGGTCGCAACGCGGCCAACACCGTGCAGAAAAGGAGAAAGCCTGTGACAAGCAGCAGCACCTATCGGGACTTCGAGGAAACCATCCCAACCGACTTCGGAGGTCTCAACGAACGCCGGACCTACACGCCGAGCGGCATGCGGACAGGCATGCTGCTGCTGATCACCAGCGCTGCCGTGTCGGTGATCGCGTGCATCGTCATCCTCGCAACCCTGAACTGACATGGCCACCAACCCATACAAAGCCTTCGTGCCGTGTCTCGTGACACGCTGCCTGCCGTCCGGCGAGCTGGAGGACTACGCAGCCACTGACCCCACGGCAGGCGACTGGCGGCGAGTCGGCCTGTGCGAGCCGATGAAGGGAGAAGGCTTCATCGTTGATCTGCAGGGTGCCGGCAAGCTGATGGCTGTCCAGTTCAACGAACGCATCCTGCCCGGCAAGGTGCGCGATGAGCAACTGGTCAAGGAGGTCGCCAAGGTCGAGAAGGCGGACGGCCGCAAGATCGGCAAGAAGGAATACGCCCAGTTGCGTGAACAGGTCGAGTTCGATCTGTTGCCGCGTGCGTTCATCCGGCGCACCGTCGTGCCGATCTTGTTCACAAAGATCGACGCCGACCGCAACCTCATGTTGGTCTGCACGTCGAGCGCCAAGCGGGCTGACGACTGTGTTGAGATCCTGACAGGCGTCTATCCCGACCTGCAGCCGACCGTGCTGTCGGTTGATGCTGACGTGTCGTCCAGGCTTCGCACGCTGGCGATCGACGGGTTCCTGCAAGACGAGGACAACGAACGCGAGTCCGGCTTCTTCTCTCACAACAACATCGTGCTCAATGGCGATGAGAAGAAGGCAATCCGCATCAAGGACAAGCCTGTCGGCGACGCCGACGTGCAGGCTCTACTTAACGACGCCAAGTACACCGTGGTCGAGATGGGTGTTGGGTACAGCGCCAACCCACATGACGAAGGCTTCACGCTCACATTCACCGTCAATGCAGCCATCATCTTCAAACGCATCGTCACGGAAGGCGTGAAGGCGTCGATGATCAAGGAAGACCTCTACGCCTACACCGTGATGTGCCTCGGTCTCTACAAGCAGATGCTTGTTCGCTTCGTTGCAGCGTTCGGCGGACTCGCTAGCACGGCGAGCACTGACGAGGACGACGACCTGTGACCACGCCCAAGCAACCCGAGTACCACGAGGTGCAGATGTCGGTATGGCAGCAGGGTGCGACAGCCGCCAGGCAGGGCAAGCCAGCATCGAGCAATCCCCACCCACCGCTCAGATACGAGTTCGTGTCGTGGCACAACGGCTGGGCGGCGGCAACGCACTACAAAGCCAAAGAGGACGACGAACTGTGATCAGAGTGACTTACATCAACGGCTGCGAGTTCTACCTCGCGGCAACGAACATCGCCAGCATCAACGTGGCCGCAACGTCGAGCCAATGGTACGGCATCCGATCCATCGTTCGCACTTTCGACGGTGCTGTGATCGAATGCCAGCAAGAAGCGAGGCACGTCGCACGTCTGATTGCCGAAGATGTGCCGCTCGATCCTGCCGTCTGACGTGATGACCCCTGCAAGCTCGTTCCTTCAAGTGCTTGCCCAACGGGGGCGAGTGCTTCTGTTCACCTCGACGGCCGCGACTGGATTGCGGTTCGAGCAGTTCGCCGAGCGGCATCACGCGCGAGTCATTCACACCCGAGCGTGGGCCGACCCGTTCGGCCCGGTGTGCGCGTGGCGGCAGATCCACGACACACGGGACTGCGGGGTGTTCTCGTGCGACCAGGAGCGTTACGTGATGACCACGTTCAACTTACCGTGTACCGATCTGGCGTGGGTCGGCTGCACCGGAGATCCCGTCAAGGCGCCTGCCCTATGGCAACGATTCAGTCAGGCGATGAGTCGCGGGATCGACTCCGACAATCCTCCGCGCCTGTGGATATTGCCGGAGGATGGGGTGTGAAACGAGGCTGCTTCAAGCCAAACCCGAACAGCCTGCGCCAGAAGATCGAAGACCTGATGATCGAGCTCCCTGGCGGCATGACGGTTGCGGATCTTGTCGAAGAGTTTCCGCAGTACACCAAGGGCGGCATCAGCAAGGTGATCTGTGACCTCCGCGACGCCAAGACCATCTTCATTCGACGTTGGATCTACGACCAGCCTGGACAGAAGAAACATCCGCGGCCGGCATGGGATCACGCGAAGAACAGCAAGCGCCAACCTCCATCGAGCAAGCCGCGTCCGGCGCCAATCGACAACGCAACAAGGCTCAGGAAGAGACGCATCTTGAGAAAGCAGCGGGCCGCAGAGGACAGCACGTTTGAGATCAAGCACTTCATTTTCAATCTGGCACGACCTGTTTCACAGGAGCACGAATGAACATCGACGAAGCTCTGCTGGTAGCGGACGATGCGCACACCGGCTTCATGGGCCACCTGGAAGGCTTGCGAGTTCTGGCCACCGAGGTGCGCGAACAACATGCTGAGATCGAGGCACTGCGCAAGGACGCCGATCGGTATCGCTACCTGCGCAACCGCTCGCCTGCCGTCGTGCTCGACAGGTTCGGGCAAGAGGCCGGCGTCTGGATCGACATGGAGAGCGACGAAGGGCGTCTCGTCCTGCTGACCGGCGATGATGCCGACACAGCCGTGGACGCAGCAATGAGCAAGCAAGGAGAATCAACATGATCCGCGTCGAGATCCCCTACAACAAGTTCTGGGACTTGTCCAAGCACCAGTCTGTGCACATGAACATCAGCGTGTTCAAGACTCTCAGGAACGCCGGTATCCCGGTCGACGGCGGGATCGACATGCGAGGTGTCACCCATGGCCGCTTGACTTGCTACAACGTGCAGGACAAGGAGCAAGGCCGGGTCTGCGTCTACGAGTGGGAGAAGGGCGCGGACACGCCGGCTCCCCGCGTTGCGGCTTACGTTGATGAGGATGATGAACTGTGAAATCCAACGACTTCAGCATTGATCTTGAAACCCTCGGGACTCGCTACAACGCGGCCATCCTGTCAATCGGCGTGGCCCAGTTCGACATCAACACCGGCAAGGTCGGCGAGACCTTCTACCGTGAGATCGACCTGGACTCTGCCATCAAGGCCGGCAAGGTGACAGGCGGCACGCTGGCCTGGTGGGCACGGCAGGGGGATGTTGCCAAGCGGGTGTTCGGCGACAAGGACAAGACACCGCTGTCGGTGGCGTTGGATGAACTGTCAACATGGATGAAGAAGCGCTCAACCAATCCCCGCGTGTGGGGTAACGGCGCTTCATTCGACATCACGATACTGGAGCATGCCTACGACAACGGTGCGGTGGGCCAGAAGGAACCATGGCGCTACACCAACGTGCGGGACATGCGGACGATCATGGACTACTGCTTGGTCAAGCCTAAGCGGGAAGGCACACATCACAACGCCCTTGACGATGCCGTCTACCAAGCTCGGTGCGTCTCGGCCGCGCACCGGGCGATCACGGGGAACGGCGTGCCGTCTGTGGTGACGACGGACGACGACCTATGACATTCAACAGCCGCGTGATTCGCAAGGAGTTGCTTGCAGCACCACTCAGCAGCGAAGGGCAGATCCGCGGCACGATCGAACTGCTCGCCTATCACGTCGAGAACTGTCAGCACTTCTACCCGTGGCCGGCGCTGGCTGACTCGTGGCGTGAAGACATCACCATGCTGCGCGGGCTGTTGAGTGCCCGCCAATCGAAAATATCAACAGAATGACTTGACTCATTCTACGATTGACGGCAGAATTCAATTCAACACAGGACACAGAACCATGATGAACGCCACAGACGCCATTGCCGCCATGCGGTTCCTCGAACATGAGGCGAAGGATCACGACGGGGACGCTCGTCGTGTGCTTCTCGACACCGCGCAGTACCTCGGTCAGCAAGCCAGCAACGGCGTGCCGACAGGCGTCGAGGCTGAGGTGTGTGCACTGATCGCCTCGCGTCAGCGTGCCGGCATTGCGAAGTACGGCATGACAGTCGCCGACAACCCGCTGGCGCTGCGCGACTGGTTGCAGCACGCGCTTGAGGAAGTGTTGGATCAGGCCGTGTACCTCAAGCGGACAATCAACGAACTGGACAGCATTCACGTCATCGACGCCGATCAACCTGTGGACTTGTTCAAATGATCCGCACCCCATGGCGAGCCCTGACCCCGGCCGAGATGCTGACCAAGCAACTCGCCGATGCTGAGGTGAATCGTGTCAGCTACATGAGCTTGCACGAGGAAGCGACACATTCGATCAACATGCTGAATGCGCGTATCGCCCGCATTCGGAAAGAACTCCAGGCGATCGCAACCGAACAGAAGGATGAACAACAGTGACCACCATGAACACAGGTGACGTGACGCGCCGCATCGGCTTTGTCGTCACCACCGGCTTGCTGACGAGTCTCGGGTTCAAGCCCGTTGGTCAGGACAAGCGGGCGACACTCTTCAACCAGTCGGACTACCCGGCCATGTGCAAGGCCCTG
>CAYOLO010000011.1:0-5531 GCA_964404855.1 uncultured Gammaproteobacteria bacterium
TCACAACCCGTCGTCGCTATCGCCCGAGTCACCGTCGTCGGCCGGGCCGCCGCCGCTGTCCTCGTTGCCCCATGCGTCGGTGTCGTCGATCCGGCCTTCACCGAACGGCTCGTCGTCACGAATGAACTGGACGCCGACGATGCCTGCGTTGATGCGCTTGCCGTAACCCGCGCCGAACTTCTTGCCGTCCTGATACCAGGGTCGGATCAGGATGTGCGCCCAGCAGCCGCCGTAGATCATGTCGGCGATCTTGGCGTCCTCGGTGACAAGCTCGCCACGCTTGTTGCGGACGGACGGCTTCTTGGCCTCGCGGGCAGACACGATCCAATGACCGCCGTAGGTGTCCGACTTCTCGTGGTCGTCGCCGTTGCGGCAGAACTTCTTGTCGCTGCTGACGGTGGCGTTGTCGTTCACCTTGAGCATTTCGTTCATCGCCTCGACGATGAGGTTCTTGGCCTCGACGTGGGTCTTCTTCGGCAGCATGCCGACGACGCCGTACTTCGGGGTCTGCTGCTTGCCGTCGTCGCCCTTGCCTGTGTAGGGCCTGTCGAGGTGTGGGTAAGAGAGCCGCACGTTCTCGATCTTGATCATCCCATTGGTGTAAAGGATGGCGTTCGGCACGCGCTTCTTGACTTCCATGTTGGCCATTTCAGAGTCCTTCGTTTTCGTCTTCAGGGTTTGAGGATTCGTCGTCATCGTGGCTTTCAAACACGAAGGCCGACACGTCTTCCACCTCGGGCCGCTTGTCTGACAGCGGCGCCAGGGTGGCTCTGCCAGGCGGCTTGCTGACAAGCCCCTGCAAGAGTTCTGGGAGAGCCTTGCTCGGGTGTCCGGCCTTGCGCAGCAACTTCTCTGCCTTTGCGGGACTGACCAGGCTCTCGTCAATGATGTCTGTGCGCTTGAGGCCAAGCGACAGGAGGTGATCGCGGGCCTTGGCCTCGCTGATGAACTTGCGATGACTGCGACCCTCGACGATCTTGTAGCCGGGGATGCGTTCACCACGGGCTGCCCGCTTGTCCAGTTCGGCGGCCATGCTGTTCCACCATGCGTCGGCCATTGCCCTGAAGGGCTTGAGCTTGGCGAGTTGCGCAGTGGTCAGGTCGTTGGCTGACCGGAAGTGCATCTTGAACGGTTCGAGATCGTCGTCAAGGCGCTTGATGAAGTCCTGCATCTGCTCGACGGTCTGCGTCTCGGTCTCGTCGCCGAACACGGCCGAGATCAGATCCTCTTGCATCTTGGCGTTGGCTGCGCACGTCGCCCGCACCTTGCAGAACCTGCACTGCTTCGGGCCGGGCGTGCGGGGCGCGTCGAGTTGCCACGCGAGGGCCATTCTGGCTCGCGCGTAGTCCTCGAAGTCGGCCAGTCGGCGCGAGGTGGTGTGCCATTCGTCGAAATGGTTCAGACGGGGCTGATTGATCCGAATGATGAAGTCGGTGAACGTGCGATCCTCGAACTGAGGCAGCCGCCATGCGCCGATCGCGTACAGCATCAACTGCGGGTTGTCTTCGGCATACACGATGTTCTCTGGGCTTGCGCCGAACTTGTGATCGGCCACGGTGATCCGCTGCTTGTGCACTGCGATGAAGTCGGCAGTGCCGCCTTGGTTCGGGATCGGGGTCAGGTGCGAAAAGTCAACGTGAACTTCCACCATCTGGTCACCTGGCTCGAACTCGCAGCGATCGACACACTGACTGGCGTAGTGCAGCATCTCGTCGTCGATGTGGACCAAGTGGCCGGTCTCAATGTCGTCGCCCACGAAGCGGGAAGCGCCGACGAGATGGGCAGGAGGACGGCCGGTGTTGAGCCATTCCTCAGTGATGGCGTGAGCAACTGTGCCATATGCCGCATCGGGACCGGAGGTGTCGGTTGCGAGGATGTTCGGAATGAGACTGCCGGGGCAGGCCAGGTACATATGGCTTGAGCTTGCCCCGTAGATCGAGTGGGGACCATTCGCCTTGGACTCGGCCAGGTGCGCGAGATTGATTGAGTGTTCAGTCATTCGGCTACCCCGGCAATCGAGACAATCGAATGACCGCCCTTGCGGGCGATCCGTGCTCAGACCAAGATCACATCCCTTCGTCCTCCAGCTTGGCCTTGGCCGCGTCGTACACGGCGTCGATCGCCTTCGGGTCGACGATCTCGGCCATCTTGGCCTTGCCGCCAACCTCGCTGATGATCGCCTTCGCGGCAGGAGCGCCGAACTTCTCCTTGACCTCGCCCAGTGCGGCGGCCATCTCTTCGTGGGAGTGCTTGGCCTCGTAGGCCGCGGGCTTGGCCGGCGTGCTGGTGCTGGCAGCGGGCTTGCCGGTCGCAGCGGGGGTGGCCGCCTTGCCGGCAGACGGGGCGGGAGCGAGGCCGATTGCCGCGGTGTTGGCTTCGAGGGCGGCGACGAGCTTCAGGATCGATGCTTCGAGAGACATTTGCTTTTCCTTCGCAGGAGTTGATGGATTGGCCGGGTGATGGATCGCGCCGGTTGGCCAGGCCGTGCGATGTTGAAAGTAGGAGGGACGGCCGAGAAGCAATCTCGGATATAGGCGTCAGGGAGACACGCCATCACCCCGCATGGGGCCGTCCCGTTGATCAGGATTGGTCCGTCAGTTCGGTCTTTTCACGGTTGATGTCGACGAACCCGATGTACTCCAAGGCCGGCGAGTAGATCAACAGGTTGCCGACCGCGTTCGCTTCGACCCAAGCGCCGCAGGGCAGCGATTGGAGCATCTCGGCGAGCTTGAATGCGGGGATCACGCGCAGGAAGTCTTCGGTGATCATGGTGGCTCACTCCTTCACCGAGCGATCGACGAACGGCTCGAAGTCGGGTTGTTGCCAGCCGGGCGGCTTCTGGACCTTGCCGTTGGCGTCCTTGATCACCTTGCCTGACGGGAACTTGCTCAGGTTGGTGTACGCACCATGCGCGAGGGCACCGTATGGGGCGATGGAGGTAGAGAACAGTGCCGCGATCGCCACCCATGCCGAGTCGAACTGCCCATCGATCAGGTCGGCGTGGTTGGCGCGCATGATGTCTCCGCGGTGCAAGCCCTGCTTGAACTCCATGCCGACAGCCTGCATGCGTTGTGCAAGGTCTGTGAGGTTGTCGCGTGTTGACGGGGTGAGACACCCGCCTGCGATCACCTGGAGTTGCTCGGCCAGTTCCTCAAGCTGCAGTCCGGTGTAGAGGCACGCCTGGTCTGGCGCAAACCTGGCTGTGTACTGACCTGCGGTCTGCATGAAGTTGTAGACAGCATCCACGATGTTCTGCCCGCATTGGCGAAACTCGTGGTTCATCTTGGCTTGAGTGTCCACTGTTGTCGGCTTTCTGAGTTGACGGAGTATGAGGTTGGGTGTCGGGCCAGTCGCGGTTGGAGGCCGGCAAGCGGGTTGTCCGCCTGAGCAGGTCCGGCTGCGCGCCGACCCGACAGATGCGACTGTAGCAGGTTCTGATTGACTGTCAACTGTTTGTTGAGTGTAGACTTGCCCGCCTCTGACCGGAGAAACCCCTATGCACTTCCCTCAATGGGTCGATCGTGAGCGCGATCGACGCAAGCGAGCACGGCTGCGCCTGAAGCACATGCTGTCACTCGCAACGCTCAACAAGTACGGCCGCACCAGCATTCACGATCTTGCTCGTGATGTCGGCTGCAACCACTCGTCGATCTTCAACGCGATCAACCGCGGGTCGTTCACGCCTGCTATGGCGCTCGGCATCGAGCGGGTGTTGACGCGCGAGGCTGTTCGACATGAATGGCTTGAGAATCCACTCGACTTGGAGGTTAGCGCCACATGACTGACGAGACGAACGCGGACACGACGATCGTGCGGGACTACCTCGCGCGGCATGGCGACAGGTTGATCGAACAAGGTTACTCGATCATCCCGATTCAGCAGGGCAAGAAGAGTCCTGGCTTCGACGGGTGGCAGAAGACCAAGGCGACCAGGGGGCAGGTGAAGGATTGGCTCGACGGGGGCTTCAGGAATGCCGGCGTTGGGATATTGACTAAGTTCACATGCGCCATCGACATCGACTGCCTGAACGACGATGCCGCGCTGAAGTTCGAAGCATGGTGTCACGCCGAGATAGGCCCAGCTCCTGTGAGAGTGGGGCGTGCGCCCAAGCGGCTGCTGCTGTACCGGACGGTTGAGCCTTTTCGGAAGAGGCGATCTGCGGTGTACCTGGACGAGTGGAACCAGAAGCAAATGATCGAGGTGTTGGGGGACGGCCAACAGTTCGTTGCGTTCCATGTGCACCCGGAGACGGGGAAGGCGTACGAATGGCTCGGCGGCGTGGACGCTGCGTCACCGCTCACGGTGCGAGCGACGGAACTGACCGAGTTGCGGGGGGAGCAGATCGACAGGTTGATCGTAGAGTTCGAACGGCATGCTGCTCGTGAGGAATGGACGATCTACAAGAACGGCCTGGACAACGGCCATGCGAGCGGTCCTGGTGGTGCTGGTGGTGCTGGTGGCGGCAAGGCTGCGGTCGACCCCGATAACCCGTGGGTCGAGGACACCGCACCAATCACGATCAGCGATGACGAGTTGCGGTCGCGGTTGCTGCTGGTTGGTGGGGCTGACGACTACGAGACGTGGTTCCGTGTCGGGATGGCGCTGTTCCACCAGTACGACGGCGAGCAGATGGGGTTCGACCTCTGGAACGAGTGGTCGGAGACGGCCGACAACTACGATCCTGATGCGTTGGATCGACATTGGAAGTCGTTTGGAATTGAGGGCAAGAAGCGTGCACCGCTGACGGCTCGGTATCTGTTAAGGCTGTCCAAGGAGGCTGTCGAGAAGACGGCGCTTGAACTTGGTGTGCGGCTCAAGGACGCCTTCCTGCAAGCCAAGGATCTCGCCGAGTGGGACAAGGCTCGTGCGATGGCTCGGGAAGCCGAGATAGACGGGCTGGCCCGCTCGGCGCTGGCCCAGGTGGCGAAGGAGCGACGGGACTCGATCACCGGGGTCAAGACATCGTTGACGGAGATCCGCAAGGCGATTGGCTATCTGCCAAGGCGGGCAGAGAACATGCCGTCGTGGTGTGAAGGTTGGGTCTACGACATCAGCGAGGACAAGTTCTTCCACCTGGAGCGCAAGATCGCCTGCACCAAGCAGGGGTTCGATGCGATGTATGACCGCCAGGCGTTGACCAAGGCTGACATCCTGAACGGCAAGAGTGCCCCGACCATGGGGGCAAGCGAGTTGGCGTTGAATGCACACCGGATACCAACGGTCGACGGAAGGCGGTACATGCCGGGCCGCGATGCGGTGTTCCACGAGCCTGATGGGACGTTCGCCAACTCGTACCCAGAGCACGAGATCCCGGCTCGGCCTGAGAAGTTGACGCCCAAGGACAGGGGGAACGTCGAGCGGGTGCGGGCGCATATCGGGCACTTGCTGGTCGACGAGGACGAACAGCGCATGCTGCTGGACTGGCTGGCGTGGGTGGTACAGCACCCAGGGCGTCATGTGAACTACGCCGTGCTGCTGCAGGGGGTTGAGGGTGACGGTAAGTCGTTCTTTGCGGAGTTCCTTCGTGCGGT
>CAYOLO010000012.1:0-3065 GCA_964404855.1 uncultured Gammaproteobacteria bacterium
TATTCGCTGGGGTTGTACGGCAGGTTGACCAGGTAGTGGGTGTAGGTGCCGTCGTCGCGTTGGCTGAGCGGCGTGTCGGCGACGGTCAGTTGGTCGTAGACGCCCGGATCGGGGACGAAACGGGGGTGCCAGATCGTGCCGAGCACGCCACCTTCGGGTTCGGGGGTAAATGTAAAGCCGACGCGGCGGCCGGCGGGGGCGGTCAGGTAGACGCGGGTGCCGTCGCGGAAGGGATTGGCCGCAAACATCGCGGCAATGCCCGAACGCTCGGCGGCCGTGGTGCGGACGCTCTCGCGGAGATTGGGCTGGGCGACGGACAGTTGCCAGCCAAAACCGAAATCGCCGCTGCGCTGGGCGTTCAACGTGTCATACGTGCGGTGGATCTGGATCGGGATGCCGGCCAGCGGGATGCTCAGGTCCGTGAAGTCCAAGCGGAAGTTGCCGAGCACGGCTTGGGCTTCGACGCTGACGGGCTCGCCCAATTGGACAATGGTTGTTCGGCCGTTGATGTCTTGGGCCACGATGCGCAGGTCGTAGTTGTCGCGTTGCAGCAGGGTCGGATCGAAAACGCCGAGCAGGCCGTCGATGATGCCGCTGGCCACTCCTCCGGTGGGAGAGGGGAGGAATTCGTGGAACGTCACCCACTGGCCGGTGCCGACCAGGGCAGATTGCAGGCGATAGAATTCCAGGTTTTCGTCGGTCACCGTGCCGATGACGTCGGTCAAGTAATTGATGACGTCGCCGGCTGCGGGGCTGGTGAGTTCGACGAAGGGCGGCGTGGTGTCGGCGGGGTCGAAGACGCGCAGCGTGCGGGCTGCCGTGCCCACGTTGCCGGCGGCGTCGGCGGCCGTGGCGGTGAAGGTGTAGAGGCCGGGGCCGGGCGGACTGAATTCGTATCGCCGCCAGGCGTCCGGGGGCAAGGGGACGTCGTTCAGGGATAGCGTGACGGCTGTCACGGCGACGTTGTCGACGGCCAGGACTTGGACCACGACAGCGGGCGTGGTCGCCAGCTGGATCAGGTCGTCGCTCAGCCAGACGCTGACATCCGGCGGCTGGGCGTCGGCCAGCAGGTGCAGCGTATACGACTGGTCGGTCCACAAACCGCGGTCGTCGGTCGCGCGCACGGTGACCGCGTGCGGGCCGGCGTCGGTCACGGCCGAATGCCAGAACAGCAGACCGCTGGCGGCATCGATGCTCAGGCCCGGCGGACCTTCGACGACGCTGAAGGTGAATGCGTCTTCGTCGTCTGCGGCGGCGACCCGGTCCCGATAGATGGCGCCGGCCACGCCGCTGGTCAGGGGCTGATTGGTGAAGCGGGGCGGCGTGTTCGGGCGACGGACTTCGAGGTACAGGACCTGTTGGGCGAAGGCGTCCAACGGGTCGGAGGCGCGGACGACAACGCGGTGCCAGCCGAGGTCGGCGGCGGCGGGGGTCCAGGTGAGGATGGCGTTCTCTCCCTGGCCTTCTGTCGGAGGGAGAGGGGAGATCATCATGCCGGCGGGAGCTGACAGCAGTTCGTAGCGGAGGGGGGCGGCTTCGGGGTCTTGGGCCAGGATCGGAAAAGTGAATAGTTCGTCCTGGGTGAGGGACGGACTGGAAGTCCATCCTACGAAGACGGGGGGCCGGTTGAGGGCGGTCGAGGTGACGTCGATCAACCAGCGTTGCACGGCGGCGCCGCCCTGTTGGTCGGAGACCTGCAGCGTGACCGCTTGCAAGCCCGTCTGGTCGGCGGACGGTTGCCAGCGGACCAGACCCGTGGTTGCGTCGACGGTCATGCCGGGCGGGGCCTGTGTCAAAGAAAACACGGGCGGGCCGCCGTCGGGATCGGATACCGCGGCCGGGTACAGGTACAACTCGCCCGCTAACCCGCGGACGGGCGGGCTGGAGTTGAAGTGCGGCGCGGCGTTCGGCGTGCCGGCGCCGACGCTCAGGAGGAACGTCTGCTGGGCCACGCCGCCGTGGCCGTCGTCCACGCGCAAGCTGACCGCGTGCGTGCCGGTGGCCGCTTGCGGATACCAGACCAGGCCCGTCGTTTCGTCCACGGTCATGCCAGACGGAGCGGCGTCCAGCGTGTACCGCAGCGCGTCGCCGTCCGGGTCGTCGGCGGCTGCGTCGTAGACGTACGTGGCGCCGGGTTCGGCTTGTACGATGGGCGCGGTTTGGAATCGTGGCGGCCGGTTGGGGATGGCCGCCCAGACCTGTAGCTGGAACGTCTGCCGGGCGGTGCCGCCGAATCCGTCGTCGGCGGTCAATTCGACTTGGTGCGAGCCCACGTCGGCGACGGTGGGCGTGCCGGAGACCACGCCCGTTTTCGGATCGGCGTTCAGGAAGTCCGGACCGGCGGCCAGGCGGTACATCAGCTCGTCGCTGTCGGCGTCCCCGGCGGCAGCCGCGTATTGGTACGGGCGGCCGGCGGCGGCTTCGGTTACGGGCGGCGTTTGGAAGTCGGGCGCTGTGTTACCGACGGCCAGCAGGGTGATGTTGAACTCGAACCGCAGCTGACGCGGATTGTCGAATCGCACGGGAATGGGGCGGCTGGTCTCGGCGGGCGTTAGGACGCCCAGCGGGGCCGGGAGAGCTGCGCCGAGCGCTGCGTCGCCGTCGAACGACGCGGCGTCGAAAGTCAGGTACAGACGTTCCGGTGGAACTTGTTCGCCGAGCGCAAACGGCGGCGTCGTGCCTTCGGCCGCGGCCAGCGTGACGGCGGGCGGCGAGAGCGGGTCGAACACGGCCAGTACCGAGGCACGAAGCGGATCGTCGCCCGTGTTGGTCAACCGCATGGCCGCGTGCTGCGTTTGCGTCTGGCGGTTGAAGAACGTGCCTTCGACCCCCAAGCGTCCAACGGCGGTCGTATCGTGCGCTTGGTCGAACGCAAATTCGCCCGTTGCCGGTTCCACGCCGGTCAGCGTCACGTCGGCGGTGGCCGTCTGGCCCAAGGCGTCCATGGCCTGGACGGTCAAAGCCGTCACGCCGGGTTCGACGCGCAGCAAGGCGAAGAAATTGCCGGCTGCGTCCAACGCATCGACGGGGCGGCCGTCGACCGTAACGGCCAGCACCGGCGCGGC
>CAYOLO010000012.1:3165-5448 GCA_964404855.1 uncultured Gammaproteobacteria bacterium
GGCATTGATCCGCCCAAACGCCTGGCCGCCCGGATAGCCGTAGGCGTCGCGTTCGGCAAAGCCGTAGGCGAGGGCGGCGAAGGGGGAGGGAGAAGGATGAAGGGTGAAGGATGAAGGATGAAGCGTCGAGGTCGATTCCAGGCGGTGCGTTCCGGGGGAGACGGGCAGTTGCGCGGCGAAGTAATCGCTGACGCCGATCGGGGCGAACTGGGCGGCGGGGATCGCAGCGCCGTCCAGGGTGACAGCGCCCACGGCCGCCTCGGGGGCGATGACGTTGACGTAGTTTACGTCAAAACCGGTCAGCGGGGTGGCCAGCGTATAGCCGTCCAGGAACTGCTCGACCGGCGGCACCAGCAGCAGGGTGGGGTCACCGAGCACGCTGTCATACGTGGTGCCGTGGGCGAATTGGGCCAACAGGACCGGCTGGCTGGCGTCGATCTCGGCTGGCTGAGACAGTACCGTCTCGTAAAATTGACCGCGGTCCAGCGTGGCGACCGGCGTCCCGTCTACGCGGATCTCGGTTGCGTCCCGCGCGGCGAGGACCCGAAACAGGTCGCCGCCGCTCCGCGTGGCCAGCGGCACGGTCACGAACTGCCGGCCCCACGTGTCCACCGGCGGCAACTGTTCCACCAGATAGTTGGCGGCGTTGTACCCGGCCGGGACCTTGGCCGCCCGATGCCCGCCGTAGACGCCGATCGGCTTGTCGGCCGCGATCTGCGTGCCGGTCAGGTCGGCCACGGCGCCGGCGGTCAGTTCGTATACCTGTCCGGCGTTCAAGCTGATCGAGTACGGCACGTTGGCCGCGTGCGCGCCGACGGCGACCGGCGGCGTGATGGTCGCGGTCGTCCCGTCCTCGGCGGCCACCAGGCTGAACGACGACGTGCGTCCGGTCTGGGCGTCGCCTTCGCCGTAGGACATCACCAGGTACTCCAGCCCGAGCGCATCGCGGGGCAACGCCAGGTAGCCGTCGGTGCTGTGCGCCAAGTAGCCGAGGGCGTACACAGTCACTTCCTGCAAGGCCCGCACGCGCACGCCCCGCGATTCCACCTGGTCGCTGCCCGCGATCTCGGCCGCGTCGGGCAGCACGATCCGCGAGACCTCGCCCGCGCGGACCGTAAAGGCCGCCATCCACGAGCCTTGGCCGGGGACCATTACGGTGCCGGACGTATCCACGTCGCTGGTAATTTGCAGACTCAACTCGACATCCCTGTCGCCCAGCACGTCGCGGTAGTGCCGCGGAAAGCCGAGCCAGAAGTCGGTGCCACGGCTGTCCGGCGCGCCCAGCTCCGGTGCGGCGACTTGCTGGACCTGGAACCGGAACGTCCCGAAGTGGTCGCTGATCGCGTTGCCGACCGGCTGGTAGCTGGACGCGACCAGCGTGTACGTGCCCGCCTCGGGCAGCATGGCCGGCAGCTGGTCGCCCGTTTGCCGCTGGAACACGAAACCGCCCGTCGGCCGCTCCAAGTCAAAATAGACCTGCTGCGGGTTGTCGATCAGATCGATCAACAGCTGTTCGCCGGCTGCAGCGTCGAACTGGTAGCGGACGCGGTCCACGGGCGAGGCGGTCTGGCCGCTGATGGGCGTGTTCAGCGGGATCGCCTGCACGCGGTCCGGCGGCACGTCCCAGATCTGGAACTGGTAGCCGCCGGTCTGGTCGCCGTAGCCGTTGACGCGGAACGTATAGGTGCCGGCTTGCGCGAGGGTCAGCGGCCCCCGGTCCAGGCGGTCGTCGGCAAAAGCGGTCCCCGCGTACACGGTCGTGCCGGCCGGATCCAGCAGCCGCGATTCCAGGATCACGTTGCCGGCCGTCTCCTGGAAATCGACGTAGACCGACTGGCCGGCCGTGACCTCGAACTGCCAATGGTCGCTCACGCCCGGAGTGGGAATGAGGCTTTGATTGACGTCGCCGATCCGGGTCTCGAGGATCGCCGGCGCCGGCACATCCCAGAGCCGGAAACTGTACGCACGCAGGCCCGAATCGGAGGCTCGGACTTGCAGCGTGTACGTCCCGGCCGTCAAGTTTAACGGCCCGCGGTCCAGTTCGTTGAATTTGAAGAGATTGAAGCCCGAGTACACGGTTTCGACGGTGCCCGCCACGGACCGCAAGAGATTGGTCTCCAGCCGGCCGCCCGTCAGCGACTGGAAATCGACGTAGACCGACTGGCCGGGTTCCGCCACGTCAAACGCAAACTCGTCGACTTCGTCCGCCGCCGCGATCGAGTCGGTCACGGTATCGCCGATCTGGATCTGCGTGACCGGATCGGCGATGCCTTCCGGGTGACG
>CAYOLO010000013.1:0-5346 GCA_964404855.1 uncultured Gammaproteobacteria bacterium
AGCTCGCGCCGGATCACGGCTTCGAGCAGGCGATCCAGAACCTCGGCCTGTCCGCGGATGCGGCGGGGAAGCTCCTGGCAGAGCTGGGCGAGACGATCAGTGAGGGACGCGGTGTCGGTATTCGAGGGCTTTTTCATAGACAACCGGCGGTGTCAACCGACACCGCCGCTGTTCATGTATCCGCGCAACAATGTGGGCCGGTTGCGTGGCCCGCGCGACACAGGCGCTGACACGAACCGGAACCACTATCCCCCGTCTGGCCCGAACAAAGGCTGGGTTCGACCGGCCGACGCCCTCGAGCAGCCTATTCTCCGACGTAGCTGATGAACTGCGCCATTCCGGGCGCATAGTACCCGTCCGCGAAGAAGAGTGTGCCGTCAACCACCGAGGCACGAAGGAAGCTCTTCTCGATCAGGGGGTCCGTTGTTCGGCAGTCGAGCAGGGCGCCAGGTTCAGCGGCGACGATTATGTCCGCGGCCGCCTGACGCTCGTTCTGATCCTGACTCGCGACCGCTCGCTTGACCTTCTCCAGCGGCGCGTATCGGGGTAGGTCCGTAAGGAACTGCAACACCGACAAGCGCACGTTCGGCTGCAACGAGTCCCAGACCGACGCGACGCTGTCGCGCAACGCGAGCAGGATCTCCTCTGGAGCGGTGCGAAATCCGTCCAGCCAGAACTGCACTGGCCGCTCGGCGTCGTGCGGGCCGTGGGTCAAGTGATGACGAAGTGCCGGCAGACAGACATGCTCAAACCAGTCGTGGTTGACGGGTGTCGATGACTGGGCCGCTTTCATCGCCGTCAGGCTACCCCAGAGTGCATCCAACAGCTTCGGAGCTTTGAACCGCTTAGCCCGTGCCAACAGGAGCGACAGTTCTGGTTCCAAGGGAAGGCGATGCCTGGTAACGAACAAGACCTCGGCAGTCAGTTCTTCGGTCTCAGATTCAGTCCAACGTCTCGCCGCACCCAGTTCTGTCAGGCGTTTCCGGAACCGCAGCAGGGCTGGGAAACCTCCGCGCCGCACCAACACTTCCCAAGCGTGCGCCCGCACGACGGGGGGGGTAGCACGGTTCTCAACCAACTGCTCCACGCGGGCGGGAACCGGGCGTTCTGGCCATCCCTTGAGACAAACGAGCAGGGGCTCCAAGACAAACGGATCGTCCTTCACCAGCGGGCTGGCGAGCCAGTCTTCAACCAACTTGCTGACGGCCGGGTCTTTAACTTGCGTCAGACAATTGCACGCTTCGAAGAGATGCTCCTCACGGAATCGCCGGTTGCCCCAGAGCACCTCAGCCAGTTGCACGACGCGCCGGTCCTGCAACTCCGCCAGCGCCCACAGGCAATGGACCTGGAACCGCAATCGCTCGCTGCGTTGTGCCGTAGGCCTCCTGCGAGGTCCGTCCGACAGTGCGATCGCCGCTTCGAGTAGTGCCAACGCCGCGTCCGGACCGCCTGTCCGCGCCAGGTAGTTCACCAACCGCTCTCGCTGCAGGGGACCTGCAGCCGTGCTGAGCCAGCGGCGGAGCGCCTGAGTGAGGGGTTCATTCCGCCCTGATCGCGCGCTCGGCCCCAGGGACGGATGCACTGGTTTCAGGTCCGGCCAGTGCGCCTCCTTCTCGATCAGCTTGCGCTGGTACTCCACCGCGGATGGATGGTAGATGCATCCCAAGATGGCGGCAGCCAACCTGACTTGAGCCTCGTCTGGGAGAGGATGGCGACGGCCGAGGTGGGCGCGCTGTGTGTAGCCGCTGACCTGCCGGTCCAGCACGCTACGGGCTTGGTCCAGAAAGTACTCCGGATCCATGTCCACCATCATCCGGATATGTGCCAGTGTCTGCGCACGCCCACTCGTCACGTGGCGGTTTAGTTCGACCCGGAGGTCAAACCCGAGCAACCTGCGCGTGTCGCGCAGGCCGTATTCGGCGCTCAGAGGGGCAAACCAGAAAAGGCACTGCTCGTACAGGTCACGTCTGCTGACATAGGCTCGTGCCAGTGCTCCGAAGCGAGACTCCCCGCGGATGCCTTGCTCTCGGCAGAGACCGGCATAAAACCGCCAAACTTCGCGCCAGAAGGGATTGAACCGATGCAAGCTCAGCAAGGCCTCGACCTCCACCTCCGGTCGGGTGACCAAGCAGCGGGCAGCCAAGAACTCCTGGAAGCTCAAATGCAGAAAGCAATACCAGTCACGATCGCTCCACTTGCCGACGAGGCGGGTCTGCAGCCAGATGGCATCGAGGTGGCGCGCCAGCGGCGACCCCGCGGCGACACGCTCAGCCACGGGAACGATCCCCTGATGGTGTTCCAGAAACTGGCGTGCTTCCTCGCGGCTGAACAGCGCATGTGGCCCTCGCGACGGCCCCAGATTCACGTAACGATCCAGGGCGAACGCGGCGAGCGCATCCAGTCCTTCTTCCCGCCCTGTCGCCGGCAACCGATCTGCGTCGGACGTCAGCTTCTCAACGGCTAATCGGTACAGTTCGGCGCGATTGGCGGCCTGGATGAACCCGTTGTCCGGACGGGCCTGGTTGAGATAGCACAGCAGGGACAACAAGCACGGGTTCCTTGCCATGTCATGGCGTGCTGGATCAGCGAAAAGCCAGAGCAGAAAACTGTGCACGAACGATTCGGACCGGGGATGCACGCACCGGAACCAATTCTGCACGAGCTGGAACATCGTCGGTTCCGTCAACTCCAGCAATTCGAAGGCTGCGTAGCCCGCCACCGGTGGTAAGAATCCCGCGCGCCGCGAGGTGAAGATCAGTCGGCTGACAGCGGTCATGTTGCCGAACTGGCGCCGCAGTTGTGCGAACACCTGCGGGCTGGGGGTCGCCTCATCCACGCCGTCCACGATTAGCAGAAGCCGGTACGGCCGCTGGTCCCGGAAGAAGTGCCCGAGCACTGTCCGCCAGGAGTCCAAGTCCTCGGCAGGAACCCGCAGACGATGGCGCAGCAGGTATGGTATGATCTCGTAATGGTCCAGCTCCCCGGCGAGCGTGAACTCGCGTAGCGAGATGTGGAAGGGTAATGCCCCCTCGACCATCAGTCCTCGCTGCGTAACCAACCCCTGCCCGAGCGCATGCAGCAGGTAAGTAGTCAGGGTGGACTTGCCGGCGCCGGGATCGCCAAAGAGAACCGCCGGCAGCACCTCCGTCCGGCTGACCAATGCTTCCAGCGGTATCCGGTGCTGTTCGACGCGACTACGCCATCTCGTGACCGCCCTTGCCGTAGGCAAATCTGCCTCCAGCACGTCACTTACCCCCTCTCCACCGGACGCAAAACCCCCTCCGTCTCGCTGGTCCTCGGCGGCCGAGAGCTCCACGTAGAGCTCATTGAGCTCGATCAAGCCACCGGGCGCGAACTGATTCGCAATCCGCGCCGAGCGTTGGAGCTCTTCCAAGTACGCGTAGAGGGGACCGAGATGTACTTGCACTTCTGCGCCGCAGCTGACCTGCCCATCGAACACAGGAAGACCTGCGGACTCGAACAGCTGATTCACCCGTTGATAAATCGGGCTGCTGGGGTCATAGGCGTGGTGGCGTGATGGCGAGCCGGGTCCCAACCGCTGAGCACCGATTAAGTTCCCCATCGTGCTGCGCCCGAGCCTTGCCTCCTGTTTGCTCTGGATCGCGTTCCCGTCACGCCGGAGTTGACGCCTGAACCCATCCGCCAACGTGTGGAAGGCGCTCCCCAGCGTCTGCTCCGACCAACCTCCCTCGGGCGGCTTCTGGAAGCCGGTCACCTTGTCGAGAATTGCCTTCCGTACCTGATCCGTGGCCTGCGCGAGCTGCCGCCACAACGACTCACCGGCATGCTTGGCGCTGCCGGGCGTTGGTTGGCCATCCCCCCGGAACCAGCGGCGGTAGGTTGACTCATTGAGTCCAACCAGATTCAGGCAATTCTCGCCGAGACGGGCGTTGGCATCCCGCAAGATCTCCAGGACGGGGTTCCCATCCTGCTCCGGGTTCTTCTCTCGCCGGTTCATCGAAGCGTCACAACGGCCTGCAACACAGCCTACGATCAGGATGCTGCCAAGTTCGGGCAAGAATGGGCAAATCGAAATTGCCCAGGAACGCCAGTCGACCGCTTCAATCGCCCACTCAAAATGCGCGCGTAACGGAACCGCGATCGTGGTTGGAACACGCAACGACCGTTCCGGGCGCCCGGACGGGCTCAACCATCACGGAATGAGTTCGTCCAATGAAGAGCAGTACATCAGTGGAAACGGTCCCCGCCCAGAAGGGGGACGATGCAGTCACAGTCAAGATCCCGTTTGCCGCGGCCTACCCGTCGCCCGACCGGGAAGCGTCGTTCAACGCGCGCTACCTCGCTACCGTAGCAGAGACAGCCCGCAAAGTTCAGCGATGGCGCTTCTCACCTGCGGACGCGCATGCCCTTGCGTCAGACATCGTCAATTCGGTGCTCAGGTACACAGCCTTCGAGGACCCGCGCTTCGATTTCTGGCTTTGCTTTCGGAGGGAATGCCGACTCATAACCGCAGTGTACAAGGACCCCTATAGGGTGCGCCGGGAATCGCTCCCCGATGATTGGGAGCAGGTTGGCACGGATTCCCCGGACTGGCACCTCGAGGATCTGAAGGAACGAGTAAACGAAGTCATCAAACGCCTGTCACCTCAGGAGGCAAGGTTCATTGAATTGCACTACTGGCACGGATTGGAGCGTATCGAAATCGCTCGGATGCAACTGCTTCCGTTGTCCCATTCGGGGGTGAAGAGTCTGTCCGCCAGGGTTCATGCGAAGCTAGGGAGGTTGCTGCGACACTTGCTGCCTCTCCGGCGCAGGGTGGTACGATCAGAAGGTGCGGAGTGCGTGGCTCCAGGCGGGGACGATCCACTCAAGGAGGGAGTCGGCGAATGAGGCACTCCTGGAATGAGGATCGGCCACGTTCGCTCCCACTGGAGGAACAACTGGTTCGCTTTCTCCAGCGCGAGGAAGGCCTGTCACTCGACAGCATCGCGGCCCTTGATTGGGCCAACCGTTCACCGCTCTGCTGCGTACCCGCAGCAACGCACGAAGACGCCATGCCGCTCCAAGGCATCCAATTCGAACTGTTGCGTAAAACGGGGCAACCGCCCGGCAGTGCTTCGCGGAACTCCTAATTGTACGGGCACTCCGCTCCTCAAACGCGGAGAGCCTAGTAATGCATGAGTATCCGCCCGCCACTGAATTCCTCGGGCCGGACCCGGCCGTCGGGTCCGGCCTCCTCAGGCGTACCGAGCATAGTCACCTTGAAACTCCGACGGTGGTTGGCCGATCCCATTACCAACCTCGCGTGCGCGTCCGTGTCCTGCTTCGGTTTTGACCTGGTCCTTCTGGCCTTTCCCCGAGCCG
>CAYOLO010000014.1:0-1346 GCA_964404855.1 uncultured Gammaproteobacteria bacterium
ACAGGCAAGATGCCTATCCCACTTCAGCCGATATCGGCCGCCGCACGGATCGCCCATCGCAGTTTTGCCGCCGATGAACGCGGGTTGGCTCGTTGTTCTTCGGCCGACGCGCGGACGACCTCGTCCGAGATGGACGCATACCGACCGTCACTCAGGCCGTCTCTGAATGCCTTCTTGACGCGCCGGTCTTCGCCGGAGTGGAACGATAGAATTGCCACACGGCCACCTGTCTTCAGGCAGCGTGGCAGTTGTTTCAGGAAAGCATCGAGCGATCCGAATTCATCGTTCACTGCGATCCGCAGGGCCTGAAATACCCGGCGCACGGCCTCGTCCGGATTCTCGCGCGCATACTGCGATTGCGCCGCCATCGCGTTCCGCACGACAGCGGCCAATTCGCTGGTCGTCGTCAATGGTGTGCGATCGTGGGCGAGCAGAATGGCTCGCGCCAGTGTACCGGCCAGCGGTTCATCGGCGTTGTCCTTCAAGAGCCGTGCCAACTCGTGTTCGCTCAGTTTGGCAAGCAGCGCCGATGCGGGTTGGCCGTGCGCAGGGTTCATTCGCATGTCGAGCGGCCCGTCGGCCTTGAACGTAAATCCACGCGCAGGGTCATCGATCTGCATCGACGACAATCCCAGATCGGCCAGCAACAGATCGGCTCCCCCCGCGGCTTCGGCTTCGATGAATTGAGCGCTGCCGGCGAAATTCATTCGCTTCACAACCAGGCTCTCCGCCGGGAAGCCCAGCGCCCGCAGCCGCGTTTCGGTTTTCGGCAGTTCGATCGGATCCCAGTCCAACGCGAGCAGTTTGCCACCCGGTTGCACGGCCGCCAACAGCTCCTGCGCGTGGCCGCCATATCCCAGCGTGCAATCGACCGCGGTCTGACCGGGCTGCGGCGCCAATGCCCGTAAGACCTCACGCACCATGATCGGTCGGTGAGTCCCCGCCGGAGTCTTCCCGCGGGCAATGACTTTGGCCACGTCGTCGGCATACTTCCCGGGTTGATGTTCTTTGTACTTCTCGTTGAATTGGCGCGGGTTCCGGCCGGGATAGCGAGGGCGTCGCGAAGGCTTGTCGGGCGGGGAGTCCGTCATGCGTATTGCTCCTGATGCGGAGAGCGTGCGAGCGACGCCTCGTCGGCCCGCCAGTTCCTCTGTGCGTCGGGCGAGTGGCCGACAACGGGCCACCCGACGCTCCCGGAAAACACTCGATGCGTCTGGCCATTGTCGCAGAAGCATCACCCCGGGGACATGCCAACTGAGCGCGCGGCGGCAACGTTCCCTCAAACGTTGCCGAAATCCCGGCGAACGGTGGGCGTCAGCCCATCGGTGCCGAAATCCCGGCGAACG
>CAYOLO010000014.1:1446-5019 GCA_964404855.1 uncultured Gammaproteobacteria bacterium
GAAATCCCGGCGAACGGTGGGCGTCAGCCCATCGGTGCCGAAATCCCGGCGAACGGTGGGCGTCAGCCCATCGGTGCATTCTCTGCGAGCACTTCTTCGGCCGCTTGCGGATCTCACCAAAGGTGATATTGCGAAGCCTTCGTGCAAATGTCATGCGGAAAACCGGCGGGCTTACGCCGGCCGTTCGCCTCACGGAATCGGCCTGATTGGCGGCAATACCGGCGGCTAGCGACTTGCCGCTCACATCCGAATGTCGGCTACCTTTTCGGTTGCACGATGGGTACGCTGGTGATGGGCGTGTGCCGTAAACTGAATGTGCCTCTGGGAACGATCCGATGCAGTCCGATTTGCCGGAGAATCGTAACGACGCTCGCGACAGAAATCCGTCCACGTCGTCCAGCCTGTTGCAAGGTGCGAGGGCTGGTGAAAACGAGGCTTGGCGGCGTCTGGTGGGACGATACGCGCAAATCGTGTACGCCCGGTGCCGCCGAGTTGGCATCGGGCCCGACGACGCCCAGGACGTGGTGCAAGAGGTGTTTTCGTCGACCGCGACGCACTTGTGCGAGTTCCGCTACCGGTCGCCCACCGACAGCTTCCGCAGCTGGCTCAAGACAATCACCCACAACAAGATCGCCGACCATTTTCGTCGCCAGGGCGCGCAGCCCAAGGCGGAGGGCGGCAGCGCTGCTCAGCAGCGATTTGCCGAATTGGCCACGGAGCCGCTGGCTGGGTCGGCCTCTGACTCGGCCATTGGGGACACGCGCCTGCACAAGGTACTGGAAATCGCCAACGCATCGGTGGAAGAGCTGACGTGGCAAGCGTTTTGGCAGCTCACCGTCGAGGAGCGAACCGCTGCCGACGTGGCCGAACAGCTGGGAATGGGTACCAAGGCGGTGTACGAAGCCAAGTACCGCGTCAGCCGCTTGATCCGGAAACTGTGGGGCGAGGCTACGTAGATCCAGCCTAGATCGGAACGCTGTGCATAGTAGCCCGAAGCTCTAGCGAGAGCGGAAGTTACGACATCTTGTGGGAGGTTCTTGACGTTGCGCTGTTTGGGAGTCGCGAGGCGACGGTAGCACATCGCCTTGGGCTTACGCCCAAGGCTACGTGCTGTCACCACTAGTTGGTTGGAAATCCGTTTCGCAACGGCACCAGGAAAAGTCGCGTGGAATACCTGCGTTCTTTCTTGTAGGGGGATTTCGGCTTCTGCGCCCCGTCCCTCCGATCCAGAGCGGGCTGTTGATGTAATCGTGGGATAGGCTTCCGGCCTGTCGAATGGGAAAACGGCGCAGAATAGTCACTTGTAACTGGGCAATCCTGACAGGCTGGAAGCCTATCCCACGTAGGTTTGCTCGCGTAAATCAACAGCGCGTGGAGCCAAGGAGCGACCAGTGGCCGAACGGAGTTGTCCAAGCCGTGAGCAGTTGCTTGCCTACCATGTCGGCGAGTTACCAGAGGATTGCGCCGAAGCGATGATCGGCCACCTGAGCGACTGCGCCGCCTGCCAGTCGCGGATTCGGACATTCGAGGACGCGCCGGAAAGCCCGCTGGGGTTCCTACAACTGCATGCCGCCGGTCATCACGAGTATCTGTGCGAACCGCAATGCCAGGCGGCGGTGGCGATCGCACAGTCGATCGTCGAAGCGTCGCTCCAGGCGGAGCATCCGCGGACGCTCGGCGATTACGATCTGTTGGAAACGCTAGGCGAAGGCGGCATGGGCACGGTCTACAAGGCCCGCCATGCCAAACTGAACCGCATCGTCGCCCTCAAGGTCATCAAGGGTCGGCTGGGAAATCCCCGGGCGGGAGCCCGGTTCGAGCAAGAGATGAACGCGGTCGGCCGATTGCTGCATCCGCACATCGTCCGAGCCGACGACGCCCGAGACATCGACGGCACGCCGGTGCTGGTCATGGAGTATATCGACGGACTCGATTTGGCTCGGCTGGTCGAGCGGATCGGCCCGCTTCCAATCGCCGACGCCTGCGAACTGGGGCGCCAAGCGGCTCTCGGCCTGCAAGCGGTGGACGTGGCCAAGCTGGTCCATCGCGATATCAAGCCATCAAATGTGATGGTCTCCCGCGAGGGTCACGTGAAGATCCTCGACCTGGGTCTGGCCCTGCTCTGCGCAGAGCAGCCGGCCAGCCCGGGTCTAACGCACAGCGGCGATGCCGTCGGTTCGGCCGACTACATCGCACCCGAGCAGATCGAGGACAGCCATCACGTCGACATCCGAGCCGACCTGTACAGTCTGGGCTGCACGCTCTATCACCTACTGACCGGCCAACCGCCCTTTGCCGGCCCGCGATTTTCCAGCCGATTGGACAAATTGGTCGCGCATCGGGAGCACTGCCCGCCGCCGCTGGACAACTGGCGTGACGAAGTGCCGGAGGATCTGGCCAAGCTGATGGACCGTCTGTTGGCCAAAGATCCAGCGCGTCGTCCGGCGACCCCGGCAGAATTGGCCGAGACGCTCGTGCCGTTCGCCGCAGGGTCCAATCTGCCCGCGTTGGTCAGCCGAGCGATGCAGCAAGCGCCAGCCGAGTCCACCGAGTCGCACGCGGGAACCGAAGACCAGCGTTCAGCCTGCAGAAATACACCACCTCACAACGTGCGAGACCCAAGTTCGGCGTCCGTCGGAGGCCCGACACGACTCGTAGACTCCCAGGTTCGCCGCTGGCTACCAGCGATCCTCACCGTCAGCGTCCTGTTGGCAGCGTGCGGAATCGGGCTCCATTGGCATCGCCATCGCATTCAGGCCGTCCCTCGCCCCGGCAAGCTCTCCAAGCTCCAAGAGTCCGCGTCGTCCGCTGCCAACGGCGGAGTAGAACGCTCCGCGCCCACCACAAGCTCTTTGCCCAAGGCCCCTGGCCCCCTTTCCGGCTCTGGACCCTCGACTCTGGACTCTCGATCGCTTTCCAGTTGGCCGGAGGTGACCGGCATTCACCTGCCGTTGGACGCAGCCGGCCGCGCCACTGCCCGGGGCGTCATCGATCAATTCGACGAGTCGGACTGGTACGAAGTGACCAGCCTTCGCGCCAGCCGACTTCTGGTATCCGTCGTGCCTGAGTCGCGCGAATTCACTCCGCAACTCCAGCTTTTCCGCGGCCGGGAGCATGGCGTGGACACGGACGCGGGCGATGACGGAGAGGCCCGCATCGAGTTGAATGTCACGCAGGGCGAACGGATCATCTGTCGGGTAACGAGTTTGCGATCGGAATCGCGAGGCCCCTACGCCCTGACCGCCACGCACCTGTCGGCCCCTTTCCTGGAAACTCGCGCGACCGCCGGCATCCTGAGCTTCGACGCCGCGGGCCGCGCGACCGCACGAGGCTACATCGGGCGAATCAACCAAGAGCACTGGTACACCTGGACTGCGCCGCGTTCCGGCCAAGTTGAGATTCGCGCAGAAACCGTCGAAAGCAGCCTCGACACGCGTCTGGAATTCTATTACGGCAAGGGCCTGGTTGCCGAAGACGACAACATCATCGTCCACCCCGTTACGACCGGCGTCCAGTACTGGCTCCGCCTGCGAGTCAACCAACCCGTCAAGCCCCGCGGCATGCCGCACGGCA
>CAYOLO010000015.1:0-4424 GCA_964404855.1 uncultured Gammaproteobacteria bacterium
GGGGGTTTCGGTGGCGGGTGATGCGGGGCGGCAAGCGTGGACCATCGTTTGCGGCAGGGGCGGAGAGCCAGATCGTTGATGGCTCAACCTATGCGGCGGGCTTCCCCGCGTCAGGCGACGGTTCGGGACCGCTGGCCGGGCGCTGGATTGCACCCCAGTGCGCGTGGGGCAGCAATGACGGTGGTGAGCGGCGGGCGATCGTTGCCAGGCAGGGAAGCACGACGGTTGGCCCCGCGGCGTGCTTTCCCGCGTGCCGCAGCGGCACTGGCGTGACACGCGGTGCCTCGGGCAGAGACGGCGTCCGCTTCGGCCCGCGCGCGAGCGAGTCAGGAACCGTTGCCCAGTTGTGGCTTGTGGTTGAGAGCGGGGGGGCCGGTGATAGCGGGAGGACGGCCAGCGTGTCCCGGGGGTTCCGCGGCATCCAGCAGGCTGCCTTGGCAGTCACTTGGAGAACATTGCGCTCTTGGGGTGCAGGATGCCCTTCTTCAACGCTCCTTCGCAGAGATTGTTGTCCACGGGAGCTCGGGCCTGACGCACCTTGGCAGTGAACACTTGACCACAGAGATGACATCGCCGCCTTTGCCGCTGGTAGCGTTTGCCTTGCGCCGGGGTCAGACCTGCGATCCGGATTAGCGTGGCTCGGCCCTCGCAGAAGGGTGTCGAGGTGGCGGTGGATGATGCTCCGCACCTCTCGCAGCACGGGGATGGGGTTCGGCCGGTAGGGAAGCGATTCAGCACCGTCGCCGAGAAGGCGGACCTGGGGATCTTTGGTGCGACGTGGACGGAAGCACAGCGGTCGGCGGCGGTCGATGGTTGCCGCGGACGGAAGCGCGACAGTTCGCGGAAGGCTCGATCGGAGGCTGCAGCACTTCGCTTCGACAGGCGAACGCGCAAGCGCGGACGGCAAGGGAAACGGATCGCTGTCCGCAGGCGGGGTGAAGCGGGAAGGCGGATGACGCCGACAGCCGCACTGCAGGTGGTCGGGGTGAACAGGGCGTCCTCTCGCTGGCCCAGCGGCGCGCTGTGCCGCAGTGGCGATTGCATCGCGCTCCGCGCCTCTGGCAGGAGCGGCGGCGTCCGCTTCGGCCTCCGCGGAGGCGATCAAGGAATCGTCGCGAGGTTGTCGGTCGTGGCCGTCGCGGGGGGGCCCGTGGTGGCGAGGGTGACGGTGAGCGTCTCTCGGTAGTTCCACGGCATCCAACAAGCCGGGTTGGCGGCGACCTCCGAGGCGTGCCGCTGGAGTTCCGTCAGGTAGTCGAACGGATTGGCTCCGCAGAGTTCGCAGGTGTAAATCAGGGTCATGTACACGTCGGCGACGTAAGCCCCGTTTTCGGTCTTGTAGAACATCGCGTTCTTGCGATGCAGAATGACCTTCTTCAAGGCTCGTTCGCAGAGGTTGTTGTCCAGGGGCGCCCCGGCCTGACGCAGGAAGAGCGTGAACTTGTCCCACCGCTTGAGCATGTAGTTGATGGCCTCGCCCAGCCCCGAGTTGGGCTCCACCAAGTGGTCATCGATTTGCCGCTTGAGCCACGTGTGCAGCTCGTCCATCACCGGACGACTGTGCGTCTGATGGAACTGCAGGCGGGCTTCCGGCGAGAGCTGTTCTCGCCGTGCGACAGCGTCGTTGTGGTACACGACTTTCAAGGCTTCCAGCACGTGGCGGCACTGGTCGTGAAAGTACTCGGCCACATCGGCGAACTTGCGCCGGCCGTGAGCCAGGCAGTTGGACAAGATCGTGTTCAGATCGGCGGGCATGTTCAGGGCCAACGGGTCGCACATGTGGATCGGCGGCCCCAGTTCTTTGGCCCGCTGAGCCAGCACGTCGCGCAGATTTTCGCCGGCGTGCTTCCGCCCGGTGAAGAACAGGGCGATGCGCCGCCCCCCGCAGGTCGACACGATCCCCGAAGTGAAGATCCCGCGACGCTTGGGGGCGACCGCCGTCTGGCTTTCGGCGGCGCCGCCCGTTTCGCTTTCGCTCTCGCCGTCCGTTTCGCTCTCGCCTGGCGTTTCGCTCTCCGTCGCCAGTGCGGCGTTCTGGGCCTCGGCCTTGGCCAAGCGTTGGCCCATCAGTTCCAGGATCCGGTTCTTCGTGTCATCCTGGTACACGACGTCGCCCTGAGCGCCCAGCCGGATCAGCTCTTGGTGAGCCGGTTCGAAGTCCGGCACGGCGCCGCAGACGATTTCCCACTGGGTCCCGGCGGGCAGAGGAATCCCGGCGTTGGCCTGCACATTCTGGATTCGATGAAACGGCATTCCTGTTCCGTACTTCAGCACGCCAATGGTGCTGGCCACGGTCACGTCGTATTTGTCCGGACCGACGCCCTCCGGAGCCTGAGCCGTGAACACGGCGCCACAGAGATTGCAGCGCAGGCGTTGACGCTCGTAGCGTTTGCCATGCACCGGGGCCTCGCCCACCAGGCGGATCCGCATGGCCGGCCGAGCCAACTCGGAGACCGTGCCGTCTTGGCATTTCGGACAGTCGCAGCCCGGTTCCAGCGATTCGTGCGGCACCCAGACTCGCTCGGCGCCCGTGTAGGCGTCGGCACCCTTACGACCGTGGCCCTTGCGCCGCTGGGGCTGCTGGGGCTGCTGGGGCTGCTGGGGCTGCTGGGGCTGCTGGGGCTCAGCGCCCGGCGCCGACGCAGCCGATGACGCCTCCCCGCAGCCCGCCTCGCTGGCTGACTCGGAAGCGGCGTCTCTCGCAGCGCGGCCCAGCACCTCCTCGGTCGTCTCGGTCCGCGCGCCGAACACCAGCTTCTTCAAACGCGCGATCGTGAGCTGCTTGCGGGTCAGCAGATTCACGACGAAGTAATAGGCCGCCACGACCGCGGCGAAGATATCGTAATCCCGCTCGCTAAGCTGGCGCGCCGCGATCCGCTGCTGCAGATCGTCGACCTCCTGCGCCTCCAGCTTGATGATCTTCGGGGGACTCGCTTTCGTGGCCATGATTCTCTTGGCACTCCTGGCAGAACCTGTCGGCAGCCTTCACGCCCGCCGCTTTCCCGATCGTTTCTCGGCCGCACTGCGGCCCGACCGTTCCGGACGCCGCAGGCGACGATCCTTCTTCTCGGCCGGCGCCGCTTCCTCCACTTCGGATGCACTGCCCAACAGAGAGGCCTGCAGACGCTCCTCCGTCAGGTCCTCTTCGCTCAGCAACTGGCCCAACTGCCGAAACCACGCCAGCAGGTCCGGCAGGATCTGGAAGTCCTCCTCGCGGAGTTGGCGTGCGGCCAGACGACGCTGCAATTCGGCGACGCGTTGCGGATCCAAGGGCAACATGTTTCGGTTCCTCTCTTCCTTTCTTCCTCACACTTCGCACAGCCGACGGCGAAAGTGCCGATCCAGCGGATAGCCCCAGACTTCCTTCCGCGACCGGTTCGCGCGATGCGTCTGGTCGTCCTTTCCGCGTCCCGTGGTCTGCCCCAGCACGACCCAGTTGGCCGCCCGATAGCACGTGCCCCGGAACCGCTCCGAGTCCACGAACGTCTCCACGAAGTACAGCCCGTGCCCATAGACTCGCTTCCAGTCCCCGGACAACTGCCGCGTCATCCGGCCCAACAGGTGCGACGCCAAATGCGGCACCTGCACCCAAGGCAGCACCAGGAACCGCAAGTTGCTGGCGATCAGGTGCAGGTTCTTCCGCCGCGCCTCGGCCGACCAGCCCAGGAACCGGTCCCGCGGTCCCAGGTGCCGCGGCGCCGACGACCAGGCCAGGCACGCCACCAACCGCTCGCCCGCGAACACCAGGTATTTCAGCTGCTCGCCTACCGGCTGTGTGTAACCCAGGTAGTGATGTTGCTCGATGAGGCTGTTGAACAGCTCTTCCTGTGGCGTTCGCCGGACCTGCTCCACGCGCAGCGGACCCAGGCTTGCCAGAGATCCTTGAAGCGGACGGCGATCAACTTCCACGGCGGCCGGCCGGGACCGCTCGGCCAGCGGATTGAGAGGCCGGCACGTCGGCGGCGGCAAGACAATCTGCCCGCTACGGTGCAAGGCCAGCATCAGTCCCCGGCAGACCATCTCCCGCGGATGCCCGTTGGCCTGGACCCAGTTCCAGGCCCGGCAAAGCTCCTGGGACAAACGCCGGCGACTGAAGCCCGGATGGGCGGCGATCAATTCCCGAATGGACGCCACCTCGGCATCGGTCACTTCTCGGCCGCGATATTTCAGAATCACGTTCATGGCCCGCAAGGTAGCACGGGCCGACGCGGAACGCAAGCCGAGCTGGCAGATTTTTTTCAGAATTTCGGACTCACCGGCCGCCACTCCGGAGCCGCTTGAGTTCCTGCGGGATTGCCGGCCGAGAGCAGCACCTGCAGCTGATGCGCCGCCAGCTTCGCCTCCGCCTCGCCCACGTCGGCCTGGCTTGGCCACCAGTGGAAGCGACTACTCGAAAGTCGCTTGTGGCAAAGCCAAAACCCTTG
>CAYOLO010000016.1:0-4350 GCA_964404855.1 uncultured Gammaproteobacteria bacterium
CAAGACCGAGATGCAGCGCATGCAGGAGCAGCTCGCCGCGATGCAGGCGCAGATGAGCCAGCAGAATCAGTATTCCGGCGCCGATTCGGGGTGGTGACATGGCCGGACTGCTCGACTTTGACATGCAGAACCCCGAGGCACAGGGGTTCAACAACGCGCTGATGCAAGCGGCTGCGGCACTGCTGACGCCTCGCCATCGTGGCGGCGGCATGGGCGCGGCTTTTGGCGCGTTCCCGCGTGAGATCGACCGCGCGAAGGCCAATGCCATGCGCGAGCAGTTGATGGCGCTGCAAGGCCGTCAGGTGGGCCTGCAGACGGACAAGCTCGGCTTCGACATGGAACAGGCGCGGGCGAAGCAGGCGGAGACGCTACGGGTGCAGCGCAACAGGGAAGCGTTTCTTGCACGGCTGCGCGGTGGCGGGTTTACGCCTGATCTGCTTCAGGAAGGGCTTGCGGCGGGGTTCAAGCCGGAAGAACTCAAGAACATGGCTGGCGCGCAGAATTGGGGCCGGGAGAAGTTGACGAACGTCAACGGCGTTGGCGTCAATCCGTACACGTTTCAGCCGGTCGGCGCTGTTGGCGACCCAAATAAGCCGTTCAACAACTCGATTGGGCAGGATGGCCGTCTAGTCGTTACCGGCAATCCAGAGCTACAGAACTATGAGTTGAACAAGGCGAGGGCTGGTGCGCCGCGCAATGAATTCGGCTTCCCGGCGCAAGAAAAGGAATACGACAAGGCACGCGGCAAGGCACTTGCCGAGCAGTTCGGCGAGCTTCAGGCGGGTGCGCGCAAAGGTTTCAACGAGGTTGCGACCCTGAATCGCATGGATCAACTCTTGAAGCAGGTTTCCACCGGCACACTCACGCCGGCCATGACGACGGTCAAGGCCATCGGAGACGCGCTCGGCTTCAAGGTCGAAGGGGTCGGTCCCGCGCAGGCGCTGGATTCGTTGTCTAACCAGATGGCGCTACAGCTTCGCAGCACTGGCGAAGGCGGCGGGATGCCTGGTGCGCTGTCGGACAAGGATAGGCAGTTCCTTGTGGCGATGACTCCGGGCCTGTCCAAAACCCCCGAGGGTAACAATCTCATCATCGAGACGATGCGCCGGCTTGCACAGCGAAAGATCGAGGTTGCACGGTTCGCGCAGGAATACGAATCCAAGCATGGCCGGCTGGATAGCGGTTTTGAGCTGGCGATTGGCGAGTATGTCAACTCTCGGCCGCTGTTTGACGATATGGCGGTACCTGCGCCTTCTGCCGGAACGTCTGATGCGCCGATGAGTCCACAGGACTATCTAAAGCGGCATGGGGGTAAGTGATGCCTCGGGTCAAACTGTCGGACGGCACGGTAATCACGATGCCGGACAATCCGACTCCCGACGATCTGGATGCGCTTCAACAGGCCGAGAAGATCGCGGCTTCGCGTTCTGATCGGGTATCCGACCTGTCGCTTTCCGATCTAGTCGCCGGCAGGCGGAAAGAGGCCGTCCAGACTGCTGGCGAATCGCTCAACTCCGGTATCTCTGCGATCCCTCGCCAACTCGGGCTAACGGCACGTCATGCGTTGACCGGCCTCGGCGGGGCGGTTGGCGTATTGAGTGATCCGATTGCCAGCATGATTAACCTGGGGGTTATGGCGACCGGCCGGGAAGCGCCGATTCCCAATGCGCGCACTACTGCCAGGGGCGTGGCAGACTGGCTTGGCCTGCCGAAACCGGCAACGCCGACCGAGCGGGTTGTCGGTGACGCCTCCGAGTTGCTTGCCGGCGTCGGAACTACTGGCGCAGCGGGAAAGGCCGCGCAGCTTGGCGCTCCGGCGGCCAAGAAAGTCGGCGATTTCCTGACGCAAAGCCTGCTAAACCAGTTGACTGCTGCGACCGGCTCCGGTCTCGCCGGCGGCGCGGCAAAGGAGACCGGCGGCGGCGCAGGCGCGCAGTTCCTAGCATCCATGCTCGGCGGGGTTGTTGGCGGTGCGGTACCAAACGCGGCAACTGGCGTGAAGGATTGGATTACCAGATTGGCCGCGCCGAAGATGACGCCGCAGCAGATAGACCTTCGTATTGAACGGCTCTTGTCAGATCAGGGGATCGACTGGAAAGCGATACCCACTAGCGCGCGAATGAGCCTGCGCCGCGAGCTTGGGAAAGCCGTGCAGACTGGCGACGATCTTAATGCAGATGCGGTGCGCAGGTTGCTGGACTACCGTACTGTCGGCGCGACTCCAACCAGGGGAACCGTGACGCTCGACCCTGTGCAGATCACTAGGGAGAAGAATCTTTCCAAACTCGCCGCCAACTCTGGGCAAACCGAGTTGCATGGTTTGCCGAAGATCCAGAATGACAACAATAAGGCGCTGATTCAGCGGCTTAACGAGGTTCGCGGTACGGAGGTGGACCCATACACGGCCGGAAAGCGAGCAGTTGACACGATTGCGGCGCGTGACGCGAAGATTGGCACCATCGAAAGCGGTTTATATCGGAATGCTCGGGAGGCCGCTGGCAGGGAAATTCCACTTAACCGGGAAGATTTCGTCAGGCAGGCATACGAGGCGCTTGCGAAAGAGAACAAGGGCGCATTCCTGCCGGACAAGATAAACAAACTGCTAGAACAGATCAGGACTGGCAGAGGATCATTCGGCGGTCAGGAGTTCGACGTTCCATTCAACGTGGACGTTATCGACAACCTGAAAACCACGCTTGCTAAGGCTTCGCGGTCGAGCGCGGACGGCAACGAGAAGGCAGCAATTGCGATAGTCAGAAACGCGCTGGAAAACACGCAGCCGACACAGGGTGGATTGCCGACGCAGGCGATGCACGCGTTTGACGCGGCGCGTAAGATCGCTCGCGCTCGTCGGCAGTGGTGGGAGAGTTCGCCGGCCGTTACAGCCGCCGTGGATGGGGTCGAACCTGACCAGTTCGTGAAACGGTTCGTACTGTCCGAGTC
Organism: uncultured Gammaproteobacteria bacterium; assembly: GCA_964404855.1. Classification (GTDB taxonomy): domain Bacteria; phylum Patescibacteriota; class Microgenomatia; order CAYQLK01; family CAYQLK01; genus CAYQLK01. The sequence continues at coordinate 2,944 of CAYOLO010000016.1, forward strand.
GGCGAACTTCAACGATGTAACTAAACTCGCCAAAGAAGTGCAGCGCAACCCGCAGGCGCGGGAAGCGATCAAATCGGCTATTGCCGGCCACCTGAAGGACAAGGCGCTTTCTGGCGCGGCCGATGAGGTCGGGAACTTCAGCGCGGCCGGATACAACCGTGCTCTGAGGTCGCTAGAGAAGAAGTTGCCGCTGTTCTTCAGCGCCGAGGAAGTCGCGCAGTTGAAGGCTTTGGGTAGGGTTGCGAGCTATGAAGTAGCGCAGCCGCGAGGTTCGGCGGTGAACAACAGCAACACTGCGGGGATGATGCTCGGGCGCGGACTCGACATGCTCATGGGAGGGTCAAAGTTCCTGCCGTTTGGCAAGGCGGCAGTTGCCGATCCTCTGACCAGCCTGCAACTCACGATTGGGAGCCGGGCTGCCACTAACGTCATGCCGGGGCTACTTGCACCGCAGCAGTCGCCGTCAATGGCGGCGCGGCTTGCTGTGCCCGCCGTACTGACTACCGGGCTACTTTCTTCGCCGTAACCAGTCGATCAATGCGAGTACCGCCAAACTCGCCAGGAAGCCTAGACCAATAGGGCTGACTAGACCGCTACTTTCCATAAGCCGCCTCCGGGCGGTTTTTTCGTTTCTAGAGGCTACCAAATGCCCGTGCCTTCCGCAATCACCGACCTCTCGACCTCGGCCGCTGGCAACTCGCCTGCCGGCTCGGATACGGTCTTTCCGAACCTGGATGACTACATTCGGGCGCTGTCCGCCTTCATCGCGCAGAACTACGCCAGCCTAGCCACGAAACAGGCGTCGCTTGGGTATACCCCGGTGAACAAGGCCGGCGACACGCTCACGGGCGTGCTCGCGGCTACGAAGGGCACTGCTGCACTTCCCGGGATCGCGTTCTCCGGCGACACGAACACCGGCATTCATTCCTCTGGCGCCGACATTCTCGATCTGGTAACGGCGGGTGTTGCGCAGTGGCGGGTCGATGCTTCGGGGCGGCTGGTAGCCCCTGCCCGCAAGCAGCCGTGCTTTCGGGCAGCCACGTCGGCGAACAAGACCGGCACGGGCGACTTCGCTACGTTCACATCGGAAGTCGATGACGCATCTAACTTCGATCCGACCACGGGCGTATTCACTGCCCCGGTCGCCGGCTGGTACGAGTTCACGGCGCTGTTTGTCGCGTCAATCTCGACTGGCGATGGCGAGACGATCTGCGCCATCAAGACGAATACGCCGACGTACTTCCACGCCAGCGTTTCGCATCAAGACGCATCGGCTGCGCGGTACGCAACATCCGCAACCGGGCCGATCTATCTGGCGTCGGGCGCAACGGTGCAGACGACATGCACCTATGCGGACGGCACGTACAACATGATTGCGTGCGTGTCCTTCTCCGGGCGCCTGCTCGG
>CAYOLO010000017.1:0-4109 GCA_964404855.1 uncultured Gammaproteobacteria bacterium
CAGTCATCAAGACCGAGATCGAGCGCCTGACCGGCACGAGGCTCTACAAGCCTGAAATCCGTGCAGGATCATTCCAGTACAAGGTGCCAGACTTCATCGAATTCCAGACCGCACCGCTGCGGGCCATGCTCGCCGAGATCCGCACGCTGCGCTTCGGTATCGATCACGCCGGCATTGTGCAGATGCCCGACTACCTCAAGGATCTGAAGATCCCGATCGGCCAGTCCGTCTATCGCATGGGGATCGGTGGCTTGCACTCATCCGAGACTCGCGTGAGTCATTACAGCGACGACGAGTTCGTCCTGCTGGACCGTGACGTGACGAGTTACTACCCGAACATCATTCGCGGCAGCGGGCTCTACCCGAAGTCCATCGGCGAAGTTTTCCTGCGTGTGTACTCTGGAATCTTGGACAGACGCATTGCCGCAAAGCGGGCTGGTGAGAAGAATGTTGCAGAATCACTTAAGACGGTCGCAAATGGATCGTACGGCAAATTCGGCAGCCCGTACTCAGTTCTGTACGCACCCGAGTTGATGATCCAAGTCACCATCACCGGCCAGCTCGCAATGCTCATGTTGATTGAACAAGTTGAACTGCGCGGCATGTCCGTCATCAGCGCAAACACGGATGGCTTCGTGACCAAGGTGCCCCGAGCGCGCCGCTGGCAGTTCTCAGCCACTTGCTCAGATTGGGAGTTGCAGACTGGCTTCAACACCGAGGAAACCGAGTACCGATCACTGCACAGCCGCGACGTAAATAACTACCTGGCCATTGCTACAGAACGCGGCAAACTGAAGATCAAAGAAAAGGGCGCCTTTGCCGCCAGCGGCCCCGGCCTGCCAGGCGCAGCCGGACAGAAGAAGAACCCGAACATGGACATCTGCACCGACGCCGTGGTTGCCTACTTGAAGGATGGCGTGCCGATCGAGGACACGATCGAGTGGTGCACCGACCCGCGCAAGTTCCTCACCGTCCGTCGCGTGACGGGTGGTGCCATGAAGGACGACCTGCCCATCGGCAAGGCCCTGCGTTGGTACTACAGCAAGGATGTCATCGGAGGCTTCGTCTATGCGAAGAACGGCAATGCCGTACCGGAGTCAATCGGAGCACGCCTGATGATGGAACTGACAGATCGCGTACCGGCCGACCTCGACTTCGACTACTACATCCGCGAGGCTTACGCCATCCTGCAAGACCTGGGTGTCGAGGTGAGCGATCCGAAGCTCCGCGGCAGGACGGGCAGGATCATGGCCAGGCTGCCTGATGCCAAGAACGTGCATTACGTGGAAGCGTCGACCGGGGTTGCCCTGTGCGGCAAGACTCGTGACAGCATCAGAGACACGTGGGTTGAGTATGACGAGGTGCCCGACGGGCATCGTGTGTGTTCCAAGTGCAGGAAGGCGGGTGAGTTGTGAACCTGAGATTCGGATCGGTCTGCAGCGGCATCGAGGCTGCGTCCGTAGCGTGGCACCCGCTCGGTTGGCAAGCCACTTGGCTGTCAGAGATCGAAGCGTTCCCATCCGCCGTCCTGCGGCACCACTACCCAACTGTCCCCAATCTCGGCAATATGTGCTTGCTGCCGTTGAGCATGGCGCTTGACGAGATCGAAGCCCCTGACATCCTTGTCGGCGGCACGCCTTGCCAATCATTCTCGCTTGCCGGCCTGCGATCCGGCTTGACGGACAGCCGGGGTCAACTCACCCTGAAATACGTGGAGATACTGAATGAAATCGACGCAGCAAGAAAACGAGACGGAAGCAACCCCTGCATCGCAGTCTGGGAGAACGTGCCAGGCGTTCTATCATCGAAGGACAACGCATTTGGATGTTTTCTTGCAGCGCTTTCCGGTGAAAGCGAACCACTACCGGCAAACGATAAGGGCCGTTGGCCAAGCGCTGGTCTTGTCGTTGGACCACAAAGAACAATCGCATGGCGGACCTTGGACGCCCAATACTTCGGACTCGCCCAACGGCGCAAGCGTGTGTTTCTTGTCGCAAGTGCTAGAGACGACTTCCATCCCGGACAAGTATTTTTTGAGTCCAACGGCCTGCGCGGGCATTCTCCGACGAGCCGAAGCAAGGGGGAAGAAGTTGCCCAGTGTCTTACTTCTCGCACTGGAGGCCGTTACGACCCCGAAACCGAAACCATTCTTGGAACAGACAGACGAGGATCTGTGACGCACTCGATCAGGGGCGAAGGGTTTGACGCAAGCGAGGATGGTACGGGTCGGGGTACACCTCTTGTCATTGCACAGAACGGCTCTGACATTCAGGTTGGGGGCGGTCGGAACGTCGGAACTATCGGCGCATCCCAAGCCAAACAGACTTCAGGCGATCTTGTTTGCTTCACGGCAAAAGACTACGGTGCTGACAATTCTAGTGAATTGTCACCGACATTACGTGCAGGCACGCACAGAGACAGCCATTCCAATGGCGGCGTGATGCCTGCTGTTGCCTTCAATCTCAACGCGCAAGCTGCGCAACTGCCGACTGACGCACGCGACACATCGCGCTCAGATTCATTGACCGTCTCACAGCGAGCCGCTGTGGCCTACGTGCCCGCGATTTCAATCAAAGGCGCGGCCAATGGCCGCGCCCCACAGAACGGGCCTCAGTACGGCGAGACGCTTGAAGAGATCGCCTACACACAGAACTGCGTTGATGTGCACGGTGTGATGACATCTGATTACCAAGTTCGCAGACTCACCCCACGCGAATGTGAAAGATTACAAGGCTTCCCTGACGACTACACACTCATTCCGATCCGAGGCAAGCCTGCGTCCGACTGTCCCGATGGCCCACGCTACAAGGCGCTGGGCAACAGCATGGCCGTGCCGTGTATGCGTTGGATCGGCGAGCGGATTGAGAAGGCACTGCGGGACTCATGGATGGACGATGGCAACTGGCTATGACAAACACCTTTGACAAGCCACCAAGCCCCCGCTCCCTTGAGTCCGATCTGCAGTCCGACATCATCGACTTCGCGCATGTCCGCGGTTGGTTCTGCGAGAAGATCGAATCGCGGTCAGGCCGCGGGATCATGGACCTGTACTGCCTGCGTCGCGGCCGGCACGTCTGGATCGAGGTGAAGCGGCAAGGCGAGGTGGCAAGGCCACAACAGGCCAAGCGGGCACGCGAGATGAAGGCGCAAGGGGCTGAGGTGCATACGGTGGACTCGATGGATCGGGCGAGGGAGATATTGAAGTGATTGAGCCCCACGATTGGCCATTCTCGACGCTGAGCTTGATGTACCCTGTGGTGAGTTCGTTCGGGGGTGGACTCAACTCCACAGCGCTGCTTGTCAAATGGGTGACTGACGGCAACGCTCCTATCGACAAGATCATATTCGCTGACACGGGCGGAGAGAGAGAGAGCACCTACGAGAACGTACATCGGCTGAGCGATTGGTTGCAGAAGCACGGCATGCCTGCCGTTGAGATCACCAAGAAGGGAGGACGCGATGAGACGTTGGAGCAGTATTCGTTGCGGACAAAATATCTTCCGTCGCTTGCATATGGCACGAAAGGGTGCTCTTGGAAGTTCAAGATCGAGCCGCAGAACCGAGATGTCAACAGATGGAACCTTGCGCAACGATGCTGGAAGCAAGGCATCAAGGTCGTCAAGTTGATCGGCTACGGATATGAGGAACAGAAGCGACTTGCGAAAGCAAAACTTGAAGACGAGAAGTACATCTATCGCTTTCCGCTCAACGAATGGGCGATTGACCGCGAAGGTTGCGAACGCATCATTCGCCATGTCGGATTGCCGATCCCCGGCAAGTCTGCCTGCTTCTTCTGCCCGTCATCCAAGAAAGCTGAAATCATTGCATTGCCGATTGAATTGCAACGTAGAGCTATTCGGCTTGAAGTCGTCGCCAAAGAGGCAGGAAACATGAGAACTACGAAAGGACTCGGCCGGCAATTCGCATGGGGCGACTTCTTGGTTGGACAGGAAGTGCCTGAACCGACGATTGCACCTTGTATGTACTGTGTAGACGGACCTGACGACGAAGAACTATGAAAGTCATCATTGCCGGCAGCCGCTCGATCACCGACCCGCAGATCGTGCATGACGCCATCACCGCATCCCGCTTCACGATCACCGAGGTGG
>CAYOLO010000018.1:0-3501 GCA_964404855.1 uncultured Gammaproteobacteria bacterium
AAACATAACTATTCCACATAGTAAAGTGTCCACGATGTAGTGGGTAAGTGCAAGATTAGTGACATTTTGTAGCCAATGGCGTATAATTACCCCTGTCTTGGCAGAAATAAGACAATCTTAGGGGTGTAGCTCAGCTGGCTAGAGCACAGGTCTCCAAAACCTGGTGTCGGGGGTTCAAGTCCCTCCACCCCTGCCAAACTACGGGTAGTCAATAATGTCATATTTCCGTCTAGTATGAATATGTTGAGTAATCTATAATAGATGACGATGTGTCAACCATTAGCAGAAAGAAAAGCTTGTATTCTGGATATGTCAATAAGGCTAACCATTTATTATGATACTATGCATTTAGTCAGACTACTCGATCTTCAAGGGGGCAATGTTGAGCCACATCATTAAGAAAAGCTTTGCACGGAATGGTCGTAAGAAATTTTGTAAAAAATTAACGCTACTTTTTTTACTCTATTAATATCTTTAGTAGCATTATTCACTTTGCTATTTGTGCGTGCCCATTCATACTCTGTGAGTATAGAACCTGAACAGTCCAGCTCTATGTCTAATGTGTCTATAGTAGAGAGCTTGGACGCGTCTAATGGCAAATCGATTCAGTTTGGACAAGCTGGCTCTGGGGGCAAAGAGATATGGGTGCCACACCTTAACGCTCAATTCGCATGGCTATTAGATCATCAACTTGATCCGAACAAACTTAGTGACTTAGCTATAAATAGCAAAGTTTACACCGGCGAAGTTGCATCAGATCCAACGATTTACGACATAGACGGTTTTAATAATTCTGCCTCAACAGTGACTGCTCTTCATAACAGAGGAGCAAAAGTAGTTTGTTATATCTCTGCTGGCACTTTTGAAGACTGGCGCCTAGATGCTAACAGCTTTACTTCCGCTGTGAAGGGTAAAAACTTAGATGAGTGGCCCTGAGAAAAATGGTTGGATATTCGTAACTTAAGTGTACTTGGTCCTATAATGCGATCTCGTTTGGATATGTGTAAGAATAAAGGTTTTGACGCAGTTGAATTTGATAATGTTGATGGCTATACGAATAACTCTGGATTTCCGTTAACAGCAAGTGACCAGATAGCCTATAATACTTTTCTTGCAGAAGAAGCTCACAAAAGAGGTATGTCGGCCTTTCTAAAAATGATATAGATCAGATACCGCACTTATGGAATGTTTTTGACGCCGCTCTTAATGAGCAATGCAATGAGTTCAACGAGTGCCAAAATTATGCAAAGTATTTTATAGCGAACAGCAAGGCTGTGTTTATCGTTGAATATAATGGGAACCCAAGTAACTTTTGTCCAAAGCTAAACAATTTGAACTATAATGCTTATCTAATGCCTCTGTCATTAAATGGAAAACGGACAACTTGTAGATAATTCTGTTTTTCAATGAAGTCACGAAAGTTAGCCCGACTTTAGTGCGACTACTTCGTCACTTGATTTTTACTCTTGACAAGTGTAATACTCTATTTTTCTAGATAGATATTTACCTCACCCCTGTATTCGGGGCGCCTACAGCTTGGGTGGCGAGGCCTACGGGGTCTTTGATGATACCGGTTGTTTTATCTAGGTCTAGGTCTCCATTGTCTGTTATGGTATAGGTTAGTAGTAAGGCTGGTTTAGAGTTATGAGTAGTTTCGGTAATAGTAGCATTAGTTAGATTAGTATAGCCGTTAGTGCTAGGGTTATACTTTTTAGCTATTACTTGGTTTGGTTTTAAGTCGGTAACAAATAAGATAGATACTGTATTACTGGTATTGCCTGTAGTAAAGCAAAAGTCAACTAAGCCTAGTGGATAGTTATAACCAGAGTCATTAACTGCTAGTGATGATTCTTTATAGGCAGTAGCACAAGTTATATCGGTACCAATGGGCGAAGTTATAACTACATCTTGACCATTTTCGGCATTGGGTAGTGTGACTGTGTTGTTACTTGTACCTGATGATTGGTAAGTATAGACAATCTCGTTAGCTCCAGTAGTAGATAGAGTTAGAGTAGTAGGAGGAGTAGATACTAGGCTATAACCAGAGATATTAGGGGCAGAAGGCAAATCTACTGTGTCTCCTACCTTGTAGTAAGCATTAATATCTTTAGAAGGATTATCTTTTACTAGATAGTTGGTTAGGGTAGTACTAGAGCCAGTGTCATAACCAGTGATGGTAGATGATGGCAATAAGTCACTACCAGACTCATCCTGATACTTTACCACTGCGCGGGAGGGATTGATGAGAGTGGCAGAAATTATGTCTGTAGCGTCGCCGTCAGCGTTGATGTCCCCACCCCCAAGTATGACCTCATTAAGCGTCATATCCGATAGGCCTAAGTTACTAGCTTGCAAAGGATCAATGTAGATATTAGTGGCTACGATACTGTCCATCCAAGCTTGTATAGCGGCCAGCTCACCTTGTGAGTAAGCAATGTCATTATAGCTCGTACCACCATGTTGTGTCTGTACAGCAAATGGATAGTATCCTATGCTAGTGACTGACGAGGGTATATTTATACTGGATATCTGATTAAATGTAAATGCCGAACTTCCAATACTAGTTATTGAATTAGGGAAAACAATAGTGCTAAGGTCGTTGGACATAAAAGCATAACTGCCAATAGCAGTAACCGAGTTAGGAAAAGTTACGCTCGTCAATCCTAGGCCATATAAAGACTCGTCGCCTATATTGGTAACCGATACTCCATTGAGTGTCGCTGGAATATCCAAAGATTTACCTATACAAGCTTGGCCATCTGACTCTATTAAGCCAATTTCGGCAAAGTAAAAGCCTTCTATAGTATTAGTACCAGAATTAAAGTTATAACAATCATCGGTTATAGGGCTAGAACTAGTATAGGTAGTACCATTGTAAGAGAAGGAGGTAATAGGGTTACGCCTAAATATATTACTACTATAAGTTGGTATTGTGCCCTCGATAATTACGGTAGTAATTCGATTTTGATCGAAGGCATCACTACCAAGAGAGATTACTGAACTCGGGATAACAATATTTATTAGGCGATTTCCGTCAAACGCATTATCCCCAATCGTATTTACTGAATTTGTAATACTAACCTCGCTTAAGTAGTTATAAGCAAAAGCATAGTCACCGATAGTAGTAACCGAGCTAGGAATAGTTACGCTAGTTAGTTGGTTGGAACGAAAAGCAGAGTTGCCGATAGTAGTAACTGCTGTCCCACCAATAGTACTAGGTATATTTAGGGTTTTATTAAGACAAGCTTGACCACCACCATTGATATTAGTTATATCGGCAAAGTAAAAGCCTGCTATAGTATTAGTACCAGAATTAAAGTTATAACAATCATCGGTTATAGGGCTAGAACTAGTATAGGTAGTACCATTGTAAGAGAAGGAGGTAATAGGGTTATAGCTAAATATATTACTACCAGCAGTAGTAACCGAGCTAGGAATAGTTACGCTAGTTAGTCGGTTGGAAGAAAAAGCATAGTTGCCGATAGTAGTAACCGAGCTAGG
>CAYOLO010000019.1:0-3451 GCA_964404855.1 uncultured Gammaproteobacteria bacterium
CAGCCGGACAGCACGCTGATCGAATTGGCTCGCGAAGCGGCGACGGCGGATTTTCGCGAAGCGTGCGACCCCGGCATCCACCCCGAAGTCCACGTCCCCGAGGAACTCCAAGACCATCCCCGGTACCGGATTCTGAGACTGCTCGGCACGGGCGGGATGGGGGCTGTCTACCAGGCGGAGCATCGCCTGATGCAGCGGACCGTGGCCCTGAAGATCGTGCATCCGTCGCTGGTCGCGCGCCCCGAGGCGGTCCAGCGGTTTCGCCGCGAAGTTCGGGTCGCGGCGCGCCTATCCCACGCTAACATCGTCGCCGCCTTCGATGCCGATCAGGCTGGCGACGTGCATTTTCTGGTCATGGAGTTCGTGGACGGCGTCAGCCTGGAACAACGGATCGCCGAATCGGGTCCAGCCGAGACCGCGCAGGCCTGCGACTGGATTCGTCAGGCGGCCTTCGGGCTGCAGCATGCCCATGAACAGGGACTGGCCCATCGCGACATCAGGCCGCACAACCTGATGATCGCCCGCGACGGGACCGTCAAGATCCTGGATTTTGGACTCACGCGGCTGGTCAGCGATCAGCCGCCGACGGGAAACACGCGGGGCGCGTCCGCCAGTCCTACGCACGACGGGATGATCTTGGGAACACCCGACTACATCGCGCCGGAACAGATCGAACACTCGAGTACGGCGGACATTCGAGCCGACATCTATAGCCTTGGGTGTACGCTGTTCTTCGCCCTGTCAGGCCGTCCCCCGTTCTCCGGCCGAACGCTCCTCGAGAAACTGCACGCCCACGGCTCGCTGCAATTGCCCCCGCTGGACGGCGTCCGCGCGGATCTTCCGCCGGAATTGCTGCAAGTCCTGGCCCGCATGACGGCGAAGGACCCAGCGGACCGGTACGCGATGCCCCGCGAAGTAGCCGATGCGCTGGCAGCGTTCTGCGGCGTGCCAGAGGCGGGGACGCCGGTTCCACCGCCTGTCTCGGCCCTCGCTACGCCGTCGCCGGCCACCGCACCGTCCCTGGTCGCGACGGCGATCCAGCCGCAGACGCGATCGACACCGCGTCCGGGCTGGGGGGAGCGAGCGCGAAGGGCGGCCCGATCTCCCGCCGGCATCACCACGGGGATTGTTGTCGCTCTGTTGCTGGTCGTAGCGGGTTCCGGGACGTTCTTCACCACCGGGAACGTCCCCCTGCCGGCCGAATCGCCGCGCCGCTTGCTGCTGCTGTTGCCCAGCCGTGGACTGTGGTTTGCCGACTACAAGCAATTGGTGGCAGCGGTCCGCGCGGCGCCTGATCGATGGGGCGTGAAAACGCAGTTGGTGGTGGCGGGCACTTCCCGCGCCCCGTCGGAACTGGAGGCTGGCTCGGAGCCAGGCGAGGCGGTGGCCGACGCCGACATCGGTCCGCAGTTACGGGCAGCGGACTTCGAGGCCCTGATCTTCATCGGCTACGACACCCGCGAGTTCTTGCCGGGCGGTGAGGCCGGCAACGAGACACGCCGCCTGATCGCCGAATTCCAGTCGCAGGGCAAGGTCGTGGCATCGCTGTGCGCCGGGCAGCGCGTCCTGGCAAGCCACGGACTGTTGCAGGGAAAGGACGTGGCGGCTTGCCAGTACGTCGAGCCAAGCGAGATTGCCGCGGGCGGCGGCACCGCGACTCCGCGCAACGTCGTCCGGGACGGGCTGATCGTGACGGCGGCCCGCGACGCCGACGCCCCGGAATTCATCGAGATCATCTTGAAATCTCTGGACCGCTGAAAGGTCCTCGCGGCCGACGCCATTTCTCCTGCGTCCGGTATTCGGCGACACGTCATGGCCTTCGCCACGCCGGCCGGCTCCGAACTCTTTTCTTTGGGGGAGAAACGTCATGAAATGGCTGCACAACATCCTCGGTGGTCGAGTCCATCCACGCAACAGCGCTCGCCGTGCTCGCACCGGCAACAAGGCTCGCCGCGGGCGCAAGGTTCGCGGGTTTGAGTCTTTGGAGACGCGCAACTTGATGGCGGCCGACACGCTGCCCGTGCTGATGGTCATCGCCGACCAGCATGATTTCTACTACAAGGAATATGGCGACACCCGTTTGTCGATCGAGGCTGCGGGGCTGGAAGTGCGCGTCGCCGCCACAACCGCCAACCGCTCGCTCCCGCATCCCAACACGGGCGAACCGGCCGGAACGGACGGCGGCGTGACTCCCGACGTGGCTTTGTCCCAGGTGAATGCGGCCGACTATTCGGCGATCGTCTTCGTCGGGGGCTGGGGCTCGTCGATGTACCAGTACGCGTACAACGATCCCAATGGCGACGGAGTCACCGACAACTACTACGCCCACGGCCCGTACAACGGCGACGACAACTTGGACGATGGACGGATCGCCCCGCAGAAGGTGATCATCAACGACCTGATCAACGCCTTCTTGGCGGCCGACAAGCACGTGGCGGCCGTTTGTCACGGCGTCACGGTGCTGGCCTGGGCCCGCGTGGACGGCGTCAGCCCGCTGGCCGGCAAGCACGTGTCGGTCCCCTCCATCGGTTCACCGGCCACGTTCTACCAGAACACCTGGTACGGCAACTTCGAGTTGGGCCAGTACGAGCAGGTGGTCGCCAACGGGGCCATCGCGAACACGGTCAGCGGCCAGTACGGAAACACGTCGACAGCGGCCGACGACGTGGTCGTCGATGGCCGGATCATTACGGCCGAAAACTACGACTCCGCGCTGCACTTCGGCCGGATCATCGCTCAGGAAGTGATCGCCGCCGCCGCATCCGTGACCATCCGTGTGCGGGACTTGTTGGAGATGGTCCCCGGTTCCGTACGCCGCGTCGGCGACGATCTGGCCGCGCAGGGGACCGCCGGCGCCGATACGATCTACATCTGGAGCGGCGTTCCGAACGAACAAGTGTACGTCTGGATGAACGGAACGACGCACGGGCCGCACACGCTGCCCGCCGGTGGCCGCGTGATTGTCCGCGGCGACGCCGGCAACGACCGGATCTACGCGACGGACGCCCGGATCCCGGTCGCCATTTTCGGTGAGGCCGGTCACGACCAACTCACGGGCGGGTCGGCTGGCGACCTGCTGGAAGGCGGCGACGGCGTGGATCGCATCTGGGGCAACGGCGGCGACGATCTGATCGTCGGTGGCGCAGGCAGCGACTACCTGTACGGTCGCGAGGGGAACGACATCCTGCTGGGAGGCGATGGGGACGATTACCTGGACGGGCACACGGGCCGCGACCTGCTGATCGGCGGACTGGGCCGCGATCACGTGGTCGGCGGTGGAGATGACGACCTGCTGATCGGCGGCACAACGAGCTTCGACGACGATCACGCGGCGCTGGCCGCGATCCGCGCTGCCTGGTTGGCGCCAACCGCGATCGCCGTTCGCGCCGCCCAGCTTGGCGCAGGTACCGGGGGCGGCATCCGGCTGGTCGCCGGCGAAACGGTCCACGAC
>CAYOLO010000020.1:0-3284 GCA_964404855.1 uncultured Gammaproteobacteria bacterium
ACTTTCACCTTGCGCCTATCAAACTGATCGTCTTTCAGTGTCCTCATAGGGAAATCTAATCTTGAGACCGGCTTCGCGCTTAATATGCTTTCAGCGCTTATCCGTTCCGCACTTAGCTACCGGGCAATGCAGTTGGTACCACAACCCGTACACCAGCGGTGCGTTCAACCCGGTCCTCTCGTCACTTAATCCCCTGTTTCCAGGAGTGCAGACTATATCTTTACCCGTCCTGCACGACACAGGCGAGGGTAGTGGCATGTTACCCGATGCGCGTGTCACTCTTCAATGGAGTGATTCACTACTTTTCACACCGAGTCCGCCGCTGAGGGGTGAACCTCATTGGCTGAGTCGTTACGGGGTCAAACCAAATTCCTTTAAAAGCTCTTCTCTTTGACGCTTTCTGTGCGTGCTGTAATTCTCGTTTTGTATAACCAAAACAAGATCAATTACAGTTATGAGTTGCTTTTCTGAAAGCTTACTTAAAGGTGTATTCTCAAGAATCTCACAAGCCTGTATCATAGCAGTTGCCTGAACACGCTTGAAGCGAATATATGGCAGAAGTTCATGCAAGATTCGGTATACTTGTTTGTAGCCATTAACTCGCAGTTCGCTTATGCTATCATTTCTTCTTGAGATGTAACCTATCATGAACACATCACGCATCCAGCGTAATGGTTCCTCGTGACGAGTATCTTGATATAAGCAGATTGTAGCCATAAAACGAAAACCTCGTTTGGTGTCACTTCGTTTTTTTAGCTGTAGCATTATACTGCCATCACCATCAAGAAAACCCGCGATGTATGCTTTCTCAGTATTTGATCGACTTCCCACGGTATTACCTTTCAGAGGATCCCGGTCCTCAAGCAAATTATACTACAGACGGACCTGTCTGGAATGTATAATTCTTAAACCGAAAACATATGAAGGCTTCACCGTTATAAGCCACATTGTCATTACGCATTTCTGCGTAAAGTAGCAATTTCTTACTAGGGTCAACTTCTCTCAAATTTCCTATCGTCCACAGCGGATATAAACCGAACTGTCTCACGCGTGCTATTTTAAGGTGTTCATCTCCTTAAAACTTCATCCACTATTACTAGTGGCACGGACTATATCTTCTTCCTCCCTAACAGGCATTAGGGGTCGGAGCTGACGTTTTATGGGCTTCTGGTTGAATATCCCATCCCACATTAGTTGCTAACTAATGTGAAGTCTCTACGGGGGAAAGTTGATTGTCTTTCAAGTAGGCTAATACTGTTTTGGCTGTGTTGGTCCGCTTTTTTGAATAATTAAACTCAGCGGTTTTATCAACCAATTTAGCAAGAAAAAGCAGTTTTTTTGCCGTCATCTTTTTAGGATGAAGACTTATCAACCGCAATACTTGTTGTGCCAGTGCCTTCTTTAGACGAAGTTTGTCCCGAAGTAGTTCTAAAACCTGTTCTACTTCGGTAAGCCCAGTAATGGTATATTCTGTCATACCATCTTTGCGATGGCGAATATAACCATAATTGAGCTGCTCTTTTAGCCAAAAGAGGATTTCTTGATGATTAGTTTTTTGGTAAAAAACAATGCTGACTCTTATCTGATAACCCAATTTGTAATCTTTACGATGTACCAGTTGAGCCATAATAGAGCCATCACCATCCAAGAAACCAGCAATATATGCTCTTGTTTCGTCAGACATTCAACAATCCTTCCCTCGGTATTGCCCTTTAGATCGTTCGAAATCTAAGTCGGGTTTCACCGATTTCAGTCAGATTTAATACTTTTGCCAAATTGCAGGCAAATGGTGCGATGTACACCAAAGTATTTTACCACTTTACAGTGGTAGAACGCAATGTAGTTTACGTTCTGAACCCAGCTCACGTACCTCTTTAACCGGCGAACAGCCGGACCCTTGGGACCTGCTCCAGCCCCAGGATGAGATGAGCCGACATCGAGGTGCCAAACAGCGCCGTCTATGTGAACTATTGGGCGCTATAAGCCTGTTATCCCCGGGGTAACTTTTATCCGTTTGCGTCACCGATCCCACGTTCATTCAACCGAAGTTGAGGATGACGGATCACTAACTCCCACTTTCGTGTCTGCTTGGATTGTAGGCCTCACAGTCAAGCTGGCTTATGCGTTTGCACTATCACTACGATTTCCATCCGTAGTTAGCCAACCTTTGAACGCCTCCGCTACTCTTTAGGAGGCAACCGCCCCAGTTAAACTACCCACCAGACACGGTCCCGTAACCCGTAACTATAGCCAATTATTTGGTTACAGTTAAGGGTCACGGTAAGAATAAAACACATACAAGGGTGGTATTTCACCAGCGACTCCACCTAGACTAGCGTCTAAGCTTCAAAGTCTCCCACCTATCCTACACATGTATGCGCTCGATCCAATGTCAAGCTGTAGTAAAGCTCCACGGGGTCTTCTCGTCCTGCTGCGGACAGACGGCATCTTTACCGCCAATGCACTTTCACCGAGCTCTTCGTCGAGACAGTGCCCAAATCATTACTCCATTCGTGCGGGTCAGAACTTCATATCAGTTAGCTGTTTGTTTCCAAACAGATCAGACTATATCTTCATCTCACCAGAATCTTTAGGAGTTGCTCTTTTGTATATCGACGTTTGCCAGATTCATTCATTAAATAACTTTGATGAATGATATTTGCTAAATAATCACTATTAAGATGATGTGATTTTGCAACCAAGTTGCAGATATTAGCAAAAATAGCAAAGTCGTTTTGTTTTGCAGTCTTTAATGGGTACTTCTTAAAATGCGGGATGATACGTTTTTGTAGGTCTTTGACTGAACGTACTTCGTATTTGTACATTTGGTCATACTTACTAAAGCGTATTGCACCACATCCGAAGTAAGAATGTATTTCCTTCAAAATATTAAGGCTCCTTTTATTCTGAGCAATCGAAAAACTCGGTCGTACTTCGATGCCGGTTTTAAGCTTAGCTCGTTGATTAAAAGAAACTGAAAAACATCCTTCTCCATCTACAAAACCTGTAATATACCAAGAAAGCTCCATAGATCCCCTGTTTTGGTGAGAGCCAACATTTTGTACATTTTGCTTCATATGTACCTCCCCTTTCGGATCAGTCGTTACGGCTCCCCTCATAATAAGGATTGCCACGGGATTATCCAATTTACCGACCAGTAAATGAGGACTTCCCCGTTATTAGTTGGTTTACTCACAATAGATCGCTCTACTGTTCAGGCAAGTTATTCACCTGACAAGGAATTTCGCTACCTTAGGACGGTTATAGTTACCGCCGCCGTTCAC
>CAYOLO010000021.1:0-3215 GCA_964404855.1 uncultured Gammaproteobacteria bacterium
AAGTGCGTTTCTCAACAACGAACGGGGAGCACTCGCTCCCCGTTCGTTGTTCGCATGCGTTCACTCCGCTGCGCTATTGTGAGACTAAAATCTCGCTCGTCTTGATCCGTTCGACAAGCTGAAAAATCAACTGTTGACCTTCTGAGCGTCACGGGCCGCTTGAAGAAGCTCTCCCCGCAACTGCATCAATCGCAGCTCCATTTCGTGGCGATCGAACTCTAGCGTCTGCATACGAGCACGGATTGTGGTGTTTTGTTCCATTACCGTGTCGAGTGCGGCGCGCAAGTTTTTAACTTCGTTGCGCAGTCGGCGCAACTCCATGCTGTTTTGCATGTGTGACTTCGGCCATCCATAACGCACGACAGCATACCCCGCCACGAAGGCGATGCTGCCCAGCACGGAAAGCGTGATCATGCAAGTGTTCATGCGCCTATGATAACGTTTTTTGTGCAAAAGACAATATTTGTCTTTCAGTGCGATCTCAATCTTTCGACCAAGTCAAACACCAGGCGTTGATCATCCGGTGAAAGCGCCGCTATCATCTCCAATAGTTCAGAAAATGATCGTTGTGGAATCAAGTTCGTATTTTCGGGTGGCAGAAGACCTGCTCGACGAAATGCGTCATCAACCGGCACGCGCAAGGCCCTGGCGATGTTGGTCATTGCCTCAGGACCGGGGCGACGTATACCGTTCATGATGCGTGAAATTTGAGACTGACTCATCCCGCTGCGTCTCACCAGATCGGCCTGTTCCCATCCCCGTTTACGCAATTCGTCTTGAAGCCAGTTAGTAAACGTCAGATTTTCCATAATTTTGATTATACCTAAAGGCATCATTTCTGTGGGCATCTATGTTATTCACTTTTGACATACGGTAATAAATCCATTATAATGCCTGCGAGCATAAAAAATATCCCTAGTAAGGCACAATCATGATTGACGAATCTGCTCGAAAATCTCGAAAAACTCAGAAAATGATGAAGCACAAACCAAGAACCTGCTACCGGTGCAAAACGATTTTCGAAGTTGGTCCCGGCAACATCGGTAGCTTTCACTGCCCCCTTTGTCGGTCGCCGCCTGAAAAGCCACCTGAAAAGCTACCTGAGCACAAACCCTACTATCACGATGTGGGATTGGAGTGGGGACCCTTGCCCCCGGAGGTGCTGGCTAAATTAGAAAGACTCCGAATTAAACAGATTGCAGCCCAATATGTACATTGGGCAAAAAAAGGGAGGCATAACAATGGCAAAGGTTAGAACATGCGCGCTATATTTATTCGCGCGCGAACAAGCGATTGTGGACAAAGTGGGGGAGAGATACGGGTTAAAAGCGCCCCAGGCGATCCGGTACATCATAAATGACTGGTCTCAGCGGGTGCAGCCGCCGCCGCCGCCGGGGCCAGACTCGCGGCAAATACAGTTGTTTAATGACGATCAGTCGTGATCGTTGAGCTGCGTTGCGCGCACTGCGGCATCGTTCTACCGATTCAGGACATTGACAATGATCCTGACCCTGGTGGCTGGGATTGGTACGTTATGCGTGTATACCCGCACTACTGTCACGTTGACCCTGAACTTGAACTTGAACTTGAACTTGAGCCTGAACTTGAGTCAGCGCTCGATGACGTGCCGTTTTAGTGCCGTTTTAGTGAGGTGATTATGTCAGAGGATTACCGGAAAGGATTTCGGGACGGTGTGGCCAGGGCTGAGGCGATGGCCCTCATGGTCTGGGTAGTGATCATTGCTGGCTGTGTTGGTTGGTTGGTCGTGCTCGTTACTGCTCCCCTGCCTACAGGTTGATAGCCCAAACAACAGAGAGGAAACAATAGGAGGCAGTCATGACTGACGTGATTCAAGATGACCGTCGAACCAATTGGTTCTGGATTGACAACGAGATCGTAGACCGCTTCGGCCCGCAGATTGGGGCGCATGGCCTGGCGATCTACGCCATTCTGGCCCGTTTTGCCAACAACAAGACACGCACCGCCTTCCCCGCCGGCCCCACCCTCGCCGCGCTATCGGGGCTGAGCCGGAGCACAGTGCTTGGCGCCATCAAATGTCTGGAGAGCACGCAGCCGCCCCTGATCACGGTGCAAGTGGGCGGCGGGCGCAGCGCCAATACCTACATCCTCAACGATCTGGCGCTCGCCGCCCGCGATCCCGTGCCCACGGCGCCGCGACCGCTTCCCCCTTCGACGGCCGCCGCCGCCCGCAGTAATGGCCACTACTCCACCCAACCCGAACGGTTGGCGCCCCCAACGACGCCCGTCGTTTACGCCGTGGACGAGGGCAGCAGTGCACCAGATGCACCGCAGCCGCGCGCCACACAGACGGCAGCCGCGCGCCACACAGTAGGCAGCCGCGCGCCACACAGTGGGCACCCCCCCGCCACACAGACGGCAGCCGCGCGCCACACAGTAGGCACCCCCCCGCCACACAGTAGGCACCCCCCCGCCACACAGACGGCAGCCGCGCGCCACACAGTAGGCACCCCCCCGCCACACGCGCGCGAACAATACTCATATAACAATACTCATCCAACACCAATTGAACAAGACTCATTGAACGACGACGACAACGACGACCGCGCGCGCGTGACAGAGTCGTCGTCGTCGTCGTCGTCGTCGTCGCCGGCTTCCTCGGAAGTGTCCTGGGAAAGTTTGGAAGCCCGCTACGGGGAGTTCGAGGTGCGGCGGGCGGTGGAGGCGGCGCCGGAGCACAAACAGTGCAGTGTGCGCTATGTGGCGGGGATCTTGCGCAACTGGGAAAAAGAGGGGACTGCCCGCCCAAAGGGACGGCGGGAGCGGCGGGATGTTTGGGCGGAGCGGGAGGCGGCGACGCCAGCCGCCGATGATGATGATGACGCTGCTGCTGCTGACGAAACCCTGCCGCCCCCCCCACCCGTTCGTAAGGCCGAGGTCGAGGATACCCGCACCCCCTGGGAGCGCGTTCTCGAACACATGCGGAAATTCTCGCCGTGGTACGGGTTTTCCACGTTGGAGTTTGTCAGCCGGGATGGCAAACAGATCGTGGCGAGGATGACCGATCATCCCGCCGACAGTAACAACTACCGGGGTGGACACGAAAAGGTGGCGGCCTATATCAGAGACGCCTGGTTGAAAGTCAACGGTGAGATCGTCAAGGTGCGCGTGTTGCCTGGCGAGGGGCCATTGGTCGAAACTGGTGATGACGAAAGAAAGGATTGATCGAACGATGA
>CAYOLO010000022.1:0-3161 GCA_964404855.1 uncultured Gammaproteobacteria bacterium
CGTTGCGGATAGTCACGGTGGCCTGAGTCTGCAGCGGATTGCCACGTTACGCGCCATGCTATCGGGCGCACGGTGCGGCATCCTGTTTGTAGATCATCAAGCGCACAGTGCAGCGCATTGCGAACAATCCCGACACTTTGCAGATTCCCCAGTCTTCCCCTGAGTCTTCTGCCACAGTCCAATGTCCGATGGTGTAACCGGCCGCTATGGCATCGGCGCGAGCTCGAGACTCCCATTGTTCGAACTGGGTTTGTTCGTCGTCCTCAAGCCCCGTTTCGTCGCCATCGATGAGTGCCGACAGGAAATGCTCGGCGATCTTGTATTCGTAATGGTCGGAGTCGAGTGCTCCGCGATTCTTGCCCATGCCAGACATGATGGCGTCAAAACGGCCGTGCCGATATTGGACGACGTGATAGCGGGTTTCGTTCATTTGATTACCTCACATGCGTGACTGGCGCATACGCGCGGATTAATCCGCGCGCCAATGCCTCGCCATTCATTTTTGCCGCGCGAGCTTCGAAACGATCCCTATCGGGATCGATCCAATATCCAGATCGATCGGTGACTCCGTCGATACCCGGCTGGCCTTGCGCCACCACTCGGACCACGTTATGCGACATGCAGCTAGTCGATCCGAGTGGGTCGATCACCTCAAGTATGCGCCAATACCCGCGCCGTTGTCCGGGCTTGATCCATTTATATGACCCATTAGCCAGCGTGCGAAAATTTGTGATGAACATGATCAATTCTCCGTTTCGGTTTCATCTTCCCCGTAACTGTACGAATAGGGGGAGCGCAGCGGGTTTGTGCTCCAATTCGGCATGCGGGTATCGTACAGACAACCGTCGCACGAAACGAAAAAATGAGCAGGAAGATTGTTCATTTCTTACCCTTGATCGGTGCGAGTGTTTCCACCCAGTGATTGAACCCGGCGCCCATCGGTGCTTGATTGACCCAACAATGGCCAGGCCGGAGCGCGGGCATTAGCAGGAACCTAGACACTGAACCTTTGCTGCCGTCAGCGCGGGTAAACCTTTGTTTGTTCACTTTGCGCCCCTAATCATTCGATTGAGCATTGCACGTGCAGCGGCAATACCATACCGTTTCGGGAAATACCATACCGACGGGCTATATTGGTAGATTGCCCACCGGTAACGGCCTGAGTCCGGGTCACGGTATTTCAGGATTGACAGATTGTTCATTCGGTTTCTCCGTAAATCAAACCATCGCCGCCGACGTAAAGATCAACCTCGCCGTAAACCTTTGCCGCTGCACTGAGTCTGTCACCCAGTGCACCCAGTCCCCGATCCCAAAATCCGACCCCGTGGCCGTTTCTGGTCAGCCAAAAATCATGGCCTGCAAGCTCTTCGCCTGACCATTCTCCATGCTTCATTTCGACACAATAGGCGTGGAGATCGTCATCATTGGCGTCGATAAAATCCTGACAGACTGAGCGCATTGCAGCGGCACATTCTGGTGCGATATCGTCAATGGAATACTCATCATCCATCGGTCGACAATCGTTTTCCTCATCGTCGCAAACCGTGGAAGACCACAATGCACAATCCATGTACCCTTGAACGAACAATTCGAGATTGATCATGGTTTCACCCCTTGCACGCGCGTAGCGTGATCGCAATTCCGGCCGATCCGCGCCCGTACCATTCGCGCCCGTGCACATCACGGACCCGGACACTGCGGTATGACTGCCTATCGTGAGTGAAACTCATTCGAGTTAGTTTGCACGGCCGAGAATCGATCACATAGCCCAGCAAACCGCCGGACCATGTGCCGAACTGTCGTCCGTCCGACGACAGATAGCCCGTGAAACGATCGGCGGTTTTCATTGTCTGCAGGTCGCGCACAGTGCAGCATGAGTAACAGAGCATCTCATCGGACGACGAGCGCGCATATTTTGTTTCGTCGAAGAATGTTTGTTTGCAGTCTGCGCAAACCCATTGATACGGTTTTGCCGGTGGCATGTGTGAATTCGATCGAATGTCGGTGCACGATGCCAGATATTCGCGGTAGTTTTGAAATGTGAGCATGGCTTACCCCCTAGAGAATGTCAGACAACCGAACCCGCGTGATTGTTGTGATTGCGCCGCGTGCCCATGCATCCGGGAAAATGCCATTCGGCAATCCAGATATAGCGCTGCAGTGCGCGAGCTTGTACTTCGCTGGCGCTGATCGGCCGCTCGTCATTGATATGGTCGAGGGCTTGGTCGAATGTGAGTTTCATTGTGTTTGCTCCTTGTTTTCGTCGGACTCATCGTCGGACTCATCGTCGTCGTCGCGTTCGTCGCGGCCGGAGTAGTTATCGTTTCCGGGCCATCCTAGTTCGTTCGAATGGCACATATCGCGCACATCGTCTTCACTGAGATAAATCAGACAAGCATGCGCGACTGTGATGGCATCGAGCAAACCTTCGTCTATTGCGTCGAGAATCCATGCTGTGCATTCACGGGTCATTGTGTTAATCCTCAAAAGTTTGAATTGCAATAAGCCCGAATTCTGCAGACTTGCAAATAACGGTCCCGCGTTGACTTGCGCGTAATGGCAGACAATACAAACCCGGAAGATCCGAAGATGTGGCATAGGCGTAAGAATCCCTATATCCCAGTCTGGCACACAGTGCTATTGCCGGATCAAAATCCTCCCTTTCGAATTCACACAATGTAAGTTTCGCAATGGCTTTCATGCTGTTTACCTTAATTGAAGAATGAAACGGAATAGACTCGGCCGTCCGACGCAATGGCATAGGTCCGGTCGAGAATGAGTGCAAGGGCATACAGCCCCTGCACATGGCACGCGTGCACGAATGCACGCAGTGTTGGATAGGACGCGGCGAGCATGGATGATCCCCTATCGAATGACATTGAGCGCATTCAATGCGCGGATGATCGGCCGCGCGATCGCGTAGCCGGTGACAATGCAAACAGTCAGAATGAGAACGGACACTTGGCGCCCCTGGTGATGGATCGATTGATCCGATGCCTGTATTGTCGGGACACTGAGCGCCGATGTCAACGGGGTCAATCGAAAAAATCAGACAACAATGCTATGGTTCAATCGTTCGATATGCTCTGATCGTATGATTGACGTGGCCCAGGTCGACGCAGGTCGCCGGCCCAGGTCGACGCAGGTCGCCGGCCCAGGTC
>CAYOLO010000023.1:0-3133 GCA_964404855.1 uncultured Gammaproteobacteria bacterium
ACATCGGCCGCCGCTTCAAGAACGACACCGAGCGGCTGGAGAAGCTGTTCGACCTCTACACCAAGATGAGCGCTGCGGCTGCACCGGCGAAGGCGAAGAAGCGCAAAGCGGGAGCCAGCGCATGAGCGATAAGATCAAATCCGTCCCTTCAGTTTCCGTCACCTACGCCCGCAACGGCACATCGACCAAGGCCAATGCCCTTGGGATGCGGCCCATGCAGGAGCGTGCCTACGAGAAGCGCGGGGAGCAGTACCTCCTTATCAAGTCGCCGCCTGCGTCGGGCAAAAGCCGCGCCCTCATGTTCGTTGCGCTCGACAAGCTGCAGAATCAGGGCTTGAAGCAGGCCATCATCGTCGTACCGGAGAAGTCCATTGGGGCCAGCTTCAATGATGAGCCGCTGGCCAAGTTCGGCTTCTGGGCCGACTGGCATGTCGAGCCGAAGTGGAACCTTTGCAACGCCCCCGGCAACGACAACGGCGGCAAGGTGAAGTCGCTTGGCGCGTTCCTCGAAGGTAACGATAAGGTACTGGTCTGCACTCACGCGACTTTTCGCTTTGCGGTCGATGCTTACGGTGTAGAGGCATTCGACGGCCGGCTGCTCGCGGTCGATGAGTTCCACCACGCTTCGGCCAACCCCGACAACAAGCTCGGCTTGCACTTGGGGCAGTTCATCGCGCGGGACAAGACACACATCGTCGCCATGACCGGCTCTTACTTCCGGGGCGATGCAGAGGCCGTGCTTGCCCCCTCGGACGAAGCAAAGTTCGATACTGTCACCTATACCTACTACGAGCAACTCAACGGCTACGAGTACCTCAAGCAACTCGACATCGGCTATTTCTTCTACAGCGGGCCTTACGTCGATGACATCCTCAATGTCCTCGACCTCGATGAGAAGACGATCATCCACATCCCCAACGTCAATTCACGCGAGAGCACGAAAGACAAAATGCGGGAGGTGGAGCATATCATCGAGGCGCTCGGCGAGTGGCAGGGCATCGACGATGCGACTGGCTTCCAGCTTGTCAAGCGACCCGACGGCCGGGTGCTGCGCATCGCCGATCTTGTCGATGACGACGCCACGAGACGCGACCGCGTATCCGCCGCCCTCAAAGACCCGACTCAGAAGAACAACCGGGATTACGTGGACATCATCATCGCACTGGGCATGGCGAAGGAGGGTTTCGATTGGATTTGGTGCGAGCACGCTTTGACCGTCGGCTATCGCGCCAGTCTGACCGAGATCGTGCAGATCATCGGTCGCGCGACCCGTGACGCGCCTGGCAAGACGCGCGCGAGGTTCACCAACCTGATTGCCGAGCCGGATGCCTCCGAGGAAGCCGTGACCGAAGCCGTCAATGACACACTCAAGGCTATCGCGGCGAGTCTGCTCATGGAACAGGTACTCGCCCCGCGCTTCGAGTTCAAACCCAAGAACGCGGACAGCGGCCCGACGCCTGGCTTCGACTACGGCGAGGGCGGCTACGACCCCGACAAGTCCAACGTCGGCGTCAATCATCAGACCGGACAGGTGCAGATCGAGATCAAGGGCCTTGCTGAACCCAAGAGCAAGGAAGCGACGCGCATTTGCCAGGAAGACCTGAACGAGGTGATCGCCACCTTCATTCAGGACAAGACCGCCATTGAGCGCGGGTTGTTCGATGAAGAGCTGGTGGCGGAGGAACTGACGCAGGTTCGCATGGGCAAGATCATTAAGGACAAGTACCCTGACCTTGATGCGGCAGATCAGGAAGCTGTGCGCCAGCATGCCATCGCTGCCCTCACGCTGACCCAGCAGGCGAAGCAGCTTGTGACGGGCGGCGAAACCGACGAGCCATCTCCCAACACCGCCCTGATCGATGGTGTGCGTCGCTTTGCGATGGACGTGCGCGAACTGGACATCGACCTCATCGACCGCATCAACCCCTTCGGCGAAGCCTACGCCATCCTCGCCAAGACCATGAGCGAGGAAAGCTTGAAACAGGTCGCGGCGGCAATCTCCGCCAAACGCGCGAACCTGACGCCGGACGAAGCGAAGGAGCTTGCCGTCCGCGCCGTCCAGTTCAAGAAGGAGCGTGGACGTGTGCCCGCGCTCGATTCGCAGGATGCGTGGGAGCGACGTATGGCCGAAGGTGCCGCCGCCTTCATGCGCTACAAGAAGGAGGGTCGCTATGAGTGACCCCGACCTCGACGAACTGGCGGCGGAACTTTCCGAGTTCGCACCGCCTGAAGCAAAGGGCGGGCGGTCACCGCGCGAGGAGCGCGTCATCGCCGGGTTCGAGGAAATCCAGCGGTTTGTCGAGAAGCACGGTCGAGCACCACAACACGGGGAAGACCGCGACATCTTCGAGCGGCTGTACGCCGTGCGTCTCGATCGCCTGCGGGCGCTCCCCGACTGCCGCGCCCTGCTAGAGCCGCTGGATCATCAGGGCTTGCTTGCGGGCACCCTGGGAGTCGCCGAGCCTCCTGCTACGTACAACGTGGATCAGCTAGCCGCCGAACTAGGCGGGGTAGTCGACACCGACGACATCACTGTCCTGCGCCACGTCCGCACCAGCGCCGACAAACGCGCTGCCGAGGAGATCGCCGACCGCAAGCCGTGCGAGGACTTTGAGACGTTCAGGCCGCTGTTCGAGCACGTGACGGCCGACATCAAGACGGGCCTGCGCCAGGCCCAGCCCATCGAGGCGGGCCGCCGCGCGATTGAGGCCGGGGACTTCTTCGTCCTCGACGGCATCACCCTCTACGTCGCCGAGGTCGGCGAACCTTTGAAGACGACCGCCGGGGAGGTGGATCGCCGCCTGCGCCTGATCTTCGCCAATGGCACTGAAAGCAATCTATTGCTGCGCTCGCTTCAACGCGCGTTCTACAACGACCCCGCCGCGCGGCGGCTGGTCTCGCCCGAGAGCGGGCAGTTATCCTTCGGTGGCGAGCTGGAAGCGGACGACGTTGAGAGCGGCACGATCTATGTCCTGCGCTCGCTGTCCGATCATCCTTATGTCGCGCAGCACCGCGACCTGATCCACAAGATCGGCGTGACCGGCAGTAAGGTGGGGACGCGCATCGCTGACGCCGAGCATGACGCCACGTATCTTCTGGCGAAGGTCGAGGTGGTTGCCACCTACAAGCTGGC
>CAYOLO010000024.1:0-3050 GCA_964404855.1 uncultured Gammaproteobacteria bacterium
AGCTCGCCGCGATGCAGGCGCAGATGCAGTCGCAGATGAATCAGGGGTCGAACCTGGGATTTGACTCGGGGTGGTGACATGGCGGGACTTCTCGACATCGACATGAACACCCCGGATGGGCAGGGGTTCAACAACGCGCTGATGCAAGCGGCGGCGATGCTGCTGACGCCTCGCCATCGTGGCGGTGGCATGGGGGCGGCGTTCGCGGCGTTCCCGCAGGCGATCGAGCAGAGCAAGGCGCTCGCGCAACGCAATCGGATGCTTGGGCTGCAAGAGCAACAGATAGGCTTGCAGGGGCAAAAGCTCAATTTCGAGATGGACGAGGCCACGACCAAACGGAAACGCGAGGATGCGCTACGGCTGGCGCAGGGCCACTTCTGGCAGAAATACGCCGGCAAGCCGGTATCGGCAGAGATGTTTGCGCACGGCCAATTGATCGGCATCAAGCCAGATGATTTGAAGGCGCTGGCCGAGTCGCCGAATTGGGGCAAGACGAAGTTGGACTTCCAGAACGGAGTCGGGGTTGATCCGTATACGGGGCAACCGAAGGCCGTTGTGCCGAACGTCAATCAACCGTTCCTGCCGCAGATCGGCGCGGATGGGCGCGTGACGGCGCAAGCGAATGCGCCTTATCAAGCGTTCAAGCTGGCCGACTCCAGTGCTGGTGCGCCGACCCAGACGGTCAGAAATTTTGTCATGCCGGAAACGCCAGGACAGAAGAAGGCCGACGAGAAATTCGGTGTTGACTTCGTTGATTTTGCGACCGGCGGTTATGCGGACGTTGCGAAGCAGCTCGACCAGTTGCGGGAAGCGTCCAAGGCGCTCAAGAGCGGGGAGAACATCTCCGGCTCGATCATTGGCAACTTGCCGGATGCTGTGTTGGCGGCCACGAACCCGAAGGCGGTTGCGACGAAGGAAGCCATTCAGGAGGTCGCGCAGCGCAACCTTCGCCTCGTACTTGGCGCGCAGTTCACCGAGAAGGAAGGCGAGCGGCTGATCGCTCGCGTGTTCAATCCTCGTCTGAGCGAGGCGGAAAACGCCAAGCGCGTTGACCGGCTTATCAAGCAGATCGGCGACGCTGCGCAGGCGAAGTTGGATGCGGCGCAGTATTTCCAACAGTACGGGTCGTTGACCGGCTGGCAGGGCAGATTGCCGCGTCTGAGCGACTTCGATCCTGACTTCGGCAAAAAGGACGGCGGCGCGTCTGGTTCGTTCGACAAGCCGGAACAGAAGCGGCTCAAGTTCAACCCGGCAACTGGACAACTGGAATGAAGGAAGTCGAACTGCCGGACGGCACGATCGCCGAGTTCCCGGACGGGATGCCGGACGAGCAAATCGCGGCCGTACTGCGAAAGCAACTCGGGGGTCCGGCCACTACGGCACCCGCCGTGCCCGCCGTCCCGTTCATGGACCGGCTGCTGCAAGCGGCAAAGCCGGAGATGGGCATCTTTCGCGGGATGCGAGATCCGATTGACGCTGGCGCGCAGATGCTGGTGCGTGGCGCGAACGCGGCCGGTCTCGCGCCGGATTCGGAAGTCACCAGAGTCGATCAGATCAACCGAGAGGCCGACCAGTCCTACCGGCAAGGCCGCAGCGACGGGACTGGTTTCGACGCCTTGCGACTGGCCGGCAACGTACTGGCGACCGCCCCGATGACCGCCGCCGCGCCTGTCGGTGCCGGTCTGGCTGCTCGCACCGCGATCGGCGCTGCCACGGGGGCCGGATTCGGCGCGTTGCAGCCGGTCGAAAAGCCCGGTGCTGACTTCTGGCAACAGAAACTCGGGCAGGCCAAAACCGGCGCGATTGCCGGCGGGCTGGCGGCTCCGATCACCGCTGGGCTGGCGCGGATCATCTCGCCGAGAACGTCGCCGGACGTGAAGGCGCTCATGCGCGAAGGCGTGACGCCGACGCCTGGGCAGGTGCTTGGCGGGGCGTGGAAAACGACCGAGGACAAGTTGACGAGCGTTCCGCTTGTCGGCGACGCCATCAGGGCAGGCCAGCGCAGGGCGGTCGGCGAGTTCGACCGTGCGGCGTTGGACCGCGTTCTCGAACCTCTCGGCAAGCAGATCCCGAAAGGCATGGTGGGGCGCGAGGCGGTCAGGTTCGTCGGCGATCAAGCCGATCAGTTCTATGACGATGCGCTGTCCCGCGTTGGGCCGATCAGGCTCGACGGGTCTCTCAGTGCGGACATGACCCGCATCCTTGGAAAACTCTCCGGCACGCCAGACAAGGCGCAGCAGTTCGTCAACGAGATTCAGCGTGAGATCTCGAACCGAGCGAGAAACGGCATCCTGAATGGGCGTGGGTTCAAGGACATCGAATCGACGCTCGGGCAGCGGGCCGCTCAGTACAGGCAATCGAACATCGCGTCTGAGCGAGACCTTGGAAACGCATTCTTCGAAGCTCAGAAGGCGATGCGCGAATGGCTGCAACGGACAGCGCCGGCCGGCGTCGCAGACGACATTGCGAAGGCCAATCAGTCGTGGGCGTCGCTTGTCCGTGTCGAGAACGCGGCCGGTATGCAGGGGGCGAAGGACGGCATCTTCTCCCCGGCGCAATTGTCTGCCGGGGTGCGTCGTGCCGAGAAAAGCGTCCGCAAGCGCGGGTTCGCCAGGGGAGAGTCGTTGATGCAGGACTTGTCCGACAGCGGCCAGGCCGTGCTGTCGCAGACCATACCGGACAGCGGCACGCCGGGCAGGTTGATGGCCGCTGCACTGACCGGCGGCGGGCTCGGGTACATCAGCCCCCTAGCACTTGGGGCCGCTGGCGTCGCGTCGTTGCCGTATACGCCCGTCGGGCAGAGGGCGATGGCCGGGCTACTTGCGTCGCGCCCACAGCTTGCCGAGCCGGTATCCAAGGCCGTGCGACAGGCCGGTGTCCCGATCCTGACTGGCGGGCTTTTCGGCTTGCTCGGGCAGTGACTTGTCGCGCCGCCAGATATACGGAATCGCAGCCACGATCGCGCCGCCGATAACGATGCGCCAGAACTGATCCTCGCTCATACCGCTCCTAACCGCCTCCGGGCGGTTTTTTCGTTTCTAGAGGCTACC
>CAYOLO010000025.1:0-2923 GCA_964404855.1 uncultured Gammaproteobacteria bacterium
AGTCGCCGGGAATCGGACAACGGGGGCATGGAATGACCGACCAGTACCGCGTCCTCTCCGGCCGCTACCGCGACCAGATCGTGACCATCGTCAAGAGGAACGGTTCCGCCGTGCAGGTTTGCACCGTGGGCGTGCCGGTGGCGGTGTTCTGGATCGCGCGCAAGCGGCTGGAGGCGGTCGCGTAATGCCGCGACGCGTGCTGACAGAGGAACAGATGCGGCAGTGGCTGCTCGAAAACGTGCGGGTGCAGGACGAGTGCCGCATCTGGGCCGGCGCCGTGGACTCATGGGGACAGCCGGTTGTGATGTGGGACGGCAAGACATACAAGGCGCGCAGGCTGCTCGGCCGGCTGCTCGGGTTGCTGACGGACACAACGCACCTTTCCTGGACGAGTTGCGGCGACCGGCGCTGCCTGGCTCCTGAGCATCAGCGGTACGGAACCATGAAAGAGATGTGTCGTGCCATGAAGCGACGTGGCGTGTACGTCTCAGGCGCGCACCGCTCGATGCTGTCGGCCAAAGGCCGCGCGCCGAACGCGAAGATGCCGATTACCGAGCGCAGGACGGTTCTGCGCCTGCTCTCGGAAGGCGTGACGCACAAGGAAATTGCCGCGCGATACGGCGTGCACTTCACGGCCGTCAATAAGGCATTGGCGGCGTGGGAACGCGCCACCGGCAGCGCAGTCGAGTGGGGGGATGCGGCGTGAGGGTTCATTCGATTGCGGACATCTTCCCGCGCATGTCAGCCGCAGAATACGCGGCGCTTCGGGACGACATTCAGAAGAACGGCCAGCGTGAACCGATCTGGGTATGGAACGACCAGATAATCGACGGCCGGCACCGCGCGCAGGCGTGCGAGGAACTTGGCATCGAGCCGGCGTCGCGCCAGTACGACGGCGACGAATCCACGCTTGTCGCGTTCGTTGTCTCGCTCAACCTACACCGCCGGCACCTGGACGAATCGCAGCGGTCAATGGTGTTTGCGAGGCTGGCGACGCTGCCGAAAGGTGCGAATCAGCATACGCAAATTTGCGCACCCTCTCAGGCGCAGTTGGCAGAGATGCTGAATATAGGCGTCAGAACCGGCCAGCACGGAAAGCAAGTTCTCGACCACGGCGCGCCGGAATTGGTGCAGGCCGTCGAATCCGGCCGCGTCAGTGTTAGCGCAGCGGCGACGATTGCCGACGAGCTGAAGGAACACAAGGAACAGCAGGCCGAGATCGTAGCGCGGGGGGAGCGGGAGATCCTTGAGGCCGCGAAGGCGATACGCACGAAGAAATCCGAGGAACGCCGAGCAGAGCGCATAGGAAAGATCGTCGAGATCAGCAAGGGAAACGCGCCTCTCGGGCAGATAGCCGAACGCTACCCGGTGATCTATGCCGATCCGCCGTGGCGATACGAGTACATCGAGACAGAGAGCCGGGCTATTGAAAACCAGTACCCAACGATGACGCTGGACGAGATCAAGGCGCTCGACCTGGACTCCATTGCGCTGGATGACTGCGTGCTGTTCATGTGGGCGACGAGTCCGAAGCTCGCCGAGGCGTTCGAGGTTCTGCGGGCGTGGGGCTTCGAGTATCGGACCTGCGCCGTATGGGACAAGCAGAAGATCGGAATGGGCTACTACTTTCGGCAGCAACATGAATTGCTGCTAGTCGCGGTGCGCGGGCAGCCGATGACGCCAGCACCTGCAAACCGTCCGTCGTCGGTGCTGTCGTTCCCCAGAGGGGAACACAGCGCGAAGCCGGTCGAGGTGTACGAATTGATCGAAGCCATGTACCCGGAACTTCCGAAACTGGAAATGTTCTGCCGGTCGCCGCGCGACGGGTGGGGTGCTTGGGGCAATCAAGCGGCGGCGTAGATGCACGACTTCGCCGAATCACTGCGCTTCTCTCACAGCGCGAGCGATCTTCCGATATGGGAGGAAGTCTATCGTCAAGCCTTCCCGTCGTTTGCGGCCATGATCGACCACAGGCAGAACGGAGAGCATCAGCGCGCCGGGATTGACAGATCGGTGATTCTCGAAAACAGCAAGCAGATCCTGATTGACGAGAAGGTGCGCGGGAAGAACAAGAGAACAGGCGTTGTCTATGACGACATCGCGCTCGAATACCTGTCCGTCGCGGAACGTGGAACGCCAGGTTGGGTTTGCAAGCCGCTAAGGGCCGATTACATCGCCTACGCGATTGCTCCGCTCGGGAGGTGCTATCTGCTGCCGGTTATCCAGTTGCAGATCGCGTGGTATCGATGCGGGGATTACTGGATTGAGAATTTCCAGCGGATCGTGGCGAAGAACAATGGCTATACGACGATAAGCGTCGGGGTGCCAGTGAAGGACGTTTTCCGCGAGATCGGCGGCGCATTGCGGGTGACGTTTCAGCCGATTCATGATGTCCGGGAGGCCGCATGAGCACGCGAATTATGGCGCTGTACTGGCCGCTCAAGATGCCGCCGACGGCGAAGGCCGTCCTGATCTCGCTGGCGGACAACGCCAACGACGCCGGCTATTGCTGGCCGTCACTCGACTCGATTTGCGAGCGCACCTGCTTCGGCCGGACGGCCGTGATCGAGGCAATCAAGTGGCTCGAGGAAGCCGGTTTTGTGGTGGCGAACCGATCGAACGGCCGCCATACAACGTACATGGTAGTGCCTGCTAACCAGTACGCCACGCGGACGGGTCCGGCAGACGAACCGGTACGGCAGGCGGACCCAACCAGTCCGGCAGGCGGACCGGACCCGTCCGCCAGGCGGACTCTAACCGTCAAGAACCGTCAAGAACCGTCAGGAGAGAGAGAGCGTTCGCCTCGCGGCTCACGCCTACCCGCCGACTTTCCGGCGGACGCCGAGATTGCGTTTTGCCGGCAGGAACGTCCCGACCTGGACGCTGCCTTGCTGGCGGCGAAGTTTCGGGACTACTGGCTCGG
>CAYOLO010000026.1:0-2922 GCA_964404855.1 uncultured Gammaproteobacteria bacterium
AACTACGATCCTGACCGGAGCGGGGAGGAGATTTTCGAGGTTTACCGGGAATTCGAGGAGAAGCTGGCCAAGCCGCTGTACGGTGGGTGGCGGGCGCACGGCAACGAACGGGACCCTGGGCGGCGGCTGCGGGTGGGATATGTCTCGGGCGACTTCTGCCAGCACGTCGTGCATCGTTTTCTCGAACCGCTGATGGCCAATCACGACCACGAACGCTTCGAGATATTCGCCTATGCCGAACTGCGCCGGGAAGACGCCGTGACGGCGCGGTTCCGGACCTACGCCGACCACTGGCGGCCGACCATCGGGCTGTCCGACGACGCCCTGGCGGAGCGGATACGGGCGGACGGCATCGACATCCTGGTCGATCTGGCCGGACACACGGCCGGCAACCGGCTGCTGGTGTTCGCGCGCAAACCGGCGCCGGTGTCGGTGAGCTGGCTGGGCTATGGCTACACCACGGGGGTGAGCGCGATCGACTACCTCCTGACCGACGAAGCGAGTGCGCCGGCGGGCAGCGAGCGGCTGTTTGCCGAACGGCCATGGCGGCTGGCGACGCCGGGGTATGTGTACCGGCCGGCGGCGGGGATGGGCGAAGTCTCGGCCCTGCCGGCCCTGTCGCGGGGTCATGTCACCCTGGGCACGCTGACCCGGGGGGTGCGCATCAATCACCGGGTGGTGCGGGTGTGGTCCGAGATACTCAAGCGACTGCCCGACGCCCGCCTGGTCATCGACAGCCGTGACTTCAAGGAAACCGGCAGCCAGGAAGCGCTGGCGGAACGCTTTGCCGGGCACGGCATCGGCCGCGAGCGGCTGGAGATCGGCTGCCACAGCCCGCCCTGGGACGTGCTGAGGGGGCTGGACATCGGGCTGGACTGTTTTCCGCACAATTCGGGGACGACGCTGTTCGAATCCTTATACATGGGGGTGCCGTTCGTGACGCTGGCGGGGCGGCCGAGCGTGGGTCGGCTGGGCAGTTCGATCCTGACGGGGCTGGGGCATCCGGAGTGGATTGCCCGGAACGAGGAGGAATACGTGGAGAAGGTGGTGGCGCTGGCCGGCGATCTGCCACGGCTGACTTTGCTGCGGGCGGGGCTGCGCCAGGAGATGGCCCTCAGCCCCCTCATGGACGAACCCGGCTTCACCCGCAGGGTCGAAACCGCCTATCGCGATATGTTCAAACAGTGGGTGGAGCGAGGCGCTGCATGAATTCCGTCAACAAGGGCCCGACCCCCGGCAGGACACAGGATGTCAGCCGACTCATGAGTGAAGCGGTGGCGCATCACGAGGCAGGCCGGCACCAGCAGGCCGAATGGTTGTATCAGGCGGTGTTGATGGTGCAGCCGGGACATGCCGACGCCAACCACAACCTGGGGGTGGCGGCCTTGCAGGCCAACCGTCCGTCCGAGGCGCTGCCACGATTGAAGGCGGCGCTCGAGGCAAGGCCGGAAGTCGGCCCGTACTGGCTGAGCTACATTGCCGCCCTGATGCAGGCGGGGCATGACGAGGCGGCGCGGCAGATGCTGGTGCAGGGCGCGGCGCGCGGGCTCCAGGGCCCGGAAGTCGATGCCTTGGTCGAACGACTTGGCATGGGCGCGGTCGGGACCCCGGCGCCCGAGGTCATCGACCATGCGCTTGGCCTGTATGGCGAGAAGCGCTTCGCCGAACTGATCCCGATCGCCCAGGCGTTGATGGAACGTTTTCCCGAGCATGGCTTCGGCTGGCAGTTGCTGGGCGTGGTGTTCAAGGAGCAGGGGCGCTTCCAGGAGGCTCTCGCGCCGATGCAGCGCGCCGTCGCCCTGCTGCCCGGTGACGCGGAAGCACAAATCGAACTCGGGCTCGTCCTCGCCGGACTTGGGCGCTTGTCCGAGGCCGAGACCTGCTATCGATCGGCGGTCGCCCTTCGCCCGGACTCGGCCTTCGCTCATTTCAATCTCGGCAATATCCTGCTGTCCTCCAACGTGGTTGCCGAGGCGGCCGATCGCTATAGGGACGCCCTGCGCTTCGGGGGCGATATTCCCGAAGTTCACAACAACCTGGGCGCCTGCCTGCA
Source organism: uncultured Gammaproteobacteria bacterium (assembly GCA_964404855.1). Taxonomy (GTDB): domain Bacteria; phylum Patescibacteriota; class Microgenomatia; order CAYQLK01; family CAYQLK01; genus CAYQLK01. The sequence continues at coordinate 2,054 of CAYOLO010000026.1, forward strand.
ATTACTGGGTGAACTGGCCGGGGCGGAAACCAGTTTCCGACGGGCGATCGAGTTGCGGCCGGACTATGCGGAGGCTTGCCGCAATCTCGGCGGGGTGCTGGCCAACACCGGGCGGCCAGAAGCCGCGATCGAGAGTCTGCGACATGCCCTCGCCCTGGCGCCGATGGATGCCGACAGCCATTTCCTGATCGCCAATGCCTATGACGATTTGTCTCGCTTCGAGGAAGCGGAGGCGGAGTATCGTCAGGCCATTCGATTGAACCCAAGGCACGCCACCGCCCATTCGAATCTTGGCGCCTTGCTGATGGCCGCCGGCCGGTATGCGGAGGCCGAGCCGCTGTGCCGCCACGCCGTCGCCGCGGCGCCATCCTCGCCCGAGGCGCTGAACAATCTTGGATTCTCGCTGCTGCACTTGGGCGCGCTCACCGAGGCGCGGGGCTTTCTCGACCGCGCCTTGGCCATCAAGCCGGACTTCGCGCTGGCCTTGAGCAATCGCGGCGCGCTGCTTGCCTCGTTTGGCCGATTCTCCGAGGCCGAGGAGAGCCTGCGGCGGGCGTTGGCGATCGATCCCCGCCTTGAGGATACCCATGGCGCCCTGCTGTTCACGCTGAACTACGATCCCGACAAGACTGCCGAAGACATATTCGATGCGTATCGCGACTACGACGTTTGCTTCGCGCGCCCCTGTTCCAACCTCTGGCGTGACCACCAGAATTCACGGACGGAGGGCCGGCGCCTGAGAATCGGGTATGTGTCGCCCGACTTGAATACGCATTCCATCGATCGTTTTCTCGAACCGCTGATGGCCAGCCATGACCACGAACGCTTCGAGATATTCGCCTATGCCGAACTGCGCCGGGAAGACGCCG
>CAYOLO010000027.1:0-2712 GCA_964404855.1 uncultured Gammaproteobacteria bacterium
GGCGTGTTTCGCGCAGCAGTCTCCTCCCCTCGCGCATCAGCGCGTTACGCCGGCCTAGCGCCGGCTTTTTTTCGCCGGAATCCATGCTCACACGCCCACTAGTCCGTCCGATCGTCGGCCCGATAGTGCGCCGCGTGATTGACCTTGCCCGCGCGCTCGGGCGGATCGTCCAGCCGGGGGACTACTTGCTCGACGAGAGCGGCAATTACCTGACCGACGAGTCGGGCAACAGGATTACGGGGTAACGACATGGCCGACGTACAACTTCCTTCCGTAGCAACGGCGACGCCGGCCGCTGCCGATACGGTCGCCGGGGTACAGGGCGGGGCGGTCAAGCGGTTTGCCGTGAGCAATCTGGCGAAAGTCGGGTCGTTCGCGCAGGCTGGTAATGGGGCGGTTGCGCGCACGGTCGAGTCGAAGTTGCGGGACGCGGTAAGCGTCAAGGACTTTGGCGCGGTCGGTGATGGCGTTACCGATGACACGGCGGCGGTCCTCGCGGCGATCGACTACGCCGCGTCCATTGGAGCGACTGCCGATGTGCCAGCCGGCACGTTCAACGTCGGGGCTATGACTTCGGCCGGGAACGTCTACCTGTCCGGCGTTGGCACGCTATCAATGACCGGCTCGCTTACGGTGAACGACGCGGCTTCGGAGGTTGAGATTTTCGGTGTTCACATGGCAAAGAGCGGAGACATCGGCGTCGTGCAGAGTGGCGCGGGAAACCTTACGCGCGCCCGCGTTGAGGGAGTGAAAGTCGTAGGCGGCTTCGGCTTTCACTTCCGAGGCTCAGTACAGGATGGTTATTTCGCCGGGAACTCGTTTTCCAGCCTTTTGACGACCGCGCAAAGCTGCCAAGCGATCCTTATTGGCGCCAACGACGCGACCGACAGCGAGAATACAAGCCACATCCGTATCATCGGAAACTCGGTCGACGGCGCAACTTCCGGTGGCGCGGAGACGCACGCATTCCTCGTCTACGGTAACGATGTCACGATCACTGGAAACACGGTCGAGGACGTTACGCATGTCGGCACGGCCTGCGAAGCGATCTATGTAAAGGCGTTGCGGTCGACGATCACTGGAAACACGATCTTGAACTGCGGCCCCTCCGAGGACGGCTGCGTCGTGGCAAAAGGGAATGACTACCCGACGTACCCGGCTGGCGGGGTGTGCGTTATCGCTAACAACAGCATCTCCTACCTACTTAACGAGACGACCGAAGTAAAAGGAATCACCTGTTTCGCAGATAACAGCGTTATCGACGGTAACACGCTTCTTAATACGACCATTCGCGCCGCAGGCGAGAATAGCCTGATCGCTGGAAATCTTGTCGACGTTACTTGCGACGGGTACTCAGCGCTGGTGCTATACGCCGAAGGAGAGTGCGAAAACGTCACGGTAAAGGGTAACAAGTTTCGTCTAGTCTCGAAGAACTTGAACTACTCCTCGATTAAGGCAGCGCAAATACGCGGTCTCACCGGCGCGCCGATAAGCAATTTCGAGTTCTCGGAGAATGACTGTTTCGCCGAGTATCAGGGCGTCACGACGGGGGCGTCGAGTTACGCCACCTTCCTTCAGATGTGGTGCGATAGCGGTTCGATTCAGGCGCGGCTACTCCGCAATACGTTCCGCGTGCGCCTGCCGAACGCGACAACGTCGAAAAATGTTATCCCGTTCCGGTCGGTGGGGGCTAGCGCCCTCGATTTGCTGGCAGTCGAAAACGTCATCATCAACTACGAGGCGGTCGGCGGCGGCTATCGGGTCTTTGATTCCTCATCGACCGGCGCCAAGACAATTCGTTTCGAGCGAAATGTGTCGAACGTGATCCGCAGTACGGCTGCCGTCGTTCCGGTCATCAGCGGTTACGACGTAACCGTGTCGAACGTCGATGCAACAGGATCGCAGCGGGTCGACCTACAGGCGCCGGTAGTCGGTAGGAAAGTGACCATTGTTTCGCCGAATCGTACCTATTCCATGACCGTGCGCCCTAATGGGGCGTGGCATGACGGGTTGACGACCGATCGTGCGCTGTCGGCTGGTGGCGCAGTCACAGTCGAGTGCTTCGAGGAGGGTTACTGGACGGTAACTTCGTTGGCCGGGACGTTCGCATAGCCAAACCGTCCACTTACACACAGGAATAGGGCCTGACATGCCACCCGGCCGCCCCTCAACCTACGATCCCGACTATTGCCGGCAGGAATACGGCGCGCAAGTCGGAACATGACAATGTGCCCAAATAACAGGCACTTAGATTAAGACAATGGCTGCACCCCTCGGAAATCAGAACGCGGCAAAGGCGAAGGTCTGGACGGCTGCGGTAGAGCGGGCTTTGTCCGCGCGATCGGCACTGGACAGGAAAGATGCGCTCGAAGCGTGCGCCAATGCGCTGATCGACAAGGCGATGGAAGGCGACATGACGGCGTTGAAGGAACTCGGCGACCGGCTAGAGGGTAAGCCGGCGCAGGCGGTTTCATTGAGCGGCGAACTAGCACACAAGCACACACTTGCAGATGTCCTCGGAAGCCTTAGCGCCCGCGCAACAGACAATCCTCCGGTGGCGTGAAGGCGGGCCGGCGCTCTTTGCCGTCGAAGTCTTAGGGGCAACGCCGACCGATCAGCAGTGGGAAGCCAGTCGGGCGACTGTCTCGCGCCGAAGGGTGTCGATCCGCTCGGGTCACGGCACCGGCAAGTCGGCGTTCATGGCCTGGTGCG
>CAYOLO010000028.1:0-2683 GCA_964404855.1 uncultured Gammaproteobacteria bacterium
ACCGACGCCGCCCGCGGGCCGAGGTCGCGCTGCGGCTCGCTCGGGTGCGTGCAGCAGAGCACCGGGCCGACCTGGCGGGCGTGGCGGCAGGTCTCGCAGGTCATGCTGGCTCCGTCGCGTGCGAGTATGTGAACCGCCGCCCCGCGTCATCCTGGCCTGTGAATATGTCGTGATACCGGCCCGTCACCCGGTCATAGCGCAGCGTCGCCATGCCGACCCGCCCGACTCTCTTCTTGCGCACCTTCTGAACGTGAACTTCGACTTCCTGCGTGTCGCTGGCGCGATCCCGCCAAATCGTCACGATGTTGTCGGCCTTGTTGTTCCAATGCGCGGAACCTGCGATCTGGTACGGCGTCGGGATCGGCTCTCGGTCCGAATCCTTGCGCGGCATGAGCATCCTGGGATGCGCCACAATCCAGACGTGAACGTCGTGACTGCGAGCGAATTTGCGGAATTTCGATAGCGTCTCGCTGATGTACTTTGTCTCCGTCGTCGTGTCGCCGTAGTTGTGCTCGATCTCGTTCCACGGGTCCAAAACGATCCCGTTGACGCCGCGCGTTTTTACCAGCGCACGGCATTGATCGATCAGCGTTTCAGGTGTCGGACTGTCCGGCAGCAGGAATGTGTAATGCTGCTCAAGGAACGTCTCTGCCATGTCCAACTCGGTCGGCGAGATACGCTGCGTCGGCCCACGGTCGAACGGCCTGCCGACGATCTTCTCCATCAGCTTTTCGATGTGCTCGCTCACCGGCATGTTCTCCGCCGAGTACACCGCGAACCGCCAACCACAGGAGCGCGCCAGGTTCAGCGTCAGCGCATCGAGCCATTCCGACTTGCCGTGACCGGGCACGCCCGTCACTAACGTCCATTCGCCCGGCAGCACCGTGTAGAACTCGTCAACCGCTTTCCAGCCGGTCGATATCGTCGGCTTGCGGCCGTGTTCGTAGTGCTCGCGGACCTCTGCGAAGAACTCCGACGCCGAGTAAGCCCCTTCCACCGGAAGCGGCCTTGCGTTGCAAATGCACTCTGCAAGCTTGTCCGGCCCGTACTGCGTCAACACCTCGTTTGCGTCTTTGCAGCCCTCCGGCCAATCCACGATCAGGCAGTTTTCGCGCCCGAGCCGGCGAACAAGCTCATCCTTGAGCCGCACTCCAGGTGCGTCGATATCGACCGCGATGATGTGCGTTTTGACCCGCTCAAGCTCCGGCGCATCGAGAAAATCGAACTTGCTGCCGTAGCTCTTGGAGTCCGGCGCTGGCGCACCGTCCGGCACCGAAACGCATGACGGATAGCCCGCTTCGTCCAACGAAAGCTTGTCGATCTCGCCCTCGACCCAAACGAGCACTTCTCCAATGTCGTTCAACCCGTACAGCACCCGTTCGCAACCCGACTCCATGCGAAACAGCTTGTCCGCCGTCCGGGCCTTGATGTTGACCACTTCGCTGCCGCGCAGGTACGGAAACAGGACGCAGGTACGTTCGTCCTCGACCTGGGGGAAGTACCGCGATCCGTGGCCGATCTGGTTGCGGCGCAATACCTCGGCGCTGATGCCGCGCTTGGCAAACCACGCCACAACGCCATCGGGGACTCCCTCCGACTTGGCAACGTAGTCGGGCTTGCGCCACGCTTTGACGATCTCCGGCCGGCGCTGAATCCCCGTCCCCAAACCGCCCGCCCATTCGCAGTGCCAGCAATGCCATACGCCCTTGTCGATGTTCACGTTCAGGCACGGGTAATTGCGCTTCTTGCGATGCGCCGAACACTGCGGGCACGTCGTCTTGATCTCTCCAGACGTGCGACCCTTCGTGTCGATGCCGAAGTCGGCAAAGGTTTTCGTCAGCACAACTGCACCCTTCGCGGCTTGGGTTGGGTCGCCTTGACGATGTACGCCGCCGGATCAGTGGTCGCCTTTGCGGCAACGAGGATCGATGCGGCTTCTTCGTCGGTGCGCAACTTCCTGAGTCGGCCAATGAGCGTGCGCGCGGATCGTTCCGGGTGCCCACTGCGAGTGAGGATGCTTACGCCAAGGTCGAAAATTTCCTTCACTGGGTCGGACTCGGCGGCATGGGACGGACCTGCGGACCCGTTGGGATCGGGGGGTGCGTGCGATGCGGGGGAGTCGAAATCCTGCGAAAGCGACGACCCGCCAGGGTCGGCGGGTGCTTCTTTTCTTTCCTTCCCTTCCTTCCCTTCCTCCCTGTGCGTCAGTGACGCGTCGTCACGCGTCACTGACGCGTGCAAATCAATGAATTCCGGAACTGGGAGCAGGCTCTTGGACTCCCTCGGATTGACGTGTTGATGGTCGGTGAACGTCGGAATGACGGCGTAACCGTCCCCGTACAGGCGCACCAAACCGCGATTGACAACCTCTGCGCACAGGCCGTCGATATCTACGGCGTCGGCCGGGAAATAGCGCATCTTGAAAGTCGCCGGTTTCCAGCGCATCCGGCCTTCCCGGTCGGCCTCGCACCACAGCGCGATGTACAGCAGTCGTGCGAACGCCGATAGGGACACAACATCTTCAGACGTGAAAAACTCCGGCTTGATAGTGCGGATTCGTGCCATCACTCGTTCCACAACCGGAATCGGTTGAACGCCCATGTCACAAAGCCTGGCGGCGTCAATCCACGGCAGTACGCCCACATGACGACTCGCTTGATCGCCGAGCGCACCTAGACCCCCG
>CAYOLO010000029.1:0-2665 GCA_964404855.1 uncultured Gammaproteobacteria bacterium
CTACACGGAGGGGCGGTCGTGACCTACATATACACCGACCCACACGGCGTGGAGTGGGTCGTGACTTCATACAGCATGACGCGTCTGTTTCGCCGGCGCACGCCGTGGCGACGATTTGTCGCCTGGTTGGCGCGCGCCATAGGGGTGGGAGGAAGGAGAGGGGAGTTTGGGGGCGGATGATTCGGCGCACCTGCTGCACCGCCTGGCTGCGGCGGCCGGCGCAGGACTGTCCCTGCTGCTGGTCGGGCTGGCTGCCCTGGCCCTGGCCGTTGTGGCAGCAGCGACTATGGTGATCGGCGCCGCTGCCAGAGTCGCCGCAGCACTGCTGGGCGAGCTGGCGGCTCTGGCACAGCAGGCGCTGCCCAGAGTGCTTTCGCATGTGCCAGTACTGGCACGGGCGGCGCTGATACTGGCAACAGGTGCCAGCGTGGTGTTGGCGTACCCGGCGCTTTGGGGTGGGTACGCCAACGACACAGGAAGCGGGTTCGTTGGTGGGATGATTGCGGCGGGGCTGGTTCTGGCACCCACTGCATGGGCCGCCCTGTCTGGGCAATGGGCGGGGCTGTTCGTTGCCATTACTGGCATATGGGCGGTTTGGCTGCTGGCGCACTTGGGGGCGGGCGCCAGGGTGTTTTTGATCTTAGCGCCCCTGGCGGTTATGACGGTATCGCAAATTTTTGACGGGAGGAAACGGGAGGAAACATGAACGAGGACGGAACGAAAATTTGGAGAACATTGGTGAAACTCGCCCTAATGGGCGTCACCGGATTCATGACCTGGAGTGCGCTACAAACGCTTATGGGCGCTGACGCCTGGTTGGTGTCGGCGTTAGGACTGGTCGCGTTCGAGGGAGGGCTGCTGCTCTGGCCCGCCTACTATCAGGCTGCGGATACGAACACGCAGTCAGGCGTGGCCGCCGTTATGGCGGTGATTGACCTATTCGGAGTCGGGGCGGCGTTCGGGGTAGAGGTTATGAGTAACAACCCCGGAATGACAGAACTCATCCCCCAGTTCGCCGGGGTGGCGACGTGGGGGGTTATTTTCGTCGTTATCGCCAACGTGGCCGCATACATCGTTGTGGAGGCGCTTGACCCCGAAAAGCAGATCGCCCGCCAAATGGGCGCGGCCCAGCGTGTGCAGAAACACGCGCAGGTCGTGATCGCTCGCCAGACGGCGGCGGCAACGTTGGCCGGTGTTCAGGCAACCGCCAACCAAATCGTCCCCGGATTGGCGGCCCGGAACCTGGAGGATGTCCGAGGACATTTTGGCCTGACAAACGGGGCGGAAAGCCCAAAAGCGCCGGCGCTGCCCCATTCTGGCACATCCCCGCAAACTGGCGGGCCGTCAATGCCAGCGCCGAACTGATTGTGCCAGTACTGGCACCGCCCCCAGCCGAACGAGGTCTGGCCGGCGATCGTGATCTGTTCGATCGCCAAGCCAGTGATGCCGAAAGCGCCCCGCTTTCGGCATCACCCCCCGATGCACTGGGCGTGCTAGAACAGATTGATGTGGACGATGTGGGCGATGTGCCAGTACTGGCACATCGCGAGCCCAGCCGGGCGTCCGGCTGGCGCATCGAACGGTTCGGTGCGCCAGGACATGACGGCAAGGGGCGCTACTGGCAGTGGCGCGCCGGCAGCGGCAAAAACAGGAGGAGTGCATATGGCGGGAAAATCTAAAGCAGTGCAGCCTGAGGCTGTACTGCAGGACGTTTTCGTTACCGGCCTGCATGAGATCAAACGTGCCGGCATTGAGGTCAGGGCGGGAAACACAGGGACCGCCCTGGTTGTGGTCATTGAAGCCTGGCGCATGTGCCCAGTCTGCGGGCAGGTTGTGACCGCCGCCAACATGGCGGACACGACCATGTGCCAGGACTGCGCGTACACAATCAAGTGCGCTGCCAGTACTGGCACATCAGGCGTTCCAGTACTGACACAGGAGGCGGTGTGAAGGGCGAGGGTTCCGGTCTCGTGTTGCGCGCTGCCAGGGCAACCCCGGCCCTGCTTGAAGCGGACGGCCTGCTGACCATCGGGCAGGCGGCCCGGTTACTGAGGTTGTCCAACAACCAGGTGTATCACTGGATACGAACTGGTCTCCCCTTCATCCCGAAGGGGGGCAATCGCCGCGGCGCGGCGATTGACGCCGCCGTTTTGCGGGCGTGGTTAGCCGAAACACGCCCGATGGTGTGGGTGCCAGAGAGAAACGGAGCCGATTTAGACTGCGAGCCGGAGGAATTCCGGCGTAGACGAGCGGCGGTCTACGCCATGCTGGATCGGTGGGGAGAATGACCGATCTGGTCGTGCTCGCCCTGGATTTGTGCTCAGAGGCCAGCACAATCTCAGAGCACGTGAAAAAATTTGAGTTCCACGGCCATGATCTGGACTCCGGGCGCCTGTTGGTCTCCGTTGCCCAGATCATGACAACATGCAGTCGAATTTCGGAGGTGCTAAATGTTGCCGGAGCTGCCCCCCATCACGCAGGAGGAGACCCTGCGCATCATCCGGGCAGCAATCGCCCGTTGTAGCTCTCCGACAGAGAGCTACCACTACAAGGGTTGCTGGCGCACCCATCACGGGTGCGCCATCGCAGAGATCGAGCGATTAACCCTGCTCCTCAGCGCTGAGGAGCAGGGTTAGCCGCCAATCGCTCATCCACCGGGCCGCAC
>CAYOLO010000030.1:0-2445 GCA_964404855.1 uncultured Gammaproteobacteria bacterium
CCACCTCGGTGATCGTGAAGCGGGATGCGGTGATGGCGTCATGCACGATCTGCGGATCGGTGATCGAGCGGCTGCCGGCGATGATGACTTTCATCTCAACACCTCCCTCGCCCGATCCATCGAGTCCACGGTATACACCTCAGCACCTTGTGCCTTCATCTCGCGTGCCCGCTTGGCCTGTTGTGGCCTTGCCACCTCGCCTTGCCGCTTCACCTCGATCCAGACGTGCCGGCCGCGACGCAGGCAGTACAGGTCCATGATCCCGCGGCCTGACCGCGATTCGATCTTCTCGCAGAACCAACCGCGGACATGCGCGAAGTCGATGATGTCGGACTGCAGATCGGACTCAAGGGAGCGGGGGCTTGGTGGCTTGTCAAATCTGGTCATTAGAGTTCGCCGTTGGCTTCGTAGACTGCTCGGGCAAAGCCGCGAGGCGTAGCACTGCGGAAGTTCGCTCTGTCGGCATTCGGTGGCGCCCGATGGATGCGATCGTCAGGCTCACCGAGCGACAGGTCACGTCGAGGCTTCGGCATGATGAATCCGCCGCCAGTCCAAAGCATCGTCTGCTTGTTGTAGTTGTCATCAGGCGCGTAGGCCGTGAAGTCACTCGGACTGAATGTGTGATCAGGCTTGCGCCAGATGGACGAGATCACACTCACAGGGTTCTCGATCATCCACGGGGCGCCTGACATTTGCCCGATGACATGACACTGCCAAACGATCTCCATCGCCTTGAACTGAAATGCCCAGTCCTTGCGCCCCTTCTCTTCGAACCAGCGAGCACCGCTGACAGCAAGATCCGTGCAAGGCGGGAAGCCTGCGACGAACGAAACGCAGTCTTTCTTGATGATGTTGCGCAGAGTTGACCAAGTGTGTTTGTGATCTATCGTTTGCCCAACTCGCACAACTCGCCCGTCACGATGTACACCAGGCTTGTGTTGTGGGTCAATCAACAAGGCGTGATGGCCGTTCTCGATCCAAGGTCCGACCATGTGTCCGGTCAGGTCGCAAAGCGAGACGATCCACTCTCTCACAACTCACCCGCCTTCCTGCACTTCGAACACACACGATGCCCGTCAGGCACCTCGTCATACTCAACCCATGAGTCTCGAATGCTGTCACGAGTCTTGCCGCACAGGGCAACCCCGGTCGACGCTTCCACGTAATGCACGTTCTTGGCATCAGGCAGCCTGGCCATGATCCTGCCCGTCCTGCCGCGGAGCTTCGGATCGCTCACCTCGACACCCAGGTCTTGCAGGATGGCGTAAGCCTCGCGGATGTAGTAGTCGAAGTCGAGGTCGGCCGGTACGCGATCTGTCAGTTCCATCATCAGGCGTGCTCCGATTGACTCCGGTACGGCATTGCCGTTCTTCGCATAGACGAAGCCTCCGATGACATCCTTGCTGTAGTACCAACGCAGGGCCTTGCCGATGGGCAGGTCGTCCTTCATGGCACCACCCGTCACGCGACGGACGGTGAGGAACTTGCGCGGGTCGGTGCACCACTCGATCGTGTCCTCGATCGGCACGCCATCCTTCAAGTAGGCAACCACGGCGTCGGTGCAGATGTCCATGTTCGGGTTCTTCTTCTGTCCGGCTGCGCCTGGCAGGCCGGGGCCGCTGGCGGCAAAGGCGCCCTTTTCTTTGATCTTCAGTTTGCCGCGTTCTGTAGCAATGGCCAGGTAGTTATTTACGTCGCGGCTGTGCAGTGATCGGTACTCGGTTTCTTCGGTGTTGAAGCCAGTCTGCAACTCCCAATCGGCGCACGTTGCTGAGAACTGCCAGCGCCTGTCGCGCGGCACCTTGGTGACGAATCCGTCCGTGTTGGCGCTGACTACCCGCATGTCGCGCAACTCCATTTGCTCGATCAGCATGAGGATGGCGAGTTGGCCTGTCAGCGTGACTTGAATCAGCAGTTCGGGTGCGTACAGTACGGAATACGCACTGCCCAGCTTGCCAAATGAGCCGTTCAAAACGATCTTAAGGGTCTCGGCTGTGTTCTTCTGACCTGACCGCTTTGCGGCAATGCGCCTGTCGTAGATTGATCGATAGACCTTCAGGAACGACGGCCCGATGGTCTTCGGGTACAGCCCCCCACCCAGGATGATGTTCGGGTAGTAACTCGTCACGTCCCGATCCAGCAGCACGAACTCGTCATCACTGTAATGACTCACGCGAGTCTCGGACGAGTGCAGACCGCCGATCCCCATGCGATAGACCGATTGCCCTATCGGGATCTTCAGATCCTTGAGGTGATCGGGCATCTGAACGATGCCGGCGTGGTCTATACCGAAGCGCAAGGTGCGGATCTCATCGAGCATTACTTGCAGCGGTGCGGTCTGAAACTCGATGAAGTCGGGTACCTTGTATTGAAATGATCCTGCACGGATCTCAGGCTTGTAGAGCCTCGTGCCGGTCAGGCGCTCGATCTCGGTCTTGATGACTG
>CAYOLO010000031.1:0-2364 GCA_964404855.1 uncultured Gammaproteobacteria bacterium
GCACGCCACGGCCTTGGCACGTTCTCGCGCCGTGGATTCCGGTTTTGGAGGGGTAGATGGCACTCGCAATTCGCGTATTACAAACGGCAGTCGTAACGGGCGAGGACGGAACGCTTGCGCTGGTATCAACGCAAGCCGTGCCGGCTGGCGCTACGTTGGTGTTAATCGGCACAGGGCTGCATGCTGGCGCTACCGCTGCGGCCCCATACCTGGACTCGGTTGCGGACACGCAAACGAATACATGGCAGACGCCGATCAATGTTCGTGCGTCCGGAACTTACGACCCGCAGGTATTCGCAGCACTCGCCTACAACGTCGCAGCGGGAACGCCGACGGTGACAGGGACTTTTACCCAAAGCGTTACCGACAACGTATTTTCCGCAGCGTTGATCGAAATCACTGGCGCCCCGACCGCTAGTGCGCTGGAAACGTCTGTGAACGCGACGGCAACCAGTGGCACGTCGATTACCACGGCAGCGACTGGCGAACTGTCACAAGCGGCGAACGTCCTCGTGGCGTGCTTTGGTGGGTGGATTGGCAATCCGACCAATCCTGGCGGGTGGTCGTCCGCGCTGACGCAAAACAACGGCGTCAATATCGGGTGCCAGATCAGCTACAAAACGATCAACGACGCCGCATCACGGACGGAAACGTTCACGACGGACGCGATTGCCAGTGGCGCGATCCTGATGCTTGTCATCAAGCAGGCAGCAGGGGCGGCACTGCGATACAAGTTCGAAATGGACACCACAGCGTTCACGAGCGCGGATACCGGCATCGTTGGTTTTGTTTGGAAGAACGCAACCCCGGACACCGGCACGGCACAAAAGTTCACCGGATTGGCTGGTGATGCAACCGCAGGAAAGCTGCTGATCGATACCGGACTTCCGGCGGATATCTCGTTGAGCGACACGATCTACGGGATTTTCTACAACGACGCCGACACTAGCGGGCTGATTACCGGCACGGTGGAGGCGGCATGAGCTACGTCGACACGCTCATCGACGACGTAAGCCTGTTTCACGACGGCCCGGCGTATCCACTCAAGTACATCTCCGGTTGGGGCAGTGGGCGTAACTACCCGGAAAGCTACAGTTGCCCGGATGGGTGGCAGGCGGCGACGCCGTGGGGCGTTATCTGCGCAGACTATCCGGTCGGATTCAGTGCGCCGTGGAGGGTGCAAGGCCCGTATACGGGGAACCAGGCACCCAATACCCGCGTGCAAGTTCGGGACGTGCAATTGTGGTGGCTGATGCCGTCCGGGGTTTGGCAACTTGGAAAGCACGCTGTCGTGCCGGGCGGCAGCATGTATCACTCCGACTGGTCGGATGCCACGCTGCCGCCAGACGTTAGAACCGAACCCGTCGACAACGGCGGCGGAATCTCGATTCGGCATATCAATCGTGCCGAGTTCGCGGAATACCTTTACCACTTCTGGGCTTCGCGCCCGCTGGTTCCTGCTTCGTATCTAGGCGTCGCTTCCTGCTACTTCGCACGAAAGATCCTGCACGACCCGTTGGGCACGGACGATAGGAGTAGCGCGCGTCTGCTTGCCGACACAGCCGGGGATTGGTGGATTACGCAATCCGCGCCGCCGGCAGGAGTGGGCGTCAATACGTCGGCGATGGGCTACAACCGATTCAAGTACCTGACTAACGACTGGCAACTCATCAGTTGGTACTCCAACAACACGTTGTCGGCTGCACAAATCCGCGCCAATCCTCCGCCGTTCATCGGGTTGGATTTGCTGAACGAACAACCCGGGCCTCCGCCAACGACTCCGTTCACGCCGCTGGTGCTGCCCTCGCGCGGCAACTGGTTTCCCAAGCTCACGTCTGCGAAGAACACGTGGGCTACGCATGGCGTGGCGAACACGGCAACCAACAAGATGCGCCGTCGTCGCGGCGCAAAAATCTGGAGTTGATCGAATGCTAGTCAAACTGAATGAATCGGTAGCGGCTCGGCGCACGGTCTATCTGACCGCTGTCAATACAGCAGACGATTCGGTGTACACCGGCACATTGTCCGGTGCGGACATTCGCGTAGGCAAGGCCGGTGGGGCCGAAGCGAACTCGGCAGGGACGGCGACGCACATCGCCACCGGGTTGTTCAAGTACGAAATGGCCGCAGCAGAGTGCAACACGGCCGGCGAAGTTTCGATCAGATTGGCAAAGTCCGGGGTGTACAACGACGTGCGTACCGTCAATGTCGTCTCGTTCGACCCATACAGCGCATCCGATCTGGGGTTGTCCAATCTGGATACAAACGTATCGAGCTTATCTGCTGCCAACGTAGTAGCCGCACTTTTCGACACCGCAGACGCGATTGAAACCGGCATGACGTTTCGACAGGCGGTGCGACTGG
>CAYOLO010000032.1:0-2338 GCA_964404855.1 uncultured Gammaproteobacteria bacterium
CTACGGGAAAAGAAGCATCGGGCACCCTGGAAGAATTTCTCCTTGCCTATGATTCATGGAAATCATTGAAGAAGCCTCATATTATGACTTATTTCAAGGCAGTGCAGATTCGCTCTAAAAAGGAACGGGAAGACCCCCAACTGATAATGGTGCTGGATTTAAAGGACAAGATTGAAGAAGAAAAATTGCTGTTGTTTGGGGAATTTTCTACAACCGATGAATTTCGCGTGAAAATCAAGGAGCATCTGGAAGGCTGGACTGCGGAAAGCGCAAAGGGGTGGGAAAGGATCGGTGAGAAAATTCAAGATACCCTGAAGGTCGATAGAAGTTTTCAGAGATACCTGAAATCTGCGGTAACTGAACATCGATATCTTTCTACGAAAGGATTCGAGACGAATTTAAGGATTCCCATCGAGCTCAAACGGGTATACATCAACATGAAGGCGTATATCCATACGCGTGATTATGATTTTACCCTCAAGGGCAGAAAGGAGATGGAGGAGAAGGTGCGTGACGAGGGGTTATCTTCCCTGGATATCAAGGCGGCATTTAAAGCGGCCGCCAGGCATAACGTAAAGGATATGGTGATTCTCGGTGACCCTGGTTCAGGCAAGACGACCCTCTTGAAATATATCCTTGTTTCGCTGGCAGACGGAAAAGGGGATGAAATACTCGGTATTGAAGACACGCCCATCCCGTTCTTTGCCCCTTTACGAGAGCTCAAAGACCCGGAGAGGGAGGATTTTATCCATTTTATGAAGAGGATATGCAAATTCGAAGAATATGAAATTTCAGATAATGCCTTCAGGGACCTTCTTGACGAGGGGCGGGGGGGCGTGCTTCTTGATGGACTTGACGAAGTTGCGAATGAGAATGCACGGATAAAAACCTGCGCATGGATAGATAAGGCGTGGCAGAAATTTGTTCGTTCGAGGTTTCTTATTACATCCAGGTATGCCGGATATCTCGGCAAGAGCAGGCTTGGGGAAGGAGTCATGGAGCTTTCCATACAGCATTTTACCCCTGATGAGGTAAGGGAATTCCTTGTCAGGTGGTTTGAGTTGGTGGAGGTTGCCCTCCATCCTGAAGATGAAGAAGAAAAAAGAAAGCAGAAAGGCAGAGACGCCGCCCTGGAGCTGGTGGACAGGATACAGAAATCAGAGGATATACAGAAGCTGGCGGTAAATCCGCTCCTGCTGCAGATCATCGCCCTTGTCCACAAGGATCGCGGGACACTGCCCCAGCGGAGGGTGGAACTCTATGAAGAGTGTACGAACGTCCTCCTTGAAAGGTGGGACATGGCAAAGGGGCTCGATGTCCTGGTGACGGCCCGTGAGGCGCGGCAGATATTACAACCCATTGCCTTGTGGTTCCATAAAGTGGATGAAAGGCGGTCGGCGCCCATGGAAGAGATTAAAGAAGCAATAAAAGAACCCCTTGAGGAGATAGGAAAATCAGATATTGACCCTGAAAAACTCTTGCTCAATATCAGGGACAGAAGCGGCATATTTATGGGATACAGTGAAACGGAATATGGGTTCACCCACCTGAGTTTTCAGGAATATCTTGCGGCAGAACAGGTGAGGAATAAGCGGTTGATTCGTGTGCTCCTTTCAAACTACGGAAACAGGTGGTGGAAGGAAGTTATTCTTCTTTGTCTGGGACTTAATAATCCCTCTGTAATTGAGGAGTTTATGGAACAACTCATTCCCACGGAAGGGTTCAGGAGTGAGATCAGCATACCGATCGATGCGCTGCGCGATTCCATCGTAAAGCCATCCACCCCATTTATCAATGCGATTGGTAACCCAGAGCTGTCACCTGAGGCGCGGTATAATGCCGTGCGGGCGCTCAAGGAAATAGGCGGAGAGAAGGTCACAGAAGCGTTGAAAGATGTTGTGCAGAACAAGGATAAAAAACTTGCCCTGACGGCATTTGAGACACTTGAATCAATGGGTAAGGGTGCGGGGTTGAAAAGACCAGTTGCTGAAGAGATCCCCATGAGATGGGTAAACCCTGCGGATGGATCAGAAATGGCGCTTATCCCTGCCGGGACATTCCTGTATGGTAGTCGTGATGACGATCCGGTTGCGCGAAGCGCTGAAAAACCACAACGCATTATCAATCTCCCGGCATTTTACATGGATATTTTCCCCGTTACCAATGGGCAATTCTGTAAATTTTTAGATGCCCAAAGGCCAGATAAAGAAACGTTAAAGCAATGGATTGCCTTAGAAGGCACGTACAGAAAAGAAGGCTGCAGGATAAAAAAAGAAGGAAAAGGCAGGGCTACGTCAAGCATAAACGCAAGTACTGACACGTAAAAAAGAAAAGGAAT
>CAYOLO010000033.1:0-2257 GCA_964404855.1 uncultured Gammaproteobacteria bacterium
ACAATTCGGGTTAGGATGGGTGTGTCTCCCCGGAATCAGGAGTCCATCGGATGGCCCTCTCGAACGCCACGGCCTGCCCTCCGCGTCTGTCCGTTGTCATCACGGCGTACAACGAGGGCGAAGAACTCCGCAGAACCATCGAGTCCGTGCGGGCCGGCACGCAACAGTCGTACGAAATCATCGTCGTCGACGATGGCTCGACCGACGGGTCGTGTGCGGGGATCGAGGCGGATGACGTGCGGGTCGTTCGTCACGATCAACGGGTGGGGGTTGCGGCCTCGCGGAATGACGCCTGTGCGGCGGCCCGGGGCGAGGTGTTTGCGTTTTTGGACGCCCATCAGCGGATCAGCTCCGGGTGCCTGGATCAATGTGCCGACATCGCCGACGCGCGTCAGGCGATCGTCTGGCCCGATGTGCGCGGGCTGGAGGATCGTGGTTGGACCGGGCACGGCGCGAGGTTGTGTCTGTGCGACAAGCACGGTTTTTTCGCGGGGCACTGGGTGCGTCGAGCGCCGCGCCAATCGCTGTCGGCGATCAGCATGATGATCGTTCCCGGTTACGTGATGCCGCGCGCGGTCTACGGGCGGGTGCGTTGGATCGGGGCCCTGCGCGGGTGGGGCGCGTCCGAGCCGGCGATTACCGTCAAGGCGTTCTTTCTGAACATTCCAATCCTGCATTTGTGTGGTCCGTTGGCGCGGCATTGGTTCCGGCAAGAACTGCCCTACGCAACCCCGTGGGAGGGCGTCTGGCGGAACCATGCGTTGGTGGCACGCGTCTGCTTTGACGACCGCTCGTGGTTCGAGTACTGGCTGCCGCAAGTATTCGCGCCGCAGTTGGCGGAACGTACCCGATGCGAGTTGGAGTCTGCCGAGGTGCTGGCGGAGCACGAGGCGTTTGCGGCGCAGAAGGTCCGTTTTGACGGTGCGTTCTTCGAGTTGGTCGGCCGACCGGAAATCACGGCGGAGGTTTTCGGAGGCAGTCAGCCTCGGGCGGAAACCGTGCCCTTGAGCGACGAGGATTACCTTGGCCAGCAGCGCCAGCGGAGCAAACCGGGGGAGTACAAGAGCATTCGTCCGCGGGTCGATGCCGCGTTGCGCTGGATGACCGAACACATTCCCGCCGCAGCGTTGTTGGGCAAGCGCGGACTGGACGTGGGGACGCGGGATGGGTATGCCGTGGAGGTCTTCCGTCGGCTGGGGATTGCGGAGGCAGGGGGGATCGAATTGGTTCCGGAGACGGCCACATACGCCGCGCGGCGCGGGCGCGCCGTGCGGCAGGGCGACATGCGATCCCTGCCCGATCCGGACCGGTCCTGGGATTTGGTCACTTGCATCCATTCCCTGGAACATTGCCCGGAGCCCGGGCGGGCGATGGGCGAGATGGCCCGCGTGTTGCGTCCCGGCGGCTGGTTGTTCGTGGTTGTGCCTCGGGAGTCAAACGCTGATTCCGATCCCGTTCACAACTGGGCGTTTCCGGATGCCGCGACGCTGCAGCAACTGGTGTTGGCGCACGCCGAGTTCGATCCCGCGACGATCCGGCAAGAGACGGGCGTGTTGGCCAGGGGCTGTCGGGAATTGCGTCTGTTGGTCCAGAAACGAAAGTGCAGTGCATTGGCGGAGCGTTGCGGGGCGTAATCTCGGCTCCCGCTTTACCACGGGGCTCTTTCCAAGAACGGAGGTATGCGATGTCAACCAGCCCGTCACCCAGTCCCAGTGGATCGGTCAGTCCGAGCCCGTCGGCATCCCCGTCGCCATCGCCCAGCCCCTCGGCCAGTTCGAGCCCGTCGCCATCGCCGAGCCCGTCCCCCTCCGGGTCGCCGCCGCCGTGGCCATCGGCGAGCCAGTCGGCCAGCCCGAGCTCGTCACCGTCCGCGTCGCCATCGCCGAGCCCTTCGCCGTCCGGATCACCATCGCCAAGCCCGTCGACCAGTTCGAGCCCGTCGGCATCGCCGAGTCCGTCCCCGTCCGGGTCGCCTCCGCCGTGGCCATCGGCGAGCGCGTCGGCTAGCCCGTCGCCATCCGCGTCGCCATCGCCGAGCCCTTCGGCCAGCCCGAGCCCGTCGCCGTCCGGCTCCCCATCGCCCAGTTCGAGCCCTTCGCCGAGTCCGAGCCCATCGCCGTCTGGATCGGCGTCGCCGAGTCCTTCGGCTAGTCCGAGTCCGTCGCCGTCTGCCTCCCCATCGCCCAGCCCCTCGGCAAGTGCCAGCCCGTCGCCGTCCGGATCGGCGTCGCCAAGTCCGTCGGCGAGCCCGAGCCCG
>CAYOLO010000034.1:0-2227 GCA_964404855.1 uncultured Gammaproteobacteria bacterium
CAGGCGCAACCCCGGCAAACGTCGCCGTATCGCTGCCGCTTTCCGTCGCGGCGAGTGAGCCAGTGGAAATAACCGCTAGGCTGCCCTCGATAGCAGCAGTGTCGCTGCCCGATTCCGTCGCATCCAGCGATCCCTGAACCAGCGCGACGGCAGCAATAACCGCCGTGTCGCTTCCTGCCTCGGTCGCATCGAGCGTCCCGGAGACGGCGACCGTTCCGGTGAACGCCGCTACGTCTGCACCGGATTCTGTGGCGTCGAGCGATCCTGATACGCCAACCGACCCGACAATGGCCGCAGTATCGTCGCCCGTCTCGGTCGCCGCCAGGGCGCCACTGACGAACACCTTGCCGGCAATGGCCGCTGTATCAGACCCGCTTTCCGTCGCTGCGAGCGCACCGCGAACCGCGACCTTGCCGGCCAGCGCCGCTACGTCTGCGCCCGACTCCGTGGCAGCTAGCGAGCCGGATACCAGAACGTCGCCGGCAATTGCCGCAGCATCGGACCCCGACTCCGTGGCGGCTAGCGCCCCGGTGTTCCAGGTCGCCCACGCGCTAGAGACGACAACGTTGCTGTCGTTCGTCCCGTCCGACCAGACGAAGCTGACCTTGTACCCGGTGCTTGGCGTCAGCCCGCTCGCAGCCGCCGCGAATACCTCCTCGCCGGTCGTCGTCCGCGCAGTCTCGTTGCCCGCAGCCGTCGCCGCCGCACCTGACTGTTGCTGCCCGGCCTTGACCTGCGCCGCGCTCGGCTCGGACGCAGCACTCGGGTAGACGACGTAGTAGAGTTGCGATGGCATGGCGTTAGAACGTCAGGGTGACCTTCGGCGTCGCGACCGTCGTGCCGATGTCGATGGCGTTCGGCGCACTCAGGGTCGGCGCGACGGGAGGCCCATCAACGACGCTCGTCCCCGTCACGGAGCCGCTCTCGGCGCCGGCCAGATCCGGCTCGGGCGAGTTGCCGTACAAGGGCGCGTAGAAGTACGGTGAGAAGAGCAGCGCGTGCGAGCCGGCCGCGAGCGCCGCAATGTCCGCGTCGGAGAGGCCAGAGCGCCAGATCGCTACGTGCGCGATATCGTCGTTTGGCCGGTTGTCGGTCTCGTGGTCTGTTCCGCCGATACGTAGATTCGCGCTGGACGTTCCTGTATTCGCCCCGATGGTGCCGTACCGCGTGACCCCAGTCAGCTTCGTACCATCGAGGAAAAGTTCGAGCCGTGCGTCACCGGACAGCGAGGTGTCATAGCGCACAGCAACGTGCGTCCACGCATCAGTCGTGAACACGCTGTCCTTCATCACCTCGGCGCCAGCGATTTCGCTGTACAGGCCACTGCCGTTCGTGCCGTGCATGACGACGAAGCCGACTATGCCGGCGTCCATCATGCATACAAGGTGCGTCCACGCGGTACCGGACGAACGCAACTTCGTCCAGAAAGCGACCGTCAGCTTGCTCTGGCCGTCGAGCGCACCACCAAGGCGACCGAAGTCGATCTCGTCGGACGTGCCGTTCGTGAACCGGCGGGCCACGGTTTAGCCCTCGCGCAACTCGGCCAGCAGTATGTAGCAGTCGCCAGTTGCGGTGTCGTTCGTGCCGTCGGCAGCATCGCGCTTGAGTGAAAGTCGAACGTAATCGCCGTCCGCCACGGAGTCCTTGTCCGTCAACGTGCAGGTGAACTGCTGCATATACCCGGCAGTGCCGGGGACCGTCGGCGCGGTGATCGTGTTGGCGGTGCCGAAGCTCGTCGTCGCGTCGAGGTCCGTAGCATCGCCGGCGGTTACCGCTTCCACCGCGACCTCGAAATCTACCTTGCCGCTCGTCGCGCTCGCCATCATGTAGGACACGACGAGGCTCGCCGTGCCGGTGAACCCTTGCGGCCACGGGAAGGTCCAGTAGCACGTTTCGGCGGTGGAAGCGTCGAACGCGAGCACCGGGCGCGCGTTGACCGTCAGAAGCGCAGGGTAGTTGGACGATGGGAACTCCGCTGAGAATGGGTGAAGCGGTACACGAGTAGTCGCCATGTCACGCCCCTACGTCGTAGCGAACACGAAGCAGGATCGCCAACAACAGGGCATTCGCCTGCGGACTCAGGTTCCCATCCCGATCTGCGGCATAGTCCGAGAATCCTGGGATCGGAACAATATCAAGCATGGGTAATGCTTCCCGTGGTCAGCGTGACCGTCTGCCCCGACGTAATCGACACGGAGTCCAGGTTCACGTCGGCGCCGCTCGTGCT
>CAYOLO010000035.1:0-2182 GCA_964404855.1 uncultured Gammaproteobacteria bacterium
AGGGTTTTTCTTGGCTGGACCGACGCTTCCTCCGCGAGTTCGCCTCGCGGCTGTCGGGCGATGCCGTATTTTTGTACCTCTTTCTGGCCGCCGTCAGCGACCGGCAGGGCTTGTCGTTTTATCGCGACGCCACGTTGGCCGTGCGTTTGCGGGTGCGGGAAGAGGCCGTGGTCGCGGCGCGCGACGAGTTGGTGGTCCACGACTTGGTGGCGTACCAGGCGCCGCTGACCCAAGTCTTGTCGTTGCCGCGGCCGCGCGTGGAGCGTGGCGGTCCGGCCGCGTTACGCGAACTGTTACGTACGCTGGCCGACGAGGACGAGTCGGCGGCGGGGAGGAGAAACGCATGAAGGTCGGGTTGTGGGCGGAAATCCGCCGCTTGAAAGAAATCGAGAAATTGAGTCACCGCGCGATTGCCCGGCGGTTGGGGTGCTGTGCCAAGACGGTGAAGAAAGCCTTGGCCCTGGAACGGCCGCCGGATCGGCAATCCCGACCAGCCCGGGCCAGCCTGCTGGATCCGTACAAGCCGCGGATCGACGCCTTGTTGGCCCACACGCCGGAGTTGTCGGCCGTTCGGGTGTTCGAGGAGATTCGCCGTGGCGAGCAGGGCTACCGCGGCGGGATCAGGCTGGTGCGGCGGTATCTCCGGCAAGTCCGTCCGCCGCGGGGCCGGATCTATCAAGAAGTGGACTGGCAACCCGGCGAGGCCCTGCAAGTGGACTGGGGCGCGTGTGGCCGGATCCGCCTGGGCAACACCTCGCGGCGGGTCTCCGTCTTCGTGGCGGTCTTGTGTTACAGCCGCCTGTGCTACATCGAATTCTCCCTGGCCGAGCGCAAGGCCGACTTTTACCGGGCCTTGGTGCATGCGCTGGAGTTCTTCGGCGGCACTCCGCGGAAGCTCATTCTGGACAATCTCAAAGCGGCCATCCTCAACGGTTCCGGCCGAGCGGCCTGTCTGCACCCGGAGTTCTTGGCGCTCTGCGGGCATTACTATCTGGAGGCGGTCCCTTGCGCGCGGCGCGATCCGGAATCCAAGGGCATGGTCGAAGCCGGCGTCCGCTATGTGAAACACAATGCCTTGGCAGGCCGCCAAGAGGAACTCACGCATTGGGAGAATTACGCCCCGCTGGCCGTGTACTGGCGCGACCAGGTGGCCAACGTGCGTGTCCACGAGAGCACTCGCGAGCGTCCCGTGGATCGGTTTGAAAAAGAACGCGCGCTGTTGCGTCCCCTGCCGGCGCAGGCGTTCGATACGGACGAAGTCGTCCCGGCCGTCGTCAGCCCGCTGGCCCAGTTCGAGTTCGATGGCAACCGGTATTCCGTCCCGCCAGAGGCGGCTCGCCAGACCGTGCTGGTGCGGGCCGACGCCCGTCAGGTCCGGGTGATCCAGCAGGGCCGCGAAGTGGCCTGCCACGTGCGTTGCTACGAGCGTGGCCAGCGGATCACCCAAACCGAACACCACCTGGCAGCCCTGCAACGGCGAGCACGGACGCGGCCTCGCGACGTGGAACGCGACTTCGACGCCTTGGGGCCCGAGGCCCGCGAGTTTCACCTGCAGTTGTGCCGCCGTCCGTTGAAGACGAGCATGCATCTCCGCCGGCTGCTGAAACTGGTCCGCCTCTATGGCCGCCCGGACGTCCAGGCGGCCATCGCCCTGGCGCATCAGCACCAAGCCTATGACGCGGCTTACGTCGAAAACCTCCTGTTGCAGGAACGCCGCCGCCGGGGACTGCCCTCGCCCACCCCGCTGTGTCCGCAACGGCCGGAACTGCTGGACGAGACCGATTTCGCCGAACCCGATCCCGGAATCTATGACGCCTTGTGCCAAGACCCCGAAGAACCTTTTTGACCCAGAAGCAGAGGAAGCTCATGACTGACAAGCAGAACCATCCCAAGCCGTCCCCGAAACACGAACTCCTGCGAGCGCAGTTGGCGGAACTCAAACTCACTCAGATCGCCGAAATCTACGCGGAGGTGCTGGACGACGCGGCGCGGAAGAACAGTTCCGCGTTCGATGTGCTCTCGGCGCTGTTCGGCGCCGAAATCGCGGCTCGCCACCAACGGGCCCTGGCGCGGCGAATCCGCGAAGCCCGGCTCCCGCCGCGCAAGACGGTGGAAGAATTCGACTTCACCTTCCCCAAGCGGATTCCCAAACAGAAGATCCTGCGGCTATGCGACTGCGAGT
>CAYOLO010000036.1:0-2168 GCA_964404855.1 uncultured Gammaproteobacteria bacterium
GGCGCGGGAGGCGAGTCGGCGGGCGCGGTGCTTGAGTAATTTCCGCCAGATCGGGCTGGCCTTTCACCAGCATGACGACCAGAAGGCGGCACTGCCCACCAACGGGCGTTGGGATGGCGTTCAAACCATCCCGGCCGCCGGCGGAGGTGCGGCATTTACCCCGTTCACGAACGACTACGCCACGACCACGTATCAGTGGGGCGTGGGCGACCCGGCACGGCCGCCACGCGAACAGACGGGATCCTGGTTGTTTGCCTTGCTGCCGTTTGTCGAACAGGAAGCGGTTTGGAACGATCGCGAGTGGTGGTCGCCGGTGGCACTGTACGTCTGCCCCAGCCGCCGCTCGCCGCAGGCCCTGGAGCCGGTGGCCGGGGACGTGTACGGCGAGTACGGCGGCGGCGGATGGGAATGGGCCAAGACGGATTACGCGGGCAATGCATACATCGTCAGGGGCTCGGTGCAGGATCGGAACCCGCGCACGCTCCGTCTGACGGAGATCGCCGACGGGACTTCAGGCACGGTGCTGGCGGGGGAAAAGGCGTTCAATCCGGTGGTCCAGACGGCCCGGAGTTGGTACTTCGACGAACCGTTCTTCCTGGGCGGATCGGCCGGGACGGCCCGCCGCGGGATCGTGGTGGCGCCGGATGGGCCGGAGGCGCCGTTCAAGGACAACTGGGGTTCGGCGCATTCCGGCGGAGCGGTATTCCTGCTGGCCGACGGATCGGCGCGGCTCGTATCCTTCGACGTGGCTTGGCACGTGATGTCGGCATTGCTGACGCCCAATGGCGGCGAGACCATCGAGGAGTATTGACATGGGACACAGAGGCAGCGTGGCCGTGAAGCTGGCGATGGCACTGGCCGCCGCCGGGGCGTTGGGCGGCGGGCGGGTTTGCGGCGAAGAGTTCCAATACGATTTGCGGCGGGGCGTGGCGGACCAGCCGGCTCTCGTGCCCACGGGTTCGGGAGCCAGCCAGGCGCTGCGCGCCGATGGACAAGGCTTGCGGATCATGCTGGACGCCAACCGCCCGCAGATGGACCCGGTGGGTGTGCGGACGCGGTTCGGCGTGCGCGGGGACTTCGACATCACCGCCACCTGCCAGGTCGGAAAGATGGACCGGCCGACGAAGGGCATCGGCGCGGGGGCTCGGCTGTACCTGCGGTTCGATTCGCCCGACCGCAAGGTCAGCCTGTCCCGGGTGGTCCGCGTGAAGGAGGGTGATTCGTTCCTGGCCTACCACGTACACACCCCGCGGGGCGGCAAGCAACAGGACACGTTCCGCGTGTCGGAAGCCAAGTCCGCCGGCGCGCGGCTGCGGCTGGTCCGCACGGGAACAGCCCTCTCCTTCCAAGTGGCGGAGGATGCGGGGGATTTCCAGGAACTGCAGACCGTGGACGTGGGGCGGGGCGACGTGCTGGACGTGTGGTTGACCGCCACGACCGGCGGAGACCGCTGTCCGGTGGACATGCGCTGGGGCGAACTGCGGATCGAGGCGGAACAGTTGCCGTCCCAGGTCGGACTGGCGGCCCAGTCGCGGCGAGCGTGGTGGATCGCCGTGCTGGTGGGCATCGGAATCCTGGGCGGGTCCGCCGTGGCGCTGTCCTTCGGTTGGGGGCGTCCACTCCTGAATCGCCTTTTCAATGCGTCTTGAGGCGAAATCGGGGGTGGGCCGATGAATACGTCCGCTGACATGCCGTTGGTCTCGGTCGCGACGGTAACTGCGATCCAGTCGCGACTGACGACGCGGCAACAACAGATCCTGAAGGAGTTCATGGAGTGCGTGAACGAAGCGCGCGTCGCAAAGATGCTCGGCTTGAGTCCCGGTACTGTGCGTACTCACCTCCGCGAGATCATGCTCAGGTTGCACGTTCGCGGCCGCGTCGAATTGGTCAAGGTCGTCTCGGAGGCGAGGTCGCGGGACGGCGATGGTAGCTCATCGGCGAGCAGGGGAGCCACCGGTAATCGCGAGTCCAAGCCCGGCGGGACGGAAGCGTCCGACTGACGACGGGGCAAACCGGGCGCACAAAGACGTGGTCGCATCTGTTGGGCGACTTGGAAATCCGGCCCGCCTGCCCGGCATGTACAACTTATGGAGGGCATAGCCCACTACGCAGAGGTATTCAAAATGCATAGGTAAACCGCGAAGAATTTCAGTTGACAGGCCGGTGAC
>CAYOLO010000037.1:0-2162 GCA_964404855.1 uncultured Gammaproteobacteria bacterium
GCCGCGAGTTGTACGTGGACAACGCCAAGATCTACCATTCCCACGCGCTGAAGCGAGCCTGCTGTGCGTTGAACATCCGGCTGTTGCACCGGGGCGTCGGGGAGCCACCGCCTGGCGGCCTGATCGAACGCTTCTTCCGCACCGTGCAGGATCAGCTGGAAGCCGAACTGCGAGCCGGGCCGCCGCTGACCCTGGAGCGGCTGAACCAAGCCCTGAAAGCTTGGCTGGAGGTGAGTTACCACGAGCGTCCCAACTCCGAAACGCAGCAGTCACCGCGACTCCGCTACGAGCAGGGCTTGGCATTCACGCGCCACGTCGATCTGCAGCAGGTGATGAACTACTTCCTGCAGCGAGAACGCCGCAAGGTCGATCCCACCTATTCCGACGTGCGGCTGCAGGGCCGATTCTTCCGCGTGGCCCCGCAACTCCGCGGCGACTGGGTGGAAGTCCGCTACGACCCCTTCACCGAATTGGAGACGGTCTTCCTGTACTCCCTGGAGGACGAGTACTTGGGCCTGGGCCAGCGGTATCACCGCGAAGGACCGGCGACCCAACCCCCTCCGGCCCCGCGGCCCGGACAGCCGAAGTACGACTACATCGAACTCCTCATTCAGAAGCACCAGGAGTCCTTGCGGCAGCGCAGCAGCGGCATCGACTACCAGGCCGCCCTGGCTCGCGGCCAACGCCGCTGGCCCTTTGCCGAGTTCGTCAAACAACTGGCGGCCCATCTGGGCCAACCCGGCGGCCTCTCCGCGTTCCGCACCGACGAACTGGAGACCTTGCAGAAAGTCTATACGCGGCTGACGCGACTGGACGCCGACCTGTTGGAACGCGCCTGCAGCCGCGCCCGCCAGCGGACCATTCCGGAAATCGTGTTCCTGTTACAGCAACTCCATGATGAAAGGAGCCTCTGATGTTCTTGACCCATTTCAAACTCTCCTCCCAACCCTTCGCCGAACGAATCGCGGCCGACGCCCTCTGGCAGGACGACCGTATGCGGCAAGGTGTGGCCCGCCTCCGTTATCTGGCCGAGGAGGCCACCGTCGGCCTCCTCACGGGCGCCAGCGGAGTCGGGAAGTCCGCCGTGCTCAAGCGGTTCGTCCACGAATTGCCGCGGCCTCAGCATCAGCCCGTCTACCTGCACCTGACCCGCCTCCCGTCTTCAGCCTTGCTCAAACTGGTGGTGACGCAGTTGGGAGAAGTGCCCCGGCGGGGCAAGGAACGCCTCTTCGAGCAGATCCTGGAAAAAGCTCGCCAACTGGAGGGGGCCCTGGTGCTGATCCTGGACGAGGCTCACCTGCTGGACGGCGACGCCCTGACGGACATCCGCCTGCTGATCAGCTCCGCCTTGGACGACGCGCCGCCGCTGAAGATCGTGCTCGCGGGCCAGGAGCCGTTGCGGAACACCTTGCGTCAGTCCCAGCGCGCCGCGTTGCTCAATCGGATCGCGGTCCGGCATCACCTGTCGCCCCTGGCCAAGTCCGAGACGGCCACGTACATCGACTTCCAGATCAAGCGGGCCGGCGGGTCGGAAAAACTCTTCGAGGCGGCCGCCAAAGAACTGATCCACGACTTCAGCGGAGGCGTCCCGCGTCAGATCAACAACGTGGCCACGGCCTGCCTGCTGCAAGCGATGGCCGACAACGCCAACCGGGTCAACGAAGCCGTCGTGCGCCAGACCCTCAACGAATTCACCCTCCCCTGACACTCACCCTCACCCACCAGGAGCCACCCATGACCAAGTTCTTCCCTCGACAACTGCTGTACCGCCTCCGCAACGAGATTCCCGTCGTCAAGCTGGTGCCCCAACTCGACTGGCCGCACAAGCACCGCGAAGGGCGATTCTGCTTCCTCTGTCCTCGCTGCGGCGAGTTCCTCACCGCCGTCAATCCACGGACCAACCTCGCCCGTTGCTTCCACTGCGAAACCAACTTCAATACCATCGATCTGGTGATGGCGATTCAACGCTGCGACTTCGTCGCCGCCGTCCACTTCCTCGAATCTCGCCTGCCCGCCTCCACAACAGCCTGACCACCACGGACTGAAACTCCGGGACACGGACGTCCCTCTCTTCCTCTTCCTCTTCCGCCCCATCCGCAGAACTGCTGCCTCTCGCTATCCCCAACTGGGCTCACTGGATCTGGCACTTCCAGTCGCAAAAA
>CAYOLO010000038.1:0-2136 GCA_964404855.1 uncultured Gammaproteobacteria bacterium
CGCCGTCGTCGTTGAGCTGCAGGCGGAACACCTGCCAGGCATTGCGCTCCAGCGGTGTCAGGCGGCGGTCGAGAAACAACGTGCGCGGCACGCTTTCGTGCCGGTTGCCGCTGAAGAGGAAGCCATCGCTGACCGGCGCAGCCGGCGACGTGGGGGCTGTGCCGCGTGCAGCCAGCGCTGCCGGTGGCACCAGTTCCTGGATCGCCTCGTCAAACAGCTCCGACAGCGCCACGGGGCCATCGCGCCAGGGTGCGCCGCCGGTTGCCATGGCCTACACCAGCCCCTGGTCAATCCAGTTGCGTATCGCCGACCAGATCACCGACATCGGCAGGCTCAAGGTCTCGGCCAGGTCCATGGTCAGCGCCAGAATTGCCATCTCATCGTCGAGTGCGATGCCACGTTGCGCAACGCCGGCCTTCCAGTGCTTCCACAGCACCGTGTCCTGCGCCTCGTCCAGCACCGGATGCCGTCCCTTGCGCTTGGGCAGGCCGAGGATGTCGCGCCGCAACGCGACCTCCTGGTGCGTCAGCCCGTAGAAGCGGCTGACCATCTCCGTGCTAGCGCCCAGGCGCAGCATGCGGTCGACAGTCGCAATCTCCCGCTCCACGTCGTGCACCTGGCTCAGCAATCGCTTGAGCACCTCGCGGTTGACCGACACAGAGCACCACGAGACGGTGGCATTGACCAGCATGCTCACGAGTTCGGGATGCTTCAGCGCATCGAGTTCTTCCTCACCGAAGCCCATCGCCTTGCAGCGTCGCAATTGCCCGTTGCGCAGGTCGTGCAGCGCCTGCGCGATCACGGCCTGGTTGAGCGGGTGCGGTGCGGACATGGCCGGTCTCCGCTCAGGCGCCGTGGCCGGAGGCGCTGGCGCCGGCTTCCAGGTCCACAAGCCGACGCGCTAGGCGCAGCAGCCGGAACAGCTTGACCAGCCCGGCATCGCTCAGGCGCGGATACGCGCCGCCGCCATACAGCAAGGGCGCCAGGTCATCGGCCAGCCGGGCGCGGTCGAGCCCGACTGCGGCACGTGCGGTGCACAGCGCCTGCAACAGCGTCAGCACCGCCCGCGCGAACGGTGGCATGGCGCGCGCGGCCGGCGGCGCCACGTAGGCGAAGCCGATGCCGCCGTCGCTGGGCTCGACCTGCTCGGCCACACCGGCTTCCTCTGCGATCTCGCGCGCGAACTGCGCGATGTGCACGCGCAGCCGATCCGGCACGTCCAGGCCGGGCTCGATGTACCAGACGTCCGATATGGGGTAGAGCCCGCCCGCCTGCACGGGGATGGCGAGCAGCGCGTCGGCCTCGAAGTCGGGCAGCTTGTCGCCCATCTGGTCGGCGACCATGCGCTGGATGGATTGCAGGCGCTCGGTGGTCGGCGCCGGCGACACGATGTGGCCCTGCAGACGTTCATCGCGCTGGCCGTCGCCCTGCTGCTCGCCTTCGGCGCTAGCAGCCGGTGCTGCCTTGCCGGCATCCGCCGGCGCGGAAGCAGGAGGCCCCAACGACTGCACCGAAGGAGCAGCCGGCGACGAAGGCGGTGATGGAGGCCGTTGCGGCTCGGGTACAGGTGTGGTCGGCGCCGAAGGTCGTGCCGATGGTGGCGCCGGATCGCTGGTCAGCGCACGCTGCCGGCTCTCCGTGTCGTCGATTTCCAGGGCCAGCGTGTCGTAGTCCGCTTCCAGCAGCTCGGCCATCTGGCCGACCAGCTCGTCCTGCACCCGCTGCGGCGAGAAGTTGTCGGGCTGCGTGTCGAACTGCCCCAACACGTCCTGGAATAGCGTGGCGAAATCCACCGGCAGGCTGCGGCCCAGGGCACGTCGCTCCCAGGTGCGTTCGCATGCCTTGCGCAGCACTGCGAGCCGTTCGACCTGGTGCCGACCGAGCCCGCCATACAGCAGGTTTGGGATCGCCGGCAGCAGGTAGTGCACCGCGTCCTGCATGCGGCTGATGTGCGACTGCGGCACCGGAAAGCCATCGGCGGTGAGCCGCCGTGCCAGCTCGCTTTGCGACAGTGGCTGGCCGCTGTCCCGCCCCATTTCCTGCTCGTAGAACTCGCGCGCCTTCTCCACGCCCAGAGCCCGCTCGATGAAGCTCAAGCCACCGCGCAGCTCGTTCTCGGCCAGGTGGCCGGTCAGC
>CAYOLO010000039.1:0-2066 GCA_964404855.1 uncultured Gammaproteobacteria bacterium
GGCAACCTCCACGCCTCCAAATTCACCGAATCCGAAGCAATCAAGTTCGAGAGCGAATGGAAAGTCCTCGATCAACGCGCCAACACCGCGACAGGCTTTTCCGGAACCCTGTTCGAGAACAAGACCACCGGTGAACTCGTCCTCAGCTTCCGCTCCACCGAATTCGTCGACGACGCCGTGCGCGACAGCGCCGCCACCAACACGCTGGAGATCAGCAACAGCGGCTTTGCCTGGGGCCAGATCGCCGACATGGAAGCGTGGTATACCCAACTCACGGCCGCCAACGGTGCGCTGCACGGCCAGACCTACTCCGTCACCGGCTACAGTCTGGGCGGGCACCTGGCTACCGTCTTCAACCAGCTGCGCCAGGCCGAACTCCAGTCCGGCCCGCCGGCTGCCACGCTCTACCAAGTCGTCACCTTCAACGGCGCCGGCGTTGGCCTCGTAACGCAAGGAAATCTTACCGACGCCGTCAACGAATTCCGCAACCTGCTTGCCAATCCGACGCAGATCAAGGCCCGACTCGACCTGACCACCCCTGAACTCTCGACCTTCTACGGCACCCTGCGCACCAATCTCGCCAACGGAACCTGGACGGCAGCCCAGGCCAAGGACGCCCTCAACAGCCTGAGCTTGACCAATCCCACCGAGACTCAGCTCGCCATTTTCGCCGCAGAAAGGGCGCCCCTGACCAAGGCACTGAACGACATCATCACCCTGCAGACCGAAGCCGCGCGCATCGCGCCGCTGACTGCAGGCGGCACCGGAGACGATGCCAATACCAGTCCCAAGGCAGTCCCATCGGCGGAAATCCTGGCGCAGACCCTCGACTACCGCCTCGCCGTCGATCTCGCCGCCCGAAACACCGAAGCCGCCTCGCTGATCGGCGGCGCGATCCGAGGGATCAGTGGCAAGGAATACGGCACCCCTCAATTGGGCAACCAATGGGATCTGGTCGGCACCGAAACCACCACCCCGGTCTGGTCGGCCGTGGCCAACTCACTGTGGCACTACGGCACCGATGTACCGGTCTTCATCGAGGACCAGCCCTTCGTGCGTGGCAGCCTCGTATCCGAAGTCGTTGCCGCATCGCTGGACTACGGCGACGTCAAGTTGCTGATCGACAAGTACAACCAGAACAACTTTGCCGACACTCATAGCCTGGTGCTGATGCTCGATTCACTCAGTGTCCAGAACACCATCCTCAATCTGTTGCCAGCGAACCAGCGCGCCGGAGCGACGCAGACGCTAAATACCATCCTCAAGAACGCCTCCTGGCGCAAGGCGGAAATCAACGGTAGCCAGGGCCAAGCCGAAGGCGACGTTCTGGAGAACGTCGTCAATGCGCTGGCCAATCTGGTCCTTGGCCCCCAGATCAAGGCCAACCGGCTTAACGGCAGCGCGGAAGGCAACACATGGTGGGGCACCGCGAACCAGACCGTCGGCGACACCACCTACACCGGCCGCGATCGTTTCTATGCCCAACTGAAAGCAATCACGGACAGCACCATCTACAAGGACAAGCTCGCCAACAAGCTCACCCTGTCACCCATCACCGGCAGCACCGCCGACCTCAAAGAAAAAGCCCGCGAAGACTTCGGCGCCTTCGCCGCCCTCTACAGCCTGAGCCCCTTCGTCCTGCGCATGGCCGACGGCACGGCGCTCGATGCCGCACTGCAAGGCGCCACCCCGCAGGAGAACCCCTGGGGCGCGATCCTCGCCGACTGGAAAGCCGACAAGGACAAGGTCCTGCTCGGCGCCGAGCGCGGCACGCTGAACTTCAGCCAGGAGTGGTACGACGACCGCGCGGAATTCCTGGTGCGCAAGAACTGGTTCAATGAAAACAACATCAATCCCGACAATGCCGCCTACCAGATCAAGGACGACGACCACGTCTATCTCAAGGACAGTGCCTATTACAAGGACTTCAGCAGCGGCTACACCATTCAGCAAGGCGTTCTCCACGACAACACCCACATCTACGCCTTCGGCGACGAACAGGCCAACCTACTGGCCGGCAATGGCGTCGCCGACCACCTCTACGGCGGCGCCGGCAACGACAGCCT
>CAYOLO010000040.1:0-1987 GCA_964404855.1 uncultured Gammaproteobacteria bacterium
TTGAACTAAACCTCCGGTAGCTTTACAGCAAGTATCGTAAATTTATCATTCACTAAATAATAAAATTATGACTACTAAAAAAAATTGCCGGAAGAACTAAGGTACAACAAATACCTCCACCGTGCCTGTCGTGAGGTGGAAGGATTCTCCGCATTACTTCAACGCTTTGAGCGCAACATTTCCCTTCTCGGAAGGTCGCCGCGCACCTTTGACAACTACAGCCGTCATGTAGCGGCTATGGCGCTTCACTTCGGCTGCCTGCCCACCGAACTGGATCCCGAACAGGTGAAAGATTATCTCTACGAGTTGCAACAACGCAGCAAGACTCCTTCACAAACCTATTTCAAACACACCGTCTATGGACTACGCTTCCTGCTCAAGGGCGAAGGTCTGCCTTATGCGTTTCTGCATTTGCCTGAGATACCCCGACCTAAAACACTTCCCGTTATTCTCAGCCGTGAGGAAGTCTGGGGTATGCTTAAAAGTGCGCAACTGCTCAAACACAAATTGCTGATTGCTTTACTCTATGGCTGCGGACTGCGCTGTCAGGAAGTGCGTAACCTGCAGTTGAAGCACATAGACTTTCACCGTCAGTTAATTCACATCGTTCAAAGCAAGGGCAACAAAGACCGCTATGTTCCTTTGAGCGAACATCTGATTCGAGGAATCAAAAAATACATCAGTGTAGCGCATCCGGAAAAATATTTGTTTGAAGGCAGCGGCAATCCGGAAGGCAAAGGATTTGACGGCAGGTATAGTCAGCGGGGTGTGCAATGGGCGGTAAAAACGATAGCCAAACAAGCCGGCATCCTCAAAGAAGTGCATACACATACGCTCAGACATTCGTATGCCACCCATCTGCTGGAAGACGGAGTGAATATTCTGACTGTCCAAAAGCTGTTAGGTCATGCGAACATAGACAGCACGATGGTTTATCTGCATGTGTGCCAGACACCCGACCAACTGCCTGTAAGTCCTTTAGATAAAGTCTTTGCGCTGTGCAGCCGCAGTGGGAAGTAGCCGATGTACTGCGCCAGGTAAACACAGAAACATTCACCGTTCATCAGCAAAAGACATTAAGAGCCATAACTCAGTGTCGTACCGCAGCGCTTGGCGGACATGTGGATGTGTGTGATACCTGTGGCGTGATACAAATCAGCTACAACAGTTGCCGCAACCGCCACTGTCCAAAGTGTCAGGGACATCAACGCGAAGCATGGATTCAAAAGCGGGAAGCAGACCTGTTGCCCTGCACTTATTACCATCTGGTATTTACCCTGCCGCAACAGTTAAATGCTTTGGCATTAAGCCATGCAGCAATTGTTTACAACGCATTGTTCACTGCCGTATGGGCGACCTTGCAACAGTTTGGCAGAACGGCAGGAATTCAATTAGGAATGATAGCAGTCCTTCATACCTGGGGACAAAACCTATCACTGCATCCACACTTGCATTGCATCGTTCCGGGCGGCGGTATCGGCAAAGACGGCAAATGGCAGAAACAAATCCGGAGCAATAAATATCTTTTCTCTGTCAAAGCGCTCAGCAAAGTTTTTCGGGCAAAATATGTGCAACAGCTAAGAGAAAACGGCATCACCGACCAAACACTTTTTGATTCTTTGTTCAAACAGGATTGGGTAGTGTATGCCAAGCGACCTTTTGGCGGACCCAAGCAAGTGATAGAATACTTAGGAAGATACACACACAAAGTAGCCATCAGCAATCACCGCATAGAAGAGGTAACACAAAGCGATGTTTGTTTTTCGTATAAAGACTACCGCGATGGAGGCAAGAAAAAAAGTATGCGGCTAAGCAATGAAGAGTTCACGCAAAGATTTGTGCGGCATATCTTACCGCAAAGATTTGTACGCATCCGTCACTATGGTATTTTGAGCAGTACATGGAAGCGGGGGAGACTGCAAAATCTGCAAACACAATTAAAAGTAAAGCGACCGCCATCTGAAGTACAGACCTTTCTCAAAAGATG
>CAYOLO010000041.1:0-1966 GCA_964404855.1 uncultured Gammaproteobacteria bacterium
TCGAAAACAGGGTCGGTAGCCGGAAATCCGAGCTAGAGTCGTACTAGCCCGCCTAGCCGCAGTTCCAGCCGACCGGACGGGCGGGCCGGTCGTGGATGACGAGAAAGCCGCTGCCCGCCCGGCGGCTGAACATCGCCGTTAGGCGGACGCTCCGCCAGAAAGGTAACATGAAATTCATAGTTGATTTGTGGTTGGATGGGTACGACAGCGAAGAAGAAATGAAGCAAGCGTGCCTAGAGTTTATCCGCGAAAGCCTTGATTGTTCCGCGAGCTGTGTTTCGGTTGAATTTTACACGCCGCCCAACAAAGCGTGCAGACGACTCGAAACGGGCGCGGCAAACGCTGACAGTGAATCTAATCCCGCCGTTTTAAGCGGCTAACGCAAACCGTTAGGAGAATGCATGAAACTTGAAATCGTCATTGACCTGGGCCGGCATATCGGGCCAACGACATTAGAACTAGAACAATCTGGTTACGCTTACGAGTTGGATTACTGGCTCGATTTACTGTATGCCGACCCGCCTCTAATGTTGGATGGTGCAAGTATCTGCCTAACCCCGCTTCCACCTGACGCCTGCGGCGGGGTGGATGTGGATCGCGAGAGTGACGTTGCCGCAGGCGCAGGTGAAGCAAACCGTTAGCCCGCAACGGAACAACGAACATGGATGATGTGAAACTCTACCTCGGTGATTGCCTGGACATCCTGCCGACTCTCTGCAAGGTGGATGCGGTGATCACCGACCCGCCGTATGGACTGGCGGATCGGATGCGAGGCGGAACTTGGGGTATCACAAGAAAACAGGGTATGTCATGGGATAAAGAAGCCCGGCATGATGCAATTGAACAGATCAGGAAATTGGCAGGAGTGGTCGTCATCTGGGGCGGCAATTTCTACGCTCTACCGCCATCTCGCTGTTGGCTGGCATGGTACAAGCCAGACTCACCACCGACCATGTCAGACTTTGAGCTTGCATGGACGAATCAAGACAGAATTTCAAGTTTGATGAGCCATACAATTGCGGCTACAAACCGCGAAAGGGTGGGGCATCCGACTCAAAAACCAGTCCGGGTTATGGAATGGTGTCTAGCGCTGTTTACGCAGCCCGGCGACCTAGTGCTTGACCCCTTCATGGGTTCGGGCACGACGGGCGTTGCCTGCGTGCGGACTGGCCGCCGGTTCATCGGCATCGAGATTGACCCGACGTACTACGCCATCGCGCAGCGGCGGATCACAGAGGCGCAGCTTCAGTTACCGTTGCTGCCTAACCACGGGTTTCACCTGACGGCTGCGCCGGTGGGGTTGTGGGATGCCGAACTTGAGTCGGGCGCAGCCGCAGGTAACGCAAACCGTTCGGCGGCTAGTTGCCGCAAGGAGAAACCTTGAAAAAAGAAACTGTAAATAAACTTGAAGCCTTGCTCGATACATCATTAGAGCATTTCTCACATGGTTGGGTTGCGCTGGAAAAGCAGGGCATGGTCGCGTATAAAGACGCCGATGTTTTCCCGCCTTCTGTGTCTGATAAGGTTGGGTCAGCGTCATATCATTTTGCCGCCGTTGCCGATACCGTGAAGCGTGCGTATGAAATAATCGCCGCCGAACAATGCGTGCAGCGGATGGGCTTACTGGCTCGCATTGGACAGTGGTTTGGCGCAATCGCCCACCGCTAACGCAAACCGTTGGGCCGCCAACGGGGCGGCAGAAAGGGGAAGATTGGAACTGGAGAAATTTCTAGAGCTGGAGGATTCTCTGGAGCTAGAGGCGTCCAAATTATACGCTCATCGGCGTAAGGGGCGCCCCCCGCTCCGGGGGTTGGTGCGCGCCAACATGACCCTCACCGAAGACCTGCTCGACAGGCTAGACAGAATGCCTGGCCGGAGTCGGTCTAGCAAAATCAGGGAACTTATCCTCCGCTACACGGAGGGGCGGTCGTGACCTACATATACACCGACCCACACGGCGTGGAGT
>CAYOLO010000042.1:0-1934 GCA_964404855.1 uncultured Gammaproteobacteria bacterium
CATGGCCTTGATCGGAGTATTGCACAGCAGTCAGTGCTAGCTTATTGAAAGCATCCGGTTTGGGGCTTCAATGGTGATAGAGACATCCCTTGAAGGAGCCCAAACCATGGATGCCAGCCCTCAGTCTACGATCCCGCAAGGCGGCCGGGAACCCCGGATCAGTCCGCGTCTTCGCCAAGTGCAAATCCTCGAACTTGCCGAGCAGTTCGGCTTTTGGTGGCAATCGCGGCGACAGGTCGCGCGGCGACTCGGTGTGCCCGATAGTTCGTTTCGGTATTGCCTGCGAACTCACGACTACCGCTGCCAGGAAAGCCGTGGCCCGGCGGCCTTGGTCCGGTTTTTCGAAACCCCCGAAGGTCTCGCCTTCCTGCACCGGCTGCTCGCGGCGATCCATCTGGTTTTCGTGCAGGCCAATGACTGCGGGCTGCGCAATGTCGGGTGGTTCCTGCGGTTGACCGGGTTGGACGAGTTCCTGCCGAGTTCGTACGGGGCGCAACAGGCCTTCGCCCGCCAGATGGAAACGCTGTTGGCCGAGTACGGCCGAGAGGAAGACCAGCGGCTGGCCGCTCAGATGCCGCCCCGCGAAATCAGTCTCTGCGAAGACGAAACCTTCCATCCTCAAATCTGCTTGGTGGCCATCGAGCCAGTCTCCAATTTCCTGTTGCTGGAACAGTACGCCCCCCGCCGCGACACCGCGACCTGGACCCAGTGCCTGGACGAGCGGCTGGCCGGCTGGTCGGTGACGGTGTGCCAAGTCACCAGCGACGAGGCCAAGGCCCTAATCGCCCACGCGGAACAAGCGTTGGGTGCCCATCATTCCCCGGACTTGTTCCATGTCCAGCAGGACTTGGTCCAGGCCACCAGCTTGGCGTTGGCAGGCCAGACCGCCCGGGCGCATCAAGCCATCGCCGAGGCCCAACAGGTGACGGCCCAGCGGCAGGCCGAATTGACGGCCTGCCAAGCGCAGTGCCCTCAGAGTACGCAGGGCAGCGAACTGCAACGGCAAGTGGAGCAGGCCGCGGCGGTCGAAGCCGAGTTGCAGCAGCGGCTGGCGGCCTGTCAACAGCGACACCAACAAGCGACCGAGGCCCGCCACCGCTTGTCTCGGGCCTACCATCCCATCGATTTGGAAACCGGCCGGCCGCGGGAGGCGGAGGAAGTCGGGCAGCTGCTGAAGCAGAACTTGGATCAGTTGGACGAAATCGCGGCCGCGGCCGGGCTGTCCGCGTCCGCACGGCAAAAGCTATCCAAGGCCCGCCGCGTCCTGCCGGCGATGCAACGCACGATCGCGTTCTTCTGGACGACGGTGGCGGCCCGGCTGGCGTCCTGGGTGTTGCCGGCGGCGGTCACCAAGTGGATGCGGGAGGAGTTGATTCCGGGCCTGTATCTGGCCATCGCGGCCGACAAGGCGTCGACGGCCGCCGAACGTCACCGACTGCGGGCACGGGCCGAGGAGGTCTTGGCCCGCGCACGTTCGCCGGACGGCCCGTGGGGCAGCTTGAACGATCACGAACGCGCCGACCTGGAAGCCAAGGCGCGGCAGTGTGCGGAGTTGTTCCAGCGGAGCAGTTCCTGCGTGGAGGGACGCAACGGCCAGCTATCCTTGCGGCACCACGGCCTGCATCGGCTCACGCCCCGGAAGCTCGGGGCCTTGAAGGTAATCCACAACTACGTGGTGGAACGGCCTGACGGGAGCACCGCGGCGGAACGATTCTTCGGCAGCCGGCCGCAGCCGCTGTTTGCCTGGCTGCTGGCCCGACTGCCGTTGCCGGCACGTCCGTACCAGTCTCACCGCAAGGCTTGAAAGCGTCAGAGCCTGACGCCCTGCGGCGCTGGCTCCCTGCGCGCACACGCCCTCTCGTCGGAAAGCATGGGCCGTTGCCCTTCCAGCGCCCCGGCTGCTAGCGAAATTCGCAATACTCCGATCAAAGCCT
>CAYOLO010000043.1:0-1926 GCA_964404855.1 uncultured Gammaproteobacteria bacterium
GCGGCGTAAGTCCGCGGCCCGCCTGAATTTTTCGTTCGCGGGGTGTGCGACTACTGGGTACAAGCCGGGTTGAGGGCGAGCAATTCGAAGGCTTTGGCCTGGATCGGCGTGGGTCGCGTGGTCAGCACGATCTTGGTGTTGGGACTGACGTGGGTGTGGGTGACGTTGTAGGCCAGCGTGCCCAGGTCCTTGAGCAAAGTCCTGAAGCTGTGCAGCGGCAAGCCGTCATCGGCACGTTTGCTTTTGTCCTTTTCCTTGGCGTGCTCGGAGCGAACCGCCTTGGCCACGGCGGAGGCTCGCGAGGCGCTGGCCTCATCGAGCTGCTCGTCATCGAACAACAGGGGTTTGAGGCGTTCTCGCATGTGCCACTCCACGTAGTAGGCCAGCATGCACAGAAAGACGTGGGCACGTACGCGACTCTCGCTGTAGTGGAACACCGGTCGCACGTTGAGGTCCACCGTCTTGATCGAGCGAAAGGCGCGCTCCACATGGGCCAGGCTCTTGTAGGCTGCCACCGCCGCGTTGGCGTCCAGA
The DNA here is from genome assembly GCA_964404855.1 of uncultured Gammaproteobacteria bacterium. Classification (GTDB taxonomy): domain Bacteria; phylum Patescibacteriota; class Microgenomatia; order CAYQLK01; family CAYQLK01; genus CAYQLK01. The sequence goes on from CAYOLO010000043.1 coordinate 535, forward strand.
TCTGCCGCGGAGAGGCTGGTGCGGATCACGTACAGGCCATCGAGCGCGGCCTCCGCCTCGATGGCCTCGCTCTTGCGCCGGTAGGTCAGCGCGGTGTCGGTGATCGTGAGCTCGAAATGCTTGGCCATATTGAATTTCTCGATCACCCGTCCCACGCGCAAACCTATTGCGGCCTGGCCGCGCAGCGGCTTGCGCGCGCGCGCTGTGGCGGCCACTACCTTGGCCAGATCGGCCTCGGTGGCCCCCAGCAACTCCAGGCGCTTGCGCGCACGCTCCTCGGCCAGCGCCGGGTTGCGGCACACCACCAGCCGCTCGCCGGGGAAGTGCCCGCTGGTGAGCTCGAGCAGATTGCGCTCATCGAACAGCGAGGGTTGGAACGGCCCATGTTCCTCGGCCAACTGCGCGATCTGCGGCGCACGCAGTGAACTCACCCAGTCCATCCCCTGGGGCTTGAGCACCTGCTCGATGCGCGCGGAGGTGAGCATGCCGCGGTCGCCCACCCAGGCCAGATGCTCGATGCCAAAGCGGCCCTTGAGCTTGGTAACCTGCGCGGCCACGGTGGCCGGATCGGCCGTGTTGCCCTTGAACACCTCCACGGCGATAGGGCACCCCTGGGCCGAGCACACCAGGCCAAAGACGATCTGTGGATCATCGCGCTTGCCGTCGCGCGAATGGCCGCGCGCGGCCAGTTCGCAGCAGCGCCCGGTCAGCCAGGTCGAGGTCAGGTCGTACAGCACCAGCGTGGCACCCACCAGGTGCTGACGTGCCAGGCGTCGCTCGATGGTGCTTTGCGCCTCATGCAGCCAGTCCAGCGCCCGGTACAGATCGACCGCACGGCACTGCCCCACGCCCAGCACGCGACCCAGCGACGAGCTGGCTGTGTCATCGCAAAGTTGGCGATGGGTGGCCAGCTTGGAGGCCGGCTCGATGACGCGCGCCACCAGCATGGCCAGCAGCAGCGGCTGCAAGTCCTGGGGGGCCGAGCCGAACCACACGGACGCACCACATCCGCGCGCGCTGCCCAGCACCGCGGCCACGTGACCGTGGGGCAGGCTGCGCTCGATGACAAAGACCTCCTCGGCACTGGGCACGGCCACGCCGCCGCGCAGCAGCACCTTCAAGCCTTCGACAACCTCAGCAGACAAGCACGACAGGTTGGCCAGCGTGCGTTTGCGCACCTTGCCGTTCTCGCGGTAGGACTCGCGCAGCAGGACTGCAGGGGGAGAGTCGCGGTTGGGGACGGATTCGATGTACATGGACTCGTTTATACAAGGGTTACAAGAGAAGATCAACAATTGTTTAGTAATTTACATGGCTACATATATAACCAAAAAATAGGCCGCAACCCGCATGGATGCTGGGCTACAGCCCGGTCAGAGGCGAAAAGTTCGG
>CAYOLO010000044.1:0-1861 GCA_964404855.1 uncultured Gammaproteobacteria bacterium
ATCGCCGCGTCCAACACGCCGTCCTGGTTCGTCAGCCGGCCCAACGCCACCGCTTGGGGTCCGTGGCCGTAGGATGCGACGTCCCATTCGTCCCGCGCGAACGCGTCCGCACCGTCGCCGTGGAACACCACCAGCCGGTTGGCCGCCGCGTCCGCCACGACCACGTCCGCATGTCCGTCGCCGTCCACATCGCCGGCGGCGATTCCCGCGCTGGCGTCAAACCCGCCTCACAACAACACAGGCGTGAACGAATCGGCAGCCAAGCGATCCGGCGTAATCCGCACGTAGTCGACCGCCACCACGGAACTCTGCCCCGGCGGATTGCCGATCAAGTCGAACACCAGCGTCGCTTGCGTGCCGGGCGTCAGCGACCCGATGTCGAGCGTCACGTTCCGGCCGTCCCACTGGACGCCGGCAGCCCACGACACGGCGCCCTCCGGGTTGGCATTGAAGAACGACGTCGCCTCTGGCCGGAACGCCGGCACCAGCGATTGGCCCGCCTCGTTCAGCAGCGACACTTCGAACGCATCCGGCACACCACCAAGTGCCGCTTCCAGCCCCAGCGCCACCACGTCGAACGAAATCGTTTGCGGCGAGGGCGGAACGGTAAACGTCTGCTGCAGCGACGTCAGAAACGAATCGTGTTCCCACAGTTGGGCCACGCCGCCCAAGGCGTTGATGCGCGATTCGGCCCCCGCTCCGGTCGTCCACCCGGTCAGCCCTTCCGCGAAATCGCCGTTGCGGATCGGACTGGCCGCCAAGATATCGTTGTCCTGCCACAGCACCGTGACGCGATCGCCGCCGCTGACCGCCACATCCAGATCGCCGTCCTCGTCCAAATCGCCCGCCGCCAGAGCGTATATCGCTCCCAAGCCGCCAACCGCCGCCGCCGGCTGCAACTGAAACCCGCCGTTTTCGAGGCCCTCGAAAAACGCCACCGTGCCATCGCGGTGCCCGACCGCCAGATCGGGCAGCGGCGAACCCAGAAACTGCCCCACGACCACATCGACCGGCTGCTCCGCCCCGCTGGCATACCGGACCGGCGCACGCAGCGGCCCGCCGTCAGCAACACCGGAAACGCCCCCACCCCCACCGAAAAACACCAGCACTTCATCCGTCCCCGGCAGGACGGCGATCACGTCAGAGCCGAGAGTCGAGCGTCCAGAGTCCAGAGCCAGAAAGGTTACCGCCAAGCCTGCGGAGTCGAGAGTTGACAGTCCAGGGGCTAGAGCCGGAGGTGCGGCGCCGCCGGGGCGCCAGGTCTGCAGCGGCGTGAACCGTCCGGTTCCATCCCCGCGCGCCACCGAAATGCCGCTGTCATGTTGGATCACCGCATCCAGCAGCAGGTCGTCGTTGAACAATCCCAGCGCCAGCCCATGAAGGGCGCCCGCCGTCAGTCCCAAGTCGCTGACTACCGTCCTGCTCCAGCTGTCATTCCCGCCGTTAATCGCGACCGTCAGCCGTCCATCCGCGCCCAGCGACACCAAATCCGCCCAGGCATCCCGATCCACCTGCCCGACCGCGACGGCGACCGGCGAACCGCCCACCGGCAGCGGCTGGTCCGGCAGCGAAGCCATCGCCAGCATCCGCCGGTCTTCCAACCGTTCCGCCGTCGCCGTCCGACTCCGCCACCAAGAACGCCTCCGCCGCTCCCGCTTCCACCACCCCCAGTCCCGCCGTCGTGCAGAATCCCCGCTCACCCCGCACCGTGCCTTTCTAACCTCAGCAGCAACAAATCACGGCATCTGCATAGCCGACGGCGTTTTCCACGTCAATTAGGGGCTATGGCCGTAGGGCAGTCAGCAGGAAGCAAATAATGTACCCAGCGGACTTTGGAGAGCGTCGGATAGCACGGATGGCA
>CAYOLO010000045.1:0-1833 GCA_964404855.1 uncultured Gammaproteobacteria bacterium
AAAGGCTGGATGCCCAGGGCGACGAGGGCCGCGTCGTCCAAGGGGAGGTAACTTCGCTGCTGATGACCGAGGGCGAACAGCGGATCGCCGACCTTGGCCGGATCGAAGCCCTGACTGCGCAGGTCCACCTTGCGCAGCTTGAAGTTGGCGGTCATCTGGGCCTGGTCGCTCAGGCGGATGAACAGCGGCACCGCGTAGTGCGGCAGGCGCTCGGTGGCGACCTGGTAGAAGCGGGCGGCGTCGAATGCCCGGCCCTCCTTCATCACCACCGCCGCCATGCCGGCCTGTCCGCCATGACCCGGCACATGGACACCATAGACGTTGATCATCTCGGCATCCGGATAGGCGGTGGAAAGCTGCTGGGTGACCTCGGTGGTGGAGACGTTCTCCGCCTTCCATCGGAAGGTGTCGCCGATGCGGTCGACGAAATAGAAGTAGTCGTCGGCATCCCGGCGCATCAGGTCGCCGCTGCGCCACCAGAGGTCGCCGCGCTCGAAGACGTCCGCCAAGACCTTCTTGCGGGTTTCCTCGGGATTGGTGTAGCCCTCGAAGGGGGAAACGATGGTGCCGTCGGCCTTGGCAATCTGGCAGATGATCTCGCCGACTTCCTCGGGCTGGCATTCGATCATGCGGCCCTGGCCATCGCGGGGGTGGGATTCCGTTTCGGGGTCGTAGCGCACCAGGCGCACATGGGTCAGTTCCTTGAAGGGGATGCGTCCGCAGGAACCCGGCCGGTTGTCGTAGTTCATCATGTTGCCGTTGGACTCGGTCGCCCCCCAGCCTTCGAAGATCCGGAAGTGGCTGCCGAAGCGGCGCGTAAAGTGGGTCCAGACGTCGATGCCCATGCCCGAGCCGAACATGGCCTTGAGGGTGTGCCGGTCCTCGCCGGGCTGCTCGGGACGGTTCACGAGATAGCGGCAGATTTCCCCCACGTACTGGAAGACGGTGACGCGATGCTTTCTCACGTCCTCCCAGAACTGGCTGGCGCTGAATTTGCGCCGCACGACGGTGGTGCCGCCGGATGCGATGGCCGTGGAAATCAGGGACATCAACGCCGCGCCATGGAATAGCGGCAGGAAGCAGTAGAAGACGTCGTCCGGGCCGAGTTCGGCGATGGCCTTGCCGGCATGGCCCACGCCGAGCCAGCGACGGTGGCTGATGAGGGCGGCCTTAGGCAGGCCGGTGGTGCCGGAGGTGAAGATGTAGAAGCAGGCGTCGCCGGAGTTCACGTCGCGGCGGTGCGCCGCCGCGTCGGCCAGCGGTGGCAGTCGCGCGAGCCGGGGGGCGATGTCGGCGACGGTGGCGGGCAGCGCCGGCAGCGGGGTTTCGTCGGCGATGACGAAGGTCTCGATTTCGCCGGTGGCGCACATCGCCGTTTCCCGGAACTGTTCCAGGCATTCGGCGCCGAGGAAGAGCAGTTTGCAGCGGGTCTCGCGGATGGCGTGCTCCAGGGCCTGGTTGCGGGCCTGGGTGTTGATCAGGGCGGCGGTGACGCCGATCTTCGCCAGGCCCATCCAGGCGATGAAGAATTCGGGACGGTTCTCGATCATCACCGCCGCGACGTCGCCGGCCTTGAGGCCGCAGGCCAGGGCGAGCGAGGCATGGCGCCCGGCCATGGCGTCGAGTTCGGCATAGCTCAGGGACCGGCCCTGGTAGATCAGGCAGGTACGGTCGGGCTGGCCGGCCGCCAGTTGCTCGAAACGGTCGATGACGGTCCAGTGGTCGCTGGGCAGTGGCGTGCGGGCACCCGCGGCGTAACGGTTGATCCTGGCCTGGGTTTCTTCCCGGGAGACGACGAGATCGGTGGCGTTGGAATCAGTCATGGCATGCGGA
>CAYOLO010000046.1:0-1831 GCA_964404855.1 uncultured Gammaproteobacteria bacterium
TCATCTGGCGCGAATTGCGAGTTTCTGAGTGCGTTCTTGATTGCTTCCGGCTGCTTACTCAGCGGCGCATCCCAATCAAGGAAGTGCTGCGGCCCCAGCGGGTCGGCGGCTTCGCGTGCGGCATCGGGCCAGCGGAGATTCGCTTCGTAGAGGTGGCCCCGGTTCAGGTCCACGCGCGCCGGGTCAACTGCTGCGATTTTTTCTCGCGCAGACCTGTACATTGCCGCCATATCCGGGGCGTACTTCTCATTGAATCGAATGTTGTCGTCGAGCTTTTGTAGCGCACCGTCTTTGCCGATCAGGGCCACATCTTCAAGTGCTCTGGAATAAATCGAATCGCCTCGCACCGCGTTACCGTCGATTTTCAGCCGATCCGGCAGTCGTCCCGAGAGACTCGTGGCATAGTCTTGCGCAACGGCCGGAGACTCGGCGACATACGCCCCATGCCCATACGCCTGCGCACCTTCCCCCGTTCCGATCTTGCTCAGATCGAACTTGTCGAACTTGTGCGGGCTTCCGTGGTACACCTTGATCGACCCGAGGAAGCTGCCCATGTCCTGCATCTTCGCCAGATACTTCTGATACGCCTGCCGATCGACCTCCCCGCCCATCAGCATGTTCTTCGCCGCTTTCGCCTCGGCATCCGACGGCAGAACATCCAGCAACGCCTGCCGCGTGTACTCCACCGGATCGCGCCCCAATAGCCCGACGCGCTCCTTGACCCCGGCCCCGTACTCGGACAGCCAATCGAGCAGGCCAGCCATCACGCCGGCCTGATGACCATCGCCGACCCGCCGAACCGCCGGGTCACGTCGCCGCGCCTGAGCGCGTCCCACTCGCCTTGCAGCAGCCCCGTGTACCGCTCTATCCCACGATCGTCCTTCGTCCAGATCGCCGCGTTGCGAAGACACGCATACAGGTACAGGTTCGGGTGCGCGTTGATAAGCCAGTTCGTCGGCGCAAGCGCAGTCAGCGCAGGCACCTTCGCCCAGTAGTGGATCGTCAGCGGCACTTCGCCCGACTGGAACGGCGCAACGTCGTCGCCGAATCCGTCAACGTCGGGATCGTCCGCGCCGAGGTTCGGCAGAAGCTCGATGTACAACCCCCGCAGCGTGTACGCCTTGGAGTCCCCGGTCGGCGACGCCCGGCGCCACTCCGAGACGAATTCCGGCGTGGCATAGGTCAGATTGCTGATCGTGTCGCCCAGGTACTCGACGGCGCGCATTTCGAGGAAGTCCGCCGGCAATGCCGTGTAGCGCGTGTTACAGACCAACTCGGCGACCGTCTCCTGATCGACCGTCCGCAGGCGCGTATTGAACTCGGCCTCTGCCAATTGGATGAACGTGTCGGCTTGCGCGGCAACGTCGGATCGGTGCGACCATGACGTGATCGCTGCGACCAATTCGGTGTAGTTCATATCGTCACCACGAATTGCTTCTGCCACTTTCCGGCAGTGTTCATGTCCTGCGCAAGATTGTTCACCACGACGTTGACCGTCTGCCCGGCGTACCCGGCAGACAGCGTGATCCCGAGCAGTCCGTCCGCGTCCGTCGTCACCGTGCCCGAGGCGATCAACTCGTCATCGGCGTTGATGATCCAGTAGTCGAATGTGGTCAGCGCGAAGATGTCGCTTCCTCGCTTGATCGGGATCGAGATCGTCGTCGGAGCGAGCCCCGATGTGCCGATGAACGTGTTGGCCGCGAACGTGCGCAGCCCGAACGTCTGAGCGTTGAACACGATCAGTCCAGATCGACCGCGACGTTAGAACGATCCGAACCGACCAGCGTCACCGTCGCCCGGATTTTGTGAGCCGCCACGGCAGCCAGGAACT
>CAYOLO010000047.1:0-1815 GCA_964404855.1 uncultured Gammaproteobacteria bacterium
AGCGCCAGAAGTTCGTCATCGGTCATGCGAGCCATCAAATGATTCCTCGGTTGTCGTACTTGATCGCGCCCCAGGTCTCGTTACGCAACTGGTCGGCGATTACTGCGAGATACCTGAACGCATCCGCTGAGTGCGAATGCTCGTCATGAACCGGAGCCGTCGGCTCGTCGGTCGTCGTCGGAATGTTCCTGCGATACCGCTTCAAGTGCTCCAGCAGCGGCTGTGCCTTGGTCTCATCGAAGTACACCTGGCCGAACAGCATGCGAGCGGCCTTGATGCCCTGCTCGACGCCGATGTTCGGCACGATCTGCACCGCACCCAACTGCGTGGAGAGAATCTCCCTCGCGGTCTTTCCGGTGCGGAACTCCTTGGCGTCGCCGTCGTGCGGCAGGTAGTGCGTGCCGAAGTTCCACAGCCTGAGCTTGATCATGGCCGCGTACTCGTCCAACGTGCGGTGGCTGTCCTCGATGAAGTCCACCACCCTGATCTCGGTCGGCGACTTCTGCACGAACAGGATCGACGTGCTGTCGTTCCAGCCCAGGTCCCAGACCGTGTGAACCTTGAGCTTCGGGTCATACGGGACCGGCCGCACCCGCCCTTCCAGGTACGCCCGGTCGATCTCCTTGGCGAAGATCGCGCCCGACACCGACCGGCGCGGCACGCCCTCCCAGATGTTGTCGTACGAATCCGGGTCGCGCTTGAGCGTGTCCTGACGCTCGGCTTCCAACTCGGGCGGGAACCACGGATTGTCGCGCCAGTTCAACTGTGCGACGACCGCACCGACCGGCGGGGTCAGCACGAAACGGCGATAGGTCTCGTCGGTTTCCAACTCCGGGTTGAACGACACCCAGATCTCTGAGCCTGGCTTTCTGATCGTCGGCGTGAGCACGTCCCACGATCGTTTCGAGACAGCCTGCGCTTCCTCGACCCACACCACGTCGATGCCTTCGAACGACTTGATCGACTCGACCGTTTGCGTGCTCAGGCCGGCAAAGATGAACTCGCTGCCGTTCTTACAGCGAATCTCGGTGGCAAGGATGTCGTAGAGTTTGCCAAGCCCTAGCCCCTCGATCTGATCGGAGAGCAGCTTGTGTACCGAGTCCTTGATCGACCGCTGCACTTCCCGCGTACACAGCACCCGGAGAGGCTTTTGCGCCGCTTGTATGAGCAGTGCTCTGGCAAAGCCCCAGGACTTCGCCGAACCCCTGCCGCCGTGGGCGACCTTGTACCGCGCCGGCTGAAACAGGAAGGCGAGCTTGTCGGGGAACGCGGCATCAACTTCCGCCATCGGCCTTCACGAAGCGCACGGCAACCGACAGGGGAATGTCGCCCCCGTCCGGGCCGCTTAGTTCGGCGGATACCTTGTCGCGCCATTCCTGCGAGCGCCGATTCTTCAGCCAGAAGATGCAGGCCGTCGTGTCAGGCGGGTAGTGCTCGACGTATGGCTCGCTCACCACCCCGGCCGGCGTGCTGAACATCTTGACCGCATCGTGCTTGTAGCCGATGGCACGGCTATATAGCGACCGTTCGACCCGATCGTCTGCTTCTGCCTTGCCCGCTTTTAGGGACTCGCAAAACCCCGGATGATCGCCTTTCCAGCGGTTCAAGGTCGCCTCGTGAACCTCGAAGAAGTCGGCGATTTCCTTGTCCGTGGCCCCGAGCCGCGCAAGCTTCTCCGCTTGTTCGATGTACTCGGGCTGAAACTTGGTCGGCCTAGCCATACAGGCTCTCGCGCTCGCAGATCAGGTCCGCTAGTTCCGGCTTCGCCAGCAAGTCGAGCGCCTTGCCCGGATCAGGCTGGCCCTTCTCAGTGCC
>CAYOLO010000048.1:0-1790 GCA_964404855.1 uncultured Gammaproteobacteria bacterium
TGCTGCAACTGCGCGCGGAACCCGTCGGCGGCCGCCTGCGGGCTGTCGGCGAGCCGGGGGAGATCGGCGAGGGCTTCGGTCATTGGATGCTCCGGGAGACCCCGGCATTCATGCCGGGGAGGGATAGGAGCGCGGCCCGAAGGGGCGCATTCCTGTGGTAAGATGTGTGCATGAAGCGCACACACGTATTCTTGCCCGAGCCAGTCGTTGCGGCGCTGCGTGCGCTAGCAGACAAGACCGGGTTATCAGTGGCCGAGCACGTCCGCCGCGCGGTGGACGAATACTTGCGCAAGCACAAGTGATCCTCGTCTACCGTTACCGGGTGAAATCCCTGAACGGGCTGCTGAACAAGCAGTCCAGAGCGGTGAACTTCGTCTGGAACTACTGCAACGACCGGCAGAAAGACGCGCTGCGCTTCGGTCGGAAATGGCTTACCGGCTTCGACCTGAACAAGCTCACGGCCGGCAGCAGCGCGGAACTCGGCCTGCACTCGGGCGCGATCAACGCCGTCTGCGAGCAGTACGCCATATCGCGCCAGCAGCACCGACGGCCGTTCCTGCGCTACCGTGGTCGACGTTCCCTTGGATGGGTGCCGTTCAAGGGGCGCGACCTGAAGCGCAGTGGCGATGCCTTCCGGTTCGCCGGCAACACCTTCCGCGTGTTCAACAGCCGGCCGCTGCCAGAAGGCAAGATCAAGGACGGGTCGAACTTCTCGCGCGATGCTCGTGGAAACTGGTTTCTGAACATAGTTGTCGAAGTCGCCGCCGCTGACGCTCGTGAGCCGGTGCGCGGTGTCGGAATCGATCTCGGCCTGAAGGAATTCGCCGCGCTCTCGACCGGCGAGAAGATCGACAACCCGCGCCACCTGCGCAAGCTGGAATCGAAGCTCGCCGCTGCGCAGCGGGCCGGCAAGAAGCGGCACGCCGCCCGTATTCACGGCCGCGTCCTCAACGCTCGCCGCGACTTCCTGCATAAAGTCTCGGCCCGCATCGTTCGAGACTTCGACTACATCGCCGTGGGCAACGTGAGCGCGGCCGGACTCGCCAAGACCAGCATGGCGAAGTCCGTTCTCGATGCAAGCTGGTCGTCCTTCCGAAACATGCTCCGCTACAAAGCGATTGCGCACGGGGCTTGGTACGAGGAAGTGAACGAGTCGTTTTCCTCCCAAACCTGTTCGAGTTGCGGCGCACTGCCCGACTCGCGGCCGAAAGGTATCGCAGGTCTTGGAATAAGGCAGTGGGTTTGTTCGGACTGTGGTGCTTCGCATGATCGTGATGTGAACGCTGCTTTGAACCTGCTTGCCCGCTCGGGACATCGAGCGCCTGTAGAGGGAATCCCGGTCCTTTAGGGCCGGGAGGATGTCAACTGGGCCTCCGTGCGTGAGCAGTTGAGGTATTAAACCAGAGTTATGTTCCGATGTCAACCGGAGTTCACATCGAATCGGAAAAAATCCGCCGCGCCGACGCACGGCCGCGCCCGCTGAAAGACGGTTGCGTCTTGCGCTGTACTGTGGTTCAATGTGCATCATGCTCAAGACACGCGCCATCGAATTGCTGGGCGGAACCGTCTCTGAAGCGGCCAAACAGATCGGGGTCACATACCAGGCCGTGGTCAAGTGGCCGGACGTTCTGCCGCCACGGATTGCCGACCGGGTGCTCGCCGCGCTGGCTCGCAAACACCTCTCGAAGAGCCTGCTCAAGTCCGTAGACGAAGCGCCGGCCGTGCCTGCTCCCGAGCCCGCGAAAGCGGACGCCTGATGCGCAAGCGGCTGGAGGCGGTCGAGTAATGCC
>CAYOLO010000049.1:0-1788 GCA_964404855.1 uncultured Gammaproteobacteria bacterium
CACAAATCAGAATGATGTGTTTACATATCCCTGCGACAGGATTGACCAGGCATGGATAAATCCGAACACAGGTTATAATAACTGTACCACTATTGTTGGGGCGTATGTTTCTTGTACACCTCCTTTTGGGTTTATAGGCACTACCCAGCATCAGGTTGAATATAGAGCAGTAGATAACAATTCAAGTGATATATGGGATGATCAGACAAGTTCTGTTAAACTAGGCATAGTTTCAGGTAGCGGTAATCCTGGTACACTATCTGCGACCATGTATTCGTGTTGTGATGTGTTGGATCTTAGGGATATGCTTCCAAACTCTGGTAAATGGTTAGTTCGATACAGGAACATATATAGTACAGTCTGTACTTTCATCTCAGGAACCCCTCCTCAAAATTGGGGAGGTAATTATGTTACCGAATTGTGGAACCTTTAATTTTTTAACGAAAAAAAGCAGCGGAAAGAGTCCCGCTGCTTTTAATAGTATGAAAATAATATTTGTTATAATTTTATATCTCTCCTATTTGACAGTTTTTAAATTGTCTGGTCAAAAGAAATTTTGTGCTGACTCAAGCATTAGGATAAAATTTAATTTTGGTTATAACAATGCTGAATTATTTAATAATCCAGACACAACTGGTAGAAATATTTTTGTCGGGTTTTTTAATCAATCTGTCAGCCCTCAGCGAGGTATAATAGTTTTCAAGACAAACTGGGGTGATAGTATTTTTTGGAGCAAGAGATTTTATTTAAATAATACAACAACTACGGCTGTTAATAGCTTTGATGCCCCCGGTGGTTCTGTAATATGTACAGGTGGTTGGGGTAATAGTAGTGACCTGTTGATTTGCAGAATTGATACAAATAGTAATTTGCTATGGTCAAAGCGATACAGACTGTCTCAGCTGCACTCAGGCTTTAATAACGGGCAGGGTACCATCAAAAATATCTTTGTAACTAATAACGCTATTTATGCAAATACAATATTTTATAGTAATAGCAATCCAAATACATATAATATTATTTTAAAGCTTGACTTAAATGGAAGTATCCTATGGAGTAAAAGCTTTCGTAAGACTAGTCCTTTTATAGGCAATAGTATTTCTGATGTACCTGTTTTATACAATGATACCGTTCTGTTTGTATCAAATATTGTTGAGGTGTCTAATATATCAGGACAAGTCCTTAATGTGTATTTTGCGATTACTAAACTTAAGGATTCTGATGGATCTTTTATTGAAAATAATACATATAAAATAGTGCCCGATAATACATTGAAGGGAATAATTGCTAAATTTATTAAATCAAATAACGACAATTCGTTTTCGATAACTGGCACAATGTGTGTTCCCCTTCCTAACGGAACACCGAGTTATGGATCAAATTTATTTTTTAATCTTACTTTGAATAATGGGTTAAACCCGATAAATAATTTCTATTATCAAAATAACAATGCAATTGGCAACGAATTTACATTTGACTTTAATAATTCTAAGCAACATGCTTTTTTAATTGATGAGGCATTTAGTAATAATAAATATTTTATAACATTTGTAGAATATGATGGCATATTGCGCAGCAGAAAATTCCTTTTACCTGCAATAGGTGGTTTTCGTTCATCGCTTAATTTTGATGACAAACAAAATATTCACTTTACTTATAATTACCGACAAAATAATAAAGCTGTCGTTGAATATGCCCGCATAAGCGATTTAGCCCCTGCCAATACGGTGAGTTGTTTTGGCATAGATACAAGTATCCTGCAACCTGTGCCTTTTACTCTTACCAAAG
>CAYOLO010000050.1:0-1787 GCA_964404855.1 uncultured Gammaproteobacteria bacterium
CACAAATCAGAATGATGTGTTTACATATCCCTGCGACAGGATTGACCAGGCATGGGTAAACCCGGCAAGCTCCGGGCAAACTTATACCACTGTAGCTGGTGCCTATGTGGTTTGTACACTTCCGGGTGGTTTTACCGGGACTGATTATCACCAAGTAGAATATAGAGCTGTAACACATTCAACAAGCAGGTTATGGGATGATCAAAGTAGTACTCCTCTTTTTGGGAAAGTTCCAGGCAGTGGCACGCCTGGGACAGATGCACCTACTGTCGCTGCCTGCTGCGATGTCATAGAACTGCGGCAAATGACTGTTAACAGTGGTCAATGGCTGGTGCGCTATCGAAACAGACATACTGGCTGTATTTATACTATTAATGGACCGGGTGATAACTGGGATAATGCCAGCGGAAATAATAATTATGTTACAGAATACTGGAATCTGCAATAGATCACCCAAAACAACAGCAGCAGGAATTCATGCTGCTGTTCTTGTATGAAAAGATTTTTATTTATAATACTTTATTTTTTATTTATAGCTGAATTCAAATCCATCAGCCAAAAAAAATATTGTGCTGATTCAAGCATAAGAATAAAGTATTTTTTTAATTACAACAATGCTGAGCTGTTAACTCGGGAAGACACGTCTGGGAAAATTTTTTTTGTAGGATTTTTTAACCAATCTTCAAACCCGGCAAGAGGTATATCTATATTCAAAACGAATTGGGGTGACAGTATTATTTTGGCAAAAAGATTTTACACCACCGGTAATACGATTTTACCCATCTATAATGTAAGTGAGGCACCGGGGGAAACTTTAATTTGCAATGGAGTGTGGGGAAGTAGCAGCGACCTCTTTCTTTGCAGGATTGACACTAATGTAAATTTATTATGGGCTAATCGTTACCGGTTATCACAATTTCATGCAGGGTATTCTACAGGTGCAAGAAATTATAAAAATATCCTCATCACGAATGACGCCATATATTTTTCTGCAACATTTGGATTAGATAATCAAAACCCCTCAGAGGTTATTACAAAATTAGATCTGAACGGCACAATACAATGGAGCAAGGCTTTTAAGAAGAATTATCTCTTAGCAACAAGCCGTATATGCGATGGCTTTGCTTTAAAAAAAGATACTCTTTTTTTTATATCAAATATCAACGTAAACACGCCTAGCAGATTTCCCGTGCTGACTGCACTGAATGCTAATAGCGGTTCCTTAATAGGAAATATCAGTTTCAAGTCAACAGCCGCAGATACGTCCATAAAAGGGATTATGGCAAAATATTTCCAGGCAGACTATCGAAACGGGTTTTCAGTCCTGGGCAATATGATAATAGGCGGACCCTATGGTCTGTTAGAATCAAATTATACATATAATCTAAGTTTGGATCAGTTTTTAAATGCTATCTACGCCTCTTATTACAAAACAGATCCGGCAGTAATTCTTGACGGTGCATACTTCACATTTGATTATAATCAGCAAAATCATAGTATTTTTTTATACAATCAAATTTTTAGCAATGATAAGTACTTTATCAATTTTGATAACAACAGGAACATTATTAGAACAAGAAAATTTTTACTCCCTCCTATTATTACTGCCCGCTCCAATATTAATTTAGACGATAAGGAAAATATTCATTTCACTTATAACTACCGCCAAAACAACCAGGCGGTAGTTGAGTATGCCCGCCTAAGCGACCTGGCCCCTGCCAACACGGTAAGCTGTTTTGGCATAGATACAAGTATCCTGCAACCTGTGCCTTTTACTCTTACCAAAG
>CAYOLO010000051.1:0-1765 GCA_964404855.1 uncultured Gammaproteobacteria bacterium
ACAAAGCCGGCTGGAAGCCGGCGCTACAGTGGGCGCGACGCGATCGAATTCAGCGAATAACCAAGCTGGGATGAAACAGTGCTTTCCCATTAGACAGGCCGGCCGACATGCACGCTGGTTTACTCCCTCTCCCGTGGGCGGGAGAGGGCCGAGGTGAGGGGATATCCCTGTGGCAGGCGTCATCGCTTTGCTATCGCTCTCGTTCCTACCTCGCTCGCCCGCCGGAGAGGGGCTAATGGAAAATCTGGGATGAATTCGTTGTGTGTTTTGAATCAGTAGTGTCCGGTAAATTTTCATCGTCCTTGCTGGAAAGTCAGCAAGGAAGCGGGATTTGATCGATCGAAGGGTGTCCACGATTTGAATTTTTCAAAGCGAATCACCCCGTGAAACCATTTTCTGGCGTACTGCCTGCCGTCATGCCCCGTCGGCGTGAACATTTGCGATCCTTCTGCGTTTTGTGACGCGGGGGTGGAGCATGAACATAGGCAGGACGCTGTTTGCGCAGGTCATGGAGTACGTGCCGTGGAAGACCTTCGGCCGCATCATCGACCGGCATGGTGGCGATTGCGGCGTGCGCACCCTGGAGTGCGCCGACCTGTTTCGCGTCATGGCCTTCGCGCAACTGACCTGGCGGGAATCCTTGCGCGACATCGAGTCGTGCCTGACGGCCAACCAAGGCAAGCTCTTTCACATGGGGCTGTCGGGTGTGCCTGCCCGCTCGACGCTCTCGGACGCATTGAATCAGCGCGACTGGCGCATCTACCACGCGCTGGCGATGCGTCTGATCGCCCGAGCCCGCGCGCTCTACCTCCAGGAGCCGACCGGCCTGGACCTCGATGCGACGGTCTATGCGCTGGACTCGACCACCATCGACCTGTGCCTGAGCCTGTTCGACTGGGCGCCGTTTCGTTCCACCAAGGCGGCGGTGAAGATGCATACGCTGCTGGATTTGCGCGGCAACATCCCGACCTTCATCCACATCAGCGACGGCAAGATGGGCGATGTCAATGTGCTCGACATCTTGCCCGTCGAAGCGGGTGCCTTCTACGTAATGGATCGGGGCTATCTGGACTTCGAGAGACTCTTCACGATGCATCAGGCTGGCGCGTTCTTTGTGACCCGAGCCAAGCGTGGCATGAATGCCCGGCGCGTCTATTCGACGACGACCGATCGCACAACGGGGGTGGTTTGCGATCAGTCGATCCGCCTCAATGGGTATTACGTGTCCAAGGACTACCCGGAACATCTGCGGCGCATCCGATTCAAGGACGCGGAGTCTGGCAAGACACTGGTGTTTCTGACCAACAACACGGCACTGCCGCCCTTGACTATTGCCGCGCTGTACAAGAGTCGCTGGCAGGTCGAACTGTTCTTCAAATGGATCAAGCAGCATCTGCGCATCAAGCGCTTCTTGGGCACGAGCGAGAACGCGGTGAAGACGCAAATCTGGTGCGCCGTCGCCACCTATGTGCTGATCGCTATCGTCAAAAAGGAGCTTCACCTCGATGCCTCGCTCTACACTTTGCTACAGATCTTGTCGGTCTCGGTCTTCGAGAAAACCGAGATTTCATGCGCCTTACAGCCCAGTACCAACAGAACCATTGCACCCATCCAGTTTAACCAATTGAATTTGTTCGATATCTAACCGGACACTAGTGATGCCGTTTGTACTCGAATTCCCGTGCAAGGGGCTTGCTCGCGGACATGGGTAGGTCTGCGGCGATGCGCTCCAGTGCCTGGATGCCGGTCATCTCGTCCACGCTGA
>CAYOLO010000052.1:0-1737 GCA_964404855.1 uncultured Gammaproteobacteria bacterium
CTGTCTGGTCCCTGGACAGATGGTTGGGCATGTGACTTTGCTTGTTAAGTAGGTTGGGTATTCGAAACGAGGGCGGCCAAGCGCCAGCCTCGCCCAAGGGGACATTCAGCCCCAACGAGGGGCAAGAAAACACGGAAAAACGGCACTGCCAGTGCGCACCGCTAGCGCAAGACGCCATGGGCGAGAAGAAAAACGTCATGGAAGCAAAGCGGCTACCAATCATCGTCATGGGCGTAGCGGCGGCCAAAACAAGGTGCCGGTAAAGCTTTCCCTGCATCCGACAAAATCACCTCGTACAGATGCTCCATGGACGCAAACACGAAATGCCGAAAATGAGAACGCATGTAATCCCACACCAAACGTAAACTCGAAAACTTCGCTCGCACCGCTTGGAACTTTGGGCAGCAAAGGGCTTGCACCTGATCCAGCAGGAACGCCAGCATCATCAGCATCGCCAACACCACCGACAGATGTTGCTGGCCGTGCCCGTAGTTGTGCTCGAAGTGATACCCCTGATTCTTCAAGGTGTTGAACGTCTCGTTTTCGATCTTCCAACGGCTGCGGCCGCCACGCATCAGCCATTTGGCGTTCTCCGCGGTGATCGTGAAATCCGTGACCCAACTGAATCTCTTCAACACGCGGCCTTGAGCATCGTACTCCGTGTACTGGAGGAAGTTCACCCGCAAGTCCTCGTTCGCCTGGTTCAGTGGAACTTCGTTCACAAAGCGAATCTCGCACTGGACGGCGGCTTGAAGGCCCTTTCCGGGTTCGGTCCAACGCAACGTCGTCAGGCGGCCTTCGCGCGAAGCACGCTCGACTGCGGAAAACAGATGCTGATGATCGTCCGGTTTGGCGCCGAGGATGAAGTGGAATTTCAACTGCTTCAGCAAGCGAATGTGCGGCGCGTTGCTGGCCAAGCCGTCTTCCACGATCGTCAGGTTCAGCTGGGGATGTTCCCGGCGGATCTTCTCCAACAGCCGCTTGGAGGCATTGCGTTCGCAGTCGTTTTTCGTCTGGCCGTCCTGTTGGACGATCGCCTCGGGGGCGAACGGGATCACGACTCGATGATCGGGATGGACCATCGTCGCGCCGAGCAACTGATGGTAATAAGTGACTTGGCCGTTCTTGTGTTTGCGTTGCAGACAGCACGGGCAATGGACCTTCTCGGACGAGAAGTATTCCGTGCCGTCCAGCGACAACAAGTAGCTGCCTTGGTAGAAGACGAACGGTTCGAGCGCCTTTCCACGTTGCAATTGGCGAAAGACGTCTTGAAACAGGGGGCGGTGTAGATCGGGTTCCAGCGGATCGAGGATCTCGCGCATTTGCGTGTCGCTGGGGACGTTCTCGATGCGGTAGACGGTTTTCATGTTCTGATCGTTACGGCGGTTTTGAAAGGCCAACAGCGAGGGGTCTTTCAAGGAGAACATGGCGAGGGCCGAAAGCACGGCGTCGGCGACGGTGTAGTCGCCGTCTCGTTGCCTGGCATCGGGGAACTGCTTGGCGCGGGGGCGAAGGACGTGCCGGAGGAGGTAATCGAAGGCGAGCCGTTTTCTGGCTCGTGGAATCTCTCTTGGGTCGAGCATGACGGGAGTTCCTGAAAGGGCGGTCTCGCTCGTCATGTGGGAGCCATGCCGTTATTGGTCCTCGCCATCTTGGGGAGCGTCTGCAAAGTGATCCAGGGTATCCTTGCGTTCACTCCAGAAAAGGCAAGCGGATTATCGGCTTACGAACCGCTAG
>CAYOLO010000053.1:0-1731 GCA_964404855.1 uncultured Gammaproteobacteria bacterium
GTGATTGTGCTCAGTATTCGCCCTTCTGTACTTGCACTTTGTGGCCTAGTATATATACTATGTAGCAAAAGGAGCTAGTCATGGGCTATCCCACCAAGGTTCAACTCATCGAACGGAAGCGTGGCACCAACCAGTGGTACATCAACTTTCCCACCCCCATCGCCGAGGCCATGGACTTTCAGAAGGGCGAGGTGGTGGAGTGGGCCATCGAAGATCGGCAGCACCTGCACCTTTCCAGGACGCAGACGCCCGCGGCTCCCTTCGGCGCTAAAAAAAAGCCCACCCGCTGATCGACGCGTTCGACCAACTCCTCCAACAGGCGGGCCCCGTCTGTGCCCAGCAACGCGGGGCCGAGCGTCTGCGCGCCCACCTACTGGCTCAACTCGTCTGTCTGGGCGAACACACCATCAGCGGTTTGCTCTGCACGACCGCAGGGCAGTTCGGCGACTGGACCGCCGACTACCGCTTCTATGCGGCTGATCGCGTCGATCCACAGCCGCTGTTTCACACGGTCCGCCGCGGCGTGGAGGCGCGTCTGGACCCGGACAAGCCGCTGGTGCTCGCCCTGGATGACTCCCTGCTGCGCAAGCGCGGCCGCAAGATCCCAGGCACCGCCTGGCGGTTGGACCCGCTCGGACCACCCTTTGCCAACACCTTCGTCTGGGCGCAACGGGTCGTGCAGCTTTCGGCCGTACTGCCCGAGGGCGCTGATGGCGCGGCACGGACGCTGCCGATCGACTTCGTTCAGGCACCCACCGCCACCCGGCCGCGCAAGGGGGCCGACGATGCCGCGTGGAACACCTTCCGTGAGCAGCAGAAGCAACTGAACATCAATCGTCAGGCGGTTGCGCGCCTGGAGAGCTTGGTTGAGCAGCGCCGCGCCGAAGGACAGACCCGGCCTCTCTGGATCACGGTCGATGGCCGCTTCACCAACCGGACCTTCCTGAAGAACGCCCCGCCGCAGGCGGTCGTCATCGGCAGAATCCGTGGCGATGCCAAGCTCCATCAGGCGCCACCGCCGGTCGATCCGTCTTCCCGCGGTGGCCATCCGCGCTGGTATGGCCCTGCGCTGCCCACGCCTGAAGAGATCCGCCAGCAGGACGCCTACCCGCAGCAAACCGTCGAAGCCTTCGCGGCGGGCCGCCGGCACTCGTTCAAGATTAAGACCCTTACCGATCTTCGCTGGCGCGTGGCGGGGGCCGGGCGCCCCCTGCGGCTCATCGTGATCGCTCCCTTGGGGTATCGACTCCACAAGGGTGGTCGCGTCCTCTATCGCAAGCCGGCCTATCTGATCTGCACCGACCCCAACCAGCCCATCGAGCAGGTGCTACAGGCCTATCTGTGGCGATGGGGGATCGAGGTGAACTTCCGGGATCAGAAGACCCTGCTGGGGGTTGGCCAGGCGCGCGTACGCAATCCGAATGCCGTGCGGCAGGTTCCCGCGCTGGCTGTGGCGGCCTACGCGATGCTGCTCCTCGCCGCCGCCCACATCGAGCACCTCGATATGCTGCCCCTGCCGGCCTGGCGGCGCCACGCGCCCCCGCCCCGCCGCACCACGGCACAGCTGATCAATCAGCTCCGCGTCGAACTATGGGCCGAGTCGCTCCGCCCAGGTTACTGCCACTTCATGTCCGGCGCACCCGTAACCCACAGCGCCCAGAAACCTATCCCGCGTCTCGAATCCGCCGCGTTCTATGCCCTTGCCGGATGACGGAAGGGCCAAACACGAGG
>CAYOLO010000054.1:0-1729 GCA_964404855.1 uncultured Gammaproteobacteria bacterium
ATGCTGACGGAACCCTGATTGTCAGTAGGTCATGGTCGAGCGTGACCGGGAGTAGTCAGTGGAACGGTTCGACATACAGTACATCATATCTGTCAACGCCCGGCCAGGCGCATGATTACTGGTCGAGTCACCCTACCCCCACCACCATACCGACGCCAACGCCGACGCCAACGCCGTAGAGGAGACTGATTGATGAGCAAAGTTGAAATGGCAGGAGAGCTTGTACTGTTGGCGCCGGTGGGGGGATCGCCGGTGACGCAGTTTTTCGGAGAGCGGCCGGCGGCGTACCGCCGATTTGGTCTGGCCGGCCATGAGGGCATTGACTACGCTTGCGCGCCGGGTACACCAGTAGTGGCGGCAGCAGACGGGGTAGTGTGGCGGGCTGGGAACTCCCGCGGCCCGTGGGGAGTGCGGGTCATACTGCGGCACCGCTTCGGGTTCACCGTGTATGCTCATCTGCGCAGCGTGGAAATTACCCCTGGCCAGATGGCGGTGACGGCCGGGCAGGTAATTGGATTGAGCGGCGCGACAGGGAACACAACCGGGCCGCACCTGCATTTTGCCCTGGCGCTGCCAGAGGAGAATCCGGGGTATGCGTGCCCGGCGGTGATGGGCGCCTCCTGGTGGCACGACCCACTGTCGGTCGGCGACGCACGGATGGCCACACGTGGTGGTCAGTCTCTTGTGCGTGCTGCCAACCGCACGCGCTGCGTGTCGCACGGATTCGGGGGCGGCGATACGTGGTGAGGCGTCGCGGGTGTTCATCTGAGCTGGTGCTGGTGGCGAATGCGGGACATTCGCTGGCGCCGGTAGGCCCCGGGCCGTTGGACCCGCCCCAGTCTGTGGTTGATGCGCAGATTGTGCGGTTCGTGGTGGATGGGCTGAGCTAAGCCCAGAGTTGTGAGGCTAACTGTTTGTTGGACGAGAAGAAAGGCCCGTGAGCACACCCTGCTCACGGGCCTTTTTTTTGTTGGAGAAGCCGGCCAGGTCGGGGGGCCTGGCCGGCTTGGCGCATCGGGGGCTGCGCTGTACGGCGACTAATCAGCGCAGTCTACCAAACAGATAGCGCGCTGATTGGCCACGATTCCAATCATCCACGTTGGCGTGCAGGTCCTTCGGATCTTCAGCGGAGTGGGGATACTCCACTCCATCGACGATCCTCATCCAGACGTTTGGGGGATTGCGAAAAACGAACTCCACAGTCTCCTTTTCGTAAATATCGGGGGCAGACTTGCGTCCGACCCGTGTCGTTGAGTACACGCACGTCTTTCGTGTACCGTCAGCCCACTGCGGGGGGAGGGTGGTCGCATAATCCACTCTCCCTCCTGTTCCTACGCTCTTCACGTAGACCGGGATGATATCCCCGGCCCGGGGCTCCCAACCGCCGGGCCAATAGGCCCGGTGCATCATTCCAGTGTCTTCTTCGAAGAAGACACCGAAAACGTGCACACTCTTAATTTTCAGATTCTTTGTTTCCATCTGCTTCTCCTTTGCCAGCAGCGCACCTTGCAGTCATGTCCTGGCGCACCGAACCGTTCGATGCGCCAGGTTTTCCCCGTGGGGGTGTTTCGATATTAGCTGAATTGCGGAATCACGATGTCGTTGATGTAATCCAGCAGGAGTTCATCACTGTATCCTGTTGGGTCATCGCCCAACACGTCGCTGGCGTCAGCGACGGCGAAAACGACCCTGCGGCTCCCGCCGAAACTAGCATCGTTCATGTACGCGC
>CAYOLO010000055.1:0-1724 GCA_964404855.1 uncultured Gammaproteobacteria bacterium
ACCAGGTTGCCGTTGGCGTCGAACCGTTCGACGCGGGTGGCCGACGTGCCGGAGCCGTTTTGCGAGGCCGCCACGGCGGGCAGGGAGGTCGTGCGCTGCTGCATCTGGATGGTGCCGGAATGCCACGTGTAGTCGTAAACGGTGTCGGTCGCGCCGCTGCCGTCGTCGTGGCGGAACTCGGTCCGCTTAGCGACCGGATGGACCGTGACCCCGCCGGCCGTGTGCGTGGCGTACTCGAAGGCGGCCTGTTTGATCGGCTCGCCCGCGCTGCCGTGCTTGATCTTCCGGTACTGCACCCGGCCCCGCGCCCCGACGCCGGCCGTTTCGGCGTAATAGTCGGTCACGTGGATCAGGCCCGCATCGGTGTTGAGCGTCACGTTCAAGTCAGCGTACGCATCGTCATAGTCGAGGACCGCCGACGGCCGAGCATGCTCGATCTGCCGGCCGTCCGCATCGTAGGTGCGGGATTCGATCCAGCGCTGCGAACCCGCGCGGAGTTCTTTGATCAGGATCTGTCCGATGTAGTTGGTGTACACGACGTGCTCGCTGCCGTCCGGCCGCGTTTCGACCGTCTGGATTTTCCAGTGATCGTAGGCGTCGCTGTGCTCGCTGGCGGTGTAGTCGAACGTGTAACTCCGCGCGCCGCCGTCCCGCACTTCGCGCGTCACGCGTTGCTGGTCGTCGTACTCGAGATACTGGTCGGCGTACTGGGCCACGACGGCGTCGGGCTGTTCGAGCGGCTGCAAGCCGTCCTGGAGCATGCGGGCGTAAGGCTCCGGCCCGACGACGTATTTCAGGCCGTGCGGAAAGCCGTGCTCGGCCTCCGGCTGGTAGTAGCGATAGTAACGCACCGTCGCGTCGGCCCAACCGGTTCCGTCCGGGACCTGCGTCGCGGCCCGTTTCAAGTCCCGCTCGTTGCCGAACGGTTCGTCCACCCCGTAGTAGTCATACGCGGCCCGGCGGAGATCGGTCCAGTCCTCCTCGCCGGCGCGCTGGCGGAGGGTGACCGAGGCGATGCGGCCTTCGGGGCTGTACGTGTACCGGAACGATTGTGTCTGCGTGCTCGCGCCGTCGCCCGTGCTGCGCTGGATCTCCTCGATCCGCTCGCCGGCCGTATAGGCGGTGACGGCGGTCACCTGGCCGCCACGGGTGAGGTGACTGGCAAACGCCCCTTGCGGGAACTGGATTTGCTCGAAGTCGTGGAAGCGGTACTGTTGGCCGCCGGGCAGGGTCAGCACGAAGCAAGCGTTTTCCGTGTCGTGGATCAAGGTGGACAAGGCGCCGTAGCGCCCGACGTAGGTCTGGTCGACCAGGTCGAACCACAGCGTACCGCGCGTGCCGCGCACGACCGTGACCGATCCGTCCGGATGCTCGACGAGATATGGCCACGTCTCGACCAGCCAGTTATTGCCGTTTCCCAGATCGGCACTGGCCGTGAGGCGGTTGCTGTAGATCCGCCGATGTTGCCAGCGCTTGCCGTAGCCGCCGGCCGAGAGGTCGGTGACGGCGATCTGGACCTCGCCATTGAAGTATCGCACGGGGGCTTCGCTGGCGTCATCCGGACAACAGGCCGATTCGTCGGAGGCTTCGGCGGAGTCCTCGGACGCCTCGTCGGGACAGCACGACGCTTCCTCACTACTTCCGGCTTCGCTCTCCGCCCCACAGCATTCGTTTTCATCCTCCTCGCAGGGCGGGTGGGGATCTTCGGGTTCCGGCGGCGGAGG
>CAYOLO010000056.1:0-1692 GCA_964404855.1 uncultured Gammaproteobacteria bacterium
CGCGCATGGGCCATGCAGGCCAGCGCCGTGATGCCTTCGCGTTGCATGAGCTTGTCGTAGCCACCGTAGCCATCGGTCTGCAGGGCGCCGCGGAAGTCGTTGAGCACTTCTTCGGGGAACTTCGCTGCGCGACCGCTCTGATAGTCGAAGAGCACCGTGCGCGTGAGCGGCGCGTGATAGACCCAGTGGTAGCCGCGCTTGAGCGATCCTTGCTGATGGTCCTCCTGCACGGGGATGGGGCTCTCGTCCACTTGCAGGTAGTGGGCGGTGAGCACCTCGTTGCGCAACGCATCGCCCAAGGGTTCGAGCAAGGTGGCCGTGGCCTGGAACCAGCCGCCCATGGTGCTGTCGCTCACTTCCAAGCCGGCGCGCCTCAGCTGCGCGCGCTGGCGGTAGAGCGGGATGTGGTCGCAGAACTTGCTCACGCAGATGTGCGCGGCGAGGCTTGCGCCCAGGTTGCTCCTGGGGAAGGGCTGCGCGGGCAGCGGCGCGATCAGGATGCGCTCCTGATGCACGTACTTGGGCCGCACCACTTTGCGCACCTCGATCACGGCGGGCCTGTACTCCAGGGTCTCTTGGATCGCCTCTCCGATCTTCTTGGCGCCTTGCGGAAGGTCCTTCGGCTCGATCACTTCCTCCACGCGCGGCAGGTGCGCGGCGATGGCCTCGCGCACGGGCTGCTGCTTGCCTTGCGGCTTCTCCCTGGTGTAGGTGACCTGCTCGGTGGGCGGTGCGGCAGCGGCCTCGACGCTGAAGAGCGTGGCTTGTCCGGGATCGGTCGGGACGAAGCGCTCGCTCTTGGTTCCGTAGATCAAGCGCTTGAGCTGCTCGAGCTGGAAGGTGAGCTGGGCGATCCGCTCATCGCGCTTGCGCAATTCCTCGCGCGAGAGAACGATGCTCAACTCGGTATCGATGGTGATGTGCTCGACCACAGCGCGAACATCCGATCGCGCACGCGCTTTGTCAAGATCCAGTTATGAGCCGTTGTCAACAGGGCGTGGTGATCTGCGCTTGTTGCCAGCGCAGCCTGGCGCGCGGCTGCACCAGCGGCACGCCTTCGATCATGAGCACCAGTTGCTGCCAGCTCATGCGCACCGCGCCTTCGCCGTGCGGGAGCTCCAAGGTGCCGCGCTCAAGCCGCTTGCACCACAAGACGTAGCCGCCATGCTCGTAGAGCAGCAGCTTGATGCGGTCCCTGCGCGACCCGATGAACACGAAGACCTCGCCGCTGAGCGGATCGCGACCGAGCTCATCGCGCACCACGCCGCAGAGCGTGTCCACGCCCTTGCGCATGTCGGTGGGCGCGCGGCGCAAGAGGTAGCGGTGCGCGCTGGTGAGCGAGAGCATGCGCTCAGCACAGGCGTATGCACGCGGCCACTTGTTCCAGCACCGTGCCCGCAGGCAGCAGCAGGCGCACCCCGTTGGGGTAATGCAGTTCAAGACCAGGTGGCGCTGTGACTTCCACCGGTGCGAAGCCCGTGCGAGGACCTGCGCGGCGGCTCCTGGCGCACCAGTGATGCAGCGTGTTGATGGCTAGGCCGTGCTCGGCGCAATACGCCTTGCGGCTCTGGCCGCTCTGCTGCCACGCGGCCACATGGGCCAGCATGGCTTCGCGTCGTTCGGTGCGTGTCATGGGCGCAAACCTTGCACCGCCAAAACCCCCTCACAAGATGTACATTGCCGGAAGCTTAC
>CAYOLO010000057.1:0-1682 GCA_964404855.1 uncultured Gammaproteobacteria bacterium
CCATCAGTTCGCCGGCAATCGTATTACTTGTTTGGTTCCGGCTCTGCCGGCTTAGTCCCTAACCGGATTGGTTTTGACATTTCCTGCAAAGACTTCAATGCGTGGCAGCCATGGCCGGAACGATGTTGAATCGCGTCAACGAACAAGCTGCTGCGATGGCTGCACGTCCAAGTCGGGTGAGGTAATAGCGATAGGTATGCGTGACTTTCTTGATCAGGCCGAGCAGGTGCAAGCGTTTGAGTTGGCGCGACATCGCCGATGGCGTGATGTCGAGCTTCGCTATCAAGTCGCCTCTACGCCAACCGTGGATATTGAACTCGCCGTGCTGCAAGGTTCGCAGCAGCGCATGGTCAGTGGCGTTGAAGAAATTGAGACCCTTGACGGAGGGGTCACTGCCCACGCGCTGCTGGCTCAGGCGCTGCAGATCACGCGCACCGGCGCTGGGATCGTCCAGACTGGAGAGGAACGCCAGGTAGCGCTGGTTGCAGCCCAGCAAGATCTCGCGCAGATCGATCAGGCTGTAGATGGACTTCTTCAGGGGCGCCAACTCGCGCGTGCTGTACCTGTCCCTGTGTTCCACCTTGCGGTGGTGCTTGAAAAAACTCACGTCATTGACGGTGGTCTCCACGCGCAGCACACGGGAGAACTTGTCGTAGACCTTCACCCCAGCCGCTCCCATAGAGTGCTTGATGCAGCGGCCCTCGATACGCGTGGACAGTCGCGAGCCGATCTCCTGGGCCAGCGCAGGCGTTATTCTCTTGCCCAGAAAGCCGGCCACGCGTGGCGCGTCAGCGGCAAGTACCGCCTGGCGCGAGATCGCGTCGTACAGCGGCACGAGGATTTCCTGGCTTCGGAACAACAGGTCGGTGGAGTACTCGACTTGACGGATGCTCCAATGCCAATCGTCCTGAGCGAACACGTCGGCCACCGGGCACAGCCAGTGCGCATAGCGCTTGAGGCGGCGGTGCAATTGTTCGGGGTTGAGGGCGTCAGCCAGCTCCTGCGCGCGAGCCAGGTCGGCCACGCGAAGAAACGCGTTGTCCTCCTGCACGAACTCGATGCCTTCGCGCCTGAGCGAGCACGCCAATGCGCTGTGGCCATTGCAGTAGAACTGCAGCGCGAACGGCGCCCAGGTGGGTACGCGCAGGTAGCACAGACCAAACTCCTCGTCGATGAAGTAGAAGTAATAGTGCAGACACTTGCCCGTGTCAGCCCGCAGGTAGATGTGACCGTTGCTCTTGTCCAGCCATGGCTTGTAGCTCGGGCAGCTCTCCATGGCCGAAATCACGTGTACCAGCCCAGGCGTGTCGCCGCGAGCGGCCAGCACGCGCGCCACCAGGTCTTCCTTGCGGATATGGTTCTTGTTGACGTGCTCTATGCTCACGCCGTTGGATGCGCAGACCTCGTGCGCACGCTCACGAATACGGTCGCGCAAGGGTTCGGCAAACTTCGGGTAGTCGAAGATTCGGATGCCGCGCGAGTACAGAAAACTCGTCATCCCGCCCGCGTAGCACGCGCCAGGCAACGTGCCCGTCACAATGATCCTGTCGTAGCACGACAACACACCATGCAGGTTTGTCGCATATCGCTCAGTCAGCGCCGTCGCAGCCATGGTCGATCTCCTCGCCATCAGTTCGCCGGCAATCGTATTACTTGTTTGGTTCCGGCTCTGCCGGCTTAGG
>CAYOLO010000058.1:0-1677 GCA_964404855.1 uncultured Gammaproteobacteria bacterium
TGATCCGGGCTACGCGGCCCGTGCTGATCGTGGACGAACCGCAGAGCGTGGACGGCGGCCTCCAGGGGCAGGGCAAGCAGGCGCTGAGTTTGATGAACCCGCTTTGCACGCTGCGCTACTCGGCCACCCACGCGGACAAGCACCACATGGTCTATCGCCTGGACGCGGTGGACGCCTACGAACGGAAACTGGTTAAACAGATCGAGGTCGCTTCGTTGCAGGTCGAAGGCGGGCACAACAAGGCGTACATCAAGCTGCTGTCCACCAGTAACAAGCGGGGCCAGTTCAGCGCCAAGGTGGAATTGGACATCCAACGAGGGGCGCACGTCCGTCGCGAGACGTGTACGGTGCTACCCGGCGAGGATTTGCAACAGACCACCAAGCGGGCCGTGTATGCCGATTGCTTGGTCCAGAACATCGGCTGCAAGGCCGGCGACGAGTACCTGGAACTCAGCCACCTGGAAACGCCGCTGCGGATCGGCGAGGCAGTGGGCGACGTGGACGCCGACGCGATGAAGCGGCTGATGATCCGCCGGACGGTCGAGGAGCATCTGGAAAAAGAACTCCGCCTGGCGCCGCAGGGGATCAAGGTCTTGAGCCTGTTCTTCATCGACGTGGTGGAACACTACCGCCGCTACGGCGAGGCAGGCCCGGAGAAGGGCAAGTACGCGCTGATGTTCGAGGAGGAATACCGCCAGGTCGCGGCACGCCCCAAGTACCGGAGTCTGTTCCAAGGGATCGACCTGAAGTCCGACGCCACCGAAGTCCACGACGGCTACTTCTCGATCGACAAGAAAGGCACCTGGACCGAGACCGAAGTCAACGCCCAAGGCGAGCTACGGAACCAAGGCAGTCGGGACAATGCCGAACGGGCCTACAGCCTGATCATGCGGGACAAGGAGAAGCTGCTGAGTTTCGAGACCAAGCTGAAGTTCATTTTCTCCCATTCGGCGCTGCGAGAAGGCTGGGACAACCCCAACGTCTTCCAGATTTGCGCCATCCGGGACATGGGGACCGAACGGGAACGCCGGCAGACCATCGGGCGCGGACTGCGGCTGTGCGTCAACCAGCAGGGCGAACGGCTGCGCGGCTTCGACATCAACACCCTGACGGTCATCGCCACGGAAAGCTACGAGCAGTTCGCCGAGAACCTGCAAAAGGAGATCGAAGCCGACACGGGCATCCGTTTCGGGATCGTGGAAAACCACCAGTTTGCAGCTATCCCGGTAACCGACGAATCCGGGCGGACGACGGCGTTGGGGGTGGCCCAATCGGAAGCCATCTGGTCGCACCTGAAGGAATCCGGCTACGTGGACGCCAAGGGCCGGGTGCAGGACACCTTGCGCAAGGCGCTGGTCCAGGAAACCTTGCGACTCCCGGAACCGTTCAAACAACAGTTGCCCCACGTGCGGGACATCCTGCGCAAACTGGCCGGCAAGCTGGACGTGAAGGACGCGAACGAGCGGGTCCAGATCAAGACCCGGCAAGCCGTCCTCCACAGCGCGGAGTTCCAAGCCCTTTGGGACCGGATCAAGCACCGCACCACGTATCGCGTCAAGTTCGACAACGAGCGGCTGGTCACGGACTGCGCGAAAACCATCCAGGACTGTCCGCCGATCACGAAGACGCGGGTCCACATCCGCAAGGCCGACTTGGCGATCGGCCGGGGCGGGGTGG
>CAYOLO010000059.1:0-1667 GCA_964404855.1 uncultured Gammaproteobacteria bacterium
CTAGGAGTGTGTCCAAGATTGCTCTCCGCGCGAAGGCGGGAATTGGGGATACTTTAGGGCGTGGGGCGGTTGAACAGGGATGCTTGCAGCACGAGGAAGAGATCATGGACGATCGCGCGAAGCGGTTTCGGGCGTGGGATGCGCAGGAGGGACGGCAGGAGATCGTGTCGCCGGAGACTATGTTGCCGGAAGATGACTTGGTGTTCTTTCTGTTGGAAACGATTCCGGAATTGGATTTGTCGGCGTTTTACGAGTACTACTCCACGGACAGTCGCGGCCAGCCGCCGTTTAGCGTGCCGATGATGGTGACGCTGTTGGTTTATGCGTATTCGGTGGGCATTCCTTCCAGCCGGAAGATCGCGGCGGCGTGCGAGCGGAACTTGGCATTTCTGGCCATCGTGGGTCTGGACCGGCCGGATTTTCGCACGATCAGCGAATTCCGCAAGCATCATCTGTCGGCGATGCGTCCGTTGTTCATCCAGGCTCTGCAGTTGGCGGGCGCGGCGGGGATGGTGAAGCATGGTAACCTCTCCACGGATGGGACGAAGATGGAGGCCAACGCGTCGCGGCACAAGGCGATGAGCTATGGCTACATGCTGAAGGAGTTGGCGCGGCTGGAACAGGAGGTGGAGGCCTTGCTGGAGCGGGCCGATCAGGTGGACGCCGAGCAGGACGCGGCGTTGGGCAGCCGGCGGGGCGACGAACTGCCGGAAGAACTAAAGCGTCGGGAGGACCGGGTGGTGAAAATCCGGGAGGCCAAGGTCCGGCTGGAAGCGGAGGCTCGCGAGCGGGCCGCCGAAGAGCAGCGGGAACGGGACGCGGCGGAAGCGGAACGTCAAGCCCTGGGGAAAAAGCGTCGTGGCAAAGCACCGGCACCAGTCAAGATGACGCCCGCCGACAAGGCGCAGACGAACTTCACCGACTCCGATGCGAAAATCATGAAACGCAACAACAAGGGCTTCGACTACTGTTACAACGCGCAGGCCACGGTGGACGCAGAGCACCAGATTATTGTGGCGGCGGAAATCACGACCGCCGCGAACGACAAGCAACAAGCAGTACCGATGGCCCAAGCGGCGGTGGCCAACCTTGCCGCGGCGGGCATCGAACGGCCGCGGGACGAGCAGGGCCAGCCCCTGCCGATCCCCAACACCGCGGACAGCGGGTACTTTAGCGCCGCGAACGTGCAGGGCGTTACGGACGCGGGACTCGATCCGTACTTTGCCGTGGGCCGGGACAAACACCACGCGTCGGAGCCCGCTCCGTGCAGCGACGTTCCGAGTGGTTCCGCTGACACATCCTCGACGCCAGCCGCTTGCAGCGGCACCGCGACCGAGAACCCGAAAGCCGCGATGGCAAAGAAAGTCCGCACGGCGCCCGGCCGCACGCTGTATGCGGCGCGGAAACACATCGTGGAACCCGTGTTCGGCCAGATCAAGCGGATTCGAGGCTTTCGCAAGTTCCTGCTTCGGGGGCTCGAAAACGTTTCTGCGGAATGGCAGTTGATCTGTCTGTCCCACAACCTCCTGAAGATTTGGAGACATGCCGCAAGCGTTTCTTGACCTTCCGCGCTACCCGTGCGCGCCGAGGTCAACAAACGACCTCGGTGAGCACTACAAGGAAAGAAAAAGACAGGAGTCTGACCTAATTCTTGGACAAACTCCTAG
>CAYOLO010000060.1:0-1661 GCA_964404855.1 uncultured Gammaproteobacteria bacterium
TCGCCATCTTTGTCGCTTACCTCGTGATGCGTTCGTTGCGATTGAAATCGCGCCTAAGGCCGGGCGATTGAAATCGCGCCTGAGGCCGGGCGATTGAAATCGCGCCTGAGGGGCCTACGGCCGGGCGTTCACCTGCGTGGACGCGTGTGGCGGGGGAAATTCCCCCCACGCGATACCGGTCGGCGCAGGCCGGCGGCTCGACCGAGAGTTCGGCCGAGGCCCTTCAGCCCCGAATTCATTCGGCGAGTCTCGCGCCGCCGACGTTCGCCGCTATTCATCACGCACCGGGAAACAACGCTGCCCCCCCCGGCCACCACAGAAGGGGCAGAGCGCTATTCATCACGCACCGGGAAACAACCTGTTCACCAAGTCGCTCAGATATCGCCGATCTTCTGCATCCAATCGCTCGATGCGCCGCTGCAGATCTTCTAGCAGCCGCCGATCATCCAATGTCGCATCCGCTGGCGTTGGAAGTAGCCCAGCCTGGCGAAGAACATTGTCAGTGGTCACATTCAAGGCGGTCGCGATCCTGACAACGGCTTCTATTCCAACACCACGATCACTAGACATGATCTTGGAAATACCAGCCGCCGAGATTCCTGAATGCCGCGAAAGATCGAGCTGTGTCCAATTCCGCTTGGCCAGTTCTCGTTGGAGCCATTCTACAAACGCAATAGATGCTGTTGACATACGTCATCAATTTTACACTCAAGCCAATTAGCTGTGGTGTTGTCTTACTTGGCACTTGACAACACCAGATTGTTTCAGTATAATTGGCTATAGTCAACTTGAAAAACCCTATAGACAAGGCGTTCTCAAGAAACGGGCGGAATGTTTTGATCGCTCTGACCTGACAAGGGCGGCATAGGAGGCAGTCATGACCGACGTGATTCAAGATGACCGGCGAACCAATTGGTTCTGGATTGACAACGAGGTGATAGACCGCTTCGGTCCGCAAATTGGCGCCAACGCGATCGCCGTCTATGCGGCGCTGGGCAGGAGCAAGTGCGTTTCTCAACAACGAACGGGGAGCACTCGCTCCCCGTTCGTTGTTCGCACGCGTTCACTCCGCTGTGTTATCCTTTTCAGCCCCAATCGCCAGTGCAGAGCTATTTCACCCGTCATTGCTGCGTTCAATCCTCTCAACCAAGTCAAAAATCAATCGCTGATCGTCCGGCGGCAACGCCTCAATTTTCCTGATGAGATCGGTCATTTGTCGCTCTTCTCTGGGCTTTGCATTTGCATTGGTTCGTGGAATGATGCCGGCCTGACGAAAAATCTCTTCTGGCGAAATACGGAGCGCTCGCGCGATGTTGACCAAGGCATCTGGCCCCGGCTTTCGCATGTTGTTCATGATTCTGGACAAATGGGTTTGGCTGACCCTGCTACGCCGCGCCAAATCTGCCTGCGTCCAATCGCGCGTTTTTAGTTCAGTTTGCAGCCATTCGATGAATGTGTCCATATAGCAATTCAAGTATAACCAGAAAGTAATAACCAACGGGTTATGACTAATATTACTGCTTGACATTTGCGTATTACAAATGTATAATAACCAAGTAGCAAACTTTCTTTAGCCAATCAGCATGACGAGCGCATTACTCGCAAGAGAAACGGGAGCTATTTTCACCTGACAAACCACAACCGAAAGTGACTTCGAGATG
>CAYOLO010000061.1:0-1580 GCA_964404855.1 uncultured Gammaproteobacteria bacterium
ACGCGCATCGAGCGCGCAATCGAAGCGACCGCCACGCCGGAGCAAATCAGGAAGGTGATCGCACTCGCCGATGCCGCCGTTGCGTTCGCCAACACCTACTACAAGGAGCAGCGCGACATGATCCAGCGCGCGAAGTCGGTCAAGTTGCAGGCCGAACGCAAGCTCGGCGAAATCCTCGCGGCGATGCCGAAGAACGAAGGCGCGAAAGGCATTGGCACAAGTGCGGTTCCGATTGCGAACCGCACTCCCACCCTCGCCGATCTCGGCATCGACAAGAAGTTGTCGGCGCGCGCGCAGAAACTTGCGGCGCTTCCCGCCGAGCAGTTCGCCGCTGTTGTCGCCGGTGATGTTCCGGTCTCTCGGGTTGTCGCATCGAAGCCGGCCCTTTCGCGCCGCGCGCCTCAGCGCACGAAGGCCGCCGAAGCGCGCCGCGAGGCCGTCTCCCAGGCGCAGGCCAATCACGTCTCGATGCTCGTCACCTATGCGCGGATGACGATCAAGGAGCTGCAGTCGGAGCGGGATCTGTCCGACGAAGAAATCAGGCTGGTCGCAGAGCTGGCCGATCTTTGCGCGCGTGTCGTGCGCAGGGCGCAGGCGCTGCCCGCATGACGCGCCGACTCGTGAGAGCAAATCCTATGAAAACCGAAGTCGTACTGGTGACCCCGTTGCTGGCGAAGAAGTGGCTGGAACGTAACACGGACAACCGAGACATCCGTCCGTCTGTCGTTACCGGACTGGCCGAATCGATCACGCGTGGAGAGTGGGTGCTGTCGCATCAGGGCATCGCGTTTGCGAAGTCCGGCCGCCTGCTGGACGGCCAGCACCGCCTGCTGGCGATCGTGGAGGCCAATCGCCCGGTGCAACTGGTCGTGACGCGCGACGTTGACGAGGGCGCGTTCACAGTCATGGACATCGGGACCAAGCGCAGCGTGAGCGATGTCCTGAACACGTCGAAGTCGCTCGCCGCAACGGCGCGCTTCTTCGCGGTGCTGGAAGGCGTGGCGACTCGATCCGGGATCACGCCGCAATACCTCGTCCCGTTCATCAGCGCCATCGAGCCATTCCACTCCGACCTCGTCGCCTTCTGCCCGACCGCGAAAAAGACGTGGTCCTCGGCAGCCGTTCAGGCCGCAGCCGTCATGCGCATGATGGACGGAGAAGACGCCGACTACGTGAAGATCATCTATCACGCGCTCGTGCATCTTGAGTTTGACTCGATGCCGCCGGTCGCGCAGGCGCTCTTTCGACAGTTCGACAGCGGAACCGCGCGCTCCAACCCAACAGACATGTTCGCGCGGTGCCTCAAGGTCTTTTCGCGCGCCAGCGCAGATATGCGCAAGATCCAGATCAACCAGAACGACAGCGCGTTGGCATATGCGCGCGGAGTGATCGCGCATTACGTTCACGGGCAAAAAAAGCCGCCCACGTCGGGCGGCAAGCGGCTCGTGAAAGCGCAACGCAACTATACCGCGAGGTGACTATATGAGCGCCGCCCTCTCCCGCTACGCCAACGCCGGCCAGCCCATCGGCCACGCCGGCCCGGACGCGCCGATCCACGCCGACGAGCGGATCGCGCTGGC
>CAYOLO010000062.1:0-1565 GCA_964404855.1 uncultured Gammaproteobacteria bacterium
GCCCACGAGCCAATTCACGTCGCCACCCCAGACCCGCGCACCCGAGGGCACGAACAGTTATGTCATCAGAATAATTCTGTGGTAACACCCCCAAAATCAGAATCATTCTGATTCTGACACGGCAATTTCAGAATCGGTCGTAGCCGGTCCCGTTTCCGTCCAACGTGGCGGGCTGTCTGTCGAGTCCGGGTTGCGCCGCGTCAGCGAGAAGCGAGGATCTCCCTGCAGAGTAGCGAGTTAAGGCCGTCTGTCAATATGGGGAATCCCGGATCGACGGCAACAAATTGCACGCTAGAGGAGTTTCGTGTCCAGAGAGATTCTGTAGTAACACCTGCAAAATCAGAATCTTTCTGGTTTTGGAGGGGCAATTTCAGAATCGGCCGCAGCCCACCAACGTTTCCATCGATCATTCCGCTCGCGTTGGCAGCGGGCCGATGGGATTTCCAAGACCGCTTCGTGCGTGGAAGCCTTCGCACGCCGCCCAACCAGAATTTCGGAATTCTTTCCACCCGCCCCCGCTTGCAATTCTCCGAAAAAAGGTGTACACATGGACAGTCGAAGCCGGGCGACTGGACCGGCTGCCAGAACTCACATGTGCTTGGAGAATTGCAATGACCGAGAAGCCAGAATCTGGGGAAGTAGCGGGTGCTGTCGCCACTTCCGGGAACGGCAAGAAACTAATGGCGCGGGCCTGGGACGCCCTGATGGCGGCGGGACTGGCGGACGGAACGGCGCGGCAGTACGTCTCCTGGATGCGGGACTATGTGCTGTTCCACGGCACACGGCATCCGCAGGAAATGGGCGTGCCTGAGGTGCAGGCGTTCTTGGCCAGCGAACGATTCCTGGGTCAGGCGGCGCAGCGCGTCGAAGCGACAGCCGCCATTCGGTTCCTGTACGAGGTCGTTCTTCAGAGGCGCTGGCCGCGCGGTGTGCTGGATGGAACCGCGGAAAGCACCGCACACGGATCTAGTGGGAAGCCGAAGCCCGTGTATCTGAACGGCCGCCAGCCAGGCGTGAAACTGCTCGACCGGGTGCGAAACGCCTTGCGTGTGGGACAATACGCCCTGGAGACCGAGAGTAGTTACTGATGTAAGGATCAGGCGTGCGGGTCAAGGAGTGTTGCCGTACGAGGGTCAAGGACGTGGACCTGGAGCGGCTGCAGCTGGGGGTGCGGGGCGGCAAGGGCGACCAGGACCGGGTGACGGTTTTACCGCGCCGGCTGGTGGACCGGTTGCGGGAACAGATTGAGCGTGTCCGGCGACTGCACGAGGACGATTTGGCGATCGGATGCGGTCGGGTCTGGTTGCCGCCGGCGCTGCGGCGGAAATACCCCAGCGCCGAGCTGGAATTGGGATGGCAGTACTTGTTTCCATCAAGCCGTTTGAGCGTCGATCCGCGGGAGCGGGACGAGAAGATCCGGCGGCGTCATCACGTGCATGTGGATTCGCTGGAGAAGGCCATTCGGGCGGCCGTGAAGAAGTCGGGGTTGACGAAGCGGGTCACACCGCATGTCTTCCGCCACAGCTTTGCGACGCACCTCTTGGAAAGCGGAGAGAACATCCGCA
>CAYOLO010000063.1:0-1558 GCA_964404855.1 uncultured Gammaproteobacteria bacterium
AAATTCCTGTCAAAGACCTGCCGGTTCCCCAAAACCTGTCAGGTTTCCGTTTCCCAAAACCTGACAGGTTTCCTAAAACCTGTCAGGTTTCCGTTTCCCCAAAACCTGACAGGTTTCCTAAAACCTGTCAGGTTTCCGTTTCCCAAAACCTGACAGGTTTCCTAAAACCTGTCAGGTTTCCGTTTCCCCAAAACCTGACAGGTTTCCTAAAACCTGTCAGGTTTCCTATTCCCCAAAACCTGACAGGTTTCCGTTTCCCTAAAACCTGTCAGGTTTTTTGGTTCCCCTGGTTTTCTTCGCGTAGCGAAATCAATACCCTGCTAACACGACGGCTTCGCCTTAAATAGCGATTCGCTATGCGAAGGGTTTTTGGCTCACCGCCGCTGCACCGGCGTCAGGCTGGGCGGCGTCAGTCCTCTGCGCAGGTTGGTGATCAGAAGACCCGGCACCGAATGCACCGATGGGTCTTTGCGCAGATCTGTCAACCAGGCGCCGACCAACGTGCGGCCATGCTGACGCAGTAGTTCGCGCGAACGTTCGGGCGCCATGCCGTGCTGGCCCAGGGCGGTGATCAGGTCCCAGTGTCCCCAACGTTGCGCGTTGGACTGCATGATGGCGACAAGGTCTTCGACGGTCGTCTCGCGCCGCCGCGCCTCCTCGCTCCATTCTTCGGGATCGTTCGGAATTTCGACACCATCGGCCCACAGCGGATCCCAGTAAATCCATTCACGTGACAGCCCTCGCCAGATGAGATCGGCGGTATCTTGCAACGAGACGATGCCGAGCGGCTCGCTGCTTTCAGGATCGCCCACGAGGACGTAGGACAGCGCAAGGGGTGTATTGGCCGACCAGGCGTCGGGCCAGGCGGGCGCTTCGATGAACAGGCGCAGGTCGCTGCTGGGCATGGTGTAAGTATAACTGATGCGCGGATGCGGCGCCAACGCGCCGGCGGCCGGCGGATTCATGCCGGCGCCGTTGGCGGATGGCGCCCCCGCACGCGTTTCGCTGACTGCGCCCGAACTGCGTGTCTCTTCGGCGCTGTTGCTGGAACCCGGCTGAATGTGAGCAATCGCCAATGATTCAGAAAGGGCCGGCGGTGCACCAACACCCCCAAATTGTGGCGAAGTTTCAGATGTCCCGTCATCCGCCGCGCGCGCGCGAGGCGCTGGTGGTGTTGGTTCATCTGGTTCGGTTTTTCTAGTTGGTAAAGAAAGTTGGTCCAGAGGTTGGTATAACTGATCGCTGGTCACCTTTGGTCCTTCAGCGGTTACCTTTAGTCCCTCAGCGGTTACCTTTGGTCCGCCAGCGGTTACCTTTAGTCCCTCAGCGGTTACCTTTGGTCCCTGAGTTTCGGTTACGAATGGTCCCTCAGCGGTTACCTTTAGTCCTTCAGCGGTTACCTTTGGTCCGCCAGCGGTTACCTTTAGTCCTTCAGCGGTTACCTTTAGTCCGCCAGCGGTTACCTTTGGTCCGTGAGTTTTGGCTTGCGAGCCGTTCGGCGTAGGCGTTGCGGCCGCGCCGGGCGCGATCTGGCCAGCCTGGCGCAGTTGGTGCATGG
>CAYOLO010000064.1:0-1555 GCA_964404855.1 uncultured Gammaproteobacteria bacterium
AAAGCGAGGGATGTCAAAGAGCAGCGACGTTCAGGTGGATTGGGGGATGGGCACGTTCGCCTCGAGCAATTCTGCGATACGGCTGAAGACTTCCCGCATCGGCGCGGCAGCGCTCAAGGAAAGCACCACGCGCCTGACGCTGACCCGGACCAGCGCGCCAAGCTTGAGAAGCTTGAGTCGAATGGTACCGACCTGCGCGTGCTCCAGCTCGGTGCCGCGAAGGCCGAAGTGGCGTAGCAAGTTCATCAGCACGTAGGCGACGGACGAAAACCAGAGCCGCAACTGATTGGCTCTCATGGTGTGCGCGCTGGTGCGGTCGGCGAACATCTCGAGCTGCTGCTCTTTGATGCGGTTCTCCATGTCACCGCGAGCGCAGTACAGCTCCTCGTATAGCGCCCGGGCCTCCCATCGCTCGGGCGAGAACGACGTCACCACGAAGCGCGGGTTCGACTTCTCACCGAGGTGCTCTGCCTTCGCGACGACACGCCGCTCTCGGCTCCAGGAGTCCAGCGTCCGGTAGCGCAGCTCGCGGAACATTCTGGCCGCCATTCCGCTCTTCGCAGCCTCCTGTTTCACGGTCTCCAGTTCGGTGACAATCAGTTGCTCGAGCCGGCTGTTCTTCGCCAGACCGAAGATGAAATCGACGTCGTTCTCCTCGCACCAGGCCATCAACTCGTCTCGGCAAAAGCCCGAGTCCGCCCTGAGGACGAATCTCGTCTTCGGCCAGCGCTTCTGGACGCGGGCGATGATGCGCTTCACCTCGTCGAGCGAGCCAGCCGAGCCGTCGATGTCCGACTGGCGCAGCTTGGCGCACAGAAGAAAGTCCCCCGCGAAGATGTAGAGCGGTAGGTAGCAGTAGTTCCCGTAGTAGCCGTGGAAGAAGCGGCCTTCCTGCGTCCCGTGGATGAGGTCGTCGGTGGCATCCAGGTCGAGGATGACTTCCTTCGGCCGCTTCGGGTTCGCGTCGAGGAATGCATCCACGAAGAAGTCGGCAACAGCCACCCCGTCGTAGACCACCTTCCGGTACCGGGACTCGGCCGTGGCATCAGCCGGCGTTAGCTCGAGCCGATTGAGGGTGCTGGGGCTGGCGAGCGGGTGGCCTCTGTCCTTCTTCTCCCGGCGGTCCCGTCCCAGCGGGTCGGCTTTGCCCACCACTGCAGCCAACAGCGGGTCATCGCGAAGAGCGGCGTGGTCATTCAAGTCCTCGTATCCGCAGCAGATGCTGAACACTCGCTGCCGCACCAACTGCTCGACCTCGTGCTCGATGAGCTCGGGGTCCCGCAAGTCCTTGAAACAGGCCGCGAACTTCTTCAGAAGACCGAACCTCCGGTCCACCCGGTGCAGCAGCACCATCCCGCCATCCGAGCTGATGTGCTCAGCGTCGAACGACGCCACCAGCTTTCGGGCTCCAACACCCTCGAATTCGATCTGCGACGAGTTACACTCTGTTTTCACCGCGTGGCTCCTTTCCGAGCACTGAAGACGTCAGAACTCCTCAGTTATCGGCGGGAGACCACGCGGTGGTCCCTTTTTTCGGTGATCGATCCGGGCTAGA
>CAYOLO010000065.1:0-1553 GCA_964404855.1 uncultured Gammaproteobacteria bacterium
GTTGACCCGTTCGCGCAGGGCCTTGTCGGATTCGGGCGACAGAGCTGCCGGTTTCGTCGGAGCAGCCGTCGTTGTCTTGGAAGCGACTGCCGCGTCGGACCAGCTTCGTTCCATCGCCGCCAGCAGGATGTCGAAGCGGGCTTTGTCGAGGTCGCGGACGGCGTGGATTCTGTCTTGCCCGTAAACCAGCGTCATCGCCGACGCGGCGGTGTGCTGCGGCCAGTCGGGCAGGCCGGGGCCGTTGGGGTCGCCGGCCTTCGCAAACTGAATCCAGTGTCCCTGCATCGCCGCGATGATCTCCCTGTCGCGCGCTCCCGGCAGCAGCACGGTTGCCATGACGAACCCAACTTCGCTGCCGTGGCCCGCTCCTCGCGAGTTCCTGCCGCGACCACGGACGTAATCGAAGTGGTAATTCCAACCCGCCGCACCGGCTCGCTCCATCTGCCGCGCGAGATGCACGGCGCTGGTGCGAAAGAAGACGTCGCCGTAGAGGTCGGCCCACAGATCCTTGTCGTCCGGCTTGCGACCGTAGTGCGGCGCAAGCCGATCGAGCACCTTCGTCACTTCCGCTTTCGGCGGCTGGTCGGTCCACGGAATTGCCGGCGACAGGTTTCCCTCGAAGCTGTTCGCTCCTGCGATGAACGGCACGGGATTTTGCTTGCCCTGTTCGAAGATCGCCTGCAGATCGTCGGTGAGACTCACGCCGTCGACGACGATGTCGAAGCCGACTCGGTCGTCGCTGACGGTCTTCGCGGGAAGCGCCCGCAGCGCCGATAAGACGTCGGGATTGCCCGCGAGCTGCTGAGCCGCCGCGAACTTTTCGCCGTCCGTCGTCATCGGCTCGCGGCCGCGATGCGGTTCGCTCAGACGGCGGTACGGCCCGAAGCCGCCCATGCCGCTTTGCGCGACCGCTCGCTGAAACAGCCCCTTCGCCAGCGGCGACGCCATCAGCACGTTGACTGACGTGCCTCCCGCCGACACGCCGAAGATCGTCACGCGGTCGGGATCGCCGCCGAACAGAGCGATGTTCCGCTGCACCCACTTCAGCGCCGCGATCTGATCCAGCAGCCAGAAGTTGGCTGGCGGCTCGCCTTCGGGAACTTGCTTCAGCAGCGCCGGATGAGCGAACGATCCCAGCCGTCCGAGCCGGTAATTGATCGACACCAGCACGACACCGCGCTTGGCGAGCCTTTCGCCGTTGAGCCGCCCGCTCCCCTGAACGAACCCGCCGCCGTGAATCCAGACCATCACTGGATAGGGTCTGCCCGCCGCGTCGTCCGGAGCCCAAACGTTGAGGTACAGGCAATCTTCGCTCTGATCGAGCGAGAGCTTCTGCGGCGCGTCATGACCATAAGTAGTCGCCTGGCGAACACCGCTCCACTTCGCGACCGGTTGCGGGGCGCGCCACCGCAATTCACCGACCGGCGGTGCTGCATATGGAATCCCTTTGAAGACGTGCAGCCCGTCGTCGGCAGTGCCTTCCACCCGACCCGTGTCAATTGCGACCTGCGGCGGCGATGCGGCCGTCCCGGCACTCATCAACGATACGGCCA
>CAYOLO010000066.1:0-1519 GCA_964404855.1 uncultured Gammaproteobacteria bacterium
CAGCGATTTGTAGCTATCACGTTATGCAGCATTCATAGCGGCCTTCCGCGCCTCCTGAAGCACGCGGGCAGTCGATATATGATTGGGCGGCTCATCGTGGCCTGCTTTCTTCCGCCGCTTCTTCGGAACCCACTTCGCCTTCTTATATTTCGTTAGGTTCATGCCTTGAGCAAGTCGCTTGAGTTCCGACGCCATCTGTGCAGGTGTCAACTTGGCATACTTCTTCTTCCAAAAGGAACCATCGAGTACGATCGACATACCCATGTGCGTGCTTGCAACTTCATGGGCCAAGTAATAGGTAGAGAGGTCTCTGGCCGCCTCTTCTCCATGAACGGCATGGACTGCGGCACGGACCACGGAAAGCAAATTATAAGTCACTAACGCCATGCAGAATCCGAAAAGAGCCGCCTTCGGATATCCCAGGGTCTTGATTTCGCCCTCGAGATTCTCGGCGACTTCTTGGAAGGCTGTCTCGATTTGCCAACGATCGCGGTATAACTCCGCAATCTGGATCGCCCCGGTTCGTTTTGGCAAATTCGTCACAATATGAATCTCGGTATCGCCATCTCGCGTGGGCTCGTGAAGAACGACCGTAATTCGGCGAAACACTCGAACCTTACCTTCGTCATCGACGACCGTCATGGCCTGCTCGTACACCCGGCCGGTCTCTGTCTCACCCACGTACTTTCGGCGGCCCTTGAGCGAATACGGAAAACTTCCATGCTGGCGAATGATAAACTTTCCATTTCGACCTGCGATCCCGAAGAGGAAGCCAACGGTGCAGAAATTCCGGTCGGCGATCCACAGATCTTTGGCGGCGATTGTTTTCAGCAGCTCTGGCAGCAGAGAACGCTCTTGGGCATGGCCATCCTCACAGGGCAGCACATCGACTACTAATCGATACTGCGGTTCGAACACGACAAGGGCCTGGCCCGGCAACGGTGCGGCGTTCAAGTCGCGGAGTTCCCCAATCCGTCGGTCTGTTCGACGTAAGTGATTCCCATCCAGAATTTTCGTGCGATATCCAGCCAGTGGTGGCTTTGAAATACCGCCGGTGCGATCGATAATCGCTTGCATCCGCTTTGCGGTGTCACACGTCAGGCCTCGAGATACGCCGGGTTCAATACCCTTCAGCTTGTCATACACGGATTTGATGGTGACTCCGATCTCGTCTTTCCGGTCCCGATAGGCTGCATTCACCGATGGTTGAATCTGACAGACGACCAATCCCATGATGTCCGCTACGGTCGAGAACAAGAGTTCGCCAGCGTACTGTTGCTCTGCGTGCTCGTCGAAAATTGCATCCAGACGCTCTGCCGCCAACACATTCTCGACGGTAGCACGAACCATCACACTGACCGGCGCCTTCTTTGCAAATCGTTCGTAGATATCCTTCAGGATCATCATGTCATTCTCCTTGCGTTTGCTTTCCTCGCGTCAGAATGACATGTTATCGATTTGTCCACACGAGGAAAACCGGCCGAGTTCGCCGCTAGCATTGCTACCTATAAATCGCTGG
>CAYOLO010000067.1:0-1512 GCA_964404855.1 uncultured Gammaproteobacteria bacterium
TGGCGGCTCAGGCGGTCGCCAAGGGCGGGCAGGCCCTCAATCCGCGAGGCGAATTGTACACGGAGGCCAACGTCGGCGAGCGGTTGGCCATGCGCAATCTTCTTGACGAGCTGCGCGGGGGAGGCCAGATCACTGGAGGACCGTCGAATTTCACCGCCAAGGACCGGCAGGCGTTCGCCAATCAGCTCGATCGTTGGCTGACCGCAGCCAAAGGCTGACTCACGGTTGATTGGACGGGAGGTTCCGGCTGACAAATGTGGCCACCGCTTTGCCGAGCAGCACCCTTGCCTCGGGCTGGAGATGCACACCATCCCTGCCGATCAGGTCCTTCACTGTGAGCGGCGAGCCAGGCACTGACAGAGCGGAGTACAAGTCGTTGACAGGGACTTCCAGTTGCTGCATGACCTTCTTGGCGATCGCATTGTACTGACGGATGCTCGTGTCGAGCAGTTCGTATTCCCGATCGCGTCTCGTCTGAGCGGCTCGATCATCGAGGATCGGCGTGGTTGTGGAAAACAACACGACTGCCCCGGTCTCCTGGCGGATGCGTTCGACAATCTTACGCAGGTTTGCCTCGTACTGCTCCGGTGGCACCTGAAACCTGCCCGTCGCCTTGAACTTCTTCGTGTCGTGGATTCCGCAGTTGAAATGAACGACGACCGGCCTTTCGCGGATGACCCATCGGTCAAGGTGCTGGAGCACGTTACTGCTGTCGCCGCCGTTTGCTTCGGGACTTACGACGATCGCCTTGCCGGCGAGCTGTTCCATAACTGTTGAAGCATAGCTGAGCCGGATCGAGTCGCCGACGATTACGGCCCGCGGAAGCTGAGGCGTTGCGGTGTCGCCGGCTCCTTGAAGTCCAGGAGCCCAGGCCATCGCAGAAACAAGAAAGGCGAAGAACAACACCAGTGAAACTGTGGTCACACGTTGCAGCATGTCTCGATCCTTAATAGAACGGTGAGTGTCGCTGTCCCGACAAAGATACTCCGCCATCTTACCACGACGCAGGTTCCCTAGCGTCTTCACCTGTACTGCAACCCAAGCACAACGGAAAAGATCATGTTACGCACTCGAATACTTGTCTCGTTCCTGCTGCTCGTTTTCCCAACTGCCGGTGCGATGGCTCAGTCGGAGCCCCGTACTCGCGTGGCCCGCCCGGGCGACCTGGCGAAGAAGCCCAATGTCGTCCTGTTTCTGGTCGACGACATGGGCTGGCAGGACACCTCGGTGCCGTTTCACACGGAAGTGACGGAGCTGAATCGCCGTTATCGCACACCCCACATGGAGCGCCTCGCTGGCGCAGGCATGAAATTCACGCAGGCGTATGCGTGCAGCGTTTGCTCGCCGACCCGGGTCAGTCTGATGACCGGGCTCAACGCCGCCCGGCATCGGGTGACGAACTGGACGCTGAACAAGAACGCGAGCAACGATCGCGGTCACCCGGCGCTCACCTTTCCGGCATGGAATGTCAATGGCCTCAGTCCCCAGCCGGGCATCGAACGGACCATCCAC
>CAYOLO010000068.1:0-1493 GCA_964404855.1 uncultured Gammaproteobacteria bacterium
GCACTTATCGCATCTCAAAGAAGAGGAGCACAAGAATGAACGGACACCCACGCCGCAGCGCCTATGAGGTGGCGCTCGCCCAGTTCGACGAGGCCACGAGTCAGATGCCTCACCTGTCGCCTAACACGATCAAGTTCATGCGCGTTCCCAAGCGCGAATTGACAGTCAACTTTCCGGTGGAGATGGACGATGGTCGCATCGAAATATACACCGGATATCGCGTGCACCACAGCACCGTGCGCGGGCCGACCAAAGGCGGCATCCGCTACCACCCAGAAGTGACACTCGATGAAACCCGCGCCCTGGCGATGTGGATGACCTGGAAATGCGCCTTGATGAATCTGCCCTACGGCGGCGCCAAAGGCGGCGTCGTTGTAGACCCACGCCAACTGTCACAGCGCGAACTGCGTCGCCTGACCAGGCGCTATGCGACCGAAATCTCGATCATGGTCAGCCCCGAGGGTGACATCCCGGCGCCTGACGTCGGCACCAATCCCCAGGTGATGGCCTGGATCATGGACACCTACTCGATGCACCGCGGCTACTCGGTGCCTGCGGTTGTGACCGGCAAGCCGATCCAAATCGGCGGGTCGCAGGGGCGCTACGACGCCACCGGCCTGGGGGTGATGTTCATGGCGCGTGAGGCGCTCAAGCATCTGCGCCTGCCGGTCGAAGGTTCGACGGTGGTGGTGCAGGGCTTCGGCAATGTGGGTGCACAGGCGGCCCGTTTCATGCACATGCTCGGCGCCAAAGTCATTGGCGTCAGCGATGTCAACGGTGGCATCTACAGCAGCAAAGGGCTGGACATTCCCTCCCTGCAAAAGGTCGTGCGCGAGACCGGCAGCGTGCTCGAATATCCTGACGCAGACAAGATCAACAACAGCGAACTGCTCGAACTGCCCTGTACTGTGCTGGTGCCTGCCGCGCTGGAGGGCCAGATCACCAGGGAAAATGCACCCCGTCTGCGCTGCAAGGTGTTGGCAGAAGGCGCCAACGGCCCAACGACGCCCAACGCCGACAAGA
This sequence comes from uncultured Gammaproteobacteria bacterium, assembly GCA_964404855.1. Classification (GTDB taxonomy): domain Bacteria; phylum Patescibacteriota; class Microgenomatia; order CAYQLK01; family CAYQLK01; genus CAYQLK01. Next base: position 1,024 of record CAYOLO010000068.1, read on the forward strand.
TTCTCACGGAAAACGGCGTCTTCATCGTGCCAGATATTCTGTGCAATGCGGGCGGTGTGACGGTGTCCTACTTCGAGTGGGTGCAGAGCCTGCAGTCGTTCTTCTGGAGCGAGGAAGACGTCAAACGACAGTTGGAGCGTCTGATGATCGAGGCGTTTGATGCGGTCTTGAACGAGTCGCGCGAGAAGGGCCTGCCGCCGCGCACAGCGGCCTATACGCTGGCCATCAACCGCGTGGCCCAGGCATTGGAACTGCGCGGCGTCTATCCGTAAGTCGAGGTCGAAGGCTGGCGCTCTCGGCAAGGGACGCACGAGGCGCTGAAGCGCCTACTACGGTTCGTAGTGCGCACTTCAGTGCGCCTTGTTCGTAGTGCGCACTTCAGTGCGCCTTGTTCGTAGTGCGCACTTCAGTGCGCCGAGGCGCTGAAGCGCCTACTACGAACGAGGCGCTGAAGCGCCTACTACGAACGA
>CAYOLO010000069.1:0-1486 GCA_964404855.1 uncultured Gammaproteobacteria bacterium
CCCAAAAAGTTCATTAGAACTATGAATCAACCACAATAAAGGGTTGTTTTATGTTTTCGATATTATGCCAAAGCTGTTTTATCCATTTTCGGCGTTTCATCTGAACAGACATTTTTAGTATTCTCTCTCTTCCATCTTTTACGATATAACTGCCGATGTTTATGGTGGTGTATCTGATTGTTTTCAGCATTGGTTTTGCCTTTGTGGGGATAATAACTTGCTTGAATAAACTCATAAGATTATAAGCTATCATAATAAAATTCATAGTTGTTTCTGTGGCATCAAAGCTGTTTTGATTCATCTTATCAACCGCATAATCATACTTGAGTTCTTTGATTTGATTTTCACAATTAGCTCTGCCTCTGTACAACCTCCATACTTCAGCAGCAGGAAGTTTTAAGTTGGTGATGTAACAACTATGCCTGTAGCCGGCTATAATTTCATCCTCTTCAAACAGTCTTAATACTTTCCCTGCAGCTTTGGGTCTTTCCGATACTTCTTGCCTTACAATAATTAATCTTCGGGGTTCATCCCACATAGGCGATTGATAGTAGGAAGTACAAATTTCAACACCGTTATCAAGCTGCAACCATTGTTTTTGACTTTGTATATGTCGTTGTATGGTTACATACATCGGGCAGGCAATAATGTATGATATAGGATGGTCTCTGTTTTCCAGCAGATTGAATATTTTTTTAGAATAGAACCCGCTATCAGCTCTTAATAAACCTATCTGTTTATTTTGAAGATTGTTTAAAGTAGCATCCATGAAGGCTTCAAAATTGTTAGCGGTATGGGCATCGCCGCTTCTCAACCAAAAGTTAGCTACCATATTTACATCGGCTACAAATGCCATTAACGGGTGGTGCGATTTGCGACCCGGTTTCTTTGCATTATAGCCCACCAATGCTCCCTCTTGCTCGCCGTATCGGGTAATAACAGAAGAGTCAAAATCTAAAGTATAATTGTCAAAAGAAAGATTATCGAAAAACCACCTGTAAAAAGCAGGAAACACATAGCTGTTTGTTTCTATATTGAACTTTTGAAAAAAGCGTACAAAAGCTCTATGTCCAGCCATTCGTTCCCAACCAAATAACTGTTGTAACACACTATCAAAACGGGCTACTTCTAAGTGTTCGTATCTATTAGCTCCGCACCAAACTGAAACAATAAACTGTAAAATAATCTGAACAGGATCGTAACCTCTGTTGGAGCCTGGTTGAGGGAGCGGTGTGTGGTTTAAAAAGTCGGCAAACTTCATTTGCTCCAGCATCTTTTGCAACAAAACAATGCCCCCATAGGAGCTTACTTCCTTGTCTGTAAATTCAATTTTTGTAACCGACATCGCTGTAAGATTTTCTTGCACTGAAATTATAACTAAATCTCATAAATACTATTCAAAATAAAGCGCTGTTTATCAATCGGTTTGGATTATACATTTCTAATGACCGTCATTAGGATTGGTGGTTCTATTGAATAATTTGGG
>CAYOLO010000070.1:0-1474 GCA_964404855.1 uncultured Gammaproteobacteria bacterium
CTGAGAGGCTGTGAAAATTTCCGCGCGTCCACGATCCAGCACGCATGAGGTGCGCGATACTTTGCGCAGTGTCCTGGTGAGATGTGTTCGATGAGCCGAAGCCGCGCGAGAGTTCTGTTGCCGAATCGCCAGCAGTTGGAGTTGCGTGCGAGCGACTTGGAGTCGCTGCTGCCTGAGGGTCACCGGGCGCGCCTGGTGTGGGGGTACGTCGAGCGGCAGGATTTGCAGGGTTTCTACACGCACATCCGGGTCGTCGATGGCGGTGTGGGTCGCGCGGCGATTGCGCCGGAGATTCTGCTGGCGCTGTGGTTGTACGCCACGCTCGACGGGGTGGGCAGCGCGCGGGAGATTGCGCGGCTGACGGATGCCCATGATGCGTACCGGTGGCTGTGCGGAGGCGTGCAGGTGAACTACCACACGCTGTCGGATTTCCGCAAGGATCACGGGGAAGCGCTCGATGACTTGCTGAGCGCGAACGTGGCGGCGCTGATGGCCGTGGGTGTGGTGACGCTCAAGGGGGTGGCACAGGACGGGATGCGGGTACGCGCGAGCGCGGGGGCGGGGTCGTTCCGGCGCAAGGAGAAGCTGGAGGGGTACCTGGAGGCGGCGCGCGCGGAGGTGGCACGGCTGAAAGCGGAAGTGGAGACGGATCCGGCGCAGGCGCAGCGCGCGCGGGAAGCCGCGCGACGGCGGGCGGCGGCGGAGCGCGAGGCGCGCCTGGAGCAAGCGCTGGCGCGGTTGCCGGAGATCGAGGCGATCAAGCGGCGCAACGGCAAGAAGGCCGAGGAAGCGCGGGTATCGATGACGGATGCCGAGGCGACGGTGATGAAGATGGGCGACGGGGGATTTCGCCCGGCCTACAACCCGCAATTGGCGAGTGATGTGGATAGTCTGGTGATTGTGGGCGTGGATGTGGCCACGGTCGGCAGCGATCAGGGGCAGATGGTGCCGATGCTCGAACAGGTCAGCGCGCGCTGCGGACAGGCGCCGCACGAGTGGCTGGTCGATGGAGGATATGTCGCGCACGAGCAGATCGAGCAGGCGAGCGTGACGACGACGGTATACGGGCCGGTGCCTGCGCCGAAAAAGGATGAGGGAGTCGATCCGCACGCCCGCAAGCCAAAGGACAGTGAGGCGGTGGCGGCGTGGCGTGCGCGGATGGACACCGAGGACGCGAAGGCGATCTACAAGCAGCGGGCAGCGACGGCGGAATGCGTCAACGCGCAGAGCCGCAACCGGGGACTGACGCAGTTTCTGGTGCGCGGGAGCACGAAGGTGACGTGCGTGATGCTGTTCTTCGCGTTGGCGCACAACCTGATGCGAACCGCTGCGCTGGCGCCGGCATTGCTGGGGATAGGGACAGGACCCTCTGCACTCCCTGGAGTGACAGGATAACGGACGAAAAAGGGCGAAAAACCGCCAGAATACGGACTGACGCGAGAAAACCGATGAGTTCGAAGGATAACGCGCCGCG
>CAYOLO010000071.1:0-1468 GCA_964404855.1 uncultured Gammaproteobacteria bacterium
TGACTCGTCCTAAAAAAAGTTTACAGTTTAATAGATTAATTCTGTTATAAGTTTACAATTCATTTTTAGTCCTGATTTGGGTTTACAATAGTAGGATTTTTTCGATAATAATTCTTCCATAATCTTTCTATTTTTATCTTGGTTTTTGAATGATGAATATGATTTGGTGTCAAATTACTGATACTCATGTGAGGTCTTTCGCTGTTATATAAATTCACTATGTCTTTGAGTAGTGTCTTGGCTTCATTGATATTATTAATGTCATACGTTTCTAAATACTCATCTTTAATAATTCCGTTTATTCTTTCTGCTACTGCATTTTCTAAAGGATTTCCATTTTCGGTCATACTAATTTTTATACCATTGTCCTGTAATAACTTTACATAAGCATGGCTACAATACTGAATGCCTCTGTCACTGTGATGGATAAGATTCATAAGGCTCTCTGCCCCCAAGGCAGAGAGAGCCTTATGCAAAGCTTCAATACTTTCTATGGCTTCCATTGTTTCAGCTACCTGATAGCCTACAATTTTATGTGAGTAGGCATCGGTAATCAAGCTGATATAAAGGTGTTCGCCAGTGTTAATTTTCCAGTAAGTGATATCGCTCACCCATAGCTGGTTTGGAGCTGTTGGTACAAATTCTCGTATTAGATTGGGATACTTTCTTAGCCAATGGTAAGAGTTAGTGGTCTGTATCCTCCGCTTTCTTTTCCTTATGAGTAAATGATTGGAAGACAGTAGGTTGAATAATCCATCTCTGCCTATTTTTATTTGATGTTCAAGTAGGAATGGTTGTAACATTTCATATAGTTTTCGTGTTCCCATTCTTCGATGTTTTTTACGGATTTCTTTTACTCGTTGTATTACCAAATCTTCTTCCAAGGTAGTTGAGATTCCTTCCCAATTGTTTTGATAATAAGCCTGTCTGCTGATACCAAACCATCCACATAGCTTGGCTAATCCTATGTGTGAAAAATTACTTTTCATGGCTTCTATGGTTTGGTATTGAACTTTTTTCTTATCGGAATTTTAAACTCCTTTTCAGCAACATCTACCATTGTAGAGAAAGCAATTGCTTTTAGCTCTGCATCTTTTAATTGCTTTTCTAATTCCACTATTCGCTTTTTTAATTGCAGGTTATCAAATGATTCATCATCATTGTTAGTTGCTCTGTCTGGTTTGATTTTTTTCTGTACCATTGGATATAGATTTGATACAAAGTTAGGTCTTCTGGTTTTGATTCCAGTATTGTAGCCTAATTGTCGCATCCAGCGAAGCAACTGCCCGTGCTCTTGTTCTTCACCAGTGTATTTCTCCCAAATCTCCACCTTGGTACATTGAGTAGAAATTAACTCCTGAATGATCTTGTGTTTCTCCTCTACGGTAAAATATTTACCCGCTTTTTGAATGATTTTTTTGTCCATTTTTTACACTTTTTAGTGTAAACCTATTTTAGGACAAGACAA
>CAYOLO010000072.1:0-1428 GCA_964404855.1 uncultured Gammaproteobacteria bacterium
GGTAATACCTTTATAGATAAATTACAACAACAAAATACAATCCCCTGTGGAAAACCCTACCATTCTTAACAACATAAGATCAGAAAAGGTGTACAAAAATGTCGCTAGAGTATAGCGACATTGGTAGCGCAACTTAAGATGGTGGGGGTGGTAGGAATTGAACCTACGACCAATCGGTTATGAGCCGACTGCTCTAACCACTGAGCTACACCCCCAAAACAAATGTATCTCAGTAAATGGCAACAGAGAGGATTATACCAGAAAATGTTTTCGTATTATAATAAAACTTACAAGTTATGCTTAAAAAAATCAAAAAAAGCACAATATATTTTGTAAAGCGTCTAGCCGATGTAAGATTTTTAGGACAAGTAATTTTTGTGGCGATTGTGCTGATAGTTAGTTGGGGTACGGCAAGGGCGATTCAGACAAATTATGATGTTCAAAAACAGGTTGTTGCCAAGCAAAAAGAAAACGATATTCAAAAACTAAAAAATAACAATTTAAAAATTAAGAATCAGTACCTAGAAACAGATGAGTATTTAGAGCTGGTTGCCCGTCAACAGCTAGGAAAGGCCAGTCCCGGCGAAACAATTGTTGTAATCCCCCGTGATGTAGCTATGAGGCATACGGTGGAAGGGACTTATAAATCTGACGAGCAGGTTCAACAGGAGCTTGATAGCTCAAAGCCATTTTATCAACAGAATCTTGAGTCGTGGGGTAGGTTTTTTCTTGGCCGTTAAGGCCTAAAATATATTGCGGAGTATGATGTTTCGGCAAAGATAAACAACAAACATACCAACAGCAAATGCTACAAAAAAGCTGATGAGTAGTGTAATTGAGTGGCTGGCAAAGCTCTTGCGAGGATTATTCTTGGGCGTAGGCATAGTGGGCATATTAATAATGATAATAGCAAACTTTAAGAGGGAGGCTAAATTATTACTATAAGGTTTGTGGCAGAGCCTGCGTGGTTGCACTTATTAACCAGAATCATATAGTCTTAGTTATTATTGTGGTTTTTTGGTGTTACGGCGAAGTGGGGGTGTTTCAATAATATCGACCCATTTCCTCACATACTTGATGTAGGCATCTGTGCTTGTTCGTTATAAGATAGCTTATGGTAAGCGTATATCTATGTCTAGTCTTGGACTGCAACAAAAAAAGACCCAAAGATTGGGTCACTTTTGTTGGTTGCGGGACCAGGACTCGAACCTGGGACCTCGTGGTTATGAGCCACGCGAGCTGCCGCTGCTCCATCCCGCGCCATCGCCAGACAATAAAGACAATAATCTATAAGTCTTTTTTGGCTTTGTCTGCAAATCTAGCATCTATCATAATATCAATCAGGGGTGTGTATGTCAATAATTTGCTGACGAAGGTTCACTAAACTAAAACGGAACACCCGTATACTTAGGAGTGTAATAGCAACCA
>CAYOLO010000073.1:0-1391 GCA_964404855.1 uncultured Gammaproteobacteria bacterium
TGCTACCGGAGAATTCGGAGGCGATTCCTCGGGAATACTGAGTGACGCTGTCCGGGAACGTCCCGCTTCGCCACGTGGGCACCTTGCGAACAAGAGGATTTCGTCGGCGACGAGCCAGCCATTCTTCATGTCGATCGATCCCAACGCCCTGGCCCGGGAGATCGCCCAAGCCGAAACGGGCGACGGATCGCCGCTGTCCACCGAAGCCTTCGCCCGCCTGCTGCCGGCGGCCGCGATGGCGAAAGTGACGGACCCCCAAGCCGCCGTCACCTGCGGTACGGCTCTGCCGTGGATGTGGGAACTGTTGGTGCGAACTGGCGGCGTGCCGGGGGCGTCGCCGGTTCCCATCGCGAGGTCGGAAGCCATGTGGCGGGGCAGTCTGGACTGCGTCACCACGCTGCTGGCCAGCGTGGAACGGTGTTCAAGACCAGAGCGATTCTACCCGAAGTCCTTTGCTTCGCCACCACGCTGCTTGCCAGCGTGGAGCGGTGTTCACGGCGAACGACGTGGTGAGCGGGACGAGATCTGGTTCTGAACACGGCTCGACGCTGACAAGCAGTGTGGTGGCCGAAGATCCCGCGGGCGCGGCGATGTCTGGTTCTGAACAGGAGGAGGTACCAGCCACCAAATGCTGGCAAGATGGGCAATCGAGACCTCTCCAGACTTCCAAGTTTTGGCGGCTGGCACCTTTTGTCCACCGAGTGCTCGCGGGAGACCCACGGACCGTCTGATTGAACGCGCGACCATGCTTCCGTATACTGTGGGGAGGGAATCACAACCAAAGGAGAAAAACGTGACCACGACTACTGCGACGACGTGCAAACGCTGGACCGCGGCGGAACTGCGTCGCCTGCCTGCACACGAACGCGAGGTTGTGCTTCAGGCCGTTGCTGAGCTGGCGGAAGCAGAGTACCGCACCAACCCGGAGTTGACGGCCTTCGAGGCTTTTGGCAAGGACGACCTCCATGCCGATCGTGCGAGCACCGAGACGCGGTGAGGTCTGGATGGTCGATTTCGATCCCGCGGTCGGGGCCGAGATCCGCAAACTGCGGCCGGCCGTCGTGATCAGCGTCGACGCTGTGGGGCGGTTACCGTTACGCTTTTTCGGAAAACCGTTTCGTGCGCAGGTTGGGCGAGGTGACTGCGGTTCAGCTTGACGAAATCTTCTTGGTTTCCTGGCAGGATTGCCCCGACTTCTTGGGTCACAACTCCGGCGTGTCGTCCGGCAATTCACGTAGCCGCGTCTCTCCGAGACGCGCTCTTTCGGTCTCGGAGAGCCCGGCCCACGTGATGGCGACCACGCCAACCGGCCTTTCCCCCTGTCTCCGGCCTCTCTCGACCTTGCGTCGGTGGAGCCATGCCTGACAGCTACCCGGCCGCGACTTCTACGT
>CAYOLO010000074.1:0-1382 GCA_964404855.1 uncultured Gammaproteobacteria bacterium
GCATAAGCTATTGTAAACACTTGTAAATACTGTTAGCGTCTGACTCGATGCTATCGAGTCAACTACACGCCACAGTGGATGTATTGCCCCTGGCCGGTCTTGACCGGCTCGCGGAACATCTGCCGCTGACGTGGATTGAGGAGGCGCTGGCTGTCACGGGAACGGCCAGCATTCGGCGGCGGCGACTTCCTGCGGAGCAAGTGGTGTGGCTGGTCATCGCCTTGGCGTTGTACCGACATCAATCAATGCCCGAGGTATTGGCGACGTTGGATCTTGCGCTGCCGTCGGCCTCGGATCAGGCCGTCAGCAAGAGTGCGGTGAGCCAGGCCCGACAACGGCTCGGGGCTGCTCCCTTGGCGCAATTGTTTGATCGGACCGCGCGTGCCTGGTGTGCTCAGGACGCCGAGCGTCATGCCTGGAAGGGACTCTCCCTGTGGGCCATGGATGGCACCATCTTCCGTACGCCGGACAGCGCCGATAACCGCGCCCACTTCGGCGCACAAGCCTACGCCAGTGGCAAGGTTGCCAGCTATCCGCAAGTCCGGGCGGTCAGTGTTACCGCCCTTCCCACGCATCTGGTCGCGGATATCGCGTTCGGGCAGTACGGTCAGAACGAGATGCTGTACGCCAAGTCGCTGGTCGAGCGTATCGCTGATCATTCTCTGACGGTCTTTGATCGCGGTTTTCTGAGTGCGGAGATTTTGCTGGGGCTGACGCAGGCGGGGGAGGAACGTCACTACCTGATTCCTGCCAAGTCCAATACGAAGTGGGAGAGGCTCTCCGGCACCGCTGACGATGGTCTGGTGCGCATGCGGGTGTCACCGCAAGCGCGTGCCAAGGCGCCCCATCTGCCCGAACACTGGACAGCGCGTGCCGTGCGGATGGTCTCGGCCAGCGGCAAGGAACGGATTCTGCTCACGTCCTTGCTTGATCGTCGTCGCTTCAGGGCCGACGACGTGGCCGAGTGTTACCGGCGTCGCTGGGAGATCGAAACCAGCTATCGCGAACTCAAGCAGTCGATGCTCGGCGATGCACTGACCTTGCGCAGTCAGCATCCTGCGGGGATTGCACAGGAAGTCTGGGGCGCGCTGGTGGCCTACAACCTGGTCCGTCTGGAAATGGCCAAGGCCGCGATTCAGGCCAAGGTGGCTCCGACCGATATGAGTTTTTTGCGCGCCTTGCACATCTTGCAGAACGAAATGATCTGGGCCGTCGGCATGGCCCCGGGCCGGTTGCCCGCCCATCTACTGCGCTTGCGCACTCAGCTTCAATTCGCCATCGTGGAAAAACGACGGGGGCGTCAATGCCCCCGTGTCGTTAAAGCACTTCCCACTCGCTATGCCGTTCTTTATCTCAAGAAAAACCTTAACTGAACGGCATTA
>CAYOLO010000075.1:0-1372 GCA_964404855.1 uncultured Gammaproteobacteria bacterium
GGACAATGCCGGTAATGTCCTGAGTCGTCCCGGCCCCGCCGAGCGCCTGTAGCGCGGTCCTGATGCGATTGGCGCGCATGGTCAGAACGGGATGTCGTCGTCCTCGAACGGATCGGCGGCCGTGACCGGCGCGGGTGCCGGCGCAGCGGCAGCCGCCTGCGGTTTCTGCCGCGATGCGCGGATTCGCAGGCCGCCCACCAGCTTGCCGCCGTAGCTCACGTTCGGGTCGGTGTAGACGACGATCTTGCGACCGACCATCTCGTCAGTGTCGTCGGTGCCGGTGGCGACGCCGAGCAACTGGATATTCGTGCTATTGAGCACCATCGGCTTGTCGAGTTCGACGAAGCTGATCGTCCATTTGTGCTCCGGCGCTTCGCCGTCCTGCGCGACGTTGACGCGGGTGAATCCGCTGATCGTGACGAGGACGGGCTGCGGGATGTCGGCTTGCTTGAGGTACTTGGATTCGGTCATCTGTCCGAGTTTCATGGTGTGTTCCGGTTCGTGTGCTGCGGAAAACCCGCCGCAGCGTCGGGATTGAAACTGTTCCCACCGGCCAACGGTCTGCCACCACTGGATGCCGCCGTCGTTCATCATTCGCGGCACAGCAGTTCGATCGTTTCGCTCAGGACGATCAACTCGTCCTTTTTCAGCACCTTCCATATCCGGCGCTGTCCGTGCCAGCCGTTGAATCCGTCCCTATGGCAGCTTGTGCAGAGCGGAATGCAGGAAAAGTGCAGCCCTTGCTTCAAGTGATGCGCTTCGCTCGGGCCGGCAGCGCCGCAGACTCCGCACGGCAGGGACTTGACCCGCGCCAGGTGCCTGCGCGCTGCGGCGCTGATGCGGTCGCTGTTCACTTCGCGTCCCGCTTGAACAGATGCGCGATCCGCGTCAGCAGCGGCTCGGCACGCCAGTTGGCGCGCGCAGCCTGTTGCTGCATCGGCGTTGGGTCGGTGCGCTTGGCGCGTTTGTAGTCGCATTTCGCCAGTGCTTCGCGCGCAGTCTCGATCACGCGGGACTCGCGGTAGGTGAGGGCGGGTTTCATGTCAGTCCATCCTCGCAATGAGCGCCGCGAGCTGCGGCAAAACCGTCTGCGGGTTGCCTTGCACCCAGTCGATCAGCGCAATGCAGCCGCCGACGAACATGGACAGCAGCAGGCCGTAGCCGAGCGCCAGCGCGAGCAGATCGACGGCGCGAAGCTGGTGCGCGGCCAGGTCGGCTTGCCGAGCGGCGCGCAGAAGCGGGGATTCGGGGCGCAGGTAGGCGGGTCGCATGTCAGTAGTCCTCATCCATCGCCACGATCTGCGCCGCGATCCCGTACACGGCCGCGTCGCGCTCGACGGCACGCTCGACTTCGGCGCGGATCGTCTCGGCA
>CAYOLO010000076.1:0-1363 GCA_964404855.1 uncultured Gammaproteobacteria bacterium
CCCCGCGTCCATATTCTGCGCATACCTGTAAAGTTGATAAGCGTGCCCAGCACCGGCTCCACGGTGCTGCTGCGCAGTTTTTTCATACGCCTGGCGTAGTTGCTTTGTAAGCGCTGGTGCATTTTATCGTAGTGTGGTTTGTGTATGCTGTCTTCTATCTTTTTGTATTTGCCCGCTTTGCCTATGCACTGTTCTTTTAGCGGGCAACCTTTACAGGCGGGTTCGCTGCTTCGGTATTTCTTTTTGGTGTAACCTAAGGCATCGGTATCGGTGCCTTTGTAGGGCAGTATGGCTTTATTGCCGCCTTGTTGTATGCACTCGTAGCGGTCTTGCTCTGTGTTGTAAATGAAGCCTTCTCTATGTGGTTTGTATTGCCCAAAGTTGGGGATGTAGGCCGTAATTTTTTGTTCTTCGAGATACGCTAATGCACTGCCGCTGCTGTAGCCCGTGTCGGCTAACAGTTCTTCTATTACTAAGCCCTGTGGGGCAAGATTTTCTCTGGCTTGATTGACTACAGTTGCTACACTTTGGCTGTCGCGTTTGTCGCTATAGTCGGCCATGATATGGGTGATAACATGGTGGCTCGTATCTACCACGGTTTGGGCCGTGTAGTTGAGCTGCCTTGGTTTGCCGGGCTTAACAGATATTCTGGCATCGGGGTCGGTGGGGCTGTAGTGTGTGTGGTTGCTCAAAAACTTTGGGCGAATGAGATGTCCGTGCTCATCCACTTGTTTGCTATTGGTGTTGGAGGGTTGGTCTTTATATTCTTTTGCTTTCCACGCATGGTGTTGTTCTACTTTCTTTTTGCGAAGGGCACTTACGGTGTTTTTTTTTGAGCCTCGTCTTCGTTCTCTCTTAGTTCTTCGGTAAAATTTTGGGCATCGTCCAGCACTTGCTTTTCTACCAAACTATCCACACTCGCGTTGGCTTTTATGTAGGCACTGTCTACCGCCTGTCTGCGCCCGCTCACCATGCCTTTGTCAATGCACAGCTTTAATACCTGACGGAACAGTTCCAGAAATACTTCTTCGCCATACAACTGGCGCGTGCGGCTTATGGTGCTGTGCCAGGGTAACTCTTCATCAATATCGTAGCCGATAAAGTAAAGTATGTCTAACCGCATGCGGGCATGTTCTATTATCCTGCGGTCGCTGTTCAGGTTTTCTAAGTAGCCCACTAGTATCAGTTTAAAGAACACCACGGGGTCTATGCTCTTTTGCCCTTCATGTCCGTAATAGCCGGCCGTGGCGCTGCGCAGAAAATTTAAATCCAGTTCTTCTTTTAACCTGCGGTAGAGGTTATCCGGTGGTACCCGGTCGCTTAGCTGAAAGCTGGTGAATAGTTTTTCTGTGTATTGTTTTTT
>CAYOLO010000077.1:0-1360 GCA_964404855.1 uncultured Gammaproteobacteria bacterium
CGTAGAACACCTTGCCGTCGCACACATCACAGAGTCGATAATCAGCGGCTGCCATTTGCTTTCTCCTGCTCGATCTGTGCGAGGGCGGCGCGTGCCGTCTGATTGCTCCGCGACCACGCTACGAACACAGCTTCGTGATACGCCCGCGCCGAGTGCGCTCCGGGGTCCGGGAACGGCATGGCGGGTGTGCGGGCGATTGTGTTCAATGCCGCACGCATCCGCTCCGCATCCTTCGCCAGCGTATCGCGCTCTGCGATCAGTTCCCGGAGCGCGTTGAGCGGCATGTTCCCGTTCTCGTTCGACAGCGGATGCCCGGCTTCGGCCAGCTCATCCTTGATCTCCTGCATCCGCTCTGGCAGCCCATAGCGGTGATGCCACGATCCGCAATTGCAAGCCGGGCTGTCGCAGGGCACGAAGCCGTTTCGCAGCAGCACGTCGCGCAGTTCGTCGCGCTCAGCTTCAACTTTTGCCGGCGCCTCGCGCACCTGCGCTGCGCGCTCATACGCTGCGTGCTTGACTACGCGGGCGTATTCACGCATCTGGTCGGCGGTGTATCCATAGATATGCCCGTACCGATAGTCGTCAGGCAGGACCGTGTGCAGTTTCTCTTTATTCGGCAGCGGCGGCAGTTCGTTGTCACTCATCGCTGCCTCCCGAGTGCGCGGATAGCTGCGGCACACTTGCGGGCCATCATGCTATCCGGGTCGAATTCAATTCGCGCCGGGTGCGTTTTGACCACTCGGTTTTCGCAAGCTTCACACGCCTGCGCCGCCCGCTCGTAGGCTGCACGTTCGACGGCGCGTGCGAAGGCAAGCACCTTCTTCCTGCCGAGCACAGGCCGCGCTGGTGGCTGCGCCTTTCCTTCTGACCACAGACCGAGAATCTCGTCGTCACTCAGCATCGTCGTTCTCCTTCGCCGCGAGTGCGGCACGAACGTAGCGATCTAGGTAGTGCTGCACTCCTTCGCTCGCGGTTCCGTTCTCACTGATGAAGTCGAGCAGCGCGTCTCGCGCCTCGATCTGCGCCTCGTCCGGCCCGCTTCGTGTTGCTCTGCATTCGTTCAACGCATACTTCTGCGCGCACGGAACAGGCGGGTTGTCGTCCGGGTGGCAAGTGCAAGGACGCGGCTCGCGCTTCCCCATAGCGAGTTCGCGCTTCAACTCACAGACAGCGGCCAGCGCGCGGAGTTCGTCATTCGTCATGTCATTTCTCCTTCGGCGCTACCTGCGCCGGCTTCTCGACTCGCTGCGCCGGGTCGTCGGACGCAGAGCCGCAGGCCACCAGGCCGGCGAGGATCATGACGATCAGCAGGGCGGCGGCGTAGCGGTTCACGGCGTCACCCGCTTGAACGAGAGCACCC
>CAYOLO010000078.1:0-1341 GCA_964404855.1 uncultured Gammaproteobacteria bacterium
ATTCCGCCGCCACCGGCCTCGGTCGCCTCGAACCACAGATCGCGCTCCAGCGCCTCACGGGCCGCCTGAAGCGCCGCAGGATCGCGCTGGATGGTCTCCACCGCCGCCTGCGCGTTCGGCGTCCCTGTGGCCGTCTGGACGGCTTGCAGGACGGCTTCGGCAGCCTTGGCGTTGCGCTCGGTTACTTCGCCCTTGCCGAAGCTTCGGATCAGTTCGGGGATCGCCTGCACGAGCGCCGGCAGGGCGGCGGCGATGAATGGTGCCATGACGGGCGCCTCCCAGGTTGGTTTGGATTCGGTGATCGGCGCCGGTGGCTGCTGGCCGGCCGACGCGAACAACTCGGCCTCGGCAGCACGACGTGCCTGTAGCCCGGACATCACCTTGCCGTCGTTGTACACCCATCGAGCGAACTGAGCCTGAGCGCCGTCGTAGTCTCCGGCGTTCAGGCGCTCGAGCAGCGTCGATGCCTCGAACGCCCGAGCGCCGATGTTAAAAACGAACGACACCAGCGCGTCGAACTGCGCCTGCGACAGCGGCACATGCACCAGCCGGCCGACCGCCAGCTCGGCCACCGTGAGGTCGCGGCGCAGCAGGCGCTCGGCCTCGGCCTCTGTGATCCGGTCGCCGATCTGCCACGTCGCTCCGCCGGCAGTCGTCGTGGCGCCGTAGCCGATGCTGACCGGCCGTCCGTCCACCGACCCGGGATCGGGATACGCGTCGAGACGCAGCCCTTCGTGCGCCATGACGGCGCGCACGCCAGCGTCGGATATGTTCACGGCGCCGCCCCGAAAATGCGATTCACGATCCTGTCATTCAGTAGCGAGATCGTGCGATTGCCGCCCCAGCCGGCGAGGCCGCACGAGACCAGACCGAATGGCACCGAGAATCCCCACTCGACGCTGAGCAGGTACATGATGATGCCGGCGAACTGCGCCGCAAACAGGTGACCGACAGCGTAGAGGATATTCCAGTTGTTCGGACGGGCACGTAATTCGTGCAGCAAACTCACCGTGCCGCCGAGCGCGGCGATCGCCGCGCACGCGTAAAACATGTGCTCTGGCAGTGTCGCGATGCTAGATGCTGCCACCTGTGCCCATGAGTCATTCGGCAGCAGAGCAGCGTAGATTCCGGCGAGCACGCGCATCGCAACTGATGTGCACGTCGCCGCGCAAACAATCAGCGCCGCGTTCGCACGCCAGTGCTCGCACCATATGTGCCTGATAAACCGCGTCCGCACTGCTTCGCCGACGAACTGTAGGATAGCCCGCATCATCGCCTCAACAGATCAGGCGACCAGAGAACGACACGCATTGAATCAATGAGTACGTGCCGGCCGCATAC
>CAYOLO010000079.1:0-1326 GCA_964404855.1 uncultured Gammaproteobacteria bacterium
GGGTGTATGAATAATTGCAGTATTCACCACAATCGGTAAAGAAATAATGAATCCTGCTTAAAGAAAGAAGCAAAAGGAGTTTTTTCTTTGAGAAAAAAACTCAATAGTATGGAAACAACTACTATCAAAAGCGAAATACTTCAACTGGTATCAGACGAAATAGACCAGTGGTTGATACAACAAAAAGACATCACCGATGGCTATACCTATGAATCAGAATTCATCAAAGTATCTCAACGGATTAACAAGATAATACTTACAAAAAGCGTAGGTAAGTTACCTGGTGACAGGAATAAAAAAAACTTCAGACCTGTTTTGGAAAAATAGAGGTAATGAAAAATCATCCTCTGGCTGCTAACAGCGATCTTTTCAGAATAAGCCCCAAACTACAGGAATTGCTTTGTTTAGTCGGGCAGTCCCATGTATTTGAAGATGGAGAGGAAATCATGGAACAAACAATGGGCATCCGGCTAAGCGCCAAGCAAATTCAGAAAGTAAGCGAACATTACGGGCAGCAGATAGAACAACAACACCATCAGAATGGTGAGCAGAAGGTAACACCGCCGCCCATAGAAGTCAAGAAAGATACTCCTGTTTATATGATGCCGGATGGCTCTATGCTTTACACGCGTGAAGAAGAGTGGAAAGAAATAAAAGTAGGCAGAATATTTAGTGGGGCAGATTGTGTAGCTATCCAACCGAACCGTCATCAAATTGTTCAATCTCACTACCTGTGTCATTTAGGTTCACATCAGGATTTTACAGCCAAGTGGGAACCCTATCTGGACAACTATAAAAACAAAATCTGTATTGGAGATGGCGCTGTCTGGATATGGAATTGGGTGGACGACACTTACCCCGATGCCATTCAGATTCTGGATTTCTATCATGCCTTTGAAAAACTTGCCTGCTTCGCCGCCCTGCAATATGAGCAGGAGGAGCCACGAAGAAAATGGTTGCAAAAACAAAAGCAGCGGTTACTCAATAATGGAGCGCAGCAAATTCTTAAACACTTAAAACTTACTATCTCTCGGAATAAAGAATCGGAGAAAGCAAAAAGTGATGTCATACGATACTATGAGAATAACCTACAGCGTATGCAGTACAAAACCTATTTATCAAAGGGTTACCTGATTGGTTCCGGAGCTATTGAATCAGCACACCGTCATGTAGTACAACAACGACTAAAATTATCTGGACAACGATGGTCAGTCAAAGGCGCTCAACAGATAGCCAATCTGAGAGCTTGCAAGAAAAGCAACCAATGGAATCAAGTCATTAGCTTCATAACTAAAGCTGCTTGAAACTGCAATTATTCATACACCC
>CAYOLO010000080.1:0-1306 GCA_964404855.1 uncultured Gammaproteobacteria bacterium
GGTCCTTCCGGCATTCGCATGGGTGGAGAAACGGGGATACAAGGCGACCGTAGGGAGGTTGCCATGCGGGATTCGGAGCTGTACCAGCAGGTGCTCGGGCTGCAGGCGCCGTGGTCGGTGGCGCGGGTGGAGCTGAATGTGAAGGAGCGGCGTGTGGACGTGTGGGTGGAGCACGCGCCGGGGGTGGCGTGGGCCTGTCCGCAATGTGGTTGCGCGCTGGGCTGTTACGACCACGCCGAGGAGCGCGTCTGGCGGCATCTGGACACGTGTCAGTTTCAGACGCTGCTGCACGCCCGCATTCCGCGCGTGGCCTGCGGCGAACATGGGGTATTGCAGGTGGCGGTGCCGTGGGCCGGGGCCCGCAGCCGCTTCACGCTGCTGATGGAGCGTTGGATCATCGACGTGTTGCAGGAGTGCCAGACGATTTCCGGCACGTGCGAATTGCTGGGGATCAGTTGGGACGAGGCGGCCCTGGTGATGGAGAAGGCCGTGCAGCGCGGCCGGCAGCGTAAACAGGCGCGGCCGGTGGCCGAGTTGGGCGTGGACGAAAAGGCCTTCAAGAAGGGGCATTCGTACGTGACGGTGGTGTGCGATCTGCGCGCTGCCACGGTTGAGCACGTGGCCGAAGACCGCACGCAGGAAAGCCTGGCGGGCTATTACCGCGGGCTGCCGCCGGAACAGCGGGCCGCGATCGAGGCGGTGGCGATGGACATGTGGGAGCCGTACGTGCAGGCTACGCTGGCGGAGTTGCCGTTGGCCGCCGACAAGATCGTGTTCGACCGCTTCCACATCATGAAGCAACTCAACGCGGGCGTGGATCGCGTGCGCCTGCAGGAGCACCGCGACCTGCGGGCCCAGGGCGACGAGACGCTGAAAGGCACCAAGCACTGGTGGCTGTACGCCCGGGAGAACCTGCCGGACCGGTATCGGCGGGCGTTCGCGGCGGTGAAGTCGCGTGAGCTGCGCACGGGACGCGCCTGGGCCATGAAGGAAGCCCTGCGCGAGCTCTGGAAATACGCTTCCCGCGGCTGGGCGCGGAAGTTCTTCCAGAAGTGGCTGGGCTGGGTCAACCGTTCGCGTCTGTCGCCGATGAAGCAGGTGGCCCAAACGCTGAAACGTCACCTGGAGAACATCCTGACCTACTGCCAGCACCCGATCACCAACGCCGTCGCGGAAGGAATCAACAGCAAAATCATGACCATCAAACGCAAAGCCGCGGGCTTCCGCAGCTTCGAGAGCTTCCGCAATGCCATCTACTTCTACTGCGGAGGCCTCGATCTCTACCCACGCTGATCCCGGAAGGACC
>CAYOLO010000081.1:0-1302 GCA_964404855.1 uncultured Gammaproteobacteria bacterium
CCCTTGCCCTGACACTCTCTCTTTTTTTGATCATCATGACTTTGACGTTACCCTGGCCGTACAGGTTATCAAAAATAGCCTAAGTTAATTTCAAAGGCGAAAGCCAACCCAAAAGGTAAAAACCAAGATAAAAGGTGAAAGCCAGGGTCAGGAGAAGTTCTTACAGGGTAGTTCCTGTAGGATATTCTCGCGATCCTGGCTTTTTTGTTTTAGGAATTTTTAGAGGTTGAAAATGGATAAGACTACAGACGTATTGAGCGGGATTAATTACAAAAGTTTTTACACAAGGCATATACCAGGTTTTAACCCGAATGGCAAGACGGAGGTTCAATGTCTGTGCCCTTTCCATGACGATACGAATCCTTCCCTATCGGTAAACTTAAAAAAAGGTCTCTTCAGGTGCTTTGGATGCGGCGTGAGCGGCGGCGTGGTTAAGTTTATTGAACTGAGATACGGCTTGGATAAAAAAGCCGCACTCGAAAAGATTAAGGAGGAAGAAGGGAATCCACCACCTACCCCCGCCAGCGGGGGACACTCGAAAACCAAAACCCACAATTCAAAACCTGCATACCTCACCCTTGACCAGGTGAAGCTCATCCATAACCAATTGATGAAGAACGCTGCGGGGTTAAAAACTTTCCAGGATAAGTACGGCCTATCCAGAGAAACGATAGAAAAATACCTCATCGGTTATCAGTTTGATGATGGAAAAAAGGAATATTGTTATGTTGTCCCACGAGAAATTGAACCGGGTAAATGGATCCTAAAAAACCACAAAGGAGGACAATCTTTTGGGGCAAAGGCGTCCCTTTATCCATTTGATGTCGTCAAAGAAGACCTGCCTTATATCCTCATCTGTGAAGGCGAATTTAAGGCGCTTCTCTTGAATCAGCTTGGTTTCCCTGCAATATCTGTTACCTCCGGCGCCTGCACATGGCGGCAGGAATGGAGTTCTTTCTTTACTAATCTCAACGTGATCATTGCATATGACAACGACGAACCGGGAAGGCAAGGGGCATTGAAGGTAGCTGAATTTCTTAAAGGCACTGCCAGGAGTGTAAAACAAATTTTATGGCCGTCCTGCATGGATTCCAAAGACAAGAAGGATGTAACAGACTTCTTTATTACCCTGGGAAAGACGAAGGAAGACTTCCGGGGGCTTATTGCTGGCGCAAAAGAGATCGCTTGCGATTTACAGGAGATTGATGGGGTACGATTTATTGAACCGGCGGGATTCAAGGTTTACTATGACCGTGTTGAACAGATAATCTACTATGAAAACAAGCAAATCCAAAAGCCAGC
>CAYOLO010000082.1:0-1301 GCA_964404855.1 uncultured Gammaproteobacteria bacterium
TGCTGGCGGCGCATGACCAACCGGACACGGTGTTCGGCACGGAAGCCGGAATCGGGCGCCCCGGCGGCTCGTTGGCATTTGACGGGGACCTGGCCGACGACCTGGTGGGCCAGGCGATCGGGCGGTACAAGCTCTTGGAGAAGATCGGGGAAGGGGGCTGCGGTGTGGTGTATGTGGCCGAGCAAACCGAGCCGGTGCGGCGCCGGGTGGCGTTGAAGATCATCAAGCTGGGGATGGACACCCGGCAGGTGGTGGCGCGGTTCGAGGCGGAGCGGCAGGCCCTGGCGATGATGGACCATCCGAACATCGCCAGGATCTTTGATGCGGGGATGACGGAGGACGATCGGAGCGCGGACTTCAGTCCGCAGGACCGTTCGTCAGCCAGCGCGGCTCCGCAGGTTTCGGACGCGCCGCACGGTCCCTGGCCCCTGCGGGATGAATCCCGCGCTCCGATCCGCGGCGGCCGCCCATACTTCGTGATGGAATTGGTGCGGGGGATCAAGATCACGGAGTACTGCGAGCGGGAACAGCTCGGCACCCGGGAGCGGTTGGAGCTGTTCATCAAGGTGTGCCACGCCATCCAGCACGCGCACCAGAAGGGGATCATCCACCGGGACATCAAGCCGTCGAACATCCTGGTGACGCTGCACGACGGGGTGCCGGTGCCCAAGGTGATCGACTTCGGGATCGCGAAGGCGACGGAGGGACGGTTGAGCGACGCGACGGTGTACACGCAGCTGCACCAGTTCCTGGGGACGCCGGCGTACATGAGTCCGGAGCAGGCGGAGATGAGCGGGCTGGACATAGACACCCGCAGCGACATCTACAGTCTGGGGGTGTTGCTGTACGAGTTGCTGACGGGGGTGACGCCGTTCGATGCCCGGGAACTGATGTCGCAGGGGATAGACGCGATGCGGCGGACGATCCGGGAGCAGGAACCGGCGCGCCCCAGCACGCGACTGACGCAGGAACTGGCCCGGCTGGAGTCGTGGAGCGCCCGCGCGTCTGATAATTTGGGGAACGCACGCGGCTCGCGTGCAGGCTCCGGCGGCTCGCCGGAGGCAAGTCCGATACCCAGCCAGTCCGCTGGGTCTGGGGGGGAGGGAGTTTACGGCGGGGCGCCGAAAACAGCACGCGGGGCGCGTGCGCTCCCCGGAGAGTTGCGAACGCGGGTCCACGCCCTCCGCGGGGACCTCGATTGGATCGTGATGAAGTGCCTGGAGAAGGACCGCTCGCGGCGCTACGAGACGGCGAACGGACTGGCGGCGGATCTCAAGCGGCATTTGAGCAACGAGCCGGTG
>CAYOLO010000083.1:0-1294 GCA_964404855.1 uncultured Gammaproteobacteria bacterium
TGACCTGCCCCCATTTCCTGTACCAGGTGCTATGAGAGTCGGGTGAGGGTACGCGGCTGGGCGGGCCGGGCCGGAGGGAGGGGCGCAGCCCCGACCGGAGGCTCGGCCCGCCCAGCCGCCGCGAACGCCGCCGGGGGGGTGTACCCCAGCGACGAGTGCGGCCGGTGGTGGTTGTACTCGTGCCGCCACGCCGCGGCCAGGGCCCGCGCCTCGGCCACGTCGGCGAACTCCTCGGCGTTGAGCAGCTCGTCGCGCAGGCGCGAGTGGAACGACTCGGCGTAGCCGTTCTCCCAAGGGCTCCCCGGCGCGATGTACAGCGTCTCCACACCCGTGAGGTCCGCCAGGCGCCGCACGGTCGCGGCGATGAACTCCGGGCCGTTGTCGCTGCGGATGTGCCGCGGCACGCCCCGCGTGGTGAACAGCCCGATCAGCACCTCGGCCACGCCGCGGGCGGTCATCGAGCGGGCCGCCTCCAGCGCCAGGCACTCGCGAGTGAACTCATCCACCACGCTCAGCCACTTCAGCGGGCGCCCGCGCTCGTCCCGGTCGTGGATAAAGTCCACGCACCAGACGTGGTCCTTGCGCTCCGCCCGGCGCCGCAGGATCCCGTTCTCCGAATGCCCCAGACGCGTGCGTTTGTGCTGCTTTTCAGGCACTTTGAAGCCCTCCCGCTTCCAAAGCCGGTACACCCGCTTGACGTTGACCCGCCACCCCTCCCGCCGCAGCATCCCCCAGATCATCCGGTAGCCGCGACGCGGGTGCGCCCGCACCAGTTCGTGCATCCGGCGGGCCAAGTGCTCGTCGCCGTCGCGCGGGACCGTCGCGTAGCGCTGCGTCGAACGGGCCTGGCCGAGGACGCGGCAGACCCGCCGCTCCGACTGGTTTACCTTCGCCCGCACGTGCGTCACGACGCACCTCCGCCGTGCGGGCGACGCGGCTTTCCCAGGTAGTCGTTGGCCTCCTTGAGGATCTGGTTGTCCACCGTGAGGTCGGCCACGGCCCGCTTCAGCCGCGCGTTCTCGATCTCCAGCTCCTTCAGCCGGCGGGCCTCCTCGGCCTTCATCCCGCCGTACTGGCTCTGCCAGCGGTGGTAGGTCGCCTCGCTCACGCCCAGGTGCTGGAGCACCTGGGCCGGGCTCCGCCCCGCCGCCAGCATCGCGTCGGCCTCACGCAACTTGGTGACGATCTGCTCCGGTGTGTGCCTGGTCCGCTTCATCGTCGAGAGCCTCCGGGACCCTGCCGGGGTCCATCGGGACTCTCATAGCGACTGGATCAGGTTTTGGGGGGCAGGTCA
>CAYOLO010000084.1:0-1288 GCA_964404855.1 uncultured Gammaproteobacteria bacterium
TGCCTTGGCCGACTCCGAGGACAGGAGCGTAAAGCTTGCCGCAGGAGTCGGCCCGGCGTCGGACGGATTGATGGGGCGTCATTGGTTGATGGCAAGCGGAACGGGCTGGCGGTAGACTTCCATGGGCGTCTTGGGCTCGGCGGTGCCGAAGGCGCTGTGCGGCCGCTGCTCGTTGTAGAACCGGAAGAAGGTGTCGAGGTTGGTGTAGGCGTCGATCTGGGAGCAGTAGCTCTTCAGGTAGACCTCGTGGTATTTGACCGTGCGCCAGAGTCGTTCGACGAAGACGTTGTCGAGCGCCCGGCCGCGGCCATCCATGGAGATTTTTACGCCGCGGGCCAGAAGTGGCTGGGTAAACTCTGCCGACGTGAACTGACAGCCTTGGTCGGTATTGAAGATCTCTGGCACGCCGTAGTCCGCCATCGCCCTGGCCACGGCCTGCACGCAAAAACCGGCATCGAGGGTGTTCGACAGTTCCCACGCCAGGACCGCCCGGCTATACCAGTCGATGACGGCGCACAGGTAGATGAAGCCGCCCTGGATCGGAATATAGGTGATGTCCGTCGCCCAGACTTGATTGGGCCGGTCAATCACGAGGCGCCGCAGCAGGTAGCGGTACACCGGGTTGGCCGGATGTTTGCGGGAGAGGTTCGGCTTCTGGTAAATCGCCTCCAATCCCATCTGCTGCATCAGTCGACGCACTCGCTTGCGATTCACCGCGTAGCCCTGCCGCCGCAGCCAGCGCGTCATCTGTCGCGAACCGAAGACCGGATACGCCAGGTACGTTTCGTCGATCACCCGCATCAGCCGCAGGTTCACGTCGGTTTCCGGCGCAGGCTGGTGATAATAGCTCGCCCGGGCCAAGCCGAGTAGTTCGCACTGCCGGGTAATTGGCAGCGCGGGATGTTCGGGTTCAATCATGCGGCGACGCTCCTCAACGCTCGAGTTCGCCAGCTTTTTTTTTGAGCCACTCCAGCTCCATCTTCAGCCGACCGATTTCCTCGAACAGCTCTTTCTCCCGGTCCTTGGCCTCCTGCGCGTCTCTGTCCGCTTTCCGGGCAAACACCTCTGGCAGCCGCTCGGCCGCCTCCTTTTTCCACTGGCTCACCTGGACGGGGTGAACCTGGAACTTCGCTGCGATGGCGTGGACCGGCTCGATGCCCTTCAGGGCTTCGAGACCAACTTTGGCTTTCAGATCAGGACTGTGCTGGCGTCGCTTCTTGGACATGGGGATCGTTTTTTGGATTTTGGATTAACGATCCGTCCTGTCCAACTTTCGGGGACCACTTCA
>CAYOLO010000085.1:0-1286 GCA_964404855.1 uncultured Gammaproteobacteria bacterium
TAGCCTGCACTATTCGTGAAGTGAGCGGATCGGACGATTCTGGTCGCAAGTATTGCCATGCGGACACGTGATGTCGACGCGCGGCGATGATTTTTCACTGTGGCTGGCGCCGGGACCGCGTTCGTGTCGACCGAAGGTCGGCGGACGTGAGATTGCAGCAACAGGTGCTTGGGGTGGCCGTCGCAGGCCACCGTGTGCGGGAGCGAGTGTCAGTCCGACAGCGCTACGCGGGCGCGGCACCCAGCTCTCGGGCGATGATCTGCCAGTCGTGGCGGTGAACGCAGCTGGCGGGCAGGTGCAGCACGAGGCGGCGCACCGAGGATTCGATCCAGGCGCCCAGTTTCATCAGGTGTTCGCGCAGGGTGCTGACTTGGGCAGATCGGAAGGCGGTGCGCGCAGCACGCAGGCGCAGTTCCTGGTACAGGACATAGGCAGCGGCACTGAGCAGTCCACGCAACTGATTGGCGAGGAAGCGACTGCAACTGGTGCGGTCGATCTCAAGGCCGTGGTGCAGCTCCTTGATCCGATTTTCGACATCCCCGCGGGCGCAGTAGATCGACTCGTACAGATGCCGGGGCGAGTGCTGCAAGTTGGTGACCACGAAGCGCGGGTTGTCCTTGGGCTCACGTCCCGGATGACGGACCACCTCCGCTTTGATGATGACGCGCCGGCGCTGTTCCCAGGTACCGGCGGCATAGCGCGTCTCGCCATACAGATGCTCGGTCTCGCCCGATTCGCGCGACAGGCGCCGGGCGGTGCCCATCAGGCGCGCGGCGCGGCGCTCCAGCACCTTGTTTTTCCCCATCGCGATGACGTATTCGAGTCCCTCACGCTCGCAGAAGGCGAACATCTCGGCGGCGGCGAAGCCGCCGTCCAGGCGCACCCGCAACCGTGCGCGCGGGAAGGCCGCCCGCAACCGCGGCAACAGTCGCGCCAGGATCCCGAGCGCGCCGACCGCGGCACCGACATTGCCGGGACGCAGCACGTAGGCGAACAGGTACTGCTCGGGCTCTTCGTTGAAGGTCAGGAACCCGGCCACGGGCAGGTAGCACCAGCTGTCGTAGTGGCCGTTGAAGAAGCTCAACTGCTGCGCGCCGTGGGTCGGATCGTCGGTGGGGTCGAGGTCGATCGTGATCCGCTTGACCTTGCGCTTGAGGCGCCGGCGATGGCGCTCGATCACGGTCTCGGCGAGCGCGATCCCCATCCGGTACAGATCCGCCCGAGTCACTGTGTTCTCGAACCGCGACAGCGTCGGCTGCGAGGCGAGGTCCTCGCCCGTGACCGGA
>CAYOLO010000086.1:0-1281 GCA_964404855.1 uncultured Gammaproteobacteria bacterium
CCGTCCAACGCGGCATCGGCCGCTGCCAAGTCCGTATCGTATTGCGTGGCCGCGTTGGCCGCGGCGGCGTCGAACGAGGTCTGGGCCGCGGTGAGCGCCGCCTGGTAGCTCGGCTCGTTCTCCAGATCCAGCGCGGTCGTCAGCGTTTGGTCCTGAACGCCCGCCTGATAAATCGTCAAGGCCGCCGCTTCAGCGGTGCTGAACGCGGTCTGGGCCGCAGCCACCGCGCTGTCCCGCGCCGTCGTGGCCGCGACCATCGCGGCGGTGTGCGCCGTAGTGGCGGACGCGATCGCGGTGTCGCGGGTGCTTTGGGCACCGGTGTTGGCCGCTTCCAAGGCCACGTCCGCCGGCCCGGTCACCAGATCCCGGACGGCCGCGAAGCCCACCACGGCCGTCTCATACGTGGACCGGGCCCCGGTCGCCGCGGCCTCGTAAGTTCCATACGCCGTCTGCACGTTTGTGTCGAACGTGGCGCTGGCGGACGCCACGCTCGCGGTGTACGCCCCCTCGGCGCCAGCGATCGCGGTGTCCAAGACGGAGTCGGCCAAGGCGACCGCCGCGTCGAACGGCGTCTGCGCCAAGTTGGCATCGGTCTGGTATTGGGTCCGAGCCGCCGCCTTTGTTTCCTCTAAGAAGTCGTCCAAGTCCTCGACGTCTTGGTCGTAATCGATGTTGGCCAGCCACTCAGCAATCTGAAACACGCCGTCCGCGGTCGTGCGGTCATCGTCGTAGTCGGAATTTGCGGTCGTCCGTGCGCTGTCGTACGTGGTCCAAGCGGGGTCCACCGAAGCGTCGTACGCCGTGTTGGCGGTCCCGACGTCGGTCAGATAGTCCGCCCACGCCAAATCCTCGTCGGCGTCGAAATTCGCCTGCTCGGGCCCGATCGAGGTTTGTCGTTGCGATTCGGCCGCCGCGAGCGCCGCGTCCCGCGTCTGAGCCGCCGTCTCGGCCTGGGACCAGAGGGTCGTCATCGTGGCTTGATACGATGCCTGAGCATCCGACAAGCTGGGGATCTCGGTCAACAGATAACGAGCCTCAAGGGTTTCGAGACTCAACCGGCGTTGCTGCCGCCAGCGGGCCTGTTTGGCACGGCGAAGGCGGGCGTGGGAACTGTTGGCCGACGATGACGGACGGCGGGAAAACAAACGACGGATCATGACGGGACGGCCCTCGTTGAACGCGGAAAGGCAACGAAAACGCGACGCGAATGACGAGGGAACTACGCCTCGTGAAGGCCCACACCAAGCCCTCAACTACGTCCCTCTATCTTCCTAATCACCG
>CAYOLO010000087.1:0-1281 GCA_964404855.1 uncultured Gammaproteobacteria bacterium
GACAATCTAAAAATATCGGCTCTTACGGCCCGCCTCCGGCGGGTCTTTTTCTGCCACATGTTGTATAGCATATATAATATATGCTATACTTTTGTAACGGAGAAAATGACTATGAACTTGTCTGAACGTAAACTGCTACAAAAACGCCAAGGCTTGTTGGCGCAAATAACTGAGTTGAATTTACTTCTGTATGCTTCTTACCTCGAACGTTTCAGTACCTGTGTGCGTCCCCAATGCGAATGCCACAAAGGCAAAAAACATGGACCACGCGCCTACCTGTCCGTTTACCGCGAAAAACGACAACGCCAAGTTTATGTGCCCCAACCGCAACATGATACGGTGCAATTGGGACTGCGCCAGTATCAACGGCTACAAGAGATTGTAAAGGCCGTCACGGACATCAATTTGCAGCTGATGCGGGCGGGGCGTTTGAGTGAAACTGAAGAACAGACAACAAAAGGAGCAAAGCATCATGAATAGGACTTCTTATTCCAGCGACATCAATGACGATCAATGGAAGGTAATCGAACCACTGATTCCACCTGCCAAACCAGGCGGCCGCCCGCGTAGTGTCGACATGCGGGAAATACTGAACGCCATCTTCTACGTTGTGCGGTCCGGATGCGCCTGGCGATTGATTCCGCACGACTTGCCGATATGGAGCACCGTGTACGACTATTTCCGCCAGTTCCGCAAGACGGGGGTTTGGCAGAACATTCATGATGCGTTGCGCGCCCAACTGCGCCGCCAGCAGGGACGCGACGAAAGCCCCAGCGCCGCCATCATTGACAGTCAATCGGTAAAAACCACCGAAAAAGGGGGCTTCGCGGATATGATGCGGGCAAGAAAATCAACGGCAGAAAGCGCCATCTGGTCGTAGACACACTCGGACTGGTGATGGCCGTTGTAGTCCATGAAGCAAGTATTCAAGACCGTGACGGAGCAAAACTTGTGTTCGAACGTCTGAAGGGACATTTCAACAGGCTCTCGCTGATATGGGCCGATGGGGGATATGCAGGTCAGCTCATCGGCTGGGTCAAAGAGTTCGCAGATTGGACGCTTGAAATCGTCAAAAGAAATGACGATCTCAAAGGGTTCCATGTACTTCCACGCCGATGGGTGGTCGAAAGAACCTTCGGGTGGCTCGGCCGGTATCGAAGAATGAGCAAGGATTATGAACAATTAACGGAAAGTAGCGAAGCCATGGTGCTTCTGGGTATGATTAATCTCATGAGTCGAAGGCTCGCTAAGGGCGAATGAGACTTTCCGTACACCCTCTAA
>CAYOLO010000088.1:0-1280 GCA_964404855.1 uncultured Gammaproteobacteria bacterium
GGGAGTGTCCGAATTTCTGTGTGTGAAGCGGGAAGAGACTTTTCCACGGTGCTGCCTGCCGAAGGTCCCTCTAGACCGTAGGCGGGCGGCGCGGTGGGAAAGTCGGCGGTCATTTTAGCCACGGGCCGCCTCAAAGCGATCGGCATAGAGGATGGCGAACTGATTCATCGCCTCCTTCCAATCCTTGGCGGCGCGACCCCAGTCAGCGGTAATGTTGCGCAAGGCCAGCCAGATCAGCTTGGTGGCCGCGTCATCGCTCGGGAAGTGCCCCCGCGTCTTGATGATCTTGCGCAAGCGGGCATTGACGCTCTCGATGGCATTGGTGGTGTAGATCACCCGCCGGATCGGAGCGGGAAACGCAAAGAACGGGATCACCTTGTCCCAGGCCCGGCGCCAGGCCGCGACGACGGTTGGGAACTTGATACCCCAAGGGCCCTTGGCAAACGCGTCCAGTTCCGCCTGAGCGGCCTCGGCGCTGGGCGCCGTGTAGATGGGCTTGATCGCCGCCGCCAGCGCCTTGCGGTCCTTCCAACTCGCGTAGTCCAGACTGTTGCGGATCAGATGCACGATGCAGGTCTGCAGCGTGGTGGCCGGGAACACCGCTTCCAGCGCTTCGGCCATGCCCTTCAGGCCATCGGTGACGGCAATCAGGATGTCGGCCACGCCACGGGTCTTGAGGTCATTGAAGACCTTCATCCAGAACTTGGCGCCCTCGGTGGTCTCGATCCACAGGCCCAGGATGTCGCGCGTGCCGTCAGGCAGGACGCCCAGAGCCAGATAGATGGCCTTGTTACGGACCACCGCGTCTTCGCGAATCTTGACCCGCAGGGCATCGAAGAAGACCACCGGATACATCGGTTCCAGGGGGCGCGACTGCCAGGCGGTGACCTCGGCCATCACGGCATCGGTGACCGAACTGATGAAGTCGGGCGACACCTCGGTGCCGTACTGCTCGACCAGGAAGCCCTGAATCTCGCGTACCGTCATCCCGCGCGCATACATGGCGACGATCTTGTCGTCGAAACCGGTGAAACGCCGCTCGTGCTTGGGGATCAGCACGGGCTCGAAACTCCCCGCCCGGTCGCGCGGGACCTCAATCCTCAGCGGCCCGTCGTCGGTCAGGACGGTCTTGCCGCTCACGCCGTTGCGGTGATTCGCGCTGTCTCCGGGTTTGTCCGCGCCGGGCGAGTAGCCCAAGTGGTGGCTGAGCTCGGCCCCCAGTGCGCGCTCGATCAGCGCCTTCTTGAAGGCCATCGAGGCGGCATTGACCGCTTCCGCCG
>CAYOLO010000089.1:0-1277 GCA_964404855.1 uncultured Gammaproteobacteria bacterium
AACTAGCTTTATCCGACACGTGCAAGGTCTGTATGGTCTGGCGCCCCAGAACGAAGAAGCAAACCGACGCGCTGAAGCGGCGCCTTCGGGCGATGAAGCGCGGGCGCGAGATGGCATCAATGGCGCGCGAGCCGCGTGGCCGCATGCCGGACCTGCCGCTTCTGCGCCGAGAGGTAGTTGTCATCGACTACGACTCGGGGGATCCGATTACGCACACGCTGCACCTGTACCGCACAAGCCGCGGCGATCAGTACCGTGCCGTTGCGGACGGACAGCCGTGGAAAGACCGCATCGGCTGGTCTCGCGTTCTCGCCGGACTGCGCAAGTCCTTTCTGCGGTTGCCCTCGCCGCGCTCTGATTTTTGGTGGTGATCTTGTCGCTCGATCTGCACGCTCCACTTGTCCCCGCCGAGGTAGACCTGCGCGACTTCGGGTTCATGCCCCTCGACGTGCTGAGGCTGCGCGACTCCGACCTGATGGCCCTGGCCACGGGCGACGAGTTCAAGGCCGCGGTGTCGCTGTGGTGCGTCGCCTGGCACCAGGTGCCCGCCGGCTCGCTGCCCGACGATGACCGCCTCCTGGCCCGCTTCAGCGGCGCCGGCCCAGCCTGGCGCAAGCTGCGGGAGGGCGCGCTGCGCGGCTTCGTTAAGTGCTCGGACGGCCGCCTGTACCACTCGACGATCGCCGAGAAGGCGCGCGAGGCCTGGGCGTCCAAGCAGGCGCAGCGGGCTCGAACCGCGGCCGCCACGGCAGCACGTGAGCAGCGCCGTCGCGAGCTCGAAGCTCAGCGCTTGGGGCAACGTGACGTTGTACGTTACGTTCAACGTGACGAGCCACGTCACGACCAACGTGACGTTGCACGTGACGTTCACCAAGGGACAGGGACAGTAAAGGGACAGGGACAGGGACAGGGATATACCCCCACAAGCCCCCCCCTTGACGCGAACCCGACCGACGCTGCGCGTGTCGGCGAACCGCCACCCGCCGCCAAGCCGACCCCAGCCGGCGCCATCTGCCGGGCGATGAAGGCAGCCGGGACCGTGGACGTGAACCCCGGGCATCCAGACCTGCTGGCCCTCATCGAGGCCGGCGCCACCGAGGCCGAGTTCGTCGGTGCAGCGCAGACCGCTGCGGGCAAGGGCAAGGGCTTCGCCTACGCGATCGGCGCGCTCAAGCGCCAGCGGATCGAAGCAGCCCAGGCAGCCCAGGCCATGCACCGCGGGCCGATGGCCACCGACGCACCACCACCCGGACGACGCACCGCCGTCGACCGCCAGA
>CAYOLO010000090.1:0-1274 GCA_964404855.1 uncultured Gammaproteobacteria bacterium
TGGACTGCACCCCGAGGGCTGGAGAGAGTCTCCAATAAGTGTTAAGTTTAGGGGATTGGAGAAAGGATCCCAGGATGTCAGGTCAGAGACGCAGGTTTTCGGACGAGTTTAAGGTTCAGGTAGTTCAGGAGGTGCTTCAGGGAGCGAGTCAGGCTTCGGTAGCACGCAGACACAATGTGTCAGCGAACACGATTTTGCTATGGCAGAAGGCTTACAAATCCGGTCGCCTGGGGGGAGGGGCGACCGGCGCGATTTCGCCGGAGGTGCGGGCCTTGGAACTTCAGGTGGCTGAGCTGCAGCGGTTAGTCGGAAAGAAGGAAGAGCAGATCGAGTTTCTAAAAAAAACCGCCCGGCTTGCAGAACAGCAGAACGCAGACAGGCCGTCACCTTCGGGCGGGGCACGTTCACGCGGAAAGAAGGATGTGCGCTGATGGACCTACCCGCGAGCACATACTACTATCGTTCACGCACAGCGGAAGATCGCTTGGCGCGACGGCTCGATTTGCAGGACCGGATAGAAACGCTGGCGTTTAATAAAGCCGGTTATGGCTATCGGCGGATCACCGCCGAGCTGCGTCGGCAAGGTGTGATGGTCAACCGCAAGCTCGTCTTGAAGATCATGAAAGAGTCGGATCTGCTGGTCAGGCCGCTGCGCGGGTTTACGATCACCACGGACAGCAGACATGCGTTGCCAGTCTATCCGAACCTCTATCAGAACCAGTGGCCTACTGCGCCTGATCGCATCTGGGTGGCGGACATCACCTACATCCATTTGCCGCTAGGCTTTGTCTATCTCGCTGTGATCCTTGATGCGTTTTCACGCAAGGTCGTGGGCTGGGCGCTGTCGAAAAGTCTCGAAGCTGATCTGGTCATCGAAGCTATGACCATGGCTCTTTCCGAACGAAAGCCAGCACCGGGCTTGATCCATCACAGTGATCGCGGTGTGCAGTATGCCTGCCATGCGTACACCGATCTACTCAAACAGCACGGCGTGCAAATCAGCATGTCCCGCAAAGGCAATCCTTACGACAACGCCGTCGCCGAAAGCTTCTTCAAAACCTTGAAGAAAGAAGAAGTCTACCTGTCCGACTACCGCACCCCCGAAGAGGCACGGCGGCAGATCGGACGGTTCATCAACCAGGTCTACAACTCCGAACGATTACACTCGGCCCTCGGCTACACCCCGCCCGCCGAGTTCGAACTTCAATACAATCAAACCCAAAACGCCGCCTAAACTAAGTGGATGCCGACTCCAAAATTTGGGGTGCAGTCCA
>CAYOLO010000091.1:0-1269 GCA_964404855.1 uncultured Gammaproteobacteria bacterium
AATTTGGGCTAGCGCGGCAGTTTTGAATTCAGTAAAACTGAACCAGTTTCCTTTTGGGCACTTTCCAGAGGCAAGGAGGAGGGTTCAGTGAAAACGGAGCTTGGTCGTCAAGAAGTCGTCGGGATCATGGAGTGTTTTCAGAATCTCAAAGATCCTCGAAGTCACGTCAACCGCCGACACTTGCTGGTCGATCTGATCGCGATCTGCATTTGCGGAGTAGTGGCCGGCGCGGACGGCCCGACGGCGATTGCGGTATGGGCCAAATCGAACGAGGATTGGCTGCGTCAGTACTTGTCGTTGCCGAATGGGATTCCCTCGCATGATACGATCAGCCGGATCTTAGAGATCCTTCGGCCTTCGGCGTTTCAGGAATGCTTCGTGCAGTGGCTGAACCGGATTGAAGACGCCGCAGCAGCGGCCGAGACGGAAGATTCCTTGGTGCATATTGCGCTCGACGGGAAGTGCTTACGTCGGTCGCACGATCGGAGCAGCGGCTTGGGAGCGTTGCACGTGGTGAGCGCATGGGCGACGCAGCGGGGCATTAGCTTGGGGCAGGTGGCGGTCGATGAGAAATCGAACGAAATCACGGCGATTCCGCAGCTTTTGGATCAAATCGACTTGACCAACGCGGTGATCACGATTGATGCCGCTGGCTGCCAGAAGAACATCGCTAAGAAGATCATTGATGGCGGCGGTCAATATGTCTTGGCGTTGAAAGGGAACCAGGAGACTCTCTATCAGGCCGTCGAACGCTACTTCGAAGAACTGCAGCAGAAGAACTTCGAAGGCGTGGCCGTCAGCCATTTTGAGGAACAAGGTCGTGCGCACGGTCGGGAGGAAGAACGACACTACTATCAAGTTTCCGTGCCGGCCGACTTTCCCGAAATCCAGAAATGGGCCGGCCTCAAGACTCTGGGGATGGCCGTCCGGTGGTGCAGAAAGGACGGGGAGTTGACCGAAGATGTTCGCTACTACATCGGCAGCATCCGCCGGCACGGCCGTCGCTTCGCCGGTTTTGTCCGCGGCCATTGGGCCATCGAAAACTCGTTACACTGGGTCTTGGATATGACCTTCCGAGAGGACGAAAGCCGTGCCCGAGCCGGCCATCTGGCCGACAATCTCAGCTGGCTTCGTCGGCTGGCTCTCACGCTATTCAAACAACACCCCGGCACCGACAGTATCGCCATGAAACGCCGAAAAGCCGGTTGGAGCGTCAAGTTCCTGATGGAAGTGCTTACGGGACATAGCACTTAGTATGCGTCGGCCCTG
>CAYOLO010000092.1:0-1269 GCA_964404855.1 uncultured Gammaproteobacteria bacterium
TCGCTTGCAGGTCATCGAGTGCCGGATCGGTGCCTCCGATTCTGTGAGCGCGCTCGGTAAGCATCGTCCACAGGTTGACGGTTCCGGGCGGCGATGCTTCGAGTGATCTCCCCGCGCTCAGGAACCAGCGGCCAACGTCTACGGTGATCCGACCGACGCGTCTAAAACCGTTGCCACGAATCTGCTTGCCGGCGCTGTCTACGACGTAGTGCCTGCCGTTCTCGAACCTGTCATAGAAGCCGACTCCCCAATGATCGCCGGGGTCGCCGTCGCCAAACTTCGTCGCAAGGACATACTCACCCTTTGTGACCTGCTCATCGCTCAACGGCTCGCGCTTCGGCTCGGCCTGCGGTTCGTTTGGCGCGGGGTGGGTGTATAGCGGAACGTAGTCGGGATGCACCTGACGCGGCGCGAGACGCGCCATGAAAACATTACGCTTTGCTTCGTCAAGGTGGTTCGACTGCACCCAGACTGCCGGCTCCGCATCCGCCTGCGGTGTGGATGGCGCGTCGTCCGGTACAGGCTCGTAAGTGGCGGCGAAAATGTCGGGCTTGCACGGGTAGCGTTCACCCTTTACCCCGGTGATGATCCAGTCGCCGGGGCAGACCACATGACCACGTTCGAGTGTGTCGATCCAGCCGTGGTCGTGCATCACGTTTTCGCACTGCTCGCATACACGGGAGCCATCGAGGTCCGGGGTGCGGTAGTAGCGCACCACCTTTCCTTCAGATAGAAAGGGAGCGAACTGCGTTGTGCTGTCCGGCGACGGATGCACCATCTTGCAGGCATCCTTCGGGTGGTCGCCATTCTTGAACCACTGCGTCGCCTCGATCACCACGGGCTTCTTTCGGAACTTCATCGTCATTTCTCCTGCGGTGCGACTGGCGCGGGGTGGGCGTACAGCGGAATGATTGGCTTGGCCTTGAACCCGCATGAGCGGTTGCGCATTTCGTCGTGTTGTACTCGCTCGTAGTCCGTTGACATGAACCCGTCGTGCATCCACGCCACCGGCTGCGCATCGGCACAGGCGCGCACCCACGCGCAGAACGCTGGTACGTCGAAGTCCTCGAATCTCGGCGCTTTCGCCATCGGTTCGAGCGCATCGGCCAGCGCGTGGAGTTCGTCATTCGTCATGTCATTTCTCCTTCGTCGCCGTCACCGGCACTGGTTTCTCGACTCGCTGCGCCGGGCCGCACGCCACCAGGCCGGCGACCACAAGCACGATCAGGACTCGCGTCATGCGAATATCCTTCCTTGCCGCTGCGCGTC
>CAYOLO010000093.1:0-1254 GCA_964404855.1 uncultured Gammaproteobacteria bacterium
TGCTCGATATTCTCGGCAACCATGTCCGGCGATTTCGTTTCCGGCGAGTCGGTAGTCAGTTTCATCATGGCGGGAGTCCTTTTGGAACCACGAAAGACACGAAAGGCACGAAAAGGGAGAATTCTGTTCGTGTCTTTCGTGATTATCGTGGTTAATAGACAAGCCTGCGTATCGTCGCCTTGGGATGACTTCCAAAGTTGACCAGCAGGCCGAGTTTCATCCCGGTCGCCTTCAAGTAGTTGATCACCTGGGCAACGTGTTCGGGGGCAATTTCCTTGATGGCCTTCAATTCCACAATGATCCGATCGTAACAGATGAAGTCGGGCTTGTACGTCTGAACGAGCCGTTCGCCCTTGTAAGAGAGAGCCAGTTCCGGCTGTGCGCGATACGGAATACCGAGTCTGCGGAACTCTTTTTCCAGGCATTCCTGATAGACGGCCTCCAGAAACCCGGCACCCATTTCCCGATAGACCTCAAACACCGCCCCTTGAATCGCATACGCCTCATCAGGATACAGTACCTTTTCGTGTGTTTCGTGCCTTTCGTGGTTCATAACCGTTTCCTGACTCTCGCCAAATCCTGTTCCAGTCGCTTGATTTCCAGGTTCAGTTCCACTCGTCGGTTCAGTTGTTTCTCCCGTTCGGCCTGTGCCCGCAGCGCGGCCAGTTCCCGATTCAGGCGGACGTGGGCGTCGAGGCCGTCTCGTACCGTCGCCGCTCGGTCGGCGGAGTCCGGCACGGCAAACGCGCCGGTAATCCGGGCGGCGGCCAACGCCGTGACGCAGTCAATCCAGCCCTGATAGGTGGCCTGGAGATGCGTCCTAGGCTGCCGGGCCAGCGCGATCGCCGCCAAGAAATCCCTTTCGTGTCTTTCGTGTGTTTCGTGGTTCCATTCCACCGAGACGACTTCGCCGTCCAGGACCGTCTTGCCCGCTTCGCCTTGGGACCAGCGTTTGTGGGCCAGCGACAGGGCAACAGTATCGCCATGCTCGGCCACCAGTACAACCGGATACGGAATCGCGCGGTGGAGCAACTCGATCAGCCGGGTCGGCTTGGCTGCCGGGCGCAGGGCAACGGTCGGCACGGCGATTTCCAGGTACTCGCGTACCGCGTCCCGGTATTCCGGCACGCCGATGTTCGTGGGCTTGAGGGCGGCGATCCAAAGCACTTCCTCGATGCCGTTCTGGATCTGGCGTTTGTCGGCGGCGGTGGGCGCGCCTTGTTCCAGCAGCAGCTTCTTCGGCACCCGCTGATC
>CAYOLO010000094.1:0-1215 GCA_964404855.1 uncultured Gammaproteobacteria bacterium
CTGGGGCGGCCCGAATTCTTGGAGACTGAATTGCCGCTGGAGTCTCAGATTCGCTGGACCGCTACCCCGCCGCCTGGGCAGCCCTGCCCGCTTGTAACCCCGCCCCTTGGAAGAAGAAAATAGGACCCCGCCCCCCTCTTTGTTGCGCGCCGCGGCACGTGCGTTATTTGGGTACGGGGAGAACGAAAAAGGGGGCGGCGCGGACCAAGCTTTCCGCGGCACGCCCCCGACAAAACTAAGCGTCTTTCAGAATCATGTCTGTCGAAGAACAAGTCAAGTCCCACACCCGGCGGGTGGAGACTGGTGAGCCCGTTCGATATGGGGAAGCGTGCCCGCATTGCAATCACTCCGGGGAGTTTGACATGCATGACTGCCGGCCGCGGACCTTTCGCGTGATCGTCGCTGGGTGCGTCAAGGTAGTACGTTCCGGGATCTGGCGTTGGGTCTGCTTGACCTGCGGGGGGCGGTTTACCGATTACCCCCGTTTGCCTTGCCGTACAAACGCTTTGTGAGCGAGGTCGTCTGTGACCGCTCGCAAGCCTACCTGGGGTCCGACCAATCGTATCGGGCCAGCGTATGCCAGGAGGGCCGGGGACTGGTTTATGACGACCGCCAGGACGAAGCCCTGGCCCGCGACGGAGCCGCGTTGTCGCCCAGTACCGTGTGGCGCTGGTTGTCGTGGCTGGGCGACGGCTTGCAGGGCACGTTTCGGAAAGCCTGGCGGCTGATCTCCGAGCGGGAACCCCGCAGCACGCTGCATCGCCAGGACTGGAGCGTGTCGCCCGCCAAGTATCGCTCGGACCAGCGGCGGCAGACCCTTCAACGGGCCCTGCAGGCGCTGGTGATCAGGAAGATCTTCCAGGATTTGTTCGGCAAGGCGATTTTCCCCAACTTTGCAACGGCGGCCGGTTGGCGCTGACGTAATCTCCTGTTCGTCACTTTCACCCTTGACGAAAAGGAGGTTCCGCATGTCCAGTCGTCGCGAACGCCACGAGCGGTGGGCCCCTACGTGATTGAGGGCGATCGCGCGGTCGAAACCCATCTCTCGGCGTTCATCGACTGCCATAGCCGCTACCTCGTCGAGGGCCGCTACTACCTGCGGGAGAACATGGACATCCTGATCGACTCCCTGCTGCGGGGCTGGTCCGAGCACGGGGCCAGCCGCGAGTTGTACGTGGACAACGCCAAGATCTACCATTCCCACGCGCTGAAGCG
>CAYOLO010000095.1:0-1194 GCA_964404855.1 uncultured Gammaproteobacteria bacterium
CACCGGTGGGCTGACGCCCCACCGTTCGCCTGCACCGGATGGGCTGACGCCCACCGTTCGCCTGGATTTCAGCCAAGATCTTGAACAGAAGGAAACAGAGCAATCAGAGGTAGTGTTTCCTCTCGGTTGACTCCGTTGCCTCCTGTTTGATCCCTAACCCACCTCTTCCGTACCCGGGAATCAGCGGGATTGCTTGACGAACCCCAGCACCTCGTCCAACGGGTCCAGCCAATCGCCGACGGACGACAGGACGTCGTCCAGCCGTTGAACGGGATTCTCCACCCGCTTCGGCGACGCCGCCGACAGCCGGGCCAAGTCCTCGTCGGCCGCCGGCCAGACCGGCAGTTGTTCCGCCAGCAAGGCCGTCAGTCCCGCATCGGCTCGCGTTCCCGCCGTGTCCCGGCGCTCGGCGCGGACCACGCGCGTTTCGTCCCGCGGCATCCCCAGGGCCTCGAACACCGAGTTCTCCAGGTCGGACCTCCCGTCGGACGGCATTCCCGCGGCCGGCAGCGGCAGCCGCCGGACTCCCGCCGGCAACGCGAAATCCATCACCGTCGACTCGCTGTCGTCGTAGTCGTCTTCGTGACCCAGCAGGTGCCCCAGTTCGTGCGTCAGCACCGTCAGCAGGTCCACTCCGTTGCGGCTGGCCCAGGTCGTTCCCACCAGTTGCCCGCGGAGGTCCGCTTCGAATTCTTCGTCCGCCCACGGCGTGGTATCGACGAACCAGCCCTGACCGTCCGCGTTCACGTCGATCCAAACGGTCTGACTGTGCATCGCCGCCAGCCCCAGCACGCCCGCCGGCAGATCGGCCACGATCACCTCGACCTTGGCGAGTTGATCCGCGGTCTGCCGCTCCGCCGCCGACCACAGGGCCGATGCCTGCTGGAGCAGCGACGTGGGAACCGCGTCCAGCGAGGCCACCTCCGAACCGCTCGCCGCGGCGGGAGCCTCGGCCAGCAGCGGACCGAGCTGTTCGACCCGCACCGCGTCCGCGGCCACCGTGTAGCCGCCCTGGTCCGTCAACCGGACCGTCAGCGTCGAGTTTTCCGGCAGCGAGAACGTCGTTCCCAAGTACTCCCACCACATGTTCTGGTCGTAGAAGTCGTTGGGCGCCAGTTTCTGGTTGATGACGTAGGGACCAGACGGCGTCCCATTGATCTCCACCGTGTACTGGGCGGTCGTGGTCCGGGTGCT
>CAYOLO010000096.1:0-1184 GCA_964404855.1 uncultured Gammaproteobacteria bacterium
AGCCCGCGCGGCATGAAAGCGGCACCGTCGGCTGTCGTCACCGACCTGCCTGCGTTGGCCGCTGCCTGCAAGGGCGCTGCGCTTATCACGCAACTGGACGGCACAAAGCGCCTGTTTGCCGGCACGGAAGCCGCGCTGTACGAAGCAGGTTCGGGCGCGTGGACGGATCGCAGTTCCGGCGCGTACACGACCGGCGACGGCAAGTGGCGTTTCGCGCAGTTCGGCGACGTGACGATTGCCATCAACGGCACGGACGACCCGCAGACGAGTTCGAGCGGGGCGTTTTCGGCTCTCACGGCGATGCCGGTCGCCAGTCTGGTCGCAACCGCTGCGGGCTTCGTTGTCGTGGCGAATATCACGGACGTGGCCTATCCGCACGCTGACGGATGGTGGTGTTCGGCGCTCTACGATCACACGAACTGGACGCCCGCTATAGCGACGCAGAGCGCGCGGGCGAGGCTGCTGGATACTCCCGGGCCAATCAAGGCGTTGAGGGCCTTGGGAAGCCTTCTGGTGGCCTACAAAGAGCGTTCCATGTATCTCGGGCAGTACGTCGGCCCGGATGTGATTTGGGGCTGGCAACCCGTGCCGGGGGAAGTCGGCGCGTTCTCGCAGGAAGGCGTTGTTTCGGACGGCTCCGCACATTACTGGTGGGGCGGCGACGACTTCTATCGGTTCGACGGCAGCAGGCCGCAGCCGATCGGCAAGCTCGTGCGCAAGTGGTTCGCGGCGAACTCCGATCCTGCGTACCTGTACAAGATGGCCGGCGATTACGACCGTGCATCGGGGCTGATCCGCTGGTACTTCGTGGCCCCAGGGGAAACGGAGCCGACGCGGTGCATAGCACTCGATACGCGCTCGGGGCAGTGGGGTCGGGCGGATCGCAACGTAGAGGCGCTAGTCGATTACGTTTCGGCGTCGATCACCTATGACTCGGCCGGTGTTCTGGCGTCCGTGACATACGACACGCTGGCTATCTCGCAGTCGTTCGATTCGCCCTACTGGCTGGCTCGGTCGGAGTTGCCTGCCGTCATTGACGACTCACACACGCTGCTGTCGCTCTCCGGGGTTCCGGGGGGTTCGTCGCTGACGACAGGGGACTTGGGCGACGACGACACGCACACATTGATGCGCCGGGTTCGCCTGCGGTATGCGGATCGACCCGATACGGCGCAGGTAACGGC
>CAYOLO010000097.1:0-1172 GCA_964404855.1 uncultured Gammaproteobacteria bacterium
ATGTCCAAGGAAAAGTTTGAGCGCAGCAAGCCGCATGTGAATGTTGGGACGATTGGTCACGTGGACCATGGGAAGACGACTTTGACGGCGGCGCTGACGAAGGTGATGGCGGAGACCTACGGCGGGTCGTTTATGGCGTATGACCAGATTGACCGGGCGCCGGAGGAGAAGGCGCGAGGGATTACGATTTCGACGTCGCACGTGGAGTATCAGTCGAAGGAGCGTCATTACGCGCACGTGGACTGTCCTGGGCACGCGGACTATGTGAAGAACATGATCACGGGTGCGGCGCAGATGGACGGGGCGATTTTGGTGGTGAGTGCGGCGGACGGTCCGATGCCGCAGACGCGGGAGCATATTTTGCTGGCGCGGCAGGTGGGGGTTCCGTACATCGTTGTCTACATGAACAAGGCGGACATGGTGGACGACAAGGAGCTGCTTGAGCTGGTGGAGATGGAGGTACGGGATCTGCTGACGCAGTATCAGTTTCCGGGGGATGCCACGCCGATTGTGGTGGGTTCGGCGCTGAAGGCGCTGGAGGGGGATGCTTCGGAGATTGGGGTGAAGTCGGTGGTCAGGCTTGTGGAGGAGATGGACCGTTATATTCCGGTTCCGAAGCGTGAGGTGGACAAGCCTTTTCTGATGCCGGTGGAGGATGTGTTTTCGATTTCCGGGCGTGGCACGGTGGTGACGGGGCGTATTGAGCGCGGGATTGTGAAGGTGAACGACGAGGTGGAGATTGTTGGGATTCGCGCGACGACGAAGACCACGTGCACGGGTGTGGAGATGTTCAGGAAGCTTCTGGACGAGGGGCGTGCCGGGGACAATGTCGGGGTGCTGCTGCGTGGCACGAAGCGTGAGGATGTTGAGCGCGGGCAGGTTCTTGCCAGGCCCGGGAGCATTACGCCGCACACGAAGTTTGAGTGTGAGGTGTATGTGCTGACGAAGGAGGAGGGTGGGCGGCACACGCCGTTTTTCAAGGGGTATCGGCCGCAGTTTTACTTTCGCACGACGGATGTGACGGGCATGGTGGAGTTGCCCGGGGACACGGAGATGGTGATGCCCGGGGACAACATCCAGATGACGGTGGAGCTGATTGCGCCGATTGCCATGGAGGAGGGTCTGCGCTTCGCCATCCGCGAGGGCGGCAAGACCGTCGGCGCCGGCGTCGT
>CAYOLO010000098.1:0-1172 GCA_964404855.1 uncultured Gammaproteobacteria bacterium
TTGCGCGCGCTGCTGGCGACCCTTGCCACGCTCGGAGGGCTTCTCCCGGCGGCCGGGGCCACCGAAGTCGATAACCAGCTGCTGGGCAGCGACCCGACGGGCCGGCATTGGGCCGGCTACGGCCGGACCTTCGACGAACAGCGGTTCAGCCCCCTGAAACAGATCGACACCGGCAACGTCTCCCGCCTCGGACTGGCCTGGACGCTCGACCTGCCCGAAGTCCACAGCGTCACCACCGTGCCGCTCGCCGTCGACGGCGTCATCTACTTCGCCGCCGGCTACACCGTCATCCACGCGGTGGACGCCAGGACAGGCAAACTCCTTTGGCGTTACGACGCGGAAGTGTGGAAACAACGATCGGCCATCAAAATGCGCACCGCCTGGGGCAGCCGCGGCCTGGCCTTCTGGAAGGGACGCATCTACGCCGGCACCCAGGACGGCCGGCTCATCGCCGTCGATGCCAAAACGGGCAAGCTCCTCTGGAGCGCCATGACCATCGACGAGAACGACCAGCGCTACATCACCGGCGCCCCGAAAGTCTTCAACGGCCTCGTGATCATCGGCCATGGCGGCGCCGACTACGGCCCCGTGCGCGGCTACGTCACCGCCTACGACGCCGAGACCGGCAAACAGCGCTGGCGTTTCCACACCGTTCCCGGCAACCCCGCCGACGGCTTCGAGAACAAGGCCATGGCAATGGCCGCCAAGACCTGGACCGGCGAATGGTGGAAGCACGGGGGCGGCGGCACCGTCTGGAACGCCATGACCTACGACCCCGAATTCAACCGCATCTACCTGGGCACCGGCAACGGTGCGCCCTGGAACCAGAAGATCCGCAGCCCCGGGGGAGGCGACAACCTGTTCCTCTGTTCCGTGGTGGCCCTGGACGCCGACACCGGGGAATACGTCTGGCACTACCAGACCAATCCGGGGGAGACCTGGGACTACAACTCGGCCATGGACATGGTGCTGGTCACCCTGGTTATCGACGGCAAGCCCCGCAAGGTAATGCTCCATGCGCCCAAGAACGGCTTCTTCTACGTGATCGACCGGGAGAACGGCAAGCTCATTTCCGCCGAGAAGATCGTCAAGGTCACCTGGGCCGAGAGGATCGATCTGACCACCGGACGGCCGGTGGAGAATCCCGAGGCCCGCTATCCGAACGGCGAGAC
>CAYOLO010000099.1:0-1158 GCA_964404855.1 uncultured Gammaproteobacteria bacterium
GGACATTCTGAACAAGTTTGGGGATTCACGGAAGGGGCGAAGCAGTCCACTCTTGTCGCGGTTTGGGCGCCAAGGAGGGAACGATGCGGCAGATCACGTTGGCGACGGCGGGTTTCGAGCGCTACGCCAAGCCGACGCGGCGTGCGGCGTTCCTGGCGGAGATGGACCGGGTCGTGCCGTGGAAGCGCCTCTGTGCGCTGATCGCGCCTTATTATCCCAAGCCCGGCAATGGCCGCCCGCCGATCCCGCTGGAGCGCATGCTGCGCATCCATTTCCTGCAGCACTGGTTCAATCTTTCCGATCCGGCGGTGGAGGAGGCGCTTTACGAATCGCCGACGATGCGCGCCTTCGCCGGCGTCGATCTGGGCGCCGAGCCGGCGCCGGACGAGACCACGATCTGCCGCTTCCGTCATCTTCTGGAGGCCAACGATCTCTCCGCGCGCATTTTCGAGGACGTGCTGGCGCATCTCGACGCCAAGGGCCTGAAGATCGCCACCGGGACGATCGTCGACGCCACCATCATCCATGCGCCGTCTTCGACCAAAAACGCCGCACAGGCGCGCGATCCGGAGATGCATCAGACCAAGAAGGGCAATCAATGGTATTTCGGCATGAAGGCGCATCTCGGCGTCGACAGCGTCTTGAAGCTCATCCATTCGGTCGCGGCGACGAGCGCCAATGTGCACGACGGCGAAGTCATCGGCGATCTCCTGCATGGGCGAGAGAGGCGCGTCTGGGGCGACCGGGCCTATCAGGGCAAGACCAAAGTCATCCGCGAGCACGCGCCCGCCGCGCGGGATTTCACCAACCGCCGCTGTCGCCGCAATGGCGTCGTCGATGAGGCCGAACGCGCCAGGAACCGCACCAAATCGAAAGTGCGCGCCAAGGGGGAGCATCCGATCGGCGTCATCAAGCGGGTGTTCGGCTTCGCCAAGGTGCGCTATCGAGGGCTCGCCAAGAACGCCCACCGCCTCTTCGTCGCTTGCGCGCTCGCCAATCTGTTCATCGTCCGACGGCGACTTCAGCGCCGCGCGGCCGCGTAAACGGGGGCGACACGACCTTCCGCCCCTCCTCAATGCGCCGCCGCCGAACAACGCAACCACTCTTCGCGCCAAAACCCATGTGCGGCGCTAAATCCGTCCCTTGTTCAGACCTTCC
>CAYOLO010000100.1:0-1157 GCA_964404855.1 uncultured Gammaproteobacteria bacterium
ATTCGAGAGCTTCGAGCCGACCGCCTGCACCGCTTCCTGTTGAGGCTGCCCGACCTGCTGCGCGACGACCTGCTGCACCTGCTCGGGCGTCGCATCGTCCGGTGCGGTGATCTCGTACACCGCGCCGTCGGGGGCCGTAACGCGAAACTGCGCCATGTCACTTCACCCGTTGAACCGACCAGCCAGACGGAAGCGCGGGGGCGGCGGGGGCGGCCGACTGCGGCATGTCCGCGAACAGCGGATTCGCCTCCGAGAACGCCTGCAGTTGCTCGTAGAACCCTTCGTCGAGCGAGCCGTGCTGCTTGCGGTACTCGCGCGCGGCCTTCGCCACCTGCTGATCGCGCTGCGCAAGCCTGCGATACGACTCGATCAGCAGTTTGTTTCCCTGCGGCGTCTTGGCGAGACCCGGCACGGTCGCCTGCAGGAACTCGCGATCCTTGTCCGACATCGCGCCCGGCATCCCTGCGCCACCCGACGGATTGCGCATCTGCAGCGCGAGCTCGTTCGTGATCGCCTGCGCGGCTTGCGCGGCGCCGAGATTCGGGTCGATGTCGATGCCCAGCGACGAGAGCACGGCTTTCACCTCGGTCGCGGCCGGCGTGAGTTTGCCCGTCGAGACGCCCTGCAGCAGCGATTCGAGTCGGTTCAGGCGGTTGACCTTGCCGTAGGCGTCCATGCCGGCCTTCTGGATGTCGGCGAACTGCTCGCCGAAGTACTTTCCGACCGTCTTGGACTCTTCGCGCTCCTGCAGCAGATTCACGTTGTTGCGTGCGGAGCCCGCCTGCGCGATCGAGGTCTTCGCGCTGAACACCCCCGGCCGCATCCTCGGTTGCCCATCAGGACCAAGCTCGTATTCCCACGGCATCGCCGGGCGCTGCGAGCCGCCAACTGGAACCGGGTCTGCGCCGGGGCCGCGCACCCATGCCTTTTGAGGCTGTCCATCCGGGCCAAAGATCGTTTCCAGTTTCGGCGCTTGCGGCAGTTGCGCCTCGGCGAACTTCTCAGGCGCGACCATCGCCGCCGCTTGCTGCTCGGGCGGCAATCCGGCAATCAGTCGCATAAGGTTCTGATGCTGCGCGGCCTGTGCCTGCGCCTTGCGCTGCGCCTCGGCCGTCTGCAAGCCTATCTGTTGCTCTTGCAGCCCAAGCATCCGATTG
>CAYOLO010000101.1:0-1156 GCA_964404855.1 uncultured Gammaproteobacteria bacterium
GCTCGTAGTCGTTTTCTATTGACACTCATTTTATATTTCTTATCAAGAGCCATTAGGTTAAGAACTATTTTACGAATGAGCGCAAAATTTTGGTCAGAATAACCGCTACACATTCTCGACTCATCTTCCCGAAATTGCATATCCAATACCCAATGTAGGTTGTTTTCAATACTCCAGTGACTTCTTACTGCGTTTAAAGCATCTTTGGCATGGATGAATTGACTACAGATATAGTAACGGGTTTCCTCAGTAATTTTATGGGTAGCAAGTATTTCCCGCTTGCTCTGGATACGTATAACGCTTTGTAGTTTCTCCCACTTTTGATGCCCTATTATTTCAGTGGGCTGATGAATAACCGAACAGCTTCGCTGCTCTATTCTGCCATGTTGCTTTTCGATAGTGCTTGTATGGGAATTCACTTTTTGAAGTTTGAAACAGTCCTGAACGCCTTCTAACAGTTGGGCTTGATTCCCCTTCACGGCCAGCAGATAATCTGCTTCGGCAGCTACAATTTGCTTGGCTATTTCTTGTTGGCAACCCATCGCATCAATACTTATCAAGCCCCCCTTAATTTCTAATAGTTGTAACAGGTTAGGGATGGCCGTGATTTCATTACTCTTTTCATCTACAGCTTGCTGCCCTAAAACGATGTGATTGTTAGATGCCCATGCACTAACCAGATGGATGGCTGACTTCCCTTTAAAGCGTTGATGCGACCGCCGGACGGTTTTTCCGTCAATAGCGATGACCTCTCCCTCTGTGAGTTGGCAAATCTGTTTCGTCCACTCTATAAATACAGAAGCAAAATATTCCGGTTTTAAGCGCTTGAAAAAATCGCTTAAGGTATCATGTGAAGGCATGGTAGCTCCTACCTCTATATACTTCGCCAACCAATCTTTCTTATCTTCTCCAAAATCTTCAATGTCTGTCCAATGTTCGCAGCCACTGGCAACTGCTGCGATGGTTTGAAAGACAATTTGCGTTACTGTGTATTGTTTGTTGGGGTTCTCTGAACGAGGATCAGGGAGTGTTTCAAATATTCGAATACTGTTCATGGCTATTTTTTTGCCAAGAACCAGTTAATCCCTGAGCTAAGCTATAGTTTTTATACCCACTTAAAGTTTGACTATCAATTATTTTAGACCCGAAAGCCCTG
>CAYOLO010000102.1:0-1152 GCA_964404855.1 uncultured Gammaproteobacteria bacterium
CTAGTGTAATGTCCCAGAAGTAAATGATATATTTATGGGCACCTCTCCCTCCTGGAGTTGCCCATGCCGCGTGGTCGTCCGATCGAGCCGCTCGTGCTCAATGGAGACGAGAAGATGCAGCTCCAAAGCCTCGCCCAATCCCGCTCCCTGCCGCACGGCCTGGTGCAGCGCGCGCAGATTGTCCTCGCCTGTGCCGAAGGCCAAGCCAACGCCGCGATCGCCAGACGGATGCGACTCACGAATGCCACCGTCGGCAAATGGCGCAAACGCTACCGCGAACACGGCATCGAGGGCCTGCACGATGAACTGCGTGCCGGTCGCCCGCGCACTCACGACGACGAACGGATCGCCGAGGTGATCAACACCGCATTGCAAACCGCACCGCCCGATGGCACCCATTGGAGCGTGCGCTCGATGGCCGAGCACACGCCCGTGTCGAAGAGCACCGTGCAGCGCTGGTTCGATCTGTTCGCCGTCCAACCGCATCGGCAGCGGCACTTCAAGCTCTCCAACGACCCTTTCTTCGTCGAAAAGGTGCGCGATATCGTCGGGCTCTATCTCAACCCGCCGGATCACGCCGTCGTGCTGTGCGTGGATGAGAAGACCCAGGTGCAGGCGCTCGATCGCACCCAGCCGATGCTGCCGATGGGTCTCGGTTACGTCGAAGGGGTGACCCATGACTATGTCCGCCATGGCACCACGACACTGTTCGCAGCCCTCGACATCGCCACCGGTGCGGTCCTCGCCAAGTGCAAGCGACGCCATCGGCACCAGGAGTTCCTCGCCTTCCTGCGCCACATCGATGCCAATGTTCCGCAGCACCTCGACGTCCATCTCATCGTCGACAACTACGCGACCCACAAGCACGCCAAGATCAAAGCCTGGCTCGCGCGCCGACCACGCTATCATATCCATTACACGCCGACCTACGCCTCCTGGCTCAATCAGGTGGAGCGCTGGTTCGGCCTCATCACCCAAAAGGCGATCCGCCGCGGTTCCTTCTCCAGTGTCAAAGAGTTGGTCAGCAAGATCGAACGGTTCGTCAAT
Organism: uncultured Gammaproteobacteria bacterium; assembly: GCA_964404855.1. Taxonomy (GTDB): domain Bacteria; phylum Patescibacteriota; class Microgenomatia; order CAYQLK01; family CAYQLK01; genus CAYQLK01. The sequence goes on from CAYOLO010000102.1 coordinate 1,048, forward strand.
CATTACAACAGCCATTCGCGGCCCTTTGTATGGACCGCGACCGCCGAATCGATCCTCACCAAGGTCCAACGACTTTGCTCACTTATTTCCGGGACGGCACACTAG
>CAYOLO010000103.1:0-1150 GCA_964404855.1 uncultured Gammaproteobacteria bacterium
GGGTGCATACCAAATTGTCGTTAGGCAGCTATCGCGGGTGGCTGGTTAATCAGTTCTATGATGTGGTTCCATTTTCCGCTCAGGTTGGTGGCTCGTATCTGTAGCATTTGTTGTGCGCCTGTTTTACTCCATCGTTGTCCGGACAATTTCATTCTTTTTTGTATCAGTGTCCGGTGTGCCGCCTCTATCGCCCCTGAACCAATAATACCGGCTCCCATCTTGAGATATTTTTGATAATCCATTCGGTTCAGATTACTCTGGTAATAATCCAGTAATTGTTGCCGGGCTTTTTTCTTTTCCGGCTGTTGTGTTTTTAAGGTTCGGATGTGCTGCATCACTTCAGCAGCCTGGCTGTTGTACAACAATTCGGTTTGCTGTTCCACCCATTGTTGCCGGAGTGAATCGTTGCCGAAAAATATTGCTGCAAATCCCTGCAGATGTTCCAGGCAATGATACCAATCTAATATTTGTGTGGCACGGGGGTAGGTATCTGTTATCCAGTTACGCATCCACACTGCGCCGTCTGTAATAAATATGAGTCGTTCCCCCAGTGAACTGTAACAGTCTAATTTATTTTCAAAACGGCGGGTGAACTGACTGTGTCCCCCAAGATAGGCTTCATATTCGGATGCTTTTATCCATCCCCGCTCTGTTGTTGCGCCGGTAGCCAGACAATCGCTGCTTTTAAAGATACGCCCCACCTTGACTTCTTTCCATCCTTCTTCCCGGGTAAAAATCATTGAACCGTCTGCTTGTGCATACACCACCTCGCCTTGAGGTAACGGCGACGGTTGTTTTTCCTGCGGCAGGGTCAAGCAAGCAACATTTTCCTTTTCCAGCAGAGCCCCGTAACTGTTCGCCACACGGTGAATTTGCATTGTGCTTACCGGGATATTTAAAAACTGCTTGAGCACTTGGGCGCTTTCTTCATAACAGTTCGTCTGTGCGGCATAAACCATTTTCTCCTGCATATAGGGGCTAATCTGATACCCCTGAACCGGCTGACTATACACATGATTTTTGGCAATGTCTATTTTTCCATACCGGCTCAAAGTTTTTTTTTCGCCGGTCAGCGGACACCTCACTGATACTTTTTTCTAATACTTCTCTGCCTAATTCCGTCCATACACGATCAAAGTTCTTTTCGTAC
>CAYOLO010000104.1:0-1148 GCA_964404855.1 uncultured Gammaproteobacteria bacterium
TGTGTAGGCTGAGATACATCGGTTACACTTCTAAAGTAGAATGATAGTCTTTAGGAGGTGATTAAACGATGTATTTAAAACGAGGACAAAAGGTTGGTCCGAGAGGGTTTGAGAACCCATATTTTAAAAGGAAACCAATAGTGCCAAAAAGTGGCTGGGATTATTATCGCAAGAGAGGAAGAATTATCCTTTCTAAAGATGCACAATTAAAACTTGAGTGGATCATCTTCTACCACACGATCGCCAACAAGAATACGGTTAAAACCTCAAGCCACTTTGGGATCAGCCGAAAGACATTTCATAAGTGGCTGAAAAGATTTAATACAAGCAACTTGTCTTCTCTTGAAGAGTTGAGAAGAATCCCCCTTACCAAAAGACAGTGGATGGTAACACGCGTGGAGGAAACAAACATTATATCTCTTCGAAAGAAGAACATGGAATATGGGAAGAAAAAACTAAAGGTGCTCTATCTTGCTGAGTTTGGAAAAACCATTTCTACCTGGAAAATTGAACGGGTGATTCGAAGATACAACCTCTTCCCAGAGAAGGAAAAACACCACTATCAGGTTGAAAAACGAGGCAAAAAACATCCAAAAACCAGAATACATACAGTAAAAGAACAATTGAGGGAAAACAAAGAGTTTGGGTTCTTATGGCATATTGATACCGTTATTGTCTGGTGGTATGGAAAAAGAAGAACTATTCTTACAGCGATTGAAGACAGGACAAAGATTGCATATGCCAGGGTATACAAAACCAATACCACCTCTTACACAAAAGACTTCCTAGAAAGACTCATGTATTTGGTGGAAGGGAAAATTCAGATCATGCATTCAGATAACGGATCGGAGTTTGCCGGACTGTTTGAACAAACATGCAAAGAGCTTGCTATACAACAGATCTATTCAAGACCCCGCACTCCAAAAGACAACCCTGCCATGGAAAGATTTAACAATACCATTCAATGCGAATGGTTGAAGTATTCCAAGGTGGGGTTAGATGAGATTCTCGATGCTAATACAGATCTTACTGCCTGGCTGATTAAATACAATTCGTATAGGCCGCATGCTTCTCTTGATTACAAAACGCCATTGGAGTATGCTCAATATCAATTCTTCAAAGTGTCACCGATGTGGTCAGCCAGAACA
>CAYOLO010000105.1:0-1146 GCA_964404855.1 uncultured Gammaproteobacteria bacterium
TGGCCCGCAGCCGGTTGCCGGAGATAGTGCCGCCAGACCAGTTGGCGCCGGCCGGCCCGTCGGCGCGGTCGAACGCATCGGTAGGTGGCGGTGGAATCAGCGGGCCGCTAGCCGACAGGTAGGTCGGCACGTAGTACCGCGTGTCAGCGGGCGGACATTCGTTCGTGCCCAGCGCGAACGGCTGCACCCAGTTGAACACCGAATTGATCGTGTCGATCTTCGCGTTGGTCGCACACGCCTGAATGACGAGATAGCGCAGCAGCATGTCGTAGCGGCCGATGACAAGGCCCATGTCGCTCTTGAGCGTCGCATTTTCGGCCTTCAACGCGGCGATCTCGTCAGTGTGCGTGTTCAGCTTGGTGGTCTGCTGCGCGATATACGGCTGTAGGTCTTGCCAGCGCTGCACCTTTACCTGACCTGCGGCCGGCAGTGCCGTGGATAGCGCAACGGCGGCGAGGATTGCGAGATGTCGCATTATTTAATCTCCGGCAACTCGATGTCACCACCACCCGGCTCTGGCTCTGGCCCCGGCTCCGGCCCGGATACCGGCGGCTGCGCACCCTCGTCGATATGCGCCTGCGCCACATCGGCCTCGATGGTCGCCACCCGGTCGCGCAGCGCCGCTACCTCGGCCGAGAGCGCGGCCAGCTCGGCCGGCGTCACGCCGATGCCTGTCGAGCCCACCTCGATCAGCGCAAGCCGCGATATGATGCCGTCGATCTGCCCCTGCATCGACACGTCTCGCCGCCGGCCGGCGCCAAACAGATCACTCAAAATGCCCATTAGATTCTCCACGTTACGGTTGTTGCGGTTGTTGCGGTTGTTGCGGCTGACCCGTGGCCAGCACCTGCGTGCGAGGCGCGCTGAATTTCAGGCCGAGCCAGAATCCGATGACACCGCCGAGGATGCCGGTGACCACCGACGATGCAATCGCCGCACGCAGCTCCCCGGAGAACTGATCCGGCGCACCGGTCAGGACGATGTACACCGTGCCGTAGAGCAGCGGTAGCAGGGCGAGCGTGATCCAGAACGCCGGGATGTGACGCACGTCTTCGCCTTGCAGCGTGGTGTTGTACTCGCGCGCACCCTCGATTCCGCCGCCACCGGCCTCGGTCGCCTCGAACCACAGATCGCGCTCCAGCGCCT
>CAYOLO010000106.1:0-1140 GCA_964404855.1 uncultured Gammaproteobacteria bacterium
GGCCCCGCAATTCAGCGGACCAGCTTTCGGGCCTTTTTCTCGGCCCGCTTGCAGTCGACTTCGGCGTTGTGCGCCGCAATCTCGCGCGCCTGTTCTGAGTCCAGGCGCGGCGGTGTCGGCCGGTAGGCCCTGCCGCTGCCTTTGCGTGGCGCGGGCATGGCGACACCTGCGCCCATCATCGCAATAGCTGCGGCGTTCATCGTTGGCAAACTTTCAATATCCCCTGACCGCTACCGGCCGGAACTCGCGCACGTCGGGCACCTTCGTCGTGCCGACGTTCACGGAGATGAAGTGGCCGGTCGGAGTCTTGCGGACACAGGTGCTCGCATCGTCATGCAGCGGAGCGGTGTATCCCTTGCTGAGTTCGTTCTTGCGCGAGACCTTCACACGGGTGCCGATCTTGTAATCGACACGCGGCTTGGCGGGCGCGGCGGCTGTCTTCTTGGTGGTTGCCATGTTCATTCCTTTCAGAGTTCGTCGTCGTCCGTGACGACAGGTTTGAGATCGAGTTCGGCTTGCTTGGCCAGCGGGGGTTGCTGCCAGTTGTCGCCGATCGCCATGAGATAGCCAACCGGGTTGGCGGCAAGACCGAGACCGTTGAGGATGTCGGCCGCCCGTTGAATGCTGTCGGCAAGACTCTTCACCTTCGCTCGGATCTCCGGCGTGTCGGCAACGACGACAGGCTGCAGTGCACCACCCTTCGGGCCAACGGGTCCGCCGAGCGATCCGTCATCAAGCACGGCGAGCATCTGATCGTTCGGCAACACCTTGACGGGGGTTGCCCCGATGCCGCACGCAGCGGTGAAGCCGAATGCGGTTCGTGCGAAGTCTCCAGCAGAGGTGTACGTGCCGATCCAGAGTTGCGTCGGTGCCCGCTTGCCGGCTTCCCAACGGCTGTACTCTTCGCAGCACACCTCGTAGGTGGAGATGACGTCCCGCGCAGTGTCCTCGACGATCGGGCTGATGCACTTGGACAGAGACGACATCGCTGCAACGTAGGACGGCAGATGCGCAGAGAAGAGCGTTGTGTCTTCGTCGAGAAACACGTCGATGACCTTCGTGCCAAGCGTGCCGTCTTCGGTCGAGTGCGTGACGGACTTGCGGATTGTGATGACGTTGGGCATCACCGCCTCACAGTTC
>CAYOLO010000107.1:0-1125 GCA_964404855.1 uncultured Gammaproteobacteria bacterium
CCTAGTACCCACTTTTCATCATGGATGATTCATGATTCAAGACCGGGATGATACCCGAAGCAAGAGAAGTTCGACTTACGCCGAAGGTGCGCAGGGTGCTTGAGGCGCGCTGCCGGGCGCCGAGCACGGCGCAGCGTGACGTGACACGGGCGCGGATCGTGCTGCTGGCGGCGGAAAGGCGCAGCACACGCTCGATCGCCGAGGCGGTGGGCGTTCAACCTCGGATCGTCAGCAACTGGCGGCGCCGGTTTGCCGAGGAAGGCTTGGATGGCTTGCAGGATCGTCCGCGCGGAGCGCCGCCGCCCCTTTATGGTGCGGCGACGAACAAGCGCATACTGGCGCTTTTGGATAAGCTCCCGCCAAAGGGCTATGCCCGGTGGACGGGGCCGCTGCTGGCCGGGGAACTGGGCAATGTTGACGTCCAATATGTCTGGCGCTTCCTGCGCGAGCACAAGATCGACCTTGCCGCCCGCAAGTCCTGGTGCGAGAGCAACGATCCCGCTTTCGCGGCGAAAGCCGCCGACATTGTCGGCCTTTATGTCGATCCACCTGCCAAGGCGGTTGTTCTCTGCGTCGACGAGAAGCCTTCGATCCAGGCCTTGGAGCGGGCGCAAGGCTACTTGAAGCTGCCCAACGGCCGCGCGCTGACCGGCCAGAGCCATGATTACAAGCGGCATGGCACGACGACCTTGTTTGCAGCGCTCGAAGTCGCCTCCGGGAAGATCCTCGCGGAACATTCGAAGCGCCGCCGCCGTACCGACTTTCTTGGCTTCATGAACAGTGTTGTCGCCGCCTTTCCGGGCCGCGAGCTCCATGTCGTCCTGGACAATCTCAACACCCACAAAAAGAACGAGCGCTGGCTCAAGAAACATCCCAAGGTCCATTTCCACTTCACCCCCACGCGCTCCTCATGGCTCAATCAGGTCGAGACCTGGTTTTCCATTCTCCAGGGTCAGTCGCTAAACGGCGCCTCCTTCACCGCAGTTGAGCAACTCCAGGAACACATCGATGCCTTCATCGACGCCTACAATGAAACAGCAGAGCCATTCTCCTGGACCAAGAAGAAGGTTCGCCAACGCCGGTTCAAAGGACGCCGTATCACTCAGCTTTGATTCCGGGTACTAG
>CAYOLO010000108.1:0-1109 GCA_964404855.1 uncultured Gammaproteobacteria bacterium
GTAAACGTTCACGAGCCTATGCGGCGGCGGGGAGCTGATCCACCACGTCCGTGTCTGGCAGCAGCGACGGCGCGAGCCCACCAGTGCGGTGCGCGCGCAGAGCGTGCGTGAGGAAGTCGAGGATGTTGCGCTTCTGGAGGTTGAGCGTCGTGACGGCCGTGAGCATCCTCTCCACGAAGCGGCTGCCTGCCGAGGACTGGGTACCGAAGCTCGTCTTCCGATACATGACGCCGTGACGTACGCATCTCTCGGCGAAGTTATTGGTCGGCTCGATGCCCTCGAGGTCGATGAAGGTCCAGAATGCCTCCTCCACCTTGAGCATCTCCTTGGCCGTGCCAGCGGTCTTCCCCGTTGCGCGCGAGGCCGCGTCGCGGAGAAGTCGACCGACTTCCCGCCGCAAAGGTGTCGAGCGCCGCCGAAAGACTTCGCGCGACATCGTCCCGTCGCGCACCCTGTGCCACCAGCGGAACAGCTTGTCCCGCTGTGCCATCAACCTCTCGCCGATCCGGCCACCTACGCCGCCCCTGTCGATGAAGCCCTGGAAGTCTCGGGTGAGGTGGCTCCAGCATACCTGGCGCAGGCCGAGGTCGAACCAGTTGTACCCGCTCCACCTGTCGGTGCAGAGGAAGCCAGTGAAGTCGTGGCCCAGCACCTCTTTCACCACCTCGCCGCCTCGGCTGAAGGAGATGCGAAAGGCGGCGACGAGGCTGGTGGCGAAGACCCACAGCCAAGCCCGGCGGTGGCGGCCGTCCTTCTTCCCCTCGTACCAGCCAGTCTCGTCGGCATGCGTGACGAGCTGCTCGCGGACGTGGCCCTCGGCCTCAGCGGTGGGCGTCGCGAGCGCCTCGCTCATTTCCGCTCCCAGCTTCGGCAGCATGCCCAGAGAGATGTCCACGCACAGCACGTCAGCCAGCAGCCGCTGCGTCAGCCGCTTCGACAGGCGGTACTGCACCATCAGCGCGCCGGCCAAGGCGGACAGGCGGACGCCGAACACCGAGACGGCCTCGCGTGGAAGCTCCGCCGTCGTGATGGCGCCGCAGTCGAGGCAGCCTACGGTGTGGCACTGGAACTCCGTTATCTCGGCCTTCGGCGTGGGAATCTCTGTCTGT
>CAYOLO010000109.1:0-1102 GCA_964404855.1 uncultured Gammaproteobacteria bacterium
CGATGCAGCAACAGGCTGCGCGCGCCAACTGGCGTGCCGAGCCGTTGCTGACGCGCATCGCGCACCTGTTCAAGCGGGACGCGAAGTGAACAGCGACCGCATCAGCGCCGCAGCGCGCAGGCACCTGGCGCGGGTCAAGTCCCTGCCGTGCGGAGTCTGCGGCGCTGCCGGCCCGAGCGAAGCGCACCACATCAAGCAGGGGCTGCATTTCGCTTGCATCCCACTCTGCGAATCATGCCACCGAGACAATTTCAACGGTTGGCATGGGCAAAAGCGGATTTGGCAGGTGCTGAAGAAAGACGAACTGATCGTGCTCTCGGAAACGATCGAGAAATTGGCGAAGGGAGAATACGCATGAGCAACATCGTCCCATACCAGGACATGCGCCAGATGGCGGAAGCCATGGCGAAGTCGAAGCTGTTCGGCATGAAAACGTCGGACGAAGTGATTGCGCTGATGCTGGTGGCGCAGGCCAACGGCCAGCATCCGGCGGCGGCTGCGCGCGATTACGACATCATCAGCGGGCGGCCGAGCAAGAAAGCCGAGGCGATGTTGCGCGACTTCATCGCGGCCGGCGGATCGGTGCAGTGGCACCGACTCGACAACGAGTGCGCCGAGGCGACCTTCTCGCATCCGCACGGCGGAACAGTGCGAATTGATTGGGACATGCGCCGCGCGAAGGAAGCCGGACTCGGCGGCAAGGAGATGTACCGGAAATTCCCGCGCCAGATGCTGCGTTCGCGCTGCATCAGCGAAGGTGTTCGGACGGTCTATCCGGTGGCGACCGGCGGCATGTACGCGCCGGAGGAAGTCGAGGCGATGCCGCGCGTCGAGCGCGACATGGGCGCTGCGGAGGTTGTGGAGCCGGAGATGCCTGCCGGCCTGCTGGAAGCCGCTCAGACGGCCGCTATGGAAGGCACCGAGGCGTTCCGAGCCTACTGGAAGTCGGCGAGTCACGAAGCGCGAGCTGCGCTGCGCGATCACATTCCGTCGCTCAAGGCGGCGGCAGAGGCGGCAGACACCCCGCCGGCCGAAGTGATCGAGGCCGAATGATGGCTCCGCCGGTACGTCCAATTAAGGATCGGATTCTTGAGCGAATCAA
>CAYOLO010000110.1:0-1091 GCA_964404855.1 uncultured Gammaproteobacteria bacterium
CGCGGAGGAACAGACGCGGGATCGGTACGACGATGCCGTGGGCGATTCGATCGACGCCGACCCGTCCATGCGCCGCGTGCTGTACCGCGAGTGCTACCTGCGGGTCGACATCGACCGGGACGGCATTGCCGAACTGCGCAAGGTCTGCATCGCCAACAAGAAGGTCTTGGACAGCGACGAGGCCGATTGCGTGCCGTTCGCCGCCTTCTCGCCGATCCTGTTCGGCCATCGGCATCACGGGCTGTCGTTTTACGACTTGCTGGCCGAGATTACGGCGATCAAGACGGCGTTGCTTCGTGGCATGTTGGACAGCCAGTACCTTGCGGTTCAACCCCGGACGGCGGTCGATGTCAACCGGGTGAATCTGGACGACATGCTCGTGTCGCGGCCCGGTGGGGTTGTGCGGGTCAATGGCGATCCTGCCAGCGCAACCATGCCGCTGGTCACGCCTGACGTGGGCAAGACGGCTCTGTCGGGCATCCAGTACGTCGATGCCTGGAAGCAGGACGCGAGCGGCATCAACCCGTATTTCCAGGGCGGGGCGATGCTCGATAGCCAGGCGCTGAACAAGACCGCCTCGGGCGTCTCGCAGTTGATAACGCAGGCGCAAAGCCGGATCGAGGCGATTGCGCGCTCTTTGTCGGACGGTGTGCGCGACCTGTTCCTGCTGCTGCACCAGATCACGCTAAAGAACGCGACGAAAGCCGAGAAAGTTCGGCTTTCTAACGAGTGGGTGCCGATCGATCCCCGCGAGTGGGTGCGTCGCTCGAATCTGAGCGTGCAGGTCGCTTTGGGCGCTGGCTCGAAAGAGATGCAGACGCAGCAGCTACAGCAGTTGATGGCGATGCAGATGCAGTTGCTTCCGGTGGGCATGGTCAAGCCGGAAAACCTCTACAACACCGCATCCCGCCTGACGCAGGCGATGGGATTCCGGTCGCCAGAAGAATTCTGGACCGATCCGAGCAAGCAACCTCCGCAGCCGCCGCCGCCGAATCCGGTTGTGCAGGCCGAACAGATCAAGGCGCAGACGACACTACAGGTCAAGCAGATCGAGATGCAGGCGCAAGCCTCGGACGATCAGCGCCAATTCA
>CAYOLO010000111.1:0-1087 GCA_964404855.1 uncultured Gammaproteobacteria bacterium
CTTGAATTCAACAGTCCAGTGCAACGTTATGAGTAAATAAAAAGTTGGGTTAGGTGTCATAGAGTGACAACCCGACGAAAGGTTTATCACATACCGGAGCAACAATGCCCAAAGGCTACAAGCGCCTAACCCAGGAGCAACGATACGAAATAGAAATCATGCGCAAGGACGGTGCACCGCACCGCACCATCGCCGCAACACTTGGCGTGGCGGCTTCAACCATCAGCCGCGAGATACGCCGCAATAAAGGCGAGCGGGGATACCGGCACAAGCAGGCACAGAAGAAAGCCGAACAGCGCATCAATCGGGCAGGCAAACCGCTCAAGTTTAAGGGCATGGTAGTTGCGCAGGTTGAGACGTTGATACGTCAGGAATGGAGTCCCGAACAAATAGCGCTCCATCTGCGACAGCAGGGCACCTCTATCAGCCATGAACGTATTTACCAGCATATTTGGGCGGATAAGCGGGCGTCCGGCACGTTGCACCTACACCTGCGACAATCCCGTAGAAAGTATAGAAAGCGACGGACAGGCAAAGAGTTACGAGGACATATACCAAACCGCCGAAGCATTGACGAGCGACCCGTTGCCGCCAACGACCGCACGCAAGACGGACACTGGGAAGGCGACACCATTATTGGCAAAGCGCACAAGGGAGCATTGGTCTCATTGGTCGAGCGCACAAGCCGTATGACCCTCATTGCCGCCGTCCCAAGCAAAAATGCAGACCTTGTTGCCAACGCCATTATTACCTTGCTCGCCCCGTACAAACAACAGGCACGCTCGATAACGTTCGACAATGGAAAAGAGTTCGCCTATCACGAAACTATCGCGAAAAACCTTGATACCGACATCTTTTTCTGCCACCCTTACCACTCGTGGGAGCGCGGCACAAACGAAAATACAAACGGACTGATACGACAGTATTTTCCAAAAACACGGCAACTGCACGATGTAGAACAACACGAACTTGACGAGGCTATGAGCCGGCTCAACAACAGACCAAGAAAAGTTCTCGGTAATAAAACGCCAATTCAAGTGTTCTCAAATAAATGCGCTAATGTTGCACTGGAATGTTGAATCCGCCT
>CAYOLO010000112.1:0-1077 GCA_964404855.1 uncultured Gammaproteobacteria bacterium
GGGCCGCCATGTGCGGCAGATCGCGATAGCGAACGGTTTTCGGATGAGCCTGGCAAAACCGCTCGATGCCGCCGGAAAGGTCGCTGCCTTCGTCGCTCAACATCGCGGCGGGCGCGATGCCGGTTGCCGCGACAACGGCTTCCAACTGTTGATGCACGATGGCTTGAGTCGAAGATTCCACAGGCAGCAGCGCCACGGGAGTCAAGTCGCTCAGTGTCAGGCATTCCCCGGGAGGCGGAAGATGCGCCAACCGGATTCCGACAATCCCCAAGAACCGATGCTTGCCAATCTCGATCGCGTGATCGGCCAAGAAAACCCAGTCGTCGGCCGGCTCAAGCGGTGCGTGCAACTTGAAATATCCCAGCCGCAGCAGCCACATGCGGCCGGTGGCGGCGTGGGGAATGAAACCTTGTCGCACTTGCTCGGGAAAGAACAACGCCAGCATCTTGGACGCCGCCGCCAGCGACGAACAGCATTGCAGCACCGCACCGCAGAAATAGATCACCGTGGACAAGCCATACGACTGACGAGGAATCCGCTCGTCCTCATTGATCGGCGGTCCCGCAGGGACGATCAAAACCGGCGATTGGGTCGGCTTCAAGCTGGCGGGCGGCTCAGCAGCGGACGCGCCAGGCGAAATGGGGATCAGCGACCGGGGCGGCTGTTCACTTTTTTTTTGAGGACCCGGACTCCGGCGACTGCTCCAGCAGCACAGCGAGACGTTCCACTTCGGCTTTCATCGCCAACACTTGCTGCTCGGAGGCTTCGGCTCGTTGTCGCCAGTTGTCACGACTGTTGGCTAAATCGCTGACGCGCACCTTCAAGCGTTTCAACTCGACCCTGAGACCTTGAAACTTCTCCCTGAGTGTATTACGACTCTCTAACAACCACCGCGCCAGCTGCCTCGGTCGGCTGCGATACTTCTCCAGGGGGTCGTCTCCCTCGTTCGAGACCAGCGTTGCATCAATTGCCGCCGCGTTGCACATCCTTGCCTCCGGCCATCATCGGTGACAGAAAACCAGGATTGTAACGACACCCTCCAATGCCAAGTCAATAGCACATTTTTAACTCGCCAGG
>CAYOLO010000113.1:0-1068 GCA_964404855.1 uncultured Gammaproteobacteria bacterium
ATATTTTAATGAAGTGCTGCAAAAAGAGTGAAGCGGTTTCGCCTGTTTTAATCGGAAAGTTTTGTTGCACTTCGGCACGTTCCTTTCCACCAAAAGGCGGATTGGCAAGCACTACATCATAACGGTCTTTTTCCTGTATGTCGGCAAGGTTTTCGGCAAGCGTATTGGTGTGTATGATGTTGGGAGCTTCCACACCGTGCAAAATCATATTCATAATGCCAATGATATACGCCAATGATTTTTTCTCTTTGCCGTAAAAGGTGCGTTTTTGCAGTATCTCCCAATCTTTAGTTGAAAGCCCTGCGGCCCCTGAGCCTGTCGAAGGGGTCGAAGGGGTCGAAGGGCGGTTTCGCAAGTAGTCGAACGCTTCGCAAAGGAAGCCCGCACTGCCTACTGCACCGTCATAAATTTTGTCGCCAATTTTTGGGGCAACTACTTTTACAATAGTAGTTATGAGCGGTCGGGGCGTGTAGTATTCGCCACCGTTACGCCCTGCATTACCCATATTTTTGATTTTGTCTTCATACAGGTGGCTCATTTCGTGTTTCTCTGCGTGGGTGCGGAAACGCAACTCGTCAATGCGGTTAATTACTTCACGCAGATTGTAGCCGCTTTGTATGCGGTTTTTCAGTTCGCTGAAAATCTCGCCAATCTTGTATTCAATGGTATCGGCACTCTCGGCACTCAGCTTAAACTTTTTGAGGTAAGGAAAGAGTTTGCTGTTTACAAAGTCGGTGAGGTCGTCACCTGTCAGGGCTTTGTGGTGGTCTGGTTCGACAAGCTCACCATCCACCATCTTCGATTTGGCACTCGGCCCCTGAGCCTGTCGAAGGGGCATTGCCCAAGAATTCCACCTATACTCTTTGTCAATGATAGGTGTATAAGTCTTACCTGTTAGCTCGGCTGCTGTGGCTCGGTCTTTCTCTAAGTCGTCCAAATATTTGAGGAACAAAATCCAAGAGGTTTGCTCCACATAGTCCAATTCACTGCCGCAACCTGCGTCTTTGTGAAGAATATCGTCAATATTTTTAAAAGTCTGCTCGAACATTTTACAAATTATTGATTTAC
>CAYOLO010000114.1:0-1064 GCA_964404855.1 uncultured Gammaproteobacteria bacterium
GGTCGTGCGGTTTGACGGCGAGAGGATCGAAGAATGGGCAATGTAGTGCCGCATCAGTTGCTCGTCGGCGACGACTTCGCCGAGTACATGCACGCCACGGAAACGCAGGCGAAGGTGATCCCTGCGGCGAACTACCGTGACTCGCTCAAGCGTGCGCTGTTCGATCCTGCCAAGCCGGTGCCTGGGCTGCCGTGGGGCAAGACGCTGGAGCATATCGGCTTCCGGCCGGGTGAAGTCTCGTTGTGGGCCGGCACGAATGGGTCGGGCAAGTCGATGCTGCTGTCGCATGTTGTGCTCGGGCTGTTGCGGCAGAAAGAGCGGGCGTGCATTGCGTCGTTCGAGATGAAGCCGGTGCGCCAGTTGGAGCGGATGGCGCGTCAGACGGCGATGAACGCTCGGCCATCGGAGCAGGCAATCGACGCGCTGTGCGATTGGTTGATCGGCAAGTTGTGGATGTACGACCAGCAAGGAACCGTCAAGCCGGAGATGGTCTATGCAGTCTGCCGGTATGCGTCGGAGCGGTTGCGCTGCTCGCACATGGTCATTGATTCGCTGATGAAGTGCGTGCGCGGTGAGGACGATTACAACGCGCAAAAGGACTTCGTTGACGAGTTGACGGCGATTGCTCGGGACACGGGGTTGCACATTCACCTTGTCCACCATGTCCGCAAGCCCGACGACGAAAGCCGCGTGCCGAGCAAGTACGACGCGAAGGGTTCCGGCTCGATTTCGGATCAGGTGGACAACGTGTTCATGGTGTGGCGCAACAAGCCGAAGGAACACGTGCGCGGCCGGCAGGAACGCGGGGAGCGAGTGTCCGAGAAGGAATTGGAGAAGCTGGACGCGCCGGATGTTTTGCTGGCGTGCGAGAAGCAGAGGAACGGGGATTTCGAGGGGCGCATCAGTCTGTGGTTTCACGCTGGCGCTTTGCAGTATTGCGCCGACTCGCACTGCCGACCGTCGGAGTTGATTGAGTGACCTGCCGCCATTGCTACTGGTCCGAGACGCTGCCGACCTTGATCCTCTGGTGCCGGCTGCATCTGAGGTTCGCGGAACTGCCGTGC
>CAYOLO010000115.1:0-1061 GCA_964404855.1 uncultured Gammaproteobacteria bacterium
TGTTTTGGCATAGATACAAGTATCCTGCAACCTGTGCCTTTTACTCTTACCAAAGAACCTTTTACCTGGGATATTGAATACAGCAATATTGTCAGCAGCTTTCCAGTAAATCTAATAGAGGCACCTGATACAATTACCAAACAAGTCGTTTGCAAACAGGTAAGTTATTGCGATAGCTTAAAAATAAATGGCAACCCAAATGTATGTATCAGCGGCCCCAATACCCGCTACAGTGCTTACCAAAACCCGCAATGTCTTAAAAGCATCAACTGGCAAATAGATACCAGCTTTGCTACCCTTATCAATGCCGAAGCAGACAGCGCCGTTACACTACGGTTTAAAAAGGCGGGACAATTTTTCTTAAAGGCAGCAGTAAATAATTGCGTGGTTAACGATTCGCTGCTTATTACTATTCCGGCCATTCAAACAGATTTACAGCTCAGTAAGACAGACAGCATATTATGCCTCGGTGAAACAATACTGCTGAACACAAACCCTTTGTTTAAAACTTATCAATGGCAGGATGGAAGCAATCAGAATAGTTATACTGTAACAACACCGGGATTATATACCATTACTGCCACTGATAGTTGCGGCAATGTGGTAAAAGACAGCATAAGTATTAAACAGGATAATACAGTTATTCCCGGTTCTCCTTTTTATAAAATTTGTATTTATGATACAGCGAAGATGCTGATACGGGGAAATATCAGCAATATAACATGGCAGCCGCCTGCATCTGCCATGCTAAGCGGCAACCGGCTGTTGTTTTACCCAATGCAGACAACTGCTTATACCATACAGGCACTGTCGCCACAAGCCTGCAGCATACAGAAACAGGTAACGGTGGAAATCGAGGTTTGCCCGGAGTGGGTCAGGTTTCCTTCTGCATTTACACCCAACAATGATGGATTGAACGACAGTTTCAGGCCAGGTATAAGCGGTCATCTTGTATCTTATAGTTTAAAAGTGTTTGACCGGTATGGACAAATAGTATTTAGCAGTAAAAATCCTTATGCAGGATGGGATGGAACAATTAAAAGTGTTCCGCAAAACAGCGG
>CAYOLO010000116.1:0-1056 GCA_964404855.1 uncultured Gammaproteobacteria bacterium
GCGTCCAGCGGGATGGTTGGCTCTTCCCGTCGCCGCTCGGTCACCCTGGTCGTTCTGCATCTAATCCGTGGGGACAATCCGATGGCAGACTTGGCTGCCGCAACTTTGCCAGCACTCCACACCCTGCTGCGGGACCGTTACTACACGATGCAGCGTGGCGCATGGGTGTTCCGTGGTCACTCGCGTGCCTCCTATGAACTGATTCCGTCGGTGGGCCGCTTGCCCCACACGTCGCGCAGCTACGACAAACTTGAATCTAGCCTCCTGGCCATGTTCCAGCGGGGGCGACGATTCATCTCCGCTCGCAACCCCGGAACAAATGGGAATGGCTCGCCCTGGCCCAACATCACGGTCTGCCAACCAGGCTTCTTGACTGGACATTCAACCCGTTGGTCGCACTTTACTTCGCCGTCGAGGAAGATCCGGACACAGACGCGGTCATCTTTGCGCTCCAAGCGGGCAAGAAGATATCGGAAACGTTCGTCGAAACCTGCGATCCCCTGCAGATCGACGTGCCGATGAAGTATCTTCCAACGGCACAGACACCGCGCATCGTTGCTCAAGAGGGGCTATTCACGGTTCAACCGCGCGTCGCAGTTCCCCTCTCGGAACAGATTCGCGCGGAATGGTCCCTGCAGCGAATCACCATTCCTGCCGCATCGAAGGCAGATTTCCTTTATCAACTGTTTCGGCAGGGAGTCCACCGAGCGTCGCTGTTTCCAGACATCGATGGTCTCGCCAATCACATCCGGTGGCAACACACGGTTCGCCCGTTTGACGATGCGGAACCATCGGATGCAACCGAGCGGAGTTCCGCCGGTTGATCCGGGTCGTTCGTGCCCTCGGGTGCGCGGGTCTGGGGTGGCGACGTGAATTGGCTCGTGGGCTCGGGCGGTGGTACTTCGGCGTCCGCGATTGAGATGGGCGGGATTGGCTGCACGTGGCAGCGGCGTGCTGCCGATGGCCCCAATTCGAGGCTCCGCGCGTTGGCCGCTGGCAACCTGGGGCGGCCCGAATTCTTGGAGACTGAATTGCCGCTGGAGTCTCAGATTCGCT
>CAYOLO010000117.1:0-1053 GCA_964404855.1 uncultured Gammaproteobacteria bacterium
GTTTATATCCTCCCACGTTTTCTCCAAGTTTTCAAGGGGACAAAATACCAAGGGAAAAAAGAGCCAAGAGTTCCAAGTGCTCAAGACGCATGAGGAAATACTATCCGGGGACGAAACCCAATGAAGTCATGGCGAATGTCAGACCAATGGTCGTTGACGCCGGAAAGACCACCATTGCCAGAGTCGCCACCAAACAGCCGACGGTCGTCCTCAAAATTGTCATCAAGCCACTCATATGTTGATACCTCTCCCCATTCAGGGTGAAAAAGGTTACCAAGAACATTAAATTCTGCCTCTGTTGGAACGGATATGGTTACCCTGTCTGGGAGATTAAGGAGTTCTTTAAGTTGTGGGTCAATGTGTTCTTTTCTTTCATCCCATGAGATACCAAAACGAGAAGAAGGATGTTGGGGAGATATTTTTCCATCCGTTGTGAGCTTTGCTATTAAACTTGCCAACGGATCGTCTTTATACATTTGACTTCCATCCGTATGGTCGGGACGAATGGTTGCATCAACAATTCTCCAGCCTGAGGGGATGTGAAGAGAGGAAGAAGATATTGGAGGGTTTTCGCCTCGCCTTTGAGGCACTGTGTTATCAAAAAACCAGTCATTTGGCTTTTTAAAGTTTTGGGGATACGAATAGTTCTTTCCGTTTATTGTGAGGCTATCTTTTGAGAGTGTTATATCAGGCAGAAAATGTGCTTCCATGTTTCGTCCAACCTCACTCTCACGGCCTTGCTTGAGTGTTTCAACCAACTCCTTTGGGGGGTGAGGAATTGATTCTGACACTCCGGGGAAGAAAGCTTCCCATGAAAGCTTTTCTAAAACAAATGATGAGTATGGATACTCACTCCCAAATGGCCCTATTTTTACCCCATCTTTTTCAAGCGTTTGTACATCAAAGAGTCTATGAAGCGCACCTTTTTTTTCCGGTTCTTCAGGGTTGAGTCTTCCAACAACTGAAAGCGCTCCGTCTTTATTATGAGTTCCGACATACTCAAACCCTTCATTTCCTACTTTAAAATATGCACCTGGTTGAAGTTCCATATGG
>CAYOLO010000118.1:0-1051 GCA_964404855.1 uncultured Gammaproteobacteria bacterium
GACAAGTCGGCGCGCGGAAGAATCCGGCAACAATGTCGGGAAGCTTCTGCAAGCGATGCAGCGTTCTGGTCACCATGGTCTTGAGCTCGTCCTTGGTCTGTGCGGTGGCCTTGGCCACGCGCGTCTTGACGTGAGCCCACACCAATTCGTCCGGGTTGAGCTCGGGCGAGTACGGCGGCAGGAAGAACAACTCCAGCCGATCGGCGTTGTCCTGCACGAACTTGCTCACGAGCCTGGCCTTGTGCGCCGGGTGCCCGTCGACGATAAGGAAGATCTTCTGCCGCGTGCCGGTGATCAGCCGCTGCAGGAATTCGCGGAAGACCTGGGCGTTGACGTGGCCCTCGAGCGTCATGAAGCGAAAGTGCCCCGTGGCCGATACGGCCGAGAGCATGTTCAACCCGTAGCGCGCCCCTGTGGCCTTGACCACGGGCGTCATGCCCTGGCGCGCCCAGGTCGTGCCCGCATGGTGGTCCGAACGGATACCGGACTCGTCGGCGAAGAAGATCAGCGCACCCTCGCGCTTGGCGCGTGCGGCGACGGCCGGATACGCGTGCTCGCGCCAGTCGTCCACCAGCTTCGGATCCTGTTGCCACGCACGGTACAGCGGCCGCTGCGGCGTAAAACCCAGGCGCTTCGTCAGCCGCCCCACCGACACCTCGCTCAAGCTGACGTCGAACTTGCGCTTGATCAGCTCACGGATGATGGCCAGCGTCCACAGCGCGAACTCGAACTTGTACTGCAGCGGCGTCTTCTCGCGAATCATGCGTGCCAGCCTGGCCATGCACTTGGCATCGAGCTTGGGCGGTGCACCGGGAATCGGCTTGGCCGCCAATGCGCTCTCGCCCCCATAGTGGTACGCCTCGAGCCAGCGGTACATCGTGCGACGGTTGATGCCCAGACCCACGGCCACCGCCTCCGGGCTCGCGCCGCCTTCGACTCGCTTGACCGCGCCGCGACGCAATTGCTCCAACGCCTCGTGCGAATAGCTTCGGGCATCGATCGGCTTCTTGCAGCGCATCGTGCAATTGTCACATAAGAGGCTTTACTTGTA
>CAYOLO010000119.1:0-1050 GCA_964404855.1 uncultured Gammaproteobacteria bacterium
TACAAACCTATTCTACAAGTTGGATGTGTCTACGATCTATTTGAGTATGGGCATAGCACTTGATAGTGTGCTATCAAATAAGCAATAGAGTTTTTCAAATTGTTCATTAAATTCAAAAACTATAGAGGTCAGGCTGTAGCAATGATTACATCAAAATATGGTTGACTACCTCTGTTTTTGTTGGTAAACTTGTATAGCTGTCTTGAGTTTAGACGAGAGGTCTAGAAAAACTAGCTTCAAATGTAAACTCAAGCAATTAATCATAAACATAATATGGGTATGGTTGGCGTGAGTTTCGTAACTTAACAATTAGATTTAGAGATTTAGAGATAGATGTAAAGACAAGCACGGCATTTATTGGTACTAACCAATAACTAGCCAAATGCATACATATATTCATAAAAAGTTACTCAAGCGCACACAATGGATGCCTTGACATAAGATACCGATGAAGGACGTAGTAGACTGCGATAAGCTTCGGGGAGCTGTCAAACAAGCTTTGAACCGAAGATTTCCGAATGGGGAAACCCTACTAGGGTCATGCCTAGTAACTCTTATCTGAATACATAGGGTAAGAAGAGGGAACCGGGGGAACTGAAACATCTTAGTACCTCGAGGAAGAGAAAATAACCAATGATTCTGGGAGTAGTGGCGAGCGAAACTGGAATAGCCCAAACCTTTAATACTTCCATCTGGTAATTTATTGCCGTATGGATAAGTTGGTAGACGAATGTATTACAGGGGTTGTGACATAGTAAACAACTACTACGGAGAGCCTAAATTATTTAGGAGATCCGTAGTGGAAGCAAGTGCTACCACGAACTTGCATAAGGTCAGAAATTGCGAAGCGAGCAGAATAGTCTGGAAATACTAGCCAAAGACGGTGATAGCCCGGTATGTTAAGTATTCGCAACCTTATATTTATTATTGTCGAGTAGAACGGGACACGAGAAACCCTGTTTGAATCTGGGACGACCACGTTCCAAGGCTAAATATATCTTATGATCGATAGCGAACAAGTACCGTGAGGGAAAGGCGAAAAGAACCCCG
>CAYOLO010000120.1:0-1041 GCA_964404855.1 uncultured Gammaproteobacteria bacterium
CGAGCGCCTCAGCGCCGGACAGCGCGAGCTCATGCTGCGCGACCCGGCGCGCGCGGCGCTGCTCGGCCGCCCGGCCGCGCCCGCGGTCACCGTGGTGCCCACCGAGAGCGCGGTCGATCGCACGGCGGGCGCACCGGCGCCCGGGCAGCGCAAGCCCGAGTGGGACGCGCGTTACCCCGAGCTCATCGGGCGCGCGCCGGCGCTGTTGCGTGTGCTCGACCGCCTCGACCGCATCGCGCGCACGAGGAGCCCGACGGTCCTCGTGCGCGGCGAGAGCGGCACGGGCAAGGAGCTGGTGGCGGCCGCCGTCCATCGGCTGAGCGAGCGCGCGTCGGGGCCGTTCGTGCGCGTCAACTGCGCCGCGCTCGTCGAGACGCTGCTCATGAGCGAGCTGTTCGGCCACGAGAAGGGGAGCTTCACGGGCGCCCTGGCGCGCAAGATCGGCCGCTTCGAGCTGGCGCGCGGCGGCACCATCTTCTTGGACGAGATCGGCGACATCTCGCCGAAGACGCAGGTGTCGCTCTTGCGCGTCTTGCAGGAGCGCCAGTTCGAGCGCGTGGGCGGCACGCAGACCATCCAGACCGACGCGGTGGTCATCTGCGCCACCCACCGCGACCTCGAGGGCATGGTGCGTGAGGGCACCTTCCGCGAGGACCTCTACTACCGCCTGCGCGGCGTCGTGGTGGAGGTGCCGGCGCTGCGCGAGCGGCCCGGCGACATCCCGGTGCTCGCGCAGCGCTTCCTGCAGAAGGTGCGCGACGAGGTGGGTCGCGCGCCGCTGGCGCTGTCGAGCGAGGCCGAAGCGGCGCTGTGCCGGTACCGTTGGCCGGGCAACATCCGCGAGCTGCAGAACATGATCCGCTCCGTGGCGCTGTTCTGCGAAGGCGACGTCGTCGAGCTGGCACACCTCGCCGAGTTCCCCGAGCTGTTCGACGAGCGCGCCGCTGGCGCCGTGCCCAGGGTGCCCGCGCCCGAGCCGCCGCGCCCCGCGACGACACCCGCCCCCGCGGCGGCGCCCGCGCGCCCGTACTTCGCGGCCCC
>CAYOLO010000121.1:0-1039 GCA_964404855.1 uncultured Gammaproteobacteria bacterium
TTGATGCTGATGACCTCGGCGTTGTGCAGGAAGCGGTCGAGGATGGCCGTCGCCGCGGGCACGTCGCCAATCAGCTTGCCCCAGTCTTCCAGCGGCCGGTTGCTGGTCATCATGGTCGCGCGGACCTGGTAGCGGCGCATGATGATCTCGAACAGGTATTCGCCGGAGCGCTTGGGGAGCTGCTTCATGCCCATGTCGTCGACAATGAGCAGGTCCGGGCGCAGGTAGCGTTCCAGCGTCTTGGTAGCGGTCGTGATGCCGGTCAGGCCGGTTCCTTGTCCGCCGAGGGCCTCGTCGGAGAGGAAGTCGCGCACCAGGTCGAAGATCGAACGATAGAGCACGGTGCAGCCAGCCTTGATGACGGCGTGGCCGATGGCCTGGGCCAGATGGCTTTTGCCGGTGCCGGGCGGGCCGAGGAAGAGCACGTCGCGCGCCTCGCGGATGAAGCGGCCGGCCGCCAAGTCGAAGACGGTCTTCTTCTTGATCGAGGTGTTGAATTGCCAGTCGAAGTCGTCGAGCGTTTTGTGCTCGCGGAAGCCGGCGGCCTTGGTGCGGCGGCCGACGAGGCGGTCGTTGCGGACGAGCAGCTCGTCCTGCAGCACGAGTTCGAGGAACTCGGCGTGGCCGAGACGGTTGCCAGTGGCTTCCTGCAGGCGGACATCCAGCGACTGTGCCAGCCCCGACAATCGCAAGCGGGTCAGGGCGGTGCGCAGGGCGTCGTTCATGGGAACACCCCCCTGGTGCTCTCCGGAGGGGAAAGAAGCAGTTTTATTCTTGATGCGGTCATGCGTGAACCTCCTCGAAGGCGCAGTGCACCAGCCGGCCGTAGTCCGACAGGGACCGGATCAGCGGGTGCTCGGTGGTGAACTCGAAGCGTTCCTGCCGGGGCGGATCCTGGCGCTTCAGCAGATTGCGAACATCGCGCAGCCGCCAGGCGGCGTGGGAGCGGGCGATGCGGCAGGCCTGTTCGATCTCGCCGTCGCGATGGCGCTGCGTCAGGCTGACCAGTCCCATGACGGCTCGCACGGCGTGAATGCCG
>CAYOLO010000122.1:0-1032 GCA_964404855.1 uncultured Gammaproteobacteria bacterium
AGACCAAATCGGCGGTACGCCGCCGGCCGCTCTCCGAAAAACTGCGTCACCGGCGCCCCTCCCACCGGCGCTAACAGTACAAAATCATCCATATCCCCTCATCCCCCCATCACCACTTCACATGCAACCTCACCGCCGCCCCATCCCCCGAATCATAACTGCGCCACCTAAGCTCTTTCGTGGGCGCATCATACGGCTTCAGAATCAGCACTATCGAGTTTCCAGATACCCACCCCGGCCGATCAATGATCTCCTGGATCACCGTAGCAATATCTGGCCCCGTGACCCATCCCGTCCCGATCCCATCCGCAGACCACGTCGTATACGCCGTCGTCCGACTCCGCCCGTCAATGTCGTGCGCCGTCGCAGCGAACGTCGCCGCACTGTCGGCCGCCTGCCCGTAGATGTCGAACTGCGGGTCGTCATAGGTGCTGCTGGTCACATAGAACTCCAACGTCGCTGTCATGATCGTGGCCCCCTGCGGAATCGTCACCGCATTGAACCTCAGACCGCCCCAGTATCGGCTCGTTGTCCCCACGTTGCCCGTCCGCACACATGCATTCCCCGCACTGCTATCTGACGTACACCCCGCCCGGTACATAGTCCCAAACTCTTGCTGGTCTGCATCATCCGTGTTTGCATTGATCTGCAAATCGAGGAATGTTACCGTCGGCGTCGGGGTGTTGGTCGGCGCCGTTGTGGGTGTATTGGTTGGCGCCGTCGTCGGCGTGTTGGTGGGCGTAGCCGTCGGGGTGTTGGTGGGCGCCGTCGTCGGCGTGTTGGTGGGCGTAGCCGTCGGGGTGTTGGTGGGCGTAGCCGTCGGGGTGTTGGTCGGCGCCGTTGTGGGTGTGTTGGTGGGCGCCGTCGTCGCCGTCGGGGTGCTCATCGGCGTTGGCGTTGGGTGACTCGACCAGTAATCATGCGCCTGGCCGGGCGTTGACAGATAGGACGTGCTGTACGTCGAACCATTCCATTGGCTACTCCCGGTCACGCTCGACCATGACCTACTGACAATCAGGGTTCCGTCAGCAT
>CAYOLO010000123.1:0-1031 GCA_964404855.1 uncultured Gammaproteobacteria bacterium
CACTTATGCAAGCATGCCAACGCTTTTGCTTCCGTTGTTGAAGCCGTGCCGACCCTCGCTGCACAAAGCGGTGTGGTAAACCACGAATCTTTTTTTATGCCATCTCACTACGTTCAGTCAATGGCAAAGCCTACCGGCAGTGTTGTGGCTATCGCCGATATTATTTATAGAAATAGTTCGACTACTCCGTTTTAAAGCCGCCATAGTCGTTACAGTACAAATAACCCTATGGCTAACAAAAAAAAATTATTGATTGCGGCCACAGTCAGTATTACAGGTATCGTAGTTCACTGCCGCAATCAACAAATTTTTTTTGTAGGTGTGTGTGACCCTCAAAACTTCCATTTACCGTCAATTATTGCAAAAACCGTCAAAACCTTCACTGGTTATTAGACAGTAACACAGCTTAGCTCTAACAGTTACAAAAACATAAAAAGTGCAGCTAAAGAAAGTTTTTTTAGAACTTTTTTGTTTGTTACCATAGATGGAGCATGAAAAGTACAGTTATATGAAACAGTAAGCTAAATCCCGAGTATTATAGATACCATAGGGACAGAAGCTTGATAGTAAGCGGAAAACCGAAACATCAATGAATAAAGTTTTTAAATTTTATCTACCTCTGTAAAAAGTATGATTATGGCAAAGAATGAAAATATAAAAGTCAGTTTTTGGGGGATGAAGTTTGAGTTCAGTAACCCGACAACAAAAGCAATTATTATCCTGCTTTTGTTATTGATATTTTTTGTGGTACTGGTGGTTTTACTACCGGGTTCTTTACTTGTTCGTTTGTTCTCCGGTTAATATTGTTGTTGGCAGTCCGCCATGCCAGGCATTAAGAAAAAAATAACCTCTTTATGGTATGCCAAGCCATGAAAAACCGTTACTTTTAGACAACAGTTCTTTGAGACAGCCGCCGGATTTTTTGGAAAGGTTCAGGGAAAAAATTTGAATGCGGTGAAAAATGGGAACAGATTACTATCCGTTCGGGTTAACGATGAGTGGTATCAGTAGCAAAGCGTTGAACTTCGGTG
>CAYOLO010000124.1:0-1020 GCA_964404855.1 uncultured Gammaproteobacteria bacterium
CAAATACCCGCTCCACCCTTTGAGGAACTGCCGCGGGCCATCCCGGCTTCGACTCGGCGTGTAGGTGAACACCGTGCAGGGATGGGATGAGTCTCCCAGGTAGACCCAGAACCGCCCCGTGCGGGTTCGATCGAGCCTGCGATCGAGCACCTTCACCGGCGTGTCGTCGGTGTGGATCACCTTCGACCCCAGCACCTCCCGGATCATCCGGTCGTACAACGGGTGCAACAGGAGGGCACATTGCGCCGCCCAGTCGCACATCGTCGAGCGCGCGATCGCGATCCCGTGCCGCGCCAGGATGGACTCCAGCCGGTGCAGCGGGAGGTGATCCGAATACTTACTCACCATCACATAGGCCAGCAGGCCCGGCGCCGCCAGCCCTTTCTCGATCGGCGACGCCGGCTTGACGGCCGTGGTGATCTGCGGGCCGCTTTCCGACACGTTCGCCTCGCACGCGCGGCAGGCGTACTTCAGCCGCACGTGCTCGATCACCGTCAGCCGGGCCGGCACGTATTCGAGTTGCTCGCTGATCTCCT
Organism: uncultured Gammaproteobacteria bacterium; assembly: GCA_964404855.1. Lineage (GTDB taxonomy): Bacteria > Patescibacteriota > Microgenomatia > CAYQLK01 > CAYQLK01 > CAYQLK01. The sequence continues at coordinate 537 of CAYOLO010000124.1, forward strand.
GCCCGATGACGTGCCGCAGGCTCCCACAGCACGGGCAGGGCTTCTGGGCTTCCGGCAGATCATGAATCACCTTCCGCCGCGGCAGATCCGACGGCAGACGCCGACGGCCGTGGCCGTTCGTCTCGGGGCGCGGCGCCGGCGCGGATTCCGGAGTCGCTTGCGGTGCGGGCGTCGGCGGGGCCAGTTGATTCAGCAGGGTCTCGAACAGCAGCCTCTGCTTCGGATCGATCTTCTCCGCCGAGCGGCCGAACAGGCGGCGCAACAGGGTTTGCAGTTGATGCTGCAGGCTCTCCAGGGCTCGGTTCTTCTGTTGCAGTTGTTCGAGGAACTGCCCGCGCTCGGCGCGGAGGAGCTCGAGTTCCTGTCGAAGCTGGGTGAGTTCGGCGTGCACAGAGCCTTCCGTGGTCACGCGCCATTCTTCATCACACCAAGTGTCCAGTGTGTGGAGGGTTTAGGTTTATGAGAAAGAGAAACGCCGCGGGGT
>CAYOLO010000125.1:0-1020 GCA_964404855.1 uncultured Gammaproteobacteria bacterium
CCGGCCGGCGCCAACTGGTCTGGCGGCACTATCTCCGGCAACCGGCTGCGGGCCAATGGTACGGTGGTCTGGACGCCGACGGTGCCGGCCGATCAGTCCGCGCAGGTGACGATCCGCATGTCCAGCGCTACGGTGTGGGGCTATCCGGGTGTCGTGGTGCGGGCCAGCGCGACGAGTGCCGTGCAGTACCGGCTGACGATCTCGGCGACCGAGAAGGTGTGGGCGCTGGAGCACGTCGATGCGTCCGGCAAACTCACGTCGCTTGCTGGTGGCCCGGTCACGTATGTCGCAGGCGGGGCGCTGCGCCTCGATGTGAAGGGCACCAAGTTGACCGCGTACTACAACGGCCGCCAGCTGGGCGAAGCGCAGGACTCGCGCATCGCGTCCGGGGCACCCGGCGTGCTGGGTCTTGCCGGCGACGGGCAGACGCTGGAGTTCGACGATTTTCTGACCGGCGCTGCGCCTTGAGACGTGCCCGGGGCAACGGTACTTGACGGCCGGGTCGTACACACGCCGCAACCGGCACCATGCCCGCACTGCGGCCGTTCTGGTCCCGGCGCGCGGCTGATCGTTGCGCACCGGCGCCGCATGGTGATCGTGCCGGTCGCATCGGTCACTGCGCTGATCGCAGGCCACAAGTACACCGAGGTTTTCACTGCCGCCGGGCCGGTCGGTCTAACGTCGCAGTCGATCGTGTCGCTGCTGGCCGATCACCCCGGCGAATGGGTGCGCTGCTCCCGCAACGCTGCCGTGCGAATCTCTGCGGCACGCGAGACGCTACCGACGCGGGACCGCTATACCGTCGGCGAGATGGTAGTGGACGGCGTGGCGCAGCCCGTGCCGGTATCGCGGCGGCGCACGGCGGCGGTGCATCGCGAGTTGCTCAGTGCAGCGGCGCGTTGGCAGAGATAGTTGTTGTGTCTCAGCGCTAACGCGACGTATTCCCCGGCATTGGCCGCCCGAGTACGCGCATCCTGTCGCGCACACGAGCGATCGTCCGGACTGCGCGCTTGTACTCGT
>CAYOLO010000126.1:0-1016 GCA_964404855.1 uncultured Gammaproteobacteria bacterium
CCCGTCCCTATGCCAGTCCCAGTCCCGCATGGATGACCAAAGGGCCAGCATGGCCAACCTTCCGACTCGGCCGACGAGGAATCGTCCGGCCCCGTGCCCGTGTGTTGAGCATCCACCTGCCTGACGACGCCAGCGTCTGCATCCACAGAAGGGGAGTTGTCCGATGTCTCGGGATCCGTTGCGGGGGCGAGGCGTTCTTTTTGGATCAGGGGGTCCCCCAAGAGGGACTCATCCAATGTCTGAGAATCCGCTACGGGAGGGAAGCTTTCGCCTGTCGGCGCCTGCGCTGCCCCGGCATCCTGCTGTGATGGTTGTGTAGTAGGGCTGGGATGTGTTCCCGCTGTTGCCGAGGCGCCGTGCCCGGCAGTCCCATCCGTGGTCGGAACGCCGGATTCGGGCACAACGGGCGGCACCATCGTGCCGACGCCCGGCGACGCGGCCTGCGGCGAGGCTGCTGGGAGCTCGAATTGCGCGACGACCGCCTCGAAGTCCAACGCGTTGACTTGGCCATCCTGATTGACGTCGAATGCCGCGGGTTCGGAAGAATTCTGGCCGCTCGCATTGATGAAATTCGCGATCAACAGTGCGTCCAGCGGCGTCACTTCTCCATCGCCGTTTACGTCCGACCTGTTCGGTTCGTCGGTCTGAACCAACGTCTTTTCCGATTTCGAGACATCGCTGGCCGGCAAGGAATCTGGGATGCCTTCGCTGGTTTGGACCGCAGCAACCACTTCGCCGCCAGTGGTTTCGCTTGGCGCCGAATCGGGATTATCGGTGCGTTCCTCCGGCTCGGTCACCGCCGAATCGGCGTCCAGGTCGCCTGCCATCATGCGCCGGCCCGATAGCCGCTCGATCCTCAATCGCCTGGTCTTTCGGCGTGGGCGCGACGCCTTGCGATGAACAAGACCGAGCTTCTTCAACGTCTCACGCCAGGACGAAGGAGGCAGACGCATGGGCGTCTTCCCTTCACCGCAAGAGGACCTCTTAGCAGCAAAAACGGCAACCACACCACAACC
>CAYOLO010000127.1:0-1009 GCA_964404855.1 uncultured Gammaproteobacteria bacterium
GCACGACGTGGGTTCGTGTAGCGACCGGGCTGGGCATCTGGGGGTCGGACAACGATTACGAGGACACCGGGCTCCAGCCGGTCACGACCTACACCTATCGCTGTCGCGCGGTCGATACGACCAACCGTCGGAGCGAGTATTCGTATTCGTCGGGCACGACCGGGACAGGCGTGGTCAATCAGCCCCCGGTGTGGTCGGCGTTCTCGCTGACGATTGATGCGGGCAACGCCGAGAGCATCGTCGCGCGGGCTTCGGACCCGGAGGGCGTGCAGCTCGCGTTTTCCCGCGTGGGCGGCACGGCGCCTTCCGGGGTGACGTGTTCGGTGGCGGGCATCGTCACGGTGCCGTCGGGGACCACGGCCGGGGCGTACACGTTGACGCTCAGGGCTTCGGACGGGTCACTGACGGCCGACACCACGGTCAATCTCACGGTGACGGTGGTCTCGACCGGGACGGCGACGTACATCGTGCAGCCGACGGCCGGCACGCGGACGTTCAACGGCGCATCGGATGCGGGCTGGGGCTCGTTCGGGCCGAGTCGCGCGCCCACGGGTGGCGACATCATCGAACTCGCGCCCGGTGCGCACGGGCCGTTGATCTTCAACAACCTGCGGGGGACTTCGGACGGCAACCGCATCACGGTCCGCAACGGCAACGGTCAGGTAGTCATCACGAGTTCCGTGACGAACGTCGTGGAGTACAGCGGCTGTCAGTACGTCGATTTCGTGTTCGACAACGGCAGCGTGGACTACGGGCTGAAGATCCAGGCCACGTCCTCGTCGTCCGCTTTTGACAAGGGCATCAAGGCGGAGGGGGACAACTCCTATGTCCGATGGGCCTACGTCGAGATCGACGGTAAGCGGACTTCGTGGACTTCGGCGGTTCAACCGATTGGCTTTTTCGGGCACCACCAGAACACGCAACGCAGTGGGGGTCTGTTCCAGCAGGATCACATCGTTGTGGACCATTGCTACATCCACAACATGAGTGGCGAGGGGATCTACTTCGG